>CAJSZV010000029.1 GCA_910574345.1 Clostridiaceae bacterium | reverse complement strand
TCGCCTTTCGGTCAGGCAGGCGACCTCCCGCGTTATCATACGGAACAGTACCAATAATCTGCAATGCAAAATGCCCTATCTGGGCGCACAAAGGTGGCGTCCGTATCTGAAATAATGACGAACAATGCTGTTTTCTGTTCCCCAAGCGTGTCAAGTTCCAGATCGTCATACTCCATAAGGTCACGCAGCTCCTTTATGTCAAATGGCGCTAATCTTGCACCGCAGCTAATCAGGATAGATTTAGCTGTCTTGCCCGCCGCAAGTTTATATTTTTTATATTGGCGGACAGCGAAATGATTCGGGTCTTTTTCCTCCAGTTCCTCAAACAGCAGGTCAACAGCGTTCTTAAAATTCTCGTCATCTTCCCTTGCTTCGCTTGCGTCAATCATATCAATCAGCATTGCGAAATTCTGTTCTTCCTCCGGGGCTTCGTACCAGATATAGGCGATCAGGGCTGTGTAATACAGCTTCTCAGCTTTCACCCAAAAATCCTCTCCGGATTGCTGCCCCTCCCCTTTGGTGTTGACAATAATCGTGTTTACGAGTTTCAGAATGTCCTTTTCGCTCCGTAAATAGGCGAAAGGATTGTAGTGCATGGACTTTGCAAAGTTTATGGTATTGAGGACTTTTATCTTATAGCCGCCCTTTTTGAGCATCTTTCCGCACTCGATTAAGACAGTGCCTTTCGGATGAGTTTTGTCAAGATAGAAAAAGGGAACACCCGCAAAAATTTTCTGGCTTAGAAATTGCCGTCCTTCACATCGCGTTGGATAAGCCGCTTCACCTTGTCCTCCAGCGTTTCCTTGCTTGTCTTGCTGAAATGGAGACCGATGACATAGGTGGTGTTGTCCATCTGCATGGAGAAGCTGCCGTCCTGCTTGTTGTTGGTCTGCGTGGTCTTGGTCGTGTCGTTGCTCATCTGCATACCTCCATAAAAAACGGGAGACACCCCGCCGGATGCCTCCCTGTGTGTAATCCTCAATGACGATAGTGACGATAAATGACGGTATTTTATAGGGTAGGGCATACCTGATTTAATCGTCATTCATCGTCATACCGTCACTGGCCTCCGGCTCCTGTTTTCGGAGCAGAGTGAAAGTCTTGCGGTCGCTGGTTCGCTGGTTGCCGATATAGACGATGCCGAAATCGTTGAACAGGCTCGACACATTGACATTCAGCTTCCTCGTTAGCGTGTTGGCCTTCATGCCGATGTCCGGCACAAGATCAATGAGTTCGCTGGCGGTCCCCGTCCACTCGCTGCGCCCGGACATGAACCCGGCGATTTTCTGAATGAACGGCTCCACGGTTTTCTTGATGATGGGCTTCTCCGCCCTCGTCAGTTCCCAGACACATCGCTCCTGATGGAACGCCAAGGTGAGTTCTTGGTCCTGCTGGTCCCGCCCGACAATCTGCATAGTAGCGGTCGGGTCGGTGCGCTTTTTCTTTTGCAGGATGAACGCTCCGTCCGCCGCCCCCAGCAGACCGTTTGTGCCGGAAATCATATCGAAGCTGTCGCTGGCCTCCATCTTCCTTGTGTGGTGTACCACCAGAATGGCGACATTGTTTCTGTCGCTGAACTGCTTTAGGGCGGTGATGTTCTGGTAATCCATCGAATAGCTGTAATTCTCGTTGCCAGCCTCCCGAACCTTTTGCAGAGTGTCCACGATGATAAGCCTTGTGTCTGGGTGGCATTGGAGAAATTCCTCCAACTGCCCGTTCAGCCCGTCAGCCAGCGTTCTCGCCTTTGTCGCAAAGTGCAGACCGTCCACGGCCTCCACGCCAAACATCTGGTTGAGCCGCCCTTGCAGTCTGCCGTAATCGTCCTCCAACGCCAGATAGAGGACAGAGCCTTGCCTGACAGGGTAGTCCCAGAGGGAAGTGCCGGTGGCGACATGGTAGCCCAGTTGGGACATGAAGAAGGACTTGCCAATCTTCGGGGAACCGGCAAAAAGATAGGTCCCGCTGTAAAGCAGTCCTTCAATAACCGGGCTTCTGGGCGGGAAGGCCATGTCATAGAGTTCCGTCATGGAGACCGTTTGGAGGCTCGGCTTTCTGATGACCGGCTGCTGTTCCGAAGGGGGATTTTGATACTCGTTCATTTTGGGTGTTCACTTCCTTTCCTGTGAGATGGCATACCGCCAATGCACTGTTCTGCTCTTGGATGCCTCCCTTCCTGCGGTATGTAGACCGGGCATACTGGAAGGACAGTATGCCCGGACATGAAAAAAGCGTCTGACTTTCTTTTCAAAAATCAGACGCTTGTCAATGCTCTATATTCTGTTTTCTCTGCCTGGTCTGGCTCTGCTCCCGCGCCTGCTGTGCTTTCCGCTGATTGGCTTCGATTTGTTCCAGCACCGACTTCTTCCCGTCAATGATGGTGGGCAGAGCGTCCGGCAGGACTTGACGGACGCACCAGCGTACTTGCTTCAACTCGTCAAGATTGCTTTGTACCGCCTCAAGCTGGGCAGTCAGGTCTGCGCTGGATTTCTTCAATGCGGCCTGTTCTGCCCGGAGCGGTTTCACATCAAGTGGGAGAGCGACCTCGTATTTTTTCAGCAAACGGAACGCCCGGTTGAACCTCTGCAACTCGTCAGCGTGTTCCCCGGCGAACTTCTCCTTTTTTGACTTCCAGCCGATCTTCATATACTGGTCGTGGAGAGGCTTCAACTCCCGGACAACTGCGGCGGCCTCGATGATGGCGTCAATGGTAGAAGTGCGTCTGTCGTTGCTCCTGATTTGATTACGCAGGCCGTTTGCTGTTGTGCCGGCCTCGTTCAGATGCTCTCCCAATTTCTGAACGGTGGTAATATCGTGGGACTGCAAAAAGATGATCGCCGCCGACATCTTCTTCAGATCGTTGACTTGGGCCTTTGTCTGTCCGGCCCTCGACCAGTCAGACCGACCGTCATGGCGGAGCGTCATATAGGCGGAGAGGACTTCGGCAAGGTTCTGTTCCTCCGGCTTTTGCGCCGCCTGCTCCCCGATTTTTTCGGAGAGGTCGGCCAGCCAGTTTTTCAAATCCCGGATGACCCGGCGGATGGAGTCAAAGAGGCGGTTGGCGGATACGATGTCCCGGTTCAGATTGCCGAGGTTGGTCTGTATGCCCCTGCGCTCCATAGCGGAGGCAGACGGGCCGAGGTGGACCTGCGGGGCGTGGGGATTGTTCTGCCGTTCAAAGGAGCGCAGATCGACCCGCTCCTGCCGTCCGGCCGCTTCAAGGTATCGGTTCTGTATGACCTCCCATTCATGCCGCCATATCTCGCCGTACTTCTGCTCATTCCAGTCAACGGTGTTGACCCTCCGGCTTTTCCATTCACCGTTTTTCATTTTGATGCGCTGGCCGTTCTCGTCAAGCACATACTCCTTGCGGCACTTCGGCAGCCATCGTCCCTGTTCATCCATCGGGCGGAGGGTGAGCAGGATATGGGCGTGGGGATTGCCGTCGCCCTTGTTGTGAATGGCAAAATCGGCAATCATGCCCTTGGAGACAAACTGCGCCTGGCAGTATTCCCGCATGAGCCGGATTTGTTCGTCCCGTGACAACTCCCTCGGCAGGGCCATGATAAAACGCCGGGCAAGCTGGGCGTTCCACTGGTTCTCCACAGCTTCCACGGCGTTCCATAGAATGTTGCGGTCTGCGTATCCGGGCGGGGCGTTTTCCGGCAGGAGTATCTCCGTATGGATGATGCCCTGTTTCTCGGAATAGGACTTCTGCCGCTGGTCGTATTCAGAAAAGAGCCGGTCGCCGGACTGGTAAGCGGCGGCGGCAACAGCGGACTGCCGCTTGCTCCGCTGCACGATTTTTATGTCGTAGTGTGGGCATGGCATGGTGGGCAAACCTCCTTTCGCTGCCAACAAAAAAGATCGACCGGCTGCTCTGCCAATCGGTCATAACAACACTTGCGGAGGCGGAGATAAATTGCGAAGCGGTTTGTCTCCGCCTCCGCAAGTCCACAAAGGGGTAGCTGGCGGAGCCAGCGCAGGGGGAGCGCAGCGCCCCCTGGATGGAAATGGAGGCCATGCCGGAATGGACATCAAGCTCCCTGCAAGGGCCTTCGGAGAACGCAACGCACCGATTTATCGGTGTATAGTTGCGCCCTCACCCGGAGGCGAGGGTTTCAGTAAGTCTCCCGTCCAGCCGTTTCCCTCCGGCGCTCTATCAACATCCTCAGCTTTTTCTGCGCCGCCTCGCCGTGGAACAGGAAGGTCAGCAGTTCCATCACATCATCGTCGGTCAGCAGGGACGGTTCCCGGATGAAGGTCTCCAGCATACCGCCGCGGGTGCAGAGGCGATGCGTCCGCTCCGCTCTTGTCAGTCTCGCCATTTCATGGGTGAGGGCCTTTTCATCATTGGCGGCTTTGCGAAGATGCCGCTCCGCCCGGTCCCGTTCCTGCCGGAGTTTGTCCAGCGTGTCGCTCATGGGTCAGTCCTCCTCTCTGGTTTTGGGCAAAAGAAAAGCGCCCAACTTTTTGCGGTTGAGCGCAATCATAATATACGAGGGACTACAAATCATCTTCATAATCATTTCCATATTCTGATTCATAACAATCCAAATGAATTTCAAATAAAGTATCCTCAATAGTTTGAACACACTGCTCTAAATTCTTAAGGATTTCTTCCCGCCAAAATCGCAATACCGTCCAGCCCATTAGTTGTAACTCTCGTTCTGCCTCAGCATCCCGTTCACGAGTTCGCTGAATTTTGGGAACCCAATACTCTGGATTTTTACCTTTTAGCAGTTTAGCCTTGAGAATGTCCCAGTCTTTTCCATGCCAAAATTCTGCATCACAAAAAATAGCGAGCTTATATTTCATAAAAACAATATCGGGCTTTCCAGGTAGCTTTTTTACATTCTTTCTGTATCGGTAGCCCTTTTGCCACAAAGCCTTACGAAGTCTGACTTCAATATCTGTATCCTTTGAATGGACAGCACTCATAATTCTATGTGTTTGCTCGTCAGTGTATCTCCCCATTCTTGTCATCCCTTGGAAAGTTAGTCTTTATTTCCTATCCTTGTAGTCATATCCCATATATTTCTTGCCTGTCATTGAACAATTCCCATAGATGAAAGTATGTCGTGGCATTCATCTGGACATTCCAAACGAACATCATCGACCAGCCAACACATAAGAATCTCTCTATCGTGTAACAAATAATCTTCCACCCATGCCTGCGGAGGTCTTTGCTGCAATACAATGCAAAGGATTGCGTTGGTAGCCTTGCTTCTGTATCTATACTCATAAAGCTGGGCAATCGCTTTTCTAATTTGGCTAAGAGTATTCCTTGCATTGTTTGACTTCACTTCAAAAATGAAAGTATTATCTGGGGAACTGGAGTAGAGGTCTATGAAAGTGTTTTCAAAAGCCTCATATCCCTTCAGCCGAATCAAAGCGGCAAGCATACTGAGGATTCTGGCGTGTTCTCTGTTTGCCTTTTCACGGCGAATAATAGTTTCATAAGGGTCCATTCGCTTGCCGGACGGGGCAAACGCTCTGATCTGATTAGAGCGAAAAGTTTTGAGTTCAGGGAACTGGTTTTCCGAAATTTCAACAGTGCCAAGAGGTGGCGTATAATAATCAATGTTCTCAATGTCGATATCATCAGACAAACGAGTGAGAATGTCCATCGGGAGTGAAAGCGCGTCATAATATTCACCCCACTGTGGACTTGTGATTACATCTGTCACTGCTGTAGGTATATCGCTGGCATTATAGCAAGGCTCAAAGGCTTCAAAATTGCAATTCATATTTGCAACAGCTTGTGCGAAATTGTAAGCACGTTGAAAATCCGTTGAATCCAGCATCAACCCTTGAACTGAACTTCTTGAAAAAATTCCTGTACGGGTCATTATATGAAAATTGCGCTTGAACTTTGTTAAATCCTCTCCCTGCGCCCACACAGGAGAGCTACTATTAGCGTAATGCTGTAATGCATCCCGGATGCTCTCTAATGATGGAGAAAAAGAATGATTGATAGTATCATCATTAAACAGCATGAAAATTGTTTCGTATGGAATAAGAATATTTTCCAACGAGGTTCCACATAGTTCGTGCATTGTGACAGCCACACGACATAATAATCTCAATGGATTTATCCTAACTCCGTTTTTTACTTCCCTGATGGTATCATTCCGCGCATTTGACTGGGCACGGATAGTTCCATTACGATGTTGAACGGCACCTGCTCCGTTTGGGTACTGGAATAAAGCAAGCTGTGTACGGCAAAAGCTCTGCACGTCTGGCTCTGTCGAGCAAAGAAAATGCTTGGCAGATTTAGACAGGAGTATCTGGCATCGTCCATTACTCATTTTGAAGTGAAATAGTCCAAGATATGTACCATAAGCACCAAACTCGTCCCGGAAATTAGATACGTCTCGTAAAGCGTAAGGTGACCGTCCACTGATGGTAGAAAAGCGTTCAGATAATAAATCCCTATCCAACTCCTCACCATCAAACATTGAAAAAATATCTGCTATTTCCAGAAGGTAATCGCCCCACTCCGGACGAGAACTTTCAATTTTATTTGAAAAGAACTTTTTAACTATAGGATTAGCTGGAAGTCCCATAAAAACCCTCCTCATATAGAAAATACAGCGGTTCAAGTTGCCACACGACACACCCTTACCGCTGTATCTGCTAATGAGACTTACTTGATTAGGTAGTCCAAACCTAACCGTTGGAGAATCTCATTATAGTTTGGTACATTTTCAACCCCGAAAGCCTCCCTCAACAGGTTTGCACCAATTACGGCGGCAAACACGGGCGGAACTGCGTTTCCCACTTGCCTTATAGGATGCCGACTTGTTCCCGAAAAAGCCCAAAAGTCAGGAAAGGTTTGAAGCCTTGCGGACTCGCGAGGTGTAACTTCACGAGGTGAGTATGGGTGAACATGGCCCTTCCCCCCTCCTTTGTCAGAACCAACAACAATGGTAAAACTCGGCCTGTCTGGATTTAGTTTGTTAATCCGCGTTTTTGAATCACGTTCACCAAAAGACAACGCCGCGTATCGGTCTATAACCGTCTGACCGTGGGCGCGTCCAACATGATTTGCAATGGTGGTGGACGGCGGATCGGGCAAACTTAAAATCGCATCGCCAACGGTAACAGCTGGAAGAAGTCCTTCTGATAATTCCGCTTCGTTCAACGCATGAGTTTTTTTCGGCATAGGAACTGCTTGTCCATTCTTAACACCATAGATGATGACCCTTGAACGGTACTGTGGAACACCAAACGATGCAGTGTCAAGAAGATAATAGGAAGTTGTATATGTTGAATTTCCTGCTTCGTCCTTTGACAACTCTTGTAAAAACTGCTGAAAAATTTTCCCGTCATCTATTGATAAGAGCCCTGCAACATTTTCAAAGACAAAACAAGTTGGCTCGATTTCTCGAATCACACGAAGATAATCCCACAAAAGTGTACCACGAGGGTCATCCATACCTTTCCGCTGACCGAAAACTGAAAAACTCTGACACGGAGGGCCACCGTAGACAAGTGCTACATCACCCTTTTCTAATCCTGCATCGTGTAAGATCTCTTCTGTTGAATATTCTTTGATGTTCTTTTGCTTTATGAAAGCATGAGAAAGGAAAGGGTGCTGGGGGTCATTTGCTAAAGCATTTTTATTGTTCTGCAAAGTTTGGCAACTATGATAGTCGATATCTGTGCAGAGTCTTGTCGTAAAACCAGCAGCTTCCATGCCAAGGTCAAATCCACCTGCGCCGGAAAACAGGGAAATTGCATACAACGGCATGATATCACTCACTCCTTTCTCTACACAATATTCCATTTATCATTATACTCGCCCTCATCCGCATTTGCAAGAGAAAATTTGTGAAAAAATCGTCTTTTAGCTGAATGGACATACTCTTTAGAACTTACCCATTTCAATATGTAACGGCAAGAACATCGTCCACACAGCCGACATTCTCGCCGCCGATACAAAACCTTTACTTCTGCCGGATGACCGCCTCGTCACCGTCCATCGTGTACGCCGCGTCAATGCTCCGGCTGTCCGCCAGATACGCCTCGTACTTCTGCGGGGAGCAGACCGCCATAAGCGCAATGTCAGAGACCAGCTCGTGGACGGTCTGCCGGATGGCCGGGTCCACCGTCACCTTCTCGGCCATCAGCAGGCGGCGGACGGTGTTCATGGCGTTCTCATTGCCGAAGGTGGAGAGGATCAGGTGCTTGGCGTAGGGCTTCCAAGGGCGGGTGGTCTCCATGTCGCCGCTCACGCACTGGTAGTCCAGCATCAAGCGGGTCATGGCCTGCTCCTTGCGGTACTTCACCGTGTAGAACAGCGTCTGGTACTCGGTGTCGCTCATGGGCAGATGGTACAGCCGGTCGGCCAGCTCCGTCAGGACCTTTGCCGCCTCCGGCTTGACCGCCGCCGCACCCGCAATCATGAGGTTGGCAATCGTGGCGTCCTGATCGGCCTGCCCAAAGGCGCAGAGGGCGTTGCGCTGCTCCTGGGTGAGTTCGTTCAGCTTCATAGTCTTGTCCTCCTGTTTGGATAAATTATAGGAACCGTTCCGGCTCCTATGTACGGCAAAACGCCGCCTTGCACAATGCAGGGCAGCGTCTTGTCAGATTATGCGGTTGTCAATGCGGGGAAGCTGGATAGTCAGGCATAAATCATTTCGGCCTTGACGATTTCCTCGGCGCGGTTGGCGATGCTGTTCATGGCCCGCACCCACTCCATCTGCGACCGCCGCTTCATGTCCTCGGTCACGCCCTCGGCCTCCATCATCTGCCGGACGATGCGCCGGTAGCGATTCTGCGCCTGTTCGTTCAGGTCGGCAAGGTAGGTGAAGATGCGCCCGGTCAAAATGAGGTGATTGAGCAGGAGGGGATTGGTGTCCTCCAGATACGCCCGGTGCATACGCCCCCACTTCCCGATGGGGCGTTCCTCCTCCGGCAGTTTCACGGCGGGGATGTAATAATCGCCCACAAGCACATAGTCGATGCCGTTCTCATGGATACGCTGTTTCAGTTCCTTCATGCGGATACCTCCTCTTTCTTTTTCTGATAGCTCTCCCGGCGCATTTGCAGGTAATGCTCATACCGGGCTACTGCCTCCGGGTCGCCGGTAGCGGCCTCGTCATACATTCTCTGGCGGCTCCGCTTTTGCGCCTCGCACATATAAGCGTGCTGTGCCTCCAACTGTGCCGCTGCCTCTGCATCGCCGGCCTCCGCCCGTGCCTCCAGTTCCAGTCGCTGGGCCTTGCGTCTGGCTGTGTGTCTCCGGCTGTATTCCAGATTGCGCTGCCGGATTTGCTCTGCGTATGCCGGGTCAATAGCCATACGCCGTTCCTGTTCCTCCTTCCTCTGCGCCCGTCTGTCAGCCTCCTTTGCCCTCAACGCCGCAAGCTGCTCCGCCGCCTCCGGGTCGGTTTTGGCCCTTGCCACCAGTTCCGAACGGGTCTCTTTTTGTTTCCGGCTGGCGCGTTCCTGACGCTTTCGCTCCTTTTCAAGCCGCCTTTCCGCCTCGATGCGCTCCTTTTCCTCCATCTGCCGGATATACTCCGGGTCGGCCTCCCGCAGGGCTTTCAGCTTTGCCCGCTGCCGCTGTCCGGCCTCCCGCTTCTTCCGAAGATGCTCCTCATACTGCGCTGCCGCTTCTGGGTCGGTCTGAGCGGCTTCCCGGAGGGCTTCGAGCCGTTCCCGCCGCCGCTGCTCATACCGCCGCTTCTTGGCCTCCGCCTTTTCCTTCTGACGGGCTCCAATGGCGGCGATGCGCTCTTCCTCGCTGGCCTCTGCCACAGGCGGGACATAGTTCCCAATGAAGTTGAAGTAGATGTCGATCCTCTGCTGGCGGTAGACGGTGCGGCCACCAGTCGGGGCGTGAACCTCGATTTTCTCGATGAACGCATAGAGCATGGGGTCTGTCAGTTCGGAACACTCCCGGTATTTGTTCAAAAGACCGATGAAGCGGCTGGTGTCGGGCTTTTTCTGCTCGTTGGCGGCCACGGCGCTTTCCAGTTCCGTCCTGCGCTGTTCCAGTGCCGCCTGTTCGCTGTCGTACTGGTTCATAAGCCGCTGGTACTGGCGGTCTGGCAGCTTGCCCAACATATTGCTTTCGTAAAGGCCCTTTATCAAAATATCCAGTTCGTCTATGCGCCGCCCGATGTCAGCCAGTTCCTTGCGGTCATCATCGGAGGTCTGCGCTTGCTGGGCTTTCCAGCGGCTCTGCATCTGCTCGATAAACTCCGCCTCGTTTTCAAGGACATAGCCGCTTACCTTCTGGATAGCCGCCAAAATCGCCGTCTCCAATGCCGATGCCTTTATGAAATGGGAAACGCACTTTCTGTTCCTGCGGTCGTTGCTGAACCCGCCACACTGGAAAGCGGAATCGGAGTCGTATACCTTCTCGCCCCTGACACTCTTTGCCTCCGGGCTGGTATATCGCATTTTTGAACCGCAGTCGGCGCAGAACACCAGCCCGGACAGGCGGTGGGTGCTTGTGCCGCCGGACAGGCGCTTGGGCTTGCGTATCCGCAGCCGCTGGGCGGTGTCCCATGTCTCCCGGTCGATGATGGCTTCATGGGTGTCGGGAAAAAACATCAGCTCGTCCGGCGTGGCGGGCCTGCGCTTCTTGGTCTTGAAGTTCTCGCAGACCGTCTTGCCGAGGATGGTATGTCCAAGATATTCCCGGCAGTCGAGTATGGCGCCGACCGTGTTGCCCGACCAGAAATACGGGTCGGAGTATTTGTGTTCCAGCTTCCGCTCCGGGTGCTTTTCCGCCATGTATGCGGTCGGTATCAGCACCCTGTCCTGTGTTAGGGTCTCGGCAATCTGCGTGGGGCCAAGCCCATCACAGGCAAGCCGGAATATCCGCCGCACGACCGCCGCTGCTTCTTCATCGACAACGAGAGTCTGCTTGTCGCCGTCCAACCGGGTGTAGCCGTAGGGGACAGAGCCGCTGCACCGCTTTCCGGCCTGCATTCTTGAACGGAAAATCGCCTTGATTTTCTTACTTGTGTCTTTGGCGTAATATTCGTTCATGATGTTCAAAAACGGGGCAAAATCGTTGTCTGAGGGCTGTGCGCTGTCGATATTGTTGTTGACTGCGATAAAGCGGACGCCCTTGTCCGGCAGGAGAATTTCCGTATAAAAGCCGACTTGCAGGTAATTTCTGCCAAACCTGCTCATGTCTTTCGTAATCAGACAGGACACATGACCGGCCTTGATTTCCTCCAACAGTTCGGTGAACCCCGGCCTGTTGAAGTTCGTCCCGGAGTACCCATCGTCCGTGAAGTGCCGGATATTGCGAAATCCATGCTCACGGGCGTATGCCTCCAGGTACTGTTTTTGATTGGTTATGGAGTTACTCTCGGTTTGAGATTCATCATCGCGTGACAGGCGTTCGTATAGAGCGGTGATTTTCTCTGCGGGGCTTGTTCTTGCCATTTCAAACCTTCCTTTCTCTTTGGATTATGTAGTTTCGGGTGTTTCCTTTGTCTGTCCTTCTATATCTTAACCCTTCGGGTCAGTGACAACATAGCTGCTATGCATCTGCATAAGGTTCGGTTTTACAAAAAACCTCGTCTTGCCGGAACCGGAACCGCCAATCACAAGGATATTTTTATTCCTTGCATACTTTGGCTGTTTCGGCCTGCCCGACATCATCAGCCGCTCCGTCTGCGTCAGCAGGATATTGTTCTCAAACACAGAATCCATGTAAGGCTCTATGTCCTTTGCGTTGCCCCATGAAGCGTTTTGTCAAGTGCTTTTTTAAGTTATTGACGCAAAACTTTTCGGCGCGGCGGGAAACGGGCAGGAAAAGGGGCGCAAAACGCGCCTGTGGACGGTTAGAAGCCGTTTTCGTGGGTAGGTAGTATAAAAACCCTTACCCTGTGGATTTTCGCGTCTGCAACGCCTTAAAAATCAAGCCTTTTCAAGCCCTATTGCGTAACACTCCATTCTGTTCTTTGGAAGAGGTCGGGGGCGAGGGGGCAGCGCCACCGCAAAACCTAACGACTGCCGCCGCAGTAGTGCAGACGGTTTTGCCGTTAGAATGGAGCAGACGAAAGCGGGGCAGGATTGTAAAAATCCTGTTCCCCGTTTTCGGCGGCGAAATGGCAACGGCAAAAATCCAGACGGTCAAGGGTTTAAGAGTGGAGATTTTTTCGCGCTCTTTGCGAAAAAATACTACTCGTCCCTTGACGGTCTGGATAGTCGGAACGGACGTAGAACGGGATTGCTTTTCGTAATTGGCTATGGTATAATTTTCTCCAGTACAAACCGATAAATCAGGAAGTTGTGGGGATGCATGATGAAGAATAAAGACATTGTAAAATATTTCTATGAAGTAATTGTTTCAGAAAATTTACTTAATGAACTTTCTAAATACATATCAGAGGATTGTGTGCAGAGAGCTGGCGAAAAAGAAATTTTCATAGGAATAGACGGAATGAAGCAACATCTTGTAGCACTGAAAAAAACGTATCCCGATTACACCATGAAAATTATTCGCCAATATGTAGCAGGTGATTATGTTATTTCAGAATTTATTATGAGGGGAACGCACAAAGGAAAATTTATTGGAATAACACCTACGAATAAAGTTTTGGAAATTACAGGGGTGGATATTGATAAAGTCATAGACGGAAAAATTGTTGAACATGGCGGTGCTGCGAATACCTTTGAAACCTTTTTTGAACATCATTTGATTAAACCTGTATAAATACAAGTTCCAGTTTATCGGTCTAATAAAAGTCCAAAACCGGGCGGCGGTAATAGGTATTGACTATCCCGCCGCCCTGTCTGTTATCGCTCCATATCCTGCTTTCTGTGGGGCTGTTGTTCCCGCTGTTCCTGCCGCAAGATACTGTAAACGCTCTTTCTGATTTTCTCTGCTTCTTTCACTTCCTCTTTTAATGCAAGATACCGCTGATTGAGCCTTTTCCTCTCGGCTGTCAGCTTGGTGTATTCTTCTTTCCATGTCTTTGTCGGGATTGTGGTCTTGCCGTTCATCACTCCTTTAAGATAATCTTTCGCCGCTGTAAGCAAGATTTGCTCGGCTTCGGTCAGCGGCTTCTTTCCCTTGTACTTGAAATAAATGTCGGCTTGCTCTAAGTGCTTTTTCAGAGTGCCTAACCGCCGTTCAACGGGTTTCAGTTTCCCTTGAATATCCAGTTGTTCCCCTATCATAGACTTGAATTTTTCATCAAGCCCCGTCATATCCATGATGTTATTAGCTTGCAGGAAATTCAGCATATTTGCCGCGTCTTTGAGGTTATACAACGATTGTGAATATCCCGATTTTCCCGTCTGTGCCTTGCGTGACAAAATGCCTTGAATGTAGTCGGCAAGGGTGGGCGGCTCGGTGTTCTCGGCTTCTTCCTTTAACCAGTTTTGCAGTTTGGAGATACGCGCCTTTAACTGCCGTAACTTCTGGTTAGTCACTTCGATTTCGCGGTTGAGGTCGCCGCGCTCGGTGTGTATTCCCCGCTTCTCCATAGCGGAAGCGGCAACGCCTAAATGGACGGTGGGTATCTGGTCTATCCCTTGCCGTTCATAACTGCGGTGGTCTACGCGCTCCGCGTGTCCGTTCTGCTCCAAACACTGGTTGCAGAGTTGCGCCCATGCCGCCCTCCATTCCTCGGCTTTGGTTTGCTCGTTCCAGTCGGTAGCGGGAATGGATTTGCATTTGTACTGCCGCTTTTTCGGGTCATAGATTTTGTTTCCGTTCCTGTCAAGAATGTACTCCTTTTTCTGCTTCGCTCCCCACTCGCCACACTCGTCAAAAGGGCGCATTGTCAGCATGATGTGGGCGTGGGGATTGCCGCCGCCTGTGTCGTGTATGGCGAAATCGACGCACATTCCCGCCGCCACAAAATGCCGTTTCACATACTCGCGGACAAGGGAAATGCTCTGCTCCCTCGTCAGTTCACGGGGTAAGGCAATTTCAATCTCCCGCGCAAGTTGGGCGTTCTTCGCTTTCTCGATTTTCTCCACTTCGTTCCATAAAACCGCCCTGTCCGCATACTCGGCGGGGGCGTGGTCGGGGAGTAAAATCTCGGTGTGGACTACGCCGCCCTTATGGGTGTAGTCGTGGGTCATTCCGTCAAACTCATTTGTGATTTTTTCTCCCGCCCGATAAGCGGCGGCGGCAACAGCGGACTTGCCCTTGCCGCGGGATATGACTTTGATACTGCAATGGTAGATTGCCACGCGCCGCGCTCCTTTCTGCGGGTAACTCCCGCCGTTCTCTTTTGTGCCGACAGGCACAAAACGCCGTCTGCAAGACCGCACATACCACATCTCATGTGGTATATAAGTGCGCCCTTGCTTTTTGGCAAGGGTAGGGGCGTAAGCCCGTTACCCTTGTAAGCCGCCCCCGTTCATGCTCCCGTCTGCGCCGCCTTCGCGGGCTTTATGGGCGGTTTGGGCGGTGTGTAGTGTGTTACCCTGTGCCGCCGTTTCTGTGCCCTGTACGGGGGCTGTGGGGGCGTTCTGGGCGGTCAATTCGTCCAGTATGCGGCGGGCGTGGTCGGTCATTACAGTTTTTTCAAGGAATGTCTTGAATTGTTCCTCTGTCAGCGGTATGCTGTCGGGGACAAGACTTTCAAAAAGCCCCATGCGGCGGCAGAGGCGTTTTGTCCTGTCCTTGCGCTCCTGTGCCTTTTGCTCCTGCACAAGCTGTCTGCGCCTGTTTTCAAGCTGTCGGATTTCTTCCTCAATGCTCGTGATTTTTTCGGCTTTGGTCTTTGCCACGGGTCAATCGCTCCTTTCATGTCTGGTATGGATTGGATGGGATAGGATTGGATGGGAATGGAATGGATTTTTACAGATAACCGTTTTCCCGTTTTATTCCTGCTTGTCGGCAAGTATCATTTTCAGCAGCTTGTCGCGGAATGTTTCTGTGCTGCTGTGGTTGAAAAACAACTCCGCAACAATGGTCTGCCCGTTCCTCTGCGTTGTGATGATACCGTCCGGCTTTCGGGGCGGGGTGGGCGTTTCTTTCTTTTCTGTCAATAGGTCGCTCCTTTCTGTGGCGCGAAAAAGGGATTTCCCGTAATTGGAAAATCCCTCTCGGCTGTCGGTTATTCGGTTTTATTGTGTAGTCGCGGCGGCTTGCGCCTTTTTCCTTGCCCGGTATTCCCGCGCTTTGATACGGTCATACTCCCGTTGCTTTTCAATATTTTTAGCGCGGTAGGCTCTGGAATATTCCCGGTGGTAGGCGCGGCTCTTTTCCTTTTTCGCTTCTTCGATTTCCTCCCGCATTTTTTTGATTTCCTGCTCTGTCGGCTCTGCAAGCTGTGTCAGTTCGTTCTCAAATCTGCCGATATGGTTGAAGTATATCCCGATATGCTGAATGGCATATCTCGCCCGTTTCTGGTCGCGCTCATGCACTTCAATCCTGCTGATAAACTCGTTGAGAATGGCGGGGGTGAGTTCGGCAAAATCGGCGTATCGTTCTGTCAGCTTCACAAACCTCTGCGCCCGCCCTCCCGCGTTCTCAAAAGCGGATAGCTGTTCTTTGATTTCCGCAAGTTCCTCTTTCAGCGTATAATATTCTTCCGAATACTTCCGCGACATCTGCTCATAACGGTCTTGCTCAATCGTGCCGAGGGCGTTATCCTCGTACAGCTTATCCAGAACCTTTTCGATTTGTTCAAGCCGCGTTGTGATTTGCGGGACACGTTTCTGCTGTTTCTTCGTCTGGTCGGTCTGCTGTACGGCAAGGCTCTTTTTCACTAAGGCTTCAAAGTCTGCCCGGTTGCTGATGGAGTATTCCGCGATTTTTTTCAGCACTTCCGCAACGGTCTGCATGAGTAAATCCGCGTCCATGATGTGCGGGGAATGGCACTTCGGATTTTTGGCTTTTCCCTTGTGGTACTCACTGCAATAGGCGATATGCCGCTTGCCGCCGTTCCTGTAATCTATCCGTATGTGCATTTTTGCGCCGCAGTCCTTACAGAAAAGCAAGCCCGACAAAGGGTGGATTTCCCCGTCCCCGTTTGGTCGCTTGACAGGGGCGTTTTCTAAAATCCGCTGTACGTTTTCAAAATCAGTGCGGTCGATAACCGGCGCATGGACATTTTCGGTAATCTGCCACTGGCTTTTGTCTACATAGTGGTTTCGTTTGTCGCGGAAATGCTTTGTGGTCTTGAAGTTTACAACGTCGCCGCAATACTCCTGCCTTGTGAGGATACGGGTCAAGGTCGCCTTATTCCATTTGTAGCGGTTTTCCTCGTTCAGCGTCCTGCTTTTTGCCGTTCCCCGCCCCCGGTCTTTCATGTAGAATGTGGGTGTCGGGATTTGCTCATTTTTCAGATATACGGCAATCTGGTTTCGGTTTTTCCCGTCCAGAAACAGGCGGAAAATCAAGCGGACAACTTCGGCGGCTTCTTCGTCAATCAACCAAAAATCCTTGTTGTCGGGGTCTTTGACATATCCGTAAGGGGCTTCGGTTGCGATTGGCTTTCCGCTTGTGCCTTTTGTGCGGATACCCGTTTTTACTTTCTTGCTGATGTCCCTTGCGTACCACTCTGACATGATGTTGATGAACGGCGCAAACTCCAATGTGTCGGGCTTTTCGCTGTCTATCCCGTTGTTTACCGCGATAAAGCGCACGTTGTTTCTGCGGAAAATCTCCATAGCGTTTCCCACTTGGAGATAGTCGCGCCCCCAACGGGTCATATCTTTCATAATGCACACGCCGACTTTGCCGTTTTCCACGTCCTCTATCATGCGGGAGTAGGCAGAACGGTCAAAAAATCTGCCGCTTTCGTCATCGTCAATGTAGTGCCGGATATTGGTTAATTTTAACTGTCTGGCATAGCTTTCCAGAAATTTCTTCTGGTTCTGTATGGAGTTGCTTTCGCCGCCGTCCCTGTCCTCGTCCCCCACGGATAAGCGGGAGTAAAGGGCTGTGATTTTGCTGTAATCATTCATGTGCATACCCTCCTGCGTCAATATAGGTGTTGCTTACAGTTAAGATTATGCACCTCACCTTGCGGAGCCGTACTCCATGCCATGCCGGAACTTCTTGGCGTTCTTGGCTTTGAAATAGACCAGAAGCCTTAAAGCGATGCCGCAGCACACCCCGATCAGCAGGTCTGTCGGATAAAAACTCGGCAGTGGATTGGAAAATAAGCCTTCCAGCCCCGCCATGACCTCCATCATCTTTGCGGAAGCGTCCTGCCCCGGCGATACCCGCCACAGACATGCTACTTTATCGCAGAAATATCCGGCAAGCGCATAGGGCAGGTTCATCAGGACAAGTTTCTTTTTGTCTACATTCCCGGCTTTTGCCTTGAGGCTCTCCGGAATGGATTTTAAGTCTTTGGCTATGCCGCCTATAATATTGCTCATAGGCTCTGCCCCCTGTCCTTATTTTTCTCCCGGCTCCGTTCCCGGTTCTTGTCCTGCGATACTGCATCCTTGAAATGGTTCAGCTTCTCCCGCAGGGAAACTCTTCCTTTCTTTTTCTCATTACCATAAACAAATTCCTTGAATGCCTGTGCCACCGCATCGGCATCCCTGCCCTTGAAAAATACCATGTACTTGGGCGGGGCTGTCGTCTTGTCTTTTTTTATGGCAAAATCAACATTGTACTTTTTTGCCACACGCTCAAAAGATTTGATGTTGCCGTCCGTAACTTCAATGGACGATACCCCCACGCCCTCGCCAACGAGCTTTTTCACAGAAGTCTTTCCATGCGTTCTCTGTGCTTTCTGCCTGCGGTGGTTCAGGTACATCTTCATCGCCGCTTTCAGCACGTTAGCGTCCAGTTTTGCGGTCTTAATCACAAGGGCAATCGTTTTCTGTGTTATTTCCTCCTGCATCAAGCACCTCCCTGTTACGTTCCTGAGAAAGCCCACGCACTAAGGGGGAATCCCCCGGCAGATGATGTCGTAGACAATCTTCACTTTAAAATACGCCATACTTCTCCTTCCCACTTCTGGACATCATGTCCAGAAGTTATCATTTTCCATTTAAATAATAGATCGTGTGCAGGTTGGCAGACAGCTCATTGCCCACATACTCCACATCATCAAGCAATAATGCCTGGAACAGCACATTCTCCACACCGTCAAGCAGCACGATCCTCTGCTCCGGCTCCGTAAGGTGTCCGTATTCCACTCCGTCTGAAAGCACGGATTTCCTTGCCGCTTCACAATGGGTAAACAGGCCGAGGATATATTTGTTTGACATGATAAAGGCGTAGGTTTCCTGCCCGTCATGGGTCATGCGGTATTTCCCCGCCTCCCCCTCTGGAAGCGTGAAAACACACCGCACCGTTTCCAGACAAAGCCCGTTTTCATAATCCGGCTGCAGCCGCTTTTTGTACCGCTGCACCCTTGCGTAAATCCCCTCCCGGTCTATGACGGAATGGGTACGCTTAAACTGCGGCTTTTTACAGAGCATATCCAGATCCATATATACATTGTTGATAATGGTTTTCTCTGCATACTGCCGAAATGACCTTAACCTCAACAGATAAGCAAGAACCTCGTCCAGCTTTTCCTCCGATGGAATGGACACGAAAGGCTTACCGCCAAACTCCAGCCTGTCAAACATAAGCGGGCTGCTCCCCTTTTTCGCTTCACGCTCCATTACCCTCCTGACATCCCGTAATGATTCCATTTCTATCTCCTTCCCGTTCCCGGTACACTGTGGCCGGAAACAATAAAAAAAGGGCAGCTACAAATCTATTGACTTATAACTGCCCTCACGCTGTCCTCAAGTTATCATTTTATTAACACAGGGGTCTTCCACCCCCGTACCCCTGGAAACCTTGCCGGAAGTGTAATCGAAAAGATGATTACACTTCCAACAAGGCTGAAAGTGCCACCCGCCATACTTTGGCAGGCTTATCCGTTTTCTATTCCCGCCAGTTCTGAGAAATACCGTTTCCTGCCCATAGCAATATCGTACACGCTATTTATAATTCATTCCACCTTTGGACATTATGTCCAGAAGTTTTAAGTAATTCCTTTTTCAGCCCACCCGCCGCCATACATATCATGCTGCACCTCCTGCTGGTAGTAATGGCTCATGGTTGAGGGAGCATTATAGAGGGCTGTAATCAGATACGCCCTGATGTTAGTAATCTTTGTGACCGTATTTTTCATGCAGTCCATAACATATGCCACATGGCCGCTGTTCAGTTTCAGGAACCGGGATTTTACAAGCTCGTAAGGGTAATCTTCCCCATTGATGCGGATTGTCCTGCGCTTCACACAGACCACATCGCAGACTGTTTCGTAGATTTCCTCATACATTTCCCTTTCCCCATGCTGGTCATATTTCATGTGATGTTCATATTCCAGATTTTCACGGATCAGTGCCATATATGCGCTTGTTTCATCCATCATATCAATCGCATCTGCTTTTCCCTGTGTGCCTGGATTGCCTGCCTCTCCCGTAGATTGACTGATAGGATTAGGATAACTCATATCAGTATGATTCTGTTCAGTGTAGTTATAGTTAGTATAATTAGGGTCAGATTCTCCGACTTCTTGAAGTCCATTTTCCCGACCTCTTGAAGTCAGGTTTTCCGACTTGCTGAAGTCGGTTTTCCCGACCTCTTGAAGTCGGTTTTCCGGACTTCTTGAAGTCAGTTTTTCCGACCTCTTGAAGTCGGTTTTTCCGACTTCTGTGGAAACATCAGCATTGAAAGGCTCTTTTCTGCCTTCATCCTGTATTACAAAATTCTTCACATAAATAATATCCGGTTTGCCAAGCCCCCGGCGTATCTTCTCAATAAGCCCTATTCCTTTGCTTGCATCCAGTTCTGCAAGAACCTTTACCGCCTTTTCCTTGCTGCACCCCAAATCTTCCCGGATATTTTCTATTGTGTAAATGATATATGCCCTGTTTTCATCGTCCAGCCATCCATTTTTCATGGACAGCGACATCCTGTCAAGCATCAGCCCATACAGGAGCTTAGCATCGCTGCTAAGCCCCTTGAAACGCTCGTCTTTTATCAGCAGGCGGGGAACACGGTAAAAAGAAAACTGCTCTGCTTCAACGCCATAGTAATAATCAAATCTCAATGGCTCGCTCATTCTTACCGCCTCCTTTACTGCTTACTCTGCCATTCCTCCAAAAGCTGGATAATGATACCCTCTATATCGTCATTGGAATAGTCTTCCGAAAAATACCTGCTGATCTTATCGCCTTTAATCGTTACTTTTCTCTCTTTTGGCTTTTCCTCTGCCAGTATCAGCCTGACCATCGCCAGTGTCAGCTCCCCGTTTTTTCCGTACTCCTTCAGCTTTGCCGCCTGTGCGCTGGAAACCGATGCGCCCGTTTCCTGGAGAATAACGGTTACATACTGCTGCTGTTCTTCTGAGAGGAAAGAAATGTCAACGCCCTGCGCTATCCCTATCTTCTTTGTGTCCACCATGCCAAGCAGCTCGTCCGAGAGCCTTGCAAGCCATACATACCTCTGCACAGTCTTTCCGCTCTCCCCGGCAGCTTCCCCCACTTCGTCAAGGGTACTGCCACCCTTGCTGCCCTGGTGCTTCATCGCTTCGTACTTCATGGCGTAAGCCTTTGCCTTCTCACTCGGTAAAATGTCCTCCCGCTGGATATTGGAATCCAC
The DNA here is from genome assembly GCA_910574345.1 of Clostridiaceae bacterium. GTDB lineage: Bacteria > Bacillota > Clostridia > Lachnospirales > Lachnospiraceae > UBA3402. The sequence goes on along the minus strand of CAJSZV010000029.1, from coordinate 36,750 downwards.
CATGATGATCGTAGCTTCATCGTCCGTATAGTTCCTGACAATGACAGGCATCGTGTCAAGCCCTGCTTTTTCAGATCCCCGTTTCCTACGGTGTCCGGCTATGATCTCATAGCCGCCTCCCTCCCTCGGCCTTACAATTCCGGGAACAAGCACACCATACTTGCCGATACTCTCCGTGGTTTCCTCCATCTTTTCATCATCAAGGACACGGAACGGGTGTCCTCTGAATGTATGTAAATCCGCCAGCTTCGCATGGATAATCTGCTCCCCCGACGTGTTTTCTGCGCCGCCAAATAAATCATCAAAGCTGTTCAGCCTGACTTTTGATGCGCTCCCTGCCTTACTGCCCATTGCCAAGCACCTCCTTCGTCAAGGACTGGTACGCCCCGGCAACCTTGCCTTTCGGGTCATGCTCATAAATACTGACACCCTCTGCGGACGTCTCCGCCGCCCTCACCGACATCGGTATGCTGTTCTCGAATATCCGCACCCTGCTTCCGTAGGTTTCGATAAGCAGCGCCGTAATATCCCTTGCGTAGTTCGTGCGGTTATCTACCATTGTCAGCAGAATGCCCTCAATCTCCAGCTTCGGGTTGATCTGCCGTTTCACCTTGCCTATGGTCTTGATAAGCTGTTCCAATCCTTTCACGGGCAGGTATGCTGCCTGAACCGGAATGAGTATGCTGTCAGCGCAGGCAAAGGCGTTTATGGTGATCATGCCAAGTGAGGGCATACAGTCAATCAGAATATAATCGTACCCTCCCTTTACCCTGTTCACATAGGAGCGAAGCATAATCTCCCGGCTCATCACATTCACAAGGGAAACCTCCAGGCCGGACAGCTCAATGTTCCCCGGCATCAGGTCAATTCCTTCCTCATGCTTCAAAATACCGTAATCTGGTTCCATTTCTTCATCGTTGATTACCTTTTCCAATACGTTCGCAAGAGTAACATCCAGCTTGTCCGGCTCCGTGAAGCCCAGGCTTGCGGTCAAGCTGCCCTGTGCGTCCGCATCTATTACTAAAACTTTCTTTCCCTGTTTTGCCAACCCGATCCCCAGGCTGCTCGTTGTGGTAGTCTTGCCGACACCGCCTTTCTGGTTTGCGATTGCTATAATTTTACACATGGTTTTATTCCTCCGTATTAGTCAGATTTTTCTTTGATGTTGGCTTTCTGCACTTCCACATAAGCCCGGTAATATCTGTTTGTACCCTTGTTCCGGTACAGCTCCGAAACTTCCGTCACAGCCACTTTGGGCTGTCTTTGCAGGAGCTTCTCGAACCACTTAATATCATTCTTCGTTCCCATCAGTCGAATTTTCAGCACGTTTCCTCTCCATTTCTGCAAGGATCTCCTCAATGGGCTTCTGCTTTTGGCAGTATTCCGGATAGCGGAGCTTAATGCCCTGCCAGAAGTACATCGCATAGCCACAGCAGAAAATGTCACTCACCGAATACTCCTGGCATTCCCTTATCTGCTCATCCTTGCGCTTATAATCGTCAACACTCGGCGTTCCGTCTGTGTAAAGGTTAAAGGCAAGCCTTACCACACGGACACTGCCGCTTGTCTGCCAGCCTTGATGCAGACACTCCGGCTTGATGAATCCGGACTTCATATCGTAGATCTGGCTGAAATGATTCCTTGTGTCCTCTGAAATACCGAGAATGTAGATCAAAGCCTTGTGATAGCAGTCCTGATACCTCGCCTGTTCCAATTTCTCATAATAAAACTTCTCATGTTCCTCGTTTGCAAAAACCATGTGTGTGTTGTTGGTGCTACGCACCTCTGCTCTTAACGCTGTGTTGTTCATCCCGTGAACCTCCTTTGATTATTTTGTTTGTGTATATAAAAAGGACTCTATCCTTTGTTTGGGATAGAATCCTTTGAAAAAACCACGAAAAAAGAGGAAAACTCTTAAATGAATTTTCCCCTAATCGTTAAAGATAGATTTTACAAACGAAATCCTCAAAGCGGTTCGCCTTTGTGTACTCCGGACGATGTGCCATAAAATCATTCACATCAGCTCTGGTTATCAGATACTCCGTAAAGTACATATATTTGTAATCTACTTTCCTACATTGTTTATCGCCGCCTGAGCTGCAGCCAGTCTGGCAATGGGAACGCGGAACGGTGAGCAGGACACATAGTCCAGACCGATCTTGTGGCAGAACTCTACGGAAGACGGATCTCCGCCGTGCTCGCCGCAGATACCTACATGAAGCTCCGGACGTACGGGCTTACCAAGCTTAATGGCAGTCTCCATAAGCTTGCCAACACCGATCTGATCCAGCTTTGCAAATGGATCGTTCTCGAAGATCTTGGTGTCATAGTAAGCGTTCAGGAACTTGCCTGCATCGTCACGGGAGAAGCCGTAGCACATCTGGGTAAGGTCATTGGTACCGAAGCAGAAGAACTCAGCCTCTTTTGCGATCTCATCAGCAGTAAGAGCTGCTCTTGGGATCTCGATCATGGTACCAACCTCATACTTTAAGCTTACGCCTGCTGCTGCGATCTCGGCATCGGCAGTCTCAACCACTACCTTCTTAACGAACTTAAGCTCCTTGATATCGCAGATAAGAGGAATCATGATCTCCGGGCATACGGTCCAGTCAGCGTGAGCCTTCTGAACGTTGATAGCAGCACGGATCACGGCCTTGGTCTGCATCCTTGCAATCTCAGGATAGGTAACAGCCAGACGGCATCCTCTGTGGCCCATCATGGGGTTGAACTCATGAAGGGAAGTGATGATGTTCTTAATCTGCTCAACACTCTTGCCCTGAGCGTCAGCCAGCTTCTTGATGTCCTCCTCCTCGGTGGGAACGAACTCATGGAGCGGCGGATCAAGGAAACGGATACATACCGGGTTGCCCTCCAGAGCCTCGTAAAGCTTCTCGAAGTCGCCCTGCTGTACAGGAAGAATCTTCTCCAGAGCCGCTTCTCTCTCCTCCACGGTGTCGGAGCAGATCATCTCACGGAACGCCTCGATTCTGTCGCCCTCAAAGAACATATGCTCCGTACGGCAAAGGCCGATGCCCTCTGCACCCAGCTCTCTTGCCTTCTTAGCGTCAGCCGGTGTATCTGCGTTGGTTCTTACTTTCAGTCTTCTGTACTTGTCAGCCCAGCCCATGATTCTGCCGAACTCACCTGCAATGGCAGCATCCACTGTGGGGATAATGCCGTCATAGATATTACCTGTGGAGCCGTCTAAGGACAGCCAGTCTCCCTCATGGTACTCTTTGCCTGCCAGAACGAACTTCTTGTTCTCCTCATCCATGGCGATGTCGGAGCATCCGGATACACAGCAGGTACCCATACCGCGGGCAACAACGGCTGCATGGCTTGTCATACCGCCGCGGACAGTCAGGATACCCTGAGCAGCCTTCATACCCTCGATATCTTCCGGTGAGGTCTCAAGACGAACCAGAACAACCTTCTCGCCTCTTGCAGCCCACTCTTTGGCATCTTCTGCCGTAAATACAATCTTGCCGCAGGCAGCGCCCGGTGATGCGGCCAGAGCCTTGGCAGCCGGCTCCGCTTTCTTAAGGGCAGCCTGATCAAACTGAGGATGAAGAAGGGTATCTAAGTTTCTGGGGTCGATCATGGAAACGGCTTTCTTCTCATCGATCATGCCCTCGTCAACTAAGTCACAGGCAATCTTAAGAGCTGCCTTGGCAGTTCTCTTGCCGTTACGGGTCTGCAGCATGTAGAGCTTCTTGTCCTCAATGGTGAACTCCATATCCTGCATATCTCTGTAGTGATCTTCCAGTGTATGGCAGATGCCTACGAACTGCTCGTAAACCTCCGGCATAACTTCCTTTAACTGATCGATCTTCTGAGGTGTACGAACACCGGCAACTACGTCCTCGCCCTGTGCGTTCATGAGGAACTCGCCCATAAGGTGCTTCTCACCTGTAGCCGGATCACGGGTAAATGCAACGCCGGTGCCGGAGGTCTCGCCCATGTTGCCGAAGGCCATCATCTGTACGTTTACGGCAGTACCCCAGGAATAGGGGATATCGTTGTCGCGGCGGTATACGTTGGCTCTTGGGTTGTCCCAGGAACGGAACACGGCCTTGATAGCCTCCATAAGCTGCTCCTTGGGATCCGTTGGGAAGTCGCTTCCGATCTTCTCCTTGTACTCTGCCTTAAACTGGTTAGCCAGCTCTTTTAAGTCGTCAGCGGTCAGATCCACGTCCTGAGTCACGCCTTTTGCCGCTTTCATCTTATCAATGAGTTCCTCGAAGTACTTCTTGCCTACTTCCATAACTACATCGGAGAACATCTGGATAAATCTTCTGTAGCAGTCCCATGCCCAGCGGGGATTGCCGGACTTGGCAGCCAGAACCTCTACCACCTCTTCATTGAGACCCAGGTTCAGAATGGTGTCCATCATACCCGGCATGGAAGCTCTTGCACCGGAACGAACGGATACCAGAAGTGGATTCTCCTTGTCACCAAACTTCTTGCCGGTGATCTCTTCCATCTTGCCGATGTGAACCATAATCTGATCCATGATCTCGTCATTGATCTTTTTGCCGTCCTCATAGTACTGAGTACATGCTTCTGTAGTAATGGTAAAACCCTGGGGTACAGGAAGTCCCAGGTTGGTCATCTCTGCCAGGTTTGCGCCTTTTCCTCCCAACAGATTTCTCATGTTGGCATTACCCTCGCTAAACAAATAGACCCACTTGTTTGCCATAAGTATTTCCTCCTCAAAATGTGTGTAGAGCTTGTCTACATTTTCTCCCTACCAGCCCTTTGCTTCCCCTGCAGATGCCCTGCCCGGCAAATTCTCATGAAGCCTGTCCGCACAAAAGGCACGCCAAGAAAACCCCGCTGGCGGTCTGGTATTAGTATATCATAATTCAAAATCTAGTAAAGTGGTTTTCTGGAAAAAATGTGATAAATTTTGTATAAACTCCATAGATTTCCTTGTGTAAGCAGTTACAATTTTTGTGTATATTCACATATGCGTTCTGTATTCGTATATGCGATTTCCTGTTTCAGCAGCCTCCTGACAGTGGTGAATTTCCACTTATAAAACCTTACCTGCCATACCTCAGGAGGCTGTTTCTATTCCATCCTTTTTCTTAGATGTTCTCTTATTTTCCTATCAGAACCATATATTTCTTTTTAGTCCCCCCGGCTTTTTTAGAGAAATCCGTTGCTACTCATTAAGAATACTTGCCCCGTTGCTTCCGATCACTTCTTTGTACCAGTCATAGGATTTCTTCTTGGACCGCTTATAAGTACCCTTGCCGTAATCATCCACATCCACATAGATAAATCCGTATCTCTTTGACATCTGGTTGGTGGAATTGGAGATTAAGTCAATAGGGGCCCAGGTGGTGTAGCCCATAAGTTCCACACCGTCCTCCTCGATAGCCTTGTACATCTGCTGAATATGCTGCTTTAAGTAGTCGATGCGGTAGTCGTCCTGAACGCTTCCGTCCGCCTCCACCACATCCTTGGCACCTAGTCCGTTCTCCACCACGAACAGGGGCTTGCGGTAGCGGTCGTAAAGGTCTACCAGAGAAATCCTGAGGCCGATGGGATCAATCTGCCATCCCCACTCGGAGCTTGGAATATACGGATTCTTAATGGCCGTCACTGTGTTGGCAGCTGTCAGCTCGGCGCCCTCCGCATTCTTTGCTACACAGCTGGAAGAATAATAGCTGAAAGAAATAAAATCTACGGGATAGGCCTTCATGATGCCCAGGTCTTCCTCCGTCATCTTAATATCCAAGTTCTTATTCTTATAGCGGGCCAGGAGGTAAGCCGGATATTCGCCGTGAACCTGAGTATCGGAGAAACAGTAGATGCTGCGCATGCGCTGCTGCTGTTCCAGTACATCCTCAGGCTTGCAGGTATACGCATAGTAGGTCAGTTTCGTCAGCATACACCCTACTTTACAGTCAGGAATATTCTCGTGGGCGATCTTCACCGCAAGGGCGGAGGCCACAAACTGGTGGTGCATGGCCTGGAAGCACACCTCCTCGAATTTCTCTGGGGCAAAGCGGGATTCAATCAGGCCTCCGGTCATAAAGGGATGGCGGATGATAGAGTCCACCTCATTGAAGGTCAGCCATAATTTTACCTTGTCTTTGTAGCGTTTGGTAATCACGTCCACATAATGGGTAAAAAATTCGATGGCCCGGCGGTCATACCAGCCATTGTAATCCATAGCCAGGGCCAGAGGCGGCTCATAATGGGAAATGGTCACCAAGGGCTCCATGCCGTATTTTCGGCACTCGTCAAAAACGGCATCATAAAATGCCAGCCCCTCCTCGTTGGGCTCCTTCTCGTCACCTCTTGGGAAAATACGAGACCAGGCAATGGACATGCGGTATACCGTAAATCCCATCCCTGCAAGCAGAGCAATATCTTCTTTGTAATGATGATAAAAATCAATTCCGTGCCTCTTGGGATAATAGACCTCATCATCCGTTGCCAAAGCGGCTTTGATCATCTCGTCATTGATATCGCAGTTACCATGGACATCCAACAATTCTGCCATGGATTTGGGATCTTTAAAAAGGGCTACATCAGAGACAGAAACCCCTTTTCCTCCCTCTTTCCAGCCTCCCTCAAACTGATTGGCAGCCGTAGCGCCTCCCCACAAAAAGCCTTTTGGAAATTCTTTCATAGCAAACACTCCCCTTTTCTCATGATTTTTATGATACAAGTATAGCTTATGATCGCAAAAATGTCACCCATAAAAATACCCCTTCCCGGCGTCAGCTGTTCACAAGGTGCCGCCCGGAAAGGGGATTTTTTCCTGTTTTGTCAGGGATTATGCTGTCAGATTTTATTGTTTTGCCTGATTTAAAGCATCACTCACAGCCTCTTTAATGGCGTTTGACGTAATGGTCGCACCGGAAATGCTGTCCACCTCGGCGGAATTGGCTGCCACAATAGCATCAGGAATCTGGCTGATAGCCGGATCGGAGATTCCGTCCGTCTCTTTGTGATCCACAACCTCAACCTTGGCAATGGTATCTCCGTCCATAGTCACCTTCACATAAAGGTCGCCGCCCATGCCGCTGTGGCTGACACCTAAGTACTCTCCCTCAGCCAGAGCCACATCCACACTGCCACCCAGATCGCTCTCTGTTCCCGGCATATAAGTGAGAGGAGACTCTACACTCTGGCGGGCCTCATAAACAGGCAGGGCTTCCTTTGCCGCGGCTGCGTTTTTGCCTGCAATCTTGCCAAAGATCACACACTCGGCGATGTTGCCGCCTCCCTGATACTGGAAAGCCGTCATACCGCCCAGCTCGCCTGCGGAATAAAGATGAGGAATAGGCTGTCCGTCCAGACCCAGAACTTCTGCATTCTCGTTGCGTCTGGGGCCGCCCTGGGTGTTGAGAACATTGGCGCTGGCAGCGATGGCATAGAAGCTGTCGCCTGCAAAAGCCGCCATGGTAGCCGGGTTCCGGCCAAATTCCGGATCATGGCCGTCCTTAACAAAGCCGTTGAACCGATCTATTGTTGCAGACAGAGCCTCCGAATCCATGTTGATGAGCTCTGCCAGTTCCTTGATGCTTCCGGCATGCTGAACATTCAAAGCATAATCTTGAATTTTACCCTCATTTGCCTCATATACTGCCTGGTCACAGATGATGAAAGACCTGAGAGGACGGCGTACATTCACCCATGCATCGTTGAGCTTCACATGACCGTGGCGGGAAGTCTCCCCCTCGTTGAGATAACGGTTGCCGTCTCCGCCTACCAGGATCACTGCGCCGTTGCCGGCAATGGTGGTAGTGCCCGATGCATACTCATCAGGTATAGAAACAGAAGTTCCGGCCATGCTGCCGATTCCCTCATATGCCTCCATATGCCATAAGTCAGCTCCCACCTCCTGGGCCATGCGGACACCGTCGCCTGTATTGTAGAGGCCGCCGCAGACAACATAGTCGGAAAGCCCTAAGTAATTTCCTATCATCTCAGGGTCATTTTCAAAGCCGCCTGTGGCAAGGATCACACCGTTATCCGCCCGGATATTTAAGGTTTTTCCGCCCCGCTCCACCTGAACGCCCAGGATAGTCTTTGTCTGGGGATCCTGGATCAGATGGGTGGCCGGAGATTCAAACCACACGTCGATTTTGTCGCTGCGGTCAGTTACCAGGCCTCTCAATGTCTGCCACAAAAATCCGTCGCTGTACCCCTCATGAAGAGCATTGAGGCTGATCTTCTCCGCATTGGGGAATTCGGGATACTCCGGAGACATGGAGCCCAGTATGCTTCCTGTCCAGTCAAAGTATTCGCTCTTGGGGATGCCTGTCAGCTCTTCCATTACATCATACATATGGGCCACATTTTTCGTGTACACCCGCAGAAGTTCCTCTGGAATGTGATGGCCTCCTGCCAGAGCCTGATAATACTCATAGGTTCCCTCCTCGTCTTCTGCGCCATACGCAAACATCTGGCCGCAGACACGGGTATTGCCGCCTTCATGACCTTCAGGAGCCTTCTCCACCAGCAAAACCTTTGCTCCCTCATCGGCAGCCGTAGCCGATGCCACAGTGCCGGCGCCGCCGAATCCTACGACCACCACATCATACTGACCATCCCAGGCAATGGTATCAGCATAGGTGTAATCTGCTGCAGTCCCGCCAGGTTCCTCAGAGGCGGACGCGGCTTCTGTGGGAGCCTGAGTAGGAGCCTCTGTGGAGGCCTGGGTGGATTCCTGTCCTGTCTGGGAACATCCTGTAAGGCCGGAGAGTACCATAGCCGCCGCAAGTGACAAAGAAACGATTCGTTTTCTCATTTTTTTCCTCCTTATATGTAAAAATGATCATTTTCATTATAGGGAATTTGTGATAGACTTGACAAGATAGATAAATTTCATACCCTCTGAAACAAGTCCGCTTTTCAGGGAATCGGACTTGTTTCAGAGGGCGTCCGGCCCAAGGCCAAAGACTGCATGAGCGCCGGGAAAGCGGGCATGGGTGTTCGCCATGAAAGTCCGCTGCCAGGCCCGTGCAGGTTTACTGTAGAAAGGATAGAATGATATGAACCGAGCTCCTTATTTCGGCGGGGATCCGGATAAGTCGGAGATTGCGGATGTCCGAACCAATACGGGATATTTTTATACCATGGCCCTTAACGAGTGCCTGACCAGCCATCCTGAAAAAATCATGACGCGGTATCTGAAGATGTGGCAGCTGGAACTTTCTTTTTCCCTGAAGCGGTTCTGGTTTTGCCTGACAGGGCTTAAAAAACTGATTTATTATGGAGTCTACGGATACGAGGCGGAAGATTATCTGAATATCTATGACCGCTACCGCCTCCAGGTGGAAAACCTGGTGGAACAGCAGGGATATGCGGCCAATGTGTTCATGGTTATGGAGGAAGACATCAAGCAGATGGCCGTTATTTTCTCTCCCGGGAAAACCCCCGGATGCACCCCTCTTCAGCTGGCCCAAACCATCAACTCCCTGGGCCAGTCCATCTATGATGAGGAGATGTTTCACGGAGACACCCGCTACTGCAACATTACGGCACTCTCCGGGGAACTCTGTGGATACACAGACATTCGGGCAGGATATCTTGAGACCAGAAAGCTTAACGATCTGGGCTATTTTCATATGAGACCGGAAGTATTGACAGCGGAAAGAATTGACCGGCTCTGCAATCAGGCGGACTACCGGATTGTCATAGGAGAATGCCGCCAGCTTAAGCAGGCCCTGGATGAAGGGAGCGCGGCCCTCTGCCGGAAACACCTGGATTCCCTGTTTTTAGATACGGTAAAAGGCTCTTACAGGTGGACGCTGCTTCAGGATGCCCTGTCTTACTGCAAACACATGTTGGAACTGCGCTGCACGGCCCGCGGGCTCACGGGGGTGAATCTGGAACGGCTCTGCAACATGACTTCCTATCTCACCATTGAGGAATGCACCCAGGCGCTGCGGGAAGTGCTGGAACAGCTCTGTGCCGTCGCCCAGGAACACGGCTCTTATCAGGATCTGATGCTTTATGCCATCTACTACATCAAACTTCACTATGCAGAAGGTATAACCCTTTCCGATGTAGCAGCCTATGCCAATGTAAACCCCAACTATTTAAGCGGCTCCTTCCAGAAAGAAATGGGGCTTTCCCTCCGGGAATTCATCACCATGGAACGGATTGATGCGGCAAAACGTCTGCTGGGGGAGACGGATTTAAAAGTGGCTGATATCGCCGGGGCCGTAGGCATACATGATGTACCATATTTCAGGCAGCTTTTTAAAAAGACGGTAGGAATGACGCCAAGAGAATACCGGACAGTCAACACCTCCGCAGGCAGCCGCTAAAGTCAGGCCGGCTTAACCTTGGCCCATTGCCATCAGGAAAATAAAAGGGAGCTGTGAAGAAACAAGACAAATAACTTTTTGTTTCTTCCCAACCCCTGATTCTTATAAAAAACTAAATCCCTAGAACCGAATCCGCTCTTCCAGATAGTTCTTAAGTTCTGTAATGGGAACTCTCACCTGATCCATGGTATCCCTGTCGCGCACGGTAACCGCATGATCTTCCTCAGAATCAAAATCATAGGTTACACAGAATGGGGTACCGATCTCATCCTGTCTCCTGTACCTCTTGCCGATGTTGCCTCTGTCGTCGAACTCGCAATTAAAGTATTTGCTCAGTTCCTCATACACCTTCTGGGCCCCCTCGTTAAGCTTCTTGGACAGGGGCAGTACGCCTACCTTTACAGGAGCGATAGCAGGATGGAAATGAAGGACAGTCCGCACGTCTCCCTCGCCGATCTCCTCCTCGTCATAGGCTGCGCAAAGGAAGGCCAAAGTCACCCGGTCCGCACCCAGGGAGGGCTCAATCACATAAGGAATGTATTTCTCCTTCTTCTCATCGTCAAAGTAAGCCATATCCTGACCGGAAGTATTCTGGTGCTGAGTCAGGTCATAGTCCGTTCTGTCAGCAATCCCCCACAGTTCACCCCAGCCGAAGGGGAACAAAAATTCGATATCCGTAGTTGCCTTGCTGTAGAAGCAGAGTTCTTCCAGCGAATGGTCTCTGGCCCTCATCTCATCATCCTTCATTCCAAGAGCCTTCAGCCAGTTGATGCAGAATTCCTTCCAGTAAGCAAACCATTCCAGATCCGTGCCCGGAGCGCAGAAAAACTCCAGCTCCATCTGCTCAAACTCTCTGGTGCGGAAGGTAAAGTTGCCCGGAGTAATCTCATTTCGGAAAGACTTGCCGATCTGCCCGATGCCGAAGGGGATCTTCTTCCTGGACGTTCTCTGCACATTCTTAAAGTTCACAAAGATGCCCTGTGCTGTCTCCGGCCTTAAATATACCGTGTTCTTGGCGTCCTCGGTAACGCCCTGGAAAGTCTTGAACATCAGGTTAAACTGACGGATATCCGTAAAGTCGTGCTTGCCGCAGCTGGGACATCCGATATTTTTTTCCTCAATGTACTTCTTCATCTCTTCCTGGGACCATGCATCTACGCTTCCCTCTATAACAATGCCCTGTTCTTCCATATAATCTTCGATCAATTTATCAGCGCGGAATCTCTCCTTGCACGCCTTGCAGTCCATAAGAGGATCGGAGAACCCGCCCAAATGTCCTGATGCCACCCATGTCTGGGAATTCATGAGAATGGCGCAGTCCACGCCTACATTGTAGGGACTCTCCTGGACAAACTTCTGCCACCAGGCTTTCTTCACATTATTTTTAAGCTCCACGCCCAGATTGCCATAGTCCCAGGTATTGGCCAGACCGCCGTATATCTCAGAACCCGGATACACAAATCCTCTGGACTTTGCCAGTGCCACAATTTTTTCCATAGTCTTTTCCATCTTCATTATCCTGCCTTTTCTTTTATATTATGAGTTGGGGCAAAAGGTCTTTTGGTCCCTGATGCCTGCGGACTGCTCCGCATTTCATGCCCCCGCAGCCTTTGCGCAGCTACTTAAATACGATATACCCTTCCCCCTCTGACACCTGGGCTGTAAATTCGTCGGCCAGGCTTACAGCCCCGCTGTAATACAGGATCCTTCCCTCTGTCTGAACCGTGGCCGGCCCTGTTATGACAATCAGAGGAAGATCCTTCTTTTTCCTCACTGTCCCCAAGGTTGTACTGCTGTTCTTTCTGGCATCCGTCCAGCCGCCGTCGCTGTCATTCCCTGTGAGATACACGGAATTGGTAGTAATCTGGAGATGCTCCGTGTGATTGGATGTATCCTGAGTGATCTGAGTAAAGCTGCACAGATCCTCCGCAGCAGCATACTTATGCACAAGAGTCGCCCTTCCTTCCTCTATGGTGCACTCCGCCACAGACACCCTTTCCTGTCCTCCTCCGTATTCCTTATTATAGTCCGCCGCTTCCTTAAAAGCCATATCCTTTAATTCGTCTGCGCTGTAACCTGTATCCGAAGGGTCATAATGTTCCACAATGGCCGTATAAAGCCCTCCGTCTTTCGACACATAGATCACATTCTGCTCAGGCGGAAATGTACTGCCCTTTCCCCAAGCACATCCGGACAACATCACCCCTGTCAATATGGCCAGCACCGCCACTGCCGTCTTTCCCATTCTCTTCCTCCATGCTTCCCTGTTCTAAAGATGCCCTATGCCTTTCGGACAGTTCTGCTTCCCATCCTCCTGACAAATGCGCTTTCCTTAGTATGCCACAACTTCTCTTCATTTTCAATCCCTTTTATGAATGCAGGGACCTGCCCTTTTCCCCCAGGCACCTCAAAATTTCCAAAGAGTGAAATTCCCGGTCTATGTACCGGCTTTTATTGATCTTTACACATTTTTCAAATTCCCCAAAGACTTCCTCGGTCACAGCAAAGGTATACAGCTTTTCCAAGGGGCTAAAGATCACATACTCCCATGCATAAGCTGCCGAATCACAGACCTCTACGGGAGGTTTCGGCGTATATTCCCCATTAAGCACCATGGCTTTCAGTTCAAAAACCCTTTGCACCAGAGGATTAGGGATATTGGGATTCATAAGGGCCCGCAAAGACTGATACACCAACAAAAGCATGCCGCTGCCGTCCAGATTCTCCCTGGTATAGTAATCCGCCACTTCAAGGAAATATTGTCCGTAACATGAGGTCTCGATCTCCCCGGCCACCTCCTCAAAATACCGGGTGATCTGAGCCGACTGGAGGGAGTAGGACTCCCTCCCCTCAAACACCTTAAATGTCCCAAAGGCAAAAGGCCTGCTGGGCCCCATAAGACTGCTGCCCGGCCGCTTGGCTCCCCTGGCAAATGCGGTAATCTTTCCTCTCTCCCTTGTGAGCACCACCAGCCTTTTATCATACTCCCCCACAGGCGCAGATTTTATCACCATCCCCGTCAGCTCCGCCGCCTCCCGCATAGCCTCTCCCCCTGTTCTATGATGTTAGGGTCAAAAGATATAATAACCCCTGATATCAACGGATTGCTCCACATTTCATGCCCCCGCAATCCAACAATTATCAGAGCGGCCAGAATCGCAGTCCCGCCAGAACATGGATATCCGATGAGGGAACATTTGACCCGCCGGTCCTTAGCGCACGTCCTTCGGGCGCTTAGTACCGCTGCCGGGTCAACAAGAGCGCAAGCGGTTCCCGAATGGATATCCATGCTCTGGCGGGACGGACCCTCTGCCCGCTCCCCTTATTGATAATACCCATAATTCTTCATATAAAGCTCACTGTCCCGCCACTCTTTCCTCACCTTAACCCAGAGCTGCAGATTCACCTTGGCTCCCATAAGATTCTCGATCTCAATCCGGGCCGCGGTTCCGATCTTCTTTAACATGGAACCATGTTTTCCGATAATAATCCCCTTATGGGAATCCCTCTCGCAGACGATATTGGCCTCAATATCGAACATTCCATTCTTCCTCTCCGTCATGGATTCGATAGTCACCGCAATTCCATGAGGAATCTCCTCCTCCAAAAGCCTCAGGGCCTTTTCCCGGATTAACTCCGCGGCGATCTGCCGCATGGGCTGATCCGTTACCGTATCCTCGTCATAGTACTGAGGACCGTAGGGAAGATATTTAAAAATCAGTTCCGTCATTTTTTTCGTATTTTTGTCTTTCAGCGCCGACACAGGCACAATCTCCGCGAAATCACAGACCTGCCTGTAAGCTTCCATATAAGTCAGGACAGCCTCCTGATTCTTCACCGTATCAATCTTATTGATCACCAGAATCACCGGAGTCTTTACTTTCCCCAGCATTTCTGCAATATGCCGTTCCCCGGCTCCGATAAAGGTGGAAGGCTCCACCAGCCAGAGAATCACATCCACTTCCTTAAGAGTCCCTTCCGCCACACTGACCATATACTCTCCCAGCTTATTCTTGGCTTTATGGATTCCCGGCGTATCCAGGAAGATGATCTGCCCCCGCTCATCGCTGTACACAGTCTGAATCCGGTTTCTGGTGGTCTGAGGCTTCTCTGAAGTAATGGCAATCTTCTGCCCGATAAGATGGTTCATCAATGTGGATTTGCCCACATTGGGCCGTCCTACAAGGGCCGCAAACCCTGACTTGTAATGATCTTCCATATTAACCTGCGCCTCCTTTATCTTCTGCCCTTTAAGCCCCGTTATACAGATTTTTTATCTCTCCGAACAGCCCGCTGTCCTCCTGAATCTTATCCTCATTGCCGATGGTACAAAGACTGCCGGTATCCAGAATGGCTTTTACAATGCCTGCCAAAGCCCGGATGTCCTCCGGCTGAGCCTTAAGGATCTGGTCTCTCTCCGTCTGCATCATCTCATCCGTCACACCGGACAAATAAGCCGACAATCCTCTGGCCCCTTTATCCGCCGGGGTGAAAGGCGTATCCAGAGCGCTGATGGTGCCGATTACATACTTTGTCATGTCTCTCTCGTCTGCATCAAACTGTTCCAGATAGGCTGCCATATTTTCATAGACCTCATTGGTCTGGGCTATGTTAGGATCCCTGTATGACACAAAGTAGCCTTCTCCTGACCGTCCGAAACCACTCATGCAGCCGTAAGCCCCGCCTTTTACCCTTAAATTCAGCCACAGATAATCGTAACTTAAGATCAGCTTTAAGATCCGCAGCACTCCTGTATACTCGTACCCTGCTCCCCGGAAATTACCGCATCTTGCCACATAATTCACCTGAGAAGAGGTCTTGAATCCCTCATTCCTATTGCCTGGGGCAAAGGTAAAGGGGTACTTCTTTCCCGTTCCTTTCGGAAGCTTTCCTGTCAGTTTTTCCATAGAACCTTCCATCCGGGCAAATCCCTTTTCATCCGCCGTGTAGCTCACAAGCATGTTGTCCACAGTAAAGAGTTTCATCGCCACTTCTTTCAGCTTGGCCACAAGTTTTTCCCGGTTCTTGTCATAATCCCTCACCACATCTTCCAGGAAATGGTAGTATGCAATGCCTCCTGTGCGGTCGCCGAAAGAGGACGTGGGGGAGAAATAGGACGTAGCCCTTGCCACCGCCGCACTGTGGCTGGCATTTTCCAGACGCATCCTGGAACGTGACCTGGCTTCCTTAAGGATTTCACGGAGACGCTTTTCATCATCCAGTTTTGAAGTGGTAAGAATCTCGCCTATGATCTCAAAGGCAAAATCCAATTTCTCATAAAGCACCCTGGCCTCCGCCACAAATGCTCCCGTAAATCCGGGGAGATGGTTCAAATCCACATAGGAAGTGACGCTGAAACCGATGCCTCCGCTGTTGAGATGAATCTCGCTGGTCAAGTCGCTGTAAGTGTAATGCTCGGTATCCACATATCCCAGCACGGCTTTCAACAGTCCCACATAAGGAATATCCTCCGACGGCACACGGTCCGTGTTGAACAGCACTTTCAGATAGCCGATTCCCGATGTGAACATCTCATGGTGCAGGACCTGAACCCCCAAAAGCCGATGCTCCTTCCATCTGAACGCTTCTGCCTTCCTGCCGATATCCGACCGCTTCAGCATGGGGATCCGTTCCAATTCTTCTTTCGTAGACGGGGTATCCTGATATTCTTTCAATGCCGCGGTCTGGGCCACAAGACCTGCGATCTCTTCTCCTGAAAGCCCGTCTTTATACTCTTTAAGCTTTTTCGCCAAAGCCTGATCGTCTTTTGCCGTAAGATTTACCTCCGGTTTTACCACCAAAACCGCCTCAAAAGGATTATCCAGAAGATATTCTTTTATAAGATTCTCAAAATACCCTTCCTTTACAGCCTCCTTCAGATAATCAAAAGTCTCCTGGTATTCCAGGTGCATCAGAGGATCTCCCCCGTACAGCCAGCTGTCCATGCACTGAAGTCCATACATGAGCCCCTTGGGTGTGGTTCCGTAGTCCGCCTCGCGGTAGCGGAATTCATAATAGTTCATACCGGCCAGAAGGCTTTTCCGGTTCATTCCCTGATCAGCCAATTTCCGCAGGGTTCCCTTCACTACTGCCAGAAATTCCCCTTTCTGTTCTTCCTTTGCATCCTTTGCCACCACAGAAAAATATGGCTGCAGAATCCCATTGTCATATCCGCCGAAGATATCATTTCCAATGCCAGCATCCAAAAGAGCCTGCTTTAAGGGCGCGCCGGGAGCATCAATGAGGGTATATTCCAGGATCTGAAATGCCACATACAGCTTCGGGTCCAGATCCGTCCCAACCACATCGCTGACCGACAGATAGACACCGCCCTCCTGTGCTTCCTCCTCCGTAATGGAATAGCTGATCTCCTCCGTCTTTGGAGCGTCAAAAGGCTTTTGCTCCCGAATGCAGGAATCCACTTCCTTTCTCTCATAATGGCTTAAATATGCTTCATCCAGCCATATCAGTTTCTCGGCCATATCCATATTCCCGTAAAGATAGATATAACTGTTGGACGGATGATAATATGTCCTATGAAAATCAAGGAAGCCCTCATAGGTCAATTCCGGAATATTCTTAGGATCTCCCCCGGACTCACATCCATAACATGTATCCGGAAAAAGCATCTGCTGAGTCTGCCTCTCCAGCACGCTTTCCGGAGACGAAAATGCTCCTTTCATCTCATTATAAACCACACCGTTAATGGTCAGTTTCCCGTCCTCATCATCCAGCTCGTAGTGCCACCCCTCCTGCATAAAAATTTTGGGTTCCTTATAGATATTGGGATGAAGCACTGCATCCAGGTATACATCCATCAGATTCTGAAAGTCCTTATCATTGGTGCTGGCCACAGGATACACGGTCTTATCAGGGTAGGTCATGGCATTTAAAAAGGTATTCAAAGATCCTTTCACCAGCTCCACAAAGGGATCCTTAACCGGAAATTTCTCCGACCCGCAAAGAACGCTGTGCTCCAGAATATGAGCCACGCCTGTGCTGTCCTTAGGCGGTGTCCGAAAGCCTATGGAAAAGACTTTGTTCTCATCATCATTGGACAGCAAAAACAATCTGGCGCCGCTCTTTTTGTGCTCCAGAAGATGGGCTGTGGAGTTCAGCTCCGCGACTTTTTTCTCTTTCAAAACCTCATAAGCTTTTACGTCTGTCAAATTCATAAAATCATTCCTTTTTATAATATTTTTACTTTCGCCTGGCCCGCAGTGCTCAGCTCGATTCCGCTTACGCTCCATCTCGCTGTCGGGCTTTCGCCCTATGAAAAAAGTCATCTAAGATTCTGCTTTTGTGCCAGCACAACGCAGATTCTTATTTGCCTTTTTTCGCACTGCTCAATGCTATATCACATGTTTCCCATTAATTTGTCCTTTAAGATGGCTGCGCATTCTCTGACGCATAGATGGATGAACAGAACAGCATCGGAACGGGCGCTGATTCCGTAGAGTTCACGGATTCCCCGTTTTTTGCCGATCTGAACCGCACGGTATACATGGAAATTGCTGGTCAGAATTCCTGTCTGAACTGGTTTGTCCTCCGCTACCATAAATGGACCTGGGGCCTTGTGAAGGCTGGGCTCCATGTTCCGGCTTTTTTCCCCTTCCAGCCGGTCGATGATTACCTTGCTGTAAGCTATGTTTTCCACTGTGCTGGCAGACTGGTCTTCTATAATCATCTGCTTTTCCGGGATTCCGTTGCTTTTCAGATACTCGTACATAACAGAAGCCTCGCTTGCCGGTTCGTCTTCTCCCTGGCCGCCTGACAGAATCAGGATTGTGTCGGGATTTCTCCGGCTGTATTCCATGGCTTTGTCAAGCCTTTTTTGGAGAGAATTGCTGATCCGTCCTTCCTCCACCTTGGCCCCCAGCACGATCACATAGTCAAGATTCGGCATATCCGAGGAAGATGCCCCCAAAAACACCAGAACTTCCACCACACAGAGAATTACAAGGGATGCTCCAAAAAACGTCAGAGCCGATACGGAAAGCCACAAAGGACACCGCTTAGGATGAAAATGGTTATAGACTCCGCCTGCCGCAATCCCCAAAAGAAACACTGCCGTCAACGGCCAAAACCAGGCAAAGGATGTGGAAATGCCGGAATAACACACGATAACCCCATAATAAGCCAGGCACACAACTGCGCCGATTCCCGCAAACCACACCATCATGCCTTCTCTTCCTTTCGTCTCAGGATATCAAACGCTTCCACAGGGACATCAAGTTCTGCATACAGGATCTGTCTGGCGTGGGGAGCGCTTTCCTGATCATTCCCTTCCTGATCCAACAGTCTCCTTACCTTAGCAGACAGATTCCGTCCGTCCGGCTTCATGACTTCGATGGTCTCACCCACGGAAAATTTATTTTTCTGTTCCAGGCGTCCATATCCTCTTTCGTCCACTTCCTCTATGGTTCCCAAATATGTGTAATTTTTTACATATGTGCTGCTTTTATAAATCTGGGCATCGCTTCCAGGCTTTCCGAAGAAAAATCCTGTGGTAAACTCCCGGTTGGTGCATTTTCCGATCTCTTCTTTATACCATTCCAGATTCTGTACAAATATCTCCGGGTTCTCCCTGTAATCGTCTATGGCCTTTCGGTAAGCCCTGGCCACTGTGGCCACATAGAGAGCCGTCTTCATGCGCCCCTCTATCTTAAAGCTGTCAATGCCTGCCTCCAAAAGTTCCGGTATATGCTCCACCATGCACAGATCCTTGGAGTTAAAAATAAACGTACCTCTGTCATTTTCATAGACAGGCATATACTCTCCCGGCCTGGTCTCCTCCATAAGAGCATATTTCCAGCGGCAGGGATGGGTACAGGAACCCTGGTTGGCGTCCCTTCCGGTCAGAAAGTTGCTTAACAGACACCTTCCTGAGTAGGAAATACACATGGCTCCATGGACAAATGTCTCGATCTCCATATCGTCAGGTATATGGTTTCTGATCTCCTTTATCTCCTCCAGAGACAGTTCCCTGGCTGACACCACCCTCCTGGCTCCCAGGTCATGCCAGAACTTGTATGTTCCGTAATTGGTATTGTTGGCCTGGGTGCTGATATGCAGATCCACCTCCGGCAGAATCCTCCTGGCAGTCACAAACACCCCTGGGTCTGATATAATCAGAGCATCAGGCCTTACTTCCTTTAATTCCTGAAAATATTCTTCCACCCCTTTTAAATCCTGGTTGTGGGCCAGAATGTTGGCGGTGACATACACTTTTACCCCTCTTTCATGGGCAAATCGGATGCCTTCTTTCATCTCCTCCAGAGAAAAATTATGGGCTTTTGCCCGAAGGCCAAATGCCTCCCCGCCGATGTACACTGCGTCCGCTCCGTATACCACTGCAGTCTTTAACACATCCGGACTTCCTGCAGGCATCAGTAACTCCGTCTTTCTCATCCTATCTTCCTTTCTGTGCGCACACTGACAGCAGCTCCGTCCCCTATGGGAATCACGGCGCTCTCAAGGCCCTCCATGTGCTTTAATGTATACAGATATTCTCTCATCCTGCTGTGAATGGTTCTGTCTCTCCGTTCCACACCGTACCGGGACTGGACGATACTGCCGTCCTGAAGCACATTGTCGGAAAACAACATGCCGCCCTCAGGCATCAATCCTAATATCACCGGAAGCCAGTGAATATACTGTCCCTTGGCTGCATCCATAAAAATAAAATCGTAGGGCCCCTTTAGCTTCGGAAGAATCTCCTCTGCATCTCCTTCCAAAAGCACAATCCTCTCTTCCATAGACGCTTCCCTGAAATTCTCCCTGGCTGCCCTTATGCGGGGAGCATACTTTTCAATGGTTGTAATCTTACAGGAAGGCGGCATCACCCCTGCCATCAATAAAGCAGAATAGCCCACGGCGGTTCCCACTTCCAGAATCGCCCCAGGCCGTTTTGCTGCCACTAATGTTTTCAACAGCGCCGCTGTCTCTTTTTTTATGATCGGAATATCCTGCGCCCTGGCTTCCCTGGCGATCCTGTCACATAATTCTCCCTCATCAGATTCCAGGGAATGAAGATAATCTCTGATTCTCTCGTTTACGATCATTCCTCTGCATCCTCTTTCTCCACGCCGTCCCTGAGAGTCAGTATGATCTCCTTGGAAGTCATGGAATTATTCAGAATATAGGTCCCCGCCTCCACCGGGTGTTCCTCTCCTCCATAATCATAAAAAATACTCTGAATCAAAAAAGCATACTTACTTTTTATAAGGCCGCCTCTCTCCAGGGCCGCCCCGATATCCGCCACTTTTTCCCCGTCTCCGATGGTTACCCGCATATCAATTCCGGGCTTGGAAGCCATGCCTGACGAATAAAAAATATCGTGCCCAAACTCATATCCTCTGGTAACTCCCTCATATAAGAGAAGAATCACCAAAGCATAGACGATTAACTTCCATGACACCCTGATAATTGTACCTGTTACTTTATTGATCTCATTCGTCGTGTTACTCATACTCTGCCTTCCTCTTTTTATCTCTGCTGCCATGAAAGTACCGAACCCTTATGAAAGGTCTCGCAACCTGCTACACCTCCATAATAATCGGAAGTATCATGGGATTCCTCTTCATCTTCTTCCACAGAAAATCACTTAAGCTGTCTCTGATAATATTCTTAATCTTCCCCCAGTCGCTGACACGGCGGTCCAGACAATCGCAGACTGCCTCCTCCACCACGTGTCTGGCCTCCTCCAGAAGATCCTCGGATTCCCTTACATACACAAATCCCCTGGATACGATATCCGGACCGGCCAAAAGCTGGTTGCTGTATTTTTCCAGAGTCAGCACCACAATTATAATACCATTCTGCGCCAGGTTCTGTCTATCCCTCAGCACAATATTTCCCACATCTCCCACACCCAGACCGTCAACCAGAATGGCTCCGGCCTGTACATGGTCCACTACTCTGCACTGATCCTCAGACAATTCCACCACATCGCCGGAAGACATGAGCAGGATATTCTCTTTGGGAATACCCATGGACTGGGCGATTCCTTTCTGTGCCATGAGATGGCGGTACTCTCCATGAACGGGCAGGGCATACTTGGGATGCGTCAGGGAATAGATCAGCTTAATCTCTTCCTGACAGGCATGGCCGGATACATGGGTATCCTGGAAAATCACCTCCGCCCCCTTGATGGAAAGCTCATTGATCACCTTGGACACAGCCTTCTCATTGCCGGGAATCGGGTTGGAGCTGAAGATCACCACGTCTCCAGGTTTAATGGACACCTTTTTGTGAATGCTGGAAGCCATTCTGGACAGTGCGGCCATGGACTCTCCCTGGCTCCCTGTTGTGATGAGAACCGTCTTCTCATCGGGATAATTTTTCAGATGATCAATGTCGATCAGCGTTCCCTCAGGGATCTTAATATAACCCAGTTCACTGGCCGTTCCGATGACATTGACCATACTGCGGCCTTCCACCACCACTTTCCGTCCGTACTTATATGCGGAATTGATAATCTGCTGCACCCGGTCCACATTGGATGCAAAGGTTGCAACGATAATTCTGCTGTTCTTATGCTCGGAAAAAATGCCGTCGAAAGTCTTGCCTACCGTCCGCTCTGAAGGAGTAAATCCAGCCCGCAGAGCGTTGGTACTGTCGCACATCAGAGCCAGAACTCCCTTTTTTCCAAGTTCTGCAAACCTTTGCAGATCCGCTGACTCCCCAAATACAGGCGTGTAATCAATCTTAAAATCTCCCGTATGAAGGAGAATCCCTGCCGGTGTGAAGATAGCCAGAGCAGACGCATCCGCAATGCTGTGGTTGGTTTTGATGAATTCGATACGGAAACATCCCAGATTAATGGACTGTCCGTGTTTCACCACTTTTCTCTTGGTGGTCTTTACCAGATTGTGCTCTTTTAATTTATTCTCAATCAGAGCCACAGTCAGTTTCGTTCCGTATACGGGCACATTGATCTGCTGCAGTATATAAGGAAGTGCGCCGATATGATCCTCATGGCCGTGAGTAATGACAAATCCCTTGACCTTTTCAATGTTTTCTTTTAAATATGTGATATCAGGAATGCACAGATCAATTCCCAGCATATCATCACTGGGAAAGGCCAGTCCACAGTCTATGACAATAATACTGTCCTCATATTCGATGGCTGTGATATTCATTCCGATCTGTTCAAGTCCCCCCAGGGGGATAATTTTTACTTTTGCGTTCTGATTCTGTTTTTTACTTTGCTGTCTCAATCTAATACCTCCGATTTTTGTTGTTTTATCCTGCACGCCTGACAATATCCATAGAGCTTCACCTCATGGTCCGTCACCTGAAAACCAAGACGCTCCATCAAGTTCTGCTCCAGGCCGCCAAGCAAATCTTCTTCTAAGGAAAATACGGTTTTACATTCCATACAGATAGCATGATGATGGTGGTGTCTCTCACTTCCCATTTCCTGTCCCAGCTCATATCTGGCAAATCCATCATCAAAATTCAGTTTATCAATAATATGCAGCTCCACCATGACCTGCAGTGCACGGTAGATCGTCGCCAGACCGATCTCAGGATAACTCTGTCTGGCCAGATCGAAAATCTCTTCCGCCGTAAGATGCTCTCCCGGATGGCCTGCCATGATTTCAAGCATCAGCATCCGCTGTGCCGTGACTTTCAGTCCTTTTTCCTTTAGCATCTGTTTAAATAATTCCTGCTTCATCTTACGACCCTCTTTTTATCTGCTGCCTTTTCTTTTGATTCTCTCCCGCTGTTTTGCGGCTTTATTTCTTTAAATCCAGATCCATGTCTTCCGTCAGTTCCGTGAATATCTTAAAAAGATAATCCATCTCATCGTCATCATCCACGAATTCATAGACGGCATCCTCTTCCTCCGGCTTTGACCGGTCCTTTAAAATGTAGCATTCGCCCTCTTCCTCGTCCTCCGCCGCATCCGTAACTAATAGGTAATTCATACCGCTGATTCTGGTTTCCTCCAGAACATAAAAATCCACCTGCTCCCCTTCCGGGGTGGTGAGTGTGATCATTTTCTCCTCATTCATTGATATGCTCCTTTTTTCTTTCTGACTGCAAGGCGTCAAGATAGCTCTGGAGAATAATTCCGGCTGCCACTTTGTCGATAACCTTTTTTCTCTCTCCTCTGGGCACACCGCTTTCTCTCAGAATCTCATCCGCCTCTATGGTGGTCAGACGCTCGTCCCATAAAATTACAGGAAGATTGGTTCTTCTTTCCAGCATCTCCTTAAACTCCTCGGTCTTTTTTGCACGTTCCCCGATGGAATCATCCATATTTTTAGGATAACCCAAAATAATGGTTGTAATCTCATATTCCCGAATCAGCGCCTCAATCCGCTGACACGTCTGACGCAGTTTGTTCTCTTCCTTTCTTGTAACCGTCTCCAGTGCCTGGGCAGTAAGTCCCAGAGGGTCACAGACAGCCACTCCCACAGTTTTCGACCCAAAATCCAAGCCCATAATTCTCAATTCGATTTCCCTCACGCCAAAAGAGCCTTGTCCGACAAAGCCTTGCATCTGTCCTCTCTTAATTATACTTTTAAGTACATCAGTAACAATCCAGCTGGCTTCCCACCTGGAACTTTTTCAGATATAACAGAACTGCCAGATCCGCCAAAGACGGCAAAACCTGACAGTCTTCTTATGGTACTTTACACGTCTACCTTAATCTTGCATGAATATACACAGACAGAAGCTCCTCCAGAATCTCATCACGTTCCACTTTCATAATGAGACTTCTGGCGTTCTTATGGCTGGTAATATAAGTTGGATCTCCAGACATAATATAACCCACGATCTGATTCACCGGATTATACCCTTTTTCGGTCAGGGCTTCATACACCTGTTCCAAAACCTGGCTTACATCCATGGTATTATCTTGTACTGTTCTGAAAAACTGTGTATTATGAATATCGCCCATGTGCCCTCACGTCCTTTACTGTTCCTATCTATTCTATACTACTTTTCGTGATTCGTAAAGAGGGAATATTTATAAAATTATTGTGAACAGGTTCCAGGAAAAGAATCTCATCCGTTATCATCTCCCTCAGCACCCCTCTGACCATTTTCCCTTTCAGCGCTTCATCCCACAAAACCGCGGCCTTCACATATTCCTTCGTGTGGCCTGCCAAATATTCGATTCCGTTAATAACCGTTTTTTCTTCCATAAGAACTTCTGCCTCCTGTCCCAAAAAGGTCTCCCGATACTCTTTTGATAAACGGTTTTCTTCTTTTAACAGAATGTCACTTCGAACAGCTTTGACGGATTCTTCTACCTGATTCTCCATTTTATCGGCTCTTGTTCCCTCCCTGCGGGAATATTTGAAAATATGCATTTCATAGAAGCGAATGCGCTTTGCAAAATCCAGAGTCTCCTCAAATTCTTCTTTTGTCTCTCCGGGAAATCCTACAATAATATCCGTGGTAATAGCCGGATTCTCAAACCAGGTTCTGAGAAGTTTACAGCCCTTTTCATATTCCTCCGTGGTGTAATGGCGGTTCATTCGTTTTAATACCCGGTCACATCCGCTTTGGAGGGACAGATGAAAATGGGGGCAGATGGTTCTTAAGCCCGCCAGGGTTTTTACAAAATCCTCTGTAATGATTCTCGGTTCCAGAGAGCCAAGACGCATTCTTTTTAAACCGGAAATTTTGTCCAGCCGCACCATGAGACTGAGAAGATTCTCTGAAATTTCCGCAGGGAAATCCATTCCATAGGAACTTAAATGAATTCCCGTCAGCACAATCTCCTGATAGCCGCGATTTACAAGACCTTCCGCTTCTGCTGTGACCTCCTGGGGATTGCGGCTCCTCACCCGCCCTCTGGTGTAAGGAATGATACAGTAGCTGCAAAACTGATTGCATCCGTCCTGGATCTTCATAAACGCTCTGGTATGTTCCGCCGACTCTCTCACACTTAACCCTTCGTACTCTCCGGTCCTTCCGATATCAATCAGATATTCTTCCTGCTCCATCCTCCTGTGTGCAAAATAATGATCAAGAATTTGGGGAAGATCCGCCTTTTTATTATTTCCGATTATAATATCAACCGCCGAATCCTTTTTCAATTCCTGGCCCACTGCCTGAACATAGCAGCCTGCTGCCACCACCACTGCCTTGGGATTTTTCTTTTTCGCTCGGTGCAGCATCTGTCTGGACTTGCGGTCCGCTATATTGGTCACAGAACAGGTATTGATCACATAGACATCCGCTTCTTCTTCAAAAGGAACAATCTCATATCCGGCCTTTTGAAGAAGCTGTCCCATGGCCTCTGTCTCGTAAGCATTTACCTTGCATCCCAAATTATGTAAAGCCGCCTTTTTCATCCTGATTATCCTTTCTTTTTTGACCCCGACATTATTATATTGCTTTTCATGCAATCTCACTATTGACTTTTCTTCATCATGTCTGTAGTATTGAACATAGAAAAGAGACATTATTTAAGGAGGTTTTCCATGAAAACAGTACGCATTTCTTTAAATTCAATTGATAAAGTAAAATCTTTTGTCAATGATCTGACAAAGTTTGATGTTGATTTCGATCTGGTGTCCGGCAGATATGTGATTGATGCAAAGTCAATTATGGGCATCTTCAGTCTGGATCTTTCCAAACCCATTGACCTGAATATCCATGCCGAGACAGAAAGCAGTGTCAATGAGATTCTTGACGTGCTTTCTCCCTATATTATTAAGTAAGCGGCACAGGCACGAACCGTCCTTCTGCTTCGAAAACACGGGCACTCCTGTTGGAGTGCCCGTGTTTTTGCATGTCTGGAGGTCCTTTACTCTCCTCTCACTCCTGCCGCCCGGATGCAATAACGATTTTATAGTTTCCACAATAATAAGCCTCCGCTCTATACCCATATGCCTTTAATGGCCTGAACCGATTCATGAGAGCAATTCCGCCTTCTGCAACGGAAAAAGCAAATATGGACAGTTCATAAAATACACCTCCATTCGTATATGAAGCTCTGTTTCCCGGCACATCATTCCATATGTTACCGGCACATGATCTCTTTTCTCTCCTCCACAGCCGTCTTTACCATCTTCTCAATCTGCTCCTCCAACTTCTCCTCCGAATGGCGGATCACCTTCACATTGGGCTTGGTTACCGGGTGCTTTGCCACAAAGATGGTACAGCAGTCCTCATAGGGCTGAATGGATGTGTCATAAGTATTGATTTTCTCCGCAATATCCACGATCTCCTGCTTGTCAAAACCGATGACCGGGCGGAATACGGGCATGGTGCACACCTCATTGGTGGCAGCCAGAGACTGGACAGTCTGGGATGCCACCTGCCCGATGCTCTCTCCCGTAATCAGCGCCAGGCATCCCGTCTCCCCGCCGATCATCTGGGCAATCCGCATCATATAGCGGCGCATAATAATGGTCAGCTCTTCATGGGGACACTGCTCATAGATATACAGCTGAATATCTGTAAAATTAACCACATGAAGTCTTATGGGACCTGCATACCGGGAGACCAGTTTTGCAAGGTCCACCACTTTCTGTTTTGCTCTTTCACTGGTATAGGGCGGCGCATGAAAATAAACAGCCTCAATCTTCACGCCCCTCTTGGCGATCATATAGCCGGCCACAGGACTGTCGATGCCGCCGGACAGCAAAAGCATGGCCTTCCCGTTGGTGCCCACAGGCATTCCTCCCGGCCCCGGTATCATCAGGGAATAGATATTGACAACAGTCCGCACTTCCACATGGAGCATAACCTGAGGATGATGTACATCCACTTTCATCTCCGGATAGGCCATAAGCACGGCCTCCCCCAGATTCCGGTTCATCTCCTCGGAAGTAAGGGGATACTTTTTGTCCGCCCTTCTGGAATCCACCTTGAAGGTCATATTCTGTGACGGGTATACCTGTCTCACATAATCCACCAATTCCCTCTTCACGCTTTCAAAATCCCGGTCCGAAGTCTGGAACATGGGGCAGATCCAGGCGATGCCGAACACTCTTTTGAGCGCCTCGATAACATCTTCATAATCGTACTCCCCGTCTGCTTTCACATAGATCCGGCCTATCTCTTTCGTTACTGCAAAATCCCCTTCCACCTCTTTTAAGGCATGACGGATCTGCTTCATGAGGGCGTCCTCAAAAAGATACCGGTTCTTTCCTTTTGTCCCGATCTCCGCATATTTAATTAAAAATGACTGATATAACATAACGTATCCTCTCCTTGCTTTATCCGGCTGTCCCTATCCTCTGCGGTACTTTCTGAGCACCGGCAGCAGCTCTTTCAGCACATCAATGGTATAGTCGATCTCTTCTTTTTTATTAAACATCCCAAAGCTGAACCGCAGGGTGGCATCTAAAAGTTCCTGCTTCACTCCGATACCTTTAAGTGTCCCGCTGACTCCCGGATGACTGCTGGAACAGGCGGAGCCGGAAGACACATAGATTCCCTTCTCTTCCAGCGCATGGAGAAGGACCTCGCTGCGGATTCCCTCAAAGCTGATGCTCACAATCTGAGGGGCGCTGTCCCGCCCCCTTTGGCTGTTCACCACGCAGCCTTCCACTTCTTCCATCCGGGTTATAAGATGTTCTTTCAGTCCATAGAGATAATCCACTTTCTCCTTGTGATTGGTATAGATCTCCTTTACCGCCTGCCCCAGTCCTGCCACCCCCGGTACATTTTCCGTACCGGAACGCATGCCTCTCTGCTGCCCACCGCCGTAGATCAAAGGCTTTATCTTAACCTTTTCGCTGACATACAAGAATCCCACGCCCTTAGGTCCGTGAAGCTTGTGGCCGCTGACGCTTAAAAGGTCAATGCCCTGGCGCTTCGGCCTGATCTCGTACTTTCCGTAAGCCTGAATGGCGTCCACATGAAACAGGGCTCCTGGCTGGTTCTCTTTTATTACTCTGGCAATTTCCTCAATAGGTTCCACAGAACCGACTTCATTGTTCACATACATCACTGACACCAGAATGGTCTCCGGGCCAAGGGCCTCCTTTAAATCCTTCAGGCTGATATGGCCCTGGCGGTCCACAGGAAGATAGGTGATCTCAAATCCCTGCTCCTTTAGAAATCCCAATGTATTATAAACGGATGAGTGCTCAACACTGGTGCTGATAATATGACTGCCCTGTCTCCGATTGGCCAAAGCCGTGCCTATGAGGGCCATATTGTTGGACTCGGAACCGCCGGAGGTGAATATAATCTCCTTCTCCTGCACTTTCAGGCTTTTGGCGATAATAGCTCTGGCCTCCCGGATATAGCTTTCTGCTTCTACGCCTTTTTTGTGTTTGGATGCGGCATTGCCGTAATCTTCTGTCATGGTTTTTACCACAATATCCTTTACACAGTCCAACACTCTGGTTGTGGCCGAATTATCAAAATATGCTTCCATATGATCTCCTAATCCTTCTCTATGTATTCGTTACGGTTCACCTGCGTTCCAACCGGCTTAAGTTATCCTGCGGTCAGTGCAGCAAGTGGGCAGACCTGCCTGAACAGCAGCATATATTCTCCCTCTCTGTTTCCAGCAGATAACCTGCCACGGAAAGAACCATAAGTCCTGCCGTCTCGGTTCTGAGAATCCGTCTTCCAAGAGAAACTGCCTTCACTCCCGCCCCTTCTGCCCGGACAATCTCTTCCTCCTCAAAGCCGCCTTCCGGGCCGATGAAAAACCCTGCATCCGTCCCCGGCCTGATACGCTCAAGTTCCCTTTTCGTATCCGCCATTCCCACTGCATGTTCAAAGGGGATAATCTTAACCTGAAAGGTCTCTGCCAGAGCCAAAGCCTTGTCAAAGGTCATAACTTCTGTCACCTGAGGGATAATCCCCCGCCCTGACTGTTTCGCGGCGCTCTCTGCAATGGTGTTCCAGCGCTTTATGCGGGCCTCTTCCTTTTTGCTGTCCAGTTTTACGATGGTTCGCCGGGTTACGACAGGAATCACCTGATAGACGCCAAGCTCCACCGCTTTTTGGATAATCAGCTCCATTTTATCACTTTTGGGAAGTCCCTGGAAAAGATAGAGCCGGGCCGGGAGTTCTCTGCTGTCCTTTTCTTCTGACAGGATTCTCGCCCTCACCTGATCCCCCGCTATATGGACAATCTCACAGCAGTATTCTTTCTCTTCCCCGTCGCTGATTCCTATCTTCTCCCCCGGTTTCATCCGCAGCACACTGCGGATATGATTCACATCCCCTCCGGTTATGATGATCTCATGGGGCCTGATCTGTTCCTTTAAGACAAAAAAATGATACACGGTTTCTCCCTATACTCTGCGGGCAGTAATTGACACCCACTCGCCCTGATACGTAGTTTCCACAATCTCCAGTTCCCTGTTGGCTGACAAAGCCTCTTTTACGGCCTCTTCCTTTGTATTGATAATGCCTGAGGTAATAAAAATGCCGCCTTTTTTCAGATGAAGAGGGATCTCCTTCTGAAGCAGAATAATAACGGGAGCCAGAATATTGGCTGCTGCAATGTCGTAACAACTGTATCCCGCCTGCTTTTGTATCTTCTCATCATCAATGATATTGCCCTGAACCGCCTGAAAATAATCGGAGGCAATATGGTTAGCCTTAAGATTTTCCCCTACGGCTGCAATGGCGTTCTCATCCAGGTCCGTTCCGAACACCTTCCCTGCGCCCAGCTTTAAGGCCGTGATTCCCAGGATTCCGCTTCCCGTCCCCACATCCAGAACCTTTGCGCCTTCTGTCATGTATTTTTTCAGCTGCCGGATGCACAGCTGGGTAGTCTCATGCTGTCCCGTTCCGAATGCGGTTCCGGGATCAATCTGAATCAGCAGCTTGTCCCTGTGCGCTTCCGGAATATCCTCCCAGGTAGGCTTGATCAGAATATCATCCACAGTAAAAGGCTTAAAATACTGCTTCCAGTTGTTGATCCAGTCCTTATCCTCTGTCTCCGATGAGGTAATGGTCCGGGCTCCCACATCCACAAACTGGCTTAATTCCTCCAGTCCCTCCTCTATCTCTCTCATGATGCGCTCTAAATCTGACAAATCTTCCAGATAGAAGCTGACTTTCGCTGTCCCGTCATCAGGTCCCATGTCAGGAAGTATGTCAATAAACATTCCTTTGGTCTCCGCCTCTGTGAGAGGAACATGGTCCTCAATCTCAATTCCCTCAATGCCGATCTCATCAAACATGGCACTGACCAAATCCACTGCTTGTGTGGTGGTGGTCAGGGTAAATTTGTTCCACTTCATAATCCTCTCTGTCTCCTTATATATGTAGTTTATTTTCCTTGATGTTCCAGCTGTCGTTTCTTTCTGCCTCAAAATATGGCTCATGTTTTTCCATTATAACCTACAACGGAAATGAACACAATGCTTTTATGGGCGGCATTTCAGCCGTCACGGCTCACAACCGCGTCCGCTAACCCTTCATAGTCAGACTGCCCAGCCTCTATGACCTTTTCGATCCCCCGCTCTTTCAGATATGCCGTAGTCTTAGGCCCTATGCTGTAGATCTCTTTCCACCTGCCCCACTGTCCTCTGACACTGTCCAGGAACCGCCTGGCCGAAGATGCACAGGTAAATAAAATCCCGTCATACTCCTCAAGAGGCATGACCTTCTCCATATCCGGCGTGACCGCCTGATTCTCATATACCTCAATTTCCATAAACCTGCAGACCTTTTCCACAGCCCTGCCCAGATGTCCGTCCCCGTTTCCGGCTTTCAGATACCATACCCGATCATCCCTCTTTACCTGCTTTTTCAGTTCTTCTGCCAAAGCCCGGCTGTCATAGCTGTCAGGCATTAAATCTGCATACAGACCATGTTTTTCCAGTTCTTCTCCTGTCTTTTTGCCGATCACAGCCATCTTACATCCGGCAAGGCACCGGATATCCAGGCCGCTTTCCTTTAACCCCGCAAAAAATCCTTCCACGCCGTTCTTGCTGGTGAACAAAAGCCAATCCGCGCCTTTCAGTTCCTCTTCGGAAAATCTCTTTCCTGTATATACAATCCTCCCCACCTGCACCTCGTCCGCATCCGCTCCCCTGGCCTTTAAAAGTCCTTTCAGTCCGGTAGTATCCTTTCCGATCTTGGGAATCAGATACCGTCTGCCAAACAAGGGCTGCTCTTCAAAAAAATTAAGCCTTTCCCTGAGAGACACCACCTGTCCCACAACAATAATGGCCGGCGATATAAGCCCCGCCTCTGCTGCCTTCTCCCCCATATGTTCCAGATCCGATACACAGACCCTCTGCTTTGGGGTCGTGGCACAGGAAATTACCGCTGCCTTTGTCTCTGCCGGCATCCCTGCCTCCATAAGCCGTCTGGCTATAACCTCTGCTTTGCTAAGGCCCATTAAAAAGATACAGGTCTCTTTTCCCCTGGCCATGGCTTCAAAATCAATATCCGCCAGCTCATCCTTCTGGTTATGGGCAGTTACCACATGAAATCCGGATGCGATTCCCCGGTGAGTCGCGGGAATCCCTGCATAGGCCAGGCCTGCAATGGCGGAGGTGACACCGGGAATGATTTCAAAAGGCACGCCATGCTCCTTTAAGTATATCCCCTCTTCGCCGCCCCGCCCAAACACATATGCATCGCCGCCTTTCAGACGGACTACTCTTTTATGCTCCATGCTTTTTTGTACCAGAAGGGAATTGATCTCCTCCTGTTTCATAGTATGGTTATGGCTGGCTTTCCCTGCATAGATCATTTCGCATTCAGGGCCTGCTTCATCCAAAAGTTCCGGAGAGGAAAGCCTGTCATAGATTATACAGTCCGCCCTCCTCACTGCCTCAAGGCCCTTTACCGTGATCAGGCCCAGATCCCCCGGCCCCGCGCCTACCAGACAGACCGTTCCCGCCAGCTGCCGGCGGACTGCCGCCGCTGCCTCCTTAGCAAGAGCTTTGGGATCCTGTCCGCGGACAATGGCATATGCCTGCCGGCTTCCCGTCTCATCTCCAAACATAACCCGAAGGCAGAAGGTTCCATCCGCCTCCTTCCGGCACAATGCCCCCACGGGAACATGACAGTCGCCGCCTATTTCCTTTAGGAAGTCTCTCTCCGCCGCCGTAGTCCCCACGGTCTCCTCATCACAAAGCCGGTTTAACATATCCAAAAGTTCTGTATCCCCTTCCCGGATTTCCAGGGCCAGGACGCCCTGTGCCGGCGCCGGAATCATCTCGTCGCCCTCCAGATACCGGGTAATCTTGTGCTCCATCCCAAGACGTTTCAGGCCTGCGGCAGCCAGAACGATGCCGTCCAGCTTCAGCTCCTCCATCTTCTTAAGCCTGCTGTCCACATTTCCCCTGATGCCTGTTACCTTAAGGTCAGGGCGAAGTCTTTTTAACTGAAACTCTCTGCGCCTGCTTCCTGTTGCGATAACAGCACCCTCCCTCAGTTCCTTAAGGGATCTCTTTTCCCGAAGAATCAGAACATCCCTTGGGTCCTCCCGTTTCCATGGTTTCGTAAATATAAGGCCGCAAGCCGGAAAGGACGGCATATCCTTCATGCTGTGAACCCCTATATCCACCTTATGTTCCAGAATATCATATTCGATCTCTTTGACAAAGACTCCTTTGGAGCCCAGCTCATGAAGAGGCTTATCCAGAATCACATCCCCTTTGGTCTTAATGATCCGGATCTCAAATTCATGTTCCGGGTATGCCTCTCTCAATGTTTCACATACAAACTCCGCCTGGGCAAGGGCGAGTTTTGAACCCCTTGTTCCAATCCTGTATTTCATAACCTGTCCTTTCCTTCTGTCCTCTCCTAAATTTGAAAAAGCTGTCTCACCATCTGTCTGTAGGCTTCCTGGGCCTCCTCCGTATCCAGTCGTTTCATTTCCTGTATAGGCTCCCGCAGAAGCCGCTGCAGGGAAGCATGAAGCACTTTTTTTAAGATCTTCTGTTCCCTGGGCTCCAAGTCGATCTTCCTGTTCAGATAGGAAAAGCTGTCCTCCACAATGGCGCTGCACCGCTGCTGAAGAGATTCGATGGCGGAATCCATACGGCTCTTAAGAAGCCACTCTTTTGTCTCCTCAAGATCCTCCCTGATAAGCCTTTCCCCCTGAGCGACCAGGCTTTCCCGCTCCTTTTTGTTCTCCGAGACGATTTCCTGCAGCGTATCCAGGTTGATAAGATCGGTCAAAGGCTCCTGTGCAAACGCCATATCCACATCCCTGGGCGCTGCCAGATCCAGAAAAGTCAAGGGCCGTTCCGGTTCAAATTCCTCCCGGCGCACCACCAAATGGGGGGAAGACGTGGCGGAAACCACTATATCGCAGGTCTTCATGGCATCATACCGTCTCTCATAGGAGATGATCTCTATGTCAGGAAATTCCTCCCGCAGAAGTTTTGCATGGGCATAGGTGCGGCTGCAGGCCAGGACATGAGCCGCCCCGTATTCATAAAGATATCGAAGGGCCAGTACCGCCGTTTTCCCGCTTCCGATCACCAAAGCCTGTTTTCCCGCTATCCCGCAACGCTCTTCCAGCTTTTGAATTCCCACATAACCGGCGGACAGAGGTTTTTCACTGATCTTTAACCGGGTTTTTATTCTCTTGGCGCAGGTAATGGCATCCCGCACCACTTTGTTCAGTTCCTTCTTGCTGTATCCCATGGTTCTGGCATAATCCAGCGCGTCCTTCACCTGGCCTAAGATCTGATCCTCCCCCAGCACCAGGGATTCCAATCCTGCAGCGACCCGAAACAGGTAAGCCAAAGCCTCCTCTCCCGCAAGCTCCCGCAGATACGGTTCTGTATCCACCTGCAAAAACATTTCTTCATAGATACGGCGCATACGCTCCCGCTGTTCCTTTTCCTGAAAAAAATAATATACCTCGCTTCGATTGCAGGTGGAAAGCACCATGCACTGTTCCACTCCTGCTTTTTCCGCCTTTTTAAACAGCTGAAGCTTCATTCCGTCTGTAAATGCAATTTTGTCACGGACCATAAGTCCGGCATCTTTATAAGTAATCCCCAGGAAACCAAATTCCATTGCTGCATTCCTTTCTCATATCAGAATAACCATTTACAATAAATATACAGCAATTCTTTAAGAAACACAAACCCTAATCGCTGCGGCGCAAAAAAGGTTATGGCCCATAAAAGCCATAACCCTTTTCAGAAAACCTGCCTTATCTTTTTATGTTACATACAGATCAGCCGTTCCCCTAACTGCATGATATGATACTTCCTTCCCGGATACATTTCTCTCATATATTGGGCGAACATCAGGGGATTCTCCTCATTTCCCATGACCATGTCCGTATGCATGGGCAATGTCATGTCCGCATGGATCCGGCTGGCAAAATACGCCCCGTCCCGGCAGTCCATATTGCCTATAATTCCCCGGCTGTGGCGCTCAAAGTCAACGCCGTTCACCGGAATACAGGCCACGGCCATAGGCCCGTGGGCGCACACATCCTCTATCAGCTTCTGAGTTACCATGGTATCTCCGGCATGATAGATGTGCAGGTCCCTGCATTTGAGAACATACCCCAGATATTTCTGATTGCCGTATTCATCGGTCACATACTCTTCATGGGCCGCTGCCACAGGGCACAGCCTGCATTCCCTGTCTCCTTTCTTAAGGATTATGGTTTCCCCTGCCTTTGCGCCTATGAGGGCGTCTTCCCCCATACCGGCCAAAATCAGACTTTCCCGTTCCGGCTCCGGCACCACCACTTTCATTGCTGGATTGGCCTTCCACAACGGAATCAGAGTTTCCTCATTCATATGGTCCCTGTGATTGTGAGAACACACCGTATAATCGACGCCCCGAAACTCCTCCGGCAGAAAGGGAATCTCATAATTGCGCCTGCTGGTTTTGTCAGGATGATAGAGATCGTTTAATACCGGATCAAAACATATGGTCAGTCCGTTCCACTTCACAACGATTCCCATCTGCCCCACATACCACAAAGCTGCCATAGATTCCGGCAAATCCGTCTTAAGGATCTCCCCAAGGAGCCGGTCTCCTTTTTTGTTCCACATATATCTCATAGGTTTTCTCCTACTTCAGAGTCGACAGAATATCCTCAATCAAAACCATGGCCTGGTCTGTGGCCTCTTCTGCTTTTGAGGCATCATAGGATACGGTCTCCACTGCATCCTGCAAGACCGCAGTGATCTCCGCGTTGGTTGATGCCGTATTCTCATACAGGCCTCCATGGTCCTGGGCGTACTGGGTTGCAATGATTACCTGTTCATCCAAGATTCCCTCTGCCATACACATATTCTGCACTGCCTTGTAAGGCGGCACACCGCGGCAGTCTCCAAGTACTTTTCCCGCCTCTTCGTCAGTCAGCAGAAATTTCAGAAAATCAGCGGCCTCCGCCGGATGCTCACTGGTTTTAACAACGGCATAAAGCTGCGACGGCTTTACCACCACAGAAGTATCTTTGGCATCCTGACGGATAGGAAGCGTGGTAGTCACATATTCATCCTTGGAGTCCGAGACAGCGCCTTCCATCAGGGAAGTCCAGGACAGTTCCGATGTCAGATTTCCATTGATCCAGTCCGGATTGGTCCACACTGCATTTAAGAAAGTATTGCCGTCCGCTGCGGGAACCACTACATTTTCCGTATACAGAGAAGCCACATACTCCAGCGCTTCCCTCAGATCTTCCTTTGTAAAACCAGGTTCATAATCGTCGCTGATAAGAAATGTTCCTGTTTTCTGAATAATATACGGACGAATCACAAATTCCACCA
Source organism: Clostridiaceae bacterium (assembly GCA_910574345.1). Classification (GTDB taxonomy): domain Bacteria; phylum Bacillota; class Clostridia; order Lachnospirales; family Lachnospiraceae; genus UBA3402. The sequence goes on along the minus strand of CAJSZV010000029.1, from coordinate 797 downwards.
TATCCACCTTGTCCGCATTTAAGAAATACATTTCCTCATTTTTCTCATGAACCGTCTTTCCTATGGAAATCAGATCTTCCCAGGTCCAGCTTGTGTCCATATCGCAGGCAATTCCCATTTCGTCCAGCTTGGTCTTGTTCATCAGATAAGTTCTGGCATTGAGACCGCTGGGCAGTGTGATCAATGTACCGTTATACGTACAATAATCGTCGATCATGTGCTGGTCAAAGCCGTCAATATCAAAATCATACTGGCTCAAATCCACAAAGAAATCGCCGTTTGCCACAAAGTCACCCATCCACGGCGGATTCAGCTGAACAATATCCGCACAGGTGCCGCTTCCCAGTTCCGTAGCCACCTTTTCCCGCTCTGACTTTCCCCGGTATTCCGGTTCAATGGTCACATTGGGGTGCTGCTCCTGATACATCTCGATGACTTTTAAGGTTTTTTCATGTCTGGCATCATTGCCCCACCAGGAAAATCTGAGAGTTACCGGCTGGCCAAAACTTTCTGCAGCTGCCTGTGTCTCTTTCTGGGGCTCCCGTACCTTTGTCTGTTCAGGCGCCTGCGTGGCGGCCGGCGCCTCTTCCTGCTTTGCGCCGCAGGCTGTAAGGCTTGACGCCGCCATCATACCTGCCATGGTTGCTGCTGCCCATTTTTTCCATTTTTTCATAAAATACTGCCTCCTAGTATAATAATGATATAGCCACAAGAGCTATAAAGTTAATAAGTTACAAGGTCATATCTGATGAATAACTGAAGGAGGGTTCCCCTTCCATCAGAAGTTATTGATATAA
>CAJSZV010000028.1 GCA_910574345.1 Clostridiaceae bacterium | reverse complement strand
CTAATAGGTCGAGGGCTTGACCAAGGAAGAGGGAAGGCGTGTTGAAGGGTAAGAAGGATGAAGGAGATATAGTGCAGTATGTGGTTTTGAGGGTATATAGATTCCCTTAAAGTAGTAATTGGCCTGGTGGCTCAGCTGGTTAGAGCGCCGCCCTGTCACGGCGGAGGTCGTGGGTTCGAATCCCATCCGGGTCGTTTTACCGAAAGGTAGAGTAATGCTGTAAAGTGAATAGAGGGGTCTTAGCTCAGCTGGGAGAGCATCTGCCTTACAAGCAGAGGGTCATAGGTTCGAGCCCTATAGGCCCCATTCTCTTTGTAAAGTGTAAGAGATAGTGCCGATGTGGCTCAATTGGCAGAGCAGCTGATTTGTAATCAGCAGGTTATCGGTTCGAGTCCGATCATCGGCTTGATAAGAATTATATATCATATAAGGGGGAATTCCCGAGTGGCCAAAGGGGGCAGACTGTAAATCTGTTAGCTGTGCTTTCGGTGGTTCGAATCCACCTTCCCCCACTCACAATAATATATTGTGTTATTTAATTTCATAATTGCCGCGGGGTGGAGCAGTCTGGAAGCTCGTCGGGCTCATAACCCGAAGGTCGCAGGTTCAAATCCTGTCCCCGCAATTAAGCGAAGATTTTTATGATATTCGCAAAGAGATGTGCCTTGGTAGCTCAGTTGGTAGAGCAGAGGACTGAAAATCCTCGTGTCACTGGTTCGATTCCGGTCCAAGGCATACTTTTTACTCTTTATATGCGGGCGTGTAGCTCAGGCGGTAGAGCACTTGACTTTTAATCAAGTTGTCCGGGGTTCGAATCCCCGCACGCTCAGGAAATCCAGTGAAACACTGGATTTTTTATTTTTCAGTACATTATTCATCAAATTCTGCTATTACATAATATCCCCGGTCATTATGTTTGATTTCCTTGATTATTCCTTTTCTCGATTTGAGACGATCCCGTCCTTTATAACATCCCGACATAGCTACAGCCGGCTCAATAATATAACTGCATCCGCTGTCTGCTTCATGTTCTGTGATTTCTATTTCCTGCCCCCCTTGAACAAGGCCTGGCCGTTCCATTTTAAATTCAATTGTTCTCATAAAAATCTCCTTTTTATAGTATGGTACTATTTTTTTTTGACGCTGTAAAGAGTGTATGATACAATGAATGGAAATAAATAATTATGAAGGAAGCATATGAGTAATAATCCTGAACTATATAAAAAATTAATGGAGTATAACACGACAGATTACTATCCTTTTCATATGCCGGGGCACAAGAGACAGTTTCCGGGTTTGTATGGTATGGATATTACAGAAATTGAAGGATTTGATAATCTGCACCATCCGGAGGGAATCATTAAGGAATCTATGGAGTGGGTGGCATCCCTTTACGGTGCGGACAGAAGTTATTATCTTATAAACGGAAGCAGCGGAGGAATTTTAAGTGCTATAAGCGGAATTATTCCTGACTATGGAACGATTTTGATGAGCCGCAATTGCCATAAAGCTGCATATCATGGAGTTATCCTCAAACATTTAAAAACAGTTTATGTTTATCCACAATTTATGGAAGAGTATGGAATACAGTGTGGATTATCTCCCGAAAAGATAGAGGAATTGTTGAAAAAGAACAGAGAGGTAAAAGGGGTCTTTGTGGTTTCTCCCACTTATGACGGAATTGTATCAGATATTGCCGCCATATCCCATGTATGTCATAAGTATAATATCCCTTTGATCGTAGATGAAGCTCATGGGGCGCATTTTCGGTACAGCCATGAATTTCCAAAATCAGCTTTGGAATTGGGAGCTGATGTGGTGATACAGAGTGTTCATAAGACCCTTCCATGTTTTACACAATCGGCCTTGCTGCATATAAAGGGAAATTATGTGGACATGGAAAAAATAGAATGGTATCTTCAGGTTTATCAAAGCAGCAGTCCCTCTTATCTGTTAATGTCAGGGATTGAAAGAGGAATCTGGTGGATGGAACAGGAAGAGGGAAAGAGGAAGATGAAAGAATTTTTGTCATGTCTTTCCCTTCTGCGCCGGGAATTGAAAGTCATGAGAAATCTGAAGATACTTGACAGACAGGAGATCGGGAAAAAGGATATTTATGATATAGATGTATCGAAGATCATTATTTCTGTCGGAAATACAGAGATTAGCGGGACAGACTTAAGTGAAAGGCTTCGGAAAGAATACCATCTGGAGATGGAAATGTGTACCATGGATTATGTGACGGCCATTACTTCGGTGATGGATACGAAAGAAGGTTTGATGCGCCTTAAGGAAGCTCTGCTGTCCATTGACAGCAGCCTTGACTTGCGTAAGGACAGGGACAGAAGGAGAGGATTATATAAAGATCCGAAGGAATGGGAAGCCAGGCCCATTGCGGCTATGTATGAGGCATGGGAGGGAAGGAAGGAACAGATTCCGCTGAGAAACAGTATAGGAAAAACAGCGGCAGAATTCGTGTATCTGTATCCGCCGGGGATTCCTGTTGTGGCGCCGGGAGAATTGCTTACAGAGTATATAGTACAAACCATAATGGAATATAAAAAGGCAGGATTGCCTGTACAGGGAATGCAGGATACAGCTAATGGGTTTATTTATGTATTGAGAGAAGGAGAATAGAAATTTTTATGGGAAAATTGATTGTTATTGAAGGCAGTGACGGAAGCGGAAAAGCGACGCAGACAAAGCTTTTATATGACTATCTGAAAGGGCAGGGGAAGAATGTGAAGATGGTTTCCTATCCTAACTATGACAGCCCTTCATCTGCTTTAGTAAAAATGTATCTGGGAAGAGAATATGGGGACGATCCTTATATGGTCAATCCTTATGTAACATCATCATTTTTTGCAGTGGATCGGTTTTCATCCTACTTAAAAGAGTGGAAAATGTTTTATGAATCATTAGAGGATTCCATTGTGATCTGTGACCGCTATGTTACCAGCAATATGCTGCATCAGACATCAAAATTGGAATCGAGAGAAGAGAAAGAGGAATTCCTGGACTGGGAATATGATTTTGAGTATATAAAAGGAGGACTTCCTATTCCTGATTTTGTGTTTTTCCTGGATGTAAAACCAGAAGTAACATTCCGTTTAATGAAAGATAGAAAGAATAAGATAACTCACCAGCAGATAAAAGATATTCATGAGTCAAACCATGGGTTTTTAATAAAATCATACGAGAACAGTATTTTAGTGGGGGAAAAGTATAACTGGATAAAAATAGAATGCTGTGATGAGAATGGGGATATGAAGCAAAAGGAAGAGATTCACAGGATGATAAGAGATAAGATATTTGAATAAACGTTCAATTAGTGATATAATGGACACGTATGTAATGAGCAGTGCGGAATAGAGCATAATTGCAGAGGCAGGACAGTACCGTCAAATAGCGGAGAGAATACCCCTGCATAACAGAACGGAGGATCCCACCCATGTCAGGTTTTCAAGATATTCCAGGCCAGGAACATATAAAAGATCATTTTCAAAAAGCAATATCCAACAAAAAGATATCTCACGCCTACATTTTATCCGGTGAATCAGGCATGGGCCATAAATTATTGGCTGAAGCCTTTGCCCTTACTCTGCTGTGCGAATCAGGCAGAACGGTCCCCTGTCTTACTTGTCATAGCTGTAAACAAGTATTGTCCGGAAATCATCCGGATTTAATTTATGTAATCCATGAAAAGCCTGCCAGCATAGGAGTGGATGATATCCGTAAGCAGATCAATGATACTATCATGATTCGTCCATACAGCAGCCAATATAAAATTTATATTGTGGATGAAGCGGAGAAGATGACAATTCAGGCACAGAATGCACTTCTAAAAACCATAGAGGAACCGCCGTCTTATGTCATTATTATTCTGTTAACTACCAACCAGAATACATTTTTGCCAACAATTCTTTCTCGCTGTATCCAGCTGAAATTAAAGCCTCTCAAAGATTCCATAATCAGGGATTACTTGATAAACAAGTTATCTGTTCCTGAGACAAAAGCTGATATTTATGCCGCTTTTGCAAGAGGCAATATGGGAAGAGCTGTAAAGATTGCCCAGTCAGAAGAATTTAAGCATATGTATGAAGAGCTGATTCATGTGCTGAGGAATATCCGGGATATGGACATTTCCATGCTTCTGGGGTTTATAAAGAAAATGAAGGAAGACAATCTGGATCTTATCGAATGCCTGGACTTTATGCAGATATGGTATCGTGATGCCCTTATGTTTAAGGTGACAAAAGACGCTAATCTGTTAATTTTTAAGGATGAATACAGTGCTATCAATGAGATGAGCCAGAAGACAGGTTATGACGGGTTTGAAAATATTTTAGAAGCCATAGACAAGGCCAAAGTCCGTCTGGAAGCCAATGTAAATATGGAACTTGCCATGGAACTCATGTTCCTTGTTATGAAGGAGAATTAATTATGATAAAAGTAATCGGAGTCAGATTTAGAAATGCGGGGAAGATCTATTATTTTGCTCCCGGAAAATATGAGATTCAATCAGGACAGCATGTAATCGTGGAGACGGCCAGAGGAATTGAGTATGGGTATGTTGTACTGGGATGCAGGGAAGTAGAGGATTCTAAAGTAATCCAGCCACTGAAATCTGTAATCCGTATGGCAACCAAGGAAGATGAAGCAATAGAGGAAGCCAATAAGAAGAAAGAGAAAGAGGCTTTTCAAATATGTCTGGAAAAGATCAGAAAACATGAGCTGGAGATGAAGCTTATTGATGTGGAGTATACATTTGATAATAACAAAATTCTCTTTTATTTTACGGCTGACGGGAGAATTGACTTCAGAGAATTGGTAAAAGATCTGGCGGCAGTGTTTAAGACAAGAATCGAATTAAGACAGGTAGGAGTGAGGGATGAGACAAAGATTGTCGGAGGGATGGGCATCTGCGGACGGGCGCTGTGCTGTCATTCTTATCTGTCGGAGTTCATACCCGTATCCATTAAGATGGCAAAGGAGCAGAATTTATCATTGAATCCTACAAAGATATCGGGAGTCTGCGGAAGACTTATGTGCTGTCTGAAAAATGAAGAGGACACATATGAATATTTGAACAGCAAGCTTCCCGGAATCGGGGACTATGTAACTACGGATGACAATCTTCGCGGAGAGGTCCACAGTGTCAATGTACTGAGACAATTAGTCAAAGTTGTGGTGACTGTGGACAGAGACGAGAAAGAAATCAGAGAATACAGAGTAGATCAGCTTCGCTTTAAGCCTAAAAAGAAAAGAGAAAAAATCCATGTTCAGGATGATGAACTTAAGAAGCTGGAAGCACTGGAGAAAAAAGAGAGAAAGTCCAAGTTAAATGATGATTGACAAATCGAAAGTGGAATTGAAAGAAAATGAGCGTATTGACGATCTTCAGAGAAACGGGTATGTGATTATTCAGAATAAAGAAAAGTTCTGTTTTGGAATGGATGCGGTTCTTCTGTCAGGTTTCGCCCAGGTAAAGCCCGGAGAAAAAGTGATTGATTTGGGAACAGGAACGGGAATCATTCCCATATTGCTGGAAGCAAAGTATGATGGAGAACATTACACAGGCCTTGAGATTCAGAAAGAAATGGCGGACATGGCCGCCAGAAGCGTAGCTCTCAATGGACTGGAAAAAAAGATTTCTATTGTGGAAGGGGATATTTTAAAGGCGGGAAATATATTTGGACTTGCCAGATTTGATGTTGTTACCTCAAATCCTCCATATATGAATGATGCCCATGGACTGAAAAATCCTGGCCTTCCCAAAGCAATTGCCAGACATGAGATATTATGTACTCTGGAGGATGTGGTAAGGGAGGCCTCCCGCCTTTTGCGGCCGGGAGGCCGTTTCTATATGGTTCACCGTCCTCACCGTCTGACAGAGATTATCACTGCCTTAAGGGCTTGTAAGCTGGAACCGAAAAGGATGAAAATGGTTCATCCCTATGTGGATAAGGAAGCAAATATGGTTCTTATAGAGGCAGTGAGGGGAGGAAAGTCCATGATAAAGGTAGAGGCGCCTGTTGTAGTCTATGGGGAACCTGGAGTCTATACAGATGAAATATATGAGATCTATGGATATTAAAGAAATAATGAGAAATAACGTTACGGTCTGCAGAAAGCCTGTGAACCGAAATAGCGTGGAAAAGAGCGGCTGATATGAAGGGAACATTATATTTATGTGCGACTCCCATAGGTAATCTGGAGGATATTTCCTACAGAGTTTTGAGAACATTGAGAGAGGCGGATTTAATAGCAGCGGAGGATACACGCCATACCATCAAACTTCTTAACCATTTTGACATAAAAACACCTATGACCAGCTATCATGAATTTAATAAGATTGACAAGGCCAGATATCTTGTAAACCAGATGAAGGAAGGAATCAATATAGCTTTGGTTACAGACGCAGGTACTCCGGGCATCTCGGATCCTGGGGAGGAATTGGTGAAGCAATGCTATGAGGAAGGGATTCCTGTGACCTCCATCCCTGGGCCGGCGGCGTGCATTACTGCTTTGACTTTGTCAGGGATGAGTACCAGGCGGTTTTGTTTTGAGGCATTTCTTCCTCCGGATAAGAAGGAAAGACAGTGGATTCTGGAAGAGTTAAAGGAGGAGACAAGAACCATCATATTATATGAAGCGCCCCACAGATTGGCAAAGACGCTGGAGGAACTGAAAGGGGTATTGGGAGACAGGAAGATCACCCTGTGCCGGGAGCTTACAAAAAAGTATGAGGAGGCCTGGCAGACTACATTAAGCGGCGCTTTGAGGCGTTATGAGGAAGAGGAACCGAAAGGCGAATATGTTATTGTAATAGCAGGACGAAGTTTTCAGGAAAAAAGAGAGGAATCGGAGCGAAGCTGGGAACGGATGTCCATCCGGGAACACGTGGCTCTTTATGAGAATCAGGGAATTGAGCGGAAAGAGGCCATGAGGATGGCAGCCAGGGACAGAGGGATCAGCAAGAGAGAAGTATATCAGTATCTCATAAGGGAAGCAGCAAAATAAAATTTTCCAATTATTGTAAGATTCCTCTTGACAAACAGGGAGTCTTTGTATACTATTAGTTTGAAAATCAAAACATTTGAAGGACAAAATAATGGGAACAAAAATAATAGGAACTGGTTCTTTTGTTCCTGACCATGTGGTAACCAATAACCACCTGGCGGAACTGGTGGAAACCAGCGATGAATGGATACGCAGCAGAACAGGAATTGCCCAAAGAAGGATATCGGATAGTTTTGGAACTTCACAGATGGCAGCGGAAGCATCCAAAAGGGCTTTGGAGAATGCTCATGTAAAGCCGGAGGATATCGATCTTATTATAGCGGCTACCAGCACTCCGGATTGCTGTTTTCCCAGCGCAGCCTGTGAGGTTCAGGGAATATTGGGAGCAGTTAATGCAGTTGGAATGGATGTCAGCGCCGCATGTTCCGGTTTTATCTTTGCACTCAGTACCGTTGACGCCATGATTCAAACAGGGATGTATAAGACAGCACTGATCATCGGTGTGGATAATCTGAGTAAGATAGTGGACTGGTCCGACAGGAGCACTTGTGTGTTGTTTGGAGACGGGGCGGGAGCTGCAGTTGTCAGAGCATGTGATGAGAACGGTCAGGGTATAATCGGTGGACAGATCGGTTCCGACGGAAAGAAAGCCGCCGTGCTAAGCTGCTGGTCAAGAACCATGGGGAATTTTCTTACAGGGAAAAAACCTGAGCCCGGATACATTGTCATGGAAGGTCAGGAAGTATTTAAGTTTGCGGTTAAAAAAGTACCGGAATGTGTGGAAGCGCTTATGGAAAGTATGGGAATAGGCATGGATGAAGTTAAGTATCTGATTCTTCATCAGGCGAATTACCGGATCTGTGAGTCCATTGCCCGAAGACTTAGAATTTCCATGGATAAAATCCCTATGAATATTGAAAAGTACGGCAATACTTCGGGAGCAAGCATACCTTTACTGCTGGATGAACTGAACCGGGAAGGAAAGCTGAAAAAGGGAGATAAGCTGGTCTTAGCAGGATTCGGAGCAGGACTTACCTGGGGGGCTGTTCTTGTTGAATGGTAAAGGGTCATATATTTTTTAACTAAATAATTTGATAGTCAAAGTTTCTCGATTGATGTCGAAAACTTGCTATATAGAGAATATGCCTGTCAGGATAAAGGCGCCGGACAGAGTGAAAAGAAAAAGGAGATTAAAATCATGTTAGAGAAGATGAAAGAAATTATAGCAGAGCAGCTGAATGCAGATGCAGATTCCATTACAGAGGCTTCCAGCTTTAAGGACGATTTAGGTGCGGATTCTCTGGATCTGTTTGAACTTGTTATGGCTTTGGAAGATGAGTATTCCGTGGAGATTCCGGCGGAGGATCTGCAGAATCTTCTCACTGTAGGTGAAGTAATCAATTATCTGAAAGAAAAAGGCGTGGAGTAAGAATGAAGACGAGAATTACAGAACTTTTGGGAATCCAATACCCTGTTATTCAGGGCGGTATGGCCTGGGTGGCGGAACATCATCTGGCGGCGGCAGTTTCCGCGGCAGGAGGATTGGGACTGATCGGAGGGGCCAATGCTCCTGGTGAAGTGGTAAGAGAAGAAATCCGCAAAGCCAGAGAACTGACAGATAAGCCTTTTGGCGTCAATGTAATGCTTATGAGCCCCCATGCCGACGATGTGGCAAAGGTAGTTGTGGAGGAAGGCATCAAGGTGGTGACTACCGGTGCCGGCAATCCTGAAAAGTATATGGATATGTGGAAGGAAGCAGGCATAAAGGTGATTCCTGTAGTTGCTTCCGTGGCCCTTGCCAGGAGAATGGAGCGGTACGGTGCAGACGCGGTAGTAGCCGAGGGGTGTGAGTCCGGCGGACATATCGGAGAGCAGACTACCATGACTTTGGTTCCCCAGGTAGCGGATGCCGTAGAGATTCCCGTGATTGCAGCGGGAGGAATCGGAGACGGCAGAGGGATTGCGGCCGCATTTATGTTAGGCGCACAGGCAGTTCAGATCGGTACCAGATTTGTGGTATCTAAAGAGTCTGTAGTACATGAGAATTACAAACAGAGAATCATCAAGGCAAAGGATATTGATTCTGCAGTGACCGGAAGAAGCCACGGCCATCCCGTGCGCTGTCTGAGAAATCAGATGACAAGAGAGTACGCGAAGTTAGAGGCTGAGGGGAAATCTTTTGAGGAACTGGAGTATCTAACTCTGGGAACTCTTCGCCGGGCCGTTCAGGAAGGCGACGTAGCTATGGGAACGGTTATGGCAGGGCAGATCGCAGGTCTTATTACAAAGGAACAGACTTGCAAAGAGATGATAGAAGAGATGATGGACCAGGCCAAAGGGCTGTTGGGAAGAAACTAATGTGCTGACACGGCAGATATGAAGAGAGAGCTTTACAGCAAAAAAGGAGTTTTCGTAAAAATGAGCAGAGTTGCATTTATTTTCCCAGGACAGGGAGCCCAGACTGCCGGTATGGGCAAAGACTTTTATGAGCAGACAGAGACCGGAAAAAAGATATACCATAAGGCATCGGAACTTTTGGGATTTTCCATGCCTGAGCTGTGCTTTGAGAAAAATGACCGGCTGGATATAACGGAATATACTCAGGCAGCTATGGTGACTACCAGCATAGCCATGATGAGGGTACTTATGGAACAGACAGGAATCACACCTGATGTGACAGCCGGTTTGAGTCTGGGAGAATATTGCGCTCTGGCAGCTGCCGGAGTCATGTCGGATGAGGATGCCATAACAACGGTAAGGCAGAGGGGAATTCTGATGCAGGAAGCGGTTCCGGCAGGGGTCGGTTCCATGGCGGCAGTCCTTGCTATGGATGGGGCAGCCATAGAAAATGTGATTGCAGAGATTGAGGATGTACAGATTGCTAATTATAATTGTCCTGGTCAGATCGTGATTTCAGGGAAAAAAGAATCCGTGGAACTGGCAGGAGCCAGGTTAAAGGAAGCGGGAGCAAAGAGAGTCATCCCCTTAAATGTCAGCGGGCCCTTCCATTCCAGGATGCTGACAGGAGCAGGAGAAAAATTAGGGAAAGTGTTGGAGCACATAAAGGTAAATGATCCCAGGATTCCCTATGTGGCCAATGTGACAGCCATGTATGTAAGAGATGCCGGACAGGTAAAGCCTCTGCTGATGCAGCAGGTATCTTCTTCCGTAAGGTGGCAGCAGAGCGTTGAGACCATGTTAAAGGATGGAGTGGATACCTTTATCGAGATCGGCCCCGGCAGGACTTTGAGCGGATTCGTGAAAAAGATAACAAAGAACGCAGCAGTTCTTAATATAGAAAAAATGGAAGATTTAGAAAAGTTAAAATAGGAGATAAACTATGATGGCGGAAAAAGTGGCAGTGGTCACAGGAGCGAGCCGGGGAATCGGGCGGGAGATCGCAAAGACTCTGGCGGTTCAGGGTGCACTGGTGATTGTGAATTATAACGGCTCTGCAGGGAAGGCTGCAGAGGTTATAGAAGAGATTAAGAGAGCCGGAGGAAAAGGGGAGGCCCTTAAGTGTGATGTGTCTGACTTTGAAAAGGCAGGGGAATTGTTTGACTATGTGGTAAAAACCTATGGCCGTGTGGATATTTTAGTAAATAATGCGGGAATCACAAAGGACGGACTTTTGATGCGCATGTCGGAAGAGGATTTTGACAGCGTTATAAGAACGAATCTAAAGGGCGCCTTTCACTGTATGCGCCATGTGGCCAGGCAGATGATCAGACAGAAAAGCGGACGAATTATCAATATCTCTTCTGTGTCAGGGGTTCTTGGCAATGCAGGGCAGATTAATTATGCGGCTTCCAAGGCGGGGATTATCGGCATGACAAAATCTGCGGCCAGGGAACTGGCAAGCAGAGGCATTACGGTAAATGCCGTTGCTCCTGGGTTTATCAATACGGATATGACAGAGGTTCTGCCTGACAAAGTGAAGGAAGGTGCAGCCGCCCAGATTCCCATGGGAATGTTTGGCGACACAAGGGATGTGGCTGATGCAGTGGCATTTCTGGCTTCTGATCAGGCGAGATATATTACAGGCCAGGTTCTGTGTGTGGACGGCGGCATGGCCATGTAATGCCGGCGAAAACTTCAGGCGGAAAGCGTGACAGGATAATGGATGATGGGAAAGGAATGAAGATTATGAGCAGGAGAGTTGTTGTAACCGGAATGGGAGCAATCACCCCTATCGGTAACAGTGTGGAAGAATTTTGGCAGGGTCTTAAGAGTAAGAAGGTTGGAATCGGGCCTATTACCGCATTTGACACAGAGAATTATAAAGTGAAACTGGCGGCGGAAGTAAAAGGATTTGACGGAAAAAATTTCATGGATCCGAAGACGGCCAAAAGAATGGAACGGTTTTCCCAGTTTGCAGTTGCAGCGGCAAAGGAAGCTTTGGAGAATTCGGGCATCTGCATGGACAATGAAGACACTTACCGGGTAGGCGTATGTATCGGATCGGGAATCGGAAGTCTGCAGTCCATTGAACGGGAATATAAGAAGATGCTGGATAAAGGACCGAACAGAGTGAACCCTCTTTTGGTGCCTATGATGATCAGCAATATGGCTGCCGGCAATGTGGCCATTCAGTTCGGTCTCAAAGGAAAATGTTTTAATGTGGTGACCGCCTGCGCTACAGGAACCCATTCTATCGGCGAGGCTTTTCGGTCCATCCAGTATGGGGAAGCCGATGTGATGGTGGCAGGGGGAACGGAAAGTTCCATTACGCCTTTGAGCATTGCCGGATTCGGCGCATTGACGGCTCTCAGCACTTCCACAGATCCTTTGAGGGCGTCCATTCCTTTTGACAAGGATAGAGACGGATTTGTCATGGGGGAGGGAGCCGGCGTTGTGGTTCTGGAAGATTTGGACCATGCTCTTGCAAGAGGCGCAAAAATCTACGGGGAACTGGCGGGATACGGCGCAACCTGTGACGCTTACCATATTACATCGCCGGCAGAGGACGGAAGCGGCGCAGCCAAGGCTATGGAAACGGCCATGGATGATGCCGGAGTGAAGCCTCAGGAAATTGATTATGTCAATGCCCACGGAACGGGAACTCACCATAATGATCTTTTTGAGACCAAGGCCATAAAGCTGGCTCTCGGCGATCATGCTTATCAGGTTCCTGTTAATTCCACCAAGTCTATGGTGGGACACCTTTTGGGAGCGGCAGGAGGGGTGGAATTCATCGCCTGCATAAAAGCCATAACAGAGGGTTTCATTCATGCTACGGCAGGGCTTATAACAGAGGATGAAGGGTGCGATCTGAATTATACAAAAGGGGAAGGCGTAAAGGCGGATATTCGATATGCCATTACTAATTCTCTGGGATTCGGAGGCCACAACGCAAGTCTGGTTGTAAAACGGTTTGAATAGCAGGAAGATAACAGGAGGCAGATAATGGAGATTCAAAATATTCTTACATTGATTCAGGCATTTACGGAGCATTCTCTGACAGAACTCCATGTGGAAGACGGAGGCGTGAAAGTCTGCCTGAAACGGGAGCCTGGGACAGTGCCGTGTGAAGGAGGGGCAGCTGCAGTATCTTCTGTACTGACCAAAGGGACCGCCGGAGGGCCGGCAGCAGGTGGAGCACCGGAAGTATCCGCGGCAAACAAAGGGGCTCAGAGTCCTGCAGTGCCTGCGCCTGCAGCCATGGTTTCTGAGGGTTTAACAGCAGTTTCGGGAGGGGATATCAGTTCCGATAAGGTAGTGGTGTCTCCCCTGGTGGGAATCTTTTACAGCGCACCTTCACCGGAAGCCCATAGTTTTGTGGAAGTAGGAGACAGGGTGAAAAAAGGGCAGGTGCTGGGAATTATCGAGGCCATGAAGCTGATGAACGAGATTGAAAGTGAATATGACGGTGTAGTGGAAGCGATTCTGGTGAATAATGAGGATGTGGTGGAATACGGCCAGCCTCTGTTCCGAATACGATAACCATATGTCCTGAGAGAAAGGGAGATAAATATGTTGGGAATTAAAGAAATTCAGGAGATCATTCCTCACCGCCATCCGTTTCTGCTGATTGACTGTATTGAGGAACTGGAGCCGGGAGTGAAGGCCGTGGGATATAAATGCGTGACTTATGATGAGCCTCAGTTTAAAGGCCATTTTCCCCAGGAACCGGTGATGCCCGGAGTGCTTATGGTGGAGGCTCTGGCTCAGGTAGGGGCTGTGGCTATTTTAAGTCTGGAAGAGAATAAGGGAAAAACCGCTTATTTCGGGGCCATTAATCATGCCAGGTTTAAAAGAAAAGTCGTTCCCGGAGATAAACTGCGTCTGGAATGTGAGATTATCAAACGGAAAGGGCCTATGGGTATCGGTCAGGCTACGGCTACGGTGGACGGAAAAGTTGCAGTATCGGCAGAACTGACATTTATGATCGGATAGGTGATTGTCTTATGTTTACAAAGATATTAGTTGCCAACCGGGGAGAGATTGCGGTGCGGATTATCCGGGCCTGCAGGGAGATGGGAATCAAGACCGTGGCCGTATACTCGGAGGCGGACCGGGATTCTCTTCACACGCTGCTGGCGGATGAGGCTATCTGCATCGGGCCTGCTCCTTCCTCGGAAAGCTATCTGAATATGGAGCGGATTATTTCCGCCACTGTGGCCATGAAAGCCGAGGCCATTCATCCGGGTTTTGGCTTTTTGTCAGAGAATGCCCGGTTTGCAGAGTTGTGTGAAAAGTGCAATATTGTATTTATCGGCCCTTCGGCAGAGCTGATCAATAAGATGGGCAATAAATCGGAGGCCAGGAAAACCATGATGGAAGCCGGTGTTCCTGTGGTGCCGGGAAGTAAGGAGCCGGTTCGAAAGGCGGAAGAGGCAAAAGCCATGGCAGAACAGATCGGCTACCCGGTAATGATTAAGGCTTCCTCAGGCGGCGGCGGTAAGGGTATGAGGATTTCTTACGGCCCCGAAGATTTTGATGCCAATTTTCAAAATGCCCAGATGGAGTCCGTAAAAGGATTTTCGGATGATACTATGTATTTGGAGCGGTATATTGAGAAGCCGAGACATATAGAATTTCAAATCCTGGCGGATAAGCAGGGACATGTGGTACATTTGGGAGAGAGGGACTGTTCGATTCAGAGGCGGCATCAGAAAGTTCTTGAGGAGTCGCCGTCTATTGCCATCTCCAAAGAGCTCCGCAAAAAAATGGGGGAGACAGCCATTTTGGCTGCCAGGACAGTAGGGTATGAAAATGCAGGGACCATTGAGTTCCTTCTTGATAAGAACAAGAATTTTTATTTTATGGAAATGAATACCAGAATTCAGGTGGAACATCCTGTAACGGAGATGGTGACAGGCATGGATCTGATTAGGGAGCAGATCAGGATAGCGGCAGGGGAGCCTTTGTCCGTGACCCAGGATCAGATTCGGATTGAAGGCCATGCCATTGAGTGCAGAATCAATGCGGAGAACCCGGCCAGACATTTTATGCCCTGCCCCGGTTTGATTACCAATGTGCACACTCCGGGAGGCAATGGAGTCAGGGTAGACAGTCACATTTACAGTGATTATAGGGTTCCGCCCAACTATGATTCCATGCTGTTAAAACTGATTGTTCACGGAAAGGACAGGAAGTCAGCTGTGGCCAAGATGAGAAGTGCCCTGGGAGAACTGGTGATTGAGGGAATCGAGACCAATCTGGATTTTCAGTATGAGATACTGAATCATGAGGCATTTCAAAATGGTGATACGGATACCCATTTTATACCCACGTATTTTCCCGAATATGGAAAATGACAAAAACTGCTTTTGATTCTGCCTGACAGGGAATGAAAGGAGAAACCAAGATCATGCTCAGAGATATGTTTAAGAAAACATATACATTAATTGATACAAAGTACAAAGGTCAAACAGGGCCAAAGCCGGGCATTCCCGAAGGCTTGTGGAGAAAATGCAGAAAATGCGGGCAGCCGATTCTTGGGGAGGATGTGAAGAATAATTACTACATCTGCCCCAAATGCAGCTCTTATTTCCGTGTTCATGCCATGAGAAGAATAGAGATCACCGCAGATGCAGGAACTTTTGAAGAGTGGAACCAGGAGACGGAATTTTATAATCCTCTGGATTTCCCAGGCTATGAGGAAAAAGTCCGGGCAGCCAGGGAGAAGACAAAATTAAATGAGGCCATAGTCACAGGAACATGTTCGATTGAGGGAGAAAAGGCGGCCATAGGTGTCTGCGACGCCAGATTTTTAATGAGCAGTATGGGCCATGTGGTAGGCGAGAAAATTACCTGTATGGTGGAACGGGCTACGAAGGAAAGGATTCCCGTCATTATATTCGCCTGTTCAGGAGGCGCCAGGATGCAGGAAGGGTGCGTATCCCTGATGCAGATGGCCAAAACCAGCGCTGCCTTAAAGAGACATCACGAGGAGGGACTTTTGTTCGTCAGCGTTCTTACGGATCCTACTACGGGAGGAGTCACAGCTAGTTTTGCCATGCTGGGCGATATTATCCTGGCGGAACCGGGGGCTTTAATCGGTTTTGCCGGTCCCAGAGTGATTCAGCAGACCATAGGGCAGAAGCTTCCGGAAGGCTTTCAGAGATCAGAGTTTTTGCTGGACCATGGGTTTGTGGACCGGATTGTTCCCAGAGAGGAGATGAAGAGTACTCTGGGAAGAATCCTAAAGATGCATAAGACTGATGTGCCGGAGCCGGAAGGCGGACAAACGAAAGTGGATAAGGACGAAAGTTCTGTGGATTGTTCTTCTGAAAATTTTCCGGTTGGTGGAAAAACTCCATGGGAGCATGTACAGCTGTCCCGCAGATCGGACCGTCCTGCAGCCGGTGATTATATAGACGAGATATTTGACGATTTTATGGAATTTCATGGTGACCGGTATTTTGGCGACGACGGAGCCATTATAGGCGGAATCGCCATGTTCCATGGAAGGCCGGTTACGGTTATCGGTCAGCAAAAGGGGAAAACCACAAAGGATAATATTAAGAGGAATTTTGGCATGCCCTCTCCTGAAGGATATCGGAAGGCTTTAAGGCTTATGAAGCAGGCGGAAGCCTTTGGGCGGCCTGTTATATGTTTTGTGGATACACCGGGGGCTTTCTGCGGTATTGAGGCGGAGGAGAGAGGCCAGGGGGAAGCCATTGCCAGAAATTTGTTTGAGATGTCGGATCTGAAGGTTCCTGTGCTTTCCATTGTTATCGGTGAAGGGGGAAGCGGCGGCGCCCTGGCTATGGCGGTGGCCAATGAGGTATGGATGATGGAGAATGCCGTCTATTCCGTTCTGTCTCCGGAAGGATTTGCTTCGATTTTATGGAAGGACAGCAAGAGAGCCGACGAAGCGGCAGGAGTTATGAAGATTACTGCCGGGGATCTTTTGAAGTTAGGGATTATCGAGAAGATCATACCGGAACATGAGCCTGGAAACGGCGAAAATTTAGGAGAGATTGCTCTTGAGATGGATAAGGAAATCGGAAGATTTCTGAGTGAGTATGGGAAGAAGAGCAGTATTGAACTTCAGGAACAGAGATATAACCGGTTCAGGGTGATATAGCAGATGTTTATGCACAACAACAGGAGAGAGGCATGGGACAGATAAAACCGTTGGTAATAGGGGATCTGACAGTGGAAAAGCCGGTGATTCAGGGAGGCATGGGTGTGGGAATCAGCCTTCACGGCCTGGCCGGGGCAGTGGCAGTGGCCGGTGGCCTGGGAATCATCTCCACGGCTCAGATCGGATTTGGTGAACCGGATTTTGAAGAGAAGCCCCTTAGGGCAAACTTAAGAGCCATAAAGAGGGAATTGGATATGGCAAGAGAGATTGCTCCCCATGGGGCCATAGGATTCAACATTATGGTGGCTACAAGACAGTATAAAGAATATGTGAAGGCAGCGGTGAAGGCGGGGGCGGATATCATCATATCGGGAGCCGGGCTGCCGGTGTCTCTTCCTGAGTATGTGAAGGAAGCTGAAGAGGAGGCAGTAAAAGAAGGCAGCAGGAAGCCGGAGGAAAAGGGCGGGACGAAGATAGCCCCCATTGTCTCCACGGCAAAGTCAGCCGGTGTGATCTGCAGATTCTGGGACAGAAGGTATGGAAAAGCGCCGGATCTGGTGGTAATCGAAGGCCCTCTGGCCGGTGGTCATCTGGGATTTTCCAGGGAACAGCTTAAGGAGTACGGAGTCGATACTATGGATACAGCCAGGACGTACGACAGGGATGCCTATGACAGAGAGATAGGGGAAATCCTGAAGGTTGTACGAGCCTATGAGGAGAAATACGAGACCAGGATTCCCGTGGTGACAGCCGGAGGGATCTATGATCATGGGGATGTGCTTCATCAGTTTGAACTGGGGGCATCGGGGGTCCAGGTA
Source organism: Clostridiaceae bacterium (assembly GCA_910574345.1). Classification (GTDB taxonomy): domain Bacteria; phylum Bacillota; class Clostridia; order Lachnospirales; family Lachnospiraceae; genus UBA3402. The sequence goes on along the minus strand of CAJSZV010000028.1, from coordinate 41,074 downwards.
GCTACCCGCTTTGTAACCACGGTGGAGTGTGACGCACCCCTGTGTTACAAGGAGGCGTATATCCAGGCTAAAAAAGAGGATATCGTGATTACTAAAAGCCCGGTGGGAATGCCTGGGCGGGCCATTGTGAATCCGTTTTTAAGAGAGGCGGGGAGAGGTCGTATTGCCCCTGAGAGGTGTTACCAGTGTCTGGAGATGTGTGATCCTTCTTCTACCCCTTATTGTATTACAAAGGCTCTTGTCAATGCGGCAGAGGGGGATCTGGATCACGGATTATTGTTCTGCGGAAGCAATGCATACAGGGCCGAGAAGATAGAGACGGTGGATGAGGTAATGAGGGAATTGACAGGTGGAAAATAAGAAAGTTTGGAGCTTTCCGGAATGTATCCGGGGGCTCCTTTTTGTATCCAGGGAAAAATTGTATATGGGATTGTCTCTATACAGCGCTTTATGATATAATTTTCTGGAAAAGAAAAGGAGAAAAGAAATAGATTCCATATTGGGAAGTACAGGAGGAGAAAGGTTGAGAGAATTCAGATATGTTATTCATGATAAGATGGGTTTGCATGCCCAGCCAGCTGGATATCTGGTAAAGACGGCAATGTCATTTCCCTGTAAAGTGACTATAGGTGTCAGGGGAAAGGAAACGGATGCCAAAAGAATCATGGCAGTTGCCGGTCTCCAGGTGAAATGTGGGGAAGAGATTATTCTGAAAACAGACGGGGAACAGGAAGAAGAGGCTATGGACGTTCTAAGCGGTTTTATAGAGAGGAATCTCTGACAGAAGGTCTTTGCCCGGGATTATCTCCATCAGTACAAAATAAGGAGTCACAACAGATGAAAACCAACAAGCAAAAAGAACTGCTTCGGATTCTTTCGGAAACAAAGCAGAGTATTCCGGCGGCGATTCTGGCGGGAATGCTGGGAACCAGTGAAAGGACAATCCGCAATTATATCAGAATTCTCAACGAAAGCGGGGAAGTATCCATTGTTTCTTCCCATGAAGGATATTGTCTGAGGGAAGGGACACTTATGAGCGATAATACCCTTTCTGAAAATAAGTCCAGATCCTGGCAGGTTTTATCGGATTTGCTGACCAATAAAGAGGGGATCAATGCCTTTGATGAGGCGGACCGGCTTTTTGTCAGTGCCAGTACGGTGGTGAACGGGATCATCCCTCAGATCAAAAGTATGGTGAAGGAATATGGGCTGCGCATCGAATCCAGCAATTATCAGTTTTATCTTAAAGGAAGCGAGAGAAATAAAAGAAGACTTATCGGATATATTGCAACCAGTGATTCTTATAGTTTCTGGAATACGGATGAGTCACTTCTTCAGCTGTTCCCGGATCAGGATGTGGATGGGATTATGAAGGAGCTGTATCCTGTTTTTGAAAAGGCTCAGATCTATTTGAACGATTATTCTCTGAATAACCTGATGGTACATATTCTGGTGATTTTGATCCGGCTCCAGTCAGGGGATCACTTAGAAGAGCAGGAGCCCCGTGTTTCTACAGAAGGGATTATGGAGTCTTTGTATGACAGAGAGGAGATCAAGGTTCTGGCGGATATGATTTCTGATAATTTTTTGGAGAATCATGGAATTCAGATTCCGGAAAAAGATTATCAGCAGATACTGATTCTTATTGCATTGTCTGCAGAACATGAGACTGTGGATATCCGGAGTGTTATCAGCTATGAGTTTATCAGCAATGTAACCTCCATTCTCTCTATGGTATCTGAACGGTACTGTATTCCTGAATTTGATAATGATTTTATTATGCAGTTTGTTCTTCATGTATATTATGCATATCAGAGGTGTGCATATCAGATGGGGATTCCCAATCCCGTAGGCCCTCAGCTGAAAAAAGATTACGCTCCGGTTTATGATATGGCTGTATTTTTCGCCCATAATTTTTCCAATATTTACAGGGTAACTTTTCATGAGGATGAGATTGCTTTTATCGCTTTCCATTTTGGTGCTTATCTGGAAAACAGCAAACAACATAGGGAATTGATTACTTGTACCATTGTAGTGGAATCTTATCACGCCTACTCAAAGAAACTGGTCAACGAAATAAATGAAATGTTTAAGGGTCGCCTTTTGATCCGTAATGTGCTTTCCATCAGCTGTTTTCTAAAACACGCAACAGTCAGTGATATGGTCATTACCACACTGCCGGTGGAAACGGAAGGAAAACATATTGTGCAGGTCAGTCCGATTCTCACCAGGAAAAACCTGGATCAGATCCGGGAAAAATTAGATGAGATTGAACAGGAAAAAGAACAGATGCATATACGGATCTTTTTTCAGGGGCTGTTTCATAAGGAACTGTATTTCCGTAATCTGGTTCTTGAGAATGAAGAAGCATATATCAGATTTATGGGGGAGAGGTGTCTGGAACATGGTTATATAAAAGAAGCTTTCATTCAGGATGTGCTTTTGCGGGAATCAGTTTCCAGTACGGCATTTACGGATGTATTGGCTATGCCACATGCCATCAGCGAGAGCGCGGAAAAATCTTTTATCTGCGTGGTACACAACAGTATGCCTATCCCATGGGGAAGAAAGAATGTACACTTTATTTTAATGGTGGGAATATCCCGACAGGAGATGAAATATTTTACAGACGCATTTGATTTGCTGGTGGATCTGTTTAATTCCACCAACAGGACTATTGAGCTTTTGAAGACCAATACGTTTGAAGAATTTTGCAGACGGATTTACTAAAAAGGGATCAAATGATGTTAAGGACAGCCGGTTTACGGCTGTCATATTTTTTTAGGAAAATATAAAGAATTTTCCGGTATGGCGGCAATCTGTTTGTATTGCCGCCATACCGGAAAGAATTTTGTTTTATTAATTGGATAAAATAACCTAAAATCATGTCATAAGAAACAGAAAATGATGCGAAAAAGAAAGGAGAATGGTTTTATGATCAGAATTTTACTTGCATGCGGGATTGGGGCTTCTACCGGGTTTATGGCAGCTAATATGAGAAAAGCTGCGAAAGCGCAAAAGCTGGATGTGACTATCCATGCAGTCAGCAAATCACAGGTGGCGGAATATGCAGACAGAATTGATGTGCTGCTTTTAGGCCCTCATTTTTCGGCAGAGGTGCCGGAATATCGGGAGATGCTCAAAGACCACAATGTGAAAGTAACCTCCATTGACCCTGATGATTACAGTGCATTGGATGGAGAGAGCATTCTTATGGATGCCATTGATTTTTACAACGAGGGATAAGACGGAGCATTACCCTTAACAATGCTGTCTTACATAAACAGCAACTTTATGATATGAGGAGAATCAGGTTATGATGAATAAAATTCAAGAATGGATCGAGAAACATCTTGTTCCGGTTGTCAATAAAATTACAAAGAATTTCTGGTTCAGTATTGTGGCGGATGCCATCCTTTATATTGTTCCCTTTTCCATGGTAAGTACGATCCCTTCACTGTGGGCGATCCTGCGGCGTTTTCTTCCAGTGCTTCCGGATATTTCTCCGCTCAGTACGTTTTCCTTTGGACTTATCGGTCTGTTTGTAGCCTATGTGATCCCATACAATTGTATGAACAAGATCGGCAAAAAGGACCGGGCCATGATTGCTGGGTTTACCGGAATCGGCACATTTATGATGTGTATGAATTTTGAAACCGTAGAGGGCGGTTCGCTGGTTGGAATATCCAAGTTCGGTGCCGGCGGTATGTTTACTGCCATTGTAGTAGGTTTATTGGTGGCAGCTGTCTATAAAGCCATGAACCGCTTTTCTTTTTTCAGTGAGGACAGTGTTCTTCCGGATTTTATTAAGAACTGGTTTGATAATATTATTGCCATCATTCTGAGTCTGACTGTGGGGTATGTATTTACCTACATATTGAAGATTGACGTATTTACCATGGTACAGATCATTATGAAACCCGTTACCGGATTTGCCCAAAGTGCTCCGGGTGTGGTATTAATCGTATTTTTACAGAATATCTTTTATTTCTTCGGTGTTTCCGGATGGGTGTTTACTCCCGTTACACGAAGCATTACCCAGGCAGCTATTGCAGAGAATGCGTCTTTAGTGGCAGCAGGTATGGCTCCGAAGAATATTTATGCCTATGGTTTCAGCCGTTATCATCATATTGGAGGTCAGGGTGCCACATTGCCTCTTGCTTTGTACATGCTCCGTGCAAAATCCCGGAAATACCGGCTGTTAGGTAAGGCAACACTGGTTCCGTCAATATTTAATATCAACGAACCGTTGCAGTACGGCGCAGTAGTAGGTAATCCGTTTATGCTGATTCCCACTGTTTTAAACGCCATTATCTTACCTGGATTTTCTTATCTCTGGTTTGCCATGGGATGGGGCACTATCAACTATGTAAACTTTGATATGAATTTTGCACCCAACGCGGTTTCCGCATTCTTTATGTCCGGTGGGGATATCCGGAATGTACTTTTAGTCTGCATAAACTTTGTAATTGCCGCTTTGATTTGGTATCCATTCTTTAAGGCAGCAGATAAGGCGGAACTGAAGAAAGAAGAAGAGCGCGCCGCTGCCAAGGAAGCAAAAGCAGCCAGAGCTTCTGCAGTGAATGCATAAATTTCATATATAGAAGGGAGTATTGAGATGAAAGACATCAATGCTGTTGCAATAGAGGTTGTTATGAATGCCGGAGACGGAAGGATGAAGATCGATGAAGCCCTTGCCGCTATGGCAGACGGGGATCTGGAAGGAGCCGGGGAATTGCTTAAGGAGGCCGAGGCCTTAGTTGTCAAGGCCCACAATGCTCAGACAGAAGTGATTCAGAGTCAGGTAGGGGGAGAGAATATGGAGTATTCCCTGCTGTTCATCCATGCTCAGGATACGATCATGACTATTAATACGGAACTGCGCATGACGAAGAAGCTGCTTCCGATTATAAAGATGCTGATGGAAAGGCAGAACTAACAAACTATAAAAACACAAATAAGCCGGCAGTTCCAAGTGGCTGTCGGTGAGAACAGGAGGATAAATCATATGGCAAAAGCATTTCCAGAACATTTTCTCTGGGGCGGCTCTACAGCTGCCAACCAGATTGAGGGCGCATGGGATGAGGGAGGAAGAGGACCGGCGACGTCAGATTTTGCAAGACTGATTACAAAAGAAATCCGTGATACGGAGGGACCTTTTGATGTTCATGTTCCTCACAATGCGGCCTCCAAAGAAATGGTGGAGGATATGAAGCTGCACCCGGAGAACTGGGAGCTTCCCAAACGGAGAGGAATTGATTTTTATCATACCTATAAAGAGGATATAAAGCTTTTTGCAGAGATGGGATTCAAAGTGTTTCGAATGAGTATTTCCTGGTCCAGAATTTTTCCTAACGGTGATGATTTGCAGCCTAATGAAGAGGGCCTGCAATTTTATGATAATGTGTTTGATGAGCTTCACAAGTATGGAATCGAACCACTGGTGACCCTTTCACATTTTGATACGCCCCTTCATCTGGCGGAGGCCTATAACGGTTTTGCCAGCCGCCACACTACAGATGCCTTTGTCCGCTATGCGGAGACGGTTATGAAGCGGTACAAGGGAAAGGTAAAGTATTGGCTGACATTTAACGAGATCAACAATGTATTGTCCAATCCTTTTACCAGCAGCGGTGTGATTATGGACGGGGCGCCGGAGCCGAACAGCTGTAACCCTTATCTTGGAAACTGGCAGCTGAAATTCCAGGCTGTACATAATCAGTTTATTGCCAGCGCTTTAGCGGTGAAGAAACTTCATGAGATTGATCCGGAGGCAAAGATGGGCAATATGCTCTGCCGTTTGGAGAATTATGCGGAAAGCTCCAAACCGGAGGATCAGCTTCAGGTTATGTTCGAGGACCATTTTAACTGGTTTTTCACGGATGTGCAGGCAGCAGGCGGATATCCATATTATATGAAGAGGTTTTTTGACGAAAACAATATTTATATTGAGATGGGACCGGAGGATGAGAAGATTCTAAAGGAAGGAGCCGTAGATTTCATTACGATCAGTTATTACATGACTTATATTATGCGGTATAAAGGTTCTCCCGTTCCTCAGCCAACAGGACGCCTTGTGTCTGATATTAAGAATCCCCATCTGCCCAAGTCTGAATGGGGGTGGACCATTGACCCTATCGGCTTCAGGGTTACCTTAAACCGGATCTATGACCGCTATCACAAACCTATTTTTATCTCGGAAAATGGCCTGGGTGCTGTAGATCATTTTGATGAAAACGGACGGATTCAGGATGATTACCGCATTGATTATATGAAGGCTCATGTGGAACAGATGAGAGAAGCTATCGCTGACGGCGTGGATGTGTTTGGCTATGCCTGGTGGGGGCCGATAGACCTGATTTCTTCGGGGACTTCTGAGATGACTAAGCGTTACGGAATGATCTATGTGGATCAGGATGATTATGGGAACGGTACAAAAAAGCGTACCAAAAAGAAATCGTTCTATTATTATAAAAAATTAATTGCTTCTAATGGCGTGGATTTGGAAAATAACGTAACTTTTGAGGATTAGACACAGCAGAGGTTATAGATATAAAAGGAGTTTCAGGGTATTTCCTGAAACTCCTTTCATGTAGCTGACACCTGGCATTCGTTATCCGCCAAATCCATAGAAAGAGGCATGATCAGATGAGCCATTAAAAGTTTGTAAGCTGCATCTGCTTTCCCGGCCTTTAATGCCGAATAAAATTGGCTGTGTTCTTCTAAAGTATCCTTAATTCTTCCGGGAACCAACAGAGCCTTGGCTGTGGTAAGATGGATCAGATACTGCTCAAGCGTTTCAGTATTATCAGCTGCTTTTAAAGCCAGACACTCTTGCTTTTCCAACAGCTTTTGTATTTCTTTCAATGTACGCTGCCCTTTGGAGGTATGAATCTCTTCTGCAATCAGCTGTGCGCAGAATTCCTCTATAGCACATCGAATCTGAATGGATTCTATCATATCCTGGAGATATCGTAATTATTGATTCATCCTATAAAATTCCGCCGTTTACACCTATGAGCAATACGGATGATGATAAAAGGCTTCTTGTAAATGAGGAGAGCGCAATGTGGTTCAGGAGCCATAGAGTAAAATGAGTAGGCTTTGGTCAAGGGGGGCTATTGAGAGCAGCAGTGACGATGTGAAGCCATTCCATGATATTTTAATGGCTGAGAATATTGTCTTTTTGGAAGTACTGCAGAATCTGGAACAACTTGAGAGGGATGTATTCTTCATGTCTTACACTCCGCTTCCCATTAAGGGGCTGGATTCCTGTCCGGTTCGGGTCATGGGATTGAAGGGCTGGCCGAGTTTTCGTGAGGATATGACAGAAAATATGTGTAATGGCAGATCAATTACCCTTCGTGCATTTCCTTGTTCACGGAGGGTAAAGTTCTATTACACAGGATTAACAGCATAGGATAAAAAAAATCATTGTTGGAGCAGCGTATGCTAAATTATCTGTGGGCATTTATGGTGCTGACAGGGATTCTCTGGGGAGCTTTTCATGGAACTATGGACGCGGTGACTCAGGGCGCCCTTAATTCTGCCAAGGAGGCGGTGAGCCTGTGTATTACTATGCTGGGCGTTATGTCTTTGTGGACAGGGATTCTTGAGATTGGGCAGAAAGCAGGACTCATTGAGAAGATTGTAAAAAGAATGCGTCCCGTTCTTAAATTTTTATTTCCCTATCTGCCGGAGGGACATCCGGCGGGGGATGCTATTGCCACCAATATGATCGCCAATGTGTTGGGGCTGGGGTGGGCGGCGACGCCGGCGGGATTAAAGGCGATGGAGGAGCTGGCGAAATTGGAGGAGGAGAGGGGGACGGTGGGATATGCGCTGGAAGGAGAAGGGATTTTTACAGACGGAAAGAAAAAGCGGAATAAGGAGGGTAAAGGCGGCGGGGAACTGTCATCGGCAGGTGGAAAAACTGGCAGGGTCGCAAGCAATGAAATGTGCACGTTTTTGATTTTGAATATTTCTTCCTTGCAGTTGATACCTGTGAATATGATCGCATATCGTCAGCAGTACGGCAGTGTGAATCCGGCGGGAATCATTGCGCCAGCAATCGTGGCGACGTTTGTGAGTACGGGGGTGGCAATTATATATTGCAAAATAAAGAATGGAAAGCGGAGAGTATGAGACTCTTCGCTTTTTCAGCTGTCCAATTTTAAATGTTTTTTGAAATATGCATAATATAAAATATAAAAATATTGTTTTATCAGATGAAATGTGGTATTCTATTAAAAAATATAAAGGAGCATAAGTAATGGAATATCTTCTTGTTACTGACAAATTTTTAAAGGAATATCCAGATTATAGGCATGACATTAAAAATTTTAATGAATATTTAGAATTGCAATGGAAAGGTTCATTATCCGATGAAACTTTGCGTTTTATGATTCAGGGAATCGATGTAGACTTCATTTTACATAGTTTAATCTATAATGTTGAAACAATCAAAAAATATAAAAGCAAAACTACAGCAAAACGGTATGCAACAGTTATAGGACAATTTTTTAATTACTCAAACTTCGCACTCGCATAAGTGCCTATGCACCTTGAAAATTCAATAAAAACTGGCAATAAAATAGCATGAAACACTCTGGTTTTGGTATAATTGAATTGCTCAGAAACAACATACCACCGGAGGCTCATGCTATGAATAACAGTATAACACAAGACAGCCAGAATGATAACCAGATTTCTAAAACTATCAAAAAATTTTTCTCCAGATTCCATGTGACGTCTGCCCTGAAAACGGCGGGCGCTTATCATAAGAAAGGCACGCCTGTGACACAGATTTTTCAGTATCTGTTTCTTCTGATCTTTTCAAACAGAAGCATGTACATGAATCTGCTGTCGGGAAGAAATACGCCGGCTTTTGCTAAAGATACGGTATACCGCTTTATGAAATCAACACAGATCAACTGGATCAGGTTCACAACGATACTTGCATCAAGAATTATCAAGGATGCCGTTGTCCCGCTGAATAATGCGGACAGGGAAAATGTCCTCTGTATTGATGACTCCATGTTTGAGAGAAACCGCTCCAAGAAGGTGGAACTCCTTGCAAAAACTTACGACCATGCAAAACATGCTTATAAGTTCGGATTCCGTATGCTGACACTGGGATGGACTGACGGCAGTACGTTTCTTCCGGTCAACAGCATCCTTTTATCCACAGATAATAAGAAAAACCGTGTGAATGAAGCCGTCAGCCTCGATAAAAGAACCGTCGGTTATAAGCGCCGCAAGCTTTCTATGACCAAAGGGACGGAAGTCATGTTGGAACTTCTCAAAGCCGCTAAAACAGGGGGTATTCCCGCAAAATATGTCCTCTTTGACAGCTGGTTTTCTTCTCCTAAATCGCTTCATGCCGTAAAAAATCTTGGCTATGAAGTAATTGGAATGATTAAGAAAACCCCGAAAATGTTCTTCCGATACAATAAAGAAGAACTCTCCCTTATCAATATCTACAAAAGGAACAAGAAACGCAGGGGACGTTCCAGATATCTCTTATCGGTGGAGGTGGAAGTTATCAGGGGAGAAAAATCCATCCCCGCAAGAGTCGTATATGTCCGCAACCGGAATAAGCGGAAAGAGTACCTCTGCCTTATCTCAACGGATACGTCTTTAAGCGGAGAAGAAATCATCCGCCTTTATGGGAAACGCTGGGATATCGAAGTATTCTTCAAAGTCTGCAAGAGTTATCTCAGGCTCAGTAAAGAATGCCATTCCCTTTCCTTTGATGCAATGAGCGCCCACACAGCGGTGGTCTTTACCAGATATATGATGCTGTCCATCGAAAACAGGGAATCAAACGACAACCGGTCTCTTGGGGAATTATTTCTGTACTTTACTGATGAAATGTCTGACATTACATGGATAGAGGCATTTCAGATGCTACTCCAAATGTTCCGGAAACTCTTAGAGGAACACTGCGATCTCGTTGATGAAAAGATAGATGAACTGGTTGAAGCATTCATCAGCACTTTGCCATCTCTTCTACAATCGCAATTAGTTGCGGCATAGCGGTATAAAAGACTGTTCTTTGATAATTGAATCATTGCCAGATATTGAATTTTCAAGGTGCATAGCTAAAATCTATGTGCGAAGTTTGAGTTATTAAATATGTATTCACGGATATATTCGCTGCATGAGGACATAAAAGATAAAAAGTCAATAATTTTATTGATGGATGAAGCCGATCTTTCTTATCACCCGAAATGGCAACAGAAATTCATGAAAAGCTTGGTAAATTTTTTCAATGAGTTTTACAATGAAAAGCATGTTCAGATTATTGTTGCAACACATTCACCAATTATGCTTTCTGATGCGCTAAAAGGAAACGTTGTTTTTCTTAATAATACATTAGCGAATAATTTGGAAAATACATTTTGTGCTAATATATATGATTTATACAGGGAAGGGATGTTTTTAGAGAAAGATGATTGGGGTATCATAGGGTCATATGCATCAGATAAACTGAAATATGTGATGGAAAAGCTTAACAATTGGGAGAAAGAACATAAATTAGATCATTTGGAGGAAATGAAAAGGTTGATCAATTGTATAGGAGAACCTATTATCAAGAGAATCATGCAGAATAGGATTGCGATGATAGAGCGGAACATGGAAGGGGGACATACAAATTCCATGATGTCATCACTGATTGAAAGATTAAATGAATTACAACCAGAACAGTTGGATGAAGTTATGGAGAGGATTAAAAGGAAATAAGATGCAAAAGATTACAATTTCAAGAGATGAGTTAATTTGTCATAAGAAATATTTTTATGAAAATGTGGTAGATAATTTAAATCAGATGAAAGAAAAATATAAAAAAGGTGCGACCACTTCAAGAAAACAATGGAAATTCTTATCACTTTGTTTGTATTATAAAAAGCAACTAGCGATAGGAAAACCATATCAGTTGAGGAAGATACAAAAAATTATAGGAAAAAATTATGCGGATATTTTTGAGAAAGATGAAAAGTTTAAAGAAGAAGTTGAGAAGGCATTTGGTTATGACAATTTTAGTAGTGCTGATATTGGTTGTAACTTATTAGAATATGCAAAGAAAAAATCAAAAGTATGTCGAAATGGAAGATATGATGATAAAAAAATATTAAAGGAATTATATACTGAACTAGAAAAATGCAATGTAGAATTAGCTGATGAGATTCAAACAAAAATAAAAAATCTAAATGGTGATATAAACAAAAAAGTACTGGTTAATATTATTGGGGAAACATTAGTAGTACATATTGTAGATAAAGATATACTGATTGATAAACTTGCGGAGTGGAATCCATATATTATGCAATTTCACAGAAAAATAAGAACTTGTCCCTATTGCAATAGGCAATATATAACTCCAATGTATTCGAGGACGGGGAGAGCCAGGGCAGATTTAGATCACTTTTACCCTAAAAGTAAATATCCCTATTTCTCTATGTCGATTTATAATCTGATTCCAAGTTGTAAATCCTGCAATTCGTCATTAAAAGGAATGAAGGAATTTAGTTTTGAAGATAGAACGCCTTATGAAATATCAATAGATGATTCAGCAGAATTCAAGTTTTTTCCACACAGCAAAATACAATTTTGTAAAAAAGAAGAGGACAAGGACATTGATAAATATAAAGAAATTTTTAATATAGAAGAATTGTATGAATTTCACAGAAGTTATGCCAAAGATTTATTAAGAAAAAGGCTTAAATATCCGACTAAACGAATAAAGGAATTGGCAAAAATGGGATTTTTTTCAGAACAAGAACTATATAAATTTATTATAGGAAAAATTAGTACTAAGGAGAAAATTTTAGAGGAACCTCTAAATAAATTTAAAAGAGATCTTGTAAGAGAGATTTTTGGAGAGGAAATATTGAAAATGGTTGAAGAATAATGTTGAAAATATCTGGGATTATGTGGAAAATAAGGTTATAATCAAAACACTAAGCATAAATAGAAAAATGGATTGGAAACAATAAAAAAATCTTGCTTAAACAATCAATTCAAAAAGTTCGTGCCACTATCTTGACACAAGGGGGATAGAAAGCCATGAAAAAATTGAAGGAGCTGGAGGAGCGGAGAAGGGAAAACATGGGTAAGGGCGGAGAGGGATTTAGACTTTCTGCTGTGCCAAAGGGGGTGGCGAGCAATGAGATGTGTATTTTTAATTATTAATATTTCTTCTTTACAGCTGATACCAGTGAATATGATTGCCTATCGGAGTCAGTATGGGAGCGGAAACCCGGCAATGATTATAGGACCGGCAATTGTGGCTACGGCGGTGAGCACATTGGTTGCTGTGTTGTATTGTAAATGTATGGATAGGAAACAAAAGGTCTAGTATTGAAAATTGGCTTGTCTGCAATGAAAGAACTGGAAAAGCTTGAGGAAGAGCGGGGGAGGAAAATGTTGAGAAAGAGCAACGATTCGGGAGATTACATTTGGTTATAATTGATAGTGAAATTAGGATAGAATTTTTAAATATATTATTATGCCAAATACCTGCCAAAAAAAGCTGACATATACAACGGCGGAAGTGTTAGGATTATATGGTCAAAATGGTTCGGGGAAAACTGCCGTTATTGATACGTTGTACTATTTGCAAAAAATTATGATTGGCAGTACGCTTGACGGGGGAATTGCAGATTACATTGATGTAGCCAGTAATCAGGCAGAGATCATAGCCGATTTTAATATTTTTATAGAAACAGTTATCTATGAAGTAAGTTATAGGATTATTTTGCAGACAAGTGGAGATGGCGCCAATATTGTTCGGGAAACATTGAGCTGTGCTATCCATAAAGACGATGCCAGAAGTAATAAGACTGTGTTTATAGATTACCAGCGTTCAAGACAGGAAAGTGTGTTTGCTCCGAAAAAAAGATTAGATGAAGTTATAGAAACAAATTTAAAGATTATTCAGAAGTGATTAAGGCATTATTTCTATTTGCTTTAAAGGATTTATTTGTGATTCGCAATACACATTCCGGTGTGATTTCTGCGAACTTTTTACTGCCTATGACATTTAAAATTGAACAGAATGAAATTGGGATGAAAGGAGAATTTGCCGTTCCGCTGACAGAACCTGTCGTTTTAAGTGAAGAAAGAAAAAAAAATTTGGATATGATTGTAGAACAGGTTAATATGGTTCTGTTTACGATTATTCCGGGGATGAAAATAGATGTTTATCATTACGGAATGCAGTTAACGGATTCCGGGGAAAATGGTTATCGGGTGGAGCTTGTTTCTGTCCGGGAAAATATGCCGCCTATTCCCATCCGAATGGAATCTGAAGGGATTATTAAAATTATTTCTATTTTGAATGCCTTGATTCAAGCCTTTGGCAATCCTTCAATCTGCCTTGCTGTCGATGAATTGGATGCGGGTATTTTTGAGTATATGCTTGGGGAATTGCTTGGCATTTTTAATAAAAGTGCAAAAGGGCAGTTAATATTCACATCACATAATCTGCGTGCTTTAGAAATGCTGGATAAAGATAATATTATGTTTTCCACGGTGAATCCGGAAAGAAGATATATCCGAATGAAAAATGTAAAGGCGTCAAATAATTTAAGGGATATGTATATTAGAGGCATTACTCTTGGCGGACAGGATGAAGTAATCTATGAAGAAACAGATAGCTTGAGAATTGCGCGGGCATTTAGAAAGGCAGGCAGAACGAAATAGAAGAAAAGGGGAGATTCTGTATAAACTTTATATTGTCTTCTAATATTGCTGTTCAAGGTACATATCAGAAGACTTGGGACTATATTGAAAAGGATGTAAATTCTTTAAAGCGGCATACAAATATGCATCTGATATTTGGATAATTTCCACTAAGGATCTGACGGCTTGTTTTTCCGCGGAAAATTAGTTATAATCATAAAAAAGAAGAGGAGGGGTTCTTATGTCTTTAAGCAAAGATTTTCTATGGGGCGGCGCTTTGGCTGCCCATCAATTTGAGGGGGGAGTGTTAAACACATCTAAGGGGTACAGTGTAGCCGATGTGATGACTGCAGGTGCTCACGGGGTTCCCCGTGTGATCACCGATGGAGTGGAAGAGGGGAAGTATTATCCCAATCATGTGGGTATTGACTTTTACGGACATTATAAAGAAGATATTGCCATGTTTGCAGACATGGGATTTAAGTGTTTCAGGACTTCCATTGCGTGGACACGCATTTTCCCTAATGGCGATGAAGAAGAGCCCAATGAAGAGGGGCTTAAATTCTATGACGATGTATTTGACGAGCTGTTAAAGTATGGGATCGAGCCGGTTATCACACTGTCGCATTTTGAGATGCCTTATCATCTGGCAAAAGAATACGGCGGGTTCATGAACAGAAAGACCATTGATTTCTTTGTGAAGTTCGCGGAAGTTTGTTTTAAACGCTATAAGAACAAGGTCAAATACTGGATGACATTTAATGAGATCAATAATCAGATGAATTATAAGAATGATATCTTCGGCTGGACAAACAGCGGCGCGCATTTCGGAACCTATCCAAACCCGGAAGAAGCCATGTATCAGTGCGGACACTATGAACTGGTAGCAAGCGCTAAGGCAGTGAAGATCGGTCATGAGATTAATCCTGATTTTAAGATCGGCAATATGATCGCAATGGTGCCCATTTATCCCTATTCCTGCCGTCCGTCTGATATGGTTCTGTCTGTCAGGAAGATGCACGACCGCTGGTTCTTCTGTGATGTGCAGTGCCGCGGGCATTATCCTGCATATACCTTGAAGATGTTTGAAAGAAAAGGGTTTCACCTGGATATTACTGAGGAGGATAAGAAGGCCTTATCAGAAGGCACGGTTGATTATATTGGATTCTCCTATTACATGACGAATTGTGTGGATTCCACGGTGCATAATGATGTGTCCAAGGCATTGGACGGCTCCAGCGAACATTCCGTAAAGAATCCGTTTATTAAGGAATCTGACTGGGGATGGGCCATAGATCCGGAAGGACTGCGCTATGCGCTCAATGTGTTCTATGAGAGATATGAAAAGCCGTTATTTATCGTGGAAAATGGTTTCGGAGCCATTGATGTGAAGGAGGAGGATGGCTCCTGCCATGATCCCTATCGTATTGATTACCTGAGAGCCCATATCAAAGAGATGAAAAAAGCTGTGGAAGAAGACGGCGTGGATTTGATGGGATATACTCCATGGGGATGTATTGACTGCGTGTCCTTTACAACAGGCGAGATGAAAAAACGTTATGGATTCATCTATGTGGACAGGGACAATGAAGGAAACGGAACCCTGGAGAGAAGCAAAAAGGATTCCTATTACTGGTATAAAAAAGTAGTTGCCAGCAATGGAGAAGATCTGGAATAGGGATTATCCCACAGGGCTGAACAAATATGATTAAGATTTTTGAGACAGGGGAGCAGGAGGGGCAGGAGTTTTACCCCTGCTCCCCTGCCCCGTCTCCCGGCTTTGCCATCTGTGAATACTTATAATCCTTGGGGGACATACCTGTTACCTTTTTAAATACTTTGCTGAAATAATAAGCGCTTTCAAACCCCAGCTGGTCTGCGATTTCGTAGAACAGGTATTGTCCGGAGTCGATCAGCTCTTTGGCATGCTCAATCTTCACTTCCGCAATATAATCGGAAACAGTCCGGTTCATATAACGGCTGAAGGTAGAGCTGAGATAGCCGGAACTGATCTTTAGATAGTCTGCAATGTCGGATAAGGCCAGTTTTTCTTTGTAATGTTCATGAATATAGCGTTTTGCCATATAGACAAGTTTGTCAGAACGCTTCTCCTTCCTGTCCGTCAGCAGGGCACATACCTTTTCACAGAAACTGTTAAGCCAGGTCAGTATATCATCCAGGCTTCCCAACTGGGACAGCTGTTTGGCGATATCAATGCTGTAAGGAAACTCTCCGTCTTCGGCGATTTCGCTTTGCAGCAGATCATGGAGATATGTATAGATATTAATGCAAGCACTGACTGCCTGGGTTTTATTGGGCTTATATTGCGCGAACAATTCCGTAAGTTCACGGAAAATTTCCTTCAAATTATGGCTCTCATTCTCCTGTACAGCGGCCAACATGGATTTTTTAAGGAAATTAATGTTGAATTCCCGTTCCTTTAAAAACTCCGGGCGGTTATACTGATTCCTGTAAAACGCAATGCGGGACACAGAGTCATAGTAGCAGCTGTTAAGAGCTGTCTGAGCTTCTCTGAAGGCTTCGGGAAGATTGGACAGCTCCGTTTTCTTTTTGCTTATGCCGAACATGGCGGTGAGGGCAAAATACGTACCCAAAGCCACATTGATTTTTGTGCAAAAATCAGACAGAGATTTTTCGCTGTCACTCTCGGCCTTGGGAGAGATAATGAGGAGCATCCGGTCTTTTTGAGGCATCAGCATGGTATAACTGCAGAAGTAACGGGCCGCTATACCCAGGACCACATCCTGAAGCTGACTGCTGATAAACTGGAAGTCATAATCTTCCGTTTGCCCGAAGAGAATCTGTTCCGGCTTCATCTGAAACAGAATCAGGTATGCAGCAGGATATCTGGCGGAGATTTCGGGGTCGTCAAAAAAATCGGTTTCTGAAGGATTTAAAATCAGTTGAGAAAAATAATTGTGCTCCAGCTGTTTTTGGTTGTCTTTTATAAGAAGCGTATATAATTCCTTGTTGTGGTGGCTCTCTATACGGGAATAATCTTCTTTTGCTTTTTCCAGAGCCTGAATCAGCGATTCCGGACGAAGGTCCAGTTTCACCAGGTAATCTGTAGCGCCTAAGTGCAGAGCCTGCTTGGCAAGCTGAAAATCTTCCAGATTAGTCAGGAAAATAAAAGCGAACTCGCAGTTTTTCGCTTTGCATGCTTCAATAAGCTCCAGTCCGTTCATAACCGGCATGCGGATGTCTGTTATGACGATGTCCGGCTTTGTCTCCAGAATCAGATCAATGGCAGTATGGCCATTAGTTGCTTTGCCTACGATACAGCAGTTATGGTCTTCCCAGCAGATCAAAGACGCAATACCGGCCAGAATCAAAGGTTCATCATCAATCAGAATTACTCGATACATAAAATACTCCTGTTCTGTTATTCTTGATAATCATCTTGTAAAAATTCCAATGGAAGGGATACGGTTACACAGGTATAGACGCCTATCTGGCTTTCGATGTGGAGGCCGTATTCCTCTCCATACACCAGTTTTATTCTCCGGTCAACATTGGGAAGGCCGATTCCGCTCATATAATGTTTGGTAACCCGGGATGTATCGGTGAGCATCCGGGCAATGTTTTCTTCGGATATGCCGATTCCGTTGTCGCGGACACTGATATAGAGCACCTGTTTTTGGGTGTAAACATGGATTTGGATCAGTCCCGGTTTTCCGCTGGGTTCAATGCCGGAAAAAATGCTGTTTTCCACTAAGGGCTGCAGAGTCAGCTTAATGATTCTGGCATCGTAGAGGGCAGGGTCATCAACAGATATCTCAACATCAAAAAGCTCAATATAGCGGATTTTTTCAATGGTAACATAACTGTCAAGAAAGTCCAGTTCCTGGCGGACCGTTACCTTTTCATTAAAGCCCTTTGCCATATTTTTCAGCAGAGAAGACAGGGCGGAAACAACCTTTACGATTCCCGAATTATGCTGCAGAGTTGCGATCCATTTGATGGAGTCCAGAGTATTATAAAGGAAATGGGGATTAATCTGTGCCTGAAGCATCTTGATCTCAAGTCCCATTTTTTCCTGTTCATCCCGGATCCGGTTTTCCATGAGAACAGAAACCTGAGAAGACATCTGGTTAATCTGCCGCCCGATGAGCCCAATCTCATCATCGGATTCAATATCGGAATTTCTTCTGAAATCTCCGGAGGCAATCACATCCATATGCTGGCTCAGACGCATAATAGGCTGGGTCAGATAGCGGGTAAATAAAAGAGACAGGAAGAAACCGATGGCAATGATGGAGAGAAAAACCAACCCTACCGTGGCACGTATGGCTCTTGGATTAAGGGACATGTTTTTCAGAGGAAGCACCTCACAGAGAATCAGGCCGCTTACAGGCTGGCGTTCCCATGTGAAGATGCAGTCCATGCCGGAAAGCCGGGTGCGCGTATCGCCTGCCTGTTCCGGAAGTGTACTCAGAAGCATTTGTATTTCCGGGATAGAAAAGTCATCCATGTTCATGCTGCCGACCAGAGAAAAGTCATCCGTCATGACAAAGATGGACTTATCCTGAGGCAAAAGCTCCAGAGCATCGCGAAATAATTTTGGAGAGATGGTCAGGCATACCCAGGCATCCTGGGGCAGTTCCTTTTTGGAATACTGGAGGGGACGGATCAGCGGAAGAAGCTGGGGGGCCGTTATGGTGTTGACGGTAAAGGGATTATCCTTGAGCGTCAGGGTGTATTCTCTCATATCTTTATTTAACAGTTCGTCAAACCAGGAAGCCGTCATGATGCAGTCGGCATCATTGTAGCTGCCGGAAGATGTTCCTGCCTGGATAAAAAGGGAATTCTTTTCATATACCGTAATTTTGTAGATGTATTGATTGTATCCGGAGATGGCACAGAGATCTCTCAATACATCAGCCGCATAGATTCCGGACTGCTTGGTGGAGCGGGAGTCGCTGCCAGACAGGAGGGAAGTAAGAAACAAGGACTTCCGCCCGGCGCAGTTCTGGACAATATTAATCATCTCGTCGCAGGCAATCTCCAATCGGAAGGAAAGGGAATGGAGGCGGTTGACAGAACTGCTGGTTTCGTTGGCAATAAGATCTTTTCGGTAGGAGGAATAAGTATAGATACTGATGGTAAATGCAATGCAGATAATGATCAAAAGATTGTACAGTATCATTCTCTTTCGGAAAGTAATTGGTATTTTTTTCATATAATCCTCCTTTCTTATCATATCATACCTAAAAAAAAGAATGCTTACAACAATAAATTGTGCAATACATATAAAAAGTAACAGAAAATGAAAAAAGTACATTATTTTATGAGCCCCAACAGGGGACTTCTAAAAAAAGGAAATCTTAATCCGAAAATTGTGGATTCAGAAAGAAGCTCTGATCTGTTAAACTAAGTACAGAAAGAAATTGAAGGAATAAAAAAGGAGGAAAGTTATTATGAGAAAGAAACAATTAGTAGCAGCATTAATGGCAGGAGCAATGGTTTGCGGCACACTTGCAGCCTGCGGCGGCGGCAGCACACCGGCTGAGAGCCAGGGAGGCGGAGCAGATCAGACTACAGCAGCCCAGGCAGATCAGACAACAGCGGCTCAGTCAGGGGACAGCGCCAAAGAAGCCTCAGGGGAGAAGCAGGTATTGTCTGTAACCACCTGGGATAATGATTCCAGCCCTCAGTTCCAGGCAGTGATCGACGCTTACGAGGAAAAGAATCCCAATGTGGAGATTAAGATTATCGACACCTCAGCGGACGAGTACAACAATTCCCTGGGAATCAGCCTTTCCGCGGCACAGCCTGACCCCGACGTAATCTGGGTAAAGGATATGGGTTCCATGCTTCAGATGGCGGACAAAGAGCAGCTCATGCCTATTGATGATTTTATTGCAAAAGATAATTTTGATATGTCTATCTACAAGGGAGCGGCAGAGCAGCTTATGTACAACGGAAAAGCCTATGCTCTTCCTTACAGAAACGACTGGTATGTTCTCTACTATAATAAGGATCTCTTTGATGCGGCAGGCGTAGAATATCCTTCCAATGATATGACATGGGAAGAGTACTATGAACTGGCTGCCAAGATGACCAGCGGCGAAGGCAGCAGCAAAGTATATGGCTCCCACAACCACACATGGCAGGCACTGGTAACCAACTGGGCAGTACAGGACGGAAAGCACACGGTTGTGGAGAAAGATTACGGTTTCATGAAGTCTTGGTATGAGGAGGCTGTGGCTCTTCAGGACGGCGGCTACATTCAGGATTACTCTACATTAAAGACAGCTAACATTCACTATTCTTCTGTATTTAAGAATCAGCAGTGCGCCATGATGCCTATGGGTACTTGGTTTATCGCTACCATGATGCAGTCACAGGCAGAAGGCGAGACTGATTTCAACTGGGGTGTTGCAACGATTCCTCACCCGGCGGATACAGAGGCAGGCTATACAGTAGGAGCTCTTACACCTATTGCAATCAGCGCATTTACCGATCAGGCTGATCTGGCATGGGATTTCATAAAGTTTGCGTCTTCTGAGGAAGCGGCGGAGATTCTGGCCGATCAGGGCGTGTTTACAGGTATTCCTTCTGATGCTGCCATTAATACCATTGCATCTGCAGAGCTTTTCCCGGAGGGAGACAGCAACGTAGAAGCGCTGAAATACGTACATTATTCCTTTGACCGTCCGCTGGATCCGCAGATTGAGGAGATTCGTACCGTACTCAATGAGGTACACGAGATGATCATGATTCATTCCTACAGCGTGGATGAGGGACTTGCGGAATTGACTGAGCGAGTTGCGGAAATCAAAGGCTGGAATTAAGTCAAATACCCGTTAACAGAGAATACTCTCGGAATCCCTTCAGGCAAAACAAGAGATTCCGAGAGTATCTTAAAATATAAAGGAGGTTGCATATGAGTGGAGAAAAGACGAGTTTTCTTACTTCCAAGCAGAGAAGAAAGATACGGAATAATCTGACAGGGTATGCGTTTATCATCCCCAATCTGGTGGGATATACCGTATTTGTTTTCATACCGGTTATCTTCTCTTTTGTGCTGAGCGTCATGAGTTGGGACGGTTCCCAGAGACCCATGGAGTTTGTGGGTTTAGCAAATTTTGCGGATATCTTTGGAGACAAGATTTTCAGGGGAACTCTGGTGCATACAGTCAGCTACGCCTTAATGACCGTGCTGCCTACTCTTGTGCTGGCCCTTTTGCTGGCAGTGCTCTTAAATAATAAGATTAAAGGAGTGGCCATCTTCCGAACCGCATTTTATTTTCCCTACATCGCATCCATCGTGGCCGTAGGCGCTGTGTGGAACATGCTGTTCCAGCCGGATTTCGGCCCGGTCAATGAGATATTAAAGTTTTTGGGTTTGAAAAATCCTCCCAGATGGGTGGTGGATAAAGATTGGGCCATGGTAGCCGTGTCCATCGTCAGTGTCTGGAAGTACATGGGATATTACATGATTGTATACTTGGCAGCACTCCAGGGCATCTCTTCTTCCCTGTATGAGGCGGCCAGCATTGACGGGGCAAACGGGTGGCAGAAATTGCTGTACATTACCGTACCCATGTTAACCCCAACTACATTTTTTGTACTGATTATGCTGACCATTCAGTGTTTTAAAGTTTTCGACCTGGTGTACGTCATGACAGGCGGCGGTCCGGGCAATGCCACTAAGACACTGGTTAACTATATCTATGAGAAGGCCTTTACCAGCTGGGAGTTCGGGCCTGCCAGTGCGGGAGCCATCGTGCTGTTTGCTATTGTGTTGGTTATCACTTTGATCCAGTTCAGCGGCGAGAAGAAGTGGTCAAAAGACTTATAGGAGGAGAATTGTTATGAATGCAAAGAGAAAAGCAACAAAAATAATCCTGTACATTCTTCTGATCGGTCTGGGAATAACCATGATGGTTCCCTTCTACTGGATGGTGATCTCTTCCCTGAAGCTGAATAAGGACGTATTTTCCATTCCCATGAGATGGTGGCCGGAGACTATGCACCCGGAGAACTACAGTGTAATCTGGAAGAAGCTTCCACTGCTCATTTTCTTTAAAAATACTGCCAAGCTGACCATTATTACCACCATTGTTCAGCTGTGCACCAGCTGTTTTGCGGCTTACGGATTCACCAAATGTAAATTTGTGGGAAGAGATTTAATCTTTCTTATGTATGTGACTACCATAGCGGTTCCCTGGCAGGTATATATGGTTCCTCAGTTTATTTTGGTATCTAAGATGGGGCTTAATGATACGCATCTCGGCCTGATCCTTATGCAGGCGTTTTCCGCATTCGGAGTGTTCCTCATCAGGCAGTTTTACATCAGCATTCCTGATGAACTGTGCGAAGCAGCCAGGATCGACGGGCTTAATGAGTTTGGTATTTTCAGAAAAATTGTATTTCCTTTAGGAAAGCCTGCTATGGCTACCCTGACCATCTTTACCTTTACCAATGTGTGGAACGATTTTATGGGTCCTCTGATCTACTTAAAGACCAAAGAGTTAAAGACAGTACAGCTTGGTATCCGAATGTTTATCTCTCAGTACGGGGCCGATTATGCATGGATTATGGCAGCGTCTGTCTGCTCTCTGATTCCCATTGTGATCGTGTTCTTAAGCTGCCAGAAGTTCTTCGTGGAGGGTGTGGCGGCAAGCGGTATAAAAGGATAGAAGGAGTGACGCATTATGGCACAGACATTTGAAGGAATTATGAAGTATCCTGCGGCGGATAAGGAGATGGCCGGAAAGGCTATGGAAGAGGCCGTCAGGATTGTCCGGGCGGATCTGGGAGAATTTACGGAAAAGTTTCCGTCTTCCAATAGTTTCGGCGGATTCTATGAGGCCACGGACAATGTGGAGTGGACTACCGGGTTCTGGACAGGGGTCCTATGGCTGGCTTATGAGCATACAAAAGATGAGGCTTTTAAAGAAGCGGCCCTTATTCAGGTGGACAGTTTCCTTGAGCGCATTAAGAATAAGATTGACGTGAATCATCATGATATGGGATTTCTGTTCAGTTTATCCTGCGTGGCGGCCTACAAGCTGACAGGCAGCCAGGCGGGAAAAGAAGCGGCCCTTATGGCGGCAGATCATCTGGCTGAGAGATACCGGGAAAACGGAAAGTTTCTTCAGGCATGGGGCAATGTAGGGGAAGCATCTGAGTACCGGCTGATTATTGACTGTCTCTTAAACCTGCCCATTCTTTACTGGGCCAGCGAGGTGACTGGAAAGAAACATTATGCCCGAATGGCAGAGAATCATATTAAGACAGCCATGAAGTGCGTCCTTCGGGAAGATGATTCCACTTACCATACCTACTTTATTGACATGGAGACAGGGCAGCCGGCTTATGGAGTGACTCATCAGGGCAACCGGAATAACTCGGCCTGGGCCAGAGGCCAGGCATGGGGGATCTACGGAATCGCTCTCAGCTATTATTATCTGAGAGACGAATCTTACATAGACCTGTTTTGCCGGGTGACGGATTTCTTTATCCGCCATCTGCCTGACGATCTGATTCCATACTGGGATTTTGACTTTGATACGGGAAGCACAGAACCAAGAGATTCTTCTGCAGCGGCAATCGCCGTGTGCGGAATGCTGGAGATGGCCAAGTACCTGGATGAGGAACATGCCAAAAAGTACACGGATATGGCATACCGAATCATGGCCGCCCTGATTGACCGATGTGCAAACAAAGACGTGAAACAGTCAAACGGCATCTTACTCCACGGAACCTATGCCAGAGATTCCAAGGATAATACCTGTAAAAACAGAGGCGTGGATGAATGCAACACCTGGGGCGACTACTTCTATATGGAAGCCCTGACCAGGATCCTTACGGACTGGAAGATGTATTGGTAACCGGAGCATAAGAAAGGAATCATAATGAAACCAAACTTAATCTATATCTTCGCTGACCAATGGCGCTATCATGCCATGGCCTGCAACCGGGAAGATCAGGTGATTACCCCTAATATGGACGGTTTTGTCCGGGAAAGTCTTTGCTTTGACAATGCATACAGTACCTTCCCCTTATGCACGCCCCATCGGGGCAGTCTGATGACAGGAAAGTATCCGTTTTCTGTGGGTCTGTGGACCAACTGCAAAATCGGTCTGGAAGAGAAGATCATGTTAAAGCCTCAGGAAACCTGCATCGGCAATGTGCTGCAGGACGAAGGATTTCACACCGGTTATATCGGAAAATGGCATCTGGATTCGCCGGAGCAGAATTTTACCTCTCATCCTAAGTCAGGCGCAGAGAACTGGGATGCCTATACGCCTCCGGGAGAGCGGAGGCAGGGTTTTGAGTATTGGCTGTCCTATGGAGCCTGCGACGATCACTTAAACCCCCATTATTGGGCGGATTCCCCGGAGCAGATCTGTCCGGGAAAATGGTCGGCGCAGTACGAGACGGACAAAGCTTTGGAATACCTGGGAGATCATAAGGATGGAGAGTGCCCCTTTGCCCTTTTTGTGTCTTATAATCCTCCTCATCTTCCCTATGAGCTGGTTCCGGAACCTTATTATGAGAAGTTTAAGGATCTTGAGATCAAGTGGCGTCCCAATGTGCCGGAGGAAAAGAGAACGCCTGAGATGGAAGTCATCGCCAGACAGTATTTTGCAGCTGTCTACGGAATTGACGAACAGTTTGGCCGGATCTTAAGTTATCTGAGAGAAAACAACATGGAAGAAAACACCCTGGTTGTTTTATCGGCGGACCATGGAGAGATGCTGGGGTCTCACGGACTTATGAGCAAGAATGTGTGGTATGAAGAGTCCATACATATCCCTTTGGTGATGAGACAGAAAAATCGGATCTGTCCGGGAAAATGCAGCACGGTATTTGCCAGCCCTGATCATATGCCTACTCTTCTTGAACTTCTTGGACTTCCCGTACCGGACACCTGTGAAGGAATCAGCCATGCCGCTTCCGTATTGGGAAAAGAAGAAGAGTCGCCGGATTATATGTTTCTCTGTTCTTATCCCGGATCTGCGGAAAGCGTCTCTGCATTTGCAAAACTGGGCATGACTCATAAGGCATTTGGATGGAGAGGGATAAAGACGCCGGAATACACTTATGTCATAACCAACGGCTATATGCCTGGGGAAAAACAGAAAGAATACCTGTATGATGATATTCACGACCCATGGCAGATTCATCCTCAGGTGATAGAGAGAGATTGTGAAGAACCTGAAATATTAGAATTCAGGAGGCTGCTGAAAGAATATTTAGCTATGCTGGACGACCCGTTTTTATGGGAGAAGGAGCGAGATGGCATTGAATGAGAGACAGAGAAGGCAATGGAACCGTTTCAAGGAAAAAATGGCGGCAGGGGCAGCTGTGAAAGAGCAGTGCGCCCGATTGTGCCGTGAATATTGGCCGGACGACTGCCGACGGACAATGAAAACGGCGGACGAAGTATTGGAACATACATTTTTATTTCAGCTTCCATGGGATATGGAACAGACTCAGGAGCCGGTACATTTTTCGGAAAAAATTGACTGGAATTACACCCTCCATGATGATCCGGAGTTTGCATATCAGATGAACCGCCACCGCTATTGGATCTGTTTAGGGCAGGCATATGGCCTGACCGGTGACGAAGTCTATGTCAAAGAACTTGCATATCAGATTCAGGACTGGGTTCAGAACGTACCATGGACTGATGAAAGCGCAAAGCTTACCTGGCGTACCCTGGAGGCGGGACTTCGGGCGGACTATTGGGTTCGTGCCATGGCTCTGTGCGCGGACAGTCCGGCAGTGACAGAGGATGTGGCAGCCAGGTTTTTGGAAGGACTTGAGGTTCACGCAAAAAGACTGTATGAGAATCCCAATACAGGGTTTTCCAAAAAGAGCAATTGGGGTATCATGGAATATACAGGACTTTACCTCCTGGGCTTTATTCTGGAGAATGAGGCGTATGTGGAGAATGCACAGCGGTACTTAAAGAATGGTCTCCATACCCAGGTTATGGATGACGGGATGCACTGGGAAGCTTCCACTATGTACCACAATGAAGTTTTTATGGCTTACCTGGAGGTACTGAGGATTGGGGATATCTGGAATGATTCACCCTTTACAAAAGAAGAGCTTGGAATCATTGAGAACATGGCCTTTGGGACTTTGGGACTGAAAAACCCGGCAGGACGCCAGCCCATGACAGGAGATTCCGATGATACGGATGTGAGAGACCTTTTGAGTCAGGCAGCGCTGATCCTCAAAAACAGCCGTTTAAAGGCAGGAGCCTTCAGGCACCTGGATTATGAGAGTATCTGGATGTTCGGTTCTCAGGGATTTGAAGAGTATCAAAACTTAGAGGCAGGAGAGCTGAAAGCAGGCCTTATGGAGTTTCCCCAATCGGGGCAGGTTGTAATACGCAGCAGCTGGGAAGAAAATGCCGGATGGCTGTATTTTATAAACGGGCCATTAGGCGGAGGTCATGGACATCAGGATAAGCTGCATATCGGATTGTGGCTGAACGGGGAAGAAGTGCTGACCGACAGCGGGCGCTATACCTACACGGATACAGCTGAAAGATATGAGCTAAAAAAGGCCAGGGCCCACAATGTGCCTATGATAAAAGGACAGGAATACGCAGAGAGTAAAGATACCTGGACGTATTACGGACTTCCTCAATGCTATCCCAACCAGGTGTGCAAAAAGGATGGGTATTTGTTTATCGAGGGAGCTCACGGAGGATATGAGGCTCAGGGAATTGTGGTGCGGCGGCGTATTGTAGCGGTAGATTTTGATATTCTGGCTGTCAGTGATACTTTTTTTGGAAATGTAACCGGTGAAATCGTTCAGATGTTCCATTTTGGAGAGACCATCCGTCTGTCGGCGACAGAAAATAGGGCGGAGGGAAAAGGGAATAAAACCAGTTTTGTGATGCAGTCATTTTCCGAAGGAAAAGCTGCCTCCATGGAGAAAGATACAGCAATGATCTCCAGGCATTACAACCAGCTGGAAGAGACCGTATCTTTAAGCGTCAGCCAAAAAGACACAAAGACTCTGACTACTATTTTGGTAAGCCGTCAAGAGGGCGGGACCGTGGAAATTACCCCGGAGCCGGTTCTTAACGCTGTCAGCGGCCAGGCAATGAGCCCCCAGGATGCAGAAGGATATATCATCCAGGTTGGAAAACGAAAAACCGGAGTCGTATTTTTGCATCATGAAGTGGGCAACGGCGTTGACTATAACGGCATTGAGGGAGTATACGGCCTTGGCAGAACCATGGTGTGCGATCTGAATAAGAAGCCGGAATCCATGACGGTTTTGCAGTGGTAAAAGCCTGAAATGGAAACGGACATATAAAATCAAGTCATCACATGGGTAAAGTTTCTCTTGGTAGGCTGGGAAGTCCGCACATCCATGGACAGTTTATTTTTATGATTTTTTCGGTACTCCCTGGGGGTGATCCCGGTTTCTTCCTGGAATGCCCGGTTAAAAGTGCGCAGGCTTTCAAAACCGCAGAGAGAGGCGATGTCGCTGATATTATAATCTGTAAAAGCAAGTTTGGTTTTGGAAGAAGATATGCGCATGGACTTTAAATATGTATGAAAATGAATGCCTATTTCCTGGCTGCAGATGCGGGAAAGCTTGAATTGCGACATATTCAGGCTTTCCGCCGCTCCCGTCAGGGTAATAGGCTTTTGATAGTTTTCGTGGAGATAGAAAAGTATCTGTTCCGCCTGGGTTAATTCTGATTTTTCAACGGCTTTGGGCGGGTTGGTGTCAAAAAGGTAGCCGATGACAGCATGAAGAAGACCGATATGAACCAACATCCCGTCTTCTGTCTCTGCGTCTGTCAGCAGGTTCAGTAATTGGAATACGGGCGGAGGGTATTGTCCATCGCGATATACGGGATTGATCAGTTTATATTTTCCTGAAAAATAGCGGTTGGTAAGAAGGACATCATCAGAGATAATGCTGAACCCCAGAACCTCCGAATATCGGGGAGTCTGAAAGCTGTGGCAGCAGAAGGGCATAATCAGGCAGAAATCACCTTCCTGGAGCGTATAGTTTTTCCCATCCAGAGTGGCGACAATGGAACCATGGCGCACATATACACCCTCAATCCCTTTGTGAAGATGAGGGATATAGTATAGATTCTCAATCAGGCCGAAGATATACCCGTCAGAAAGGATACTGGGATTTTTACTCATGTTCAAAGCTCCTGGCGCGTCTGCCAATGTATTGCAAATTTTCTTGGTGTTTCAGAATTTTCATATATAATTCTTTATTATAAAATCATTTAAGACCGGTGTCAAGACGAGAGAGGTTTTCGATTACAGAAAACAACTCAAAAATCGACGAATTGAATAACAAAAATTGACTATTATAAAAATTCTTATATATCTCTATAAATTCCGAAAAACATACAATATTTAATCCTAGAAAGGGAATACTGGTTTATAAATATCAAAAAATGGCTAGTTTATATTCCGATATTATGTGATAAATAGCCAGAAATTTCTCTCAAAACGGTCAAAGTGCATTTGACTTTAGTTGATTAAATTGTTATAATCATAAAAATTTAAAGTCCTGACGTGCATGAGCGGTTTTTGTAACTGGAAGACACACACCAGGCGGAAGGAGAGATACAATGAATTTTGAAGAAAAGCTGAAAAACGATCCTTATAATCCCAATCTCCATCGGGAATATGGATTGTGGC
Source organism: Clostridiaceae bacterium (assembly GCA_910574345.1). Lineage (GTDB taxonomy): Bacteria > Bacillota > Clostridia > Lachnospirales > Lachnospiraceae > UBA3402. The sequence continues at coordinate 12,713 of CAJSZV010000028.1, read as the reverse complement.
TGCTGGACGAAAACCGTGTGGACGAGGCTGTGGAGATTTTTTCAAAAGGACTGGTTTACAATCCCTTTGACTCCCTGATGCGCTTCTGGAGAGGCCGCAAGTATATTGGCCGTGAGATGTATACCCAGTCTGCAAGCGATTTAAAGCTGGCGGCTATGATTAATCCGGAAGACTGGGAATGCTGGTATTATCTGGGAGTTGCCTCCTATTTGTCCGGGATGTATGAGGAGGCCAAAGCAGCCATGGGAAAATCACATGTGAACATGAAAAAATATGGAATCAACGCGCTTCCTGCAGCAGTTGACTGGTACTGGATGACCTGCATGAAGCTGGGGCAAAAGGAGGAAGCCCAAAAGGCGCTGGAGTGCATCACTCCCGATATGCCTACGGAGGACGGGGATTACCTGGCCCGCACCCTGCTTTATAAGGGATATTATAAACCGGAAAATTTTGTGGAAGAGCGCATGAAAGAAATCAAGAATCCGGAACGGCCCCGAATCTATGAGCAGATGCTCACCTTCGGACTTGCCAATTATCTGTATTATGAAGGACAGACAGAGAAGGCAACGGCGCTTTTCAAAGAACTTGCTGAGAGCCGGGACAACCGCAATCTTTTCGCAGTAAAGCAGTCTATGGGGCAGCTTGACGAACTGGGAATTGATTATATAGTACCTGAAGAGTAGGAGGTATAATTTATGAAAAAGAAAATTTGTATGGCTATGGCTCTTGTTTTGACCTTATCCATGGCAGCAGGCTGCGGTTCAGGGCAGTCAGACAGCGGGCAGGGCGGCGCAGGTTCAACCCAGGCCCCAGAATCAGGCTCCCAGACTCAGGATGCTTCTCAGGGCGCAGGGGGAGACGGAGAGTATAAAGACACCATTACATGGGTAATCGGCAATGATCAGGATTATCTTGACCCGCAGATGAATGTTTCCAATTCCAAGGTAATTCCTCAGTATTATGACGGACTTTTGGGATTTGACAGTGATAACAACATTGTGTGCAAAATTGCTGAGAGCTATGAGTCCAGTGACGACAAGATGGTGTGGACCTTCCATTTGAGAGAAGACGTGTATTTCCATTCAGGACGCCACTGTACCGCCCATGATGTAGAAGCTACTTTTGACCGTCTTCTGGACAAAGAAAATCCGGTTCGTTATACAACTAATTACAGCTACATTGAGTCAGCAAAGGCTGCGGATGATTACACCTTTGTAGTTACTCTGGCAGAGCCCAAATCTTTCTTCCTCCAGTCTTTTGCAAAACATCAGACGGCTGTGCTGAATCCGGAATATATCGAAAAATACGGAACGGATCTTGGAAGTACAGCAGAAAGCGTAGACGGATGCGGTCCCTTTAAATGCGGCGGCTGGACAAAGGGAGAGGAAATGGTTTTTGAAAGGTTTGATGATTATTATGGCGATGTAGCTCAAACAGAAAAGATTGTCATGAAGATTGTGTCAGAACAGACTTCCAGAGCCATAGCCATCGAAACAGGGCAGGCGGACATTGCAGACGGTGTATCACCAGACGACGCGGTGCGTCTTGATGGGATTGACGGCATCAGTGTAAGTAAAACAGACGGAAACGGATGTCATTTATTCCAGTTTAACTGTAAGTCCGACAACCTTCCTCTTCAGGATCCCAAGGTACGTCTGGCAATCTGCTATGCCATTGACCGGGATACCATCTGTGATTACCTGTACAGCGGACTTGGAGAAAAGCCTATAGATTCTGTTATGGCTCCTTCCGTAGCTGGTTATACATCTGTAGGCGTTCTGCCCTATGATGTGGAGAAAGCGAAAGCACTTCTGGCTGAGGCCGGATATGCCGACGGATTCGATATGACCATTATGACCACTGCTGTATATAACCGCGGCGTGGAGATGGGAGAGATTCTGGTAGAACAGTTAAAGGAAGCAGGCATTAATGTTACTTTGGAAGTAGTGGAGAAAGCCGTATTCAGCTCTGCATGGGGAGGATTTACTCCCGAAGAGTTCAACAGCCAGTTTGGATGGGATATGTTTATTATGGGTTCCGGCGGTGATGCCGATGCAGATACTTTACTCTACCGCATTATCCACACAGCGGATACCAATATCAACAACTATGGTTTCTATTCTAATTCACAGGTAGACGAATTGCTGGAGAAAGGTTCCGTCACCATGGATGAAAAGGAACGGAATGCATGCTATGAAGAGATTGCCAGAATTTTGTTCTATGAGGATCCCTTTGGATGCTACATGAATTTGCGCAAAAATGTATATGCACTTTCTGATAAAATCGAAAACTTTTCTGTTAGTCCAACTAACACAATGGATTTAGTGCATCTTCGCTGCAGGAAATAGTTGATACCCCAGAGCGGCAGGAAGGTTCCATAAAAGGAATTCCTGCCGCTTAACTTTAAAGGAGAGATTCTGATGTTGAAATATATTATGAGGCGGATTTTGCAGATGATCCCCATGATGCTGGTTCTTTCCCTGATCGTATTCCTTATGGTCCGGATGATTCCGGGAGATCCGGTAGACCTGATGCTGGGGTTTGACGTACCGAAAGACACCAAGGAATTTGAGCGGGAGAGGTTAGGGCTTAACGACCCTCTTCCTCAGCAGTATATACGTTTTGTGGGCAATGCTCTCAAGGGGGACCTGGGTACTTCCATCTTTTCCGGTGAGCCTGTGGTAAAGGAGCTGGCAAAGCGTTTTCCAAAGACGCTGATCTTAGCCATAGGCGGAACGGTGTTCGGAGCTTTGGTGGGAATTATTCTAGGTATTATAGCGGCTGTTCACCGCAACCGGATGGCAGATAACATCATAGCGGTAACCTCTCTTATGGCGGTCTCTACCCCCTCATTTTTCCTGGCCCTGATTTTAATGCTGATTTTTTGTCTTCAGCTGAAATGGTTTCCCAGTATAGGCATGGATTCCTGGAAGGGAGCAGTGCTTCCCATCATTACCCTGGGTGCTCAGGCCGTAGGTTCCATCGCCAGGACCACCAGAAGCGCCATGCTGGATGTAATCCATCAGGACTATATCCGTACATCAAGGGCAAGAGGCGTACCGGAGCATATTGTTATTTATCTTCATGGGTTTAAAAACGCTCTCATTCCTATTCTGACAGCAGTGGGCCTGCGGTTCGGCGGCCTTCTTGCAGGTGCCACCCTGGTGGAGACCGTATTTTCCATTCCGGGAATCGGACGGTTTGTGGTGGATTCCGTGGGAAACAGAGATTACCCGGCAGTACAGGGGTCCATTCTGGTGCTGGCTTTCACCTTTGTCGTTGTCAATACGGCAGTGGATCTTTTGTATGCAGCCGTTGACCCCAGAGTCAAATATGATTAGGAGGCAGAGATGAAGAAAGAAAAAACATTTTTAGAAAAACATCCCATTCTCCGCCGTTTTATGCGCCGGAAGATTTCTGTTCTGGCAGCAGTCATCCTGATCCTTTTTGTGCTCATTGCAATCTTCGGTCCCATGGTGTGGACGGTTGATCCGTTAAAACAGAGTGTTATGAAAAAATACGGTCCCATAACCCTGGAGCATCCTTTAGGAACAGATAATCTGGGCCGTGATACCCTTGCCCGCATGATACATGGAGCCAGAACCTCTCTTTCCATCAGTTTTGCCGGAGTTCTCTCAGGGGCTGCCATCGGAATTCTTCTTGGAGTGTGTGCCGGATATTTCAGCGGCTGGGTTGACGCGGTGATCAGCCGTTTTGTGGATGTGCTTCTGGCATTTCCCGGACTTTTGCTTGCCATTGCCATCGTGGCGATTCTGGGAGCAGGCTCCGTCAATACGGTGATTGCCATTACGATTTTCACCATACCGGGACTGACCCGAATGGTGCGTGGCTGTGTCATCAGCCTGAAAAATTCCGAGTATGTGCAGGCCTGTTATACCATGGGGGAAAGTGATATGCGGATCATCTTTACCCACATTATTCCCAATGCCATGTCTCAGATTATTGTCAATGTGACCTTGAGCCTGGGAAGCGCTATTCTGACAGCTTCCTCCCTGTCCTTCTTAGGACTTGGAGTGACACCGCCGGAAGCGGAATGGGGAGCCATGCTTTCCGGCATGCGGGAGGTTGTGCGTACGTATCCCATGGGAGTTTTGGTTCCGGGTATTGCGATTACATTAGTTGTTATGAGTTTCAGTATTGTAGGCGACGGTCTTCGGGATGCCCTTGACCCGAAACTGAAGAACAATTAAGGAGGTGACGGATACAGTGGCTGAAAAAATGCTTCAGGTAAAAAATCTGAAAACATATTACTACACGGAAGAGGGTGTGGTGCCGGCAGTAGACGGGCTGGATTTCGAGGTAGAGCAGGGGGAGACCTTTGCCATCGTAGGGGAATCGGGCTGCGGCAAATCCGTTACTTCACTTTCCATTCTTGGTCTGATTCCCAGTCCGCCAGGTAAGATTCTTGACGGTGAGATTATTTATAACGGGGAAGATTTATTAAAAAAGACGGAAAAGCAGATGCAGGCCATCAGGGGCAACGAGATATCCATGGTGTTTCAGGAGCCTATGACCAGCTTGAATCCCGTGTTTACTGTGGGACGGCAGATTGCGGAGTCTTTTCGGTTCCACCAGAATATGGGAAAGGCCCAGGCTCACGAGAAGGCCGTGGATATGCTGCGGATGGTGGGAATTCCAAGTCCTGAAAAAGTGGCGGATGATTATCCTCATCAGCTTTCCGGAGGCATGCGCCAGAGAGTCATGATTGCCATGGCTCTGGCATGCAACCCCAAACTGCTGATTGCGGATGAACCCACTACGGCCCTTGACGTGACCATTCAGGCTCAGATTCTGCGCCTTTTGAAAGAATTGAAAGAGAAGACAGGCACGTCCATTATATTAATTACTCATGATCTTGGAATCGTAGCTCAGATTGCTCAGCGGATTATGGTTATGTACAGCGGACAGGCAGTGGAAAGCTGCGATGTCCGCACGGCTTATAAGGATCCCCTCCATCCCTATACCATAGGCCTGTTAGCATCTATTCCTAAACTGACAGACGAAGATCTGGAGGAGCTGCCCAGTATTCCGGGTATGGTGCCGTCTCCGGGAGAACTGCCAAAGGGATGCCGTTTTGCGCCAAGATGCACAAAGTGCGGCCCGCGGTGCCTAAAAGAGAAACCGGAACTGAAAGAAGCAAAGCCGGGGCATATGGTTCGCTGTTTTCTTTATGATGGGGGTGTGGATTGATGGAACGAAAAAAAATACTGGAAGTGAAGAATCTGAAAGTCTATTACCCTGTCCGCCAGAAATCGGAAAAGGCTTTTGTCAAGGCAGTGGATGACATTAGCTTCTCCGTCTATGAGGGAGAAACCTTCGGTATCGTAGGTGAGTCCGGATGCGGCAAGTCAACTACGGGAAAGACCCTGGTTCGCCTGAACAAACCGACAGCCGGAACCGTACTGTTTGAGGGAAAAGATTTAAGCCTTAACGCTAACCGGCGGGAGGTTATGGAATTGACCCAGAAGATTCAGATTATTTTTCAGGACCCTTACTCTTCCCTGGATCCCCGTTTTTCCATAGGAAGATGTATAGAGGAGCCTTTAATCGTCCATCACATGGGCAATGCCATGGAAAGATATAACAGGGTTGCCGAACTAATGTATGATGTGGGCCTGAAGGCGGAGCAGTACACCCGGTATCCTCATGAATTTTCCGGTGGGCAGAGACAGAGGATCGGTGTGGCAAGAGCTCTGGCATTAAGACCGTCTCTTGTGGTATGTGATGAACCCGTATCTGCGCTGGATGTTTCGATCCAGGCACAGATTTTAAATCTGATGAAGGAGCTTCAAAGGAAATACAATTTAACCTATATATTTATCTCTCACAATTTAAGCGTGGTAAAGCATGTCTGCGACAGGATTGCGGTCATGTATCTGGGCAATATGATGGAGATTGCAGATAAGAAAGATCTTTTTGACAAGCCTCTTCATCCTTACACGAGAGCTCTTTTGGATGCTATCCCGGTTCCCGATCCGGATATTAAGTCCATGACGGGGACGCTGGAGGGAGACGTGCCAAGTCCGGTGAATCCGCCCAAGGGCTGTGTATTCCATACCCGCTGTCCTTATGCTACGGACCGGTGCAGGCAGGAACGCCCCCAGTTAAAGGAATACGGCAAGGGCCATCTGGCAGCCTGCTTTCGGTGTGAATAGCGATGAATAAAGAAAAAGGAGAAAAAATATGGCTTCTCAATTTCTGGATGTGAGTCCGGGTCAGGCGGCCCGGGTAGTGTTCAGCCACAATCTGGCATTTTTTACAGGCCATGCTGCGCCGCAGTACGAGACCTTAGAGGAACAGTCCAAGGCAGTACTTAAGCGTTATGATCAGCTTTTTGAGCAGTTCGGTCTTTTGAAAAAGAATATTATTTATGCAGCCTGCTTTTTGAAAAATGCAGATGACGAAAAGGATTTTATTAAGGTCTACACCAAATGGTATGATCCTAAGAATCCTCCGGCAGGGTATACGGTGAGCGGAATTCCCATCCAGCACAGTCCTGTAGGAGACAATGTTCTGATTGAACTGCAGTTCATTGTCGCAACGGATCCGGAGGCAAAGATTAAGCGCTATGATATTTCCAACGGATGCAGAGTGGCTTTTTATGACGGCATGGCATATTTTACAGGTCATGTAAGTCCTAAGGCGGATTCGGCAGGCAGTCAGATGGAAGGAATTCTTCACCGATACGAGGAGCTGTTCGAACGCTTTCATCTGAAGAAGAAAAATGCAGTGGCTCTCTATGGATTTTTGAAAAATATTGACAGTTATGAGGAGACAATGAAGGTTCTGGCGGATTTCTTCGGCACTAATCCTCCGGCAGGCATATTGGTTCAGGCATGCCCCAATCAGAATACTTCCTTTGGCCCAAGAATCGAGGCGGAAGTGGCCTTGTTTGTAGCTATAGGGGATGAGCCTGATCTGGTGCGGAGAGAGGTGATGCCGGGAATGAGCCGGGTAGTGGAGTATAACGGTCTGGCATGGTTTTCCGGTCACAGCAATTTCCAGGCAGCGGATTTAAAGGGCCAGACAGAAGGGCTTATGAAGCGGTATAATGAACTTATGGAGCAGTTTGGCTACAAGAGGGAAAATATTGTTATGTCCTATGGTTTTGTACGGGATATTGAGCAGTATGAAGACTTTGAAGGTCCTATGAAAACCTGGAGGGATCAGATGCGTCCTCCGGCAGGGGTTCTGGTTGAGGCGGTTCCATGGGGAGAAGGAAACCAGGTGGAACTGCAGTTTATTGTGTCGCTGGACGATTAGAAGATGGGAAAAGAACAGAGAGGAGAAAATAAGGAGATGAGCTTAAAGGCGTCAAAGGAAAACCAGATTTTTGACAGAAGGGAGGATGTGACCGCCAGTGAGGAGACAGCCAGGGCTAAGGCGTACGTAAAAGAACATAAAGATGACCCTGACGGATATATGGAGCTTGGACTGTGTCTGAGGAGGCAGATGTTTTTCCGTGAAGCAGTGGAAGCGTATTCTGTGGGAATCAGCTATGATCCTTTCCGATGCCTCTTGTACCGTCACAGGGGACACGCCTATGTGAATCTGGGGCTGTATCATCAGGCTGCGGCGGATTTTGAGATGGGCCTGCGCCTGAATCCTGAGAATTGGGACTGCTGGTATCATCTGGGACTTTCCTACCATTTGATGGGAGAGTATGAGAGGGCTTTAAAGGCTTATGATACCTGTTATGAATTGGCTGCCTCTGATGAGTTTCGCATCTGTACTGTGGACTGGATGTGCATGACCTTAATGAAGATGGGACGGATTGATGAGATGAGAGAGTATGCAAAGCGTATCAGACCGGACATGATACCAGGTGATTCCGCAGGTTATTTTGAGCGTGTTCTGGTCTATAACGGAACTTTACAAGCGGATGAGGTCCTTGCACAGGCAGAGAAAAAAGATGATCATATGTTTGCAACGGGAGCATATGGGCTGGCTGTATATTTTGAGTGTGTGACAGGAGAGAAAGAGAAAGCAAAGAAGATTTTGGATAAGATTGCCGGACGTGACGAGACATGGGGCGGCTTTGCGGAGCATGGGGCGGCAGAACGCCTGAAGACCTGGAAATAAGCCTTTGGACGGCAGGGGATATGGCATGCTGCTGTGAGGATACAGAGGCAAAATGGAAGCCGATATAAAAAGGAGGAAGGTTTGCTATGAGCGAAGAGAAAAAGATAGGGCTGGATCTTGCGCGCTCCAGCACTTTGGTACAGGCGTATCAGGTAATGAGCTGGGAACGCAATGAGATTCATGGAAATGAGGAATTGGAGGAAATTGAGCAAAAAATTGAAAAGGAACCGGACAATGCCAGGCTGTATATGGAGAAGGGACTGTGTCTTGCAGGCATGGGATATTACAGAGAGTCGGCGGAGTGTTATTCCAAGGCGATTTCCATAGATCCCTTTAACTGGGAGTTCTATCGCCACAGGGCGCATCGTTTTATTTCCTGCGGACTGTTTGCCGACGGAGCGGCTGATTTTACCATAGCAAGCCGGCTGAACCCCTATGACTGGAATGTATGGTATCATCTGGGACTGGCCTGGTTCCTTCTGGGAAGATACGACAAAGCGGATTGGGCCTATATCCGATGCGAGGAACTGAATAAATGCAATGATGATCTGGTGGCGGTTACAGACTGGCATTATATGACGCTTATGCGTCTGGGACGAAAGGAAGATGCACAGAAACTTCTGGACCCCATTACCAAAGACATGGAGGTTGATGATTCGGTCAGCGGTTCTTATTTTAAGCGTCTCCTTTTATACAAAGGGCTGGTTTCGCCGGAGGAACTTTTCAATGGTGTAGATCCTAAAGCAGGAGCGGCTCTGGAAGTGGTAACTCAGGGTTTTGGCCTTGCCAATTATTATCTGAATCAGGGGCAGCAGGAAAAGTATGAAGAGCTTCTTGACCAGGTAATCGAGACGGCTTCCAACAGCCGGTGGTACAGTGCCTTTGCCTGCCTGGCTTCACGGGCGGACAAACAGAGTCTTGGAAAGTAGGGGAGGGATAAACATGAGCATTAAGATAAACCAAAGTTATGAGACCGCCAGCTGGGAGAGATGCGAGATTCCCAAAGACGAGCAGATCGAGGCAGCCGCGGCTGCGGTGCAAAAAGATCCGGAAGACGGAGACCTGTGGATGAAGAAGGGTCATGCCTATGCCCGCCTTTCCCTTATGAGAGAGGCGGAGGAGTGCTATGCCTTAGCCATTGCCTGCAACCCTTTTAACTGGGAGTATTACCGCCACAGGGCTCATCGCATGCTGTCCTGCTGGCGCTTTCAGGATGCGGCGGCGGATTTTACCATAGCAGCCAGATTAAATCCTGATGACTGGAATGTATTTTACCATCTGGGCCTTTCCTTTTTCCTTCTTCGGGATTATAAGAGGGCGGCAAAGGCTTACCGCAGGTGTTATGAGCTGACAGATGCCCAGCCGGAGCTCATCGCCGTCAGTGACTGGTATTACATGACCCTTAAGCGTCTTGGATGGGATGAAGAGGCAGAGAAAGTACTGGATCGTATTACGGAGCATATGGAACCCGGCGATAACACGGCTTACTATGCCCGACTGCTCATGTATAAGGGGATAAAAAAACCGGAGGAACTTCTTTCGGCAGATCCTGACAAAGTGACGGATCTTGAGATTGTAACCATGGGATTCGGCATAGGCAATTATTATCTGATGCAGGGAGAAAAGGAAAAAGGTTATGAAGTGATGGAGCAGGTAATTCGGTCGGGAGATCAAAGTGACTGCTATTTTGCCTTTGCCTATCTTGCGTCGAAAGTGGAACTGTCTGCGGGGAAGCAGGCTGGTGTTTAGGCTGATTAGATAAAATAAATCCCTTCCGCTGATTGGAATATGCCAGTCATGGAAGGGATTGTATTTTGATGACGCAAAGTCCCTTATACCTGTTCACACCATTTGGCAATCTGAACAATCAGATCAAGAGGCAGGGGCTTATCATAAGGCAGCTGAATGGTTCCCTTGCTTGTCTTAAAGTCTTTCAGTTTATCTGCAAATGCCTCCACCGCTTCGGTGCCGGGATACAGGCCGATGTGTTTTTTGAAAGCGGCAAAGTGTATCAGGTTATGGTTTTTCCGGTAGGTGGGCATACTCCAGGATATTTTTTCTTTTGCTTCCGGTATTGCTGACCGGATAGCTTCGTTAATCTGCCGCAGATAAGGCCGGGCATATTCCGGCTGGCGTTCTATATATTCTTCGATGGTTCGAGGGGCGTCCCCACAGTAATGATCCTGATTGGTGTGTTTAAAAGTACGTTTGCATTTTGGGCATTGCCACATTATGTTCACCTCATTTCCTGATTGACTGTTTCTGTTAAATACAATACAATAAAACTCAGAAATCATCAAGGAAAAATCATAACCATAACCGTAACAATAGAAAAGAGGGAAAGATGGAAGAACAAAAGAAGGGAAGACGTCTGTCCGGATACAAGCCGGATTATGTGGTCTTTGACTTGGAGACCACGGGACTGAGCCCCGAGACAGACAAGATTATAGAGATATCGGCGGTGAGAGTAAGGGGGGGAAAGGCAGAGAAGAATTTTTCCACCCTGGTCAATCCCGGCCGAAAGATACCGGCGGCTGCCTCCAGGGTCAACGGAATTACGGACGCCATGGTGGCGGATGCCCCTGTGATAGAGGATGCATTGGCGGATTTTCTTCTTTTTATCGAACAGGACATTCTGGTGGGCCACAATATCCACAGCTTTGACATGAAATTTTTAAATCATGCTATGCAGGAGTTATACAGGCGGGATCTGGGCAATGATTACATTGACACCTTGTACATGGCCAGAAGCTGTGTAAAAGAGCTGTCCCATCATCGGTTGGTAGATCTGGCGGCGCACTTCCATATCAGCACGGAAGGGGCCCATCGGGCTCTCAATGACTGCATCATGAATCAGAAATGTTATGAGGAGATGGGACGGCGTATGGGCCTGGCCGGAGATGAGCTTAAGGCACCGGAGAAATGCCCCCGATGCGGCGGGGAGCTGATGAAAAGGAACGGCAGGTATGGTCCTTTCTTTGGGTGCAGCAATTATCCGGGGTGTCGGTATACCAGGAATGTGCAGCAGTGAGATGATCAGTGCTGATGGAAATAGGCAGTTACATTCACAGTTATGTGGAAAAGAACGGTTTTACGGGCATACGCCGCTTTACCGAAATGTAAACCGCTTATTTGATACAAAGGGCATGAACAGAATATTGGGAAAACCGCTGAAAACAAGGGGGTCCGGCACATTAGGTGTTGCCGGAATCCCTTGTTTGATTTTGGGGTTGTGCCAGGGCAGCACGGGAGAGGCGGTTACGGACGGTCACAGTGGTCACGAATCTGCCCCCCTCTGTGGCTGTTTTGCCCCCTCCCCCTGTCCAGTGTGCCCCCTCCAAAATTGGGAGCGATAACTCTGGCTTCCAAAGGCGTCTCCTTCCCCGGCAGATACGGACACGGAAAGCCGAGAAAGCCCGTAAACACGGCACTTTTGGCACTACATAGGTTTCAGAGTTGCATTATTTCCGTGTGCCTTTAAGGGCATTTTTACATTAGAGAGGGTACGAACTTTTGTTTTGGGGTTGTTTTAGGGGAATATTCTTAGCGAACCTTTTTAGATTTAAAAGACTGGCAGTGCAAAATAAAGAAATATGTCACGCTGCTGGTGTTTTTCGAGTTCGTTGGGCGACCACATGAGAACTCTCCAGGTCGCCAACGAAAGAATAATAGATTTCAATTTTTTGTATGCGGTGGCCGCTGCTTTTATCGCCTTCATGGACGATAATCTTCTCAACCAGTTCGTGAAGCATTCCAGGGGTCAGTTTTTCAAAGGAAGTATACTTCCTGGCAAGTTCCACAAAGCTGTTGATATTGACTACCTTGGAATCCTGCTCAACAATCTGGTTCTTTAAGTCCTCGACCTCCGTTTTCAGGATATGCTGTTCATTCTCGTAATCCCTGGAAAAAATCATGTAGCGTTCGTCTGACAGTTTCCCGGAAAAATTGTCTTCATACAGTTTTTAAATAATCCTATCCAACTCTAAGATACGATGTTCTTTTGGCGCAAGGTTCTTTTGCAGGGTTTTTACATCTTCCTGCTGTTTGGAAAGTGTATAATTCATAATAAGCCTTACAAATTCCTTTTCCTGCTCCGTGGCAAGTTTTACGATCTGCCGCAGGTTTTCAAGAACCAGTTCCTCCAGCACGGGCTGGCGGATATAGTGGGCGGTGCAGTATTTTTCGGCGCTTCGTTTCCGATAGCCCCCACAGATATATCGGGGATCTTTGCCGGAAGTATTACTTCCAGTGGAGAAGTGAAGGGGAGAGCCACAATCCGCACAGTAAAGCATACCGGAGAAAAGTCCAGGCTCATGGTCATTTGTACGCCTTCTTCGATGTTGCGCTAACCGCTGTATCGTTTCCCATACTTCCTCGGTGATAATTGCCTCATGGGTATCTTTGAAAATCATCTGCTGTTCTTCTGGGGTGGGGTATCGCTTTCTGAATTTGTAGGACTTGGAGTAAGTTTTAAAATTTACTGTATGTGATTATTCTAAAGCTTGGGAGCCACTAATTTAAAGCTTGAGAGCCACCTGAAATCTGTTCTTATTTTAATGCTTGGGAGCCGCCTATAGATACAAGATATAGTTGTAGTCAAAGTACCGTGA
>CAJSZV010000027.1 GCA_910574345.1 Clostridiaceae bacterium | reverse complement strand
AAGAGTAAAACGAGAGGAAAATACGCTGTACAGCCTATAAAATAAGGGCTATACAGCGTTTCTCTGTCTTGTAAACTGTCAAAGACGGGATTTTACCATAAAAAGTCTGTCTGTGGCAATATGATGCCAAAATTCCTTAAATTCCTAAAATTTTTCTGCAACTCTCGAAATATTCAGGATATGCTGTATCCAAACTCTCTTGTTTTAAGATTACGGGTACACATATCCTATCAATCTCAAGACAAATTACTTTTACATTCCAATATCAGTTACATGATAGGGATTCCTATCAGCTTCGTGATATATTTTTCCTATCAGTTACATGATAGTCCTGGTTGTACTATTCTTCCATATCCCACAAAAAATCCCCGTACCATGCGCTGGATGGGTGCTGCCAGTCACAATACCAGAACAATTCCTTTGCCAGTTCTTCCTTTCCACCGCACTGCTCCAGAAAATCCAGGCCGCTGTACATCGCGTTTACAACCCAATCCACTTCTTCTTTTTCAACAGCCTCATGTATCGGTATCTCATTCAGATCAAGATCCGGAATATAAATAATCTCATCCGACAGGGAAAATTCACCTTTATAGATATCACATCCCTGGCCGGACCGGAATTCAAATAGTTCCTCCAAAACCCGCCCTTTTAACAGCTCCTGCTTTACCTGTTCTCTGTTCACAGCAATTCCTTTCTTCTCAAATCAATCCCGCTTTCTTGAAACAGACTTGACGAGTCAAATGATACGGTATTTCCGCTGTCGCCAATGTCTCTGGAAGCACTCCAATGAAAGGCGCTCCTGGAAAGTCCGCTTAAATAGGCTTCTCTTCCCAGGAGCTTACTGGCCTTCTCCGCAGAAATCCGCCCCTCCTCCTCAATTTGTTTCATATCCTGTTCCGGATATCCCCATGCTTTCAGGCATTCTTTATCACTGTCAGTCAATCTCATTTCGTCTCCTCATCGTTTTTATAAACTGTGCCGGTTAAACCGTCTATGATTCCCAATGCCCAGACACAGCCATTGGGGCCGGAGCCATTCCAAAGTTTCCTCGGCCTTCTCGTTATCGCCCTCTCGGTTCCGGATTTTAATGTGACCTATAGTACCAACGCTGGCATTCAGTGAGGAGGGCCAGGTAGCACTTCAAAAGATTTTTTCAAGATATAAATTTAACAAAAAAGCATAACACAGAAAATCCCCTGTATATTCGCTATTTTCAGGATATACAGGGGGATTTTTGATTAATAACTGTAAAACTCAAGTTTTAACACTATCTCCTTACACTGACTGAAGCTCTGCAAGTTGCGTCACTTCTGCAACACTAAGACCTGAATCCTCAGCAATTTCCTCAACCGTCATTTTTCCTCTTTTCAGCATTCTGAGTGCAGTTTCCTTTTTAGTTTCACTTATGCCTTTGTTTAAAATTCTTCGTGCTTCTGTTTCAATCAATGCTCCGCCCATAATATCACCTACACCTTTCTGCACATTCTCATATTTCTGTGCAATCTCTTTAATCACATCGCCGGAAAGTTCTATGATTGTGCGTTTGTCAAGCGCCCCGATCACTCCCTGCTGTTCCAGTTCATCAAGCCTTTCTAAAATTTTCTGATACTCCGCTTTCAATTCTGCCAGTTTCTGCTCATTACTATTATACTCCGGAAAGCTGTTCTCATGTGAAAAAATATAAAACGGAATCAGCATTAGCAGACCTTTTCCAAAAATATCGTCCAGCGAATACGTCTGCACTTTCATAATCGGCACATCATACTGAACCGTTCCGCCCGGTGTGACAATCACATATTTCATTTTGTCCGGTGTCTTTTTGTAAGTGCGAAGATACAGAACCGCCGTATTGGGAAATGCCACAGTCAATGTTTCCTCCGTAACTTCGCCCTCATCAAGCGCTATCTGCGCATCATACTCAAAAAGCCTTATGGTGATTCTTCCGTCCGGCAGGCTACTTTCACACTCAACATGGTATTTTTTCGGTACCTTCCCGAAAACCGTAAAATTCGTGTCCGTAATCCGTTCCTTGTCCGCTTCGTCCTGCTGATCTAAAAAATGTTCATTTGGGAAAAAACGGATTTCTTCGTCCCCTGTATATGTTTCGCTGAAATTTTCCAGATACTGTCTCTGCGCTCTTATGATTCTTTCTGTTTCCTTAATCTTCCGGTCAAGGAACGCTTTGTCTGTGGGCATTGTCCCCTGGGCTATCCGCCTGGCTGTTTCCGCCTTCCTGGCATAATATTCCGATTTTTTAAATTCTTCCAGCCCTTTGTCCCAGGCAGCGAACATCCGGTTTCTCTCGTTTGCAAAGGCTTTGCCCGCACTGCTGTTTATCAGGGGCTGGGTGAAAAAAGCAGGATCTCCACCCATGTCTTCTGCCGGTTTCTGCAGTGCTTTGCCCCTTTCGGCAGCCTGGTCGGATTTAAGCTCACACCGCTCCGACCGTTCTTGCGCCCGTTTCGCCTTTCGCTCCATCTGCTCTTCAAAACTCAGCCTTTCTCCCGTCTTTCCGCCATCTGTAAGCCCCAGCTTTTTTGCCACTTCCTCAGCCCGCCGGAGATTCGGGAATTTGGCCCGGCTCACCCATGTGTTGGATTTCCCGCTGAAAAAAAGTTGCTGTTGATTTCCTTTTTCAGATCTTCTGGCAGTGCCAGGTAATCTTCCTTCTCAAAATGAAGCTCCAGTTTGTGCGTTTCCATGTTCATGACATAATCATTCATTGCCACTCTCCTCTCCCGATTCCTGTGATGTAATTCAATAAAATTATGGCTTCGGATTGATATCATTAAGGGATGTTCTATATATCATGAATGATTCATTTCAAGGCGCAAAATAGATTACCCTAACGCAAAAAATCAGGGCATCCTGTCCTGATTTCCTTTTTATACTGCAAGCCGCAAGGTATAAGACCAGTAAATGAATAAAACCGCCAGGGTAATCAGCTTACCAAGGCGGTTTCACACAAAACCATATAACTCTATCTTCCATTATTCTTATTACTATATTAGCCTGCTCCTGTCAAGAAACGGAATCATTCTTCTGTTCCGGCGCTTTCTGATGATTCTTCCTGGGTTTCGGCTGGCTCCTCTGTATGGTCCATTTCTTCCCGGTGGAAAAAGACAGACTCATCACAGGTTACCCATACACGCCCAAGGCTTTCCCCTTTCACATCAAACCGGTAATCTCCCTTCACCAGATTCGGAACCTTAATCACATATTTTCCATACTCATCCGTCATGATATTCCCGGGCGTGGTGCTTTTCGAATATATGGTTCCATCCGGTGCAGTTAGCTTGAGGTCTGCCAAAGCCCGGTCCGCATGCTCCCAGGTAATGGTAAAATCATGGGCCTGGCCGGACGGCTCATAATAAATCCGGATGCTGCCGCTGCTCCCATTATGGACATAGCTGGTGGCGTTTCCGCTGTATAGGCTTACCTCCACACGCTTATGGATCTTGTCAAAATTGGAATAAAGGAGCTGCCACTCCCCTGCCGCAACTCCGTTGACCGTTGCCTCCAGGTAGGTATCGCTCTCCGAATTAGCGGCGCTGTATGTTCTGCTTTCATCCTCCGTAAGCGTTACGCTTTCCCGTCTATGTGAGTAACCAGGAAAAAGAAAAGCCGCATTTTCAGCGGTTTTTCCTGTTTTTATTCATCCAACTTCTTCCCCTGTTTCTTTATCCACAAAAGAAATTACCAGTTCACACCCGACAGCTTCAGCGATCGCGCGTAATTCTGATTCTTTAAAATCCCCGCGCTTCAGCTTGTTAGAAAAATTCTGCCGTGTCTGACCTGTTTCTTCTGCCACGGAATACATTGTAATCTGTCGGCGATTTATAAGAAATCTAATCTTTTCCGATGTAAGAATTTTCATAGAACCATTTTCCACATCACCTATATGCGCCCTACTACTATTCAGAGACAATGTTATCCACTGGCAATTTTCAGGAGAATACCCCTTATTGCTGTCTATGCGATCAATAGTTAGGTTGTCATTATATCCATGACATAAAGACCATTCAAAAAAGTTTTGCAAGCCATTATCTCCCATCCATTCATCACAAATGGTTATTCCCTTACCACCATATAAAGGGAAATGCTGGCTATTAGGATTATAACAGCGTTGCTTCATGCCGGAATAGATACTATATAACCGGGTTTTGCTTAGTTCGTGTTTCATGTTTTAATTTTCCTCCGTGCATTGTTCGAAGTCAACAACTAAATTATAACCCATAGTATCCAATATTTTTTTTGCGTCCTCAAAACCGAAGTTTTTCTTATTTAGCATTTTCGTAAGTCCTTGCGGTTTTATACCGAGTTTTTCAGCTATTTCTCTTTGAGTTATCTTAGTTTCTAGCATTATTTTCCTTATTTTAATTAAAATTTGCTCATTACCTGAAAATAAGGCTTCTCCGGTATAGGTTGAAAAATATTTATCATCCGAATTTACACGATAACTATTTAGCGAAGCGGTTATCCACTGGCAGTTTTCAGGAGAATACCCCTTATTGCTGTCTATGCGATCAATAGTTAGGTTGTCATTATAACCATGACTTAAAGACCATTCAAAAAAGTTTTGTAAGCCATTATCTCCCATCCATTCATCACAAATGGTTATTCCCTTACCGCCATATAAAGAGAAATGCTGGTTATTTGGATTGTAACAGCGTTGTTTCATTCCCGAATAGATACTATATAAACGAGTCTTACTTAATCCATGCTTCACACATACACCCCCTAATCTGTTACCCTGTCACCATCCGGTAATATAAATGAACCTTCATAATTACACCCAGCCGCTTTTGCAACTTCCTTTAATTCAGCCGGAGTAAATCCCTCACGTTTCATCTTTTGGCTGAATGCTTGTGGACTAGTACCACATAAGCGCGCTAATTCCGAAACGCTAATATTGAGTTTTACACATAATATTTTGATTTGTTCTGATACCGCCAATATAATCACCTCTTTTCTGTTTATATTATAAACGAATATATTTAAATTTGCAATAAGAATATTAAAAAATAAATAAAAATATTTAAACAAATGTATTGACATTTTAAACAGAACCGTTTATGATTGTATCATCAAAGAAATTACAGAAAGGCGGTATGATATATGAGAAAAGTAAAAACACGTATTGAGAAAAAATTTATTCATTATCCAGACGAATTGATTTTTGCAATATGTTATACGTCTTATAGAATAATTTATTACAATTTGAGCTTCAATGGAAGCACAAAATCTATTATCTTCGTGTAAGAAAGAGAGGAAATAAAAATGTTAGATAAAAACGGTATCGAAATCAAAACAGGCGACGTTGTAGAAATCACGGGCGCATATTTCAAGAATGACAACGGATTCTATTATGTGGAACGCTCTGCCGGGGATCCTGGATGGTCAGGAAGCGATCACTCCCTTAGAAAAATCTCTAAACGCGGCAAGATCAGCAAGGCAAAACACAATATTTGCTTCTGGCCTATCAGCATATCAACAAACAGCTTTGAAATAAGGGTAACGGCTAAAGCCTGGAATCAAGAACACGCCGCGATCGAAGTCAAGACTGATATTGACCGGTCAGAAATAGCCGAATATTTCCAGGAAAAAGCGGAAGGCATGGATGAACAAATTAAATACTATACCTGGAATTTTGGCGAAACATCCGAAACAACGCTTGAAAGTAAAAGGATAAAGGCGCATTTTGAAAAAGTGGCTAACATGATTTTAGCTGAAGCATAAAACAGGCGGCGGCCTAGCGGCCGCCAGGAAGGAAGGCGATCGAAAATGTCAGAAATAGTTATGTGTGGAAAGTGTAACGGTTCCGGAAAATATATCTACCGTTCCGGCGCCGCCGGCCCCTGTTATTCATGCAACGGAAGCGGAAAGCTGAAAAGGACGGAACACAAGTTATATAAAATCACCATAAACGACGAAACCGGGAATCCTTTTCAATGGCTGAATGTAAAAGCCAGAAGCCAGGCGGAAGCGGAACGCAAGGCCCGCAAGATAGGCGAAAATGGATGTTTTAAAAATCAGCTTGATACTATAACCGCCGCTGAAAACGGAACGGAATACACATACAAGCCAGCAAAATAAAAAATCCCTATGCAGAAAGCCCGTATTGCCCCATATCGGCATTTTAGGAATCTGCATAGGGATTTTATTGTGTAAGTAAATAAAACGGCTTTATGGGGCGTCTGGCGCGTTCTGGACGGCATTTCCGGAACCGTCCAGGCAGACGGCCCCAGCATATGACGCCGTACAAGCGCGTTATTTACCCCGTGGACGGCTTTTCTTCTCCATGTGGGTATTTTATCATGCAAGGCATTAAAACGGCTACACGGGGCGCCTGGCGCGTTCTGAATGGTATTCAGGAAGCAAGCTGGACGGGCGCCGCCCATATCTGCCCGCGTGGGCGCTCTATTCGCCCCATAGCAGCATTTTACGGACGCAAGCGGGGATTTTATCCAGGAAACGAAAAAGGCGGCTATATGGGCGCCTGGCGCGTTATGAAATGCCGCTTTTCCCGCACCCCCTTTATAACCCCCTCTGGCCGCCATTGTATCACACTTTATAGAAAACTGTCAAGTGTATTTTGTAATCGTTATATTTACTTTATAATTTAATTAAATTACATTATACACGAATTATATTTTCTTTGCATAGTCCAGCGCGATCCAGCCCTCCTTGCTTTTCAACTGGCCCCATTTTGAAGCGCCGGGGCCGTCCGATTCTGCAATGATTGTATAGGCGCCGGGCGGACAATAACGGACAATAGAAGTATTTGTTCCGGGGCCTTTGCGGATCCGAAGGTCTGTTGCTGTCACCTTTACCAGATACGGCGTAAATGCTGCCGGGGCTGCGGCTGCTTTCTTTACGTACTTGTCATAGTATTTCTGGCCGTATTCAGCCCGCTTTTTCTGTACGGCTGCACTTTGATCCGCTGGCTTTTCAAAACCCGTTAGAATGGCGTTTGACGCCGCCAGGACGGAAGCCGCCGTTTTTAGCGTGTTCATTACGGCTGTATATCCGGACAATTCTTTCCACAAGAAAGAAAGCTGCATATTCAGATCCCCGATGGAAGCCCCTTGTTTCCTGGCGTGGTCAAGAAGCCCCTGTTTCCGGCTCCAATATGTCCACTGTGCCAGGCCATAGCCCGCGGAATCCCTCACAAAATTGTTATAGGTTCCGTTATCTACTGCGGCCGTGTATTTATCATCCGTCATATTCAGCTTTTTTTCATAACTGTTCTGAAGGTTGCGCGGATTCAGGGCGCTTTCTGCAAACAGATTCCCCATGATACCGGCCACGGCAAAATCATTCAGCCCTTTTCCGGAAAGAAAATTCCAGATTGTTTTTTCTGCTGTGGTTTTGCTGGTCTGCTGCGGTTTTGCAGCTGGCGCGGCGGCTCCGGATGATACCCCCAGCCGTTTATTGACTTCTGCGGCGATCTGCCCGTGCAAATTGTAAAGATAATCCCCAGGACACGCTTTGTTCGCAAACCACCGATGAACGGTCATGTTCTGCTTGTCTACCTGGCCGATCAGGGCCTTGTTTGCTTGCCATTTCAGGGATTTAATGCCGTTTCGCTGGCAAATATCCACTAACAGATTGATCAGGGCCTTGTATACCTTATCATTCACGGCATACGGTGAAGTGGTATCGCTGGCACATTCGATCGTGATTGCGCGGTTGTCGTTCGCCCCGCTGGATGTACACCAGGAACGATCTTTTTCTTCAACATACATCCCGATCCGGCCGTCGGCGCCGATCCCATAGTTGGCGCTGCACCCGGCCGACGACGGCGCAAACACATTCCCGATTGTTTCAACGGATAACTGCCCCACGACACAATGAATTGAAATTGTATCTATTGCATGATTGCGGGGGCTGTTTTTGTTCGGTGAAATCCGTGTGTAATTTACTAATGCGCTATTAGACATAAAATCAGATCCTTTCATAGAGAAAAGCGACCGCACATCATCCGCGCGGCCGCCCTCAATTATTTTAATTCAAAAAAATTCTTGTTTTCATTGTTCGCCTTGCAAGCTGCTTCGATTTTGGAAATGATCCACGATTCCGCGCTATTAAATTCTTTTTCCAATAATTCAATCGTGCGATCGTTCATCCTTTCCAGTGCCGCCTTCACCGACATTTCCAGGGCTTTCTTCTGGTTTTCTTTCGTGAAATCGCCGCTTTCCCGCAATTTGTCCGCGAACGTCTGGTTCGTCTGATCAACCGCGTCAAGAACGATCTGCCCCGCCTGTTCAATCCTGGTTCCCTGGATTTTCAGGCGCATATAATCAACGGCCGCTTTGGTAAGCGTGGGAATAACCACGATAACCAGGACATTGATCAGTGTTTGTGTTGTGGCGTTTACATCCATTTTCTTTGTTCCTCCTTAATATTCCGAACGTATTTCTTCTTCAAGTGCTGATTCAAGCTGCCGATCTGCCGGTTCCGGATCAAGCCCAGCCTTTTTGTACGCCGCGCGAAGTTTGATCGCGTTTTCTGATTTTGCCTTATTGTAGTAAAATGCCCGCGCTATTGCATATCCGCCCCAGCTTACCGGGATCACATATGCGAAGAATGATGTATCATAGCCCTTTGCCGTAAAAAGTAGGCCGAAGGCTGTAATGATCCAGCACTCCCATTTTGCGGTTGTCAGAATTTGCTTTGAAAACTCCGGCTTTTTCTTTCTGCTGCGCTTTCGTGTTCTCATAGGCCGATCCCCGCCTGGACTAATGCAAACACAATAGCAACCAAACTTCCGATCACGGCTCCGGCCGTTGTCCGGTGAAGCCATTTGTTAGAATCTTCCAGCTTGATAATGCGATCGCTCTGATTCCTGACTTCATCCTTCAGACGGATAATGTCGTTTTCGTTGTCATATGTTTTTTTCTTTGCGGCGTCAAAACTATCCAGCTTCGCTTCAATTTTTGTCAGGCGTTCTAACACTTCCCGTTCAAACGATACTTCCGACATAGAAAAGCCCCCTTTCTTTCAGAATTAAACAATTTAAAACCGGGCTTTTACCCGGTTGAATTGTCATGCTTAATAATGCGAAACGAAAATTCATCAATGACTTTCCGTAAAAGGTTTCTGGCTGTAAAGGTTCCAATCAGCCCGAAATAGCTTTGCATGGTATTATTTACTTTTTCAAATGCGATCCTCCCGATTTCAAACAGGCCGCGGATATATTTCATTCTGCGGAACATGCGCTTCCTTGTGCTTTTCCTCATGCGGATCGCTTTCGGCGTGATCTGTGCGCCTACGAACGTAACAGGCAGCCAGGCCGGGCGGATACATGTTTTCTTGTTTAATTCCAGGTGAAGTTTTTCATCCAGGAATCTTTCAATCTCTGCCTGAATTTGGTGTAATTCGTTTTTATCCGACCATAGGATGATAATATCATCCATATAGCGGATATAATACCGGATATGTAAATCGTGCTTGCAGAATTGATCCAACTCATTCAGATAGATATTTGCAAACATTTGGCTTGTCAGGTTCCCGATCGGCATACCACGGTTATAAAGCCATTCTTCCCGATCGCATAATTCAGGCTGGACGCCAGCCGGAAGCCCGAAGGCTGTATCCTCGCAATTTATCAGGTTATACAGATCCCGAAGGATCAGCGGATCCCTGATATGCTTAGATAGAATTTTCATCAGGATTTCATGATCCACGCGATAAAAATACTTTGCAATATCCAGCTTCAGCACATACCACTTTTTAGCGCTCCTTGACGCCATGCGAAGCCAGTATTGTAGCTGCGCCCGCGCCCTTGTGGTTCCCTTGCCTACTCTGCACCCGTAACTATGTTCTATGTACTGCCTGTCAAACAACGGGTTTAATTTTTGATAATACGCCCACTGTACAACGCGATCGCGGTATTGTAGCGCCATAATGATCCGCGGTTTCGGCTCATAGATTTTCTTTCGCCGGTATCTTCCGACGTGGTATGCAGATTCCAACGGATTTCCCGGAATCCCGTCTTTCGGAAAATAGGTCAGTTCATTGTGTAGGTTTATAAGTTCGTCGCTTTTATGCGCGGCAAATGCAAGGTTTTCATCCCGGTAATGCTTGCTTTTTGAAGCGTTTTTGTCCGCTTCCAAAAGATTTTCAAAATCTATTATTTCTTCATGTGTTACATTAAAGGTTTTCAATAGCCTTTTCCTTTCTCTAAAAATCCCCCGCTTTTTGCGGGCTTGCGCTTTGCGGGGGCTGCGCTGGCGGCTTTCGGCCGTCGGCGCGGCGCTGTTCGTTGCACCCTTCAGGCCCTCCCATGCAGCCCATAAGCCAGCTGCATGATCGGTACTAACTGCATTAACAGCAACGTCAATTTATCCGGCCAGTCGGCCGGAATGGGAATAGATCCCTTTCCTTTTCTTGCGCTGTGAAAATGTCCGTAAACATTTCCCTCCTGGCTAAAAAGGTAAGCGGAAAAGAAGCCGATGTTCGTGTTCACGTTAGAACGCGGGTTGTTCAAATTCAGCGCCGACGGCCCGGAATTCGAAGTGTTGTTGTAACTCGCACCCACGATCGGCAAGCGTTAAATGATCTATCCCCACCGGAAATTATTTTCCAGTTGTTTTGCTGGTTTCTTTCTGCGAATTTATCCAGCCGCCGAGTAGCCGTCCAATTTCGCACAACCTTTCAGAAATCAGCTTGTAACGCTTTTCATCAATAAAGTGCATGTCATAGGAAAGCTGATTGAAAAGCCGCAACAATTCCAGCTGCACATCTGCGTCCTGAAGCGTGGTTTTCTTGAAATACTTTTTCTGCGCCGTGATAATGTATATCAGGAATTGAAAAAGACATTGTTTATAATCCGCCACAAAACCGGGCTTTTCACTCCGCGGATATTTTACCCATGAAGTATAAAGATACTGCATAAGGTCTTTCGATTTCTGCAATATGATCAATCCGCTTTTCTGTTCTTTTCCTTCGTCCGTTTCCGGATTCCCGCGCGGCTGATTGTCATACCGCCTTTGATAACCGCCCATTCCTTTATTTCCCTTTCGTCATGCCAAAACATAGGGGGCCGCTATCGCGGCCCCAAACAGATTACAGTATTCAGATTACAGATTCCAATTCCATAAAAGCGGAAAAGAAGCCGATGTTCGCGTGCACGTAAGAACGCGGGTTGTCCAAACTCAGCGCCGACGGCCCGGAATTCGAAGCGTTGCTGTAACTCGCACCCACGAGCGGCAAGCGCTCCCCCTCATTGTTGATCCAGAAGGCGCCCTGGTGTGTAACGCCAGCTTTCGGCGCAAGGTGTAATTCATAAAGGATTTCCGGAATGGTTACGCCGGAAGCGGCCGTAATATTTCCGAAATTTGCCGTATACGTGGAACCGGCTTCCCCTGTCGCCGTCGCGATCTTGAAATCCTTTGTATATTTCAGCGTTCCGGCCGTTCCCGGATTTACCAGGGCGCCAGTAGGAAGGATCGCTTTCCAGTACGTGCTTTCAGGGGCGGCGCTTACCTGTCTTGCAGCCAGGTTTCCAACGAAGATCTGAATTTCTCCGTTTACTATACGCATACCGGAAGCCCATTTCCAGACATTTCCAACCCAATCCGCAATCCCGTTCCTGGTTCCGTCATGGAACCATGTTGCGGGGCCTGATCCGGCCGCTGTCCTGGTTGTCCTTCTGCCGCCGCTGCCGTCGCTTTCGTCCGCGGTCTGTTCTCCGGCTTCATATGTGTGCGTGTGGCTGTGTCCATACTGTGTATTGCCGCGCGGAACAAAACCGGATTTATAAATCAGGTGATCAATAACGGCCCTTTCCGGTATGCTCATTAAATGCCAGCCGTTCCCCTTTGCGTTACATGCTGCCATAGATTCATCATAATTGATAACGGCTTTCGGATCCATCAGCGGCCAGGAATACGCGCGGCCATTGATTACGCAATTCAGAAATTTGCTGATAAAAAAGCGCTTATACTCCACATCATCCACCATAAAGGCCGAATGTGTTTTCTGTGATCCGCCCTCGAAAAGCTGTGCATTTGTGCGCTGATTGATCGGAACCATAAAAGACGGAAGCCCTACATCATCCTGAATAACGGTACACGCACCGCCAGAAAGCCCTTCTGTTGCAAATTTCAGACTGTCAAAATCATATGTTTTCATCTTATAAAACCCCTTCCTTCAATGCGTAAAGTGTCAATGTTACATTGTCCATAGAAAACGGAACCGGATCTTTCTTTGTGATTGTCCGGTTTACATGCCCGGCGCCGGAATCTTCCGCTTCTTCATCCTCCGGCGGCTCCACATAATCCGGATTTTCAATTTCCGTTTCCTCATACCGCCGCGCCGGTATGGTAAGCTGTGCCACATAGTAGACGCCTTCGCCGGTCTGCAATTTCCCGAAGGCGTTTGCAGTAATGTCGATATGTACATCATTATCCGCTTCCAGCTTTTTCAGGTTCAGGCTGATCTGATCGTCAAAAATCAGCCAGCTTCCGTTTTCCTCATACTCAACCTTGCGCCCTTCGTTCGCTTCGATAACTTTCATCTGATCCCTACCTCCTTTTTTACCTCATTCATTCGCGCGTTGATTTCCTCCGCGTACTC
Source organism: Clostridiaceae bacterium (assembly GCA_910574345.1). GTDB lineage: Bacteria > Bacillota > Clostridia > Lachnospirales > Lachnospiraceae > UBA3402. The sequence goes on along the minus strand of CAJSZV010000027.1, from coordinate 47,671 downwards.
CCGATTCTCCCGGCTTGAATTGTCCGGGGAACCTCCGCCAAACTGCCGTAATACGGCCGCTTCCTGTGCGCGGCGTTCGTCTGATTTAATAATTACATTTGCCATCAGTACAACCCCCCTGTCACATGCAGCTTTACCGTTACATTCTTTGCGCTGCCGGAATAGCACACTTTAAAGGCGTTCAGCGCCTTTCCGTAAACCTCCACACGCTCCACTGGCCCGTCAGCTGATACGACTTCCGCGAAAACATCATAATCAACTTTGTTGACCGTCCGCGGAAGCGCCACTGTCTTTTCTGCATTTGTGGCCGGAAATTTCATTGTGTTTTTCAGGTCTACGCTGATAACCTGGCCGCGCATATCGTCAACGGATTCTTGCGCCAGGCGGATATTGATTGCAGCAAAACCGGACATCAGCGCATTTTCCAAAACGCCGAAATCCATATTCCCGAAGTTGGTTGCGCTCTGCTGTGTTCCTCTCTCTAAAATCTCACCCGGCGCCGGTGTCCAGTTGTAAAGCCCGTTTCCCAGGCTTTCCGATGAAACGCGGCGCGGAAATTCCACAATCCGATCTTTCCAAAATACCGGAATATACATCCTTTTTCACTCCTTCCTAACTTTTGCCCGACGACTGGACTATTTTCAGCGTGTAGCGGTATAAAATACCCTCTTCAAACTCTGCTTTGTTCAGGTTTTCATTTCCGCCAGCCCACAAGAAGCCGTTTTTATGATAAAAACGGATCCCGGTGATTTCGTCCGGCGCGTCATGGTCAAAAAGCACAAATATAGCAACGCGCCCATCAACCAGCGTTTCCACTTTGTAAATAGGGATTCTTTCCCACTTATCCCCGGCGCGGTATTCCGCATGTGAAACACAACGCTTGATGTATTCTTTGAGATCATCCAGCGCTTTTTCCGTAAGTGGGATATAGCTTGCTTCTGCCATGTTTTAGGCTCCTTTCTTATTCGTCGGCGGCATACTTGCCCGCGTCAGTGTTATAATATAAGTCAACGCCTACGCTATCCGGCGCGGCGGAAACGCCGCTTTCCGCCCCAGCAAAACCGATCGACGGATCCGGAATGGAACCGCTTTCCGTGCTGCCGTCTGCGGGATAAATAACTTCATTCCCCGCGGAATCACTTTCAAGCGTGGCCTGTACTTCGGTAATCTGTGCGCCGACTGAAATATCCGGCGCCGTGCCGCTTTGGTCATATGCGGCCGTGTGGCTCTCTGTGGCGGCCGTCAGGCCCATTTCTGCGCCGCCGCCCTGGAATCCTGTTGAAATGTCCGGAATCGTGCCGCTTTGGTCATATGCGGCGCTTCCGCTGTCTGCTGCTGCCCCCAGGTCAACTTCTGCCGCGGCTCCCTGGAATCCGGTTGATATATCCGGAATTGTTCCGCTTTCCGCGCTGCTGTCTGTCTGGTACTGGAAAATGTTTTCCCCCGAAGCGCCCTGTGCTTCAATCTGGCCCACGGAAAAAGCAGCGCCGACGGATATATCCGGCGCGGTTCCTGTTTCGTCGTATGACACGCGCCCGCTGTCGGTTTCCGTGTCCACGGTGATCCCGCCTTCGTTTCCCTGGAATCCGGTTGAAATCCCCGGATATGTGCCGCTTTCCGCGCTGGAATCCATAGGATAAACAATATCCGTTTCCCTGGAATCCGGTTCAATTTCAAGCTGCATATCGGCCGGACGGAATCCGACTGAAATATCCGGTTCCGTTCCTGATTCCCGATCGCTGTCCGCTGAATACTGTAAATGGTTTTCTTCAGAAGCTGCTTGAATGTCAACACGGTTTTCAGTAAGCGCGGCGCCGACGGATATATCCGGCGCGGTTCCGGCTTCCGTGTATGCGGTATTTCCGGAATCTGCGGCCCCTTCAAGCGTGATCGTAACCTCTGCGGGCTGGAATCCCACTTCCGTATATGGAAATGTGCCGCATATGTGATCGCCGCAAAAGGTATATAAAAAATTCTGGTATTCTGATAACTGATATATGGTCAATGTGATCCCGTTCTGGAATACCATATAATCAAAACGGGATCTTGCGTTTTTCACCTGTTTCAGATAGCGCAAAAAATCCTTTATGGAAGTTTGTGTTACCTCCGTTCCTACTGCGATCCGGAAATGGAACGGCTCCCCAGCGTATGTATACCATTCTTCGACGGATGTATTTTCATTCCCGAAAACGGTATCAATCATTTCTTCCATTGCCTGTCTGGTTCCTAATTTCATGTACCAGTATATAGAATTTCTGATCAGGCTCCGCTTTACATCAGGCGCCAGGGCCGTATTGTAGAATAAGACGCGGTTTTCTACTGCCAGGAAGTCAAGTTTCCCATCGTCAACCCGATCCAGATCCGCCCATATATAAACCCGTTTCATGCGGTCTATAAATTTCTTTTTCTGTCTGTCATAGGCGTAAGCCAGGGCGATCCGTTCAGGCGTCCGCATTTCTGCCGGAAACGCTTTCCATGTTTGAAAATCAACTAATTTAATCATCTTCTACCCCGCCATAGACAAATTTTACACTGTTTTCGATTGCGATCGATGTTTCCGGAATCACGGTAAACACGGGGGATTCTATCACAACGCGCTTTCCGCCAGCCGCCCGGACAAATTCCGTCAGCGCGTCCGGATTTATGTCACGCCCGATCTTTGTTTTCTGCCAGCTTAAATATGTATCTTTTGCCGCTTCAATGGACGCCTGGATCGTCGCTATATTGTTTATGTCGCTTCGTGAAATGTAATATGTTGCTTTCAGGTCATAGGGCGCCACATCCGGCGCCGATACATAAACATTATCAGTAAGCGGAATGATCGGATTTTCCTTCAGGTATTCCAGGCAGCCGCCGCAAAATGATTCACTAGGAAGCGCCCCGCCACGAAGCAAAATCCGAATATCCACAACCGCTTCTAACGGCTCATGTATTTTTACATCCTCAATCGCTGCGGAATTATACTGCTTTACCCAATATTCGTAAGCGTCAGACGGCCCGGCCACGGAATAAGACGACGGCGCCAGGAAGATCCGCTCCCGAAAACTTTCTTCCGATTCCTCGCCCGTTCCGCCCTCTGATTTCGTGACATTTTCAACGGATTCCACATAGGGAACCGGATCAACCAGCGTTCCGATCTGCCCGACAATGTAATCATTCCCCACGGTTCCGATAACCTCACACGTGCAATTTATATCCGCGTATGATTCCCCAGCTTTCACTTCCGCGTAATCATCCGTCGCAAAATAAACGCCGTCGCCAGCTGTTACCCGCGTTCCCTGTGGAATATAAATAACGTCTTTCCTGATTTCGGAAAGATTAAAGCGCATTTTCACGATCGCCGGTTTCGGTTCCTGGATGAATGTCTTTTTAAATGCCCCTAAATGCTTCAGGAAATCGCCGCGCGAATATTTTAAAAGATTCATTTTTGCAGCATTATCTAACATTTGGTACATTTGGAAATACTGCCCGGCTTCAATTCTTAAATGAATATGATCCTTGTCGCCTGGCCGCAAAACAATTTTCTGTTTCGTTTGTTCCTCATACTTTTTTTCATAATCCCCGATCATTTCATTTAAAATCTGCTCATAGGAAATATCTTCTATAAACGAAATATCAGGAAGCGCATATAATTTTTGAATATCAATCGCCATTGTATGTTACCACCACCTTCGGAATCATTTTTCCAGTCCGTTCATATACTTCAAAACTGATTTCATCGACTGTTACACGCGTTTCAAATTTTTCTATCAACTCCATAGCGCTAACCGTGTACCGGTTTTGCGCTTCATACATAGGCAGATCCACAATTTCCGATTCCAGCCCGATTTCCCGGTTCATGGGAATGGTTCCCTTTATCAGTGTTAAAAGAAACATGATTTTATTGAAAATATCCTCACGAAGTTTCTTTTCATACACACTATTGATTATGATCTGCACTCCGTCTATAACTATCATCCGATCACCGCCTTAATGGTATTCTGTGGCCGTCACATTCACGGCAACGGAAACAAGTTCCCCGCGATTCCACACTTCCCTATAATCCGCGTCAACACTATCTATTGTCCAACGGCCGCCGCCTACCTTGTGGCCGCCCAGGACAAACGTGCATACCGTTCCATTTTCACATAGTTTTATGATCTTATTCAGCATAGCAAGGGGCTTCACCCCATGACCGGCAACAAACTTCATTTCAAATGTGACGGATTGATTTTCCGGCCCCTCAAATTCCCGCTGTGATTTCTTTGTGTACCGTTTATGTTCGGAATAGCTGCCGGAAATCGTTCTTTTCAAATTGTTGAAAGTGCATATTCGTTTATCAGACGTTTTGAAGGTTACACTCCCAAAAAATCCAATCATAAAAGCGCCCCCTATTCCTTTATTGTTGTACCGTGTAAATACAGATTTCCGCCGATATGAATATCGCTTTCCACGCGTATTTCGCCGTCAACATGCAGATCCCCGGAAACGGTCAATTTGTCGCATACAATGTCTAGCTGCTTTGTTTTTCTGTCATATCGCAAATAGCTTCCGTCACCGAAATCTTTTCGCCAGATTCCTTCTTTTCCCTCTGGCGGCCGGTTCCGTTCCGTATATGGCGGAATGATGATCATTCCCCTTGTGCCGCCGTTCTGAAGGTGTATGACATAAACCATTGTGTCAATCTCTGGCGGGAAAAACTCATTTGACCATAGCGGCATAAACGGCGATAAAGAATTGTCGCGGTCTTTATATATGACTTGTGCCGTTCCCTCTTCGTAATTTACGGATGATATATAGCCCACCCTGATAACTTCTGCCATAATTCCCCCTTATCCCGGAATCGTTAGCGTGGTTCCTGGATATATCCAGTGTCCGTTGCTTGACGATGTTTTCCCGTGTGATTTTGCGGTGCCCTCTATGGTTCCGGAATTTGCATTGTATATCTGCATGTATTTAGCGCCGGATCCTAAAAACTGTGTGCTGATTTTCCATAGTGTGTCACCGGAAACAACCGTGTATGTTTTTGATTTTGCGCTTGATTCCGAAGCCTTTTTTGTAGTATCTCCGGAATCTACCTTTGCCACGGTTACGCCCTTAACAATGATAACGGCGTGCATTTCCAGCGTGCAATAATAGCCGGAACCGGCGTTTTTTTCGTGTGTGACAGTATCAATATAATATTTCCCGTCCAGCTTTCCGAACCCGGACACATTCGCGCATTTGCTGGCGATATATTTTGTATCGCCCATCAGCTTTACACTCATTGTCTGGCATTGTCTGTTATGCTCTAGCAATTTAGCCTTTGCCTTGATTTCCGCGTCCTGAAGGCTTTCCGCCGTTTCATTCAGCTTTAGAATTCTGTTTCCATCCTTCAGCATGAATTTATAGCTTAAAGTTTGATTCTTTTTAGAATCTGTATAACTGATCGATACGCCGTCATAGGCCCTCGTCATTTTCTTTCCAATATTCCAGCTTTCCAGCTGTGATTTATTTATATTTAAACTTGCCTTTTTATCCTCATACTCTGTCTGATCGAAAACAACCATTCTTCTGTTATACAATTTCATAGCAAGATTATAAGAATTGCATAATTCAAACGCGAATGATTGATTTGTCTTGTTTGACTGCTCTAATTCCTCAATAGGGTAATCCTGGCCGGAAAAATAAAGTGTTATCCCGGCTTCGCCTGAAATCTTTTGAAGGATTCCCTTTACCGTCGTTTTTTTCCATGTTTTTGATTTTTCCGTGACGTTGAAATCCGTCCGGATCGGCGTTGCAATTCCGCCGACCGAAGCCACGGAAGGCGGGCCTGAATAAGAAAGATCGTCTATTAGGAAATAGCCGCAATTATATTTTCTATTGTCGCCTTCCGCTGTCCAGTTGGTTAATTTTATGATTGATTCGACGAAATCACCTTCCACCGGGATCCAGCCAGCCGACCACTTCCCGCTTCGGTTGTTCAGCTTTAGCGTTACCGTGTCGGCCGTTCCGCTGGCATTGTCAACATACTGGAATCCCTCTATATAGTCAGTGATTGTTTTTGTAATATCTTTCCCGTTATATTTTACGATAACGGATGACTGCCGCGCTTTCATAGCTTATCTTCTCCATTCTGGTAAATCTTCGTCGTATTCCTCCGGAATCTCCGGAATAAAAACCTTTGTTCCGGCTGAAAAAACATATATTTCCAGAAGGTCAAGATTATTTTGTAACAAAAGGCCGATGTATTTCACATCGCCATAAAAATGATAGGCTATTGAATCCCACATGTCCCCTTGTACGGTTGTGTATATTCTGTTTTCGTCCATACATCGGCCCCCTTTTTTTTACGTGGCGAAGGCTGTTCTGCCCTTCTGCCGTTCATGCTCTGCGTACATCCTTTCAAAATCCGCCTGTGACATTTGCAGCGCGGAAGTCACATCTTCCTTGCTTGCGTTCCCCTGAATGGTAATTTGCGGGGAAAATACCAACTTTGAAGAATTGTCGGAATTGTCCGCTTTGCTCGTTTTGTTGACAGTGCTATTATTGTTTACCGTGTTATAAAGTTCTTTTGTAACAGAACCGCCGACGCCCTCCGCCTGGCCGCCGTTTACCAGCTGATTGATCCGGTCAAACATTCCCGCGCCGCCGTCTGCTGCCGTCTGCTGCGGTACTGCGGAGCCGACAACGCCAGCAACCACCGATCGCATATTTGACCACAATTCCGATAACGGAAGGACTGCTTCGCGCCCGGCTTCACCGCCACCCAGCAACGAACCATTGTTCGCGCCGAATATTGTAGGCCCTGTTAAAATTCCGCCTTCCTTGTACCATTCAACGCCGATTTTCGGAATTGACGGCGGGGAAAGCGAAAAGGATCCGCTGATTGAAAAATGCGGAAGTTTAATGTCAGGCAGCTTCAGGGATAAACCGGAAAAGAACCCTTTGATCGCGTTCAGCCCGTTTGAAACAACGGATTTCGCCGCTTCAATTTTTGACTGAAAAGCATTTCGGACTTCATCCAGCTTTCCGCCTGTGATTGTGTTGATTGCCGACATTACATTGCTTACTGTATTTTGTATGCCTTGCATAGAAGCGGCCATAATGCCCTTGATTCCGCCGCCAGCGGATGTATACGCCGCTTTCATGCTTTCCAGGTTTGATCTTGCGTTTGCCGCTGCCTGTGACATCATGCTTCCGACCGTGCTAGTCACGTTTGAGAACGCTTCCGACACGGTTTGTTTTACGGATGATAATTTTTCCGTGAATTTTGCTTTCACTTCATCCAGCTTTCCGCCTGTCAGGTTGTTTATAAAGGTATAACCGGCCGTATAATAGCCTTTTACGCCCTCCATAGCTGCCGCCGCTACGCCCTGGATTCCGCCGCCGTGTGAATCATAGGCGGCTTTAATGTTTGAAAGTTTTTCCGTTATGGTATCTTTCGCGGCTGTCAGCACGTTTCCGGCCGTTTCTTTGACGGCGTTCCAGGTTTCGGAAGCCTTTTGCTTGATCGCGGTCAGCTTTCCCCCTGTCGCAACGTCTATCGCATTAAAAGCGCCCGTTACAACGCCCTTTAGTGCGTTTAATGGCGCCATGGCAAGGGAAGAAAGCGCCTTGAAAGCGCCAGAAAAGATATTTTTCAGCCCGTCAAGTGCCTTTTGCCAATCTCCGGTAAAAACACCGGTAAAAAACTGTATAATTCCCTGAAATACCTGTTTCACGCCGGATATAACATTTCCTACGGTCTGGCGCCAGCTTTCAAATACGGATGAAATAAAGGCAAACGCGGCCGGGAATTTATCCGCGAACGCCTGAACCGCCTTTGAAATATTCTCCTTTAATTCGTTGAATTTGCCAGTTACCCAGTCTTTCAGCTGCCCGGCCTTTTCTTTGACTGTATCCCAGTTTTTGTATAGCAATACCCCGATTGTAATAACCGCGGCGATCGCCAGTACAACAAGCCCGATCGGACTTGTCAGGAATGTAAAAGCTGCGCCTAATGCCGTTGTTACTGCCGTTCCCACTGTACATATTGCGTTCCATGCTGTCATTGCTGCGGTCTGCGCCCACGTTGCCGCTGTGCTGGCCCCTTTAACAATGGCGTCCTTTGCATATAAAGCATGAAGGTATAGTGTTTCCGCCTTATCCTTTATTTTTAGCGCAAGATTCGCCAGCATAGCCTTTTTCTCTGCCGCAAATACAGTAACAAGCGCCTTTACTGCTTTTACCGTGTTCAGTGTGTCCTTTGCAAAATTCACCATTTTAACCGCCGCAATAGCACCGGCGATCCCTATGATGATAGGCTTCAACGCGCCCCATTCATTTAATTTTTGGTATACCGTGGCTGCGGCTCCGACCAACTTCATAGCTGCCGCCACCACTTGCGGAAGCGCCTGTGTAGCAATAAAAGAAATTGCCGGCTTTGCCTTTTCAAACGCTTCAAAAAGTTTGTCTTTCAGATCCAGCACCACCGCGATAACCTTATCAATGGCGGGCCGGTTTTCCTCAATGGCCGTTTTGACGTTCTGAAGGGCTGTCTTTCCTGTGTCTGCCAGGAATTTAAAAGCTGCCGCCCCCTTCGCGCCTATATCTTCCAGCACGGGCCGGACTTTGTTAAACAGCGCCACCGCCCGATCCTTGAAGGACGAAATCGCCGGAACCGCTTTTCCTGATAAAGTCTGAATAAATCCCGTTACTTTTTCGGTAATATGCGGTATATAGTCAGCAATGGCGAAAATGGCGTCCTTTGCCATCGGCGCGAATATCTTACATAACTGGATTTTCGCGTCGTCAACTGCGGAACCGAAAACGGCCATAGCGCCCGGAAGCGTGTCTGTGACTTTTCCGGCCATGTCCATCATAGCGCCTTCCGCGTCGTGCAATTCATCATTCAGGGCTTGCCATTCTGTCCGCCCGTCCTCTGTCGTGGTATTCAGGCCAGCCAGAAGATCGTTTAATGTGTCAATCTGTGTTTTGCCGCCGATTGCCGCAAGTGCGGCGTTTCTTTCTTCCTCCGTCAGCCCGGCCGTTGCTTTGTTCACCTGTTCCAGTGTAGCTTGCAAGCCTATAAACTTTCCTTCGGAATCAAACGCCGAAATACCTAACTTTTTCATCATTTCCCCGGCCTGGCCGGTTCCGGATGTTAGGTTTATTAAAACTGTGCTTAATTTGTTTCCGGCTTCGGATCCTTCGATACCCCTGTTTGCCAGAACACCAAGCGCCGTGGCGCTATCCTCCACTTCGACGCCTAAATTATTCAAGACGCCGCCACAACCGATATATGCTTCCATCAGCTGTTGCGCCGTCTGATTGCTTTTATTGTTGGCCTTGCACGCCACATCCAGATAGCCGGATAGTTCATCGACGCCAAGGCCCAATGCACTCATTGAATCTGTTACTAAATCGGAACATGTAGCAAGATCCATCGAAGTAGCTTCAGACAACCGAAGAACCGGCTCCAATGCGGATATAGACGTGTTTACATCCCATCCGGCAAGCGCCATATAGCCCAGGGCCTCACTTGCTTCTGTCGCCGTTTTGGTTGTCTTTTTCCCCATTTCCAGGGCTGCCGCTTCTAATTTCTGGTAATCTTCGGCGCTGGCTCCGGCCGTCGCTGCCGTGTTTGCCATTGCCTGATCGAAGTCTGCATATGTAGAAACTGCGTCTTTCATGAAATCGCCAATCTTTACGGCGGCGAAGGCCGCCGTTGCGATCTTTGCAGCTTTCCCGATAGAATCCAGCTTTTTATTTACTCCGCCTACTGATTTTTCAAGTGAGCTTTGTATTTTACCTCCGATTTCTAGCGCTAGTTCGTATGTTGTTTTGTTTGCCGATTTCCGCCACCTCCTTTGCTACGTCCAGGAAATCTTCCAGCGGAAGGCCCGTAAAGAAATCTATCCCGGTATTAGTTGCCATAGACAAGTGAACGGCCGTTTTTTGTATGTCTTTTCCTGAATTGTGCCTTATTCGTCTTTGTAGAAAAAACCCACAACCGCATTTTTGATTTTCTCAATCTCACCGACCGGAAGATCTTCGAAAAATTCAGCCGGAAGGCCCGTTACCTTTGTAGCAACGATTTTCGCGTATGTCGTGGTTGATTCCGGAACGAATGAAGAAACGCCCGTTTTGTTGAACGCCTTTTCAATCGCCGTCAGATCGCGGCCGCGTAAATCTTCCAAGCCGTGAAGGTCAAGTTCCCGGAATGTTTCCCCCTCAAAATCAAAAGGTTTCCGGAATGTGATGATCAATTCATCCTCCTGTCCCTCTTTTTTTGGAAGAAGCGACGTTTTCCCCTCCTGTGGCGGCTGCGCCACCGGGATTTCAGGGATCACTTTTTCCAGTGCGTTTTCTGCTGCATTTTCTCCGGTGTACTCTTCCCGGCTTGTTTCTGTATAGCTGTTATCCATGCTTATTTCCTCTCTTTCATATTATTTTTATATCTGGCTGCGGACTTTTTGCAGACGGTCAACGCCGTTTAATTTCCAGATCATGTTGTATTTATCCAGTTCCAGGACATTGTTTCCGCCGATCGTGATCTTGCAATAAGTCAACTCACGAACGACTTTCGGCTCCCCTTTTCCGCCTTTTTTCAGCGTTCCCAGGTCAAACGATTTGACTTTTCCCTTTGTCGTTACGACAATTCCCTGAAAATCATTCGTTTGTGTGGCCGTGTCGGTCATTTGCATAGATCCGCGGTATGTGACGATCCCGGTCTGTGTGATATAATCAAAATATTCCTGGCCGATATTCTGGAATGTGGTTTCTGTTTCCAGTGAACCGAAGGAACCCTCGATCGCTTCCTCAATCTCTCCACCGATTCCGGCGCCGTCGATTGTTTCCGTCAGGTATTCAAAATTAGGCAGCGTCACTTCCGCGGCAACTCCCACGTATTTATGAGCGTTCCCGTAAGTATTAAAGTTATTTAACACTGTGGGTATTTTCATTATTCAGCACCCCCTTCCAGCGCGGCTTCCGTGATTGTCGGATCGAATTCAAACACATTTTCTATATCCTCCGCCGGGGCATATCCGCCGATCCTGGTATGAAATAAAATGTGTCCGTTTAAGATTTCATTGATCGGATTTTCGTCATGGTCAAAAACAATTTCCCCGCCCGCTATATCATCCGAACCCTGAAGGCTATTCAGCTGCATATTGAACCCGGACACAATTTCATCAATCAGCCGGTAATTTGTCAGATCGTCAACCTTCTGGAAAAACGTCAGCTTGAAATTGTTTTCGATATAGTCAAAAATCGTTACAATGTTGATCCATCTGTCGATCGGATCCGACGATGAAGGATAAGCTGCCGTATTATTTCCCCAGCATTTCCAGCCGTTAGAATTGATCGCCGTCACAATTCCGCAAGCGTTCGCGTAATCGTTGGCTTCGTCCATTTCCAGCATGACTTCCTCACCGTCTGCCGTATAAAGCCCGGTAATTTTCAGATCCTTGTTTGATGGAGAAGCGGACGGAACGCCGCCATTATTCGCCGCTAACCATTGTAAGTGTGCCGCCAGTTGTGCGCTGTAATAATATTTATAATCACCGACGCCCACCAGCGGCCACGCAACGATCATATTTCGGTCAGAATATGCGCTTTTATCCTTGTATTCTTTGATTTCCTCCATAGAATCCGCTTTTCCCTCTGCCGTGTCCAGGTCAGAAACGACTTTCGCCGTGAAAAGGCTTGAAATCAGCTGCGCCTTTGCGTTAAGTGCAAGATTTACGGCTGGATTATGCGACCATCCAGGCGCCAGCAAAAGGGAAGGAACGATCCCATATTTCGGATAAACACGGCCGATCAACTCCATTCCGGTTTTCTTTTTGGTTTTCACATTGTAGGATCCGATCACGTCCTCATATGTAACAAGCGACGGATCCAGCTGTGCAAACGTGGCTTTCAGGCTCGTTTCATCCTTTGCCGCGCCTGTGCTGATAATTGCAACCGTCACTGTGCCGTCGCTGTTAAATGTGGCGATATAATCTTCTTCATCCTTGTAAACGGTTTCCGCTTCTCCCGTAGATGAAATGGAAAGTTTATCCAGAAGGATCCCTGTTTCGTTAATCTGGATTTTCCCGTCGGCAACGCCGTATTCTTTTGAAAGCTGCGCTTTTACATGCTTTTCAGGATCCAGCACATTGATCATTACAATAGGCGCAACCCCGAAAACATCAAAATTCGCATACATGGACTGGCACAACGTATAATTTTTAAAGTCTGTGCAATATCCAAGATCATTGATTGCTGCCGGTTTGTTGTGAAAAACAAACGGCTTGTGTACGGTATCATACGGATCCTCCGCCATGTTGACGGGCGCCGTTCCGATCACGCATTGAATACACCCATCCGATTTGATCGGAATGGATAATTGCGTCGGAATCCGCCGCGTCCGTATACCATGCTTATAATTAGACATGCTTTATTCTCCTTCCGTAAGTTTTCTAACCTCTGCTTCAGAAAGTGCTGAAATCCGGTCATAGGCGACTGCTGCCACGGTTCCTTCTGTGTCAACATCCTTTTTCGCCTGAACGATCCCGGAAATCGGTACAATCAGATTTTTTATGATCGGCTTTTTTGCCGCCAGCTTTTCCAGCTTTTTAGGAATCCCGTCACTGAAAACGGCGCCGCTTTTTGCGACGCCGCGAAGTGTAGGCCCTATATACATAACCTGTTCATTATTAGTCATATTCTGTCACCTCAATTTCTGGCGCTTCCACTGTCCATAGTGTAGACATACCGCCGATAAATTTCGGCCAGGTATTTTCTTCCTGGAATTTCTTTGTAAGCGGAAAATTTATCCGGTATCTGTTATCTATCAGCCGCCTTGACAGGAAGCGCTTTTCCAGCTTATTCAGCACGTTTGCAACGTCAAAATGGCCCTGGTTGTTAGTATTTTTGTCTATAATTCCAACCAGGAAATAGATGGAACATATATTGTCGGCTTCCTCTCCGTTTATTTCCTCTTCATCCAGGCATACCAGGACATACGGGAAGTGATCGTCGTCGTTTTTACTCTTTTTTGCGGGTAAATTCTGCGGATATACGTTGAAATTCAAGTATTCCCCGGCATTATTTACCGATGTATAGCCCTCTAATTCCTCTTTTACCTCATTGACAAGCGCCTTCTGAAGAAAAACATCCGTCTGCATACCCTAGAATCACCCCTTCCGCAAGATATTGTTTACCTCTGCATTGATACGCTTTTCCAGCGTTTCCCCAGCTTCTTTGTTTATTTTTACCATGATTTCTTCATTTTTTGCCATTTGTGGAACCGAAGGCCCGTATAGCTGCTTGATCGGAAGGCGCTTGCTTGATACGCGGTTCCACACTCCGGTATGCCCGCTTTTCATATCAGCAATAAAGGCTTTCGGATCTCCGGAAAGCGGCTTCAGCCCTCCGGACTTTTCCACACCGGCCGAATACACACCGGGGGAAAATCCTTTTTTTGTGCGCTTTACGCCCCTGTTTGGGCTTACCTTGAATTTTGACAGTGCGATCGGGCTTCCGCTGGAAACAACCGCGCCGGAAAGACTGCTTTTCGAAGCGTTCAGTGTTCGGATTGTTCCGCGTACTGTGCCGCTGGAAACATAATAGCGCTGCGGAACCTCTTTCCCCATATTTTTACGGATGTTTGAAACTGCCCGATTGATCGCCCTGGAAACTACAAGCGGCGCCTTGCTTTTGAACGCTCCAAGCCGCTGTTCGATTTCCTCAACGCCTGATACTTCAATTTTTTGTATGATCATTAGCCAGCATTTCCCTTCAAAATGATTGTATAGCCGCCGAAATCTTCCAACACGTTCCCCACCTGGTACATTTCCCCGTCAAATTCCATAACCTGATCAATGACGGGCTGATCCGGCATGTGTTCCTTCTGAACGAAAAACATTTTGCTATCCTCAAAAATGCCGTCAGAATCGGCCGTTTTCCCCAGGTTTAATTGCAGAAGTGTTTCGTTATCCACAACAACGGGGATTTCGGCCCCGTCAACATTATGGATTTCCGCAAACTCATTCAGGTTGAAAAACGTGTCTTTGAAATCCTTTTCCAGCTGTTCTTTGAATGAACGCATTTCCGATCACTCCCCTTCGGTTTCGGCCCCGGTTTCTTCCTCCAGCTTTTCTTCCTGGAAATTGATCACAATCTCCTGTAAATCTTTCAGGGCTTTTTCGTCGTAATTTTCGCCCAGGTCAAGCCCCACGGAAGCCGCATAATTGAAAATGTCTTTCTTTGTGCGGATTTTCCGGATTTCCTCCGGGCTTTTGAGCGCTTCCGGTACTCTTTCATTGAACCCGGAAAAATCGCCGCCTTCATCCTCCCGATCCTCTGTTTCATCCACCAGGGCGGCCGGAATATCTACCGGTTCCACAAATTTTTTAGATTTCAGGAACGCAAGATCCGCGTTTGAAATGTCGGCCGGAAGAATCATTCCCGGCTTGTATGATCTGCCACCTGTTACAACCGTTACTTTTGTTTTATACCTCATTATGCGCCAGCCTCCTTCTTTGCATAAATAACCGCCCAGGAATCCACATCATACGGACGCGGAAGCGGTCTTGAAGTCAATCTCACTTTCTTTACTTCGTCGTTTTCGTCAACCCATACTTTAGGAACCAGCTTTCCTTCGTATGAACGGCTTTTCTTATCCTCCATCTGTGTAACAAGCCCATATTCGATCTGACCCTCACCCGTGGAATGGCCCAGAAGGACGGTTCCGGGCGGGATAATAGATTCATCCTCCCCTTCATCATTCAAAAACCATTCATCATATGTATAAAGGTCAAGATCCAACTCCGCGATCCGCCCGTAAAATGTCAATGCGTCGTCAACAACACGCGGCTTGATCTCCACGTTTTTCATGTTTAAAACATCCATAGCCTTGACAACGAATGTATTCATAATAAAATCTTCGATCACATCAGACGAAAAGATCGCAATATCAGGCGCCCGGCCGGTATCTTTGATAATTTTCTTTCGCAAGCTGCGGAAAAGCGGAAGCGGGTTGACCGTCGCAAGCGTCCACTGTTCATCAGCCCCCAGGACAATAATATTTGTAAAGCCGAAATCAATCTGAAAATCCAGCCCTTCCTTTTCGTCTACCACATCCAGCTTTCCTTCAAAAAGAATCTGTCTGCACATCCATTCTTTTCTTCTGTCGATAGACTCTTCCAGATCCGTCAGGTCTTTTGCAAGAAGTTCATCCTCTCTTTCCTCCGGCGTTTTCTGTGAATAGATATTCTCACCGATCGCGCGGCTGGAAATGTCGTCAATGGTCAAAACTCTTTCAGGCGCGATTTTCGGCGTTGAAAACTGATTTGTTTTCCAGCCCTGGCGTGAAATCACTTTCCCGGCCTTGCGCTTACTTACAAACGGCGCCATGACACGTTTTCCCTTGCGTACATCAAATTCAACCTTTTCTGTTACGTGCGTCTGTTCGTGCGGGAAAAAGGTTTTCTGTAAAAAGGATCTAACGGGCGGCGTCTGATCATACGCTTCCATCATTTCCCTTGTGGTATATTCTGCCATTCTTATAAACCCCCTTATTCATATTTCTGGATATTCCGAAGGTAGATTCCCACCTTTTTCATATCGCTTTCATAAGTTTCAACGGTTGCGCCCTCTCCGGAAACAATCACGGCTTCGCGGTTCATTTCTCCGGTCTGATAACATACAACCGGGATATTATCGGCGGAAACGTCGGTTCCCGTGTCGCAATCATCCGTAAGAATACCGAAAACTTCCATTTTCGCGGTTTCTGTCGTGGCGCTGGCGCCTTCCCCTGTTGTAACTGTTACCACGGTTCCGGCAATATATCCGGCCCCGTCAGCACATTTCATAATCAGGGAACCGCGTTTTAAAATGCCCTGGCCCGCTTTCAGGCCGATCCCCTCTTTCATAATAGGGAAGCTGTTTCCAGCAATCAGGGAATCCGGTTTAAATTCTCCGATCTGTTCAAATAAATTCATACCTTTTACCCCCTTCTGTTATCATTTTTCAGTTTTGCGGCGAAATTGCTTACTTTCTGTGCTTTTTCTGCCTGTTTCTGGCCTTCCTGATCATACCCCGTGTTAGGCTCCGATCCGACTGCTGCCGCGCCGGAATTCTGCAAATCATCAACCATCTGATCCACAAATTTTTTTCCGGCTGCATTGTTGGCCTTCATTTGTGCAAGTGCCAGGTCAGCGGCGGACATAGGTTCATCATATTTCGCCTTTGTCAGCAATTCTTCCGGGATCCCGTTTGCGATTTCATCAATAGCCTTCAGGCGTTCCCGTTCTGCGGAAACGGCTTCAGCCGCGATTGCAGCGCATAACTGCGGATATGCTGCTTTCAGTGCTGCGGCGTCAGTAATAACCGGCGCTGTCTTGTCTTTTTCATCCATCGTTGTTTTTCCTTTCTGCATTGTATTTGCTGTATCAAAAAAAGCCCCGGTTTCTTTCTGCGGCGTTTTAGAAAGATCCTGAACCTTTTTCCGTATGTTATCCGGAACGAATTTTTCCATGTAGTTATTAAAACTGTATGGAATCCCGTTCACTATGAAATTATTAGAAACGGCGTTATTCTGGAAATCTGATTCAATCACGCAATCACAAAAACCAGCGTCAACCGCTTCTTGACCGACATACCAGCTTTCCTCATCCATAAGCTGATTTATTTCTTCCTCTGTTTTGTCCAGCCGTTCCATGTACGCGGAAACAATGCTTTTCTTTACCTGGTTTGTAACCTCTGCCAGTTTCAAAAGATCTTCCGCCTGGTAAGAACCCCATAAGCTGATAGAAGGATTATGTGCCATCAGGATCGCATTTTTGGCAATCTTGCGACTTTCACACGCCATCAAAATAATTGTTGCAGCGCTGGCGCATATGCCTATAATTGTACCTGTGATCTTTGCTTTATTCAGGATAAGCGCGTTATATATCGCATTTGCCGCGAACACATCACCGCCGCCAGACTGGATCACAACATTTATAACTTTCTTATCCCCCAGCGCGTTTAATTCATTGATAAAGTTCCGGTATGTGATACAATCATCATCCCACCAGCTTTCTTCCGACTGGATTGTACCGAAAAGCTGTAATTCCGCTGTGTCGCCATTGTCCAGGAAATTCCAGAATTTACCTGTTTTTGGTTCCAGGCTCCCCGCCGCCGTTGGCTGATTCGTTATCTTCATTTTCCGTTCCATCGGTTTCTTCCTCGCTTTCTTTTTCTATTTCCTCCGGATTTTTGCTTTCCGGCTGTTTTTCCACTACTGAAGAAGTGATTCCGGCCGCTTCCATCAGCTGTTTTTCACGCGCCAGCTGTGCGACGTTACTATCAAAATCACCGCCCGTCATTTCTATGGTTTCCCGCTGCCGCGTTGAAATTCCTATATTGATCCGCTTTTCTGCCGCGTTTACCTCTTTCACCGGATCAATCATGCCTTGCGCTGGCCCGTTCCACTGTGCGCCGCAATATGCAGCGCGGATCAGGGGATCCAGGAAAAAGCCCGGCGCCTTCAGGCGTCCGCTTGCGATCGCTTCTGTCAAGAATATTTCATACACGGGCTGGCAAAAATCAGACGCCAGCCAGGATCTTTTCATCCTGAACGCTTTCCAGGCTTCCAACAATGCAGCGCGGGAAGCGGAATAACTCGAAGAAAAATGCTTTACCAGAAGTTCAACCGGTATTTCCAGGGCGGCGCCGACATATTTTGCAAGCGACGTTGTAAAGGCGTCGAAATTGCTTGACGGTCTTTTTGCGTCGGCAATCTCCACGCCCTCACCAGGCGCCAGCATGTTGACCATGCCGGGGCCTATCTCATAATTTATATCATCATCGGAAATCTGATCTTCTTCATCCACAACGCCAGTAAAGCCCGTTTCTGTCGTTCCTTTTTCGGACGTAATGAACACGGTAAAAAATCCGTTGATAACGGCCGCCATCATTTCCGCTTCGCTGTACCTTGTCAGCTGTTTTAATGATTCAATGACGGGTGCCAGATACGGAACGCCCCTATATTGTTCCGCCCGCTCCGTTTCGTATATCATTAAAACATTAGGCGTTCCGGTCTTATCTCCGAACGCCTTAACCCTTTTCCACTCTTTCCGCGTGTAAAGGTTGCTATTTGGATATGTAGAACATATATGATAAGCTACAACACGGTTGTTACTGTCCACTTCAACGCCGTTGAAAATCCGGTTTTTCGTGTCCGGATCCGTGGCGTATAAATAGACATTGTTTCCCGTGCTGTTCGGCGTGGAAACGCGATCCGATTCTATCAAATGCACCCGCAAGCCATACGGAAGCGCCTTTGTGGGCCGTTCATATTCCAGAAGTACACAAGCGTCACCATTCATCAGCCAGGACATACACGCCACCTGTTGAATTTCGTAAAAATTATTTACCCGTGTAGAATCACAAAATTTCGACTTCGCCCACAATTCAAATTCGCGTTCCGCGGCCCGCTGCCAGGCGGCGGCTTCATCCATAGACAAGCCAAGAAGATCCGCGTCAATCGTGCTTTTCAGGCGCAACCCTTCCCCGACTATATTTGTCCGGTTCGTTTTTATGGCTGATACTGCCAGGGGCGCCGACATAAACAGGCTTCGCGATCTCTGCCGCAATACCGGGATATTTTTATCAATATCTTCCTGTGGCGTTTTGCTGGACGCCAGCCAGCCACGCATTGAATTTTTATTCCGTGCCGCCCCTGATTCATCATACCCGGAATTTTGAAAAGCCCTCATTGTTTGCAGCTTCCAGCGGGCCGATTCCCGCCGTAATGCCGCCTGTGGGCTTATCTTTTCTATGGCTTTATCAATAATATTCATGTTTCACCGCCTTAAATGTCACGCGGAAGAAAACGGAAAGCCTTATTTTTCCCGCCGTTCGCTTCCAGCGATTCAATTTGTTTTTCCAGGTCTTTAATTGCTGCCCGTATGGTAGAAAGATCGGCCCGTTTCAGGCTCTTTGTGCCGATCGTGTATTCCTGATTCAGCAACACGGCTTCTTCTGCTTCGTAGTACATAGAAAGCCGCTTTTTGTACCGTTCCAGACGTTCCTTCTGTAATCTTGTCAACATGTTTCCGCCTTTCTATAATTCAACGCCCCGGCTTACTGTGCCGGTTCGCCGTTTTTTCTTTGCTTTTGCTGGCGCCTTTTTCATGTAATTTATTCCAGCTTTTACTTTCTTTTCCAGAATATCCCAATCCGGGCGCAAGATTTCAACTGCTGCCGTATTGTAGACACGAAGATCCAGCGGTTCATTCCGTGTTCCGGATTTCTTTTTCCACTTTACAACCGCGCGGCCGTCCTTGATTTCTGTTACCCTCTGTTCGCTGTTCAGGCCCTTTATAACGGTTTCGCTATATCCACGGTCAGAATTGATCGGAAAGTGGCAATACCCCGGCCCTTCGTCAACCGTGGAAAGCCTGGAAACAACAATTTCTTTTCCGCTATCCACTCCAAGAATGAACACTTTCACTTTATATTCATTGTTTGTTGATAGCTTATGTATTAGCGGGATTCCCTGGCTTTCCCGGCCGAAGCCTTTAATTCCATAGATACGCTTTCCCTTTTTTTCCATCCGTTTCAGGAATTTATAACATTCCGTCGTTTTGTGTCCGCCCGTATCTATGCAAGTTAGCGCAATCAAAAGAGAAGATCCGGACGCGAAATAGAATTCCCGGTCAAGCCATGCTTCCAGGCGATCCCAGGTTTCTTCTTTGTCCAGATCCCCGTATAACTTTTCATATTTTACGCCCCAGGATTCAAACCCGCGGCCCCAGCCGCAAACCTCAATTTCAAAACGATCGTCCTGAACATCAACGGAAGCCGTCAAAAGAAGAACGCCCTCCGGAATCTCTGCTTCGTACCGTTCCCGGCGAGAAAGAAGGGAATCATCATCCGCGCCCTTTCCGCGCGGCTCCCAGGTTTCCCCCAGCACGGTATTGATAAAGGTTTTCAGCTTGTTTATGTCGCCGTTTTCCTTATACTCTTTTTGTGCTTCTCTCCATTCCGCGATAATGGAATCCCAATGTGTCCACGGCGAAGCTAATTCGTTTAAGTGAAACGACCGTTTCCGGCGCCGTTCCGGATGTGCTGCAATCCATTTTCCTTCGCCCTGTTTCCAGTCAAATTCCGAAATGTGTTCGCCGCAATATTTACACTCCATTGTTACATCCGAAAAATGGATCCGCCCCCATTCGTAGGGCTGATATTTTCCGCAACATGGACACGGAACACACCATTCTTCCATTGTGCCGGATTGATATTCCTTTTCTATCTGGCTTGATCCCTTTATTGTAGGCGTGGAAACTTTGATTTTCTTTTTGTTCCAGAAGGCCGTTGTTCGTTTCTCTGCCAGCTTGATCGGATTTCCTTCAGTTCCGGCGCTGGCCGGATAACGATCCGTTTCATCCATCAGGACGATACGAACCGGACGCGAAGCCAGGCTTGAAGCTGAATTTGCACCCGCGATCGTTACGTGTCCGCCAGGGAATGTTTTGTGTAAAATCGTATTCCCGGAAGCCCTGGATTTTACATCATGCACCTTCCCGGCCAGCGTCGGTGTGTCGCGGATCATCGGCGCCAGCCTATCCTTTGAAAAATCTTCCGCCATTGGTTTAAGTGTCGGCTGTACTATCAGCATAGGCGCCGGATCGTAGTCTATGTAATATCCGACAATATTCAAAATCAATTCTGTTTTTCCGACTTGTGCGCTGCTCATGATCACGATATGTTCCACAAGCGGATCATTTACAGAATCCATTATTTCCCGCTGATACGGCGCCCGGTCTGTGTTCCACTGTCCAGGTTCCGCCGCGCTTTCCGGCGATAATCTCCGGTAACGATCCGCCCACTGGCTAACCGTCAGGACGGGCGGCGGGCTTACTGCCTTTGCAAGATCCCGGAATAGCTTCAGCGTCTTAAATTCAACCCCGCGATCCTTGTGACGTGTTTTTATGATAACCGTGTCAGGCTCCACAAGCGGCGACTGTTCAATTTTTACTTTCTTCCTCATACTCGCCTTCGCTTTCCTCCACATATTCATCACTATAAAACGCTTTCGGATCGTAATCTTTCAATTCATTCAGCGCTTCTATGACCTCTTTTGTCAGACGGTCTTTGATAAAAGCGGCGTCGCGGTTTTCCAGGATCGGCGCCACCTTTGAAGGAATCCCCATAATTTTTGTTTTAAAGGCGACTAACATATCCATCATAACGATTTCTACATCCTCCGCCTTGTGCAATTCCCCTTTCATGATCTGCAATTTCAATTCTGAAATATGGCGCTTGATTCGCTCATGCAGCGCCTTTTCTTCCTCGAAATTGATTTCACCGTCTGCCAGTTCCACGCCGACACCCTCCGCCGCCAGCTTTAGTGTAAGCAAATAATTCTTTACGGATTCCACCAGCTTATAGCGGCCCTTTGCAGCCCTGGCGACAATCCCTTCTTCCGCCATCTGCCGGATCCGTCTGTCGGTCACTCCGAAAAGATCGCCCAGCACGGCCGCCGATACGGTTATACTGTCGATACTTGTCACCTTCGCGGAATCCGTTTCAGCCTTTGCCATGCCCTCACCCCCTTTCTGGCCCCAAAACCGGAAACGGCAACTTCTATTTTTGTTTTCTGAAATCTAGCCAAGTTTTGGGCTTCGCAGACCCGCAACGATTTTTTGCCCGCCAGAAGAACCTATTTTGTCCTGGCGATTTTTCCGGCGCCTGGCGCTGCCCTGTCGCCCCCTCCACTTACTTGACATATCTTGTTATTCTGTCAAGTGCTTTGCACTCTTTTTCTTTCATTAAAGCGCGGGCAAAAGATGCATACATCATTTGTCACATACTCAATGTGTCAAGTGCAAGGCATAGGGCAGTAAGGGCTTCCCATTATCAGGCTGATAACAGGGCGCAATAAAGGGGCCTATGTGTGGCCCCTCTTCCTGAATGACAGGCCCTTGATAGCCTTGTCTTTATTGTCCTGGTTGATACCGATATACCGCAATGTCACGGATATATCAGAATGATTCAGTATTTCCTTTATGGTTACGGCGTCATGTGTCTGTTGGTACATATGATAGCCGAATGTCTTTCGTAGTGTGTGAGTGCCTATGCTGCTGATACCAAACGCCGCCCCAGCGTCAGCTAGGATATTATAAGCCTGTTGGCGGCTGATTGCCTTGTTTGGAAAATGCGGGGATTTAAACAGATATTCAAAATCCTTTTTCCCGTATATATAATTTTCGATAATTGGTTTCAGTTCTGCATTTATGGGGAACCGTTTTTCTTTGCCCGTTTTTTTCTCCCGTATATATACGGCGTCTTTGTCCTTTACATCCCGGACGCGGAATTTTAAAATGTCAGAAATCCGAAGCCCCGTATAAATCCCGAACATAAAAAGTACATAATCGCGCTCGTTCCTGGCCCTTAAATAATCGGCCACATCCAGCACAACATCCATATCCCGGATCGGCTCCACCGTATTCAAGAAAAACACCCCCTTTTCACGGCACGAAAAAAGCGCCGCCCTCCGGCCGCGCCTTGTCTTTTGATATAATTTTGACTATACATAGTATAACACACCTGAAGGCGACATTTCAACGACATAAAAGGCGACATAAAAGGCGACATTTGTTAATTCAGAAAATCCCGTAAAATCAACGCTTTCCGGGATTTTGTTCACAAAAAGTTCACAAAAAATTCACACGAAAAAATTTCACCTTTTAGATCAGCCCTTGATCCCTCATGCCAGCTTCGATCCGCTGAAAATGGCGTTTAGAAAATCCCATTTCATCAGCTGCTTCTTCCTGTGTCATTTTACGGATAACACGCAAGTAATAAACCCGTTCTTCGTTCCCGTCCAGGCTTTCATATATCTTTTTTATCCGTTTTTTGCTCTTTCGAAGTTCCGTTCGCTCCATTTTTAAGCGGTTAATCCGCGCCGTGTCCTGTTCGATCATCCGCAAGCCCTCCGCAAACGATATGCGTACACTGTTTCCCGGCTCTCTGGAATAATCAACCCCATTCAGGCCAGAAGGCGGCGCCCACCCGGACATTTTCTTCGCCTTTTCGATTGATCGTTGATGGTTTTTGATCTGCTCGTTTATCAGCATGATCTTTAGTTCAATTTCGTTAAAAATATCCCTTTCCTTGCTTATTTTACCCGGTTTTGCCATATTTCCAGCTTTCCATTGCAATTATACCGGCCATGCGATATAATTATTAAAGGTTGTGTGCGGGGCGCTGGAAACGGCGCTTCGTGCTTTTTATTTTACCATTATTTTTTTGTCAAATCAACCGCCCATTAAAAACAATCGTCATGATATTTCAGGAAATCCGCCGCGCTTTCCCGTATCTCCTGGAATACATCTTCCAGCGCGTGGCCCCAGCGCGTATCATTTCCATTTTCCGGAGATTCATCCCGTAACATTTCCACGACCGCTTCCACAAACTCCCGATTCCGGCCCCTTTTCACGCGGCAAAATTCGTGTTCGCCGTCGTCGGCCACATTATCAGGCGAATTTCTGAATAGCCAGGCCAGATCAGACAATTTTATTTCCATTTTCAGCTTGTCATTTGTAATTTTGAATTTCATCAACTGATCGTTATATTCTTTCATAGTTTCTTTTCCTTTCTTTCCACGGATTCAATTTTTAAAACATAGTATTCCTTTCCAGGCTCCGCGCCCCACTCCGGGCGGCCGGTCTTAATGTCAAGCGTGCATTTTGCTTCTATGGCCGGGGAATTTACAGAATATCCGTTCCGAAACGTGATCCAGGCGCGGGAAATCGTCGGAAGCCCGTATCTGTCAATCAGCCCGGCCGTATGGAACCGGCTTTTGTAATATGGTTTTATCTCTCTGTATTCTTCTTTCTTTTCTCCGGAAAGAATCATATCAAACCATTTTTTCTTGATCGGTAATATGAGCATATCGATCCCCCTTGTGGCTTTATTTCTTAATATTCAGCATTTCCAGAACATCCGCGCCCTTTGTCATGCTTGCCTGTGCTATGTCATACATTTTCTGAAGCATTTCTCCCTTTGTCTGTCTGTTCTGTGTGCGCCTTACTGCACACATCATGGAACCTTTGCCGATCTCCGTTCCGCACCCTGAAAAGCTGGCGCAAGCTAAACATTCATAGTCAATAATATTCATTTTCTTTTCGTCCTCCTTTTGCGCTCCCTTTCTGCTTCCCTTCGCTGCTTTCTGTTTCCCTCAAATAGTTTGATTTCCGGAAGTTTTTTCTCTGATAGTTGAATAATATTTGCAGAACCAGGAACCGCGCCGACAAGCGCTGAAGGACTGGATGAAAGTATAATATCATCAGGAATACTATTGTTTATCGTGATAACGCCGTCATAATCCGTTGTTCCATGTGTTACTTTTTCTTTTGTCGCATTGTTCATAACGAAAATCCGTTGATTTTCTGCATATTCTTTCATTTTCAAAATATCTGAAATAACATCCGCTGCCGTTGTATCATTCCATGATCTATGTTCCACCGTTTTCTTCCTCCTGTTTTTCCAGGTCAACCCCTAATTCAACTATACGCTTGTTATTCTTGATTGACATTGTTTCAACCTGTTTCCGGAATAATGCGCCGTATACCTGATAATCCTTTTTCAGCGTCAGAAAATACCGCTTGTGTGGATCCCTCATGTGCATTTTGATTAAACTATTCATCAGGTGATCCGTTACGCCGGAATCAATGACGGAAATTTCAATCCGGGCTTCCGCCCGGTTGAATTCCCGGCATATAACCACATATTCCGGGCGCTTGTTTTTCTTTTTTCCCTTAACTTTTCCCATCGTTTACACCCCGTTTCTGTCTGTATATGATAACCATTGAAGGAAACGGGGCGCCGCTTGTGCTGCCGCCGAATTTTAAGTGACCCTTTACAAAACGGATTTCTGCCTTGTGGTATATAAAATCATGGAACCATTTTGTATCTGTTCGCGCCGGAAGAAGCATAACCACAAGATCCCCGTGTTCCTCATTCGTTCTATATGCTTTTTCAACCCACTTTCCGATCTCCCGCCCATACGGGGGATTGCAAAATACAGAATATCCCCCCCAGCTTTGCAAAAGTCCGTTTTCTTTGACTGTAAAATATTTATCGCATTTATGATTATTTTCATCAGCTGCCGGATCAAGGTCAAAATGAAATTCCCGGTTTAATTCGTCGAAAAATTCCTGTGGCGTGGCCCAATTATCCGTTTTACTGGAAAACATAACATCAGTATTCACCTTTTTCACTCCTTTCTTTATCCACGTTTCGGATCGTAATCTTCGAAGCGCTTTATTGTTTTAAAAATCTTTCGGTTATTTACCCATCTTTGCAGCTTTCTAACCGGATCGCTTCCGTTCGTGTGTTCCTTGTCATATACCATCACATACGGATCATAGTCCATATCCCGAAGTGTATAAATTCGCTCTAAGTCCTGATCCAGCGTTGTATTGAAATTTGTCAGGACATACACACTTGTTTTTCTTGCTTTCCATCCGGTAATTTCCTTAAATGCTTTGAATTTTGGGATAATGATATTTTTATCCTCATACCGATCCCAGGCGAAATGTACACTGTCAACGCGGATTTTCTTAATCATTTCGGCCTTTTCATCCGTCATAATCCGAATGTCGATCCCCTGGTTTATATTTACTTTTGCTTTACTGTCAATAAGCTGCTGCAATAGTTCTTTCCAATCAGGGCAAGCTATTACATTAGGATCGCACAAAACAATATTCTTTTGACCGCGCCAGAATTCCGACAAATCCGCCACCTTGTAAGAACATTTTCCTTCTTTTGCTGCCACGTGGCAAAACTCACACCCGCGCGGGCAACCCCTGGACAAGAAGCCATATGCTGTATCTGTTATCCCGTAAAGGGAATAATCAGGATAAATATGTTCTATTTCATCCGGAAGGCAGCTGTCCTTTTCTTTGTTGTATACCTCTTTTCCGTCCACAAGTGATATACAGTAACCGCTTCCGCCTTTTATAACCTCTTTCGCGTTTACAAAATCCTGATAATCAGGTGTAAAGCTGAATACTTTTGACATATACACTTTATCCATAGGCGGAAGCGGGAATCCGTGAATAACCGGGATATACCATTCCACGCTATCCCCGTTTTGCTTGTGCTAGGCAGATAATTTCATTAGCGGCAAATTTGGGTAATTGTGGCCGTCAACATCAATCAAGCCTATTTTCATTTTCCGACATTGGAACGATCGAACGTGACGATCGAAGTCTGGCCGTTTTCAACTTTTACTTCGGTTCCGACCGTTATTTCAAGTTCGATCGGCTCGTTTACCTGTGTATCAAACAATACCAGATTCTTTCCGGCTTCAACCGCGTATGTAATACCGGTTTTCATCAGGGCTTCTTGCATAAGCCTTGTAAACTCTGTTATTCTCTCATTCTGGCTCATTCTCTGTCGCCTCCTTTTCTGGTTCATTTTTTGTTTTTATGAAATCCTTAATTTCCGCCACGCACTCCGGGCAATAATCCCGCGGCGTTTTTGGGAACGCTTGCGCCAGGGCTTCAACAATTTTTGATTTCATGGTTTCTTCCGGCGTTAAAGTGTATTCAAAAGAAATCCTTTGCGCCAGCTTTGCTTCAAACTGTTTCTTGCAGCGATCGCATTTGCAAAACATTTTCAACATTTTTCATTCCTCACTTATAAACAATTTTTGATTTTTTATCACGAAAAGCGATCCGCCCTTCTACTTCGTAACCATAGGCGCCAGCTATTTTTTTAATAACGTCCACAAGTTCAGAAATTTCATACGGCGTATGATCCGCTTTTCTGATTGCCTTTTCCGCCACTATATCCCGACATCCTGAAGCGTTATATTTCAAATCGTTTCCCATGCTGCACCCCCTAGCAAAACGGAAGTTCGCCGTCTATTCCGTCCGGAATGTCCATAAAATTATAATCAGGCGGCGCCGGTTCCGGCTCCTGGCTCCGGCGTTCCTTTTCCTGGCGTTCTTCCTCTTCGGCTTTCGTTTCTGCGAAGCTGATTTCCTCCGCGTATACTGTTTTTGTGTATATCTTCCGGCCCTCTTTGTTCGTATAGTGTCCAGATTGCAGCGGCCCGCAAACCTCAACTTTCTTTCCCTTGTAAAGATACGCTTCCGCGATCCTGGCATTGTGTCCGGTACAAATACAGTCTATAAAATCGACGGGCTGATCTCCCTCTTTTATTCTGCGGTTGCGTTTCACCATGATAGTAAACGCGATAAAGGAAGCCTTATCCCCATCGTACTTGATGATCGGATCCTCCGATACTTTCCCGCTACCTATCCATTTATTCACGCTTTTTCTTCCCCCTCCCTTTCCGGCGCATAGGAAAACCGTGCATTTTCAGCCAGTTATTTGACACACGTTTCGGATTCTTTTTCATTTCTCCGTATGATTCCGTTAGTGTTTTAAGCGCTTCGGCCGCGTCCTGGAATGAAATTCCGGCTTGTGCCGTGGCTGCCGATAACTTCCCCAGGACGGCCGCCGCTTCACGGATTGAAATTCCGCATTTTCTAAGCGGGATCACAATCGGTTCAAAATCCTTAAATTCAATCAGGAATGACAAATAATCATTCAGTGTATAGGGAAACTGCTGCACCCGCTTTTTAATCTTTTCCGTTATTTCCTCCGGAACATAGAAAACTATCGTTCCGAAGTTTTCCGTCAATGCCACAATGTAAAGCTGGCGGCCCTCTGTGCCTATCTCATAACAGAACATCAGCCCAGCTTCAGCCACTTTATAACTTTGTCGCTGAAAACTGAAATCTAATGATTCCAGCATTTTATAAATCTTTTTATCCTCTGATTCAGCTTCTTTCCTCTGCCTTGAAAATAAAGATTTTCTTTCCGCCGCTGTATTTCGCCAGCTTTTGCCGTTTCTTCTCTGCTGCCGCCAGGGATTCCCGGATCGTCGCGCGTTCCTCCCCCTCGACGATGATAAAATATTTTTCTTTACATTTCTGAAATTCCATCTGTCCATCAACTCACCTTCCTAAATGCTAACTTTCAAGCCTTTCTTTGTCGCCAGCGTTGCGGAATGTTTTTCCGTCAACATATCCGGTTCGCTGCAATAGCGCGTGTTCGCGGTTTTGCTTGAAATCCTTATACCCGGTTCCTGTTTCAAGCCCTGGAATAGCGTCAACATAATCATTTACCGCTTTCGGCGTAACCAGTGCCAGGGCGAAGGATTGACTTTGTGCTTTCTGCTCTTCAAAATTCTTTTCCAGGCCGTGACAGAACCCTAACATATAATTCATTTTTTCATCCTGGCCGAATTCCCGCTTTGCGTCTGCATATATGGCCCGCAATACCATAAAACGCTTCCTGATAACCTTAACGGCATAATTAAAAATGTTTATGCAGATTTCCGCGTCCTCTTCGTAACCGTAAAACCTGATCCGGAAAGAACCGCGGGAACCTATCCGGCTAACCGCGATACGGCGACAACGGAAATTTTCGGCAATCACGCCGCTAACCATGTGAATCCATTCATCCCGGAACGGAACCGAAGAAAAGTTTACAACCGGCCTTTCCTCCTGTTCTCCGTCCTTCAGCTGTTCGCGCTTGATTTCATACTTTGCCATTAGTTCCCGCGCCTTCATCATAGCGGCCCTGGCTTCGTTCTCGTTACTGGATGAAGAAAGCGCCAGCAATTTTTCAATCTTGTCTATGATTTTATTTTCGTTATCGTTCATCCAATTTCCCCTTGATAAATACTTGTTTACATGCTTTGTCGTCGATATAGAGATCCGCCGTTATTTTCCGGCTGTCCTCTCCGAATTGTTCCAGGATTTCCGGAAGGTTTTCATTGATTGCGTCAAATTCCAGGCCGTTACTTTTACAGAATTCAACCGCCGTTTCCAGGGGGATTCCCGTTTCTGTTTGTCCATAGAATCACTTTCCCGCCCATTTCCCGGAACATGATCAGCCATTCGATCAATTTTGTATTTGGTTCCCCGGTATTTGGCCAGTGTCCGTTTGGCGTTAGTACGCCGTCAAAATCTACTGCAATAGTCATTTTCCCAGCAAGCGATCCAGAAGATCGCTGTTCTCCTTTCTTGCGATCGCGCTCCTGATTGATTCCGCCGGAAACTCAATAGGCAGCGCCATTTTTTCAATACGGTTTACAATCCGATCGTCAAGCTGCAATTCCCCGATCCGGTAATTGCTTGTGAATATCGTGATCCGTTTCTCAATCATGCGGCCGTTTAGGATATTATAAAAGCGCTCATTTATCCAGTCTTTAGGTTTTTCAACGCCTATATCATCAATCACCAGGACGGGAACGGATATAATATCATCAATCAATCTGTGTTCGTTTACCGGTTCGCCCGCGTTCCGTTCCCTGGAATTTTCGCCCCATGTGCTTTTTATCTGGTCAAGAATCTGTATTGTGGTTGCAAATTTCGCGCCCACCATGTACCGCGTGATTATGTCATTAGCAATCGACACGGCCAGCCGCGTCTTTCCGGAACCCTTAACGCCTGAATGAAAGTAAAATCCTTTTCCGGTTTCCTTGATTTCCTGGAATTGCTCAATATACTGTTTTGCAAGGTGTTTCGCCAGCTTTGCAAGTTCCCGGCTTTGCGACGTGGAATAACAATCCGTCTGAAAATTGTCAACCGTCTGGCCTTCAAATTCTTTCGGAATCGTGGCAAATCGCAACCGGCCAGCCAGCCGATCCCGCTGTATTTTCCCGCACTCACATTCACGGGAATATGTATAGCCGTCCTTTTCAATTTCGTAATATCCGGAATCACGGCATTTCTGGCATTTATACGCCGTCTTTTCCGTTGTTTCTCCGGAACCGTTCAAGCGCTTCATTCGTTGTTCCCTCAATCGTTCCAGGATCGGCGCGGTTATTGATTCCAGGGTTTCCGGCGCCTGTGCTGCCTGTGTTGCCGTTGACATTGTTTGCACCCCCTTTATTTGCATACGTGCCTTCTAGCACTTTTAAAGCATTTGTTTTATTTATCAGCCAATCAAACGAACATCCGCCCCAGCGCCCGTTACGGCCGGAAAGAAAATCACTATTCTGTGCCATCTCAAAAAGCCGGTGAAGCCGGTCATAATCTGTTATGCCAGGCCAGATTTTCAGCTTTTTAAACTCGTTTAACAGTGTCCGGATTTTCTTTTTCCGCGCTTCAGACATTCCGCGGATTTTTGGTAAATCTATACATGTATCGTGAAAATCCTGTGTTATGTGCTGATAGTCTAACCGGATTTTTCCGGAATCCGGAACCGGCGTTTCATCAGCCGGGCCGGACAATATATCTTCGTCAGAAGATATATTTATATATTCTTCTTCTTTCTCTTCTTCTTCTCTCTGTTGCGTGACTTCACGTGAAATGTCACGTGACGGGCTTGTGACATTGTTGTTTTCACCGATTCCAGACGGCGGAACCGCGGCGGCGCCGGAAGGCAATTCTTCCAGCAATAGCGCCTTTTTCCGTTCTCTTTCCCGCTGTTTTCTGATCCGGTTTTGCTCCCTGATTCTGTCCATGCCCTCAATGTTTTGGTGCTTATCAAAATTTGTGATATAGATTCCCTTTGTTGTGCTTTCAATCATCCGGAATTTTTCAAACGTCATAAGCGCAAGTTTAACCGTTTGCAGCGGTTTATTGAAAATCACGGAAAGCATTTCATCCGTATACGGGAATTCATCTTCCACCAGTACAAGCCCGTTTGCGTTGCATTTTCCAGCAAGCGCAATCAGGCGGATCCACACCACAAGAAGCGCGTCACCATCTGGCATTGACTGAATAATTTTGATTTTTTCATCGTCAAACATATCGATCCGAAGTTTGATCCACTGCATTTCTGCCATAGTATCACCACCTAAAAAGCTATAAATATTTGCTCATAATATCCCGCTTTGATTGCGGCTTTTTCCCTCCATCCTTTTTCTTTGCCGGTTCCATTTCGTCCAGGAAATTGACGCCGCCCTTCAGCCCGGTTTCCCGTGTAGCTGCCAGATTCTTTTTGATCAAATCTTTGTTTTCAGCGACTTTGTTATAAACCACTTCAAGCCTTGTCTGCGGATATGTCAGGCCGGATATGCAGCATATTGTTTCTTCGGCGTTGAATGTCTGGAAATTGTCGATCGGCGTTCCGAACGCCTTTTCTAAATCCGACATTTTTACATTTCCAGCAAGGGAAGCCGTAATATATTTCACGGCTCTATCAGGTTCCAGCGGCGCCAGGGCGCTTTCTTTTACTGCCTGGATAACGTCGGCGCTTTCCTTGCCTTTGCTGCGAATAACAACGGAAACGCCGTGCGCCTTTAATGTTTCCATGATTTCCGCCTTGTCAATATTGCCTTTTACGCTTTTATGCTTTTCCGGAATCTCCAAAAACGCGGAAAAGGAATCCACGAAGGCGGCGTTTAATTCCAGTTTATCCCCGTTCCCGTTGTCGATGATAAAACAGGAACCGGAACCGGAAATTTCCGTCAACTCCGAAAAACATTCGTATGAATTGATATGTGATTTTACGCTTTCATCAGGCGCCGGAATAATTGTGATCGCTCCTATGGTCTTTCCTTCGTCAATCAGCAAATCAATAAGCATAGGCCCAGCCCCGGAACCCGTGCCGCCGCCGCTGGCGAAAATAACAAAAGTCATTTCAGATTTTGCCTTTGATTCAATTTCCGCCGCGATATTGTCAAAATCATCAATAACAAGCTGCTTCGCCTTTTTGCGGTCTTTGTTGCAGCCTTCGCCCTGTGGAATGTGATACTTGAATTTTGCCTTTTCCAGCGTGTCAAGATCCTCCTGTGACGTATTCACGTAAATTACAGAAAAGCCGTTTTCCTCAAATAACCGGCCTATATTTCCGGCCGCCTGGCCTACTGCCACGAATGAAATTTTCTTTTTCATTTTTTGCCCCTTTCTTTTTCCAGACATTCACACCCTTCAGGCGTGATATAGTATGTATCAGCGCGGCCCTCTTTCAAGCCGCGGCCAATATATCCGGATTTTTCAAAATCTTTTATTTTTTTGAATATCGTGTTTTCTTTCAATCCGAAATCCTCCGAAGCGGCGATCTCTTTTACTGTCATTGATGATAGTCTGCTTGTGGCTTCGCCTGTTCGCAAGATTGAAAGAATAATAAAACCTAACCTGTTCAATCTTTTACCGCCCTTCTGCCGCCCTTGTGAATTCTGATTTACTCTGATTTACTCTGATAAACTCTGATATATTCTGATTTACTCTGATAAACTCTGATTTTTAGGTTTACCACGTTCAGCAATCACTTGATCGTATGGAATAGTACCAAGATAACGATCCGCGTCAGAACATCCACAATTAGGACATGTGCTAGTTGCTTCACACGACATATAAACTTTCCCGCAACCCTGGCAAGTGTTCCGCCAGAATGGATCTGTAATCTTTGTAATGACGTCTGAATAGTATGTGTTTCTTCGCTGAAAATCGCTCCATATGCTTGACATTCACGCGCCTAACCTTTACAATTATTAAAGGCTGGCGCGTGTCGCAAGCCGTGAACGGGGCGCAACGGGAAGGCTGTCAATCTTTGGCGTTGCGCCTTTTTATTATGCAGAATCCACGATCGGCGCGGTTGTCATAATGCCGATCGTCAATGTGTCAAGCGCTTTCGGAAGGGCTTCGTCAAGGTCTTTCGGCGTCCTGATTCCGAAGCCTTTCAATATCTCCTTCAGCCGTTCGGCCTGTGCCGTCTGCTGATTTTCTTTTTTCGCCATAATTGCAGCCCCCTTTTGTTTTAGTAATACTCTAATTCTTCAGAAACATGGAACCATGTGATCCGCCCGTGCATTTTCCAGTCAACCCGAAGAAATTCTTTTGTAGTTGTCCTGTCAATGTCTTTTTCGGTCTTGCCATCGTCCATATATTTCCTGAATTTCTTTGTTTTGCCGTTCGCTTTCAGGATGATAAATTCTTTCCCAATCTCCCAGCGGAAATTGCGCTGCTCTTCCTGATCCCATTCCTCCGGCCCGGTGTATGTCAATTCCCGGACATAGTGAACCGATTTCGGCCACATTGTAAGCCTGGTATTCATCCCGACATTGTTCAAATGCCGGATAACATAGGCTTCAAAAATGCGCTTGTTTTCCTCTGTCAAGTCCTGATAGCCGGTTGTTTCGGTTATGTCATATCCGTGGATATTTAAAATGTCCTGGACGGTCTGAAGCTGATAATCAGCCCGGCCGTATTTCTCATAAAGCGCCGTTACTTCCTGGTATGAAGTGCGGTTCGTTGGTTTTCTCATGGTTCCACCTTTCCGGCCCTCCACGGGCCTATTAGCCGCGCTATCGCGCGGATAAACAGATTACAGTTACCGGATTACAGGTTTTCCAAGTAAAGCGGAAAAGAAGCCGATGTGCGTGGTCACGTTAGAACGCGGGTAGTTCAAATTCAGCGCCGACGGCCCGGAATTCGAAGGGTCGGAGTAACTCGCACCCACGAAACAAATTGCTTCGTCAAGTTCTGC
Source organism: Clostridiaceae bacterium (assembly GCA_910574345.1). Classification (GTDB taxonomy): domain Bacteria; phylum Bacillota; class Clostridia; order Lachnospirales; family Lachnospiraceae; genus UBA3402. Next base: position 14,233 of record CAJSZV010000027.1, on the reverse strand, counting down.
GTCAGCTGCAAACCATTCTTCGCTTGCGTTCATATCATCCGTAATAACTCCAAGATCCTCCAAAATCGGCGGGACGGTTTCCAGATCGACACATACATCATCACGCGCCACACAATCCCATCCTTCCACTTCTCCGGTTGTTATCATCATTCCATTTTCGCCGGGGCCTATCTTGACCGGCCGCCCGTCTGCCAGCACTTCCAAAAATTCCGCGCTATTCTCTGATAAATCAGCGCCAGGGGCGGCGGCGTCATTGTTCGGCATATATTCCAACTTTCCACGCTTCAGGCGGATTCCGGAAACAATCTTCCACACATTCCCGATCGTGTCTGCTATGCCCGTTTCTGTGTTTCCGTTGTGGAACCATGCAGCGGGGCCTGATCCGGCTTCTGTGCGCCCGTATTCGCTGTGTATGCCCGTTTCTGTTTCGTCGCCGTGATATTCTCCACATGATGTATTCCCGTGTGTTCCTGGCCGTGTTGTGTCCTTTATGTACTGCCATTCGCAATTAGTCAGCAAGTGCCAGCCTTCCCCTTTCTGGCGGATTCTTGCGATCGCGTCGTCCATGTTGATCATTGTCAGGGGATCGCGGAACGGAAGGGAAACAACCTGATTATTTACGGCGCTATTTAAGAACCTGGAAAGATAAACGGAATCATATTCCACGCCCTTAACCAGAAAAACCGGATCAGCCAGTTCCTTTGTAGGGGCCGTGTTTTCAAGTTTCAACATCATGTTAGGAAGCCCGTTAGCGTCATAGATAACAACCGGCGTTTCCTTTACATACTTTCTTTCTTTCATTTGCTTATTTCCTCCATTTACTGAAATTTTACTTTCAAGCCGCGGCGCCGCAACTCTGCGGCAAGTTCCTTTGTTGTGCTTTGCTCTAATGTCTTTTTCTTTTCCAGGTATTCAGGCGGGATCCGAAGCGGCGCAAGCCGTCCGCGCTTATCATCCGGCCCCAGGTCAAACAATTCAAATGCAGCAACCTTTTTCGTGGTGTATTTATCAGTAATTACCCACCACATATTATTCAAATCATGATAGACGCGCCCGCGGCGCAAATAACCGTCGCGCCCACGAAAATACTTAATTTCCCCGTTCCGGATTGTTTTTCTATCTCTATCCAGCCCGTTATATGGCGGCTGTGTCTGCCCGTCCAGGATCCGAAGGTCAAAATCCGTGTCTTTCTGTTCGTGGTGACAGGATTCTACATATCCGCACTTGATCCGTTCCTCCGCCAGCTTTGGGGATCTGCTTGATACGTCTTTTACATCCGTTATGCCTTTTAAAAGCTGGATCAGCTGATTCATGTATTTTCTATATTGCAGCTGGATCATGTACGGCATTTTCCGGAATTTATCAAAATCATATCTGCCGCCGTTTTGGTTTTCATATACTACATTTTGAAAGAATTGAATCTTGAAGCCGTTCGGATATTTTTCTGCGCAAAATTCAAGATCCCCGCGCTTTCCTATCCAGTAATTTTTCCGGATAAGTTTGTCAACTTCCGGATCGTTTTGAACATTGAAGCCTTCCATGTCCAGCATGTTTAAAAGCTGATAGAAATATCCGTAATGGCGGAATTTGTGCTTGTGCCAGGCTCCTTCCGGCGATCGTTCCGTCTTATTTTCAAAAGAAATTGTTGTGTCATAAATCCAATAAGTATTTGATTCCGTATTCATCACGCCCCTTCATGTTATTAGAAAGCCGTTTCGTGGCCTTAATCCGTTTATGCCTGGAATATACCGTTATGACAGAACGGCGACATTCTCCACGCCTTTCAACTCATTTTTGAGATATTCCGCGATACTGTGAACCGCGTCAAATTTCCACGCGCCGCCGTCCGCTTCAAACAATGCACAAGAAACGCCGTTTGATCCGTTCCTCATGCGGAATACAAAAGCAATTTCCGGCTGATCAATTTCATGGAATGTCCGGAACGGCCGCAATTTTACGGGATTAGGTACAAGAACATCTTCCATTCCGGAAAGCCCGCTTTTGATTGTGGCTTTTTGTGTCACTCCATCGTCGCCGTAATTTGCGACGGTTTTATCCTCCACATTTCCGGCCACTTGCATAACGATCGCTTTGTCCGGTGTTTCGATAAACATTGACTGCATTTGAATGATAAAGTTTTCCTGATCCATGAATCTATTCAGCTGGATTTCCGGAACCCTGGCCTTCGCCGTCGCGATCTCCCATCTGTCCATATCTCCATTAAAGGCAGATACAAGCCGGACTTCGGTTTCAGATTTTACATGTACAATCATTTTAGGAACCGCCCCAGCCGCGGCGAAATCATCCGCCAGGCGTCCTTTGATGTACTCCACAAGCGAAGTAAGCGTTGAAATTTCCAGCGCGTCACAAGTGCGACATTCGCCTAATAACATAGGCGATCCGTTGTAGAAGTAATAATGTTTACCTTTGATTTCCTCAACACGGGGCTGCTGAAGCCCTATGATGTACTGTAATGCTTCTTTGATCATGCTCTTTTCCTCTCTTTATCCTTGATTTACGCCAAGTTTCCGCGGCTGCTGGATCGGCGTCACTTTGGCGCCTGTTGTTTCCTCTTTCTGGCCTATGTCGGAAAATGACATCTGGCCGGGAATCTGTTTCCCGTACTCATTCACCACAACTTCACCGTTTTCCAGGTTTTTACCCATAGCGAAATTAGTTTTCGCGGATATAACCCCGGCAAGTTTGGAATTTAAAGAAATTTCGATCTTTGCGTCGTCGCGCATTTCGTTCTGGACGAAGGAAATATTGATTGTGATTTTCCGCTTTTCTCCGAATGGCGTGTTCGGATCTTGCATGTTTTCAATAACCCGCGTAATCTCACGATCAAATTTTTCCTGAAGCGTTCCGCCCGCAAGCTGTGACAGATCAACATGTAACATTTGCTTTTCTCCTTCCTCTATATTCAAGGCCATAACGGGGCCTTATCCGTATTATGTAAATTGCAAATACCCCCCCGAACCGCGCCGGACAAATAACCGCTCTATTGCTTTTGTGCGGCTGGCCTTGTCAAGCGTCGTCGTGCGTTCCATTTCCCATATGCAGATAAAATCATCAGGCGCGGCGTATTCGCTGCATATCACAATATTGTTTTCGCTCATTTTCCGCACCCATTCCCAATAGTGGGAATGATTGAAGCTGCCTATATACTTTGTGGTTCCCTCATATGGCGGATCGCAATATACCAGGCAGCCGGAAAGATTGATTTCTTCATAGCTTTTCACTTGAAAAACCACATCCGCCAGGGCGGGGATCTGTTTTAAGACATTTCTAACGGCTTCATCGTAATAGTTTCTGATTTCGCCGGTTTTGGTCTTAACGGTTCCGGCATATCCCCCGAACCATTTTGCGTTATATGTGGCGCAAAATCCCGCAAGCGCCACCACTTCCGGCCGGAATAGTTCTTTATAGTCCTTTATCTGTGTATACAGTTCTTTGGACATTGGAACCGTTCCGGGATTCCATCCAGTTTGTAGGGCTTGCCAGAATCCGATCAAATATTCGTTATTGTCATAGCCGATCCGGTTTTGACAATGCACTTTGTCAATCAGATTCCCGCCGCCAACAAACGGCTCAACATAGGTTTCAATACCGTTTCTGTCAATAGCTCCCTGGATGATAGGAAGAATGTGTCTGCTGATTCTGGCCTTGCTTCCGACATATTTCATAAGAAAAGATCCTCGTAATCATCAAAACCCATTTGTCCAGGAATAGTCTGTTCTTCCATCCACCAGGCGAAAACATCTTCGCCGGTTTTCCATCGTGGTTTTCTGCTGGTTCCGTCCGCATTTAAGGCTTCTAACATTTTTTCGAAGGCGTGAATATATGCTTGCCTGTATTTGGGGAATAGCTGAAATTCAAAATATCTTGCTTTATCTGCCATAGGGCAGCCAATACACCCGACGCGACAAAATCCCATTTCATAAAGCGGATTCACCTTTATTTTTTCAGATTGTAATTGCCATATGTCGTTGTCTTTCCATTCAATAATTGGATTGCATACGGTTTTTGCTTTCAGTTCGCACCGTTCAATGAATTTCCGCTTTTTCCCGTTGTCATTCATCAGCATTATTTCCCCCTGGTTTTCAATTCCCGGAAGGGAAAGCTGTTCATATTCCGGCTTTTGCTCCTGGCCCGTTATGTCGGTATCATTCAGCCCGATTCTATCCTTTTTTGTTTTGCCTAATACTTCAAATTCCGATCGCTGGCTCCTGGCGTGGCTTTCATCCCAGCGAACGCCAGTTGCGATCATACGATTCCGGCAAGACGTTTCTTTCAGAATCGCACAACAATATCTTGCAAGGCGCGTCGGCGGCATTTTCTTTTTTACAATCAGGCTCCACATGGTAAACCGCCGCTTTTTCGGATCTGATTTATTGATAAGCGGCTTTTCAATTTCGCATTTAATCCCCAGATTTTCTAATTCCTTGAATTTTTCCCGAATATGATAAACCGTCTGCGGCGCGTCAACTGTCGTATGGCTGTTATGAACCTCAAAAGGAACGCCGCTTCGCTTGAATAATTCCAACATTACATCAGAATCCTTCCCGCCTGAATAAGTACATACGATCGGCTTCTCATAATGACGCAAACTCATTTCTGAAGCCATACGGATCCGTTCTATGGATATTTTTTCAAGATCCACTTCCTCTATCACCCCTTTCTATTGGTTCGAGCCAGGATATTTTGTTTCTGTTCTATATTCTGTTGTCAATGTGCGCTTATTTCCAGCATATAGCCGCCGATTGCCGTCGGCCCTGGCTATATGGTCAATGGCCCGTTGTGGGCCTTTATGTCACCGCCCTGGCGTCCTGTGCGTACACCATACCGGCTTCCATGCCGTTCATGTATGCCAGCATAACAACGCTGAAAACGCTTCGTTTTCCTTCAGGTATGCTATTAATCAGTTGACATAATTTTTCAGCGTCGGAAATTTGTTCCGGCGTATAGCCGTTTTTATTTTCCTTACCCATTCAATCACTTCCTTTCTGGCGTTTTTGTTGTTGCCTATGGTATGATTATATATTGCCAAACGCATATTGTCAATAGTTTTTTTGTTGCCTATGGAATATTTTATTGACAATGGTATATTTTCGTGATATTCTTAATCCAGAAAGTGAGGTGAACACCGTGAATATAGGGGATCGAATAAAGAAAGTAAGAAGGGATCTCAACATGACACAAACAGAATTCGCAAACCGGATCGGCTCAATGCAAAATACCATTACACGGTATGAAACAAACAACCGGAATCCTTCAGCTTCAGTTATAGCGCTGATATGTAAGGAATTTAATGTAAATGAAGAATGGCTCCGGACTGGCGAAGGCGAAATGTTCAACCCAGCGCCAACGGATGTATTGGATCGCCTGGCTCGTGAATACAAGCTTTCAAACGCTGCATATATAGTTGTTGAAAAGTTTGTGAATCTTCATCCTGAAAAAAGAAATGAATTGATTGATTTCTTTGTGGATGTATCGAAGGCGATCATGGAAAGTTCGGATCCGAACGCTCCCGCATTTCCCGAAGGCGCCTATTCTGGATTTTCGGAAGATCTGGCCGTCCAGGTATTCCGGGAAATGCGCGAACATCAGGGAATACCGAAAACGCCGGAAGAATTGGAAAAGAAATTTCCGCCCGTGGATCCTGGCGTTGAAGAATCCGACGCCGGATAGAACACCCGGCAAGTTAAAAGTTACATCATTATGTATATCTTTGTTGCGCCGCTGAAATTCAAATTATAATACATTACCTTGTGTTTTACATAGTAAATTGCAAATATTGTCTTTTCTGGATAATGGATAAATTTTTTTATCATTGTATTTTTACCTTTCTTTATGTGAAGCCGGGCAAGGTATATTATAATTTGAACGACGGCGGCAAACCGAAAAGGAAGGGTAAATTATGAGAAGTCAGAAAATGAAAACAATCTTTGTTGTAGTGTGTTTAATCATTATTGCAGCTGCAATCATCAGCTTGCTTCCGTCAGGAAAGAAAGACACGGGCGGAACCACAAAAGAAGCGGAAACTGTATCAACGGAACCGGCGGCCGAAATAGAAACGACGGAACCAGCAAACGATCCGGAACCGGAATCAGAATCCGCGAAGGAAATTGAACATCGTTCCGGGGATGAAATCATAGGAATAAGTGAAAAAGATATATCCGATTTGCGCCTGGTGTATTATGAAAGCGTTATTGACGATGTAACCGGAAAATGGCGACTTTCTGTAATGTCGGAAGATATAGATATTCAGGACTATATTTATTCATACTATAATAATTATTTTAAAGACGATACCGAAATACACGGAATTGTGAATCTTTCCAGTAATACAACGGCAAGGATCAACTGTACTGCCGGAATGTTATTTGTGACTGAATATAGTTATGTAGATGGAGAAGAACACGACGCAAAACTTTTGTATTCTGGTACACCGTTAAAAAGTTATATTGTATATGTGGATAACGGGGATATTGAAAAATCAGAGGAATAAAGGTAAGGTGATCTATGTTTAAAATATTGATTGCAGCTTTGATCATTTTTCTGCTGATATGGGCGAATAAGATCAGAATATACTTGAAATGGCAAAAGAAAGCGGAAGCGGAAAATAAACCGTTTTACCGATGGCCGGAAAGCGTCCACCAGGAACCGGAACAAAGAAAGCGGCTCCGGCAAGCACAAGCGGAAAATTTTCAGGTTGAAGCCGTCGGAAAGAATGGCAGGAAAATCTGCCGGATGAAGGCAGCTTCGGATCCTGATTTTTATTTCGTCGCTTTGGGGATCTGCCAGTGTCCGGAATTTAAAGCAACACATAAACCGTGTAAGCACATTTATAAAATCGCGCTGAATAAGGGATTGATCCAGGCAGCGCCGGAAGGGGAAGCATGATCGAATGTACGGATTTTAACAGGCTTCGAAAAGGGCAGCGCGTCCGGAAATACTATTCATCCGGAATGAAACTTCTACACAAAGATGGAACCGTTGAAAAGGGGCTTTATGGCGACGGTTTCGCATATGTCAGATGGGATAATAAAGAAAGACTGGATATGAATATTTCTTTGTATGACGTGGTTTTATTAAAGCCCGAAAAGGGCGAAGCGATATGACAAAACAAAATTTTATAACAGTCAGCCAGTGACGGCAATCACCGGCCGACTTTAGAACCAGGAACCGAAAAACAAGCGGCTTCCCAGCTGGAAATAAGCATATATATTATAGCATGGAAAGCCGCCTGAAATCAACGGCTTTCTTTTTTGCGCCTTTTTTCGGTTCGTGGAGAAGGGAAGGCAATATGAAAAGACAAAAGGCGGCGCTATATGTCCGCGTTTCTACCAGATACCAGATTGATAAAGATAGTTTACCGTTTCAGCGGAAAAAGCTAAAAGAATATTGTAAGCTGCTGGAAATAGATAAATACGAAATATTTGAAGATGATGGATATTCAGCAAAAAATACCGATCGCCCGCGTTTTCAAGAAATGATGGAACATATCAGGGCGGGAAACTTTTCACACTTGATTGTGTGGAAGGTTGACCGTATTTCCAGGAACCTTCTGGATTTTTCGACAATGTACAAAGAATTGAAAGATCATCATGTGACTTTTATATCCATGAATGAACAATTTGACACATCAACCGCGATCGGGGAAGCTATGCTGAAAATCATTCTGATTTTTGCAGAATTAGAAAGAAACATGACTTCCGAACGTGTAACCGGGATCATGCTTGACCGCGCGGAAAATGGCTTGTGGAATGGCGGGCTGCCGCCTTTGGGATATAAAACGGATCCTGAAAAGCAAATACTGATTCCGGAACCGGAAGAAAAAGACAGGGTAAAAATGATTTTTGACTTGTACGAAAAATTTCATTCATGCCGGAAGGTTGCCAGGTTCCTTCAGCAAAACGGCGTAAAACCGAAATATCACACGGAATGGCTGCCTGAATACATCCGGCGCACACTCCGAAATGAATTGTACATCGGAACATACACATATAATCGCTGTGAATTCCACGGGGCGGAAAAGCCAAAATCTGAATGGATCGTAAAAGAAAACAATCATCAGGCAATCATTGAAAAGGATCAGTTTATCCGCTGTAATGAAATCATGGACAAAAACGCCAGTAGCCGCGACGTGTCCGAAATCAGGCAGACGCGACACATTCACATCTTCGGCGGAAAAGTCAGCTGTAATATGTGTGGCGGCAATATGAACGCCGCAAAAGATAAGCAACGGGAAAACGGGCTTCGGCCGTCTGTTTATCGCTGCGGGCGCCGGGCGCGTCAAATGGATTGTGAAAATAAGCGGATGATCAGCGATCTATCTTTGGGGCCGTTCGTGTTCAATTATGCCGCCAACCTTGCCAGGGTACAAAAGAACCACAAAAACATTGATTCCCTGGAAAAGCTGGAATCCGCACTTCTGGCCGGGCCTGAATTCCGGAATGTGAGAATAGCGCCGGAAAGCCTAGAAATCACGTTTTCCATGCTGCGGGATAGAAATATAGGCAAGGGCGCATATGTGCCGGATATAGGGGAATCTGGCGCCCAGGATGGCACTTCGGAAGATCAGCTTGTCATATTAAAGCGGGAACGGGATAAACAAAAGAACGCTATTTCCAGATTGACAGAATTGTACATGTACGATCCAGACGCGCTCACGAAGGAAGAATATTCAGAAAAGAAACGCGACTTGACCGCCAGAATACGCGACATAGAAAAGCGCATTTCTGCCCTGAAGAATGGCGACGGCTCCGGCGCTGCTGATCTGTCTTTCATTAAAAAGGCTTCGGCTTTCCTTGTGGCCCAGCACATCAATTCCCAAAACCATATTGATTATGGACAAATAGCCGTTGACCTGGACGCGGGGATCCTGAAGGATTTTGTGGATCAGATTGCAAGTGAAATATTTATCCAGGACGGCCGGATCGCCCGGCTCCGGTTCGCTAGTGGTTTAGAACATGAATTTTTATATAGTGAATGATAAAGGCCGCCAGCTGGCGGCCTGTTCTTTTTTATCCTGTCCCCTTTTCCGGGAAACGCCTATTTTACGGGCTTTTCTTTTTCCTAGTTACTCACATGGACGGATTCCCCTGTGGGACTTACCAGATATACTTTTGGAAATGTCCCGTTCTGGCTGGCGCTTATCCGGCTTTCCTCATCCATATACCGGTACGCCACAGTCACCGCCATGGACTCCTGGGTGCTGTCTACGGAGATCAGATACCGTTCCTCATAATCCTCCGCGTTAAGAACCGCCTGTGTCTGTGTAGGAGACTGTCCGCCTGTCGTTTGGATTCCGTTTTCTTCCTGCCATTCATAGAACGTCAGAGTTTTTCCCTCTTTCCCTTCGTAATAATAGGCAGAATTCAAATCAATCCCGCTCTCATCCACTCCCCGGTCCACGTTTAGGAATTTCACAAATCCGAAATTGTTAATCAGATAATACCCGCTTCGGAAGTACGCCGGCACCTCAACAATGGCGTATCCGTCTGTGGAAAGGGTGTATTTTGCAGTCTGGTAAAGTTCAAAGGACTGGTAATACCTGGTGTCGGCGGCAACGGAAACCGGGGTATGCTGCGTGCCCAGATACAGATCCACCTTTGCCGCCGCGTCCTTACTCATTCCGGTGATGATACCCGCGCTGTTTAAATACTGCGGGGAAAGGGTTGTCCCATTGATGGCGTCTACCGTGATATCCGTATCCCTGCCAAGGCCCAGTGTTTCCAGGGTTGTTTTCAGGGTGGAATCTTCACAACAGACGGTCTGGGAGGCAGACTTAATCTTGCCGGATTCACTTAAAACAAGTCCGGAAAAGCCGATAGAATAGCCGCAGTCCCGGAACCGTTCCCAGGTAAACGCGGATATGGAGCCATCGGAAACGTAGATCAGCTGATCATTTTTATATAAGGTCGGGATTGCCATATCCCTGTGGACAAATCCCAGAAGCCGGTATTCGGCCTGACTGGTCATTCCGCTTCCCTTGCTGTCCGTAGACTGCGCCGGTCTTGCAGGGTCAAAATTGCAGTCCTCCACCGGAAGCAGATAGAAGGAATCCCCGGATTTCACATAAAAATGGCCCGGTTCCAGATCATTTAAGGATACAGCGGAAAGGAACTCTTCTTTTGGCCCTTCCGCTTCCTGCTCCTTTTTGCAGCCGGAAAGCATCAGGCCCATACAGGCGGTAAAAACGGCAAACACAAACAGTTTTTTCTTCATAATCTCCCCTCTCTCGCGTTGGCAACATAAACTTCTGTACCGTCATCCAACTCCAGCCGGATAACCTGCAGGACACAGCGTACCGTTTCTTCCTCTTCCCCTTCGATCTGATAGGCTGCCAGATTTTCACAGGACTTTACATTTCCTGCTACTGTCAGCAGCTCTGCCATACGGGAGGAGATAAAGCGCCGGTCAAGCATTTTGATCCGTTCATTGGTAAGGATTCCGGCCACTGCCTGGTCTCCACGAGAAGCTGCGTCTCGCTTCTTGTGTCAGCATCCTGAAAACAGGATAAAATTTTCGTAATCTGTTCTTCCTTTATTTCTTCTGACTGGTTCATTTCTTCTATAAGTGTTGTTAATGTTCCTTTCATTCCTCATGTTCCCCTGGTACGGGGCTCCTTTCTACGAAATATCAATGCAGGAAACAGGTTTCATACCACCGATAGCAGGCATACAAAAACAGCGCAATCGGAATAAACAGAAGATTTGACAGGATAAACTGTTTTACTGCGCTTCCGCCCCCATGATCCGGCTTATGAAAATCCAAATAGACCTGTCCTCCCATCTCCGGGATCGTGAGCGCGGCGCCGGCGTCCAGCTTTTTCCCATTTCCGGAATCGTCAAGCACCGGTTCTTCCTCAATCAACATAATGCGGTCTTCCTCTCCGTCCTCTGCTGTGTGAATTATGCTGTCTGGGAAAGCGGCTGCCCCATAGCTGGCTGCCGGAAACATGACCGCCATGAAACATGCGGATAAGAATATCCTGACCGATTTTATCATTACAATGTTCACCTCCTCGGTTTCAATTATGGGGAACATGCGGCGGAAACCAGTTTTTCTTTTAGGCCCTTAAGAACGATTTTTTACGCAAAATGGCAAAATTGGGGTTCCGGTTTATCCGGGTTAGGTTTGTTCGTAGCGGTTCCATGTTTAAATTTCACGGTCCTCTGATTGAAAGCTGCATAGAACTTTGATAGAATAATGCTTAGATAAAAAAATGATTCACGGAGGATAGATAAATGAGCCAGATAGAACAATATGACCAGCGCATCGCCCGCATCATGTCCAAAATCGAGGCAATGCATGACAGACAGTTTTCCTTTTCCTGCGGGAAGTGGCCGCCGGTCTGGGAACCACCCATGAGTGAGGAGGATGTCGCCGCTTTTGAGGCGGAAAAAAGGGATCCGTCTTCCCGAGGACTACCGCCGTTTCATTACCACCATTGCCGGCGCCGGAAGCCAGCCCTTTTACGGCCTTCTGCCCCTGCGCCAGAAAGAAAGCATTGTAGAGCAGCCATTTCCCTACACGCCGGACCATATCCTCTACTTTCTTCACATGACTGAGGAAGAGATGGACCAGTTTTATGACGAGGATACCCCCTTTACCGCTGACAACGGGCTGGTGGCCCTGTGTACCGAGGGGGACGGCATGGACAGTGTTCTGGTCGTAAACAGTCCGGATCCGGATACTTACGGCACGGTCTGGTATTACGACCTTGCCAATGACTGCGGGATTATCCCTATGCGTGACAAGGAGACCGGAAAGCCCTTCCGTTTCCTGGACTGGCTGGAGTATTGGGCGGACCGGACCGCGGGGCTTGGGAGCAATGAGTATTTCAGCTTTTCTGAGACGGTGCAGCTACCGAAAGCACCGGATAACCCGGATATCATGGGACGGAAAATGGGATGGATCGAATGAACACTTGGAAATGGAGGCGAGATCACCACCAGAATTGTACCAGGGATGTAGAAAAACATCAGTCAAAAGGCAGCCTGGTTTTCACAGACTGCCTTGGTTTTCAGCATATATATTTTCCTGACACTGTCTGTAAGAGACCAGATAATACATGGGGCTGTCTTCCTTTGGCAGTGTGATTTCTTTCGGGACATCCTCTTCCAGTTCAAACCCTTTCAGGGTTTTCCACTTTCCGGAGTACAGTTCGTTTTTGGCCTCTTCCGGGGCCTTGCCCACCCCCAGTCCTTCCAGCATAGCCCCAATAGCCCTGGCGTTTTGCTCTCTTTTCGCTTCCCCTACGGCGCTGTGTGCCCGGCTCACCAGATCCCTTGAGCTGGACGCTTCTTTCAGGATCCTGTTTCTTACACGGATGTCCTTTACCTTTTCCAGTTCATACAAATCTTTGATAGACAGCTGGAAACTCCCATCCTTTTCCTTCCGCTGCAGCTCTTCCTGATCCAGTCTGGCGATATTCAGCCGGTGTCGGATGGTCCTTTTACTGAATCCTGTTTTTTCCGCAATGGAAGCCTCTGTCTCTCCAAGTTCCATCATCAGTTGGAAACCCTGGGCCTGTTCATAAATGGTGAGGTCACTTCTGTGCATGTTCTCTTCCAGCATGGTCGAAACCTGTTCCCTTTTATCCATGCCCTCCTCAATCCTGCAGGGGAGTTCCGTTATTCCTGCCAATTTTGCGGCGGCAAGGCGGCGGTGCCCGATGAAAACCGTGTAATTCTTCCCTTCCCGCTGTCTTGCAGCGTTAGGGTCCACCATCTCCAGCGGCACAATAGTCAGGTTCTGCATGATTCCGTTTTTTCTGACTGACTCTGCCAGCTCCGTTAAGTCACCCAGATCTTTCCTGGGATTTTCCGGATGCGGCCAGAGCCGGTCGGTACTGATATTCACAATGTGGTTCATTCCTGTATTCTCCTTGTATTGTTGTATCGTTGTATGCCATGGTACGTCACCTGCCAGGTCATCGGAACGCATTTTAATTTGTGAAGCGTCATTTTACAGGCAGCCTGCCTCACTCGATCATCAGCCGGCCTGACTTGCGGCAGTACCAGTACACGTTGTCGCTCAGTACCATACTTTCAGGGACTTCACTGCTGTTTATGAGGCCAACCATGTTTCTCAATTTTCTCAATTTTTCCGCGTCATGCCAGTCTGCGGGTATCGCGATGATTTCCTCAACGCTGCATGGCAGGATACAAAGATCGCTTTCCAGTTTTCCGGCCAGTATTCCAAACAGGCGGCTGCAGAGCATAGCGGCCGCTCCGTTATTCCCGTGTCGGTTACGGATAATATACAGCGGGATACCTCCCTCAACCATTTCCTTTGGAACCCCTATAAGCTCTGATAAAAACTCTTCCATGGTCTGTGCACGGAATCCCTGGGTTTCCATGTTCTGTCTTGCCGCGTAATCCAATTCTCCCTCACTAATCTTGTACGCCTCGCAAAAACTATGGGTAACCTCAAAACTGATTTTCCTCTCCGCGTCTTCTGACAAAACCACCTGGTAGATTGCGGCAAGGTCAAGCAGTCTTTCATGGGGCATTTCTGTAAGACGTGCCTTGTTCTTTTCTGCATTGATCATTTGATATCCAACCTTCATGAGAATCGTTCGTTTGTCAAGACCTGCAGTCAATCCTGATATCGGCTCTCTTCCATGATATCCAATGCAGTCATCCACAAACTTTCGGGCCATGTCCTTTATTCCCGTTTCCTCAGCCAGATCGTCTTTGAATTGCAATTCAATACGAACCCCTGCTCCCATGATATTGCCCTTTGGTATGGCTGTTATAGATTTCTGTTCTGCTCCATTGTTTTGGCTGGTTTGGGTGAAGAACACTTCAAATTCTGTCCCAAGTTCTTCCTTTACCGCGTTGATGATCTCTTTTTTTGTCTCTTCCATCATTTTTGTACTCCTAAGGGGCTGACATTATGTCATTCTCCCCACTGTGATCAATGTTGTTTATGCTTTCCTTTCTCAATTCCTTCATAATGCCGATTCAATTATGGATATGGATGATTTTTCATAAAAGGGAACGGTTAAATAAAAATTTGCCATCCTAACATTTCTGTGATTGAAAGCAGTGGGGAAGTTTGCTAGAATAAATGGCAGGAAATATGACACGCACGAAAAGTCCAGCTAAGAAATGTCAATAGGTAAAATGAAAAATGTTTAAAAAGTTTTTTTCAAGCAGTTGATGTAAAAAAGGGTAACTTTAATAAGCCCACCCCTATGGAAATTTTCAAAATTCAT
>CAJSZV010000026.1 GCA_910574345.1 Clostridiaceae bacterium | reverse complement strand
TATAAAATTCAAAAAATTGACAAAAAAATAAGCCACAAATGGCTTAAATACGGGATTCTTTGAATTTACGAAAAAAAGCAAGTGTCGAAAACCCGGATATTCAAAAATACTGCAGGGAAGAACTGGCTACTCTGTGGGTGGAGTCTCTCCGTCTGGAATACCCACACCGAACCCATGTGGACTTATCCATGCCGCTGTGGAAGATGAAAAATGAACTTCTCGATGAATACCACTTTAATGCCTGATCTCGTTCACAGTTTATTAACAATTCTTTCATAACACTTTTACAACCTCGAAAAACCTTCTTCATAATTGTAGAATATACTTAAACCATCGAAAGATAAAGCTGCTTACATTTGATAAGATTTTTTTCATAATCCGCCGGTCGGCCTTGCAAAAGGTCAGACCGGCTCCTCCCTTTTCAGAGGGCTTTTTTTATGCACAGAAAAAAGCTGCCTTCCCCCCATAAGAAGACAGCTTCTGGTCACGATCATCAACCACTGCATTATATGTTTGGTGTTTTATACCAGTTTGGTGTTTTATACCAGTTTGGTATCCCCCATATCCAAACGTTCCCACGGCACCCCTTCCGTGTTTTACCTGGTAAATATACCATTTTTATCCGTTTTTGTCAATTAATTTTACCTGTTTTACACAATTTCCTCTTTAATTTCCGATTATTTCTGTATTGATATCACAATTTTTCCACTCATAAACTCTGCTTTTTTGCACATACTTCCAAATGAACCGTGTTTTCAAAACAGGAAGGAGTGTATCCTATGGATTTTTCCAAACATATTCAAGACAATATCCAGTCTATGAACAAACTGCTGGATGTCAATGCTAACTTTGATGTGGTATACCGGACGCTGTGCATCGGCGGCAGAACTGCCTGCGCCTATTTTATAGATGGGTTCACGAAAGACGAAGTTCTCTTGAAGATTTTTCAGATCTGGGAGTCCATGAAGCCGGAAGATATGCCTGAGGATGCCCATGGATTTTCTAAGCAGTATATTCCTTACGGGGAAGTAGGGCTTGTGGACAGCTCTGATTCCATGATCGTACAGCTTCTCACCGGCATTACCTGTATCTTTATTGACGGATATTCCAGCTGTCTCACCATAGACTGCCGTACCTACCCCGCCAGAGGCGTGTCAGAACCGGAAAAAGATAAAGTTATGCGGGGATCACGGGACGGATTTGTGGAAACCCTGATCTTCAATACAGCTCTCATCCGCCGCCGGATCAGAGACCCGAAGCTGACCATGGAGATTATGTCTGCCGGGGAAAGCTCTCATACGGATATTGCTGTCTGCTATATGAAAGGCCGTGTAGATGAACAGATGTTATCCATGATCAAAAAACGCATTAAAAATATCCATGTAGATGCCCTGACTATGAACCAGGAAAGCCTGGCGGAATGTCTCTACCCCAGTAAATGGTACAACCCTTTCCCCAAATTTAAGTTTTCCGAGAGACCGGACACAGCAGCGGCTTCTATCCTGGAGGGAAATATTATTATTCTTGTAGATAACTCTCCGGCAGCCATGATTCTTCCGTCATCCGTTTTTGATATTATTGAGGAAGCGGACGACTATTATTTTCCTCCCGTTACGGGAACCTATCTCAGGCTTTCCCGTATGGTCATTTCATTTTTAACCCTGTTTCTGACTCCCACCTGGCTTCTGCTGATGCAAAACCCGGAGGTTCTTCCTCCCTGGCTTCAATTTATACAACTGTCGGAACAGCCTTATGTGCCTCTGTTTTTTCAGTTAATGATCCTGGAATTTGCTATTGACGGTCTCCGGCTGGCAGCCATTAATACTCCCAGCATGCTGACTACGCCGTTAAGTGTTATTGCCGGTATTGTCCTTGGGGAATATTCTGTAAAGTCCGGATGGTTCAACAGTGAGACCATGCTCTATATGGCTTTTGTTACAGTGGCCAACTATTCCCAAGCCAGCTTTGAACTGGGATATGCCCTGAAATTCATGAGAATGCTCCTTCTGATTTTCACGGCCCTGTTTAATTATTGGGGGTTCACAGCAGGGGTTATTCTGTCCGTTTGCGCCATTGTCTTTAACAAGACCATTGCAGGAAAAAGCTATGTTTATCCGCTGATTCCTTTTCGGTGGTCTGAACTGAAAAAACGGTTCTTTCGGGGACGGCTTCCCCACAAAGTAAAAACTTAAGTTTCATCAATGATTATCATACACTTTATAAATTATGCATTGATCTTTAGAAGAATGCTTTAATGGATTCCTGTATCATAACAAAGACCAGAAACAGCTGATACTGTTGTTTCCGGTCTTTATTTGCCTTCATAATTATCGGGGCCTGAGCAGAACTCAAACATTATATTTCCCCAACCTCTTTAATTTACATGTTTGTATTAATGCTCTCAATAAATCCACAAAGTTGCATTGAATATACTGTTCCCAATGACGATACAACAGCACGAAGCTGCATTGCTACAT
Source organism: Clostridiaceae bacterium (assembly GCA_910574345.1). GTDB lineage: Bacteria > Bacillota > Clostridia > Lachnospirales > Lachnospiraceae > UBA3402. Next base: position 61,775 of record CAJSZV010000026.1, on the reverse strand, counting down.
TCTTTGATATTTCCCGGTTTTTTAGTCCCCCAATCAATGCTGGTTCTAATATTCCATGAAATGGTAATAAAATAGCAATAATTTGGTTCCACTTTTTTACTAAAGAATCAAAGTCCTGATTGTCTTTATAAAATAACTTCCATGAATCCAAAATCTTTTTACCGATTAAACTTTCCATACAACTGCTAATAGCATAAATCAATAACATTTTTGCTCCACGCTTACTTAAAAATGTAAACTCTGCCTCTTCAACATCCGTCCTCTCTTCTTTTTTATTTTTTAAATTAATTTTATATTCATCAATGGCTCTTCCAAGAGAATAAACAAAAATAATATGTTCACTTGAAAGCTGATCTGAAAAAATATTGGTATACTCTTTATCCTCATCCCAAATTATCCTTTTTGAATTATATGCAGTTACACAATCGCCATGATAAGCTAATAAAGTTTGCGCCACCAGATAAGGATCAAATACTTCTTTATTTCTTACTCGTGTACTATCCCTTCTTCCTCCACTATAGTATAATTGGGGATATTTTTTAAATTCATTTCTAAGTCTAATTTGTTGCTTATCATTACTTCTTAAATCAGACGGGAGAATTTCATTTTGTTTATTATTATTATTTATAATTTCCTCAATAATTTTAGGATCACTACACACAATAAAACGTATCGGCACCAAAAAATCATCTTTTAACGATTCTACCGCTCCAATCGCCCCTGTAGACTGTGCACCATTTATAATAGTAATTCCCGTCACTGATTTTATTATATTATTATCATCAATACAGTAATCATTTACTAATGCCGTTAATCCATTATTGTATGCCCAAAAATTTTCAGGTTGCTTTTCTACAGTATCCATAATTCCTAAATTAATTTTATTTTTTCTCTTTCCTGCTCCAAGAAAATTTCTAGGATTTCCTGAAAAAAGATCATCCTTGTACTTCAAATACAATCTTCGTATCCAAGAACCTTTTACTGCAGTGACACTAGCCCGCCATTTATTCCCACTTATTTCAAATACATTTCCGGTCCCATCAATTGTAATCGTATCCTCGACCATAATACGCTTATTTGAACTATTATACCATTTTTCAATAGTATTATTTCCTACCTCTAATGCAACAATTTTAACAGAATTATCTCCAGCTAATGAATTAACTAATTTTTGTGCTACAATTTGTACGGTATTTAGTTCTTTCTGTACTTCTGGATTATTTTTTTCATTCATATTATGCACGTGCCAGAAATATATTGTATTTATATCGCCCTCTTTAATAGCATCTTGCAGTTCACCCACAGCATCTTTTATTCTACTGGGGATATCTTCAATATCTCTAGTAAAAATCCATGAAGCAGCAACGTTCAAATCACTCGCCTTATTCACTTTAGCCAAGTCAGTTTCCTGCGCTTCTTTTTTCATTCATCACTACCATCAGTAAGTGCTTCAGATGCAACAGAAATAATGTCTTCTATATCATATCTCAATTGCAAAGCATAAAGTAATAGCGAATTATCTTCATATAAATCAATCAAATCTTTACGTCCTTTATAATTCTCAATATATTTATACACGTTTGTCTCCTTATCATTTGTATGCCAATATCGCTTAGTTTATTCTACTCAACATGTGCTACTGTATGATTAGAATAAGTCTCCCACGTCGGTTCATAATCAGCAGTTGCCTGATTCCCCCACATATCCCAGCCTTCTCGAACTCCTCTGGCAAAAAGTTCAATTCTGGGACTTTGACTGCATGCCTCAATAATGGGAATTATTTCATCCGGCTTACGACTATGTTCCCGCTTCATTGCCCGGATGATATTTACCTGAGAGCGTGCTGGCTGCAGGGTTCTGTTAGGTGCGCTTTTTTTCTTAATACCGAACAAAATCAATTCTGTAACATTTCTAAAATAAAATCCAACTCCTCTGCCGTCAGGTCCCCCGTCTTTTCGCACTTTCTCCCACACAATATTTCCCTTATATTCAAACCCCCAGGCATCCATTACTTCTAATCCCTCCGGAAGCAATGCGTTGGGAATCCATAAATATAAGTGCGCTTTTTCTCCTGTTATATTCTCGATAGGCAATGCTTTAATCTCTGGAATTGTCATGGTCTCATACCGAGTCAACCGTTTATGTTCCGGAGCAACCTTCCCTGTCCTGTTCTGAAACTGCCATGGCGGATCTGCATAGATAGTATTATATTTTTTTCCGCTCGTAAATTCCATTAAGTTTTGTATAGTACTCATTAAATCTGCCATATTCTTCAATACATTCCTTTCCTATCCCCACTGCCAAAATGGGGCATCCTCCATTGCGACGCGAATCAAGCCGATACCGCAATTTTCCCATCCAGGTGGTACTTGCCCCATACTTCTTTATTAGTAATTGACCATTGCTATCCGTTTCTTTCTTAAAAATATCATTAAGTGCCTCTGCCCTCGTTACGATAACGCCCACATCAATCAATCCGCAATCGAAATAGGTTCTCATAGCTAATAAATCTCTGTCAAATGTTTGATCTTTACTATTCCATTCAAGATCAAAGGCAACTCTATTTTTCAAAAAATCTATATTATGTCCATCAATATAACCTTCTATTGTTTCAACCTCATATGGTTCATCTGCAAAGCGCCCTCTTCTCTGTGCCGTCTGTCTTGGATATTTTTTTACAACCAAATCACCGCTTATTCTAATTTCTCTCCAGCCATAGGGATATAGAACATCATCAAACTTCTTTGGTATTGGAGATTCATTACCTCCGGATTTTTTAATATCTGCCAAAGTAAGTTTTAATTTTCTCAAACATTCTTGTAACTCATTCCATTCTATAGGAAAAGCATCATGGAGTATCTCCAATGCATGACCGTAGTTATAAAACTCAAACCTATTTAAGAGATCATCTGCCACATATTTTTCTATGTCCATACCGTATGTTCCTTTTCATTCTTCTCTGGAAGTATTTCCATTATTTCATCCATAGAGCAGCCAAGTTCCAGGCAAATTCGTGCAAGAACTTCTACTCGTACATCTTCATTTTTCCCAAGTCTTGCCATTGCGTTCGTGCTTATTTTTGCTTTCTCGCACAATTGGCTCTTATTCATTTTCTTATCAATAAGCAGCTTCCAGAGTTTATCATAGCTGACAGCCATATATAACCTCCCACATTTTACAGGTAAATTTGTATATAACTTTTTGAGGCTGACATTATATTATCATGGTATTTCAAAAACTGCAAGATATTCTTGCAGTTCTCAAGGACATCTCAGTTTATTATTTTCTATACTCGTTCCACTCCGCCTATGACAGCAGCTAAAAAGGAAGAAACCGTTCCATAAGAATCCAAGCTTTGAAAAATCCTGAGTTCTATGGAATGGTCTCTTCCCTGTGTCAGAGGCCGAAAACCGGTATTAAACGACAGCCTCTCGTTGCCTTATCTTTATTCATCTATACTATAATTCGGTGCTTCCTTGGTAATATGGATGTCATGAGGATGGCTTTCCTTCAAAGAAGCCGCGGAGATCTTCACGAATCTTCCGGTCTCCTGCAGTGTCTTGATATCCTTTGCTCCGCAGTAGCCCATGCCGGAGCGCAGGCCTCCTAACATCTGGAACACCGTATCTTCCACCATACCCTTGTAAGCCACACGGCCCTCTACGCCTTCGGGAACCAACTTCTTGGCATCGGTCTGGAAGTAACGGTCCTTGCTGCCGTTCTCCATGGCGGAGATGGAACCCATGCCGCGGTATACTTTGTACTTTCTTCCCTGATACAGTTCGAAAGATCCCGGACTCTCATCGCATCCTGCAAACATGCTTCCCATCATGCATACGCTTCCTCCTGCCGCGATGGCTTTTGTGATATCGCCGGAATACTTGATGCCTCCGTCCGCTATAATGGGAATGTTGTATTCCTTGGCCACGGCGTAGCAGTCCATGACAGCGCTGATCTGAGGAACACCGATTCCCGCCACCACACGGGTGGTGCAGATGGAACCTGGTCCGATTCCCACTTTCACCGCATCGACTCCTGCTTCAATCAGATCTCTTGTCGCTTCTCCTGTAGCTACGTTGCCTGCGATTACTTGGAGATCCGGATATGCCTCTTTGATCATCTTCACACAGCGGAGTACATTGGCGGAATGGCCGTGGGCAGAGTCTAAGACAACCACGTCCACATGAGCCTTTACAAGAGCCTCAACACGCTCCAAAACATTGGCCGTAATACCTACGGCAGCGCCGCACAGCAGTCTTCCCTGGGAATCCTTGGCGGAATTGGGATACTTGATCTGCTTTTCAATATCTTTAATGGTGATCAGGCCTTTTAAGATAAAATCATCGTCTACGATGGGGAGCTTCTCCACTCTTGCCCTTGCAAGAATCTTCTTGGCCTCCAGCATCGTGGTGCCCTCTTTTGCCGTCACCAAGTTCTCGCTGGTCATACATTCTTTAATCTTTTTGGAAAAATCTTCTTCGAATTTCAGATCCCGGTTGGTGATAATCCCTACCAGTTTTTTGCCTTCTGTGATGGGAACACCTGAGATGCGGAACTTGCCCATGAGTTCATCTGCATCCCTCAGAGTATGTTCCGGAGAGAGATAAAATGGGTCCGTGATAACACCATTCTCTGAACGTTTTACCTTATCTACCTCTTCTGCCTGAGCTTCAATTGACATGTTTTTGTGGATTATGCCGATGCCGCCCTGTCTTGCCATGGCAATGGCCATGCGGTACTCTGTCACCGTATCCATGCCTGCACTCATCAAAGGAATATTAAGCTTAATCTTACCTGTCAGATACGTGGTCAAATCAACCTGATTGGGAATCACTTCCGAATATGACGGAACCAGCAGAACGTCATCAAAAGTAATGCCTTCACCGATAATTGTACCCATGAAATTTTCCTCTCTTTCTTTTCTGATTTGTATTTATTTAGTATCCTAATATAGCAGATTTTTTAGAGGTTGTCAAATGTATTTTGCGACAATTACAGAATTACTTTCCGGGGGCTCCGCTGCCGGATATGCTGCAGGATGCGGTCGTTGGGTTCGAAGATAATCTTGGTGGTGTGACCTTCTCCCTGATGTATCATTCCGTATACTTTGGCATGGGGGATGTGGGAACTGAAATCAAGGATCTTCATGCTGGGATTCTCGTAGTCTTTCAATACATAGGAATCTATGGGGGCTACAATCTGGACTTCGCTGAGCACCCCTTCCCATGCTTTTTTTCTTCTGGCCCGGCCCATGATCTTGTCTATGGTGATCTGGTCGTTGACGATAAGATATTCGAATTCCAGATTCAGATTCTGGAAAATGAAATAGGTGGCAGCGCCCACTGCGGTTAGAATCAGTATGCCGAATACGGTCATGAGGGCTAAAAAGGCGCTGACGGCACATAGGGCTATGAGGACTGCTTTGATAATAATGGTGTAGGCTGGGGCTTTGCGCTTTACCAGCCACTCTGCGTAGGAATCGTTCATTGGGGTTGGGGTCCTTTCTTTTTTTCTTGGGGTGGGGCGGAGGTTGCTTGGGCCTTGATTTGGAGGTAGGCTCGTCTGTGGGGCGGACTTCGCTTGGGCCTTGATTTGGGGACGGCTCGTCCGCTTCGCGAACATTGCCTTGTAAGCGAAAGCAGAGGGGCTTTGCCCTCCGCAACGGATAGCTCCAACGCTTCGCGTTCTCGCTATCCGTTGCTCGCAAAATAAAAAAATGCGCGGGGGATTGCTCATGCAAGCATGGCAATCCCCCGTGCACTTTTTTACTTTGCTCTGCTTTCGCTTACATCATTCCCCCCATGCCGCCGCCGGCTGGCATGGCTGGAGTTTCTTCTTTAATATTAGCAACAACAGACTCCGTTGTCAACAGGGTTGATGCAACACTGGTGGCATTTTGTAATGCGCTTCTGGTTACCTTGGCTGGGTCAAGGATTCCGGCTTCGATCATGTTAACGTACTCTTCCTTGTATGCGTCAAATCCTGTTCCTACTGGGGATTCTTTTACTTTGTTAATGATGACTGCGCCTTCAAGACCTGCGTTGGCCACGATGTGGTACAGCGGGGACTCTAATGCCTTGATGATGATCTTGGCACCGGTCTTCTCGTCGCCTTCTAATTCGGGAAGGAGTTTTGCTACCTCGTCAATGGCATGGATATATGCGGAACCGCCGCCTGCGATGATGCCTTCTTCTACGGCTGCTCTGGTGGCTGCCAGGGCGTCTTCCATGCGGAGCTTGGCTTCCTTCATCTCTGTCTCTGTGGCTGCGCCTACGCGGATTACCGCTACGCCGCCTGCTAATTTGGCCAGTCTCTCCTGAAGCTTTTCTCTGTCAAAATCAGATGTGGTCTCCTCAATCTGTGCTCTGATCTGAGCGATTCTTGCGGAAATGGCGGACTTGTCGCCGCTGCCGTCTACGATAACCGTATTCTCTTTCTGAACTTTAACGGACTTTGCCTGGCCTAACTGATCCATGGTTACATCTTTCAGTTCCAGTCCAAGGTCGCTGGAGATTACAGTGCCGCCCGTAAGGATGGCGATATCCTGAAGCATCTCTTTTCTTCTGTCGCCGTAGCCTGGAGCCTTAACAGCAACTACATTGAAGGTTCCTCTCAGTTTGTTCACGATAAGAGTGGTGAGAGCTTCGCCTTCCACATCCTCTGCAATGATCAGAAGTCTTGCACCGGACTGTACGATCTGCTCCAATACAGGAAGGATCTCCTGGATATTGGCGATCTTCTTGTCTGTGATCAGGATGTATGGGCTGTCTAAGTTAGCCTCCATCTTATCCATATCGGTACACATATAAGCGGATACATATCCCCTGTCAAACTGCATGCCTTCCACCAGATCCAGTTCTGTCTTCATGGTCTTGGATTCCTCGATGGTGATAACGCCGTCGTTGGATACTTTCTCCATAGCGTCCGCTACCATCTCGCCCACTTCATCGCTGGAAGCGGAGATAGCCGCTACTCTTGCGATCTGATCCTTGCCGTTGATAGGCTGACTCATCTTTGCGATGGCTTCTACTGCAACATCCGTCGCCTTCTTCATGCCCTTTCTCAGAACGATAGGATTAGCGCCTGCTGCCAGGTTCTTCATTCCCTCGTTGATCATAGCCTGTGCCAGAACCGTCGCTGTGGTGGTGCCGTCACCGGCTACGTCGTTGGTCTTGGTGGCGACTTCCTTTACCAGCTGAGCTCCCATGTTCTCAAATGCATCTTCCAGTTCAATCTCTTTTGCAATGGTCACACCGTCATTGGTGATCAGGGGAGCGCCGAATGACTTGTCTAAAACTACATTTCTTCCCTTGGGTCCTAAAGTTACACGAACGGTATCTGCCAGCTGGTTCACACCGGACTCCAGGGCTTTTCTTGCTTCTACACCATACTTAATTTCTTTCGCCATGATTCATTCCTCCAGTTTTCTTGTAATCAATCTTTAAGTCCGCCGCCGTGTCGGCGGCATAAAAGCTGCTTGGCTCCCGGCTTACTCAATCACAGCCAGGATATCGTTCTGCTTCACGATTACATACTTCTCGTCTTCTACTTCCACTTCTGTTCCTGAATACTTGGAGAAGATTACCTGATCGCCGACTTTAACCTGCATGGTAACCTCCTTGCCGTCCACTACTCCGCCAGGTCCTACTGCCACAACCTCTGCCTGCTGAGGTTTCTCTTTTGCCTGCCCCGGAAGCACGATACCGGACTTGGTGGTCTCTTCTGCAACCAGCTGCTTTAATACGACTCTGTCAAATAACGGCGCTAATTTCATATATGATTCCTCCTAGTATAATAATGTTGTCATTACGTTTTTCGTTCACAACAATGTTATAGCACCCTTTGTTAGCACTGTCAAGGCTTGAGTGCTAATTTTTTCAAATTTTTCCAATCCTTTAAATATTTTATAAACTTTTTTTAAATATATGCCTTCCTTTTTTGGAATAATGGTATTACAATAGACTCAAGAGTCCACACAGAAAGGAGTATCTCACCATGGCAAAAAAGAATTTTGGCAAATTTCTTGCTTTGGCAACCATTTCCGGGGCGATTGCTGCCGGAGTTTCCTACTTCTTGAAATATCGTTCCTTCCACGCAGAACTGGATGAAGACTTCCACGATTTTGAAGGCGATGATGACGATTTTGACGGAACCCTTCCCCACGAGAGTGAATCCGCTCCACGGAATTACGTGCCTTTAGGAGAGAAAAAAGAAGAGACGGCCAAAGAGGTCATGGAAGCCGCCGTCAACAAGGCGGAAGACATAGCCGGCGAGGTTAAGGAGGAAGTCTCCCAGGAAGTACAGGATGTAAAGGAAGAGGCGGCAAAGGTTAAGGAAAAGCTTACTGATGCCATCGGAAAAGCTGCCACTACCATCGAAGAGGATACAGCGGAATAACCCTGATATACCCTCCGTGGACAAGGGAACACACGGAGGGTAAAGAGTCCGGTTGAACGGGCTCTTTTTTATTCGGAAAAACCGCACTTAAACCTCCCATGCCTTCATAAGCAGTTTTACCCCCTTTTTTATCTGCTCTTCGCTTAAGTTGGCATACCCTAAAAGCACGGTGGCAGGCCGGTTATTGTCATATTCACGAATAAAGCAGGACGATAACCCATAGACCCGTACTCCTGACTTCTTTGCCTTATCCACAAGCCATTCTTCCCTGCGTCCCTTCCTGCTTGTGAGAAGTACGTGAAGCCCCGCATATTCTCCCTGAATGAAAAAATCCTTTTCCAATCTTCTTAACTGCCCCAAAAGGATATCATGCTTATTCTTATAGATTGCGCGCATTCTGTTTAAATGCCGTTCATAATATCCCCCCGTAAGAAATTGATATAGAATATTCTGATCAATTCTGGACACTGTGGAAGCGTAAAACTTAAGTTTCTGCCTATACACATGAAGCAGAGGTTCCGGCAGAACCATATACCCCACACGAATGGCGGGAGCAATGGATTTGGAAAAGGTGCCCATATAGATCACCCGTCCTGTTTTGTCTAACCCCTGCAGCGCCGGAATAGGCTTTCCCCTGTAGCGAAATTCACTGTCATAATCGTCCTCTATCAAATATCTCTTTTCTTTCCCCGCCCACTTAAGAAGTTCCTGTCTCCTCAGCACAGGCATTACAATGCCCATGGGATACTGGTGGGACGGCATCACATAAGCGATGTCAGCTTTACTTTCCTCCAAAGCCTTTGCATCCATGCCGTATCCGTCCATCTCCACAGGTATGATCTCATATCCAAGACTTTCAAACACCCGGTATGCCTGCTTATACGTGGGGTTCTCCATGGCAATGATCCGTCCCGGTCCCAGAATCTGGTGCAAAAGCATAAGCAGATATTCATTTCCCGCACCTATAATAATCTGATCTGCCCGGCAGTTTACCCCTCTGGCGGAATGGAGATACTTTTTTACGGCCTCCCGAAGAGCCGCCTCCCCCTGAGGAGAACCGGTGAGGAACATCTCCTTATTATCCTCCACCAGAGTATCCCTGGTTACTTTGCGCCATGCATTGTAGGGAAAATGAGACAGATCAATTCCTCTGGGAGAAAAATCAATCTTAAGATCTCCATCCATGGAATCCGCCTCCCGTATAAAAGGTTTCGTTCGTTCCGATTCCATCTCTACCAGTTCTTCCATGCGCAGTACATAATAACCTTTATGAGGCACAGCCTCGATATACCCCTCCGCAATCAGCTGATCATAAGCCATCTGGGTGGTGGAACGGCTTACTTTCAGATTTTCCGCCAAAACCCTGGTGGAGGGGAGACGCTCCTTCTCCTTAAGGCTTCCTTTTCGTATCTCTCCCTTTATATATTCATAGATTTGTTCATACATGGATTTAGAGCCGCGGGACTCTAACGGAATCATCAGTTCCATGGTTTCTCCGGTTCACCTGCCTTTTTAAATGCCGGAAAGCTGACGCGGCATTCCCCGTCAGCTTTCTTCATGGGCTTTATTTTGGTAATTTAAAGGAACTCTTAAGAGAAACGATCCGATTAAATACCAGATGCTCCGGCCTGCTGTCCTTACTGTCCACACAGAAATAGCCGTTTCTCATAAACTGAAAGCTGTCATAAGCCTTCACCGCTGTCAGCGCAGGCTCGATGAAACACTCCGGCACCACAGTGAGAGAGTTGGGATTCAAGTTCAAAGTCCCGTCTTCATTGAGCTTCCCTTTCTCCTCGTCCACAATATTCTCATACAGTCGGCACTCCGCCTTTGCCGCAGTGGCTGCCGCAACCCAGTGAATGGTTCCCTTCACTTTCCTTCCTGTAAATCCTGAACCGCTCTTTGTCTCAGGATCATAAGTGGCATGAACCACGGTAACCTTGCCGTCTTCATCCTTCTCGCAGCCTGTACAGGTCACAAAGTAAGCTCCCATAAGCCGCACTTCATTGCCGGGGAACAGACGGAAATACTTTTTAGGCGGTTCCTCCATAAAGTCTTCTCTCTCGATATAGAGTTCTCTTCCGAAAGGAACCTTTCTCTCTCCCAGCTCCTCGTTCTCTAAATTGTTGGGAATGGATAATTCCTCTGTCTGTCCCTCCGGATAGTTGTCAATCACCAGCTTCACCGGATCCAGGATGGCCATCATCCTCGGCTTCTTAAGCTTTAGATCCTCCCTGATGCAATACTCAAGCATGGCGTAATCCACGGAGCTGTTGCCCTTTGCCACGCCTACCAGTTCCACAAATTTCCGGATGGATTCCGGCGTATATCCTCTTCTTCTTAAAGCCGCGATGGACACCAGCCTGGGGTCGTCCCAACCATCTACAATACCGTCTTCCACCAGCTTTTTAATGTAGCGTTTTCCCGTAACCACATTAGTCAGGTACAGCTTGGCGAACTCAATCTGCCTGGGAGGATTCTCAAACTCACATTCCCTTACTACCCAGTCATAAAGAGGTCTGTGGTCCTCAAACTCCAGGGTGCAGATGGAATGGGTAATATGCTCTATGGCATCTTCAATCGGGTGGGCAAAATCATACATGGGATAAATGCACCAGGCGTCGCCGGTGTTGTGATGACTCATGCGGGCCACGCGGTAAATCACCGGGTCGCGCATATTGATATTGGGGGAAGCCATGTCGATCTTGGCTCTCAGCACTTTCTCTCCGTCCTGATACTTCCCTTCTTTCATCTCCTCGAACAGCTTTAAATTCTCTTCAATGCTGCGGCCGCGACAGGGGCTTTCCCTGCCCGGAGTCTTAAAATCTCCACGGTATTCCTTTATCTCATCCGCAGTTAAATCACAGACAAAGGCTTTGCCCTTTTTGATCAGCAGAACCGCGCACTCGTACATCTGCTGAAAATAATTGGACGCAAAAAACAGGCGGTCCTCAAAATCAGCCCCCAGCCACTTCACGTCCTCGATAATGGACTGAACAAACTCTTCCTTCTCTTTTGTAGGGTTGGTATCGTCAAAACGCATGTTGAATTTGCCGCCGTACTTTTTCGCTAGGCCGTAATTCAAAAGAATGGACTTGGCATGTCCGATATGAAGATATCCGTTAGGCTCCGGCGGAAAACGGGTTTGTACATGATCATAAACTCCTTCCGCCAGGTCTTTGTCAATCTCCTGTTCTATAAAGTTCCTGGAGCTTTCCACTGCTTCTCTGTTCTCTTCCATAATATTCCTCCATCCGTAGTCTTCCCAATATTAGGTTATCATATCATATTCCTCTCCGATAGAAAAGGGGTTTCTTTTACAGGGACAAAAAAATCCGGCAGATATCTCTGCCGGACTTCCAAAGAGCTGATGACGGGACTCGGACCCGTGACCTCCTCACTACCAATGAGGTGCGCTACCACCTGTGCCACATCAGCGTCTTTTACAAACTTAAGGTCTCCTTAAGCCTTACCTATATTATCATGCCGGTCATATTTTGTCAACCGAAAAATAAATTTTATTACAAAATATTTTATATCCATTCCTGACACAAAAACTACAGGCCTCTCATAAACTTTAAGTAAAAAACAATAAAGAGGCTCTTCTATGGCTGAAAATAACAACGCTCCCGTCAGCGCACATCTGACAGCAGAAGATTATGGTCTTACCACTCCCGTGGCCTCGGAAGGCGGCGTCCCCGCATATTCCGGCGGCGGTTCCGACAATGACTACGGCATCACCACCCCCGTTGCTCCCGAAGGCGGCATCCCCGCTTACCCCGGCAGCGGCTCCAACAACGACTATGGCATCACCACCCCCGTTGCTCCCGAAGGCGGCATCCCCGCTTATCCCGGCAGCACAGTCTGGGCGCCTCCTGTCACAGTGCTGCCGGTTTTCCCGTCCTGTCCTAACTGCACCATTTCATCCGGCAATGCACAAGTACGGTTTTTAAACGCTTCATCCAACACATTTCCCGTAAATATTTCTATTGATAATACAAACTATGCAATCAACTCCCGATTTGGTACACTTTCCAACTTCAGTCAGGTTTCCGATGGGTTCCATACCGTTACTGTAAGAAGGGCTTCAGGCCTCCGCACCATCCTCCTGCAGCAGACCTTCCCCTTCTCAGGCGGGCAGAGATACACCATGGTGCTGGTGGACACGGCTGCAGGCGGGCTGAATATGATTCAGGTCGCAGCCAACGGCTGCAACAACATGAATTACAATACAGGCTGCTACCGGGTAGCCAACATGTCCTACAGCGGCTCCAGCTATGATGTCATGCTTTACAGCCATGACACGGTGTTCCACAATGTAGGCTTCCAGGAGGTAACCGCTTATAAACAGGCCATGGCTGGTTCCTATCAGTTCTATATTACCAATGCCAGCACATTCTCCATCATTCGGGAACTTCCCATGATCGTTATCGGCACGGTATCGGGCAATGCCTTTGGCAGCGAACCTTTGGTTTCCTATCAGGCGGATATCTCTGCCGGAAGCAGATACACCTCCTATCTCATCGGAAACACCTGGGTCGATACCGGGTTCAGAGTACTGACCGTAGAGGATTAACTGTCAGGAGCCGGAGACGCCATCCGGCTCCTCTCTGTCATGTTGTTGGGACAATTGCTCATAACTGTCCCTCAGCACCTTGCAGGATTCGCCCAGCCTTTCGGACTCTTCCTGAGACAAGGACAATTTCAGGACTCTCTGCACTCCGTTTTTATTGATGATGCAGGGCACTCCGGAAAATACGTCTGTCTGCCCATACTCTCCTTTCAGCATGGCTGAAACTGTAACCACGCTGTTCTCATCTCCCAGAATGGCCCTGGTAATTCTGGTAAGAGCCATGCCGATTCCATAATAGGTGGCATTTTTCGCCTCGATGATTCGGTAAGCCGCCCCCTGTACTTCTTGTTCGATCTCCTTAAGCCGTTTCGTATCAATCTCCGAATTCTCCTTGCACAGCTCCAGAATGGACTTGGTAGCCACCTGGGCCTGACTCCAGGGCACAAATTCGCTGTCGCCGTGTTCCCCCATAACATAGGCATGGATATTCCTGGGATCCACCCTCAGATATTCTCCCAAAAGATACCGGAGTCTGGCCGTATCCAGAGCCGTACCGCTACCCAGAACCTTTCTCGGATTAAAACCTGACAGCACGTAGGTAATCTTGGTCATAATATCCACCGGATTGGTAGCCACAAGAAAAATACCATCAAAACCGGAAGCCGTCACCGGCTCTACAATAGACCGGAATACCTTTGCATTCCGTCTCAGAAGTGCAAGCCTGGTCTCTCCCGGCCTCTGGGCCACACCGGCGCTGATGACCACAATATCCGCGTCCCGGCAGTCTTCATACTCCCCTGCATAAATCTTCATATTGGCAGCAGAAAAGGCAAGGCCATGATTCAGATCCATAGCCTCGCCTTCCGCCCGTTTTTTATCTAAGTCAATAAGCACCAGTTCGTCACATACATTCTGATTCAGCAGGGAATAAGCATAACTCATGCCCACCATCCCCGTTCCTACCAGAACCACTTTTCTCTTATCATTTACCATGATCAAACCTCTTTTCCCAGATTCTTTACCTTATCAGTATCCCAAATCCGGTAAAAGTTATTCTTCTGATCACAGCCGTTCGATCTTCTTTGCCATCAGCTCACTGTTGTTGCTGTGGATAATGGCGTCATCCTTGGAAATAATGCCTTTCTGATACAGCTGAATCAGGCTTGCATCCATGGACACCATGCCTTCCTTCTGCGAGGTGGCGATTACGTTGTCAATCTGATGAATCTTGGACTCACGGATCATATTTCTTATGGCATTATTAAAGAACATGATCTCGAAAGCCGGCTGCACGCCGCCCTGGAGAGTGGGAATCAGCTGCTGCGAGATGACCCCCTCCATAACCATGGATATCTGCACCCGGATCTGCTGCTGCTGCTCCGGCGGGAAACTGTCGATAATACGGTCCATGGTATTGGCCGCCCCTACGGTATGAAGAGTGGAGATGACCAAATGGCCTGTCTCCGCCGCTGTCATGGCAGTCTTAATGGTCTCGTAGTCTCTCATCTCTCCCAGAAGGATGACATCCGGCGCCTGCCTTAAAGCGGCCCTGAGACCCGTCACATAACTTTCCGTATCCGTTCCGATCTCCCTCTGTGACACCACGCTCTTGTCGTGGCGGTGAAGGTACTCAATAGGGTCTTCCAGCGTAATAACATGGGCATTTCTTGTCTTGTTGATCTCATTGATGATACAGGCCAGAGTCGTGCTCTTACCGCTTCCTGCCGGTCCTGTCACCAGCACCAGACCCTTGGTCATCTTTGCCACATCAATAATGGTTCTGGGAAGATGAAGCTGTTCGTAGTTTGGCAGTTCAAAGGTAATGACACGGATGATGGCCGCCAGAGAGCCCCTCTGTCGGAACACATTGGCACGGAATCGGGATAAATCCTTTATGGCAAAAGAGAAATCATCATCCCCCTCTTCCTGTATTTTCTTCATGCTGCGGTGCTGTGCCTCTTCATATAAGCCTTCAATCAATTTCTCAATCTGAACAGGGGACAGCTTATCCTCCTCCTGATATTCAATGATTCCTCCCACTTTATAAGACAAAGGCATGCCGGCTACAATAAAGATATCCGACGCCTTTCTGTCTACTGCCGTTTGGAGCACTCCTCTAATATCCATAACTCATTCTCCTTCTCCATCAACTGCCGGTCCATACAGACATGGATTTATCAATCTCATAGTCCACGGAATGATATACATTCCATTTAAGAATCCGATACCCTGCCTCTTCTTCCCGGTTTATTTCCAATTCTATGTGAAGCATCTGTCCGTAAAGCATCTCTACATCTGTCTGGGCAATCCTGGTTTCTTCCTGATAGAAGCTTCCTAACTCCTCTTTTACAAGCCTCAGATACTCTTCCTCATCAGCCGCCTGGCTGCATCGGGCTAAAGCCTCATCAATCATAGCCACGAATTCCACACCCTGACTGTCCGCTTCATAGTATCCCTTGACAGACTCGGCATTCTTCTGAGCCAGCCTCCAGTCGCTTCCTGCACTGCTCAAAGAGAGAAGTCCGAAAATTGTCAGACATAAAATAATAAAAATTAAAATCAGAGACGACGTACCGATATTGGCCCGCCCGCCTGACTGTTTTTCGTTCATATTTTTTTTTTCCCTCCATGCCTGTTTATTGACGGAGGATTTTTTTGGCAGTCAGTTCAAATAACTCCTTATCATCCTCCAGGCGCCGGATGTTGATCTGCACCTCTTTTACCAGTTCGTCTCCTGCCAGGTCAATCCTTGCCTCATAAACCGCCTCATCCCTGTTTTCAACAGGATTCCACCGGGCATCCCAGCAGATGACCCCTGTTTCCCCATCCTCCCACATCAAAAGCCTGGTCTCAAGTCCTTTTGTATCCTCTGCCTTCCAGGTCTCAGCCACACTCTCTGCTGCCAGAGATGCATAATTGGTGTCCTTGGCTAAGCGGCTTAGATTATTAGCCTTTACAAATGCCAAAATACAGATACTGGCACACAGAATAAAGAAACATACTACTGCAATCATCTCCATGAGAAACATGGCGGTTCCCGAATCACGTTTATTCTTCATCCTGACCGCCTCCGCTTCTGATGTTCAGTAACAGACTGTTGGTTTCGGCTCCCGTCACTTGTATCTTAAGAAGGGAATCCTCCTGTACAAAGGTAAGCCCCCGGCATTCCATAATCTCAAGACCGTCCTTCAGTCCCAGTCCGCTGCCTTCATTGGTAAACAATTCCCTGACGGCTCCATCCCGATAATAGATCCACGTCACAAATTTTCTTCCGTTAATTTCCTGGGTCAGTTCCAGCACCGGAGTATCTTCCATGGTCTTAACAGCCACTCTGCCTGCCTCATCTCCCTGCCTCACCTTGTTGGCCACATAATTTAAGACCACCTGACCGGAATAATTCTCCTCAATACGGCTGTTGATATTCTCATAAACCTTTCCGCCGATGAGCACCGTAAACAGTGCGCATAACACAAACACTAAAAATAACAGCATTGTAAAAAGGAGGTTAACCGTCTGGCCCTTCTGCTGTGTCTGCTGCTTCAAACGTCTTCTTCCCCCTTACTCTTCCAGATTAGAAATAACCGTAATGTCCGGCATAATATTGGAGGCAAAGCCTTCATAAAATACATGAAACCGCTCCCGGTCAATTCGAATTCCATAGTTTTCTTCCAGATACTGGACAGAAGGCGGATAACGTCCCTCAATGGCATAGCACTGTACAGATGCCCTGGCAATGGCGCTTCTTAAAGTCTCCGCGCCCTCCCGGTCCATCCTGTCAGACATGGACAGCACTCCATTTAAAAACACTCCAATCACGACACCGAAAAATACCGCTGATATCAGGTATCCCTTTACCATATTCCAACTGCTTTTCAACCGTTTCACTGTTTCCACCTATTATCCTATTGCTGACAATATGCCTACCAGAGGAAGCATCACCGACAGAAGCACCAGACCTACGGACACTGCCAGAACCGCCACAATCGTAGGCTCCAGCCTGGAGATGGTGTTGTCGATGGATGCGTCCGCCTCCTCCTCATACCCTCTGGAGATATCCTCCATGACCGTGTCCAGACGTCCGCTTCGATTCCCTACCTTGATCATCTGAATCTGGAAGCCGTTAAACAGCCCTGATTCTTTCATTGCCTCGTCATAAGTTTTGCCTATATCCAAATCATCCTTGCACTTTGTCAGATACTCATGAATCTTGCTGTTATTGGCCAGCTCCTTGGCAAGCTCGATTCCCTTTTCCAACTCCAGACCGCTTTTTAATGTCAAAGCCAGAACCGAACTGCACCGTCTCTTTGCCACCAGAAGGGCTGTCTTGTTAGACCGTTTAAACCGTTCCATGACCGTCTCCACCACATGGACCTTTTTGCCGAATTTAGACGCTATGTACAGTCCCAGAACCACCGCTGCCGCCAGAGCCGCCGCTGCCAGGGCGATTCCGCTGAAGGCGCCGCCAAGCCTGATGGCCGCCTGAGACACGGGAGAGATCTGGGCTCCCAGCTGCTCATATACTTCCTCGAAAATAGGCATAACCCTGGTAAACAGTACAAACAGCACCACCAAAAGCATAAGGACCATCATAATCGGATACGTAATGGCATTGCGGATATTCCGAATCATCCTGTCTTCCTTGTCATAATACACGGACAAAGACTCCATCATCTGATCCAGAGTGCCCGTCTGATCGCCTAACTTTGCCATCTTTATCACATAGTCAGGAAAACTCTCTGTCTTTTCCAAAGCCTCAAAAACCGGTGCTCCCAGTTCGATCTCGTCTGCCAAAAAAAGCAGCCGTTTCTTCTCGTCCTCACTTGCCGCATCCTCTGCCATAATCCGCAGTCCCTCATCCAGGGGGACTGCAGCTTTCAAAAGAAGGGACACCTGAAGACAGAAAGCAGAAAGTTCCTGATATGTATACTTCTGCTCTGTGTTCTTACTCATGCGTGTGTCTCCTTTTAATAACAATATTTTTGTTGATAATTGGCTCCGTTACCGATGTACTGCTTGATGGCGTCGCTCTGTCCTCCTGTGGAGGCAAATGTTGGATCCGCCAAAGACCAGTTTGTTCCGTCAAAATAAATATAATTGTCAATCCAGCCCACACCGTCAATATACACGTTCACCCATGCATGATAAGCGCTGCCTGTGTAACCTACCACAAGCTTGGCCGGAATATCCTGAGAGCGGAGCATGGATACCATAAGAGCCGCATAATCAAAACAAATTCCCGTCCTTGACGCCAGAACCTGATCCACATTGGGCAGATATCCGCTTTGGACGCTGGCAGCCTTGGCCGTATCATAGGTCATATTATTAACCACATAGTTGTACACGGCATTGACTACTCCCAGGGCATCGCCTGCGCTGGCAGCCACCTCGGCGCCTTTCTGCACCGCTGCGCTTCCCTGTGAGAAATTCACATACTGGTTCGGATACAAAAACGGCTCAAACTGATTGACTAAGGATACGGACACATCCTGGCTGAATGCCTGAGAGTACTGGTTCCCGCTTACATTCTCAAAAACCTTGATGGAATATGTTCCGTTTCCCTCAGACAGAGGGAACACCTCATAGGCATTCCTGGCATTTAAGTCATAGGTATAGGTGAGGCCGCCCTTGGTGATCTGCACCTTAATCTTGCTGACACCGCCTGTATATTTGACCATCACATAACCGCTCTGGGCATTGGACGCGTCCACAGACACCGTGCCGTTGCCATAGGTAACCGTTCCTGAAGCTGTAGGAATACGCACCAGGCTTCCCTGAGGCTTGGAATACAGCGGTACCATCTCATCATCGATGACTGCAAGCAGTTCCTCCGTCTCCCCGGCGGAAGCCGCCTGCTCTGTCGTCTCCATTGCCTTTGTCTCGTCCTCGGCCTCTGCTTCCGTCTCCGCTGTCCCGGCCTGCACTGCCGTCTCCCCGCCGGCAGCAGCATGACTGCCGGAGCCGGCGGCGCAGCCCCCTGCACCCAAAGCCAGTGCAGCGGCGGTTCCGCTTAAAAATAACACCCATTTCTTCATTTATGACACCTCTATCTTTCTATCATACTTGCAGCTGCCCTGTATCTTGCAGCTGCCTATCCTTTTATAACAACCTTTGTCTCACGATCTCATAGGCCAGGACGCCTGCTGCCACCGACGCATTGAGAGAATCAATGTCTCCGTACATGGGAATGGAGGCCGTCATGTCGCATGTCTCCCTCACCAGTCTTCCCACACCGTCCCCCTCGCCTCCTATAACCAAACCGATAGGACCCTTAAGATTTACCCGGTACATCAGCTCTCCATCCATGTGAGCGCAGACAAACCACAGTCCCTCTTTTTTCAGCTGCTCCATGGTGGCTTTCAGATTCGTCACCTTTGCCACAGGAGTATAATTCAAAGCTCCGGCAGACGTCTTTGCCACCGTGGCCGTAAGTCCTGCGGCTCTCCGCCTGGGAATGATTACTCCATGAGCTCCGGCCAAGTTGGCCGTTCTGATAATGGCTCCGAGATTGTGGGGATCCTCAATGCCGTCCAGCAAAATCAGGAAGGGATCCTCCCCCTTCTCCCGCGCTTTCTGAAGAATATCCTCCACCTGAACATATCCATAAGCGGAGGCCTGTGCCACAACTCCCTGATGGCCTTTGGAGCGGGCCATCTGATCCAGTCTTTCCCTGGCCACAAAGGTGATGATGGTATCCTGCTTTCTGGCTTCCTTAAGGATGGTCTGTATGGGGCCGTCCCTGCAGCCATCCAGCACATATAGTTTATCAATGGTCCTGCCGGAACGAAACGCTTCAAGAACCGCATTGCGCCCCTCTATCAGAAGATTGTCTTCGCTCATTTATGTCTCCCTCTCCTCCATCTTCTTAAGTCCCAGGCTGATTAACTCCGACAGCCGCTCAAACTGTTCTGACAAATACAGATATCCCACAAGTGCTTCCATGCCCGTAGCCATGCGGTATTCCGCCATGGTGGCATGTTTGGCCATGGTAACGGACTTGGCGTTCCTGCCTCTTTTAAATATGGCCAGTTCCTCTTTCGTCAGGTCAGGCTCCAAAAGCCTTATCATACTGGCCTGAGTCTGGGCCTTTACAAGGGAAGCGCTCTTTTTATGCATCTTATTCACCTGCGTATTGCCCTGTCTCACCACTTTGCTGCGGATCATAAGTTCATATACCGCATCTCCCAGATAGGCCAGAACCAAAGGAGAGTACATGGCAGGTTCTGTCTCCGCCAGATTCATTCTTTCCGCCTTTATGCTCTCTTCCATTTCACGCCTTCTCTTGTGTCCTCCAGAATGATCCCCATGTCCAGAAGCTTCTGTCTGATCTCATCTGCAAGAGCAAAATTCTTTTCCTTTCTGGCCTTCTGCCTGTCGACAATCAGCGCCTCCACCTGCTCATCCAGCACCTCCGCCTTTCTCTCCGTAACAAGACCGAGAACCTGGCACAACGTCTCTATGTTTTTTTTCATATACCCAATGTATTCCCGGCTGCTGCTCTCACCTGCTGTTGAATTGCTTAATTTCACCAGTTCGAACACTGCCGACAGCCCATCCGCCGTGTTAAAATCGTCTTCCATGGCGGCTTCATACTTCGCTGTCAGCCCATGGGCCTCTTCAACCCAGTTTTTTTCTTCCTCTGTGAGTCCGCTGTCCTCTGTCTTTTTGCCTTCCAGCTCCCGAAGTTTGTCGAGACCGTTGAGGATTCTTTCCAGACCGTTCTTAGACGACTCCATAAGCTCGGCGCTGAAATTCAGAGGACTGCGGTAGTGGGCGCTCAGCATGAAAAATCTCAGCACCTGAAGGTCAAATTTTTCACCGATCTCTCTCACAGTGAAGAAATTCCCCAAAGATTTGGACATCTTCTTATTGTCAATGTTCAAAAAACCGTTGTGCATCCAATATTTTGCAAATTCCTTCCCGCTTGCCGCCTCGCTCTGGGCAATCTCGTTCTCGTGATGGGGGAAGATCAGGTCCTCGCCGCCGCCGTGAATATCAATCTGTTCCCCAAGATATCTTTTTGACATAGCCGAACATTCAATATGCCAGCCGGGTCTTCCCTCACACCACGGAGACTCCCAGTAAGGCTCTCCTTCTTTCTTAGGCTTCCAGAGCACGAAATCGGACGGGTTTTCCTTTCCCTCCTCCCCTGTCACCTTAATCTCTCTGAAACCTGACTGCAGTTCGTCCAGATTCTTGTGGGAAAGCTTGCCGTAATCCCGAAAGGACTCTGTTCGGAAATAGACGGTTCCGTCCTCCGCCCTGTAGGCGTGGCCCTTCTCAATCAGAGTATCAATCAGGCTGATCATGGCGTCGATCTCTTCCGTGGCTTTCGGATGAACCGTAGCCGGCCTTACATTCATAGCCGCCATATCTTCTTTGCACTCCCTGATATATCGCTCTGAGATAACGCCGGAATCCACACCCTCTTCTATGGCCTTCTTGATAATCTTGTCATCCACATCCGTAAAATTCGAAACAAAATTCACTTCATATCCTTTATATTCCAAATACCGGCGAACCGTGTCAAATACGATCATAGGCCTGGCATTACCGATATGGATCAAGTTATAAACCGTAGGTCCGCACACATACATCTTCACTTTTCCAGGCTCCAAAGGGATAAATTCTTCCTTTCTTCCCGTAAGCGTATTAAAGATTTTCATAAGGTTCCTCCTCTTATCATCAAAGCTGCTCCCGCTGTCTGTCACACCCCGGACAGAGGCCGCATCCTTTCCCTTCCATTCTGTCATCATAACAATAATCGGCGGCACATGTCAATAAGGTAATGGCCTGAGCTGAGATTCCCTGACCATTCCCCGTGAATCCAAGACCTTCCTCCGTAGTCGCCTTAACACTTACTTTATCCCCCGCAAGCTTCAGAGCCTTTGCAATATTCTCCGCCATCATGGGGCGGTACGCTGCAAGTTTCGGCTTCTGGGCAATAATGGTGGCGTCAATATTCTCGATTACATATCCTTCCGTCTCCAAAAGCTCTCCCACATGACGCAAAAGTTCCACGCTGGAGATGCCCTCATAGGCCGGGTCCGTATCGGGAAAATGCTGCCCGATATCCCCCAGAGCCGCCGCCCCTAAAAGGGCGTCCATGACGGCATGAATCAGCACATCTGCATCGGAGTGGCCTAAAAGCCCCTTCTCATAAGGAATCTCCACGCCTCCCAGAATCAGTTTTCTTCCTTCCACCAGACGGTGG
Source organism: Clostridiaceae bacterium (assembly GCA_910574345.1). Classification (GTDB taxonomy): domain Bacteria; phylum Bacillota; class Clostridia; order Lachnospirales; family Lachnospiraceae; genus UBA3402. Next base: position 39,594 of record CAJSZV010000026.1, on the reverse strand, counting down.
ACATCATATCCCTGTCCTATCCTCATATCGTTTCCCTCCTGTTATCTATGGTTTTGTCATACAATCAGACGGACTTTTCCAGGTATGCACCTAAACTGAAGTTCCTTCTGACACATACAGCTTTCCCCGTCTGCATGAACCGCCATGGGACGCTCCACATGAATCTCCGCTTCCTGACAGTGATAGCTGCGGACTCCCCGGTATTTTTTATGATGCCCCAAAACAGAACTGATTAAAAATGGAATCAGTTTCATCTTACTGCTGTGGTGCACCACACAGAGCGTCAGTTTTCCGTCGCATGGATCAGCCGCCGGCGCAAACTTGAATCCGCCGCCTTCATAAGGAAGATTATGAACAGATATAAAATATATATGATTCAGCTCCACTTTCTGGGTGCCGTCCAGCAAAAGATATCCCTTCACCGGATAGGAGAAGATCAGCTGCCGTACTCCCGCTATGACGTAACTGAGCTTGCCCAGATGAAGCTTATTCAGCGCCTGCTTTACTTTGGGCTCCATAAGCCGGTGACATACTGCCCCGTCCATTCCGATTCCGGCACTGGTCAGAAAACGCCGGTGCTCTAATTTTTCTCCGTAAGACATGACACCGTAATCTAACAGTTTATAATACTTGGGATTCAGGATTTTTTTAAGACAGCGCAGGGGACGCCTAGGAAGCTTTAAACTTCTTGCCAGATCATTGCCGCAGCCGGCAGGAATATATCCCAGTGTCACAGGACCTAAGAATGCCAGTCCGTCTAAAACCTCGTTCATGGTTCCGTCGCCGCCTACTGTAATGATCACTCTGGGTTCTCTGCATCCTTCTGTCAGCTTTGCGGCATACTCTGCAGCATCGCCCTGCTTTTCCGTCAAAAATGCTTCATAATCCACGCCCAGATGAGTCAGCTGCCTTTCAAGCCTCATCCATATTTTACGGCACCCGCCGCCTTTTGCATTGGGATTCACTATGAAATAGTACATGACAGCCTCCTCTCTTTTCTGATTTTAAGTATACCATATTTTGCCGAAAAATAAAGTGGTACTTCTCTATCTAAACTTTTTTCAAAATCTGCCAAAAAAGTGTTGACAACAAGAACAATATCAATTATACTAACAAAGCAGTCGCGAGAGCGGCAAGGTTACGGGGTCTTAGCTCAGCTGGGAGAGCATCTGCCTTACAAGCAGAGGGTCATAGGTTCGAGCCCTATAGGCCCCATACCACAACATCATATGGCGGAATAGCTCAGTTGGCTAGAGCATACGGTTCATACCCGTAGTGTCGAGAGTTCAAATCTCCCTTCCGCTACTAAAAAAGGAACATCTGCTGGTTGGCAGATGTTTTTTTGTGTGCTGTTTCGATTTTATTTGGTGTTTTTCTGGTGTTTTCTCTTACTTCTTGTTGAATTGTGTGCGTTCTATATACATCTTATTCTACCCTCTTTTGTTTTTTAGTTGAATAGAGCTTTTCTCTCTTTTCCTTGCATCTGCCAGCCTGCTTTCATTTGCTTCCTCTCTGCTTTCATTTTAGGGGGATACATAGGGGATTTTTATAAAGTATTATAGCCTGTTTGTGGTTTATTAGAAGCCATTACACCCCGAATGGATTTATGGTCAGATAGTCAGATTAGGTAAAACAGGGGCCAGAACGATTTTAAAGGGGGTTAAAGGGGTTTTATTAGGCTGGGTAGGAAATGGTCTGGATAATGGGGGAAATGGGGTCCAGGGGGTTTTCAATGAGTTTTTGGGGTATTGGGTTTTTGGACTATGAGATTTTTGGAGATTTTAAAAAATGGCAAAAGCCCTAATCCTGTCGTATGATTTCTGGCTAATCTCACTCTTTTCTTTCATGCTTCATAGCGTTACAATGGCACCCTGTTAAAGAAAGGAGGGTGAGCTTATGTATGAAGCGGTAAAAAGTCTGGGTGCTGTCATTATGATAGCGGTTTACTGCTTATGCTCCATGGTTATTACCAAGTGCATGAAAGATATCACAAAGACAACGATTGATAAAATCGCTTATCTTGCGGAGCTGGCAGAAAAAGAAGGAAAGGAAGGATAGGGATATGATCAGTTTTGAGCGCTTTGTTGAGCGCATGAGGAAAGAACAGGCACAACGTTTTCAGGGCAGTCTTAACATTGAAGTCCAGCGTATAAAGATAAATAATGGGGTTTATATGACTGGCCTGATCGGGAAAAGGCCGGAGGATGATGAGGGGCTTGTGGTTTATCTGGAGCCCTACTATGACGTGTATGAGGAGGGCATGGCTTTGGAGCAGTTATCCAATGATATTTATGATATGTTCAACACCTTTGAAAAAGCGGATCTCCCATTGAATGAACTGGAAGACTTTCAGCAGGCAAAGGATAAGATTTTTTATAAGCTGGTAAATCATGATAAAAATCTGCTGCTGTTTAACGATATCCCCTATGTGCCTTATCTGGACCTGGCAGTCACTTTTCATGTTATCGTGGGCAGGGATGAAAAAGGACAGTCAACATGCATGATAAGCCACAGGGAAAGAAAAAAATGGGGGATCGACACAGAAACCCTGTATGAGCTGGCAAAGAAGAATACGCCGAAACTGTTTCCCGTTTCCCTGTGCAGTATGGGACAGATCATGGAAGAGATCGCAGAAAAATACAGGGGGAACGGATACATAGACGTCGGTCTGGATGAACTGCTGTCTGCTGTCATGGCAAAGCCTTTGTATATCGCAGGCAATACCTGCGGGGTAAATGGCGCCGGAGTAATCTTATACCCGGATATGTTAAAAAATTTTTCGTTCATGGTGGAAAGCGATGTGGTACTCCTGCCCTTCAGTATCCATGAGTTCGTGTTACTTCCTTATAGTAATAAACTGGATATGAAAGGCCTGAAAAAAATGGTGGAACATATCAACAGGTCGGATGTCCCTGATGCAGATATCCTGTCAGACAATGTTTATCTGTATGACAGGATAAAAAATGAAATCTCTATCATGTAAGGAATCAGGGCATAGCTGGAAATCCTGTATAAATCGTACATTCCAGCTATGCTCTTTCCGTCACTTCCACCACAGACAAACAAATATCCCAGCGTTATGATATGGGTATAGAAGTTAAGAAAAAGAAAAATCAAAAAGGAGAAAAAAGTTATGTGTATGAGATCATTGAGCGAGATTGCAAAGGACGTTATCAGAGGTTACATGGAGAATGGGAACGAGTATGACAGAAAGGAACTGGTAGCAGTCATCAAGGAGAAAGCTGACAGAAAGGAAGAAATGACAGACGGCGTTATCGCCGGGGCTATCAAAATGTTAACGGCTTCTGGTGAGATTGTGGTGATAGCAAGGGGGAAATATAAGAAAGGGACAGTTGGAAAAGAGCAGAACATGCAGGAAAGGGTAACACTCCTGTTTCGTAAGTTCAAAGCAGACCTGGACAGGATGTGCATGGTAAATGCGCTGAACTTAAAAGAAGAGGATTTACAGTTTATCAGTAAGTTAAATGAAATCACCAATAATCTGGAGGCTTCTATCTGGGAGCTGGAAGACTTTGGAAAGGAAAAGGGGGGTTCTGGTGCTGAACAGGCACCAGAGGCCAAGGTGGAAGAAGCAGAAAAGGTGGAAGAAGAAAAGAAGGAGACAGGCACCAGGAAAGAGAAAAAAGGGCAGAAAGAAAAAGCTAATAACACAGAGGCCGCTTAGAGCGGTCTCTCCATACCAGAAATACCAAAAAACCAAAAATAAACAGAGTGAAAAGGGGATAAGAAAATGAAAGGTGAAATAATGATAAGCGATGTGACTATCAATAAGGAAGAGGACACAGGCAGAAAATATCTGTATGCGGGTTTATTTGATTTTTACGCAGAAACCCAGAAAGGGCTTGAAAAATTAACGGATATCATGTTAGAAAACGGCCTGTTTGATTTTTCCAATGATGGTACTTATGTGGGGCTGGACGATAAGAAAAATATGCACTGGACATATGATGATGGCAGGCCCTCCATGGAGTGGCTGTTAAAGGTGGCCGGAGTGGTCAAGAGCATGAATGACAATGGTGATAGTCTGACAATCAGTATTAGTAAAAAGTTCCTTATGGATAATGGAACCGTGGAGGATTTAACCTTAGAGAATATACAGGATGTAAAGAACGTGGAACAGCTGATTGACTTGTATGTGCATCATCTGAAAAAGGTTATGGAAGGGGCTGGATATGGGAAGCTGTTAAAAACACAGATAAAGGGGAAATTAACTCCTGATATCCCCAGTGTGCTGGAGGACGGGATGATTTATCTGGATATCTGATTATGAAATACCAAAATACCAAAAATAAGCAGGGTGAAAAAGGCTTCGGCAAGGGTCTGGCTCCTCTGCTTATTTTATTTGTAATGCTAGTTTCTATGTGGCGTAATATTTTCAGTATGGGCTGGGGGAAAATTACGCAATTACGCAAATTATGCTTTTTCAGCATATAAAAAATAGAGAGAACCTAAAGATAAGGATAGGATCATGGGTTGAGGATTGAGTTGGAAAGATATGGGGCTGGAAAATGGCGGACGGATTGAAAAGGGCAAAATTATTTTTTTGACTTTTGAAAAAAGAGGGGTACATGAAGGGCAAATTTGAGGGGTACATCAAGTAGAAAAAACGGGGGATGAAAAAGTGGTGGAAAGGACAATAAAAAGTGTAATACATAAGAATAGAAAACAGGAAAATGGATGCATGGAAGAATTTTTAAGGAATACATAGGAAAAGATTTTAATAGAGCATGGGATTTAAAAATAGGTGGAGCATAATATAAAATTAAAAGTACATTTATAAAACAGTTAAAATTTATAAGTTTTGTATGCAGATAAAACGATGTCAGTTTGCATAAAAAAGTATAGAATTGGCAGTTGAGAAAAACACGGAACAGATAGAAAAATGATTATCCTAAATGATGTAAGGATTCATATGAATTATTAATAACATAAAATTTTGTTGAGAGATATTTTTAAATAGGAAATGATGTTTAAGGGTTTCTGTAAAAGGAATAAAATTGATTGTAGAAGAAAATGGAAACCCCGTGTATCATGATGAAATTGCGTGATAACATGAGAGGAATTTTGTATAAAGCAGATGTGAAATAGAGTTCAAAATAAAGGTTTATGAAAGATGGTTGAAAAAAATATTAGACCGAGATAGAAAACATTATAACAAAGTAATTGGTGCCCGCCCCATAGCATTATTTTGAAAAAAAGTGTTCTTTCTTTTTTGCGGTTTTTCTTTCTTAGAAAGGGATGCACCTCCACCCCACCACAACACAGTAGAAAGGGCGACCCCCTCCCCCCACAACACAGTAGAAAAGAGCAACCCCTTGATGGGGGAAAAGAGAGGAAGAAGGGGGAAAAGTATGTAAGATAGGGGATAGATGGGGATAGATAAGAAAAATAAATAAAACCAATTTTGAGCATGTCTTGTGATTGGGGATATTTTTAAAGAAAGAATGGATGCTCAGAGATAGCAGGTCATATAAATGGGGAAATGACTGGTAAAATACCAAAATACCAATTTTATCCTGTTTTCGATTATAGATAAATTAAGAAAATATGGATATGCAGACCATAAAACCATATAAATTGGGATATGACCTGTTTACATAAGGCTAAAAGGACAATGCGGTGGGGATACGGTCTCATTACCTGTACTCCCCTGCCCTATTGTGCCTATCCCAATATAGTTACAGATTACATGAGATATGAAGTCAGATATAGGAGCCATGTTTGACTGCATGGCTTTTTCTTATGGAAAAAGTCAGAAAGATTCTGTTTACCTCTGAAAAAGGATACTGGCATAAAATCATAAGAGAAAATCTGATAACTATTATGAGCATGAGGGCGGGATAAAGATGGGCTTAGCATGGTAGAGAAATGGCATCTATGAAATGCTATGTGTTCTATATCATTTATAATATATTGTGCTGTTATTTACTGTTTATTCAACTAAAAGTAAAATCCCAATCCTACAATCTCACTAAATCCTATGTTTATTTCTGGTGAATCCCCCTACAGACAGACCAGGCTCCCAGCGTTAAGATATAGACAGATCGAAACGAGAGGGGCTGATGGTACATATGATTGTAAAATAGCAGTTATGGGAAGATAAATCTTGAAATGGAGTGCTTTCCATGGTAAGATAGGGATAAGAAAATTGAAAAGTGCATAGCGCTGACAGAGGTGCTGGTAACACCACTGCCGGCGTGACAAAGTGTTTTGCGAGAACACTAAGCCACATGGAGGCTATCCACTGCTATGCCATTTCATTATAATGCAAAAATGAGCATTAGACAAGATGAAAATGGCTAGGAGTTTATTTGAGTACGAAAATAGTACGAAAATAGGGCAAGGTGGACTGTATAAGCTGACACCTTGCCTTTTTAATTTTCTATATCAAAAGGGAACATATACAAAAATGATTTAAGGAGGATACAAAAGCAATGAGAAAGAAAGGTTTGGTGGCTTTAGGGTTGGCAATAGGCATGAGTTTATCACTTCCCCTACTCTCCTATGCTGCTCAATCTGAAAGGTGGATAGGTTCAGGAGACCGCTGGCAGGTATCAGATAATCGTGGGGGTTACATTAAGGATTGTTGGTTTGAAGATGATGTTACCCATCATTGGTATATGCTAGGAGCAGAAGACGGTTCAGTGATGTACAGTGGTTTAGTAACGGATAAATCTACAGGAAAGTCATATCTCCTTAATGTAAACCATGATGGGACATTTGGTCGTATGTTAACAGTAAATGGAGTCTATAACATCAATGGTAAAGATGTTTATATGACATTTAACCAAGAGCACGACGGAACATTTGGTGCAATTACAAGTGGTTTAGCAGAAGTACGGAGTGCGGGGGTAAATGAGCGTCAATTAGAAAGAATACCTACGGATAGCAACAATAATACAAAGCAGGAACAGAATAACACACCACCTCAAAATGAGAATAAACCAACTGGAGAACTTAGAGCATCAGATGGTACAGTAATACCACAAGATGTTGTTGATGGTCTTAGGGAAGAGGGATGGCCAGATGATTTAATAATAGAATTTTGGGACCAGGCAGGTAGTAAAGGTGGCGTATCAGAAAATGTTAGAACTTATTAATAAATAGAAATAAATTTCAGGAGTAACCAAAGTGGTTACTCCTCTTATCTTTAAAAAAACATTTTTAAAAGAGGTGAAGAAATAAAGCATGGAGAAAAAGTATTTAATCCCAACGGTAATAGGAGTCTTATTTTTATGCGGAATCGTTTTCACAGATACACAGTAAAATATAAAGATTCATAAATCCAACATATGCTTATAAAGTGTATGTTGGATTTTTTTGTTTATCTAAGAAATAATCTCCATTTTGTTAATGGAATAAGTTTATGAAATATTGATATAAGCTTAATAAAAAGAATAAAATCGCTCAATAAAGCTGTGTCATAAATAGTTTTATTTATGAAATAACCTTATGAGAAATTGAGTTTGATATTTCATTTGGATTGTACCAGAACTATTTAAAATTAATTTTTTATAGTTTTGAAATAACTCAAATGAAATCAAAAAAACGCTTCATTAGGTATACCCATATGGGATTCAATATTTTATAAGTTTATATGTTGCTAGTTAATATTTTATATTCAAGGAGGATTCAGTATGGAGCATAATATGACACAAGATTATGAAAAAGATATGAAACAAGTCAACAGAATTTTGGGACAAGGTTCTGGGACAGTTTTTGGTTATGGCAGAGTATCCACCAAGGAACAAAACTCTGCCAGACAGAAAGAAGTCCTTGAAAATAAATGTGATGTTTATTTTGAGGACAAGATGTCAGGAAGGAACATGGAGCGTCCAGAGTTCCAAAAGATGATGGAACAACTGCGCTCTGGTGATACGGTCATAGTTCTAAGTATTGACCGATTAGGAAGAAATTTAAAAGAATTAGTTGAGTTTTCTTCCAAGCTAAAGGAAATGGGGGTGAATATAATTGCACTTAATCAGGGCATAGATACTCATACAAAAATGGGTGAGTTATTTTATAACCTGATGGCAATATTTGCTGACCTTGAATTAGAGTTTATCAAGGAAAGGCAAAGAGCAGGGATAGAGGTTGCCAAAAGGGAAGGGAGATACAAAGGGCGACCTGCTAAAGAAATAAAAGATTGGGAACAGATTTCCCAAGAAGTTGAGAACAAGGAGTTAAGCATGGACAGGGCTTGTAAACTCCTTGGGATAAGTCGTTCAAGCTATTACCGAAGAAAAAAGCTTGAGGAAATTGAAAAGAAAATATCAACTATTTCTGATAATGCAGAGATAGATTTTTAGGAGGAAAAAATATGTATTTAATAAGTTTGGTGATTGAAGATGTAAACAAGGGTGAAGATGGTGAAGTAATTTCTGATGTTATGGTGATATCTGATTTAAAAGCCATAACACCAGAAGAATTAAAACCAGTTGTAGAGATACTCTCCCAACTGGCTTGTGAAAAAGAGTTTATGAGAAAGGGGGCAAGGTAAATATGGGTAAACAGTTGAGCCTTGTACACGTCCAGCAATCAGGGACGATAGTACAATTTTACAACAAAATTGATGGGCGGTGTATCGCCATGATAGAGCTGTCACGAAAAGCCACATATACTGAAAGTACTACATATATTTTCAGTGTAGCAGAGGCGGTGGAACAGTTTATCGAGGAATTGGTTGACCGTTCTATAGCAGTAAATGCCGCACATAGGGCGTTAACCGTCGTAACGGTTGTTAACGTCACCTCAATCCATAAGACTGTCCATATGGTAAAGGGTGGACGGATTATGGCTAGGATACAGGAATATAATAGAAATGACGCCCTCAACAATCTCTCCCTAGAAAACAAGATAGGGGCGGCGGTTGAGGACTATCTGAAGGTAATGGAGAAGCGGTTGAAAAATACCAAAAATACCAATTATCAGATAGGGAAGAACCCCAGAGTGAAGTATTATGGAGCATTTAAACCAAGACAGAGTTAGCGTCAGTGTGTCAAAAATAGGAGCATAGGTTGTGTCAATAGGGTTATATCATATTTATGATATGGCCCTATTTTTTTGCGAAAGTAGTGATTTTTAAGTATTTTTGATGGTTTGGACAGAAAAAAAACGACTACCCAAATCCAATTTCGCTCTATTTGGGTAGGGTGCCAAAAAGAGCCACTGCTTAAGATACATTTCCATTTTTCTCTATTTGCATAGGACGATATAATGTCAGAATGTTTTGGGATGCCTTGGGGGTTGTTTATAGGTTTTGTGAGTATAGGTACTCATTTTCAATATAAGATATCCCATTTTTTATAGACGCGTTACCTCAAATTTACCATGCCTGCCCTCAAAATAAGGATACTCTCGCTTAAAATGACTAAGTTTCAAAAACAGTAATGGATGTTGAAAATAATGGGGTAGAAAGAATCCAAATTTTTAATAGTAAGTTTTTCTATCTGTTTATAATTTCACAGAACAGAACGAAAGTTTCAAAAAAATTTTCTTAAAAAATTATTTGGAAACCCCATACGTGCCATACCGGGCTATGATTTCAAAAGTGGTACTGGATCTCTTTTGTATTAGACATGTAAAGAGCTTGCTTTAGCTCGTTGCAAAAAAATCTAATAGATAGGAGAAAAAACATGGTGAATTTATCAAAAGAGAAAGTAACATTGGAGATGGAGCAGTCTGGACTAACTGCATTAGTTGTGTTCAAACACAACAATGGGGCAAAGCCTAGATTAAGTGTAAACCCCAAATTCGGTTCGGATTATGATGAGGAAATCATAATCCCGAAATCAAAGTTGATACAGGAAGAGGGGAAAAGCATCAAGGAAATTGAAAAGATAATGAATAGCAATTCACGCTTTTCTTTTTCCACAGCAGATGTCACAAAGATACATCGCGCTTGGGAAAGATTAAAAACCAGAGGTGTCAATGTGGCTTCAAAAGTGAGCTTCAACCAGCTTATTTCGGCCCTGTTTGAAGTTTATAAATCCACCCATCGGAAGGGTGAGATGGAAGACGGGAACCTTTGCACAGAGGCATACATAAGCCTTAAAGATGGTCAGCCCTACTTCTGCCTGCCATGGAATGAAGTAGGTGATCTCCTGAATGCAGTCAACAGCGGCTGGACGAAAAAAGAATTTCGGGAGAAAGCTGGGGATTTCTGCACTCTTTGGAAAGGTACGGATAAAGACCATTGGAACCTTTACCAGTGCCCCAGCAGGCATGAAAAGTGGTCAATCCGTATAAAAATGACCACAAGCTTTTTCAGTAAAGAAGATATTGAAAAAGCCAAGGAGATTGTAAAGAAAGGAGAAAAAAACAATGAGCAGTAACATAACGAATGGTTCCCCCCTCATGGGGGAAGCCTCCAAAAAGCTAAAGCCCATTGGGCTTCCTTGGATAGGGGGAAAGAAAGAAAAATTTAAAGTATATTCTTCCTTTTTCCCAAGGAATATCCAAACTTTGATTGACCCATTCGCTGGCGGTGGGACGATCACATTCAGTACACCAGCAGAAAAAATAATATCGAATGACTTTGACAGGAACATTATCAACCTGTACAAAGTCATTCAAGAAAATGAGAATTGGGAAACAATTCTTAATTGCGAAAGGGGGAAAGAGCATTTCAAAAAAGCTCATAAAGCATTAGGAAATAATTGCATATATTTGACTGAACTAACCAGAGCCAAATATATGGTTGCTGAATGCTTTATGAGTTATAGCGCTGGCAGAAAAAGTTTTGTCCAAAGCAATGAGACGCCAGCGCAATACAGGCAGTCCCTAATAAGATGCCTGTATCCAATGCGGAAAGCGGCTACAGAAAAAAAGATAGAGTTTATCTGTGGTGACGCATTGGAACTGGTGGAAAAGTATAAGGAAAAGGAAAATGTTTTCTGTTTTGCTGACCCTCCTTATATGAATGACACCATAAAGGACAACGTGTATTACAAGGGCATGTTGTCCAACAACCAGCATGAAAGACTGGCAAGAAGTTTGAGCCACTATGAGGGGCTGGTCATGTTGTGCGGATACAGGGGAAAGTTTTCTTACCTCTATGACCGCCACCTGGCTAAGGCAGGATTCCATTGTTATAAGATAATGTATACCTATGCCCATGCTGTTTCTACAAAGCATGGACAGCCAAAGCCCAAACGCAGGGAGTATGTCTGGACAAATTACATACTTCCTGGTCTGGAGGAGGTGGATATTAGAGGATAAAACTATTGTTTAGTATCTGCTTTGGGGCTGTCCCTGTATCAGATACCAAAATACCAATTTTAGCAGTAATTTAGGGGTATTCAGTTGCTTATCAACAAGCATTTATATATAAAAAATATATCATTCAAGGGAGGAAAACTGCTTGACTTTCCACCATTTCAGCGTTATCCTCCCTCAAAATTTTATAAGAAAAGGAGTAAAAAGAAATGGAGAAAACAGTTACATATCGTTTAACAGAAGAATTAGTAAAATATGGTAAGCCTTCCATCTACCCTACTGGAAGAATGAACAAAAAGGGCCAGGAGGTTTATGGCATTGCCTTTTATTATGATGATATCCACGGGAATAAGAAAAGAAAGGTACTCACTGGAGACAGAGAGGAGCTGGAGAAAAAAAGGATTGCTTTTCTGACAGGCATTTACCAGTCAGAACAGGGAACAATGGACAAGCCTGTTCCTGTTGTGGCGGCTACTGCCACTGCTCCACCCTCTCCTATTTGCACAGTGACAGTAAAGGACGCTGTTGAAGCATTTCTTCAACAGTATGAGCCTACTGTCTCCCACCAGACTTTTCTGGGGGAAAAGACCAGTACTAACAATATCACACGTATCATGGGGCATATGATGGTTAAGGATATCTCCTTTGATGACTTTCAAACTCTTGTCAATAGGATATCCAAAGGAATGAATGGGAAACAGGCGGCTCCTAAGACTGTACAGAACCATATCATTTCGTTTAAACGGATCATGAAATATTGCAGAAAGAAAAAATGGATATCCGCAGATGATTTGGAACTGATCATCAGTGATGTAAAAATCCCTACTTACATCACTGACAATGACCATGAAGAAAAAGTCAGGGAACAAAAGGCCCTGACCTGTGCAGAAGCCAGAGAAGTTTTAGAAGTTTTGAAAGCAAACAGGCGCTATTATCTGGTTTCATGGATTTTGTTCTTAACAGGCATGAGGCCTCAAGAGTTTTTTGCTCTGGAAAAGAGAGACCTCATACAGGATAAGGGCTATATCATCATCAGGCAGGCCCTTGTCAGACAGGACAAGACAAGGGGAGCTGAAAGGACTTTTGACATTGGTACAACAAAGAACAAAGGTTCTCGCAGAAAAGTCCCGGCAACGGCAAGGGTATTCCATTACATCAATGAGTTAGAAAAGTTCTTGGTTGAGGATGGAAGCAGAAAAAAATCAATTCCTGCTGGAAATGAGAACATGATAATCGTTGACAGGAATGGGAATCTCATAGATGAACATGCCTTTGGTGTAAATATAGTCCGCTATCTCCAAAGGAATGGAGATTGTAAAAGGTTTACTCTGGGTATGCCAAGGCATTTCTACCAAGACCAGCTGGATATCTTAGGGGCCAATGTCAACGATGTGGAAAAGGCAGTAGGCCATGTCATTGATACGGTAGCAGAAAGACATTATAAGGTGAATGAAGAATATATAAGGAGACTGACACCTTATATTGAGCAGTTAGGAACCATGTTAGAAAATGCTGAAAATGCTGTTTAAGTTTTAGTTGACTTTCATTTTTCATCGTGCTATGATGAACATGTAAAAAGGGTGGCGGTGTTGCTGCCACCCTCTTTTCGGAGGACTAACGGTTGCTTATGCAATCGTCAATCGACCCATCAGTCGCCGGCAAGCTAGCTGATGGGTCTTTTTCTGTCCGTCCCTTTTGGTGCTGTATGTAAGATTTACACTTTTCGGCTAATGTAGCAATGCCTACCAAGATACTCACGATACGGCTAAGGATTTCGAGGAAAATCATAGACCACATCCTCCTTTCTCTGGTGTTTACACACCTGTGGCACAGGCCTAAGTTTATTAAGCCTGTCCCAAAGGTGTGCATTCTCCAAATAAGGAGTGCTCACTTGTCCGCCTCTGACCCTCTTATTATAGCGGATTTTGTTGAAATTGGAAAGGGAAAGTTTATCAGAGTTGACGAAAAGAAAATGTAACCTTAGAAAGTTCTGCTTCAAATTATAAAATTCTGCTTCAAAATGAGATGCTGTCGCTTCAATTCCCATTACTTCTGCTTGCAGTTTCAGGCTGTCCGCTTCCAGATAAAAAATAGCATATATGGGAAAACGGGGTTTTTTATTGGTAAAATGGGCGCTTTCATAATTCTGGCATATCCGCTTCATACCCGTAGTGTCGAGAGTTCAAATCTCCCTTCCGCTATTTTAAAGCCCTTGATTTTCAAGGGTTTTTTTGTTTTATGCTTGAGAACTTTTGAGAACTCTTATGCATTCCTAAGCGGAGCGTTTTTGTTCTATAAGACGCAATTTCCTAATCAAAAGAAAGAGCAGCTCCGCCAACCCGGAACTGCTTTCTTCTTATTTCATATATTTCTCCAACAGTCTTGCCACTTCGCGGACATCAATGGGCTTTGCCACATGGGCATTCATCCCGCAGTCCAGACATCTTTTAATATCCTCCGCGAACGCGTCGGCGGTCATGGCAATAATGGGAATATCCGCATCCTCCCGCACCAGTGCCCGGATGGCTCTTGCCGCTTCGTATCCTGTCATCTCCGGCATGCGAATATCCATCAGCACCGCGCTGTAATAGCCTGCGGGAGATTGTTTGAACATGTCTACACAGATCCGGCCGTTTTCCGCCCAGTCAAGCTGCAGCCCCAGTTCCGACAAAAGCTCTGAGGCGATCTCCCAGTTCAGTTCATTATCCTCCGCCAAAAGGATATGGGCTCCCTCCAGTATCTTATCTGCCTCCTTAGGCTTCTCCGTGACACTTTCAACAGCATCCATATACTGTCTCAGCCCATAGAACAGCGTAGACTTAAACAATGGCTTTGCGATAAAGCCGCTGATGCCAGCCGCCCTTGCCTCCGTCTCAATGTCATTCCAGTCATAGGCGGATATCAGAATAATGGGAATCTCGCCTTTCAGACTGTTATTGATTCGGCGGGCCGTCTCTATGCCGTCAATCCCCGGAAGCTTCCAGTCCAGCAGAATGATCTGATATTCTTTGGATGTCCTGTGGTTTTTCTTCACCATCTCCAGAGCGCTCTCCCCGTCCAGAGCCCAGTCTGCATCCACGCCAATTTCTTTCAGAGAGCTGACTGTACTTTCGCACAGAATCTGATCATCGTCCACCACCAGCATGTTCCATAACGGCAGAACCATATCCATCTCATGAACCGCCGCCTTCTCCATATCCAAAATAACATGGAATTCCGTTCCTTTGCCCTGCTCGCTCTGCACCTCTATGGTGCCCTCCATAGCATCCACGATATATTTTGTAATGGCCATGCCAAGACCTGTCCCCTCGGTCTTTCGCACCCGCGTCCTGTCTTCTCTGGTAAAGGAATCAAAGATCTTTTCTTTAAATTCCGGGGACATACCGATTCCCGTATCCTCTACCCGGATATGATTTCGTATGAATTCCTCTCCCTTGGGAGATAATTCCTGGTACATGTCAACCCTGATCCGGCCTCCTTCCGCCGTAAATTTAATGGCATTGGACAGAAGATTGAGAAGGATCTGATTCAGACGAACACTGTCACAGCATACATTCTCCTCAGAAATATCCCGAATCGTCACCTCAAACTGCTGTTTCTTCATCTTAATCTGAGGCTGAACAATATTGACAATGCTCTCCATGACTTCCCGCAGGGAAACCTGATCCACATTCAGCGTCATCTTTCCGCTCTCTATCTTGGACATGTCAAGCACATCGTTGATCAGACCCAAAAGATTCTTGCTGGATAAGGTGATCTTCCTCAGACAGTTCTGCACCTGCTTTGTATTATCAATATTGGCCGTAGCAATGGCGGTCATCCCCACAATGGCATTCATCGGTGTTCTGATATCATGGCTCATATTGGAAAGGAATTCACTTTTAGCCTTGCTGGCCTCAACTGCTGCCAGTCTGGCTTCCTCCAGATCCCTCAGCTGCTGTCTGGTCATCTGGAAGTACCTGACAAATACGAACAGCAAAGCAAACAGAATCAGGCTGCAGCTTAATATAACCATATTGCCCCACTGCCGGTTCAGCTGTCCCATGGTGTCATTCAGGACTCCATAAGGCATAATCGTTACCAGATACCATTCGGAAAAAGGCAGTCTGGCACAGTAGATATGACGCCTCTCATCACCGATCTCCAGAACATTGGAATAGTTCTGGTTATTCTCCATGGCAAAAGCCAGTTCCTCCACACACTGCTCTCCGTGGTCAAGCTGGTCATCGTCATAGAATCCCCGAATCCGGTCAAAATAGTTCTCTCTGTACGCATCCCCGCTTCGGATTACAAAACTTCCGTCCTTGCGGATAATATGGGAATACATAAGCGTATTATCCTCATCCAGAGCAAGCAGATTCTTTATATAATCCGACGGAATTCCCGCCACCAGCGCCGCACTCGTCTCACCGCTATTCATCATATATAAGGCAGGGACCGCCAAAAGGATCAGGCTGTTCCCTTTTGAATCCGTCGCCACTGCCACTTTCTTTTCATTATGGCTCAAAGACGTAAAAAACGGCTCCGGATCCGTCACGCTTATCTGATCCCCGTAAAGCATCTCAAATGTTCCTTCTTTGGAACACAGGGCCAGATAATCAAAATCCCTGGCTTTTGCATTATAAATAAGGAATTCCTTTTTTTCTGTGCCTCTGTAAGCCTCTGGCGGGCACGTCTTCACAAGAGCATCCACCTGTGACAGTCTCAGTTCAATGGTTGTCCTGAAATGTATGGAAATCCTCTCGCTCATCCCCGTCATATAGATCGTTCCGACTTCATTAATAGTCTCCGCACTCTGCCTGTTCATATAATACGCCAGATAGGAAAACACTGCGACGCAGAGTACAAATATTATAATGATACTGGCTGATAAAAAGCGGGTTGTCTTATTTTTCATATATCCTCTCCTTGACTGCTGTATCCCTGTCAGGCCCCTGCTTCTTTCTGCAGCTCTTGAATTGCCCCAATTGTCTGCTGGTAATCTTTCTTAACCTCTTCCACCAAAGGTCCTGCCTCTTCACTCCAGCCGGAACGCAGCGCCTCTGTCAGTTTGTTGCTGGAAGCATACAGTTTTGTAAAGCTCAGATTCTGGCAGACGCCTTTTATGGTATGAGATGCCCTGAAGGCCTCCTGGTAATCACCAGACTCCAAAGATCTGCACAGCAAATCATAACTTCCGTCGTTTAAGAACTTGAGCACGAATTTCTGAACCAGCTTTTCACTGCGAAGCCGCCCTAATACGTCGTCAAAATTACCCTCAAGGGCTGTATAACATTCATTTAAACTCATCACTGTCTCCTCCGTTTTATGTTGCCGCTCCTGCTTACTGCCGCCTTATATTTTTATAAAACTCACAATGGCCCGGTCCTTTGCGCTTAGCCTCCATAAGGGCCTGATCCGCTTCTTTAAACAGCTGCACATACTCTTTTTGCGAACCCTCTGCTTCTGCAACGCCCATGCATGCAGAAAAGGAGAACCCTTTGTATTCGCCGCTGAGGACAGAAGCAATCCTGCGGACAGTTTCCTCTTCATCGGACCCGCACTTAATAAAGACGAGAAATTCATCGCCGCTGATCCTTGCTGCGATCTCATTCTCACCTGTGTTTTGGAGCAGGCTTTCCGCCACATGAACCAGAAGTTCGTCGCCAAACATTCGTCCCCGGCTCACATTAGCCTCCTTAATATGATCCAAGTCAAGAAGCATCATCACATACCTGCCGCAGCCTTCTCTGTGCAGGCATTCCTCGATCCACTTCTCTGCATAGTCGCGGTTCAGCAGTTTTGTCAGGGTATCATGGGAAGCCATATTTTCCAGAGCATCAATCCGCAAACGGGCCTCATGAATATCCACCGCCTTGCCGATAACGCCCTCATACTTGGGAGTCTCATCGCTGGACCACATGGTCTGGACAACAATCCTCACCCACCTGTCCATACCGCCTATTTTTGATTTGCAGTCATACTTCACCACAGGTTCTTCCGGCGACGTATTATGCAGAATGCGTGAAAGATTCCTGAGTTCTTCTGCACTCATTATATCCGTAATCCGCTTATCACCCAAAGGATCCATTACAACCTCCGGAAGCTGCAGCCTTCTGGCGCCCCAGTCCGACAAGGTAAGCATAGGCGGAGACAACGTATATTCAAACTGGATTTCCTCTGACATGGACGCATAAAAACTGTACTTCATTCTTTCATGCTCCAAAAGCTTGAGCGTCCGCTCAGAAGCGGAAGCCTCTTTCGGATAAAGCTTCTCCTCCAGGATATCCTGCAGTTCTTTTTCATCTGTCCCGGCTCCGTCCGCACTTTTCAGATTCTCCTGGAGCGTATCCGCAATATCTTTCAAGCACTCCAGCAAAAGCGGATTAAACGTACCGCATTCTCCGTTGCAGATCATACGGACTGCCTCTTCATGGGAAAATGCTTTTTTGTATACACGCTCGCTGGTTAAAGCATCATACACGTCCGCCAAAGCCACAATCTGAGCAGAGATAGGAATCTCGTCTCCCATCAAACCATCCGGATATCCCCGGCCGTCATACCGTTCATGATGCCACCGGCAGACAGCATAAGCTTCTTTCACAAGAAGTTCATCCTGATGGAAAGACAGCTTGTCAAGCATCTCCGCCCCGATGGTGGTATGGGTCTTCATAATATCAAATTCTTCTTTTGTCAGACGGCCCGGTTTGTTCAGAATCTCTCCGGGAATAGAGATCTTTCCGATATCATGAAGTGCCGATGCCATACAGATCATGGATATCTCTTCTCTGGTAAACTGATACCTGTCTGTAATGTGGGGCAGATGCTTTAAAAACATCTCGGTCAAAATCCTTATATGTAGCACATGAAGCCCGCTTTCGCCATTCCGGAACTCTACGATATGACTGAGAATATCAATCATCAGCGTACTCTGTTTCTCTTTTTCCTGGATCTGTTCCATGACAAGGGCGGTCAGCTTCTTCTGTTTTGCATAAAGCATAATGGTGTTAACTACCCTTCGATGAACGATGAGCGCATCAAAGGGCCTGCTGATATAATCCGTAATTCCCAATTCATATGCACGTTCTACATGAAGGGAAGCACTTTCCGATGATATCATAATGACAGGAATATCGTCGATCCAGCGGCGTCTGTTCATCACTTCCAGAACCCCGAATCCGTCCATCTCCGGCATTACGATGTCCAACAGGATAAGAGAAAGCTCCACTCCATATTTCTGAATGGCAGCGACTGCCTCAACTCCATTCTCCGCTTCAATAATCTCATACTCGCTTTCAAGCATATCGGTCAAAATCGACCGGTTCATTTCAGAGTCGTCCGCAATCAGTATTTTCTGTTTAAACTCTTGTTCCGTCTTCATATCAGTTCCTTCCTCAATTTATTGCTATCTATACAATGCAGTTTTAGATACTTACCCCTATTATAAAGAATACGAAAGAAAATTACAAGAAGATTCTTTAAGAGTAAAGCGAACTATATGAACAGCAACAGGGCACAGGCCTCTGCGGCCTGTGCCCTGTTGCTGTCTCTTTAGCTGTTTAAAAACCCTTTTCCGATAATTTCACTGGAATTAGTTACCATCATAAACGCCGTAGGTTCCACGCTTCTGATATAATTGCGCAGCCGTACAGCCTGCCCGCGCTTCATAGTTGTCATAACCACCGCTTTCTTGTGGTGGGTAAATGCTCCCTGAGCCTCATAGATGGTGGCGCTCCTGTCAAGCCGGTTAATAATATAATCACAGATGGGGGCCGGATCGTCACACACAATGTTGAAACACTTGCATAAGTTGATATTCTCGATAACCCCATCCACCATCAGGGACTTGGCCATAAGGCCCAGGCTGGAGAACAGGCCTGTGGTAGGACCAAAGATAAAAAAGGAACAGCCCACAGCAAACATATCCACCAGCAGAAGTGCTGTTCCGATATTAAAACTGGTATATTTTTTCAGTATCATGGCGATGATGTCCGTTCCCCCGCTGGAAGCACCGATATTGAACAGAATAGCCGAACCTACTGCCGGCAAAAATATGGCAAAAACAAGTTCCAGCACCGGTTCCGATGTCAGGGGCCCGGTCATAGGGTATATCTTCTCAAGAAGGGCTAAGCATACGGACATCAGCACGCTGGCGTACACGGTCTTCACTCCGAACTGACGTCCCACAAAGATAAATCCAACCAGCAGAAGAATCATGTTGGCCGCGAAGGTAAAGCCGCCTGCCGACCAGGAAGTAACGGCGCTGACCACAGTGGAAAATCCGGTAACGCCTCCGAATGCAAAGTGATTGGGAAACTTAAAGAAATAAACTCCCACTACCATAACCCAGATACTGGCTGTGATAAGACCATACTCCCATAAAAGCTTCATCGCCGGATTCTTAAATTCTCTTGTCATGACTTTTCAACAGCTGCCGTGCCTGCGGCACGGTTTCCATTGCCTCCTTCTGTATTCTTGATTATTTGAGTTCAATATAACTCAAGAAAACAGCAAATGCAAACACCATTACTCCTGGAAGAGCCACAATGGTTTTCCTGTAGATTCCGGCTAATTGAAACCAAAAAACTTTTGACTGATCTTATAGCCTGCCACAGACACTTTCCGTCCGCCTTTTCCCGGCAGATTCATTCCCTGCCCCAGGAAACCAAACCGAAGCCTGAGATACAAAAGCAGATTCAGCTTCCTCACATACTGCCACAGTTCCTTCTTCTTCGCCATGTTTTCATCCGTGCCTGAGCGTATTGCCAGAATGGAGGAAATCACCATCATTATTTCCAGATACCGCACCATATAGTAACGAAGTTTCCACTGGGTAATCTTAGCCTCCGCATAGTAATCCAGCATCAGCTTGGTCACTCGGATCTGCTGGTCAATCCTTCCGATCATCACGCTTTCATTCACCGACTGATCCTCGCGGCCTATATAATACCGGTAAAAATTCACATCAAGATAATACATGGTCTTGACATAGGGAAGGGGCTGGTATACAAAAATATTATCCACATAAAAGGTATGCTGGGGAAGACTTAAACCGCATTGTCTCAAAAGTTCCGTACGGTATATGACAGAATGCATGAGAATATACTGTCCCAGCATAAACATCTTGACATCTTTCCAGGAAAACACCTGGTCTCTGGGCAGCGCCGTACGGTAATTCATTACCTTCTTCCGCCTGACGCCCTGTTTCTCATAGACAAAATTGGAAATCAGCATATCCAGAGTCTGTTTCCCATACACAAACTCTCTAAGGGTCTTCAAAACTTCCATATACGCATCTTTGTCCACCCAGTCGTCGCTGTCCACCACCTTAAAGTAGATTCCATTGGCATTGCGGAGTCCGGCATTAACCGCCTCCCCATGGCCTCCGTTCTCCTGGTGAATGGCCCTGCATACCGTGGGATATCTCTTTTCATACTCATCTGCAATCTGAGGCGTCTTATCCTTTGTGGAACCGTCATCCACAATCAGGATCTCCACTTCATCGCCTCCTTCCAGCAGAGATTCGATGCAGTGCCTCATATATAATTCCGAATTGTAACAGGGAATTGCCACTGATAACAGCTTCACTTCTTCTTCCTCCTTTTATCTCATGCTCCATGCCAATGTCATGACCACCGATGTCATATTGGCGGACATATGCATCAGAACCGGAGCTGATATGGTCCTTCTTCTTTCCATAACCCACGCCAGCAATATCCCCATAAAAAAACCATAGGCCCCCTGAAGAACATTGCCGTGGTAAATCCCAAACAAAAGAGCGGACATAACCGCTGCCTGCCCAAAAGACCGGTTCTTTCTGACCGTTCCGAACACAAGTCCCCGAAATACCAGCTCCTCCGCCAGCGGGATCCCCACTCCCATGGCACATACCTGCAGCCACAAAGGAGGCCTGTAGAACTGTTCCGACACCTGAGAAAATCCTGTAAAGATCCCGGCTATGCCGCTGACTCTAATCAGAGTATTCACCAGGACACATGCCGCTATTCCTCCAAACACACACATGAGCCCGTCCCTGAGGCTGAGTCTTTGTTCCCTGTTCTTTTCTCCCCCGTAAGCTTTCCACAAAAAAGGAATGGCGGCCACAGCCCCTATGAACGTACAGGCCAGTCCTCCCAGATTCCGAAAAAGAAGAGACGCTGCATCAATCAAAAGGCCATAAAAAACCATGGGCCAGCAGATCCTTAGCAG
Organism: Clostridiaceae bacterium; assembly: GCA_910574345.1. Lineage (GTDB taxonomy): Bacteria > Bacillota > Clostridia > Lachnospirales > Lachnospiraceae > UBA3402. The sequence continues at coordinate 18,168 of CAJSZV010000026.1, read as the reverse complement.
CAGTCTTACAGAGTCCACGTTGTTTATCTCTCCTTAAAATTATTTTTCACATTGGTGTGCTTCCTATTATACCACATTTCTCCCGTTTGGAAGACCATAATATTTAAATTTTTCTGCTGTTCGGTAGCTTTTTACACTGCTCAGTGATAAAATGAAAACGCAACCGCACTGATGTGCACACAGGTCGTCGCCCTGGCAGGCGATGACAACCATTTTAAGGAGGATAATTCCATGAATCTGGAAAAACTGTTCCATCTGAAAGAAAACCGCACCGATGTTAAGACAGAAGTTCTGGCCGGCATCACAACCTTTATGACTATGGCCTATATTCTGGCCGTCAATCCCAGCATCCTAAGTGACGCAGGCATGAACAGCGGCGCTGTATTCACTGCCACGGCTCTGGCTTCCATGATCGCAACCCTTCTCATGGCTGCCTTTGCCAATTACCCCTTTGTGCTGGCTCCCGGTATGGGACTGAACACATATTTTGCCTACACGGTGGTGCTTCAGATGGGCTATTCCTGGCAGACCGCCCTGGCTGCAGTGTTTATTGAAGGTATTGTTTTCATCGTTCTTTCCTTGACAAATGTAAGGGAAGCCATCTTCAATGCCATCCCTATGAACTTGAAACATGCAGTATCTGTTGGAATCGGCATATTCATCGCGTTTATCGGCATGCAGAACGCCAAAATCGTGGTGGACAGCTCCACCCTGGTAGCCCTTTACTCTTTTAAAGACTCTGTTCAGGCCGGAACATTTTTCAGTGAAGGCATCACCGTGGTTTTGGCTTTAGCCGGAATCCTGATTACGGGAATTCTCCTGATTAAGAACGTGAAAGGCAATATTCTCTGGGGAATTCTCATTACCTGGGGACTTGGCATCCTGTTCCAGCTTGCAGGTCTTTATCAGGTTAACCCTGACCTTGGCTGCTACAGCCTGCTCCCGGACTTTTCCGGCGGCCTGTCTGTTCCAAGCCTGGCGCCCACTCTGATGCAAATGGATTTTAATGGAATTCTTTCCCTTGACTTCTTTGTGGTAATGTTTGCCTTTTTGTTTGTGGATCTTTTTGATACCCTGGGAACACTTATCGGAGTGGCCTCCAAGGCGGACATGCTTGATAAAGACGGCAAGCTGCCCCGCATCCGCGGCGCTCTTCTGGCAGATGCAGTGGGTACATCCGCAGGAGCCGTCCTTGGAACCTCCACCACCACCACTTTTGTGGAAAGCACCTCCGGTGTGGCGGAAGGCGGAAGAACAGGACTTACAGCAGTAACCGCTGCCGCTCTTTTCGGACTCTCCCTGTTTTTATCCCCCATCTTTCTGGCCATCCCATCTTTTGCCACGGCTCCGGCCCTGGTCATCGTCGGATTTTTAATGATGACTTCCATCACAAAAATTGATTTCAGCGATTATACGGAGGCAATTCCTTCCTATATCGCTATCACCGCCATGCCTTTTATGTACAGTATCTCCGAAGGTATAGCCATGGGCGTTATCTCTTATGTGGTCATGAACCTGGCTACAGGCAAGGCGGCAAAGAAGATGATCAGTCCTCTTATGTATATTCTGGCCATAGTTTTTGTGATCAAATATATTATGCTGTAACTTTTTTCTCCGAAAGTAAATATATTAGTAGTAACTATCTTCTGCGAGGAAATAAAGATATGCCTTTTCAGCCATCCTTTAACCCCTGGCTTTCAGACTTAAGATCCTGCCCGCGCCAGCGCATCCGCGCCTGTGAGACTGACCAGGGAAGCCGCGGTCTTCTCCAGGTCAATGTAGTATCCATAGTCAATAACTTTCCTATCCAGAATGCCACAGTCCGGATCAGCAGCACCAGCAACCCGGCCGCTACTCTGGAAGAAGTTACCACCAACAGTTCCGGTCAGACGGAGCAGGTGGCCCTTGACGCTCCTCTTTTGGAGTACAGCCTTGCCCCAGGCGATGAAAAGCCTTACTCCGAATACAATTTGGAGATCAGCGCACCCGGCTTTAAGACCCAGTCCATCTCCGGAACGGAGATTCTTCCCGATGCCACTTCCATCCAGCCCGTAACTCTTGAGCCGGAGGATGACCCGGAGCCCTTGGATCAGTCCCTTGTCATTCCGGATCACACGCTGTATGGAAACTATCCGCCGAAGATCGCCGAGCCAGAGGTGAAGCCTGTGGGGGAATCCGGGGAGATCGTCCTAAGCCGGGTGGTAGTTCCCCAGACCATCGTGGTTCATGACGGCGTCCCTTCCGACGCCTCGGCCTCAAACTACTATGTCCCTTATCGGGATTACATCAAAAATGTGGCCTCCAGCGAGATCTACGCCACCTGGCCTCAGTCTACGATAACCGCCAATGTGCTGGCTATTATGTCCTTCACCCTGAACCGGGTGTATACGGAGTGGTATCGGAACCAGGGCTATGACTTTACCATCACCTCTTCCACAGCCTATGATCACAAATGGATCTACGGGCGGAATATTTATGAGAGCATCTCCCTTGTAGTAGACGAGATTTTTGACAATTACTTATCCAGGCCTGACGTAAAACAGCCTATTTTAACCCAGTACTGCGACGGAAGACAGGTCACCTGTCCGGGATGGATGACACAGTGGGGTTCCTGCTCCTTAGGTGAGCGGGGCTACAGTTCCATTGAGATCCTCCGCCACTTCTACGGCTCAAGCATCTATATCAACACCGCAGAACAGATCGCCGGGATTCCCGCCTCCTGGCCGGGGGAGAATTTAATGATAGGTTCCTCCGGTCAAAAGGTCAGGCAGCTTCAGGAGCAGCTGGATGCCATTGCCACAATCTACAGCGCCGTTCCCCGTGTGGCTCCAGACGGTTTTTATGGCCCCGACACGGCTGCCTCTGTCCGGGAATTCCAGTCCGTTTTCGGTCTGCCCCAGACAGGAGTGGTGGATTTTGCCACCTGGTATAAGATTTCACATATTTATGTAGGCGTTACCAGAATCGCGGAACTTTCCTGACAGTTATGCAATTTTCCAATGATTTCACATATTCATAGTGTATAAACTGTTTTTGGAAGGAGCTTTTTGATTTGGCAGAAACAATGAAAGTCATATTAGACGCCGGCCACGGGGGAGCAGAACCCGGTGCCACCTATTTCGGACGTCAGGAGAAGACAGACAACTTAAATCTGACTCTGGCTGTAGGCAACATTCTCACAAAAAACGGTATTGATGTGGTATACACCCGCGTCAGCGATACGTACAACACGCCCTTTGAGAAGGCTCAGATTGCCAACCGCTCAGGAGCTGACTATTTTGTCTCCATCCACCGCAACGCCATGCCCGTGCCCGGCACTGCCTCCGGCGCCGAGACTCTTGTCTATGAAAACACCGGGGTTCCGGCTCTCATGGCCGAGAATATCAATTCCGCCCTTGCCTCAGCCGGCTTTGTCAATTTAGGAGTCATCGAGCGCCCCGGATTAGTGGTTCTCAGACGCACCCAGATGCCGGCGGTTCTTGTGGAAGCCGGCTTTATAGACAATGAAGCGGATAACCGCACCTTTGACCAGAATTTTCAGGCCATTGCCCAGGCCATTGCCGACGGAATTCTAAAGACTATCCGTGAAGAGGAAGCCTCCCGCCCCGAATATTACCAGATACAGACCGGAGTTTACCAAAGCAGGCAGGCTGCCTCCCAGCAGGCCAACCAGCTCCTCTCCCAAGGTTATCCGGCCTTTATCATTCATGACAACGGCAATTATAAAGTCAGGGTCGGCGCTTTCCTGAATATGGACAATGCCGTGCGCATGGAACAGCAGTTAAAAAATGCCGGTTATAATACCTTTATGGTCAGGGAGACCGGAGTATAGGGACTGCATCAAAAAACTGCAGGAAGCTTCAGCCGAGTCTGATATCCTGCAGCTGTACTTACTTACATTACTCAAAGAGGAAAGGATATTAGGATTATGATTAAAGCAGTGATTTTCGATATGGACGGCGTGCTTATTGACAGTGAGTTCTGCTATCTGCAGTATGATCTGGCCTTTGCGCGCACGAAGAATCCGGATGTTACCATTGAACAGCTTTATGGCATGGTAGGAGCTTCCAAGGAGGATGGCTGGTCTGTCATGGCCCGTGCGGTCAACAACGGACAGAGCTGGCAGGAACTAAGGGATGAGTATCGGGCTTCCGTTGATGTCTTCTCCCAGGTAGATTACCGGGCTATCTTCCGCCCCGAAGCCGCAGAACTTATTAAGTATCTTAAAAAGCATGATTATGCCCTGGCTTTGGCCTCGTCTACCCAGATGGATATTATTATGCGGGTCCTTACCGAAAATAATATTGCTTCCTACTTCGATACCATTGTAAGCGGAAGTCAGTTCAAACAGAGCAAGCCCAATCCTGAGATTTATCAATACACAGCCGCACAGCTGGGGCTTTCCCCCGGAGAGTGTTTCGTAATTGAAGATTCCACCCTCGGCATTACCGCTGCTTCACGGGCCGGCATGACTATAGCTGCCCTGATTGACGACCGGTTCGGCTTTGACCGCTCTTTAGCGGACTATGAGATATCCAGCCTGAGCCACGTCCCCTCTATTTTAAAAAGTCTTTCATGATACAGCAAAAAAAGTCTGCTGGACCGCCGATTCAGCAGACTTTTCTATTGCGGTTTTCTTGCGGATTTCTATGATTGCCCGATAACCTGCCCTCACTCATCCACATCCACGCCCCGTGGCCCCACATGAGTCGAGAACACGATCTGGGTACTGGTCTTCCCAAACTTCTGCAGCTGTCCGATAAAAATATCCAGCTCCATAGTACTCTGAAAAGCCACTTTCATGAGCATGGAATACTCCCCTGTAACACAGTTGCACTCCAGCACATTGGGCATCTGTGCAGCATAAGTATAGAACTTGGGCTTGTCTTCCGGAACCACATCCAGATTAATAAACGCAATGATATGATACCCCAGCTTCATTGGGTCCACCAGTGCATGGTATCCGGCGATGATTCCGTCTTTTTCCAGCTTTTCGATTCTTGCCGACACTGCCGGAGATGACAAAAATGTCTTTTCCGCAATAGTCTTTAAGGACGTCCTGGCATTATCCTGCAAAATCTTCAGTATCTTTCTGTCAATATCATCCATACTCCTTCTCCCTTCAGCCATTTAATCTTCTGATTCGCTCCATGGCTTCCATTGTATTTTCATATGTTCCAAAGGCTGTCAGCCTGAAATACCCCTCACCGCTTGGTCCAAAGCCGCTTCCCGGAGTTCCAACTACATTGGCATGCTCCAAAAGCCAGTCAAAGAAGTCCCAGGAAGTCATATGGTCAGGCACTTTCAGCCAGATATAAGGAGCATTGACGCCTCCGTATACCTGATACCCCCCTTCCTTTAATCCCTTATAGATGATCTGTGCATTGTTCATATAATAAGCCACCTGATCCTTTAACTGTACTCTCCCTTCCTGGGAATACACTGCCATGGCCGCTTTCTGAACAATGTAAGGGGCCCCGTTAAACTTCGTGCCATGGCGCCTTGCCCACAGGCTGTGAACCGATACATCCCCGCTTTTCAGGTCCTTTGGAATCACCGTAAATCCCAGACGCACGCCTGTAAACCCGGCATTCTTGGAAAAAGACCTGAATTCAATGGCACAGGTTCTGGCTCCCTCAATCTCAAAAATACTGTGGGGCACATCCTCCTCTGCTATATAAGCCTCATAAGCCCCATCATACAGAATAACCGCTCCTGTCTCATTGGCATAATCCACCCATACCTTTAACTGGTCCCTGTTCAATGTGGTTCCCGTAGGATTATTGGGGACACACAGATAGATCAGATCCGGCCTCTCCCCCGGCAGTTCCGGCACAAAATGATTCCCGGCAGTACAGGGCATATAGATCACCCGGCTCCATGTTCCCCTGGCCTCATCATAGTCCCCTGTCCGCCCCGCCATTACATTGGAGTCCACATACACAGGATACACCGGATCACAGACCGCGATCCGGCTGTCAGGAGCAAAGATTTCCTGGATATTGCCGCAGTCGCTTTTGGCTCCGTCAGACACAAAGATCTCATCTGCCTCAACAGGACATCCCCTTTCCTGATAATCCTTTTTTGCTATCTCTTCCCTCAAAAATCCATATCCCAGATCCGGCGCATACCCGCGAAACGTAGCGGCGTCCCCCATCTCATCCACCGCATCATGCATAGCCCTTATAACAGCAGGAACCAGGGGCTGCGTCACATCGCCTATACCCAGACGAATCACTTTTTTGTCAGGATTTGCCTGAGAATAGGCATTTACCTTTTTCGCAATGGTGGAAAACAGGTAACTTCCCGGTAATTTCAGATAATTTTCATTGACCTTAAACATCTCTTCATCTCTCCCATCCTTTGTTGCTGGCCGTCACTCTGTGAACGTTCCGCTGAATACCTCTATTGCCGGTCCTTCCATAAAGACATGCCCTGTGTTTCTGTTCCATGTAATTGTCAGATCGCCGCCCCGCAGAGACACTCTTACCTTGTCATCCGTATAGCCCATAAGGATAGATGCCACGACGCTGGCAGTAGCTCCCGTTCCGCATGCCCAGGTTTCACCGCTGCCCCGCTCCCACACGCGCATGCGGATATGGCCCCGGTCCATTACCTGGACAAACTCCGAATTCACCCTGTCCGGAAACCTTTCATGATTCTCATAAAAAGGGCCTGTCTGATCAAGGTTTAAGGAATCAATATCCCCGCAAAAATAAACGGCGTGAGGATTCCCCACGGATATTCCCACAAATTCCCTTTTCTCTCCCTCAACCCATATATCCTCAGGAACACGGGAAGTCACCTGGGGCACACCCATGTCCACGGAAGCCCGCACCACTTTGCCGCCGGCAAGCTCCATCTTAAGTTCCTTTATTCCATCCAAAGTCTCCACCCTAATCCCGGTCCCGGACACCAAACCGTGATCATAGGCATACTTTCCCACGCAGCGGATAGCATTGCCGCACATTCTTCCCTCCGACCCGTCGGCATTGAACATCCTCATCTTCACATCAGCTGACTGGGACGGGCAGATCAGCACCAGTCCGTCAGACCCGATTCCAAAATGGCGGTCGCTGACTTTCACTGCCAGAACTTCCGGCTCCTCTATAGTCTCCTCAAAACAGTTGACATACACATAATCATTGCCCGCCCCCTGCATCTTTGTAAATTTCATTTTTCTTCTCTTGTTCCTCCTGCGTTATTCTGACCCCTGATCAGGCTGATCACCATCTGCGCCGTCTCCACCATATTGGTCCCGCTGTCCATGCTGCACTTTTGAAGATAACGGTGAGCCTCAAGTTCCGCCATTCTGTTTCTCTCCATCAAAAGTTCTTTGGCTTCAAGAATCAGCTTTGTCTCCTCCTCGCTTCTCTGTACAGGCTGTTTCTTTCGTTTCTTTTTTCTGCTGGTCTGAGATTCACACATTTCTTCCAGGGTATCCACCAGTACCTGGACCTTTATAGGCATAGGCAGACATACAATCCCCTGGGGCATCATTCCTCCAAACCGGTTTGGCGAGGCTACCAAAAGCATCTCAAATTCCTTGGGCATATACTCAAGGATATCTCTGTACAGCATGTCTTCAAACCGGTAGCCGCTGACGATGATCCCTCCGTTTAAATCCTCCATGCAGGTAAGAACCTGCCCGCCGGAAGTACAGACCGCAACCACCTGAAAACCGCTGCGCATGAGTATATTCTTTATATTTTTTGCATCTCCTGGTTTAGAAAATGCCACTATGATTTTGGTCACACATCTCACCTCCAGGCAGACTCCTTAAAACCTCAGAACTTATAGAGATACTCTTCGATCTCCCAGTCCGTCACCTGAGACCGGAATTCGTTCCACTCTTCTTTCTTTGCTTCCAGATATTTGGTGTAAATGTGTTTTCCCAAAACTCCCTGTAAAAACACATCGCCCTCAAAAGCTTCTATGGCCTCTCCCAAGGTCTCCGGAAGCTGGCTGATGCCCTGCTCCTTTAACTCTTCCTCTGTCATGGAATATACGCTTCGGGAAACTGCCTTGGGCGGACTCATCTGCTTTTTGATGCCGTCCAGCCCTGCCGCAAGACAGGCTGCCAAAGCCAGGTAAGGATTCATGGCGGAGTCGGGGCTTCGCAGTTCGATTCTGGTACTGGCCCCTTTGGATGAGGGAATGCGGATCAGCTGGCCACGGTTGGATGCAGTGGACCAGGCGATATACGTAGGCGCGTCATAGCCCGGAATCAGTCTCTTATAAGAATTCACCAGAGGATTCATAAGGATTGTCATGGATTTTATATGACTCAGGATTCCTGCCATAAACTGATAGCCAAGTTTGCTGAGTCCTCTCTCATCATCGTCATCGGCAAACAAATTCTTGCCGAAACAATCCTCCAGAGACATATTGATATGCATACCCGACCCATTGACCCCGGCTTTGGGCTTGGGCATAAAGGTGGCATGGAGGCCGTGGCGTTTGGCAATGGTCTTCACCGCCATCTTAAATGTCAGAATATTATCCGCCGCCTTTAAGCCTGACTCATACTGGAAGTCCACCTCATGCTGGCCCGGAGCAATCTCATGATGAGAGGATTCAATATCAAATCCCATATCCTCCAGGTTCAGCACAATATCCCGCCTTACATTCTCCGCCAGATCAATGGGGCCCACATCAAAGTATCCGGCCATCTCATGAGTCGTGGTAGTGGGACGCCCTTCCTCATCCATATGGAACAGAAAAAACTCGCACTCCGGTCCTACGTTGAACCGATACCCCATATCCTCCGCCTCTTTCAGCACTTTTTTCAGAACATACCTCGGATCGCCCTCAAAAGGAGTACCGTCCAGACAGTACACATCACAGATCAGGCGGGCCACCTTTCCCTGCTGAGGGCGCCATGGAAATATCTCAAAAGTACTGAGGTCCGGATGGAGATACATGTCCGTCTCATCCACTCTGACAAATCCCTCTATGGCCGAACCGTCAAACATGCAGCGGTTGTCCAAAGCTTTCTCAAGCTGCCCGGCAGTGATCGCCACATTCTTAAGCATTCCGAAAATATCGGTAAACTGCAGTCTGATAAATTCTACGTCTTCCTCTTCCACCATTCGAATAATATCGTTTTTGCTGTATCTTCCCATGGCTTCATCTCCTTTTATATGAATAGAGGACGTTACAAAGGCCATTGTCCCCAATGACCGCCTGTGTAACGTCCTCGTCATGTGTAAAATATAGCAGTCAGGCTTTCATTTGTCAATACAAATCTTATCCTTGTACTTCTCCCGAAACCGTGCCTTCCCGCAGAAGATCCTCAAATCTGTCCCATGACACATATTGCCCGCCCATATGCTCCAGATGATCCGTATGGAACTGGCAGTCAATAAAAAGAAAACCTCGCTGTTCTAAAAAACGGGAAAACACAATGAGAGCGATCTTGGAGCCGTTCTCCTGTTCCGAAAACATGCTCTCTCCAAAAAAGCATCTCCCTATAACCACACCGTAGAGTCCGCCTGCCAGTTTTTCCTCTTCATAGGCCTCCACGCTCACTGCAAATCCTGCATGATGCAGTTTAAGATAAGCCTCCTCCATCTCATCGCTGATCCATGTTCCCTCCGACGCTTCCCTCTTTATGCGGCAGTGATGCATGGTATCCTGAAAATCCCGGTTTAAAAGGACCTTGAATGTGTGTTTCTTCATGTATTTTTTCATGGAATGGGACACATGAATATCCCTGGGAAATATAAGAAATCTCTCTTTAGGGCACCACCACAGGATCTCCTCTCCCGGGTTGTACCACGGAAAAATGCCATGGGTGTAGGCCAAAAGTAACCGGTCTACGCTTAAATCCCCGCCTACGGCCAAAAGGCCGCTGTCCTCGGCAAGGGCTGGTGCTGGAAAAATCAGTTCTTCTTTGCTTAAACGAAATACCGGCATAATTATCCCCTTTTCATGGTGACGGCAATTCCCCTTCCAGTAACATTAACACCGTCTCTAGTCTTGTCTTGAGTCCCTTTCAAACTTTACTAATCTGCTGCTGTTTTTATTATATACGGAAAAAAAAGGATATGCAAGGTTTTCATTGCCCTATTTTCTTATAATTGAGAGCTCTGACGGCATTCAATATAGCCAGCACCGATACCCCCACATCCCCAAAGACTGCCGCCCACATAGAAGCCCATCCGCAGGCTACCAATACCAGCACAAGCACTTTCACTCCAATAGCAAATACAATATTCTGTCTCACAATCCCCACGGTTTTTCTGGCGATCCGAATTCCGTCCACGATCTTGGAAGGCTCGTCATTCATAATCACCACATCCGCCGCTTCCACTGCCGCGTCAGAGCCGATTCCGCCCATAGCGATCCCGATGTCCGCCCTGGCAAGAACCGGTGCGTCATTGATCCCGTCTCCCACAAAAGCCAGAGTCCTATCCTCCGGTTTTTCTCTCAGCAAATCCTCCACCTTCTGCACCTTATCCCCTGGCAGAAGTCCTCCAAACACCTGATCCAGTCCCAGCTTTGCGCCTACCGCCATTCCCACGGCTTCCTTATCTCCTGTAAGCATCACCAGACTGCGGACTCCTGCTCTCCGAAGTTCTTTTAAGGCTTTCGGCACATCATCTCTGATTGTATCGGCAATTACAATGGAACCCAAAAACATATGATCATCTGCAAGATACAGGACAGTCCCCGGTGCATCATTCTGCTCTGGGGCGATGCCCTGGCGTCTCATCAGCTTTTCATTGCCGATATAGAGATTCCTGACCCATACTTTTTCCCGGTCCCCTTCCCCGCCGCTCCTTGGGGGTTTTGTCAGTTCCACATGCATTCCATGGCCTGCAATCTCCTCCACGGACAGAATCCTATCGCTATCCAGAATCCTTCCTTCCTTCTCCTTCTCAAAGGCCTCCTTAACAGAAAGAGCGATGGGATGGTTGGAACGGTATTCTCCGTAAGCTGCCAGTTCCAGAAGTTCTTCCCTGCTGAGGAAGGGTTTTCCCTCTCCCTCAGAAGCCGGTCTCACCTCTGACACCTGAAACTTCCCTGTGGTCAATGTCCCCGTCTTGTCAAACACCACTGTATCCAGATTGCCCATGGCCTCCAGATAGTTGCTTCCCTTCATAAGGATTCCCTCCCTGGAAGCCGCGCCCAGACCTCCGAAGAAACTTAAAGGAACAGAAATCACCAGGGCGCAGGGGCAGGACACCACCAGAAAACTACAGGCTCTGTACACCCATACCGACCACTCCTGTCCGAAAAGCACCGGAGGTGTCAAAGCAAGAACCAAAGCCAGGATCACTACAATCGGAGTGTACACTCTGGCAAATCTCGTAATGAAATTCTCCGCCCTGGCTTTTCTGGAACTTGCATTCTCCACAAGTTCCAGAATCTTAGCCACTGTGGAATCGTCAAAGACCTTTGTCACCTGTACTTCCAAAAGCCCGTTTAGGTTAATAGAACCGCTGACAATACTCTCCCCCTCCGCCACTTCCGCAGGAACACTTTCGCCGGTCAGAGCCTTGGTGTCCAGACTGGAACTGCCCTTTATAACCACACCGTCCAAGGGCACTTTTTCTCCCGGTTTGATGATAATGGTCTCCCCGACCTCCACCTCGTCCGGTTCCGCCAGCTCTTCTCTCCCATCCCTGAGCACATTGGCATATTCCGGATTAATGTCCATAAGATTGGTGATGGACTTTCGGGAACGGTTCACCGCATAGTCATTAAACAGTTCGCCTACCTGATAGAACAGCATAACCGCCACAGCCTCTTCCAGTTCCCCCACGCCGATGGCGCCGAAGGTGGCCACGGTCATAAGAAAATTCTCATCAAACACCTGGCCGTTTAAGATGTTCCTCAAAGCCTTGAGAGGAATATCATACCCTGCTGACAAATAGGATATGAGAAACAATACCCAGTCCATAGGGTGTCTTCCCTCTGTCACAATCCCTGCCGCCAAAAACACTGCACTGAGGCTCAGGCGGATCACCATTTTTTTCTGTTTCTTCGTCATAGTCTTTCCCTCGCTTTCGTCTGCCTTCCGTCTTTTCCTTCTGGGTCCCTCATTCACAGATATGTTCCATACCCTGGGCCAGAATCGTCTGAATATGATTATCCGACAGGGAATAAAATACGGTCTTTCCGTCTCTGCGAAACTTCACCAGCTGCATCTGCTTCAGCACCCGAAGCTGATGAGAGATGGCCGACTGCCCCATCTGAAGAAGGCTGGCGATATCACAGACACACATCTCCGACTGACTCAGCACATATAAAATCTTGATTCTTGTAGAATCTCCAAATACCTTAAAAAATTCCGACAAATCCAAAAGCTGCTGTTCATCCGGCATGACCTTTTCCACCTTCTCCACGATCTCCTCATGGACATGCATAAACTCGCAGACGCCTTCCTGAACCTCCCTCTCAATTCTCTCCTGTTTTGTCATGAAATCTTTCCTCTCTTTCATATGAACATTTATTCATATGTTTATATTATCACTTTTTTTTAAAATGTCAACTGCTATTGTGAGAATAAAATTGTGAGAATAAAACGGAGAGCCCTGCAGTTCAGAGCTCTCCCACATCCCGTTTTCTTTCATTAACCATGTTTTACGACAGTCCCAGCACCACAGCCAGCACCATGGCAACAGAAGCGCACACAATCAGCACAGCCTGGAACTTAATCTGAAACTTCGCCCATTTCCCCCAGTCAAGTTTGGCCGCTGCCAGGGCTCCCAGCAGACAGCCGGAAGTAGGCACAATAAAGTTGGTAAATGCATCGCCGAGCTGGAAGGCCACAACCGCCGCCTGACGCTCCACTCCCACCAGATCCGCAAGCGGCGCCATAACCGGCATGGTCAGAGCCGCCTGGCCGGAGCCGGATACCACAAAGAAGTTGAACACAGACTGGAACAGATACATAAGCCATGCCGAGATCACTGCCGGGAATCCCTGCATGCCTTCACTGATAGAGTGAAGAATCGTGTTGAGCACCGTACCGTCCGTGGCGCTGGTGCCTCCCAGAATGATGATAATTCCCTGAGCCATTCCCACACACATGGCCGCTCCCAGAAGGTCTGCCGCTCCCCGCTCAAAGGAAGTGGCAATGTCATTTAACTTCATATCATTGAGGCGGAAGGCTACTCCGATAATGCCTGCCACAAGGCCCATAACAAAGAACTGAGAAGCAATCTCCGGTATATAATATCCCTGGCTTACCACGCCCCAGATGGTCCACACCACACAGGCGGCGATGGTAAGAATCACCAGCTTGTGTCCCAGGGTAAAGGGCGGCATCTGACTGCCCTTTTTGGCAAATTCCCGGCGGTATTCCCCGTCGGACTCATAGGCCACGGAAATCTCAGGATTCTTCTTCACCTTCACCGCGTATCTCATAGTAAACACAATAGTAAGCCCTGTAAAGAAGATCCACATGGGAATGCGGAACCAGGCGCCCGACATAACGGGAAGACCGGCGACACCCTGAGCCACGGCCAGACTGAACGGATTCTGCCAGGACGAGCCGAAGCCGATCTGGGTGGACACGTAGGAACACATAATTCCCACTACGGCGTCATACCCCATGGCGATGAACATGGGAACCAGAATCATGACAAAGGGAATGGCCTCCTCCCCCATGCCGAACACCGCTCCCCCCAGAGAAAACAGGACAACCAGAATCGGAATAAGCAGAATCTCTTTTCCTTTTGTCATGGCAATCACTCTCATGATGCCGCTCTCCACGGCTCCGGTGCGAAGGACAATTCCAAAAGCACCGCCTACTACCAGAATAAAAGCAATAATTCCCACTGCCGTTCCGTTCTTGTCGCCAACCGTCATGCCTTCAAATACATAGTTCAGAATTCCCTGTCCCCCGAAATCCTCGGTGCCGAAGAGCGGCGCGATCTTTGTCACTTTATTGCCGTTCTCGTCAAGAACATAGCGGAAACTGTCAGGATCCAGCACTGTTCTTGTCTTCTCCGCCCCGTTCTGCATATAAGTAATTTCCTTGGTGTCATACTGTCCCAAGGGAATAAATATGGTAAGTACGGCTGCAAATAAAATCACGCCGAATATAATGATAAATGTATGGGGCATCTGAAATGTTTTTTTCTTTTTTTCCACCGTTTTTCTCCTGTCTCATCTGTAATTAATGTTCGAACGTCCCCTTTGCGAGAACCTGTCCGGCCCGAATCATCACCACACCTTTTGCCATAACCGTGTGGATCCTTAAGTTATCTTTCTCTGCCAGTACCAGATCCGCATCGGCGCCTTCAAAGATTTTTCCCTTTTTGGCCAGTTTCAGCAAAGCAGCCGGGTTGGAAGTCACCGCTCTTAAGGCATCCGTCAAAGGCACCTGATCCGTAAGAACCGCATCCCTCATCTCCCGATACAGAGATGCCACCTTTCCCACGCCCAGTCCCACAAATTCTCCCCCCGGCCCAAATACAGGAAGACTTCCCTGGCCGTCAGAGGAAAATGTCACATGGTCAGCCAAAACCCCGGCATCCAGAGCCATCTTAAGTCCTGTGCTGGCCTTCACTTCATCGGGATCCAGAAAATCAGGGTCAGAGCTGGTAGTCAGATCAATATATCCGCCCAGAGTCCTTGCGTAGTCAATCCCGTCCTCCATCAAAGCCCTGCTTCGGTTAATATGGGTAGGCAGCATATTGGACGCCGGAATCTCTGTCTTTTTCAGCACATACCGGAGGAATTTTAACCGGTTCTCCCCGTCCCCCATATGAATATTCACAAGTCCCGCCTTCCCTGACAGAATCCCCCCTACTCTGGTATCCGCCACAATTCTGGCAAACTCCTTTTTTGAAGGCTGGGAAGAGCGGTGATCCGATATGGCGATCTCTCCGGTTCCCACCACTTTTTCAAGAAGAATGATATCGTCCATAATATTTCCCGTCAGAGTTCTTACAGGCACCTGATAAGAACCGGTGTATACATAGGCGGTGATTCCCTCTTCCTCCAGTCCTTTCGCCTTAGCTAAAAGGCTGCTCATGGTTCTGGTGCACCCGTCGGTGCCCAGACACCCCACCACTGTGGTCACGCCTCCCGTAATAATATCCGTCAGCATAATCTCCGGCGTTCTGGTCTTTGCTCCTCCTTCACCGCCGCCGCCTAAGATATGGACATGGGCATCGATAAGTCCCGGCATCAGGACTTTCCCGCTGCCGTCGATCACCTCAACCCCATAATCCTCCTCTGCCGGAAGATCTCCGGCTATTTTCAGAATCTGCCCTCCGCCGATCAGCACATCCTGAGTCCCCTGATCTTCAGGGGCATAAATATGAGCTTTCTTAATCAGATACAACTGTTCTGTCTCCTTTCCATATTCCTGCCTTTATGGTCTGTTTTTTATAGTTTACCACAATTAAAGCAAAGAGTCTTCCATGAACTTGCATTTCTGTTGAAAAAAAACACCTTACGAGTTATGATAAACTCAGGACCTGTTTCCACTCCCCATTTTAAGAAAGGATTCCCACCTATGACATACACCATCAGCCACGTCTCCAAAATGATGAACCTTCCCGTCTCTACCATTAGATACTACGACAAAGAGGGACTTCTCCCCTTTCTGCAGAGAAAAGACTCCGGCTACCGCATGTTTACGGACTCAGATATCCAGATGCTCCAGGTCATCGAATGCTTTAAAAGTACAGGTATGCCCATCAGAGACATCAAACAGTTTGTTCTTCTCGTAAAAGAAGGGGATTCCTCCCTTAACCAGCGGTATCAGCTGTTCCTGGAGAGAAAAAAAGCGGTTGAAAAGCAGATGGAAGAACTTCAAAGACAGATGGAGATCATAAACCACAAATGCGTGTACTACGAGACCGCCATTGCCGCCGGAACGGAGGATATCCATAAAGGCAGACATAACGACTGCCGCTGATTTCCTTACATGCCTCTGCACAAAAATGGAGATGCCGTCCCGGCATCTCCATTAATCGCTGCATTTTATAATTTTTTTTCTTCCTGGGATTCTTCCTCAGAAGGTTCCGGCAGACCCTTGCATTCCCTGAATATTTTCATAAATTCTTTACCGGTAATGGTTTCCTTCTCAATCAGGAATTCTGCGATCTTATCCATAACTTCCCGATTCTCGCTGAGAAGTCTCTTGGATTCCTCGTAGGAATCCTTCAAAATCTGCATAACCTCCTGATCAATCTCCGCCGCTGTGGCCTCCCCGCAGTTTAGCACCATGCGGCCGCTTAAGTACTGATCCTCCTGAGTGGCAAGTCCCATGAGGCCAAAACGCTTGGACATACCATACTGGGTCACCATGGCCCTGGCAATCTTTGTAGCCTTCTCGATGTCATTGGCAGCACCGGTGGTGACAGTCTCAAAGACCAGCTCCTCCGCCGCACGTCCTCCCAGACATCCGATAAGCATGGCACGCAGCTCCTTTTCTGTATTCAGGTACTTTTCCTCTTCCGGTACCTGCATCACATATCCCAAAGCCCCCATGGTCCTTGGCACAATGGTGATCTTCTGTACCGGCTCCGCGTCCTTCTGGAGAGCGCTTACGAGGGCATGGCCTACTTCATGATAGGATACGATGCGCCGTTCCTCCTTACTTAAGATCCGGTCCTTCTTCTCCTTGCCCACCAGAACCACTTCCACCGCCTCAAAAAGATCCTTCTGGTTCACTGCCGCCCTTCCGTTCTTCACCGCCAGAATGGCAGCCTCGTTGATCATATTGGCAAGATCCGAACCTACGGCTCCCGATGTGGCCAGTGCAATGGCTTCCAGATCTACGGTCTCGTCTAAGGCTACATTCTTGGCATGAACCTTCAGGGTGTTGATCCTTCCTTTCAGGTCCGGTTTGTCCACAATAATCCTCCGGTCAAAACGTCCCGGACGCAGAAGGGCCGGATCCAGAATCTCCGGACGGTTGGTCGCCGCCAGCACCAAAAGTCCCTTGGAGGAATCAAAACCGTCCATCTCCGACAGCAGCTGATTCAAAGTCTGCTCCCTCTCGTCATTGCCTCCGCCATAGCGGGAATCACGGCTCTTGCCGATAGCATCCACCTCATCAATAAAGATGATGCAGGGGGCACTGTCCTGGGCCTGCTTAAACAGATCACGGACACGGGAAGCTCCCACGCCTACGAACATCTCCACAAAGTCTGAGCCTGACAGAGAATAAAACGGCACTTTCGCCTCCCCTGCCACAGCCTTGGCAAGAAGAGTCTTGCCCGTTCCCGGAGGTCCCACAAGCAGTGCGCCTTTGGGAAGTTTCGCTCCGATATGGGTATATTTGCCCGGATTATGCAGGAAATCTACGATCTCCACCAGAGATTCCTTGGCTTCATCCTGTCCGGCTACATCCATAAAGGTAATCCCGGTCTCTTTCTGCATGTGCATCTTGGCCGTGCTCTTGCCTACACCCATGATTCCGCCGCCGCCCATGCGCTTCATCATAAAATTCATAAACAAAATCAGAAACCCGAACATGAGAGCAAAGCTGATCAGATTCTCCAGCCATACGCTGTTGCTGGCGTTCTCCTGGCTTCCTTCCACTCCGGCATCCACAAGCCTCTGGGTCAGCTGATCGCCGCCCTCCATTCTGACAGAGATGTACTCCATGCCAGGCCGGTAGCCTTCCGCGCCTTCCAGGGTCCGAAAGTACACCTCGCTTCCGCTTACCCGGACTTCTTTTACCTTTCCGTCCTCCAAAGCCTGGACAAACTCACTGTAAGGTACTTCCTGGCTGCTTCCCTTTCCTCTCAGATAGTCTCCCATCTTAAAAATACTGACAAAGGTAATCAATGCCGCAATCAGGATGATCAGCATCGTCTGTCCCTGACCACCCGGTATCCTGCCGTCACCCTTGTTATTATTGTTCTCCATAAATTCCAGTTCTCCTATCTCTTCCTTATGGCTGTTTTGTGCCATATCTTACTATTATAGTGTCAGTCTCTCCATAAATCAAGAAAAGTCGTCTAAAAAAATATAAAATTTATGAGAAAACTGCTGGATTTCTCGTAAATCTGGTTGTATAATAGGTAAGTTATTTTTTTATTTCCCCAGAAAGCCCAAAAGGAGGTTCCCACTATGTCAGTGAAATATGTATTTCGGGTTTTCGACACTTGCTTTTTTTCGTAAATTCAAAGAATCCCGTATTTAAGCCATTTGTGGCTTATTTTTTTGTCAATTTTTTGAATTTTATATGTT
>CAJSZV010000025.1 GCA_910574345.1 Clostridiaceae bacterium | reverse complement strand
TATCAATAACTTCTGATGGAAGGGGAACCCTCCTTCAGTTATTCATCAGATATGACCTTGTAACTTATTAACTTTATAGCTCTTGTGGCTATATCATTATTATACTAGGAGGCAATGAGATGAAGGAGATCAAAGTATTAGAAGGAAAAGTGGTTGCACCGGAAGGGATGACTGTAGGAATCGTGGCATCCAGATTTAATGAGATCATTGTCAATAAGCTTCTGGGAGGAGCTGCTGACGGGTTGGTGCGCCATGGAGTTGAAGAGGAAAACATTACGGCGGCGTGGGTTCCGGGAGCTTTTGAGATTCCGGTGACAGCGGCCAGGATGGCCAAGTCCGGCAAATATGATGCGGTAATCTGCGTGGGAGCAGTGATACGGGGAGATACCACCCACTATGATTATGTGTGCAGCGAGGTGTCGAAAGGCGTGGCGCAGGTGGGATTGTCCACAGGGGTTCCCGTTCTCTTTGGGGTGATTACCACGGAAAATATTGAGCAGGCTATTGCAAGGGCCGGGAGCAAGGCCGGGAATAAGGGATACGACTGTGCTTTGTCTGCCATTGAGATGGTGAATCTGCTGAAACAGATGTAAAAGGGGGGGATGCCGGCAGGAGGCATCCCCTCTGCTGATCTTACGCGTCTAAAGTCCTGGCATCCGGGGCTGAACTGTGCGGGCTTGACAGGACAGGAAAACCTACCTGGGCTTTAAACAGATCTCCGTCTATATAGAGTTCAAAAGATCCGCCCTGAAGCAGGGTGAGGCTTTTGGCAATGGACAGACCTAAGCCGCTGCCCTCCGTGGTCCTGGCCACATCTCCCCGGACAAAACGTTCCGTCAGTTCGTCGGCATTGATATTCAGGGGATTTTCCGACACGTTTTTGATGGTGAAGTATACAAAACCATTTTTGGCCGCCACATCCACATATACCCGGCTGTGTTCCATGGCGTATTTAAATGCATTGTTGTACAGGTTTTCCAGAACACGCCACAGCCGGCGTCCGTCGGCGGCGATCAGGATGCTTTCCTGGGGAAGACTTGCAACCAGTTCCAAGTGGCGTATGCCGTATTTTTCTTCAAATTCACCGTTGGTCTGATGAATGAGTTCTACCAGATCAATGTTGGCGATATCAAGCTTAAGGTTGCCGGAGCTGGCTTTGGATGCCTCCACCAGGTCTTCGGTCAGAGTCTTCAGCCTTTGGGATTTTTGGTCTAACACATCCAGATACCGCTGGATCTTTTCATCCTGAATCTTCTCCCGCTTCAATAAATCCACGTAGTTGATAATGGATGTAAGGGGAGTTTTAATATCATGGGACACATTGGTGATCAGGTCCGCTTTCAGGCGTTCGCTCTTTACTTTCTCCTGAAGAGCCGTCTCCAGTCCGTCGCCGATATTGTTCAGGGTTTCGGCCAGATTGGCGCCTTTTCCGGAAAAGCCGGACGTGTCAATCTTATAGCTGGTGTCGCCCTCAGACATCTTGAAGATACCGAAGGATATCTTCTCTGTCTCCGCGGCATTCCGGTAGAGAAGAAGAAAAGTCCATACCTGGAAAAGCAGCAGGACAATTGCGGGAATTATATACAGGTAGGAGACAGCTAAAAGCAACCGGTTTTTGTACAGGTAATTAACTGTGAAGATCAATCCTCCCGTAATGCCAAGATATCCAAGGAAACATGCAGTCATACGTGAGGGAAAACTTGTCCTGCTCAGAGCAAGAATGCACCATCTTGTGCTGCGGCCGATCAGGCTGTCATGGATAAGGGTTTTTGCCTTATACTGTCTCAGAAGACTAAAGCCCTCCAGCAGGCAGATTAAGTAGATGCCCACATCATAGCTGAGAGTGACGAAGTATTTCTGGTGGTCCTTGGCGACCAGAATCTGAGCTGCCGCCGTGCCTGTCCGGGAAGCCATATATTTCCAAAGCCACAGGCAGAGGAAGGAAAGAAATATGCTGCATTCCAGCGGGATACGGTCAAAATAGTACAGAGACACAGCCTTTCGCTCAGAAGTCTGATAACCGGAAAGGCAGCACAGCAGGAGCAGCGTTGCGAGAAGTCCGGCTCCTCCTATGGAAAACAAGATCAAACCGGTAATATAATTAACCCGCACTTTCGTGTAGGCATTGTGGGCAATAGAGTAGGGATCCGTGTTGGGATACCTGGTATCCAACCCAAGGATGATGTAATAGTTGTTGTTGCCGTAAAGATTATAATTCTCCAGTTCGGATGTAATGTTTTTCGGAACATGTTTTAAATTCGTGTCAATTATAATGGAACTGCCGGACAGATACAGATAACGCCCAAGCCTCTTTAAATCGTCCAGAGGATACTGAGCCGCATTGGTATAGAGCTGTTCCGTTCCTGAATTGTCCATATAGGAGACCCGAAAATACAGATTGGAAGGTTTGTCCATATAGTTATATTGGATCTGATAGTATTCTCCCAGAAGAGTGAGAACCTCGTAAGCCAGTTCTTCCCTGGTGGCATAGGCATCTCCCGGCTCCGTGTAATGTTCCGCGGCATCCGGATCATAGGTCTTCCACTCAATCAGAGGAATGGAGGCGTTCCTGGTCTCCCTCTCATGAACAGCCGGCCCTCCGGCCACTTCAAAGGTATCGGTCAGATAATATCCCCATCTTTTGGCGGAGCGGATCAGGTCATTGAGAGTATAGATCATGGTCTTGCCGGAAGTGAACGTGACACAGACCATATCCTTGTTGTAGTCCAGCGTGCCGTCGGTCTCAAATAAGTCTTTGTATTTCACATATTTGAAGATCATCTCCACATCTGATTCCAGCTGTTCCGTGAAAGACAGGGTGTCGGCATAAGACTCCTCATGGATCCAGCTCAAACCCCGCCCGTAATTTTCATTAAAATAGATAAATGAGATGCCTGCAAGAAACAGACACAGAAACAATCCATGGAGCAAAAGTAAAAAATGTTTTTTCAGGCTCATAGGCCAGGTGTTTTTCTTCATGAACTGCTCCTACTGTTTTTCGATTTTGTATCCGACCCCCCAAACCACTTTCAGATAGCGGGGCTCCCTTGGATTAATCTCGATTTTCTCCCGGATATGGCGGATATGTACGGCGACCGTATTGTCAGCACCGATGGCCTCTTCGTTCCAGATCTGTTCATAGATCTCATCTATGGAAAAGACTTTTCCTGCATTCTTTACAAGGAGCAGCAGGATATTATATTCAATGGGCGTAAGCTTAATAGCTTCGTCATCCACAAAGACTTCCTTGTTGTCATCATTGATTAAAAGGCCGCCGCACTTATAGACATTCTCCACATTCTGCTGTCCCATATTGCCTAGCTGGGTGTAACGCCGGATGTGTGATTTGACCCTGGCCACTAATTCCAGAGGATTAAAGGGTTTGGTGATATAGTCATCGGCTCCGATATTCAGTCCCAGGATCTTGTCGTTATCCTCGGATTTGGCGGACAAGATGATAATGGGAATACTGCTGTTCTCCCGCACCTTAAGGGTTGTCCGAATGCCGTCAAGGCCAGGCATCATCACGTCTACGATCATCAGGTCCACTTCGTTATATTCCAGAAGCTCCAAAGCTTCATATCCGTCAAATGCTTTGATTACCTGAAAGCCCTCTCCGGTCAGATAGATATCAATGGCTTCCACGATCTGTTTATCATCATCACAAACTAATATGGTCTGCATACAAATTCCCTCCTCTTTGTACTTAACTGATGCATATAAGAACAGTATACAACGAGAGGAGGGAAATGGGTATCTAAATTTTATTAAGAATTATGGTCGAAAAGCTAAATCCTAAAAACGGAAGATCGCTGTCCCGTAGGCAGGCAGGGGATAAGCGAAGGAGTAAGGCTGGCCATCGCATTCGGACTTGGTGGAGCGGTAGGTCACCTTGTCGTCGCCTGTCTTGTAAAGGCCGTGGGATTGGTCCAGGATAAGGGCAAAATTGCCTTTTTTAGGTACGCCTACCCGGTAATCCGGCCTTGCCACAGGCGTGAAATTGCAGATAAAGAGTAAATTCTGCTTTTTGGTCTTGCTGCGGCGGACGAAACTGAAGATGCTGCGGTCGCCGTCATTGGCATTGATCCACTGGAAACCGTCCCAATCATAATCCAGACTGTACATAGCCGGATATTTTTTATAAATATGCAGAAGATCTTTAAAATAATTATGAAGATCTTTATGGAGGGGTTCCTCGGCAAGATACCAGTCCAGAGAAACCTTCTCATCCCACTCGTGGAGCTGACCGAAATCCTGTCCCATGAAGAGAAGTTTCTTGCCCGGATGCCCTATCATGAAGGTATAGCCTACTTTCAGATTGGCGAACTTGTCGCCGTCCAGACCGGGCATTTTGTTGATCATGGAGCATTTCAGATGAACCACTTCATCGTGAGAGAGTACCAGGATAAAGTTCTCACTGGTAGCATAAGTCATGCCGAAGGTCATCTTGTTGTGGTTGTATTTGCGGAAATAGGGATCCAGCTTCATATATTCCAAAAAGTCATGCATCCAGCCCATATTCCACTTGAACTTGAAGCCCAGCCCTCCGTCTTCCGGCTTGCCTGTCACCATAGGCCAGGCAGTGGATTCTTCCGCGATGACTACGGCGCCGTTGCCGCGCTGGTTTACAATGCTGTTTAAATGTTTAAAAAATTCAATGGCTTCCAGATTCTTATTCTCACCGTATTTGTTGGCGACCCAGTTGCCCGCAGAACGCCCGTAATCCAGATACAGCATAGAAGCCACGGCGTCTACGCGAAGCCCGTCGATGTGGTACTGCTCTATCCAGTAAAGGGCATTGGCAATAAGGAAGTTGGATACCTCATGCTTTTCATAATCAAACACTTTGGTTCCCCAGTCAGGATGCTCTCCTTTTCTGGAATCTGCATATTCATACAAAGGTTCCCCGTCAAAGTCCGCCAGTCCGTGGGCATCTCTTGGGAAATGGGCGGGAACCCAGTCAAGGATGACACCGATGCCCTTTTTGTGCATGTAGTTTACAAAGTACATAAACTCCTTGGCCGTACCATAGCGGGAGGTAGGGGCGTAATAGCCGGTCACCTGATATCCCCAGGAGCCGTCAAAGGGATGTTCCGCAATACCCATAAGTTCCACATGGGTATAGCCCATGTCCTTCACATAGTCCGCCAGCTCATGGGCTGCTTCTATGTAGGTATAATAACCGTCTTTTTCCTCGCGGTTCTGCTTCTTCCAGGAACCCAGATGAACCTCATAAATGGCAAGGGGAGAGGAAAGAATATCCGTTTCTTTTCTCTTAGCCATCCAGGTGTCATCCTTCCAGGCGAAACCGGAGATATCCGCAGTGACGGAGGCTGTGCCCGGCCGGTATTCCGCTTCAAAGGCATAGGGGTCAGATTTAAACAGTACCTTTCCGCTGGCGGTGGTAACGGCATATTTGTACAGCTGCCCTGTACCCAGGCCAGGCACGAAGACTTCATAGATGCCGGAAGTGCCAAGGACAGCCATGGGTGTGGCATCAGGATTCCAGCCGTTAAAATCTCCTACAACGCTGACAGCCTGTGCGTGAGGCGCCCATACTGCAAAATACATTCCCTCTTTTCTGCGGTAGGTCTTGGGGTGGGCCCCTAATTTTCCGTAGATTTCATAGTGAGTCCCTTCCCCAAAGAGATACCTGTCTGTTTCCGTGATAAACCCAGTACCCAATTCTTTTTTACTACTACGTGCCATAAACTTATTCCTCCGTGAGTTTTAAGCCAGACCCCGGCTGTACTATGCGTCCACCTCCAGATTCTTGAATCTGCGCAGCAAAAACTGATAACGCAGCTGGGCGGCATTCAGTTCGTAAATATAGCAGTCGATAAGAGTAGGATCCACTACCTGTTCAAAATGATTTCTTGCCGAATCAATGCTGTGACGGGTCTGCTCAATCTCTGCACGAAGGGCCTGCCGCTCCCTGAATCTGGCCAGGGCCGCACCTAATTTTTTTCCATGTCTCATATTCTGTCATCTCCTGAAAAATTATCACATTGATAAAAATAGTATTGGCGGAAATGGAATTTTTATACATGGAAGATGCCTCTATTTTACCATTTTACCAGTGAGCGGTCAACGGAGATTGTTAAAAAACAGACAGATAATTGAAAAAATATACTAAAATTCAAAAAACTTCTTGACTTTTTCTATGAATCTGTGCATAATAAAGAAACAGTCAGCACAATTCATAAGTGTTCAGTAAGTACTTCAATTGTATGACCCATTTCGGGTAACCATTCCTAAAGGAAAGATATTGCGATAAGAGGAGGTGAAGGTTTTATTTTTGTTCATTCAGGACTGCTGCTGGTGGCGCTGTTGGGGGGAGCCTGGTATGACATCAGGGAACAGAGAATTCCCAACTGGTGGTGCATATGCGCCTGGATAGGAGGCATGTGCCTGACATGGATGCTGGCCCTGCCAGGAGACAAACTGTACCAGGTTCTGTTCTATACCGTAAGGATTGTAACGGTGGCTGTCATATGGTTCCCCTTGTTTCAGCTTCGTATGATGGGGGCAGGAGACATAAAATTAATGGCATTGATGACCGGATATCTGGGATTTGCAGCCGGTGCTCATGCCGTACTGTATGGATTTTTCATTGGAGCCGCTCTGGCTTTTCTGAAATTGCTTGTATGCAGGAATCTGCATCAGCGTCTAAAGTATTTTTTTGCCTATATCAGGCGTTTATTCCTCACAAAAGAACCGGTGCCTTATTATGAGGCCTCAAGGGACGGAAAGAATGCGGTGATTCCCCTTGGATTTTGTCTGTTTGGAGGTTATGTGTGGTACTTGCTTGACATGATTATACTATAGCTGGCGTGTAAAAGGAGGTTTCATGGAAAAAATCATGGCGGTCTATGATGTGGACGCCTGTTATGCGGAACGGTTTGCTGATGTGGTGAACCAGAGGGCGAAGATGCCCTTTACAGTAATACCGTTCACTTCACTGGAGGTGCTTAAGGACTATGCCGGGCATCATGCCATTGAGATATTGCTGGTCGGCGGAAGTATTTTGCCAAAACAGATAGAAGGAATTAAGGCTGAGACGGTTATCACTCTTGCGGAAGGTGAGATCGTATCCGCCGCGGGAAGTTATCCCAGTGTATACAAATATCAGTCCACAGACAGTGTGGTGCGTGAGGTGATGGCTTATTACTGCGAAAAGCCTCAGAGCCAGTTTGTGGCAATCGGAAAAAAGGCCAGGATTATCGGCGTTTATTCCCCGGTAAGCCGATGTTTAAAAACGTCTTTTGCTCTGACCATGGGTCAGCAGCTTGCCAGGGATCACAAAGTGCTGTATCTCAGTTTTGAACTGTTCGCCGGATTTACCAGGCTCATAGACAGTGAGTGCAAAGGCGATTTATCAGATGTGCTGTATTTTTTCCGTCAGGACAGCTTCGGAATCCTGAGGCTGCGCAGCATGGTGTATAACTGGAAAGATATGGATTATATACCGCCTATAAAGTATCCTCAGGATCTGGAGCAGCTGACAGGAGAAGAGGCGGCCCATCTGGCTGAGCGGGTGGCAGGGGAATGCGGCTATGAATATATAATTGTGGATGTGGGACAAGCCATATGCAATATAATACCGGTTCTGTTAAGCTGCCATAAGATTTTTATGCCGGTGAAAGAAGACTGTGTATCCTCGGCAAGGCTGGAGGAGTTCACCGATTATCTTCGCTTATCCGGACAAGGGCAGCTGGAAGATGTGATTCAGAGAGTAAAACTGCCTTATCACAGCAGCTTCGGGAGAAAGGATACTTATATGGAGCAGCTTTTGTGGGGAGAGTTGGGAGATTACGTGCGAAAATTGCTGAAAGGAATGCCGTAGAAGAAAAGGAGGAGGAGATGACGGGAAAAAGAGGGGAACCGCCTCTTAAGGAATGGACGGACAGAAAAAAAGGAGTTCGGGAAGAATTAAGACAGCAGATCCGGGAGGAGGTGAGCGGCAGATTAAGCCTCAGTGATGAAGAACTGTACGATATGATCGACAGGCTCATCATGGAAAGGGAGGCCAGGGAATATCTGCCTTTAAAGGAACGGATCGAACTGAGAACCGCCTTGTTTAATTCGTTCCGCAGGCTGGATATTCTCCAGCAGCTCATCGATGACCCGGATGTGACAGAGGTCATGATCAATGGGCCGGAACATATATTCATCGAAAAAAAGGGAGTTATGAAACTGTGGGAACAGGAATTTGAATCCCAGGAGCAGTTGGAAGATATGATTCAGCAGATGGTGAGCAGAGTGAACCGGACAGTCAATGTGGCATCCCCCATTGCAGATGCCAGACTGCCCGACGGTTCCAGGGTACATGTGGTACTGCCGCCGGTTTCCTTAGACGGGCCGGCGGTGACCATCCGTAAGTTTCCCAGACGGATTACTATGGATATGCTGATTGCATCAGGCACTGTCAGCCGGGAGGCGGCAGATTTTTTAAAGAGGCTGGTCCGGTCAGGATACAATATTTTTATCAGCGGCGGCACCAATTCAGGAAAAACAACATTCTTAAATGCCCTGTCTGCTTTTATTCCCCAGGATGAGCGGGTGATCACCATTGAAGATTCCGCGGAGCTGCAGATTCAGCAGGTGAAAAATCTTATTCGCTTAGAGACCAGGACAGCTAATCCTCAGGGAGAAGGGGCGATAACCATTGGAGATCTCATAAGGGCTTCCCTGCGCATGAATCCAAGCCGGATCATCGTGGGGGAGGTGAGAGGGAAGGAGGCTCTGGAGCTGCTGAACAGCTATAATACAGGCCACGACGGCGGCATGAGCAGCGGCCACGGCAATAGTCCAAGGGATATGCTGGCCCGTTTGGAGACCATGGTCCTTATGGGGGCGGATCTTCCTCTGGCGGCTATCAGAAGCCAGATTGCCTCGGCTCTGGACATCCTGATTCACCTGGGAAGAATTCAGGATAAGAGCAGAAAAGTGCTTTGGATTGTGGAGGTGGATGATTATGCAGAAGGTGAAATCCGGCTTCGCACCCTTTACCGGTTTGAAGACGGAGGGCTTAAAAAGAAGGAGCAGCTTAAGAACCGGGAAAAACTTCAAAGGTCAGGGGAAAGTACATAAAAGCGAAAAAATATGGGGTTCCATGGGAGCGATGAGAAGATTGCTGGTCTTTGGTCAGGCCGGTCTTACAGCCGGCTGTGTGGCTTATACATGTTACCGAAGCTGGATTGCCTTTGGACTTTTTATGATCCCTGCCGGCGTCTATCCCTGGTTTTATGAAAAAAAATGGATAGAAAAACAGAGAAGAAAGCTGGAAATACAGTTTAAGGAAGCGATTTTAGTCATGTCCGGGGCACTCAGTGCCGGTTACTCGGCGGAGAATGCCATATCTGTCAGCTGCCGGGAGCTGGAACAGCTTTATGGTTCAAGGGAGATGATCGTCAGAGAATTCCGGTGTATGGAGGAGCAGATGAGACTGAACCGGTCAGTGGAGCAGGTAATTCAGGAATTCGCCGACAGAAGCGGGCTGGAGGAGGTGCAGAGATTTGCGCAGATTTTTCAGATCGCAAAGCGAAGCGGAGGACGTCTTGCGCCGATTATCTGTCATACGGTTTCTGTCATGGAAGATCAGAGCCAGGTGAAAGAGGAGATCCGCACCATGACCGCTTCCATACAGTTTGAACAGAAGGTGATGAATGTGATTCCCTTTCTTATGATTTTTTACATTGACATTACTTCTCCCGGATTTTTTGGGATTATGTATGAGACGATTCTGGGAAGAGTCATTATGACATGCTGTCTGGCAGTATATCTCCTGTCCTGCTGTCTCTCATCAAAGATTCTGAATATCGAAATTTCATAGGGCAGGTGAGAAATGATAAAAGAATGGATAAGGAAAGGGAAAAAGCAGATATGCTGCGTCGGCGCCGGCTTCATGCTTTTCGGCCTGGCAGTCTATGGGGAAAAGAATGATTCTGTGAGCCGGGGAATACTGGAACGCGACGGATATGGGGGAGACAGTAAGACATACGAGCTTCTGGTAGAGGGAATTTCCGACGAACCGCTGCCTCTTTCCATAGAGCTTGGTCCTCTTCAGTATGAACAGGAAGAGGCCCGGAATATATTTGACCAACTCTTTTGCAGGCTTCCTTCGTTGATTCTTGGAGAAAATGAATCTCTGACGCAGGTGACCACAGACTTGAATCTGGTAACCTTATTTGATGACACAGGGGTCAGAGCCTTGTGGCAGAGCAGAAACCCGGAGATTCTGGATTCCTATGGGCATGTGACATCAGAGGAAATAGACAGGGAAGGAGAACCGGTAACTCTTTTGGTCGTTCTCACCGATGGAATATACCGAAAGGAGGGAGAACTGGAACTTGTAGTATATCCTCCCTTTCAAAGCAAGGAGGACATGGCGGCAGCGGATTTTCAAAAAGAAATTTACCGGCTTGATGCCGAACACCGGACAGAACGTCACATGGTGCTGCCTGGGGAATATAAGGGACGCCCCATTCGCTATCAAAACGGAGCTGGTTCTGAGTACTGGCTTCTGCCGGTTCTGGGAATCGTCCTGGCAGTGCTTTTCTACGGACAGGAGAAAGCACAAGAAGGACGGAGACAAAAAAAGCGCAGCCAGCTTCTTCTTTTGGACTACGGAGATGTGGTATATCAGCTTATGGTCTATACAGGAGCAGGGCTGACCGTGGGAAAGTCATGGGAACGTATGGTGGAGAATTATGAGAGGGGGAGGAAAAAAGGTTCCCGGCGGTTGCGTCCCGCCTATGAAGAAATGGCTGTGGCACTGAATGATATGCGCTGCGGCATTCCGGAAGGAAAAGCCATCAATGAGTTTGGCAGAAGGTGTAAACTTCAGCCTTACATGAAGTTAAGCAGTCTTTTAGAACAGAACAGGAAGACAGGGACAAAGAATCTGCATGAGCTTTTGGAGCAGGAGATGACCCAGGCATGGGAAGAGCAGAAACATACGGCAAAGCGTCTCGGCGAGGAGGCGGGAACAAAGCTTTTAGTACCGTTGTTTCTTATGCTTTTGGTTGTAATGGTGATTGTGATGGTGCCGGCCCTTATGGCGGTATCATAGAATTTGTATACGGAGGAGAATATGAGACAGGAAATAAAAACATTTTTGCGGGAAGAAGACGGAATCGGAGTCATAGAAATTGTGCTGATTCTTGTAGTGCTTATTGGTTTGGTTATTATTTTTAAAAAACAGATTACAACTTTGCTGGAAGGGATTTTCAAGGAGATTGAGAAGCAGAGCAAAGAGGTATACTGATGGGGCGAAGGGGAGAGATCACCGTATTTTTAAGCATGTGCTTTCTGTGTATAGGAGCC
The DNA here is from genome assembly GCA_910574345.1 of Clostridiaceae bacterium. GTDB lineage: Bacteria > Bacillota > Clostridia > Lachnospirales > Lachnospiraceae > UBA3402. Next base: position 58,786 of record CAJSZV010000025.1, on the reverse strand, counting down.
CTGCTGTGTGTGATGATTGAATCCGCCAGAACTGCCGGTTCCAGATATTATTTTCAGGTGGCGGTGAATGGAGGACTGGATGTACTGCTCAGCCGCTATCACCGCCGCCTCTGGGAGGAATATCGGATTCTGGCACTGGAATATGAGTCTGAGAAAGAATTATCGGATCAGCTTGAGCTTTATGTGAAACGGTATCTGGAGGCGGACAACTGGTATCCCATGGAGCTGGAAGCGGTGGATGTCACAGGACTTCAGAGTATCAGCCAGGAAAACGGAGATTATCTGGCAGAAGAAATCGTAAGCTATATGAAATATGGAGTGGTCAGTCACTTTACGATTCAGCCGGAAGAGGCGGATCAACTGAGAAAGGATGTAAAGGAGGCATTAGGAGCCGGCGCCCTTACCGGGATGTACAGCGGTCAGGAAAAGGAAACAAGGAAGCTGGAACAGGCAGTGGAAGACCTGGCAGACAACATCAGGCAGCAGGAGAGGTATAAGGAAGAGGCAAAAGAGGCTCTCATGTCAGATGATGAGGACGGTTTTTACAGCGCTGCGGGCAAGTACAAAAAAGCTGCTCAAAATTATCCCAGGCTTATGAAGCAATACAGAAAACAGGCGGATGCGCTGTCCAAAAAGCAGAGAGAATCCAGAGCTGAAATTCACAAGATCAAACCGGATCTGCAGGAAAACCGGGGAGAACTGTTGGAGAAGCAGTGGAATCCTTATGATACTTACATAGAACAGGACGGAGAACGATACCGGGAATTCGCTTTCCAGGAACAAGTGTCCGCTGGGAATCTGGAACTTATGAAAGAAACAGAAGAGCTGGTGGAGGAATTGCTGGAATACAGAGAGGAGTATGAAAAGAATGAAGAAGATGACGAAGAAGAGGAAATATGGCTGGAACCGGCAGCCAGGATGTGGGATGAACAGTATAAAAGCAGCAGGATCAATCTGGGTTCCGGTTCGGGTGATAAGGAGAAACAGAATTTATTAGACCAGGTTCAGAGAATGATACAGGGAGGATTGCTGAGCCTGGTAATGCCGGAGGGAAGTGTGATCTCTCAGGCAGCTGTTTCGAGCGCCGGACTTCCGTCTGAAGGACTGTGCCAGGGAGGGCAAAAAGCCGGCTCTTTGGCAGAGCAGGTGCTGGTCGGCGAGTACTGCGGTTATTTTTTCCTGAATGCGGTGAAAGAAGGGGAGCATGAACTGCAGTATGAAATGGAATACCTTCTGAATGGGGCGGGAACTGACAGGGAGAATCTGGAGAAAACTGTGACAGAGCTGTTCGCGGTGCGAGAGGGATTAAATCTGATTCATATTCTGGCTGATTCCGCAAAAAGAGACCAGGCCAGAGCATTGGCTCTTGCCATAACCGGAAGTGTGGGATTAGCGCCTTTGACGGAGATCGTGGCCTGCCTTGTTATGGGAATATGGGCCATGGGAGAGACGATTCAGGATCTGCGGACGCTTATGGCCGGAGGAAAGGTTCCTCTGTGGAAGAAGAGGGAGGACTGGAATATGAGTCTGGAAGGACTTCTTGATATGGGAAGAGGAACACTGCCCCGTGAAAGCGCAAAGGACAGCAGCGGGAAAGGATTTTCCTATGAAGGGTATCTGAAGCTGCTTCTGCTGAAAGAAGACCCCGCCCAAAAGCATATGCGGATACTTGATCTTATGCAGATCAATATTGGGAGAACCCAGCCGGGATTCCTGATTACAAACTGCGCATACCGCGTGGATATTCACGGGAAAGCCTGTGGAAAACACGTCTTTTTTGCCTTGCCCATTGTGGAAAACATGATAAGGGGAGAAAAAGGCTATCCTTTAGAAGCCGCAGCGGGGAAAGCTTATTAAAAACAAAATGAAACGGAGGCGGAGAAGAATGCCCTTTTTCTGTAATGTTATTCTGAAAATTTCAAAAAGCGTGACTCTCCAAGTACGAATCCTTATATTCAAAAAATTCTTTACCAGAAAAAGGGCAGCCTTCTCCGCCTCCGCAAGTCTGACACTGGAGGCGGCTTTGGTGCTGCCTCTCTTTCTCTATGCCTGTATCGTACTTATGATGCCTTTTCGGATAATGGATATTCAGCGCCAGGTACAGGCATGGGCGGAACATACGAGTGAGGTAATCAGCGAAACAGCCTGTATATCAAAGTACGGGAAAGAAGAGTCTGTCTGGAACACGGCGGCCGCTTATGCCTATGCAAAAGTGGAGATGCGCGTGCGCTTGAAGAACCTTCCGGTACAGAGGGTATCCCTGCTGCGGTCAAGTTTGCTGGAAGACGGGGAGACTATAGATCTGGTACTGGACTATGAGATAAAGCTGCCTTTTTCTGTCTTTGGTCTGAGCAATGTGAAGCAGACAGTCAGAAGCTGCAGGAGAGCATGGGTGGGCACTGAGGGCCGAAGGGGGAGCGGGGATAACAGGGAAGAAGATGATACGATTGTATATGTAGGAAAGAACAGCACCCGCTATCATGTGACCAGTACCTGTCACTATCTTTACAATAATCTGTCAGCAGTACCCATATCTGACATAGAGAACCGCAGAAATCAGAGCGGGGGCCGGTATGCCCCTTGCGCCAGGTGCGGAGACGGGACAAATTCTACCGTATATATTATGCCATCCGGAAGGCATTATCACACATCCATGTCCTGTTCGGCGATTCAGGCCTATGTGAAGGCGGTTGTAAAGTCGGAAGCGGAGTATCTTGGAGCCTGTTCCTACTGCTCCAAAAGATAATAAAAATTTTTGAGAGGAGGTATTGCATGAGCTGGTTTTGGTTTTTGTGTCTGACGGCAGCGGCCATGGGGGATATAAAGGAAAGGATAGTTTCTGACAGGCTTTTGATTGCCTGCGGGGTCATGGGTGCAGTCTGCGGATGGCAAAGCGGGATATGGACTCATTGGGCGGGAGGGCTGGCAGGGGCGGCTGTTCTTTTGGTGAGCAGGCTTACGGAAGGTGCTATAGGAAGAGGAGACGGCTGGTTTATTATAGCTTCGGCTGGTTATCTGGATACGGAGGAAATGTGGGTGCTGCTGTTGGGAAGCTTTGGAATCAGCTGGGTTTGGAGTGTGGGACTGGTGATGTACAGGACATGGACAGGCGGACGTATATCCAAAGACACTCTTCCTTTTCTGGCCTGTATGTGGCCTGTGGGCGCATGGATTATGTTGTTTTCCTATGCATAGAACGGAGGAAGAATATGAAAAATACAGGTCACAGCCTTTCGGCAGGCATCACTGTAGAAGCGTCTTATGTTATGGCTCTGGTACTTATGGTGCTGGCTGTCCTGATCCGGACCGCTTTATGGCAGTGTCGTTACACGACTCAGGTAATGCGCCTGCATCATGTGACAGAACAGCTGCGTTATCAGGAAACGGATGAGGAACGTACCTGGTCCCATGGACAGGTACAGAGAAAAAATGGTCACGTGGACGGATATGCCAAAACAGGCGGATGGGAGAAAAGGATTACGGAAAAAGCCCACGAACCGGAGGAAATCTTAAGAATGCTCACTATATTTCAGCAGAAGGAAGGGCAGCAGAAATGACAGAGAAATTCGAGGATAGGATAAAGGTAGATTATGTGAGGGAGCTGCGGCAGAATTATCTGGTGCTTGCAGCAGACCAGATTCAGGAACAGGGGTATGAGACAAGAATGCTTATGGGCAATGCCATAGAAGGGCTGCTGAAATTCCGGATCAAAAAGACAGATAACTGCAGCCGTTTTTGCTATGAGATTACTTCCAGGCAGCCATTGAGCCGTCTTTTAGAGACCAGAACCATTAATGCTGTCCAGATTCGAAGTTTTTTGCTGGGAATCGCACAGACCCTGACACGGATGGAGGATTATCTGCTGAGCGAAGAACAGATCTTATTGAATCCCGATTATATTTACATGGATCCTGAGGCATATGTCCCCTTTCTCTGCCTGGTCCCGGGCAAGCACGGAAATTTTCCGGAGGAGTTCAGCCTGCTTTTGCAGTATCTTTTAGGAAAGGCCGATCATCAGGACAAAGAAGGGGTTGTTTTGGTTTATGGATTATACAAGGAAAGTCTAAAAGAAAACTATGGACTGGACAACCTGCTCACATGGCTGATGAAAGAAGAATGCCCGAAAGTGGACTCTCCTGGTAATCAGGAGAATTGTGAGACAATAGACCTACAGAAAACAGAATCGTGGGAACAACCATTACAAAATGATGAATCAGAGACAGATATACCTCTAAGAAGAGCCTGGTATTGGTATTTTATGCCTGGGGCAGTGCTGTTTGGGTCAGCTGCCGCAAGCGCTGTTCTTTTTGGAGTCTATGGATGGATCACATATGGAATGTGGCTGGCTTTGGCAGGTGCCCTCCTGCTGACAGCCGGCGCCGGAGTCTATATATGGTCCGAAAGAAAGGGTTTCTGTCGTCAATCGTCCCATGAAGAGCCATCAAGAGAGACATCTTATACACAGAAATCAGACATCAGGTATTCTAGAAATCAGACATCTTACAGCAGTGTATCACCTTATCAGACAAACCATACCTCACCAGCAAATGTCAGCTTTTCCCAACGGACTCATGACAAAAAAGAACATCAGGAGATTTCTGAAACACCAGGCCAGTGGCAGATGATCTTTGATGAGGAAGAAGAGCCAAAACCGGTTCAGAATCCCGTACAGTCAGAAGAACAGGAGATGAACACGGTATTGCTGTGGAATCAGGATGAAGTGAAGGAATGCCGGAGTCTGACAGGCGAAGACGGAAGTACAATCCCATTATCATATTATCCGTTTATTATTGGAAAGCAGGAAGGACTCTGTGATTATGTTATCCTTAAGAACACTATCAGCCGCCTCCATCTTCGAATTGATGAGACAGCCGACGGGTATCAGATTACGGACTTGAATTCCACCAATGGTACATATGTAAATGGACGGTGTCTGGATGCCAATGAGACAGTCGCTATACAGCCGGGAGACGAAATAGAGATTGCTGATCTTAAGTTCCGGCTGAAATAAAACCTTAACAAACATAAAAAGCTATGATAGAATAGGGCTACATAAGACAGAAGGAGACTTTTATGGAATTCGGAGGATACCGTAAGACCGCTTATGTAAACTTAGCAATCATAGCGGTTAATGTGGCGTTTTTTTTATATCTGGAGACAAAAGGCTCTACGGAAAGCGCGCAGTTTATGGTTGTTCATGGTGCCTTATATGAACCGGCAGTTCTCGAAGGAAAGGAATATTGGCGGCTTCTTACAGCGGTTTTTATGCATTTTGGAGCAGAGCATCTTGCCAACAATATGTTGTTATTATTTGTCTTGGGAGATAATCTGGAACGTGCCCTTGGAAAGACCAGGTATGCTGTGTTTTATCTGGTCTGCGGAATGGGGGCGAATGTAGTTTCCATGTATGCCAACTTAAGAAGTGGTGCTTATACAGTATCGGCAGGCGCTTCCGGCGCCATATTTGGCGTAATCGGGGGCCTGCTGTATGCGGTGGCAATAAATCGTGGACGGTTGGAAGATCTCAGTACCAGACAGATGGTAATACTGGCGGCATTTTCCCTGTATCATGGATTTACCAGCAGCGGAGTCAATAATGTGGCTCATGTGTCAGGACTCTTGCTGGGAGTGATCATGGGAGCGGTTCTGTACCGAAGACCTAAAAGAAATAAAAACTGGATGAAGGAGGATCTGTGGTATGGTGAAAGATGACTGTATTTTCTGTAAACTTGCAAATGGGGTGATTCCAACGGCGTCCCTGTATGAGGACGACGACTTTCGCGTAATTTTAGATGCCGGTCCGGCTACAAAAGGACATGCGCTGATTCTGCCAAAACACCATTATGCAGATTTGTGTGAGTTAGACGAAACCGTAGGCGCTAAAGTGTTGGAAGTGGCAGCAAAGATCGGAAGAGCCATGAAAAGCGGTCTTGGCTGTGCCGGTTTTAATCTGGTACAGAACAATGGGGAAGCCGCTGGACAGACAGTGAAGCATTTCCATATGCATGTGATTCCCCGATACGAAGGCGGACCGGTGATTGCGGCCTGGGATCCGGGTTCCATTGACACAGAAGAGACTGAAGAGATAGTTGAGGCAATAACCGCTCAGCTGTAACCAGGAAGATGCAAAAGTTTACATCGTTGGGCAATTCCTGTGGAGTCACTAACGAATTTTAATTAGGAGAACACCATGCAGCAAGAGCAAAAGGAGTTGTTGCAGGCGCTGTACGAGGAATATGAGAGCGGACTTCGCTGGATGGCATTCAAAAGAAATATACCGGAATGTGAAGTGGATGATATGGTTCAGGAGACATTCTGGAAGTTCATGGATGCCTACAAGGAAAAGGCTCTAAATTGGGACATAACTGAGAGAAAAGCCAAGCTGGTAAATATTCTTAGAAATTGCTGTCATGATTACCATAGGCGGTTGAAGCGTAAAGGCACCATCAGTACGGATTCAGAGAGTTACCAAACAGAATATGGGATTATGAAGGACCAAATGGCGGGAGATATAAGTGACAATCTGATTGCTGATGAGACGGCTGCAAGGATTCGGCAGTATATTGACGAGATGAAGCCGGAGTGGAAAGAAGTGGCTACTTTGTTTATGATAGAGAAAAGGCCCTTGACCGAAGTATGCGAGATTCTGGACATCAGCAATGCTGCATGCAGGATGCGGATATCCAGAATCAGAAAATACTTAAGGGAACGACTTGGAGATTAAGATCAGTTTATGTCCGCAGTGCATTCCTCAATGAGATTTACAATGGTTTGTACGGCATTATTTAAGTGGCTTTGTTCCATCTTCTGGATGAACAAGGACTTATTTTGGCAGGTATCAGAGATTGCCTGATATAGGGTGTCATCGCTGACGGCTTCTTCTTCCAGAACCGTGCTGAAGCCCTGTTTTGCAAATGAGCCGGCGTTTAGGATCTGGTCTCCTCGGCTGGCAGCAGCAGAAAGGGGAATCAGAATGTTGGGCTTGCGGAGGGCTAAAATCTCGCAGATGGAGTTGGCTCCTGCTCTGGATATTACCAGATCAGCGGCGGCGAACAGATGCTTTAAAGGCGCATCCACATACTCATATTGCACATATCCTTTGGTGCCAATCAGACTTTCATCAAGATTGCCTTTCCCGCAGATATGTACTACCTGGTAATCAGGCAGCAGGCGGGGCAGAAGGTTTCGCACAGCCGTGTTGACAGCAACAGAACCAAGACTTCCGCCGATAACCAGAATGATTGGTTTGTCGGCGGCCAAATGGGTGTACTGCAGACCGGACAGCCGGTCGCCTAAAAGCAGTTCTGCCCGAATGGGGGAACCGGTGAGTACCGCTTTTTCCTTTGGCAGGCAGGACAAGGTCTCAGGGAAATTGCAGCAGACTTTCCTGGCAGAGGGAATGCACAGCTTGTTGGCAAGTCCCGGAGTCATATCGGATTCATGAATAATAGTGGGAATATGATAATGTTTGGCAGCCAGAACTACAGGCACAGCCACAAAGCCGCCTTTGGAAAAGACTACATCTGGTTTGTATTTTTTTAGCAGGCGTAAGGCTTCCTCATAACCCTTGATCACACGGAAAGGATCCGAGAAATTCTTAAAGTCGAAATACCGGCGCAGTTTTCCGGAGGAGATTCCATCGTATGGGATCCCTGCATTTTCTATGAGTTTTTTCTCAATTCCCTGGTAGGAGCCGATGTAGCGGATGTCATATCCAAGGCGCTGAAGGGAAGGAATCAGGGCTAAGTTGGGGGTTACATGGCCGGCAGTTCCGCCGCCGGTTAGGATAATCTTTTTCATAAGATAGGGCCTCCGTTTTCATAAGACTGTACCCTGGATGGGTAGCCACATATTTAATATAGTAACCAATTGGAATGAAAAGTCAACACTCAATCATGGAAAAATTAGTTACTGTTTACATCATGACCAATCATGACTAATCATCACGCTGGTTAGTCATGGGCCAATACCGTTACAGAGCACCTGTGGACAGTAATAAAAGTTATTAGGGGACTTATTTCCCAAAATCTGAAAAGACATGCGAGGTAGCTGTGAAGAGTAGGAAACAAAAGGAATTGGATAGGAACTTCATAGACGAAAAACTGGCAGAAGCTTTTGGATATGGGGACGAACAACTGGAAGGGGAACTGGACCGGGCTTTGGAAGCGGCAAGAGAAGACAGGCATCGGGCACCGGAAGGGGAACTGCAGAGGATTATGGACCGGTTGGACTATGATTCGGAAGGGGTTTCGAAGAGGAAAGCGGTTCGGATTCGGAGATTGGTCAAGTATTTCGTGGCGGCTGCGGTTTTGGGGGCTATGGTAATTGGCGGTGGCATGTGGGTTGGGGCGAAGAGGTATTATGTGCAGGAGACTCGCGGCCAAAGTAATATGATGATAATTAATAATGAGCCTGACAATGTGAATTTGGATAATATATTTGAGAAAAATAAAGTATATACGCAAATAGAAGATGAATTGGGCATTGAAGCGATGGAATTGTCGTATTTGCCAGATGGGATGATAATTCGTGATTTGACAATTACTAAAAAAAGAAGTGTGATAGAGTTTAGCGACGGGGAACGAGATCTTTTTTGGATTCAGGGATTGAATGATAAGCCAAGTTCATATCGTTATGTTTCTGATGCACAACAACATCAAAAAGTATATAACCCTTTTTTAGATCAGACTTTTCCAATATATGAAGAACGCTTAGAAAATGGTGAAATAGAATTGGGCGTTCGAATAGTACGAGACAAAATATATTATTTTTTATATGGAATCGTTGATTTGGAAGAATTTGAACAAATTGTTTATGGAATTAGACCATATGAAAATCAAGTTTTGGAGGATTAAGTTATGAGAAAAAGAAAATCAAGAATTATTGGTTTAGTATTAGCTATAATGTTAATTGGAGTTAATACCGCTTATGCTAATACAGCTTCTGTAACGGACCAAAGTGCTTCAAAAAGAGAAAATTCGACGATACAACCTAGAAGTCTTTATTTAGCAGCGGCATCTTCACAAGTGACCAATGAAGGCGAAGGGGTTCTGAGTATTTATGCAGATTTTACCTCTCATGCAGGCGTTGATTGGGGTCAGATAACGATTAATTTATATCGCAGTAAAGATCCAAATTCAACAAGCTGGAGTAAAGTAAAGACATATACAAAAACATTTGATGGTGCAGATGATCCCGATGGAAATATAACATATGCATATACAGAATTTGATATCCATGGTTTAGCTACTGATTATTATTATTATATATTATGTAATCACAAGGTGAAAACTCCGAGTGGATACGAAAGCAAAACAACACGAACAGATGCCGTTTTGCTCACGGCTTACCCTGTATTCCGCAGCTTAGATGAGACAAAATAGAAATATTCCGATTATTTCATTGAATAAGGACCAATTGTTTTAAACACAAAACCACGGCGTAATTTATGATATGACTCAATAAGAATGATTCATAACATAAATTACGCCTTTTTGTTTTTCATCCTATTTGGCCTAATACGCACAAAAGCGTATGATAATCCAGAGGTGATGCTATGACACCAAAAATCAATTCCAGAGCGGTTAGAAGACATATGGATACAAATACAACAGCAGTGCCGCCATCCTTCGATCCTGGGACCGGACCTGTACCGTCAAGATTCTGATAAAAATTTTGAAATAGGAAAATAAGACTTGGATATAAAAGACTATTTTGCTATAATAATACCATTGCAAGTCAAAGTAGATAAGTAATATTGACGTAAAGGTGGAGATGACGGATGGTTAGCAGGCAGATGGTTGATATTTATCGGAGGCTGTCGGAAAAGGAGTATCAGACAGCAGAGGCTTTGGCGGAAGAATTGAAAGTTAGCAGCAAGACCATACGCAAGCAGCTGAAGAATTTGAATGAACTGCTGTGCGACTATGGCGTTTATGTGGAATCAAAGCATGGTTCAGGTTACCGCTTGGTGGTGGAATGCCTCTGCAAGCAGAAGGAACTGGAAGAATTGATGCAGGAAAGAGAGCTGCAGGAATCGGCGATTCCCAATTCATCCGGGGAGCGGGTAGAATATCTGTTGGAATATCTGCTCAACGCGGAGGGGTATGTGAAGTTAGATGAGTTAAGCGAGATGCTCTATATTTCCAAGAAGACTCTCACCGGGAATTTAAAGGAAGTGGAGAACCTGTTAGGGGAGTATCACCTGCAGCTTCAGAGAAAACCCAATCATGGAATTCGAATAGAGGGGAGAGAGTTTAACCGAAGACTGTGCATTGCAGGATTTGTGGCCAAAAAGATTCAGCTTGCAGAGAAGCTGGGCGGCGACCAGGATGTGACGGAGGAAATCCAATGGATTAATCAGTGCGTGCGGGATTGTCTTTCCCGTAACAGCTTTGATATCTCCAGCGTATCGTTTCACAATCTGATCCTTCATATCCAGATTGCAATTTTGAGAATGCGGGGCGGACACTATGTGCCCATGGCTGAAAGTGACGGAGAGAAAGTCCGCAATAAAAAAGCGTACCGGATCGCGGAAGAGATCTTAAGCAGGATCAAAGACAGATTTCAGGTGGAATTTCCTGACAGTGAGATTGAATATATCGCCATACATCTGGAAGGCAAGAAGATGCTGATCAATACTACAGCTGCGGAGGAAAAGGAAGGTAACCTGATTATCAATCAGGAGATCAGCGATTTGGTAGGGTTTATGCTGTCCGCGGTCTATGACGCCTTTAAGTTTGATTTCAGAGATGACCTGGAACTTCGAATGTCTCTAAGCCAGCATTTGGTGCCTTTGGTGGTAAGGATTCAGCACGATATGAAGCTGACGAACCCCCTGTTAAAAGATATTAAGGAGCGCTATTCTTTAGCCTACAGCATGGCGACTACATCCTGTGTGATCTTAAATCACAAGTTCCACAAGATTGTGAAAGAGGACGAGCTCGGTTACATTGCCCTTTTGTTTGCGTTAGCCTTAGAGAGAAAGAAGACAGAGATTGCCAAGAAGAATATTTTGCTCGTATGCGCTTCGGGAAAAGGCAGCGCACAGCTGCTCCTTTACAGATATAAGACAGAATTCGGCCCTTATATCAATAAGATCAGTGTCTGCGATGTGGGCAGAATCGGGGAGCAGGACTTTACGGACATTGATTACATATTTACCACTGTTCCCATTCCCGTGAAAGTGCCGGTTCCCATTCAGGAAGTGGAATATTTCCTGAAGAACTCAGATATCCAGGCAGTGAAGCGGACTCTCCTGGGCAAGACGGACAGTCCGGTTTTGGACATCTATCCCAAAGAGCTTTTTCTGCCCCATATGAAGTTCTCCAATAAGGATGAAGCCCTTCAGGTTCTGTGCGGGTTTGTGTATGAGCGGGGGTTGGTGCCCAAAGAGTTTCTTGATTCCGTTCGTGCCAGGGAAGTGCTTGCCAAGACGTCATTCGGCAATTTGGTGGCCATGCCTCATCCCATTGAAGTCATGGGAAAACAGCCCTTTGTGTGTGTGGCTGTGTTGGACGAACCTATTTTGTGGCTTCCGGATACTCCGGACAGTTTAATCCAGGTCATATTCCTGGTATCCGTGGCTAATTATGAACATTTTGATGTTCAGAAATTCTATCAGGTTACTGCCAGACTTCTGCTGGACGGCGGAAGCATGAAGGAACTGATACAAAACCAGGATTATGATACGTTAAAAAATCTTCTCCTGAAGGTGGAAGAACAGGTGGAAGTCGAATCATAATATTATTTTACAGGAAAATAGGGTAAAACTCCATTACCAATTTTTCTATAATGAAAGTGGACATGAGTTCTGTCGGTTTGTAAGGGACCCCGGCCTTTATATGTGCATATTTCTAAAATTATGACATTATTAAAAAAAGCTGAATATATTATGGATAAGAAAAAGAATTAGATAAAAAACATACATTAAGCATAAAAAATACATGGAATTTTGATAATTAATATGCTATAATGAACATCAGTCGGTATGACCGACCTAATAAGCGCGCGTATATTAGGAAATGAAAATTGAGGAGGGTTCACTATGAAAGACAAACTGATGAATGGATTTCTTATGTTTGCAACTAAGATCCAGGGTCAGAGACACATCAACGCAATCAAGAATGGATTTACCAACTTGATGCCGATTATCATTGTGGGTTCTGTCTGTACATTGATTTCCAACGTTGTGTGTAATACTACTGAAGGATATGTCAGCCTTGCCAATCTTCCCGGTATGGCCTGGCTGGGTTCTTTAAAGCCCATTTTTGATGCTGCGAATTACGGTACCATGAACATGATGGCTATCTGTATCTGTGTTTTGGTAGCTATGGAATTAGGCGTGTCCTTAGGACAGAATGACTGGGCTATTCCGGTAACGGCTTTGGCCTGCTATATTTCTGTTGTTGACACAAGCAATGGTCTTGGTACTGATATTACGGCTGCAGCCGGCCTGTTCGTGGCGCTTATGGTTGCCCTGGTTGCAACGGAGATATACTGTAAGCTTGTTGCCAGCAACAAGCTGAATATTCGTATGCCGGAAAGCGTTCCGTCCAATGTGGCGAAGTCTTTCAGTATTTTGCTTCCCGCTGCCATTACGATATTCGCTGTATCCACATTTGGTTTTGCCTTTAAGGCGATAACAGGTATGTCTGTTCCGCAGGCGATTATTATATTTATTCAGACTCCGCTGAGCGGAATTATGACCCATCCTCTGGGTATCCTTGTAATCGCATTTATGTGTTCTCTCTTGTGGGTATTTGGTATTCATGGTCCCAACACGCTGAACGGTATCTATGAGCCTATTTTCCTGGCTGCCTATGCTGAGAATGAGGCTGCCTATGCGGCTGGATTAGCTGCTCCCAATATTGTTTGTTCACCGTTCTGGAGTACCTTCTTCTCACTTACGGGAAGCGGTATCACAGGCGGGCTGCTGATCGCGATTTTCCTGTTCTCCAAGAGGGACGATTTCAGAGCCATTGCCAAGCTGGCTCTCCCCTGCGGAATTTTTAATATTAACGAACCATTGATTTTCGGTCTTCCTATTGTTATGAACCCGATGCTGATGATCCCGTTCATGCTGGCGCCGCTGGCATCGGTAGGTATCGGTTATGTCCTGACAGTGATCGGATTCTGTCCAAGACTGGTTGTGAATGCGCCATGGACCACACCTCCGTTCCTGTGCGGCTTCCTGGCCGGCGGCGGAAGCATCACCGCGGGACTGTCACAGATCATCGTTATTCTTGTGGCTGCCGTAATCTACACGCCATTTGTTCTTATGCTGAATAAGCAGGAGATGACGGCGGACGAGTCATGATTTGACTGAACGGGATACCATAGTTCTGGAGGAGACGGAATGAGTTCCAAGATTAACAAAAAGAAAAAGTCCAGGGAAGAAAAAGAGGTTGCGAAGGCAGAGCTTCGGGAGCGCAACCGGCAGATGTCCGACCAACTGGCGGCCATGCCGAGAACAGGGAGTATGCTGGAACGCTTTACGAAGTGGCGTATGATTTCTTATGTGAGTCTCATCCTTCTTCCGCCCTATGGATTATATCGGATGTGGTCAAAAGAGTCTACGTTTGTACTTCCGGAAAAAGTGGTTTGGACTTTTATCGTTATTGTCTATGTGCTGCAGCTTTTAAAACTCATTCTGTTTTCATAAGCGGCACAGGTAAATAAGAACCGGATAAAGGCCGGGGCAGATAAGAAATAATCTGCTCCGGCCTTTTGTAATCAGGCGGTGACGAAAATGTTCTATTCTTCAAACAGGCATTCGCCGTTGGTCTCAATCACTTTCTTGTACCAGTGGAAGGATTTTTTCGGAATTCTGTTGTAGGTGCCTTTTCCGTAATCGTCGCAGTCTACATAGATAAATCCGTAGCGTTTGGACATCTGCTTGGTGGATTCGGATACGATGTCGATACAGCCCCAAGAGGTGTAGCCCAGGCATTCTACGCCGTCATACTCAATGGCATCCAGCATAGCTTTAAAGTGAACATCAAAGTAATCAATGCGGTACTGATCGTCGATGGTTCCGTCCTCTTTTACCACGTCTTTCGCGCCGAGGCCGTTCTCAACGACGAACAAGGGCTTGCGGTAACGGTCATACAGGTCGACCATGGAGACACGCAGACCGGTTGGGTCAATCTGCCAGCCCCAGTCAGAAGATTTCAGGTATGGATTCTTCACGGCAGTGATGGTGTTGCCGGCTGTGGTATCCAAACCTTCTGTACTATGAGCGGCACAGGAAGACATATAATAGGAGAAGGATACGAAATCAACAGGATAAGCTTTCATGATCTCATCATCGCCGGTCTCCTTCACGATGTTGATGCCTTTGTTCTTAAAGCGGGACAGAAGGTATGCGGGATATTCGCCGAATACCTGAGTATCGCTGTAGCAGTAAGTGCTTCTCATCATCTGCTGGGCTTCCAGAACATCTTCCGGCTTGCAGGTGAAAGGATAGTAAGTGAGTTTGGTTAACATACATCCAACCATGGAACCGGGAATGATCTCATGGCAGATCTTGGTCGCCAGAGCGGAAGCCACAAACTGATGGTGCATAGCCTGGAAAATCACTTCTTCAAAATTCTTGCCTGGGAAACGGTCTTCCACCAGACCGCCGGTGGTGTAGGGGTGGCGGATCATGGAATCCACTTCGTTAAAGGTGAGCCAGTATTTTACTTTGTCTTTGTAGCGGGTGCAGATGGTCTCTACAAATTTTGTGAACATGCCGATTACTTCACGGGAGTACCAGCCATTGTACTTGAGAACCAGATTTAAGGGCGGTTCATAGTGAGACATGGTTACCAGGGGCTCGATGCCGTATTTTTTGCACTCATCGAAGACAGCGTCATAGAATGCCAGACCTTCCTCATTAGGAGTCTCGTCATCGCCGTTGGGGAAGATACGGGACCAGGCGATAGACATGCGGTATATCTTAAAGCCCATCTCACCGAATAGCCTGATATCCTCCTTATAGTGATGATAGAAATCGCTGGCATGGCGTTTGGGATAATATACTTCGTCCTCCGGATGAGCCATAGCCTCCTCAATGTCCGCAGTGGTGATGGTGTTGTGGGCCTTATAGTTTGTGACATCTGTGTCAAAGTGAGCACGTGCACAGTCGGATACAGACCAGCCTTTGCCGCCTTCGTTCCAGCCGCCCTCTACTTGATTGGCAGCAGTGGCGCCGCCCCAGAGAAAACCTTCGGGAAATCTTCTTTTTGCCATTGTAATACCTCCTGAAATTGATATTACTATTTTATAAGGAAGAAAAAGGAAACTCCATTCCCACTTTTTCCATATTGAAAGTGGACATATGTTCCATAGGCTGGCGCAGCTGTTTTTCTTCATATATGTGTTTTCCACAAATACAATCCTCCGAGATTCTCTAAAACCTGACATATTAACCATGAAAAATGGAGCCGAAGGGAAAAAGGTTCCACTTTCAAAATGGAAAAAATTGATATGGAGTTCATGGATTTGGCGTGCTATGATTAATAACAGTCAATATGACCAAGCTGATGTAAGCGCGCGCATCAGATGATGAAAAGTCTAGGAGGGTTCAACATGAAAGAGAAAATGATGAATGGCTTTCTTGTTTTCGCAACCAAGCTTCAGTCACAGAGGCATGTAAGTGCGATTAAGAACGGCTTCACCACATTGATGCCTATCATTATTGTGGGTTCTTTCTGTACATTGTTTTCTAATATCGTATGTAATACAACACCGGGCTATGTTAGTGTTGCCAATATTCCGGGGATGGCCTGGCTGGGCAATTTAAAGCCTATGTTTGATGCTGCTAACTGGGGTACTATGAACATGCTGGCAATCGGAGCCTGTATCTTGATTGCTATGGAATTGGGCGCAGCTATGGGACAGAATGACTGGTCTCTGCCGATCACATCTCTGGCCTGCTACATAGCTTTGGTTAAGACCACCACGACTGCAACGGCTCAGTCCGGTGAAGTTTTGACAATCACTAACGTTCTGACAAACGAAGTAACCAGTGCAAGAGGTCTGTTTGTAGCTATGATCGCAGCTTTGGTTTCCGCTGAGGTTTACTGCAGGCTGGTTGCAAGCGGTAAATTGGATATTCATATGCCTGAAAGCGTACCGTCTAATGTGGCTAAGTCTTTCAGCGTATTGTTCCCGGCTTGCTTAACTGTATTTGCAGTAAGCGGTTTCGGCCTTCTGTTCACAGCTGTTACCAAGATGACAGTTCCGGAGGCAATCATTAAGTTCATCCAGACACCACTTACAGGTATTATGACAAGCTGGATCGGATACGTAATTCTGGTTTTCATGACCGACGTATTGTGGATCTTCGGTATTCACGGAACCCAGACCTTAAAGGCTATTTATGATCCCATTCTTTTGGCTGCATTTGCTGAGAACGAGGCTGCCTATGCTGCAGGTACTGAGATTCCCAATATTATCAACACACCATTCATGAGCTGTTTCGGCACCATCACCGGCGCCGGTATTACCGGCGGCCTTTTGATCGCCATCTTCCTGTTCTCCAAGAGAGAGGATTACAGGGCGATTGCCAAGCTGGCTGTTCCCTGCGGAATTTTCAACATCAACGAGCCGTTGACCTTTGGTCTTCCTATCGTTATGAACCCGCTGCTTGCGATTCCGTTCATGATTGCTCCGGCAGTTTCCAATATTTTCGGATATTTCATGACAAGCATTGGATTCTGTGGTAAAATGGTTGTAAACGCACCATGGACCACACCGCCAGGACTTATGGCATTCCTTGCTTCCGGCGGCAACATCGGTGCAGCGATCACACAGCTTCTGGTTATTCCGCTGGCAGCTGTTGTCTATGCTCCATTCGTTATTATGACCAACCATCAGACAGTAGAGGAAGAAGAATAAAATAACTTCGCGCGGCCTCGCGCGAAGTTATGCCACCCGGACGAAGCAGAGCGGAGTTCGGGTTTCCCAAAAGGGTCTTCGCGCGGCCTCGCGCGAAGTTATGCCGCCCGGACGAAGCAGAGCGGAGTTCGGGTTTCCCGTAAGAGTCTGAGTTCGGGCTGTTCATAAGGGGGGAGTTTTCGGTTCGGGGGGATAAAAGGACTGAGGACAGATGAGGAGTTATTGCTAGTTATTGGAGGACATGGAATGAGTTCAAAATCCACGAAAGCTAAAAAAAAGAAGTGGTATAACTGGAAACCGAAGCGTGAATTCAGTGAGCGCAATCAGAAACTTATTGATGAACTGAATGCAGCGCCTCGCGATTACAGTATGATGGAGGTCTTTACTAAGTGGAGGCTGATTACCTACGTGTGGGTCATATTCCTTCCGCCCTATGGGCTGTATCGGATATGGTCAAAGGAATCCACTTTCCGCCGGTCGGAAAAGTGGACATGGACCTTCATGATTATCTGCTATATCGTGTATTTTTTGAAACTTGTTCTGTTTTCATAATATTTTATAAAGGAGGGGTTACCAATGGACGAGATGGCAATTATGAATTTAGTTGTCAACAGTGGGAATGCAAGAAGTCTTGCACTTGAGGCTTTCCGTGATGCAAGAGACGGAAAATTCGAGGACGCTGAAGCAAAATTAAAAGAAGCTGATGAAGTTCTGCTGGGTGCCCATGAAGTTCAGACTGAATTGATTCAGAATGAATTAAATGGTAAGGGAATTGATATTAGCCTTCTGGTTGTACATTCTCAGGATCATCTGATGTGTGCAATGGTTGTAATTGACCTTGTGAAAGAAATGGTTGAGATGCTGAAGACTAAATAAATATTCAAAGTTGAAAGGAGAACTTCTATCATGAGAAAGATTGTATTGTTATGTGCAGCAGGTATGTCCACCAGCCTTCTTGTTAACAAGATGAAGGCAGCAGCAGCAGATGAGGGTTATGAGTGCGATATCGCGGCATTCCCCGTTGCGACTGCAAAGGATCATGCGGATGCCGACATTATCCTGTTAGGACCCCAGGTTCGTTTTGCTAAAGGCAAAGTTCAGGGTGAGGTTCCTGGTATGATCGTTCAGGATATTGATATGCAGGCTTACGGCACAATGAACGGCAAAAAAGTAATCGCTCAGGTTAAGAAAGCTTTAGGCGACTAATACGTTTCAAAAGAAAGTAATAAGCATGAAACAAGACCAGGGCGGATAAAAAAATAACCGTTCCTGGTCTTTGTATCGGGGGAAATTTGTACGGAGATTTTGCAGAATATCAGCTTTGGGGAGAGAGTGATATTGTTTTGACAAAAGGACCGGATTGCCAGTTTTGAATGCAGGCGTATAGGGACGCCGGAGAGGACACAGAGTAAGACACGAAAGACGACAGTTTGAGGGGAGACAATATAAAAGGAGTGGGAATATGGACAAGATATTATATCTGATGCGGCATGGACAGACTCTGTTCAATGTGAGGCGCAAGATACAGGGGGTGTGTGATGCGCCGTTGACCGAGCTGGGTATTGAGCAGGCGAAGAAAGCAGCCGAATATTTTCGTGAGAATCAGATTACCTTTGACCATGCCTATTCTTCTGCATCAGAGCGGGCCTGTGATACGCTGGAACTGGTTACGGATATGTATTACAAGCGGACAAAGGGCTTGAAGGAATGGAATTTTGGCGTCTTCGAAGGGGAGAGCGAGGATTTGAATCCAAAACTTCCATATAAAGATTTCTTTAAGGCCTACGGCGGTGAAGGTGAAATGGAAGTGCGGGAGCGCATGAACCGGACATTGACTGAGATCATGGAGGGTGATGATCATCAGGTGGTGCTTGCGGTGTCTCATGGCGGCGCCTGCCGGCAGTTTATGAGATATTGGGAACATAAGAGCGATGTGGTTCCCAAAGGCCGTCTCGGCAACTGCTGTATACTAAAATTTAAGTATAGTGACAGAGAGTTTGAACTGTTAGAGATCGTGAACCCGAATCCATAAGGGAGACAGGAGAACTTTCTGACGGAAAAATGCTGCGGGATTGTTCGCAGCATTTTTCTGTTTCCAACCATACTTGACGCCTGCCCGGAACCATGTTAGAATACGGCTTGGAATTGTCAGGAATAAAATACATGATAATATGGGACTTGGGAGAAAAGGGCATGGGAAAATACTTGTTTTTTGATATAGACGGAACTTTAGCCGGGAGATCAAGAAGAATAACGGAGAAAACCAGATGGGCAGTCCGCGAGGCAAGGAAGAGAGGGCATAAAGTGTTTTTGTGCACGGGAAGGGTGCCGGCCTCCATTGTGGGAGATGCGGCGGAGCTGGAGGTTGACGGCATTATAAGCGGCGCCGGAAGCTTTGTGAAAGTCAATGGAGAGTATGTATTTGAACACTTCATGGAGCCCTCATTGACACGGCAGGTCATGGATTTGTTTGAAAAAAACGGTTTGTTGTTTACCTTGGAGACCAGAGATGTGATTTATCAGACCCCCGGCGCCAGAGAATTTTTTACAGAGCGGAGTCTGGAGCGAATTCGCGATAACCCTGAGCTTATGCGGTATCATGAGCAGATTAACAGGGGAGAACATCTGAGGCCTGTCAGTGAGTTTGATCGGACAAAGACAAAAGTGGCAAAGATGTGCTATATAGCCGAAGAGAAGGAAGGACTTAATGCATGTGTTCCATTCCTGAAAAAATACTTTAATATCGTTATTTTTTCTAAGGAGGAGGACTCCTTTGTAAACGGGGAGATTATCCTGAAAGGGTGCACGAAGGGGGACGCAGTCCGGTGGATTATGAAGTATCTTCATGGAGATATGAAGGATACCATTGGTTTTGGAGACAGTATGAACGACTATCAGATGTTGGAAACGGTTGAGACAGGAGTGGTTTATGAAGGTGCTCCGGAAAAGGTGAAAAAACTGGCTCATAGTTTTTTTGGTGAGCCGGACGAGGATGGAATCTATAAAGTTATGGTTCAATTAGGATTGATTGATGAGATGAAGGAGGATGAAAGATGCTTGGAATAATCGGAGCCATGAGTCAGGAAGTGGAGAATCTGAAAGAAGCCATGAGTGAGGTAACGGTGGAGAACAGGGCTGGTATGGAGTTCTGCCAAGGCAGACTGAAAGGACGTGATGTGGTTGTGGTGCGTTCCGGAATCGGTAAAGTCAATGCTGCAATCTGCAGCCAGATACTGGTGGACCGCTATCATGTGACTGCTATTATTAATACCGGGATTGCCGGCTCTTTGAGAAACGAGATTAATATAGGAGATATTGTACTCTCCAAGGATACCCTTCAGCATGATATGGATGCAACAGGATTCGGATATCCCTTAGGAGTCATTCCTCAGATGGACAACTCTGTCTTCGAAGGCGATGCTCATATGATCCAGGTTGCAGAGGAATGCTGCGCCATGGTAATACCGGAGATCGGGGTCCATGTGGGACGTGTGGTCAGCGGAGATCAGTTTGTGTCCGACATAGTCAAGAAAGCTTGGCTGACAGAGACTTTCCAGGGATATTGTACGGAGATGGAGGGCGCGGCAATTGCCCAGACGGCTTATCTGAACCATATTCCTTTTCTGATCATACGGGCCATTTCAGACAAGGCGGATGACAGTGCAGAGATGCAGTATGAAGTGTTTGAGGCAAAGGCCATAGAACACAGCGTAAAACTGGTGATGGCTCTGGTTGAGAAATTAATTTAAGTTTACAGGCGGTTTGAAGGAGAATTTGACGAACGATTCTAGGCTTCCTGAACTTCCCAAATAAATGTTGTGTGGTTATAATAAAGACCGTCCGAAAATTTATTGAGAAGAAAGGGGAGCTTTTATTATGCTGGAATTTTTAGAAACAGGAAAGGCTTTGTATGTGCTGGCAGCTGTGTGCGTATTGGGATTAATGGGCAGATTGGTAGCGCGAAACCTTTACAAAAGATTAACAAAAGAAACAGACAATATGACACTGACCAAGAACCGCTATCTGCGGGAACTGAAGCAAAAGACGGAAAATACATATCGTCTGAATCAGGGTATCCGCAACAGCCGGGTTTATCTGGAAAAGCAGCTTGGCATATACCGTTTTTTAGGTATGACTCTCAGCGGCTGGGGAAGTTTCGGCGGTCAGATGACCATTATGTGTTTTCTTCTTGGAGGCGCCGCTTCCTTCGGCGCCTACTGGTATCGGTGTGACAGCTATTACATCGTATTGTATGGGTCTGTAGGCATCCTGGCCGGACTCTTCACCATGGCTGCTGATTATTGGGCGAACCTTTCCGAAAGAAGAATGCAGCTTTTGAATGCACTTCAGGATTATATGGAGAATTCCCTGATTAACCGCCTGGTACGTGAGACGGCCACTACTGCCGAGGATACCCGTCACGAACCTGCCAAACCATCCCCCTTGTCACGAAGCAGTATTCGAACCCTGGACAGAAGAGAAGATAACCTGGATGACCAGGACTTTATAGGAAGGAATCTGGAAGAACTGAGCCAGGCCGAATATGCAAAGCCGGAAGAAAGCCCGGATATGAAAAGACAGCCGGACCGAATGGCAAAGGACCGGAATCGGCCGGAGATCCGTAAGGAGCCGGAGGAGGAATCCATAGGAAGAGCTCCGAGACGGACCGGGCGTACGGCAAAAAGAGTGCTGCCTGAACCGGAGACCAGGGAGCCGGAAACCGGCAGACGGGATATAGACTACCTAAAGAACAGTTTGGAACAAATCGCTGCAAGCAGAGAACGGAGCAGGGCGGACAGCGATTGGATAAAGGACTTATCATCAGATGAGCTGGAATTGGTGGGTCAGATTCTAAAACAGTATTTGGGATAAGAAAAAAGCAGAGCCAGATCGCCGAAAGGCGGAGCTGGTTCTGCTTTTTTGCCTGCAGGCTTTATTCTTCGATAACCTGAATCTCCAGAAAGTCAAATTCAATGTGCTCAATAAAGTTATCCTGCTTAAAGCGGGTCTTGGCATGGAGCTGAAAATCCCGTATGTTGGCATCCAGCCAAATAGGCTTTCCCAAATCAAAAAAACAGCACATCTCATCCAGAGCCTGAAAAACCATCTGCGTCCGGCTTAAGCTGTAATCTCCCACAGAAATTGTAGTGTCATTCAGCAGCCGGTTATCTTTCATTAATTTTCCCCACATGCGAAACATACGCTCGTCCCCTTCCGTTATGGAGTTTAGTATATCGGATTTGTATAAGAATGTAAATACTTATTATTGTAAACTGGGGCCTTGAGAGTTATAATAGTTACTGTTCACAGGTGTCCTGTGAACGTAACTGAATATGCCCATTTAAGATTGCCTGCGGCAATGGGGCATATGCTTTGGCCCCATAACTGTATTGGCCCATGACTAATCAGAGTGGTGATTAGTCATGGTATGAACAGTAACTTATAATAACTATATTCAGACGGCTGATTATACGGTTATATACAAAGGAGGATCTCCAGATGTCTCACCCCATTCCGGACTATAGAACATTTCTGATCGGAGCGAAACAGTCTATTACAACCCTGAACGAGTTAAAGCAGCAGGAGTCCGCCTTGTCCCAGCAGCTGCGGCAAAGCCAGCGCCAGTTTGAGGCGGAAGAAAAGGCCGTTCAGGATCATATAGCCCAGTCTGTAAAAAGGCGGGCCAGCGATATCGCTTCCAGTTATGACAAAGAGCTGAGTAAAAGTCAGGAACAGTTAAAGAAGGCAAAGGCCCGGAGGGAGAAAGCCAAGAGCCAGGGAATCAAAGACAGGATTGCGGAGGAGACAGCCGGGTTCAGGGAAGAGAACAGGAAGCTGAAACTTCAGATGAAGACGGTCTTCCAGCAGAATCATGTGCCTGCATACTGCAGGAGCAACTGGTATTACAGACTTTTTGCACCTAAGTGGCCCGGGGAGTTTGCTGCGCTGTTTCTCGTCTTTCTTGTTTGTTTTCTGGCTGTACCCTATGGGAGTTATCTTATGATACCGGAGAGAAAACATTTGTATCTGGTATTGATTTATTTTGCCTGCATCGCTGTATTCGGCGGACTTTATGTGGTGGTGGGGAACAAAACAAGAGATAAGTATGTCCTGATTATAAAAGAGGGACGCCTGATTCGGAATCAGATTCATTCGAATGAGAAAAAGATCCGACGCATCACCAGGGACATCAGGAGAGACAAGAATGAGGCTATCTATAATCTGCAGAAGTATGACGATGAGATAGCGAAGATTGAGCAGATGATGTCTGAGACTGCAGATAAGAAGAAAGATGCCCTTAATACTTTTGAGACGGTGACAAAGAATATCATTGCCGATGAGATAGCAGCCAACAGCAAAGAGAAGCTTGACCTGCTGGGGGAGACCTGCGAGTTCCAGGAAAAGGAACTGAAAGCGCTGCGGGAAGAGTTAAAAGCGAAGAGCCTGTTTATTACAGATAACTACGGATCCTATCTGGAAAAAGAATTTTTACAGCCTGAGCGTCTGGATGCCCTGCTTGAGATGATTGACAGCAAAACAGCGGCGAATCTGACAGAGGCAATGGATGAATATAAAAAACGACACGCATAATCGCAGTCAACCTGGTCTATAATAGACGTAAGAAAGAAGACCAGGTGAGGCATTGATGAGTATGTGGAAACGAATGGCTCCCTTGAGACAAAGGGAGCTTTACTATTATGATACCAATCAGGAATTTGAGACGACAAAGCTGGCAGCCCGGCTTTACATGATGATCCGGGAAGAGCAGGAGAGAAACAAAAAGGACAAGGTTCTGCTCTTGTGCATCGGGACGGATCGTTCCACCGGGGACAGTTTAGGACCGTTGATCGGATATCAGCTGAGAAACAGGGGACTTAAACACATTCAGGTTCTTGGGACTCTGAACCGTCCGGTTCACGCCATGAATTTGGAAGATACCCTTAGTGTGGTGGAACAGTATTACGATGACTATGTGGTGATTGCGGTAGATGCCTCCGTGGGCATGAGCGACCATATCGGCTGCATCACTTTGGGGCGGGGGGCTTTGAAACCAGGGCTGGGCGTCAGCAAGGAACTGCGGTCCGTAGGAGATCTGTTTATTACGGGCATTGTCAGCAGCTGCAGCAACTACGATCCGGTGATGCTCCAAAGTATCCGCTTAAGCGTGGTCATGAGAATGGCGGAGTGCATCAGCGAGAGCGTATGCCTTGTCGAAAAATTATGGGAATCTATGGCCTTGGTTTGACATTTTTTGCACAAAACCCGTGCTATGATTTTTTTTAGCGGAAAAAAGAATGATAGCGGGGTGAATCTATGGGTGAATTATATAATCCGTTTCCGAAACTGCCGAAAAATATCAGGCAGATTGGAGAAAGGGATCAGTCTGTCCGGTTATATCTGGAGGACTATGTGAATACGTATCTGAAACGCCTTTACCCAAGGGGCGGACAAGACTTAAGAGTAGGGCTTTTGTTAGGAAACATAGAGGAACATGACGGCACGCCTTATCTTTTTGTGGACGGAGCCATGGAGATGGAGGAAGTGACGGAAAGCGGGGAAAAGGTGGCATTCAGCGAGAGCGCCTGGAAGAAAGCTTATCAGGGCGTGGAGCAGATGTTTCCCAAACGGATCATTATGGGGTGGTTTTTGTGCGGAGCGCCGGGATGTACCCTCAGTCCTTTAAATTACTGGAAGCAGCATGGACAATATTTTGCAGGCAAGAACCAGCTTATGTATCTGAACTCCGGTTTAGAAGGAGAAGAAGCGGTATATGTAACATCGGAGGATGGGTTTTACAAACTTCGTGGTTACAGTATCTATTATGAGCGGAATCAGATGATGCAGGATTATATGATCCTGCGAAAGGATGCCAGACGTGTGGAATCAGGAACCGGAGACACGGTGATTCGGGATTTCCGCCAGAGAATGGAAGACAATAAAGTTCAGGCAATATCAAGGCGTGGAACGATACGGGTTTTGGGAAGTCTGTGCAGTGCATTGTCAATCGTAGTGCTGGCCGGCGGTGTGGTGATGTTCAACAATTATGAGAAGATGAAAGAGATGGAATCGGTTCTGACCTCAGCTCTTCCTGTCACACAAAAGGACAGGCCGCCGGCTTCATCAGGCCGCGGGAGTTATGATGAGGCGGAAGAGGAGCTGCTGGTGGAAGAGGCGAAGGGACAAGTCTATCCTACTGTAGGTACGGAGACCATGTCTTCCACATACCCGGATTCGTCTTCTGAGGAGACAGGTGGCGTTTTTGAAGAAACCGAAACGTCTGCCGGGGAAATCCCGGAGACTTTTGCTGCGGCTGCCGTGTCGGATCAGCCGGAAACTCCGCCGCCGCAGACAGAAACGGCGGAACAAACCGCGGCTGTCTTTGCAGATATCCCGGCTACCTATAAAGTGCAGGATGGGGAAACTTTATATAGTATCTGTCTGAAATTTTATCACAGTCTTGATCGGGTTAATGAGATATGTGAGCTGAATAACCTGGAAAGCCAGGACAAGATCATATCAGGGCAGAATTTGATTCTTCCATAAAGTGAAAGGGTGTGGTATACTGTCGGGGTAAGCCAACGCTTCACTCTGTGGGAGAACCGAAGATGAATGACATGAGTTCTATGAATAGGGAAACAAAAAAAAATCAGTTGCGCCGCAGGGTAATCACTACCAACGCGCCGCAGTTTCGCTCATCTGGGGAGGACAGCGAGGGGATCGTTAAGGAAGCTGAACGCAGAGTGCGCCGCCGTCATATGATCATATTGCTGGTAATACTGATTGTGATTACGGCTGCCACAATTGCCTATTATTGGTATCAGCGCAGCTATGAATACAAAGAGAGCACCGTAGGATGGGAGCGCCAGTTCGAGCGGGATGAGGTAGGGTTTGTCGACTACAGATCATATGGAGATAATTTACTGAGATACAGCAAAGACGGCGCTTCTTACATTGACGGCAGCGGAAAAGACATATGGATTCAGCCATATGAGATGCGGACTCCCATTACTGCAGTTAATGGAGATTATGCTGCCATAGCTGACCAGCAGGGGAATCACATTTATATTTTTGATAAAAACGGTTTGCTGGGCACTGCCACTACGGTTCTGCCCATTATTAAGATATCCATCTCAGCGAAAGGTCTGGTGGCGGCGATTCTGGAGGGCCACCGGGCTACCAGCCATATCTATTATTATGCGAAAGACGGAACGGAACTGGATATTTCCATTACCGGTTTCCTCAACGGCGAGATCGGTTATCCTCTGGATATCAGTCTGTCGCCGGATGGGAGTATGCTTATGGGCTCGTTTACCTATCTTGAGGGCGGGGAAGTGAAAAATCGAGTTGCCTTTTATAATTTTTCCGAAGTGGGAAAAAACGCCCCTGATCGTTTTGTAGGAGGCTTCCATGAGATGTACGGCGGGAGCATGATACCGAAAGTATGTTATCTGGACAGCGTATACTCTGTGGCATTTGCGGACAGCAGCATTTCCTTTTACAGTTCTCTTGATGTCATGTCGCCGGAGCTGATTAAACAAATACCTGTGGAGGAAGAGATAAAAACCATATTCTACAGTGACAAATACGCGGGAATTGTTGTGAAAGCAGCCGCAGGCGAACATGATTACCGCCTGGATCTGTATTCAGCGGAAGGCAGTCACATATTCAGCCAGGAGTTCAGTTTTGACTATGACCATGTGGATATTGACGGAGATAATATCTTTTTGTATAATGAAGACTCATGCAGGATATATAATCATTTTGGCAACTTGAAATTCGAAGGTACTTTTGACTTCTCGGTTTCCAGGGTTCGCAATGGTCATCTCCCCAATCAGATCATTGCAGCCGGAGCTTCAGCGGTCAAAGAGATTAAATTACATTAGGAGGCGTACCAATGAACAAAATTGACTCTCTGTCAGTAAACACGATCAGAATGTTATCCGCTGATGCCGTGCAGAAAGCGAATTCCGGTCATCCGGGACTCCCCTTAGGCGCTGCACCCATGGCATATGAGCTTTGGGCAAAGCATATGAACCATAACCCGGCGGACCCTGACTGGCCCAACAGAGACCGGTTTGTCTTATCCGGCGGACATGGGTCCATGCTTTTGTATTCCCTGCTTCATCTGTTCGGCTATGGGGACTTATCACTGGAAGATATTAAGAACTTCCGCCAGCTGGGGTCTAAGACGCCGGGACATCCGGAGTACGGTCACACAGTAGGAGTGGAGGCCACCACCGGCCCCCTTGGAGCGGGCATGGCTATGGCAGTAGGCATGGCTATGGCAGAGGCTCACCTGGCAGCTGTGTTCAATAAAGAAGAATTTCCGGTGGTGGATCATTATACCTATGCTCTTGGCGGGGACGGCTGTATGATGGAAGGCATTTCGTCCGAGGCTTTTTCCCTGGCAGGAACCTTGGGGCTGTCCAAACTCATTATACTTTATGATTCCAACCGCATCTCCATTGAAGGAAGCACGGATATTGCGTTCCGGGAGAACGTGGAGAAACGCATGGAAGCGTTTGGCTTCCAGACCATTACCGTAGAAGACGGCAATGACTTAGATGCCATCGGCGCCGCCATCAAGGAGGCAAAAGCAGATACCAGCCGGCCTTCCTTTATCACAGTAAAGACAGAGATCGGTTATGGCTGTCCTGCCAAGCAGGGAAAGTCCAGTGCCCACGGAGAACCTTTGGGAGCGGACAATGTGGCGGCTTTAAAAGAGAATCTGCAGTGGCCGACGAAAGATGCCTTCTATGTACCGGAAGAGGTCTATGGTCATTTTAAGGAATTGTCGCAGGAGAAGGCGGAGACAGAAGCTGCATGGAATGTGATGTTTGCCGCATATTGTCAGGAGTACCCTCAGATGGAGGAACTGTGGAACCAGTATCACCATAGGAAACTGGGGGAACAGTTTGAAAACGATGAGCAGTTCTGGGCTGTAAGCGGCAAAGCGGAAGCTACCAGAAGCCTGTCAGGAAAGATTCTGAACTATGCGGCTGGGAAAATTCCCAATTTGTTTGGCGGTTCGGCGGATCTGGCTCCTTCCAACAAGAGCTATATGACCGGAAAGGGAGACTTCTCCAGGGAAACGCCAGAAGGCGCCAACATCCATTTCGGTGTTCGGGAACTTGCCATGGCAGCCATAGGAAACGGTATTATGCTTCACGGCGGCTTGAGATCCTATGCGGCCACGTTCTTTGTATTCAGTGACTATATGAAGCCTATGGCCAGGCTGTCCGCCCTCATGGGTCTGCCTATGACCTATATTCTGACCCATGACAGCATCGGCGTAGGAGAAGACGGTCCCACCCACGAGCCTGTAGAGCAATTGGCAATGCTGCGTTCAATTCCCAACTTCCATGTATTCCGTCCCTGCGACGCCGGCGAAACAGCAGCTGCATGGTACAGCGCCATTACCTCTGAGAACACCCCCACGGCCCTGGTTCTGACAAGGCAGAATCTGCCGGTCATGGAGGGAACGGGAAAAGACGCCTTAAAGGGCGGTTATGTCCTGTCCGACTGTGAAGGAATCCCTGAGGTAATCCTTATAGCCAGCGGCTCCGAGGTAGATCTGGCTATGAAGTCCAAGGACGCTTTGAAGGCGGAGGGAATGAAAGTCCGGGTTGTGTCCATGCCCTGTATGGAATTGTTTGATGAACAGCCTGCGGAATATAAGGAGTCCGTACTGCCTGTATCTGTGAAAAAGCGCGTCGCCATTGAGGCCGGAACGGATTTCGGATGGGGCAGATATGTAGGCTTGGAAGGTGCTTATGTCACTATGAAAGGATTTGGAGCCAGTGGTCCTGCAAGCCGACTCTTTGAACATTTCGGCTTTACCGTTGACCATGTATTGGAGACAGTAAAAGCACTCTAAAAGGCAATAAATGAAGAGGAATGGGTTTCAGGGCTTTTTTGGCCTTGCGGCCCATTTCTTTTTGTTATAAAATAGCTCATATAGAAGGCACGCTTTGCTGCCTCATAAAACAACACAAAAGGAGAGGAAGACATGGGGAAGAAATGTATCGGAGTTGATGTGGGAGGAACCAGCGTAAAACTGGGACTGTTCCAGATTACGGGAGAGCTTTTGAAAAAATGGGAGATTCCTACGAGAAAAGAGGAACAGGGGAAGTATATTATCGGTGATGTGGCTGATTCCATCCGCCAGGTTCTGGCCGGAGAGATTGCCGGCGAGAGCATTTCTTTCAAGGATATAGCCGGCGTGGGCATGGGTGTTCCGGGACCTGTAATGCCTGACGGATATGTGGAAGTGTGCGTCAATCTGGGCTGGAAGGACAAATACCCTGCAAGAGAATTAAGCGATGCCTTAGAAGGAGTACCCGTAGGATGCGGCAATGACGCCAATGTGGCCGCTCTCGGCGAGATGTGGCAGGGAGGCGGAAAGGGACACAGCGATATCGTTATGATTACCCTTGGCACCGGCGTAGGCGGCGGAGTGATTATGGATGAAAAGATCGTTACCGGAAGGCACGGGCTGGCGGGAGAAGTAGGGCATATCCATGTGAGAGAAGACGAGACGGAACACTGCAACTGCGGCGGCGTGGGATGCCTGGAGCAGGTAGCCTCCGCCACGGGTATTGCCCGTGAAGCCAGAAGGAAGATGGCAGGCAGCCATACCCCGTCTGTGCTTCGCCAGGCAGGAGATCAGGTGACGGCCAAGGATGTACTGGATGCGGCCAAGGAAGGGGACGCGCTGGCACTGGAGGTTATGGAAGTAGTGGGTCACTATCTGGGCATGGCTCTGGCGTCTCTGGCTCTTACTGTTGATCCGGAGATGTTCGTTATCGGCGGCGGCGTATCAAAGGCGGGACAATATCTTATTGAGGTTATCAACCGCCACTATGCTCATTTTATGCCGATTTCGGAGAACAGGGCAACTATCGGTCTGGCAAAATTAGGGAATGATGCCGGAATCTACGGCGCGGCAAGGCTGGTGCTGGATTGACATAGAATATCTGGGAGTGAAACTGCGGGAGGGTACTATGGCTGAATATGACAAAAGAAAGACGATTGTAATTGGACACAAGAATCCGGATACGGATTCCATCTGTTCCGCCATCTGCTATGCGAATCTGAAAAGTAAAGCGACAGGGCAGGAGTTTATGCCGGGACGGGCGGGACAGGTCAATGGAGAGACTCAATTTGTCCTTGATTATTTTGGAGTGGAGGCTCCCAAAAAGATTGACCATGTAAAGACACAGGTAAAGGACATAGAGATTCGGGAGACAAAGGGTGTAAAGAAGAATATTTCCCTGAAAAAAGCGTGGAACCTTATGCAGGCGTCCAATGCGACCACGCTGCCGGCAGTGACGGACGACGGCATGCTGGAGGGCCTGATTACAGTAGGGGATATTACGAAATCCTACATGAATGTCTACGACAGCAGTATTCTGTCCAAAGCCAGCACACAGTATTCCAACATCATTGAGACGGTGGAGGGGGACCTGTTTGTAGGTGATGCAGATGCGTATTTCTCAGAGGGAAAGGTACTGATTGCGGCGGCTAATCCTGACCTGATGGAATTCTATATCAACAAGAATGACCTGGTAATCCTTGGCAACCGGTATGAATCTCAGCTGTGCGCCATTGAGATGGAGGCGGCGTGCATTATTGTCTGTGAAGGAGCCGGAGTGTCCATGACCATCAAAAAACTGGCCCAGGAGCGGGGATGCACGGTAATCGCCACTGCCTATGATACATATACGGTTGCCAGGCTGGTCAATCAGAGCATGCCCATCAGCTACTTTATGAAGACTGACGGGCTCATCACCTTTGATGAGAATGATGTTATTGATGAGATCAAGGATGTAATGGCCAGCAAGAGATACCGGGATTTTCCGATTTTGGATAAGAACGGCAGATATAAGGGAATGATCTCCCGCCGGAACCTTTTAGGCGCTCAGGGCAAGAAACTGATCCTGGTGGATCATAATGAAAAAAGCCAGGCTGTAGACGGAATTGACAACGCAAGAATTATGGAGATTATTGATCATCACAGACTGGGAACCATAGAGACGATCTCTCCCGTATTTTTCAGAAATCAGCCTTTGGGATGCACGGCCACCATAGTGTACCAGATGTATCAGGAGGCCGGGACAGCCGTGGATAAGACTATCGCCGGGCTTCTTTGCAGTGCCATTATCTCTGATACGCTGCTGTTCCGTTCCCCCACCTGTACGGAGGTAGACAAAAGAGCCGCCCTTGAACTGGCGGCCATTGCCGAAATACAGCTGGAGGATTATGCAAAAGAGATGTTTACGGCGGGAAGCGATTTAAAGAGCAAGACGGATGAAGAGATCTTCTATCAGGATTTCAAGCGGTTTACAGCAGGTAAAGTGTCCTTCGGCGTTGGACAGGTCAGTTCCCTCAATGCTCAGGAACTGGACTCCTTAAAGGACCGCCTCATTCCCTATATAGTGGAAGCCCATAAACAGCAGAGGGGAATGGATATGATGTTTTTTATGCTGACCAATATTCTGGACGAATCCACCATGCTGATCTGTGAAGGCACGGGGGCAAAGAAAGTGATTTTAGGCGCTTTCCATGCCGAGGACGGTGACAGAGACAGACAGGACGGAGTGGTTATGCTTCCGGGGGTGGTATCCAGAAAGAAGCAGCTGATACCGGCTATCGGTCTGGCTCTTCAGGAATGATGTGAGGAGGAAACAAGATGACATTTATTTATCCGGCAGTATTTACGCCTCATAAAGAAGGCAGAGGCTATCATGTCCGTTTTCCGGATCTGGAAAGCTGTGAGGCTGACGGACCGGACCTGGAGGATGCGCTGGAAGAGGCCAGGGAGGCTGCCTATAATTGGATTTCGGTGGAACTGGAAGAGGAAGAACCGGATTTTCCGGAAGTAAGCCACGAGGAAGATATCCATCTGGATCAGGATGAGTTTGTACGCCAGATCATGGTTGTGGTAAAACTGCTTCCCGATAATGATTAAAGCAGGCAGGAGGTGTAACATGAGCCACACGAAAGAAACGTGGAAAGCCGGGAATATGCTTTATCCGCTGCCAGTGGTTATGGTAAGCTGTCAGAGAGCGGAGGAGAGACCTAATATTATTACCGTAGCCTGGGCAGGAACCGTGTGTTCAGATCCTGTGATGCTGTCTGTCTCCGTCAGAAAGGAGCGGTACAGCCATAAGATTCTGAAAGAAACAGGAGAATTTGTGGTGAACCTGGTAACAAAAGAACTGGCTTATGCCACGGATTTCTGCGGTGTAAAATCCGGGCGTGACGTGGATAAGTTTGGGGAGATGAAGCTGACCCCGCTTAAGTCAGTCCATATCAAAGCGCCCGGCATTATGGAAAGCCCGGTGAATCTGGAGTGCAGGGTGACACAGGTGCTGGAATTAGGAAGCCATGATATGTTTGTGGCGGAGGTAGCGGGTGTTACTGTGGATAAAGAGTTTATAGATGAAAACGGTAAATTCCAATTAAATGATACGGGACTCGTAACATACTCTCACGGAGAGTATTTTCAGCTGGGCGATAAATTAGGTAAATTCGGTTATTCCGTCCAGAAGAAGCAGCTGAAAGGAACGAGATGAGCATGACACAGAAAGACAGAAATATTACATTAGTAGGTATGCCCTCATCGGGAAAAAGTACGGTGGGAGTTCTTCTGGCCA
Organism: Clostridiaceae bacterium; assembly: GCA_910574345.1. Taxonomy (GTDB): domain Bacteria; phylum Bacillota; class Clostridia; order Lachnospirales; family Lachnospiraceae; genus UBA3402. Next base: position 26,243 of record CAJSZV010000025.1, on the reverse strand, counting down.
AGCGGCTTGGATTCGATTTTGTGGATGTGGATATTGTGATTCAGACAGAAGAGAAAAGGCTTTTGAAGGAGATCATTGCCCAGGAAGGGCTGAATGGTTTTATGGCTGTAGAGAATCGGATCAATGCCTCGTTGGATGTGAACCATTCCGTCATCGCGCCGGGGGGCAGTGTGATCTATGGAAAAGAAGCTATGGAACATCTGAAAGAGATCAGTACCATCGTATATCTGAAGATCAGCTATAAAGAGACGGAGAGGCGTCTGGGCAATCTGGTAGACAGGGGCGTGGTGTTAAAAGACGGAATGACTCTTTTTGACCTGTATCAGGAGCGTGTCCCATACTATGAAAAATATGCAGATATTACAGTAGATGAAGAAGGCCTGACAGTGGGCGAAACCGTAGACTATCTGCGGGGGATCATGGAAGAGAGAAATCGGGTAGGGTAACCTTCTCCCTCTGCCCGCCGTGAAGAGTGCGTGCAGCAAAGCTGTTGATTTTCTTACGCCCTCTGGGCATAAAAACAGGACAGCCGCAGTAAGTTCAGCGGCTGTCCTTTGTCCTGCTATAGCATCTCCATGTAAGCCAGCAGTTTATCAAACATAATCAGCCCATAGTGAAGGGCTGCTGCCAGAATGGCCAGAGATAAGATCAGGAATACCAGTTTATAAAGCAGATAAGCTTTGGCAAAGTCCCGTCTCGGCCCCTTGGATGGGCAAAACGCCAGAATCAGCAGGTAGATCCAGCCAATGACAGGAATGTTCATACACATAAAAGTGACAAACCATTGATGGACAGGAACCAGGACAGGCGGCTTGTCCTTTTTCTTTTTCTCTTTTGGGTGAGAGGCTTCCGGTTCTTTTGTCTCAGAGGCAGCAGTGTCAGGCGAGACCCTTTGTTCCTCCCTCTCAGGTATAACAGATGTGTCTGGTGTTAAGTCTAAGTCTTTTTCCAAGGTTATTCCCCTCCCGGTCCGTAAGATTGAGGCTGGTTCCAGTAGTAGCGTTCTGTCTGGTAAAGGCGGTAGAGTTCCTGCTGTTCCGCTGCGCCTCTGGAAACAGCGCTGGACTTCTCCTGGGCCTGATGAGTGCTCCACTGGGACTCGCTGGGAAGGGTCTGGATGCGTTTGATCGCCTGCTCCAGACGTGTGCGGTAGGCTTCCGTGTCTGTGTAGCCATATAGTTCGCCCAGTTTTGTGATAGCAGTGGTGACGAGTGAGTCTGCATCAGCGGAACGGTATTTCATATCTTCCAGCATCTGGAGAGCCGTCTCAAATCCATGGATTCGATCCTGTATCTCCTGCTGTTCCCGGTTACGCTTTGCCTCCTCATCGGCCTTTTGCCGCTCCTGCTGCTGTATTAACTGCTGCTTTTCATCGTAAATCCGGATGGCCTCTGCCATGGTATCTATGATATCAGAAAATTCTTCCCATCTGATTTCTGTACGGTCAAAAAGTTCCTTTCGCTCTTCTCCGCTTTCCAGCTGATTCAGCTTTTCAGTAATGGTTTCATGCTGAGAGCGGATCTTATAGACATCCTCAGCGGAATTGATGGTTGCCTGTTCGAATTCAGCAACAAGCTGTTCCAGCTCATTGATTAACCGCTGCTGTGCCTTGGCGGAAATGGTCTGTTGGGCACGATGCTGGGAGATGGTGCTGAAATAGTCCACCAGATTGGTGCCGGCCTGAGCTTCGGGTTCTATATAGAGCCCGCCTTCCAGGTATGTGACAGACGGTGCAGGAACAGGCGCCGGTTCTTCAGCAGGAGCTACTTCCGGCAAAACCTCCGCCGGAGGAGCAGAAGCTTCGGCGGATTCGTCATCATCGGAGGCCGCCGGAGGAGTTACACCCGGTCCCACCGGCGGAGGCGGAATATACATGCCGCCTTTGGAGGATGGTTTAGACTCACCGGCAGGTCCGCTCTGCTGTTCGTCAGCCGGCGGGTCAGGGCTGACTCCGGGACCGGCTAAGGAGTTTATGTAGTAAACCGCTTCGTCTTTAATCAGAGAAGCCGCCGTATATACTGCTTCGGGAACTGCAGAAGTATCAGGCTCCGGGATAACGGTATTCATCAGCCCGCTGGATTCCGCCTCCTGCCGGGAGATGGATGTCAACGCAGGATGGAGCCGTTCTCCGGTAACAGAATTATAGGTGTCTTTTACTACGGTTTCAGGACGTTCCCAATCCCAGGGCTCCAGTTCCTCGTGAAGCTGATTCATAACATGTTTCCAGACAACACCTGCATAGGTGCTGCCAAAAACACCTGGCATGGCTCTCGGCGTGTCATATCCTACCCACACAGCACCTGTATAATAGCGGGTATATCCGCAGAACCAGGTATCCCGGCTGTTGTTGGTGGTGCCGGTCTTTCCGGCTGCGGGCATTTTGTTATCCAGGCCTAATGAACGTCCTGTGCCATAGGGGGAACTCATGGTGCCTTTTAAAATGTCCGTAAGCATAAATGCAGTGTCACTGCCATATACCTGTTTCGTGACTGCCGAGATGCGGGAGGTAAGGGTCCCCTGCCGTTCGTGCTCGATTTTGACGATACAGGTCCTGTCGTTATAGACTCCGCCGTTAGCCAAAGTGCTGAATCCTTTGGCCATGTCAACGACGCGGACCCCGTTGGTGAATCCCCCGATGCTTAAAGATGCGACGCCGTTGTCGATGTAAGTTAATCGCTGAAACTGCATGGCATCCAGGTAGCTGAGACCCGTATCAATGCCGATATCATCAAGCACCTGCCACGCTACCGTATTCAGACTGCGGTTCAGGGCTTCCCTCACAGTGACAGGTCCGTGATAATTGCCGCCGCTGTTTGACGGTCCGTCCTCCCATTTGTGATCGTCTATGATTCTGGAAGGATAATATTCTCCGGTATCAAAAGCGGGGCCATAATCAATAAGAGGCTTAATGGTGCTTCCAGGCTGTCTGGCGCTCAGATAAGCCCTGTTAAACTGGTCTTCTGTACCTCTGCCGCCTACGATGGCGACTACATAGTTGGTCTGATTGTCCACTATGACGGCAGCTCCCTGGAGGGCGAATTTGCCGTTCTCCTGAAGTTCCGTAAAGGAAGAGAGAACCTGGTCAAGCTGTACCTGAACAAGATTCTGGATATCCTGGTCCAGCGAGGTGTAAATCTGGTAACCGCCGTTGCGTATGGAATCATTTTTTTCATTATAGACGGTGGTGTACTGCTCCATGTAGGTGTCATAGTCCTCTTTGTCTGCAAACGTATATCGGAAGGGGAATTCCTCCTGCTTCATCAGCTCCAGCGAGGCACAGTGAATGGCATAACTGGTGAGATAGCTGTCATCTGTGCCTTCCTGCTGTTCCTGGATAATGCGCAGGGGCTGACTTACAGCCTTGTCATACTCTTCCTCTGACAGCATGTCCACCTCAAGCATGCTTTTTAGTACTTCGTTCCTTTTTTTCAGGGAAGCATCGAAGTGAGTGATGGGATCATAGGCAGAAGGGCTGTTGCTGATTCCCACCAAAACAGCAGCTTCATAGACCTCCAGGTCCGCGGCGTCTTTTCCAAAATAATACCGGCTCGCCGCCTGAACGCCATAGCACTGATGGCCGTAAAAATTAGTATTGCAGTAAAATTCCATAATATCGGCCTTGGAATACATCTTTTCCACTTCAGGAGCCAGCAGAATCTCCACCATCTTCCGGGTAAAGGTCTGTTCTCTGGTGAGATAAGTGTTTTTAATGATCTGCTGGGTGATCGTGCTTCCGCCCTGGGTAATGGCGCCCCGGTGTTTAATGAGGGCAAGGCCTGCCCGAACCGTGGCAATCCAGTCCACTCCGGAGTGAGTCTTAAATCGCCGGTCCTCCTGAGCAATGTAAGCATTTTGGAGATTCAGGCTGATATCTGAGATATCCGCATATTCGTAGTGGCCGGCGTTGATTAAGCCGATGCGCCTGCCGTCCTTGTCAAAGATCTCCGTGTCGGACAGCATACTGAAGTCGTCCCGCTTCATCTGGGCCAGAGCATCATAAGCTACCTGCCGGCTCTGCTCCAGCTGGGGTTTTACTTTTATAAAAACAACTGTGCCGGCTATAAGACAGAGAATAAGAAGTACGGTTACTGTCTGGAGAAGGCACTGAAGAAGCCATCCCACAGCTCCAAGCATGCTGAACAGGACGCCGAATAATATGCGGACGAATTTCTTAATAAAATTCATGACCTTAAGCCCTTTCTGAGATGTGTAATATGATTGATGCCAGGGTCCAAAGCCCTTTTGACCCAACATTATATGATTTCTATTATAAAACAAAACAGAAAAAAATGGCATAAAATTTCAGAAATTTTCTTGTATATTTAAAATAAATAGGATAAGATGAAATTTGATATGAGAATGTTTGTATAAGGAGGGAATTGGCATGCAGTATCGGGTACTTGGAGATACCATACCGGCAGTGGAAGTGATGTTTGACATGCCGGGGGAAGGAATATATACTCAGTCAGGCGGCATGGCATGGATGACGGACGGGATTGACATGGCCACAAACACGAAAGGCGGGCTGATGAAAGGCCTGGGGAGAATACTTGCCGGGGAATCTTTGTTTATGGCTACTTACCGGGCTCAGAGAGCCGGAGCTGTGATCGCCTTTGCCTCCACAGTGGCGGGACGTATTCTTCCTGTGGATGTGGGAGCGGGGGGCGGTCTGATCTGTCAGAAGGGCGCTTTTCTGTGCGCTCAGGAAAGTGTGAATCTGGATATTACATTTACCAAAAAGTTTTCCGCCGGTTTATTCGGAGGCGAGGGATTTATCCTGCAGGATATAAGCGGGCAGGGAATGGCGTTTTTGGAGATTGATGGGGATATGGTGGAGAAGGTTCTGGCGCCTGGGGAAGTGCTGAAAGTGGACACAGGCAATGTTGTGGCGTTTGAGCGCAGCGTGAGCTATGAGATTGAGACGGTCAAAGGCTTTGGGAATATTCTCTTCGGCGGTGAAGGGCTGTTTCTCACAAGACTTACAGGGCCTGGGAAGGCAATTCTCCAGACTCAGAATATAGGGGAGTTTGCAGGGCGGATCGCCCGTTTTATACCCACCGGCGGGAAATAAAATTTTAATAAAAAGGGTCTGGTTCAGGACCAATAACAGATAAAGGCGGAAATGAGTATGTATCAGATAGATTTTACAAAACCGGAACATATACATTTTATCGGTATAGGCGGTATCAGCATGAGCGGTCTTGCGGAGATTCTGATGAACGAGGGATTTGAGGTGTCCGGCTCTGATGCCCATAAGTCGGAGCTGACAGAGCACCTGAAGGCAAAGGGAGCAAGGGTATTTTATGGACAGCAGGCATCCAACATAGAAGACGGGATCCATGTGGCAGTTTATACGGCAGCAGTGCACCCGGATAATCCTGAGTATAAAGCGGCAGAGGAAAAGGGGATTCCTCTGCTCAGCAGGGCGGAGCTTTTGGGACAGATGATGAAAAATTACAGATATGCAGTGGGCATTGCAGGGACCCATGGCAAGACTACCACCACATCCATGGTGGCGGAGATTCTTATGGCAGCGGATCGGGATCCCACCATATCCGTGGGGGGCATTCTGAATTCCATCGGCGGCAACATACGGGTGGGGAAATCCGAGTTATTTGTGACGGAAGCCTGTGAGTATACCAACAGCTTTTTGTCTTTTTTCCCCAACATGGAGATTATCCTGAATATAGAGGAGGATCATCTTGACTTCTTCAAGGATATCCATGATATCAGGAATTCTTTCCGGCTGTTTGCACGGAAACTTCCGGAGGATGGAATTTTGGTTATTAACAGTGATATTGATAAGTTTCAGGAGATTACAGAAGGGCTAAAGTGCCGGGTGATTACAGTGGGACATCAGCCGGAGAGCGATTACAGCGCCGGCCATATTACTTACGATGAGTATGCCAGAGACACATTTGACCTGATGATCCATGGTAAAAAGGCGGAAACCGTCACTCTGGGCGTGCCGGGAGAGCATAATGTATACAATGCTCTGGCCGCTGTCGCTCTGTGCAGGGAGCTGGAGATTGATATGGAGCACATCAAAGAAGGGCTGGCAAGGTTTACAGGTACGAACCGCCGTTTTGAGAAAAAGGGAGAACTCTGCGGCGTGACAGTTATTGATGATTATGCCCATCATCCCAGAGAGATCATGGCGACTCTGGCTACGGCCAGGAATTATCCGCACAAAAAATTGTGGTGTGTGTTCCAGCCCCACACATACAGCAGGACGAAGGCTTTTTTGGATGAATTTGCAGAGAGCCTGGCGGCGGCGGACGAGGTCATCCTGGCGGATATCTATGCGGCCAGAGAGACGGATAACTTAGGGATCAGTTCCAAGGACATTGGGGACAAAATCCAGGCTTTAGGCACGAAAGCCCACTATTTTGCTTCCTTTGACGAGATAGAAAAATTTATTTTAGAAAATTGTGTCCAGGGTGATTTGTTGATAACTATGGGTGCCGGAGACATTGTAAAAGTAGGGGAAAACCTTCTTGGTATATAAGTTATCCACATTATCCACAGAGTTTTCAACATTTTCCGATGAAAACTTCTGTGGATTTTTTAATTTACATAATAAGTAGTCAGCCAATTTGAAAGTCCTTGATTTATGGGAGTTTCTACAAGAACCGACAATATTTTTATAATTATGTCGACTAAAAATCCACATTATCCACATTATCCACAATTCTATAGTGGAAAAATCCCGCCTATTTTCTTTTTAGTCCACATGTGGTATGATTGGAAAAGAGAGGAAAGACAAGGTGAAGTGTGGATATGAGAAGTTGTTTGGAACTGAATGCAACTATGGTTGCCAATGAGTTTATTGACCGCTGTATGGTATCGGCTAACGGAGAATATGTGAAAGTATATCTCTACATTCTCAGGCACCAGGGGCGGATAAAAGATCTGAGCCAGATCGCCGATGCCTTGGAACATACGGAAGCTGATGTGAAGAGGGCAGTGGGATACTGGGTGAAACAGGGAGTGCTGGAGGAACCGGGACAGGCGGTCGATGAGCCGGAGATTTCAAAAGAGACGGCCGGCCGGGAACAGGCAGCCAGCCGGCAGCCGGCAGAGGGAGTGTACAAAGCGGAGCAACTCACCATTTCTGAGGAGATATCAGGGGATGGCAAAGAGACGCCGGTGAAGGAGAGCAGGAGGCTTTACACTCCGGAACAGGTGAGCCGCCTTGCGGACCAGGAAGATTTTACCCAGCTTTTGTACATATCACAGAAATATATGAATAAAGTATTTACCCCCAGGGAATGCGAAGTCTTTGCCTATCTCTATGACGGACTTCGCATGCCGGCGGAGGTTCTGGAATACCTGGTGGAATATTGTGTTCAGGGCGGGCATTACAGTATCCGTTATCTGGAGTCTGTGGCTTTGAACTGGCATGAAAAGGGAATCACTACTGTGGATATGGCCCGCGGATATACATCTGCATTTTCCAAAGAAGGTTTTGCGGTGATGAGGGCTTTTGGAATCAGCGACCGCAGGCCGGGCCAGGCGGAACAGGAGCTTATCAGAAAGTGGTTTAAAGAATTTGGATTTACAAAAGATATTGTACTTGAGGCATGCAGCAGAACATTAAAGGCGATCCATAAGCCAAGTTTCTCCTATGCGGATAAGATTTTATCAGAATGGAAAAAGGGCGGTGTCAGGGTTCTGGCGGATGTGGCAAAGATGGACGAAAAGCGGGATAACAAAAGGAATGACAGAACCCAGGGACCTGTGAAGCCGGCGAAAAACCAGTTCCATAATTTTGAACAGCGCAATACGAATTATGACGCTGTGGTGCTGGAACGCTTAAAGGAACGCCTGGGAGAGCATCAGGGGTGATAACGGAACGGCAAAAGGAACAGCCTATAAGGAGGAGACATGGCACTGAGCAATTCCCAGTATAATGCGATCATGCGGATCTATAATCAGCGGCAGTTTCAGAATAAGTATGAACAGGATAAAAGAGTGGAGGAAATCTACAGACGGATCCCCCAGATACGCCAGCTTGACGAAGCGGTAAGCACTCAGGCAGCGGCATGTGCCAGACGGCTTCTTAAAGGAGACGCGGGAGCCAGAGAAGCCCTCAAAGGTCAGCTGGAGGACTTAAGGGAGCAGAAAGCGGTGCTCCTTGGGGCATATGGTTATAAGCCTGATTATATGGAGATGCAGTATCATTGTCCGGAGTGTCAGGATACGGGATATGTAAAGGGGAAGAAGTGCCAGTGCTTTAAGAAGGAGGAAATACGCCTTCTGTATTCTCAGTCCAATATTGAAGATGTTTTGGCGAAGGAGAACTTTTCTGCCTTCACCTTTGCCTATTATGATAATAAGGAGGTGATTCCGCAGATCGGTATGACCGTAGCCGACTATATGAAACAGGTTTATGAGTGGTGCCGGGAATATGCAGAAGGATTTAAAAGCAAAGGGGGCAACCTGATCTTTACAGGAAGTACGGGAGTAGGCAAGACATTTCTCACCAACTGTATTGCCAGGGAACTGATTGACAGATATCAGTCGGTCATCTATCTGTCTGCCAATGATATGTTTGATATTTTTTCCAGGAATAAGTTTCATTATGAGACGGAAGAGGAAATGCGGGATATGTATGAATATATTCTGGACTGTGACCTGCTTATTATTGACGATCTGGGAACAGAACTAAACAATACATTTGTATCATCCCAACTGTTTTACTGCATTAACGAGCGGCTGATCAGGAAGAAGGGAACGATTATTTCTACAAACCTGTCTATGGACATGCTTCGTGACACCTATTCAGACAGGATTTCTTCAAGGATTATCAGCCAGTATTCTATCATCCCGCTGTACGGCGGAGATATCCGGCTTAAGCTTGGCCGGCCGGCTAAATCATATTCGGACAAAAAGCGTTGATTGACTTGACTATTTTAACACATAATGATATAAAGAACGTGTCGAAAGAAACCGCATGGATGGAGGAAAGTATGATATACCGAGAGAAAACCATTGAGACGATTCCCGTTGGTCCCCTGGGACTTATTCCGCTGAAAAGCTGTATGGAATTAGGAGAGAAGGTTAACAACTATCTTGTAAAATGGAGACAGGAAAGAGAGAGCGAGCATAAGTCAACGATTGCCTTTGCAGGCTATCAGAGAGATTCTTACATCATCAGCGCCAAAACCCCCAGATTTGGCTCAGGCGAGGCAAAAGGCGTGGTGGAGGAGTCGGTACGGGGCGATGATCTGTATATTATGGTGGATGTGTGCAATTACAGCCTCACATATTCCCTGTGCGGTATGACCAATCATATGTCGCCTGACGATCATTTTCAGGATTTAAAAAGAGTCATTGCGGCAGCGGCGGGAAAAGCCCGCAGAATCAATGTGATCATGCCTTTCCTCTATGAAGGGAGACAGCATAAGCGTTCCAACAGAGAGTCCCTTGACTGTGCCCTGGCCCTTCAGGAGCTGGCTAATATGGGAGTGGAGAATATCATTACCTTTGATGCCCATGATCCCAGGGTTCAGAATGCCATCCCCAGAAAAGGGTTTGAGACGGTACAGCCCACATATCAGTTTATCAAGCATCTGCTGAAGGAAGAGACAGATCTTCAGATTGACAGCGATCACATGATGGTCATCAGCCCCGATGAGGGGGGCATGAGCCGGGCCGTATATTTTGCCAATGTATTGGGACTGGATATGGGAATGTTTTATAAGCGCCGGGATTATACCCAGATCGTGGACGGACGCAACCCCATTGTGGCTCATGAGTTTTTGGGAAGCAGCGTGGAGGGGAAAGATGTGATTATCGTGGATGATATGATCTCCTCCGGTGAGAGCATGCGGGATGTGGCGGCGGAATTGAAGAGAAGGAAGGCCAGAAAGGTGTTTATCTTCTCGACTTTCGGTCTCTTTACCAATGGTCTTGGGAAGTTCGACCAGTTCTATGAGGAGGGAATCATTGACCGGATCCTCACCACCAACTTGGTGTACCAAAGCCCGGAACTTTTGTCCAAGCCTTACTATACAGGTGTGGATATGAGCAAATATATTGCCTTGATTATTGATAATTTGAATCATGATGCGTCCTTAAGCGAACTTCTGAATCCTACCGGAAGGATCAACAGGATTTTGGAAAAATATCGGGAGAGATAATTGACTAAAATAAGAGTCCGGAACTTGTCAGGTTCCGGCTCTTGCTGTTTTGATATGCAATATGCATGGGACTAAAGAACAGCGGCTCTTGGCAGCGTAAAGATAAACTCCGTCCCCACCCCTTCTGTACTGATTACATCAATGGTCTCTCCGTGATTCTGGATAATCTCCTTTACAATGGCCAGACCAAGGCCTGTTCCTTTCTTATCTTTGCCGCGGGAGATATCCGTCTTATAGAAACGCTCCCAGATCTTTTTCTGGCTGTCTTTGGGAATGCCGATTCCCGTATCCTTTACGGAAACAAAAACCTTTTCGTATTTTATGGCAGCCTGAATGTAGATGACGGAGTCCGGATGGCTGAACTTGATGGCATTGTCAATCAGGTTGTAAAGAACCTGCTGAATCTTTCCCAGATCTGCATAGACCATAATAATATTGTCGGAAAAGGTCAGATCCAGCACAATGTTTTTCGTATCGCAGGTGCCTTCAAAAGAAGCGGCAGTGTCCTTGATCACCCGGTTAATGTCAAAGTTTGCCCGGGAAAGATAGCCCTTGCTGTCTAAAGAGTTGAGAGTAAGAAGCCCCTGGGTCAGCTTATTCAGACGTTCCGTCTCAGAGATCACCCGGTTTAAGTATTTTTCGTACATCTCCGGCGGAATGGTGCCGTCCAGTATAGCCTCCAGATACCCTTTGATCGAAGTTAAGGGGGAGCGGAAGTCGTGTGAGATGTTGGCGATAAAGGTTCTCTGATATTCTTCCATCTTATCCAGCTCGTCAGACATATAATTTAAAGTGGCGGCCAGATACCCCATCTCATCCTGGGTATGTATGGTGGTTTTGTAGGTCAGGTTACCGGCGGCATACTGGTTGGCAGCCTCTGTGATCTTTTTCAGCGGAATATATACGGTCTTGGTAAATACCAAAAGGATAATAAGGGATAAGGCGAAGATAATCCCTGCCACAATGTATAAAATATTTAAAAATCTGTCTTTGCTTCCCTGAATCTGGCGGATAGGCAGATGAATCAGCACATAGCCATAAGTCATGTAATTGCCGGTAATGGGGGCTGATACGGTCATCACATCCTCAGAGAAACAGTTGTTGTAGGTGCCGGTGGTATAGGGACGGTTGCCATTGAAAGTAGGATCGAAGCCTTCAATAGCGGTTCCTGCCCGCACGGAATGGTTGCTGTCCGCCACAATGGTTCCCCGGTTGTTTACCACCCATATTTCCGCTCTCAGATAGGTGGCCACAGCTTCAAGCTGGGGATAAGCGGAGTCAATATTCAGATTCCGGCCCTTGTACACATCGCTGTAGCGGGCAGCCAGAAAGTTGGCTTCGTCATAAAGTGTTTCCGACTCTTCTCTGATCAGCTGTTCATAAGTCATCTCAGAGGCTGTAGTAGCGATCACGAAAAAGCCCAATAATCCAAAGACCAGATATCCTAATATAAATTTGTAATATAAAGAATGTGTCATACATCTTCTCCAGGAGCCTTAAGTCAGGATGATGTCAGCGTTTTACCTCAAACTTGTATCCGATCCCCCATACGGTGGAAAGAGACCAGTTGTCATTGTCCTTGATCTTCTCACGGAGCCGTTTGATATGCACGTCCACGGTTCGGGTATCTCCGATATATTCGTATCCCCAGATATGATCCAGCAGCTGTTCTCTGGTAAATACCTGGTTGGGTGAGGAGGCAAGAAAATATAGCAGTTCCAGTTCTTTAGGAGGCATGTCCACAGAGCGCCCGTTGTAAGTGACGGAATAGTTGGTCAGGTTTACGATGAGCCCCGGAAATTCCACATAATCACCCTGCTGGTCTATGCCGGAGCGGTCTGTAAAGGGCGCAGGCGCGGCGTGGTAGCGCCGCAGGACGGCTTTGACACGGGCTACCAGTTCTTTGGAATCGAAAGGCTTGATCATATAGTCGTCAGCGCCAAGTTCCAGGCCCAGAACCTTATCAAAGATCTCCCCTTTGGCAGACAGCATAATGATGGGAACTTGGGAAGTCATGCGCAGTTCCCGGCAGACCTGATATCCGTCGATGCCTGGAAGCATGAGATCTAAAAGGATAATGTTGGGTTTGAATTCGGGGAATACCCGAAGGGCTTCTTCCCCGTCATTTACAATCAAAGTTTCATAACACTCTTTGATCAGATAAAGGGAAATCAATTCTGCAATATTGGCGTCGTCATCAACGATAAGTACCCGCTGTTTTTCTGCCATTTTGTAACCTCCTATTTAAAAATAACAATGGTAACTCCGGAGTCGCCTTCTCCGAACTCTCCCAGCCGGAATTCTTTTACATACTTCAGTTTCTTCAGCTTTTTGTGCACGGCTGTTCTTAAGGCCCCGGTTCCGCGGCCATGTACCACTCTGACCTGAGGCAGATGGGCCAGATAGGCGTCATCCAGATATTTATCCAATATAGGAACTGCCTCGTCTGTAGTCATGCCGATTAAGTTGATCTCAGGCGATACGGAGAAGGATTTGCTCATTTTGATCTTTCCGCTTCCGGTCTTTTGGCCGGGTTTGGATGCAGATGCAGAAGCCTCCTGAACCTCTTCTGCCATCTCCAGGTCTTTTATGTTGACCTGGGAGCGGAGAATGCCCATCTGGACATACAGATCCCCTTTGGCGTTGGGGAGCGTGCTGACAGTACCGTTGAGATTCAGAGAGAGCACTTTGACTGTATCGCCGATCTGAAGAGTCTTGGGAGAAATGGTTTTCTTGGGTCCCTTGGTTTTCACAGTAAGTTTATTGTCTACCTGGTTTATCTTCTCGCGCAGCCTGGTGCGCTCTGCTTCCAGCTCTTTGTTGACGCCGGAGGCGGAGGCCAGGCGGTTAATATTCCTGATGGTCTCATCAGCGGTTTCCTTGGCTTCCCGCAGGATGCGCTGGGCCTCCTCATGGGCCTGGCGGAGGAGTTTTTCTTTCTTTTCGTCCAGGCGCTCTTCTTTCTGGGAAAGACGTGCACGCAGTCTGGCGGATTCTTCCCTGTAAGCTTTAATTTCGGCCTGCTCTTTTTCGATAGTAACTCTGCTCTCTTCCAGATGGGCGATGAGATCTTCAAAGGTCTCGTCGTTGGCTTCCAGATGATTTTTCGCGTCCTCGATAATGAAATCAGGAAGTCCAAGCTTTTTGGAGATGGCAAAGGCATTGCTTTTGCCTGGAATACCTATGAGGAGCCGGTACGTAGGCTGCAGATTTTCCACACTGAACTCGCAGCAGGCATTCTCTACACCGGCGGTAGTCAGGGCATATACCTTTAACTCACTGTAATGGGTAGTGGCCATGGTACGGCACTCCATGTTGTGGAGAAAGCTTAAAACAGCAATGGCCAGGGCCGCTCCTTCCGTGGGATCTGTGCCGGCGCCCAGCTCGTCAAAGAGGCACAGAGAACGGCTGTCAGCCTGGCTGAGAATCGATACAATATTGGTCATATGGGCGGAGAAAGTACTGAGACTCTGCTCAATGCTCTGCTCATCCCCGATATCTGCAAAAACCTCGTCAAATACTGCAAGCTCCGAACCGTCAAATGCGGGAATGTGAAGCCCGGCCTGCCCCATAAGGGTAAAGAGTCCTACGGTCTTTAGAGATACGGTTTTTCCGCCGGTGTTAGGACCTGTAACAATAAGGAGGTCAAAATCTTTGCCCAAGCGGATGTTGATGGGAACCACTTTTGCGGGGTCCAGAAGGGGGTGGCGTCCGTCTTTGATATTCAGATACCGGTTGGTGTTAAAAGCGGGCTCACTGCACTTGTAATGTCTGGACAGGGCAGCTTTGGCAAAAATAAAATCAAGTTTTGACAGGATCTCCTGATTTAGGCGGATCTCTTCAATATAGGGAGCGGTCTCATTGCTTAACTGGGCCAAGACGGCTTCGATCTCTTTCTTCTCCTGAAGCTCCAGCTCCCTCAGCTGGTTGTTCAGCTGGATAACGGCCATGGGCTCAATGAACAGAGTGGAACCGGTGGCGGACTGGTCATGAACCATACCTGCTACCTGATTCTTGTGCTCCGCCTTTACAGGAAGACAGTAGCGCCCGTCCCTCATGGTAACAACCGCATCTTGAAGATAGGAACGGCTGGAGTTGAGAAGAGCGTTTAACTGAGTGTGGACCCTGTCATTGATCACTTTCATGGAGCGGCGGACATGGCGCAGACCGGGACTGGCATCATCGCTTATCTCGTCTTCTGAGAGAATGCATCGCTTAATCTCGGTGTTCAGCGGGGTCAGAGGCTCCAGCATGGAAAACATCTCTTCCAGAGTGTCCTCTGGCAGTTGTGATTCTTCATGGCGTCCATAAGCCTTGGCACGGGCGGAGATGGTGAGGACGGAACTGACAGACAAAAGCTCCGCAATATTTAAAGAACTGCCGATCTCCAGGCGTTTCAGGGAATCAGTCACATCTTTTAAACCGGAAAAGGAAATGCTCCCCTTCTGGCGTACCCGTGTCAGGGCATCGGAGGTCTCGGCCTGATTCCTGCGGATCTCATGGATGTCCACGGACGGAAGCAGATTATTGCACAGCTTTTGTCCCAGGGGGGAAGAGGCATACTCGCTTAGCTTGGAGATGATTTTGTCATATTCTAAAATATTCAGTGATTTCTTATTCATAAATGTTTTATTCCTCATTAAAATACAGTGTTTCAAGGGACCTCTCTCCAGTATACCATAAAATCCTAAAAGTCTCAAAAAGAAAAATGATAATTATTGTTCAGGGAAAAATGCACAAAATCCATAAAGTGGTATTGACATTTATTTAACAAAATGCTAGAGTACATTTGTAACAAAAATGAAAGTGGAAAGAAGCATTTCCAGGAGGAGAAATTATGAGAAAATCAGGTAAGAAACTGGCATCTGTCATGATGGCAGCAGCTATGGTACTGTCTCTGGCAGCCTGTAGCAGCCAGAGCACCACTGAGACCACACCGGCAGAGACTGCCACGGAAGCCTCAAAGGAGACCACGGCGGAAGAGACTACGGAGGCGGAGACCGAGGCGCCGGCAGAGGAGAATCAGCAGGCGGATATTGTGGTTATCGGCGGCGGCGGAGCCGGTATGACGGCAGCTATTCAGGCAGTCCAGGACGGAGCCACAGATGTTATCATTCTGGAGAAGATGGCAGCGACCGGCGGCAACACTACCCGTTCCACCGGCGGACTCAACGCAGCAGGGACTTCTTATCAGGAAGATGAGGAGATCGAGGATTCCGTGGAGCTGTTTGTAGAAGACACTATGAAGGGCGGCAAGGAGTTAAACGATAAAGAGCTGGTAACCGTTATGGCAGAGAATTCCGCTGATGCCGTGGACTGGGTGAATGAGATCGGCGGCGACTTAAGCGTTGTGGGCATGTTCGGCGGCGCAAGCGTAAAGAGAATCCACAGACCATCCGATACTTCCGCAGTCGGTCCCATGCTGGTGAAGACTCTTAACGCCAAGGTTGAGGAACTGGGGATACCCGTTCTTTTGGAGACAAAGGCTGAGAAGATCCTGACAGACGCAGAAGGAAAGGTATGCGGTGTCACCGTAACGGATAAGGACGGGGAGACCTATACCATTGACTGTACGGCAGTCATTCTGGCAACGGGAGGTTTTGGCGCCAATTCCGATATGGTAGTGGAGTACAAACCGGATCTGGCCGGCTTCTGCACCACCAACCATGGCGGCGCAACAGGCGACGGCATTGCCATGGCCAAAGAACTGGGAGCAGCCTTTGTGGATATGGAACAGATCCAGACTCATCCTACTGTGAATCCCGATACTCAGACCATGTACACAGAAGGCGTTCGCGGTAACGGGGCAATTTTGGTGAATAAAGAAGGCAAACGTTTTGTCAATGAACTGGAGACCAGAGACGTGGTATCCGCTGCAATTCTGGAGCAGACGGACGAAGTGTGCTACCTGCTGTTTGACCAGGCAGTAAGAGAGAGCCTTGCAGCTATTGAATCCTACATTAAGGCAGGAATCGTCACCGAGGCGGATACTCCGGAAGAACTGGGCGAAGCCATTGGCGTGGACGGTGCAGCTCTGGCGGAGACTTTGAAGACATATGCAGGATATCAGGCGGCAGGAAAAGATGAAGAGTTCGCAAGAGAGAGCATGGAGCTTCCTCTTGACAAGCCCAAATATTATGCAGCTCTTTGCGCGCCGGCCATTCATCATACCATGGGCGGCGTGAAGATCAACACAGCAACCGAAGTGCTGAAGGAGGACGGCAGTGTGATTCCCGGTCTCTTTGCAGCCGGTGAGGTAACAGGCGGCGTGCACGGAGGAAACCGTCTGGGCGGCAATGCCGTTACGGATATTGTAGTATTCGGCCGTATTGCAGGTTCTTCCGCCGAGTCCTATGTGACATCAAACGGAGGACATACGGAACAGGAGATTGAAGCGGAGGCCGGTTCCGAAGCGGCGGCTCCGGCAGTACAGGGAGATTATAAAGACGGTACTTACGAAGGGACTGGCAAGGGCAATAACGGCGATATCACAGTGGAAGTAACTGTGGAAGGCGGCAATATTGTCTCAGTGACATTGAAAGAGCATGGAGAGACTCCAGGGATCTATGAAGCAGCCGAAAAAGGTGTGACAGAAGCCATCATCACCAGTCAGACTGCAGAAGTGGATGCCGTATCCGGTGCAACCAATACCAGCAATGGTATTATGGAAGCAGTAGGAGCGGCTCTTGCCGAGGCAAAATAGGAAGGTACACAGCAAAACTTCATGAACAAGGGGGCAGCAGCTCATGCATGTATTGCAGGGGCAGTTGTCCTCTTTTGCTGTTTACGGACTAAAAATGCTGAAAAACACTGTAAAATGATTGATATTCCTAAGGCTCCATGATAAAATTCTTTCAGAAAGACTTACTGGGTTTGGAATGGGAGGATAAAGCCATGATCAAAATGGTGGTCAGCGATATGGATGGGACGCTTCTGAATAAACGGTCGGAGATCTCCTCCGGGAATCTGGAAGCGATTCACAGACTGGAGGATAACCATATCGAGTTTGTCATCGCGTCAGGCAGAGATTATCATGGGGTATATAATGTTCTTGACAGATATGGGCTCACATGTGAAGCGATTCTGGGCAATGGCTCAGAGTATGTGGACAAACAGGGCAATATTCTTATGAGCTGCTATATGGATAAGGCGCTCATAAAGCCGGTTGTCAGTATATTTTCGGATAAGAATATTCCGTATATGATCTTTACCACAAAGGGGTTTTTTACAGGAGCAGAACCTATGATGGTCAGAGATGCATTTATACAAAGAAGCGGAAGACGGTTCGGGAGAGCCAGAGAAGAATTTGAAGAGAATGGGAAATATAACTTCCTGCCATGCAATCACCTGCAAAGGGTGGAAGACTTTGATGAATTTGCGGGGAGAGACCTTCAGGTTATGAAGATAGAAGCATTTTCTGATGATCTGGAAAAGATCAGCATGGCCAAGGAGGAACTGAAAAACATAGCAGGGATTTCTTATCTGTCCTCCTTTGAAGATAATGTGGAGGTTACGGATCAAGAGGCACAAAAGGGGTATATATTGGAAAAGGTTATAAAGCTTCGGGGACTTTCCAAAGATGAAGTTATGGTAACAGGGGACGGAATGAACGATATTTCCATGTTTGAGATATTCCCCAATTCCTATGCACCGTCCAATGCTCAGGACGAGATCAAAAAACTGGCCGGAGAGATTGTGTGCAGCAGTGAAGACGACGGATTTGCTCAGTCTGTCGAACGGGTACTTAAGATCAATATGCTGCAGTGGATGTAAAGCGCAGAGAGGAGGAATCCTATGCCGGATATGAATCAGTCTGAACAGGAGCCCAGAGAAAAACGTCAGTTTATACGGGAAAAGATTGCAAGGCCTCCTATGACGAGGAAGCAGCTGGCAGGAAGGATGGCAGCTCTGAGTTTTATTGCCGTTTTAGGCGGTGCTGCCGCCGGAGCCGGCTTTGCCGTTGCAAGACCTTTGGCAGAAAAATATTTAGTGGAGCATCCTACCCAGGAGAGTATTCCGGTTACGATTCCAAAAGATGATCCGGATTCCCAGATCATAGAGTCCAGTCCGGAGGAATCCGATCAGGCAGTCAGTGACAGCGCACCTGAGGCTGAGACAGAGACAACAGAGGAGCCGGAGACAGAAAGCGAGACAACGACAGAAGAGACGGAATCAGAGACAGAGACTTTGGAGGAAGTGATATATTCCGTAATAGAGGGGTATGAATATTCCCTGGACGATCTGGCCGAATTATACGGAACCTTTAGGGATGTAGTGCAAAAAGCGGACAAAGGGATCGTCGAGGTGCATTCCGTAAAAAAAGAGGTAGATTGGTTTGATAACCCGGTGGAGACCGCCGGCCTTTATGCCGGCGTGGCCATAGCGGTAACGGATCAGGAGCTGCTGATCCTGACGCCGGAAGCGGCAGTGGAGCACGCAGATTCTATTAAAGTAACATTTGCCAACGGAACAGAGGCGGACGGAACGATTAAAAAGACAGATGCCATATCCAATATGGCGATTGTAAGCGTGTCCACTTCCCAGATGAATGAGAAAGCCCTGACAGAGGTGGAGGTTTTAAAGCTGGGCAATTCTTACAGCATAAGACAAGGCGATCTGGTTGCCGCTTTAGGAGCGCCGGCGGGAGTGGTTCATTCCAGTGCTTACGGAACCATTTCTTATGTGGCCAGGAATGTTCAGGTGGCAGACGGAGTGACACGGCTTTTATACGCAGATATAAAGAGCAACGCAGAGGCGGGAACTTTTTTGGTGAATCTGGCCGGGGAAGTCGTTGGCTGGGTCACAGACGGATATGGAGAGGGGAATCCAGGCGGCTTTACCGTAGCTATGGCAGTTTCGGATTACAAATCCATATTGGAAAAGATGTCCAACGGACAGCCCATTCCCTATATGGGGATTCGCGGCCAGGAGGTCAGCACCGCCATGACGTCGGAGGGGATTCCTTTGGGAATCTATGTGACAGAGAGCATTCAGGACGGACCTGCTTATAATGCAGGAATTCAGAACGGAGATATTATTGTCAATATAGGGGGAAAGGACATTGCCACCATCAGGGATTACCAGAATGAGACGGAGTCCCTGAATCCTGATTCCGTGGTTACGGTTGTAGTTCAGAGAAAGGCTATTGAAGAATATAAAGAATTAGAATATCAGGTGACTATAGGAGCCAGGTAGATAACCTGGCTTCGTGTATAGAAAGCCTTATGGAAAGAATGGAGGGCAACAAAAAGATGAAGTATATCGATACGTTGCGGGAAGGAATGCGGATATCCGAGGTGTATCTGTGTAAAAATAAACAGATTGCTTTGACAAAAGCGGGAAAAGAATACGGCAATTTGGTTCTTCAGGATAAAACGGGGACCATTGACTCCAAGATCTGGGATTTGGGTTCACCGGGAATCGGCAGTTTTGAGACCATGGACTATGTTCATGTGGATGCGGATGTTACGGTCTTTCAGGGCTCCAATCAGCTGAATGTACGCCGTATCAGAAAGGCCTCGGAGGGAGAGTATACGGCGGCGGATTATCTTCCTGTGTCAGGCAAAGACATTGATAAAATGTATGGGGAGCTGACCGGATATGTAAAAAAAATCGAGAATCCCTACTTAAATAAACTGGCTGTCAGTTTTTTTGTGGAAGATTTACAATTTGCCAAGGCATTCCGGTTTCACAGCGCAGCGAAAAGCGTTCATCATGGATTTGTAGGAGGGCTTTTGGAACATACTCTCAGTGTGGTAAAAATGTGCGACTATTTTGCAGGATATTACCGGGAACTGAATCGTGACTTGCTGTTAACTGCCGCCATGTTCCATGATGTGGGAAAACTTCGGGAATTGTCTGTATTTCCGGAGAATGACTATACTGATGACGGGCAGCTGCTGGGACATATCGTTATCGGAGTGGAGATGCTGACGGAGAGAATTCGCAGGATTCCGGGTTTTCCGCCCAAGCTGGAATCAGAACTGAAACACTGTATTGTGTCCCATCATGGAGAACTGGAATATGGTTCACCGAAAAAACCGGCGCTTTTAGAGGCTTTGGCCTTGAATTTTGCAGATAATACGGATGCCAAGATGGAAACCATGATAGAAGCTCTGCGGGCTTCCGGAGACAACCAGGGATGGATTGGATATAACCGTCTCTTGGAAACCAATATCCGGAAGACTGCTGAGAACTGACCAGCCGGATGAAAACAGCCAACGGAGTCTTGGAAAAAGAGATGTATCTTATCCCTTTTTCCAAGACTCCGTTCGGTGTATTGCAATCTATATGAAAAGCAGGAGGGCTGCTCTGAATTGTTTGTCGAGGCTGGCAACGGTTGCGCGCTGAGTGCCGCCTGCCTCATTCATAAGTTCCTCCATCCGCCTTGGGATGGTTAAGGTTAGGTTCAGCCTGCGGGGGATGTCCGCCCTTGGTATCAGGCTTGTATGTATCTTTTCGATATCATGGTTATATCATATCAGGGAAATGTGAATAGAGTTTGTTTATTCCATAAAAGATGTGTAAAATTCTGGAAATAATTCTTAAGAAACAGCAACAAATTTTCTGCATAGAAAAGAGGAGCGGTGTATATGGACAAAAAGAAGAACGACACCTTTGTGGTGGCCATAGAAGATATGAGTGATGAAGGAGCGGGAATCGGCAGGCAGGACGGGTATATATGGTTTATTAAGGATACGGTCATTGGTGATTTGGTGGAAGCCAGTGTGATGAAGACAAAAAAATCCTATGGATTTGCCCGGCTCGTGAAGATTCTTCGGCCATCGTCTGACAGAATACAGCCTCCATGCCCTGTAGCCCGCCAGTGCGGCGGATGCCAGCTCCAGGCTATGAGTTATGAAGCGCAGCTTAAGTTTAAGGAACATAAGGCATATAATAATCTGGTGCGCATTGGAGGATTTGATGATCTGGTGCGGGTGGAAAGAGACGAAACAGAAGAAAGCAGGGGGGAGGAAAAGAAAGAGTCCCCTCGGTTTCTGCCTATTATGGGAATGGACCATCCATGGAGATACCGCAATAAGGCGCAATTTCCTTTTGGTACAGATAAAGAGGGAAATCTTGTCACCGGATTTTATGCGGGACGGACCCATACCATTATTCCCCAGGAAGATTGTCTTCTCGGAGTGGAGGAGAATGGTCAGGTTCTTAAGATCATCAAGGAGTTTATGGGGCAAAACCGCATCAAGGCTTATGATGAGCAGCGCCATGAAGGCCTGGTGCGCCATGTGCTGATACGAAAGGGATTTCGCACAGGGCAGATAATGGTGTGCCTGGTGATCAATGGACGGGAGATACCCAGGGCGGACCGTTTGGTAAAGGGATTGATACAGGTAAAGGGCATGACCAGTGTTTCGATCAGTGTGAATACGGAGAAGACCAATGTGATTATGGGGACGGAGATCGTCAATCTCTATGGACCGGGTTATATAGAGGATTATATTGGTAATATAAAATATCAGATATCGCCTTTGTCTTTTTATCAGGTCAATCCGGAACAGACAGAAAAACTTTATAAAACCGCACTGGAGTATGCCGGGCTTACAGGCAGTGAAGCGGTGTGGGATCTGTACTGCGGCATCGGGACCATCTCTCTGTTCCTGGCTCAGAAGGCAAAGCAGGTGTACGGTGTGGAGATAATCCCCCAGGCCATTGATGATGCCAGACAAAATGCAGCCGTTAATGGCATTGACAATGTGGAATTTTTTGTGGGGAAGGCAGAGGAAGTGCTGCCCAGGGAGTATGAAAGAGGCCATATTCGGGCTGATGTAATCGTAGTGGACCCGCCCCGGAAAGGCTGCGACACAAAATGTCTGGATACCATTGTGGCCATGGAGCCGGAGCGGGTGGTGTATGTGAGCTGCGATTCGGCTACGCTGGCCAGAGATCTGCGGTATTTGTGCGACAGAGGGTATGAGGTGAGGAAGGTGAGGTGCTGTGATATGTTTGGGTGGGGGGTGCATGTGGAGACGGTTGTAATGCTTTCCCACAAAAAACCCGACAGCGTAATCAACGTAAAAGTGGAGTTTGGCGAGGGTGAGGGCAAAGTGCCGCTTGATAATATCGCCAAGAGAGCCGCAGCATACAAGCCGAAAGAGCGGGTTACATACAAGATGATTAAGGAGTACATAGAAGCGAAATATGGCTTCAAAGTACATACCGCATATATCGCAGAGGTAAAGAGGGAGTTAGGATTACCGATGTATGATGCCTCGAATGCGGAAGAAGAATTGAAACAGCTGAGGAAGCATCCGACGACGGAGAAAGTGGAAGCGATAAAGGATGCCTTGAAGTATTTTGGGATGACATAAATAGATATAGATTATTAGTGTTTTATGGATGAATGGAGGGAGAGTCATTTTGAATTCTTTATTTCCTGATAAATTGTGGAACTATAAAAATTTTAATATGGTTATAGAGTTAGATATTGCAGGCGAATTTATTTATGATGGGGTACATATGCTCAATCAGATAGAGGTGATAAATCAGGATTCAATGTTATTTTCTTTTTTATATCATGTATCTGTAGGAATAGAACGACTGCAAAAAATTGTATTGGTACTTTGGGAAAAAGTTGAATTAGATACACATGAAGAATTTGAAAAAAGTTTAATTACGCATAGTCATATTGCACTTAACGAACGAATTTGTAGAAATGCAAATTTGAAAATGAATATTCGTGAAAATGATTTTTTGCAAATGCTTTCTATTTTTTATAAATCTGCGAGATATAATCGTTTCAACTTAGAATCTCAGTATAGCAGAGAACAAAAGATGTTGGCGAAATTTATTGAAAAATACATTTCTTTAGATAAATTACAATATCATTTTATAACGAATAAAATTTTGATTTCAAATGATGTAAAAGAACTTTTAGGTAGGGTGATTGGAGGACTTTCAAAAAAGTACTACCAGTTGGTATATGAAGGCTGTGCAAAGAATCAAACTTATACTTATGAATTACGTAGTGGTTCGAAAGCAGAGAAAATCTTTTTATCAAACTATCCGAAAAATTCTTTGCAAAGGCAAAAAATAGACGAAAGAGTCGCATTGAAAGAATTGCTAGTGTATTTTAGAAATTCTAAAGATAGCAATACTTTTACAAGATTTCTTGATGGAATTGAACCTTTAGAATTAGATATTGGCTTGGTGAATGAATATATTCAAGAAATATGCAAAGGTATTGTTCCACAATCGTTAATAGATGAGGTAGAATATTTGTATGAGGAAAATGAATATTCCGTGGAACGATTGGAAATGGTTGATGCCATAGGAAATACAGATATAATATTTGATATGCAAGATATTCATCAATGTTTTTTGTTGATGGATGATTTAGTAAATGGTTCACATAATTGCAAAAAATTTGCTGAAGTATTTCCTGAAAAACTTGAGATGGTAGAAGATGAGTGTATAGATGAAGTGTTAGAGGGAATAGCTGAAATTTGTAAGAAGTTCCTTGAAGGTAAGATAGAATCAGCTTCTTTCATTATTGAAATAAAATCTTATTATACTAAATTTGTAAAATTTTATAATTATGAACAAGATGATGCGGATATATAATTTTAAAGGAACTGTTTTAAAATATATGAAGTAGGATAATGAGAAGGCGGAGTATGGTATGGGCTTACTAAAAGAGTTGTCCAAGCAAATGACACAGGATTTTGGAAAAGGATTTACCGTTGCGAACTTGAAAAATATGCGACAGTTTTATTTAACATTTCCAAATGGCTACGCACTGCGTAGCGAATTGAGTTGGACACATTATCGGCTCCTGATGCGAGTGGAGAATGAAAATGCACGAGAATTTTATATGCAGGAAGCTGTAAAATCTCAATGGAGTACCAGACAACTTGAGCGCCAGATAAATTCTTTGTTCTATGAAAGGTTATTATCCAGTAAAAATAAGGAGCAAGTTGCGGCAGAAATTCAGACACTGGAGATGGCAAAAAAACCAGAAGATGTTATCCGTGACCCATATGTGTTGGAATTTCTTGGACTGACACCTAATGATGATTTTTATGAAAGTGATTTGGAACAAGCGTTAATTACGCATTTGCAGAAATTTCTTTTGGAGCTTGGCAGAGGATTTTCCTTTGTCGCAAGACAGAAAAGAATAACGTTTGATGGACGTCATTTTAGAATTGACCTTGTATTTTATAATTACATCTTAAAATGTTTTGTTTTGATTGATTTAAAGGTTGGAGACTTAACACATCAGGATTTAGGGCAGATGCAAATGTATGTTCATTATTATGAACGAGAGCTTATGAATGAGGGAGATAATCCTCCGATTGGCATTGTACTATGTGCGGACAAGAGTGAATCTGTGGTCAAATATACGTTGCCAGAAAATGAAACACAAATTTTTGCTTCAAAATACAAATTGTATTTACCAAGTGAGGAAGAATTATTGCGAGAATTAAATCAGGAATATCAAGCATTGGAAGCTAGTAAGACAGGGGAAGATGACATCGACGGTATGAAAAAAGAATAAATTTTGCATCAGGGTGGTGCAAAATTGATGTAACTTATATTTTGTGGGAAATGGGTTGCACGAACGGTATTACTACTGTATAAATATTGCCTATATTTCCGCAATTTTGTGGGGATATGTTCTAATTTGGTATACATGTGGAGACTGTGTGCCTCTTGAGCAGCAGAAAATGAAAACAAGATATCTATGAAAGTGAGTATGAAAGACTACCGCAGTCATAGGATTAAGCAGGGAGGTGGAAATCAAAAAATGCAGTGACATTCTTTGGGAAATGTGTTACATTTTTATCAGGATATTGGAAAGTTAAGGATTCATAGAAGAGAACAGCACACTGGGAGGATTAATCATGTCAAAGATCTATACCTCTGTCGATCAGCTGATTGGCAGAACTCCGTTATTGGAACTTACGCACATTGAAGAGAAACTGGGATTAAAGGCAAAGGTTTTAGCAAAGCTGGAATACCTGAATCCAGCCGGTTCTGCAAAAGATCGGGTGGCAAAGTCCATGATTGATGAGGGAGAGGCAGAGGGAAGGTTAAAGCCGGGAACAGTTATTATTGAACCTACATCAGGTAATACCGGAATCGGCCTGGCGGCGGTGGCAGCGGCCAGGGGATATGAGGCTGTCATCGTTATGCCTGACACTATGTCTGTGGAGCGTCAGCAGCTAATGAAAGCCTATGGAGCCAGGCTGGTGCTGAGTGAGGGTCATAAAGGGATGGCAGGAGCCATCGAGAAGGCAAAAGAGTTGGCGTCACAGATTCCCGGCAGTGTTGTGGCCGGACAATTTGTTAATCCGGCTAATCCGGCGGCTCACAGAAGGACTACGGGACCGGAGATTTATGAAGATACAGACGGAGAGGTTGACATTTTTGTAGCCGGAGTAGGCACAGGCGGAACCATTACCGGTGTAGGAGAATATCTGAAAGAGAAGAAACCTTCCGTCAAAGTGGTGGCAGTGGAACCGGAAGGCTCCCCATTTCTTTCAACAGGTATTGCCGGTCCTCATAATATACAGGGAATCGGTGCAGGTTTTGTGCCAAAGGTGCTGAATACCCGGATTTATGATGAGATCATCACCGTATCTGATGAGAATGCATATTCAGCTGGGAGGATGATTGGCCGAATGGAAGGGGTGCTGGTTGGAATCTCGTCCGGGGCCGCAGCATGGGCGGCTGCAGAACTGGCAAAGAGACCAGAGAATGAAGGAAAGACCATAGTGGTTCTTCTCCCGGATACAGGAGACCGGTATTTGTCCACGCCGCTTTTTGCAGAGGAGCTGCCAGTTGATGGGATTAAAAGCTTAGAATCATGAACACTTCTTATTGCATGTGATTGCGATAACTCGCAAAAATTTTCATCAGAAGTTGTAAAAACCGTTGGAATGAGATATTATACGAATCGGCGGCGCTTACTACACCACAGCCACACCATTTTTGAGAGAGCCTTGAAATGACGAATACGTATATAGTAAAATCCCGTCTTTGACAGTTTACAAGACAGAGAAACGCTGTATAGCCCTTATTTTATAGGCTGTACAGCGTATTTTCCTCTCGTTTTACTCTTTGGTAATTTATTGCCTT
>CAJSZV010000024.1 GCA_910574345.1 Clostridiaceae bacterium | reverse complement strand
TTACCAAAGAGTAAAACGAGAGGAAAATACGCTGTACAGCCTATAAAATAAGGGCTATACAGCGTTTCTCTGTCTTGTAAACTGTCAAAGACGGGAGTATACCACCGGTTCCTGAGAAAAGCAACATTTTTAGAACATTTGTTCTGTATAGTCTAAAAAATGCCACCCGGTCTGACCCGGATGGCAGTTTCTTTTCAAAAACCTATTTCAAGAATGCTCCGAACAAGATGCTTCCCAGAATCAGTACGATACCGCCGCCGAGACGGGAGGAAAGCTGAGCATAGGCGATCAGTCCCATTCTGTTAGATGCTCCCAGCACTGCCAGGTCTCCGGAACCGCCGCGGTTGGCCATACACAAACCTGCAGTGATGGCAGAGTCAATGGGGAAGAAGCCCACCAGATAGCCTACAATTGCGGAACCGAGAATCGCACCGACTACAATTGCCAGGGCGATGGCTACGTTGCCCAGAGTGATGGCCTGAGCCAGTTCGATAATATTGGTGTCAACACCTACGCCGACCATAATAACCAGAACCAGATTGCTGCTGAAGAAAGACTGCAGTTTCTTTGCCGCTGCGCGGACGTTTTCCGGAACAATACCGGCTGCCGCAACGATTGCCACAAAGATAATCATGTAGGCAAACTGATGAATTGGTGTTCCAAAAATCTCAGGAAGAACGGTCTTTGCAAACAGCCTTCCAAGAGCGTAGAAGCCGATAGCCAGGAAAAATGCGCCGCCTAAGTCTTTCATTCCCACTTTTACTTTCTTATCGTCAGTTGCAAAATCACCGCCCTGACGGATAAGCTGGGTGCCATCTCCCGTAAGCTGAGGTTTTGCCTCCCCCACTTTCCTTAAAAGAGCTGCCGTGAGAATGGCAAAAATATTGGCAATGGTCAAAATGGTGATGGCAAAGGAATAGTAGTTTGCCGCCGGTTCACCGGTTACAGTCTCATAGATCTGACTTAAGGGAACTGCACCTGCACCGTTTCCTCCGCCCATAATGGGAAGAACGTATTTCAGCATGATATTAACAGGATTCACTCCGAAGGGAAGTCCAACGACAATACCCAGAATCGCCGCTCCTGCCAGACCGCCGAAGATAGCGGGAATGTAACCTGCAAAAGACCGAATAAGAAGTTTCCTGTCCAGAGCAAGAATGGACCCTGTGATCAGAAAGATAATGAAGAAGGACAGAAAATCCGCCTCGTCCATGATCATAATCATGCCCTCTGCATACTTTTCAGGCACCAGTTTGTAAGTAAACAGACATGCGGATACCAGAAAGGTAAGAACCAGACCTCCTCCTATGTAGCTGTTCCAGAAGGGAATTCTCTCACCCACCTCA
Source organism: Clostridiaceae bacterium (assembly GCA_910574345.1). Lineage (GTDB taxonomy): Bacteria > Bacillota > Clostridia > Lachnospirales > Lachnospiraceae > UBA3402. The sequence goes on along the minus strand of CAJSZV010000024.1, from coordinate 70,143 downwards.
TTGCAGATGAGGCCAATGGACAGCATCAGGGCAAAACACCCCGCCAAATCCGCCGAAAGAGCTCCTGTTGCCGCAGCTCCGATGACAATCAGCGCAATTCCACCGGCCAGCCACCAGGGCATACCAAATGTTTTCAGTGTAAATCCTTTTTGTTCTGACATACCTATACCTCCATGATATAATTTTCTCCGGCACAGCGTCCTGTTTCTGATCCGACATGCAGAACATTTCCCTGCCGTTCCCTTTATGATGAAAGTATAGCCTCCCAAACTTACACCGATCTCCCAGTTTCCTTACACTGCATTAAGGGTTTCCTTACAGTTTATTAAGAAAAACAGCGGCCTTTTCCGGACTGCTGCTGTACACCGACAGTCTCAGACACTTTTTAAGGCCTCCAAAATCAATGAGATAGATACGGGTTTTTGGATATAGCTGTCCAGAATCCCTCTCTGAACTGCCTCCGCCAGTTCCCTGGTCACCCAGTCCGCCATCACGATGCAGGGCAGTTCCGGATATGCGCCCCGAATCGCCATGCAGAAGTCCACAGCGCTTTGGCCTGCAATCTCCTGCTCCGCTACCAGGGCGTCAAAAGCTTGATGCCCCTCTTCCTTAAAGCCTTCTGATTCCTCCAAAGCCCTTCTTGCTTCCTCAAAGCTCATGCGGCATTCCAAGGCAATGGAAAGTCTGTCCCCATCCTTTTTCAGAAGCTGAAGGACCTTGGGGTTGTCGTCCACCACCAAAAGCCTCAGACTGCTTTCCTTTCCGGTTCCTTCCCCGTCTGCTCCTGCTATAAGTCCGTCTTCCCTATTTCCCCCTCCCTGTTTCTGCTCATTGACAGGCAGATAGATGGAAAAGGCACTTCCCTTCCCCGGTTGGCTTTCTACATAGATTCCGCCCCGGTGGGAGCTGATGATCTGCTCCACTAAAGAAAGCCCCAGGCCCGTACCTTTTCCGCCCTTCTTGGTGGTGAAAAAGGGATCAAAGATCTGGTTCATCACTTCTCTGCTCATGCCGCATCCGTTATCTTCAATTCGAATGCAGACATAATGTTCCCAGTTGTCCGTGGCCTGAGACAGGTGAAGATTTTCCGAATTCAGTTTTTTCACATCCTCCCGGCAGGTCACATAGGCCCTAATCCCAATGCTGCCCTCTCTATGGCCGATGGCATGTATGGCATTGACGCAGATATTGAGAATCACCTGATTCATCTGCGTCTCATTGCAGAGAATGCGGGTCTCTTCCAGGCGGATCTCCTCTTTCAGGGAGACATTAGCCGGACAGACGGACCGGACCATCTTAAGGGCCCTGGCAATCATAGGGGCGGCATCTGTATTCTTGTAGGCTGTCTCCATATTCTTGCGGCTCAGGGAGGATATCTGCTGGATGATCTCTTTTGCCTTCTGAGAGGCCTCATAGATCTCAAGAGCATTGTCATAGCTTTCGGAATCCTCGTCCAGTTCCATAAGCAGCAAATCGGCATAACCCATAATAGGCGTCAGCAGATTGTTGAACTCGTGGGCAATGCCGCCGGTCATGGTTCCCATGATCTGCAGACGCTGCTGATGGGAGATAGTCTCCTGGCTCTGATGCATTTCCTCCAGGATGCGGTTTAATTCCGTTAAGTATGTGATCTGTTCTGTATCTTTCTTCTGCTGCAGCATCATATGCAGGATGTAGGCCGCCATCACCACCATCACCAGGAAAAATGCCAGGAATAAAAGCACCAGCTTGAATACGCCTTTCACCACCGGGATATAGATATCGTTATAGTCCATGACCGCGCTGAGAACCAGAAAGTCCTCCCCCAGATTCACGGGGCAATAAGCTCCGATCTTGCGGACCCTGGGATATCCTTCTTTCATCCACCAGTAGGAATAATACTCGTCTACCCCTTCCATCCCCTCTTTCTGATGATTGATCATTGTCTTAAGGCTGGTGAGATCCAGGCCGTCATACATCTCCATCCTGCCGTCGATCACCTCAATTCCCCACTGGGCACGTTCCGGATGCATGAGGATAATCCCATTTCTGTCCTTTAGGACCATGTAGCCGTTGGTTCCCACATGCTGTCTCTGCATCAGAGCTTTGTAGTACGCTTCCAGATCCAGAACCAGGGAAAGCACGCCTTCTCCCTGAATCTCCATCTTCAAAATCAAGTATTTCTCTCCGTTTTCCATCTCCGCCATTTCCAGGCTTTTATGATCGTCAATCCGGCTTGCGGAATACACCTTCACAGGCCGGGACTTTTTGGTACTCCTGAGAATCCGTCCCCTCTCGTCTTCCGCCATCACATCCCAGACCATGGCCTGATGGCTGCTCACATACTCGGAAAAAAGACTGCCGTTTGTTTCCTCCTGCCCCTCCTGCCAGAGCCGTTCTTTATCCGCCATGCGGTACAATCCTTCCAGGTCTTCCATATAGTCGTGAAAAAACATTTCCATGCTGTCCCTTAGTCCCTGGACTGTCATAAGCATCTGCCTCTTTTGGGCATCGATGACGGAATCCCGGTATTCATTCCATATCTCCCAGCCTACATACAATGCCGCTGCCAGCACCATAGCCAGCACCGGTATCAGAATCCGTCCCACCTGTCCTGTATCTCTCCCTATTTTCTTTTCCCTTTCCCTATTCTTCATTATGGTTTTCCTTCCCCGTCCTTATCTGTTTCATCTCTCTGCGAACAAATGTACATCTGCTTGACTAAAGATTACCTTAAGACTATAATATTTTCAACACCTATTTTTTTCAATCTCAAGGGGGGCACTATGGCAGATAAAATCCTGATTGTGGATGATGATCCTGCAATCCGCAAGCTTTTGGAGAAGGTCATGCACAGCAATGATATGGAAACCGTTGCCGCTGACAGCGGCGAAAAGGCGCTCCGCCTTCTGACTGAACAATCCTTTGATCTGATTCTCATGGATGTAACCCTTGGCGATATGGAGGGCTTTGAGGTCATCAAGCGCCTGCGCAGCCAGGGCATTAAGACTCCGGTGATAATCGTCAGCGGACGGAATGAGGACTATGATTCCCTCTATGGTCTCTCCATCGGCGCGGACGACTATATTACCAAGCCTTTCCGTCCCGTTGTTCTGGGCGCCAAAGTTAAGGCTCTCATCCGCCGCAACCGTGATCTGATTTTAAATAAACCAAAACAGCTGACTTGCGGCCCCTTCATCTATGATTATGCCGCCATGCGCTTTTATAAGGAAGGCGAAGAACTGATCCTGTCTGCCCGTGAATCTTCTCTTTTTCTTCTCTTCCTCAATCATCCCGGACAGGTCTTCACGAAGGACATGATCTACGAAAAGATCTGGGGCACCAGCGTCGCCGTAGATGACAATGCCATCATGGTATATATCAACCGTCTTCGGGGAAAGATCGAAGAAGATCGGCAGAAACCGGCACATATTGTGACAGTGCGGGGACTGGGATACCGGTTTGTTCCCTGACTCCATTGGCCATTCTCAGTGTGCATAAAAACAGCCGTTTTACAAGACAGCTATCCTGCCTTATAAACCGGCTGTTCCTATAATGCTTAATCCTTTACCACACTATTCCACATACCCTTCCGGGTTATTCTTCTGCCATCTCCAGGCATCCTGACACATGTCCTTAATTCCATGCTTTGCCACCCAGCCAAGCTCTTCCCCGGCCTTTGACGGGTCTGCATAACAGGCCGGAACATCTCCTGCCCTGCGCTCCTTAAACACGTAATTGATCTTCAGATCATTGGCCTCCTCGAAGGCGTTGATCACATCAAGAACGCTGTAGCCTGTTCCTGTTCCCAGGTTATAGATCCATACGCCGCCCTCGTTCTTCTCCATCTTCTGAAGGGCTTTCACATGGCCGTCCGCCAAATCAACTACATGGATATAATCCCGCACGCAGGTTCCATCGGGAGTATCATAGTCATTGCCGAAGACTCCCAGACACACCAGTTTGCCCACTGCCACCTGAGTAATATAAGGAAGCAGATTATTGGGAATGCCTTTCGGATTCTCACCGATTCTTCCGGATTCATGGGCGCCGATGGGATTGAAATATCGCAGAAGCATGATCTGCCACTCCGGATCCGCCGTATGAAGGTCTGTCAGAATCTGTTCCAGCATCCCCTTCGTACGCCCGTAAGGATTGGTGATCTCGCCCTTGGGACATTCTTCTGTAATAGGCACAAAAGCCGGATTGCCGTAAACCGTGGCGGAAGAGCTGAACACAATGCTCTTCACATCATGCTTTCTCATCTCGTCGCACAAGATCAAGGTTCCCGTAATATTATTATGGTAGTATTCCAAGGGCTTGTACACCGACTCCCCTACTGCCTTAAGCCCTGCAAAATGAATGACAGATTCGATCTTTTCATTGTCAAACACCCTCTTTACCCCTGGCTGGTCAAGAAGGTCCGTCTCATAAAAAGTCACCTTTTTTCCCGTAATCTCTTCCACCCGCTTCACCGATTCCCGGCAGGAATTACAGAGATTGTCCAGTACCACTACATCATAACCTGCATTCAGCAACTCCACACATGTGTGGCTTCCAATATAACCGGCGCCACCTGTCACCAAGATTGCCATATTCATTACCTCCATTTCTTTCCGGAAGGGCAGCTGTAAAATTCCCTTTATCCTCGCCCTCCCGCACCATGAACTAAAGCCTTCCCCTCTATTATAAAGGGGAAGGCCCGGAAAAACAATGCTATTTTGTACACTATTCTAGTATTTATTTACACAACTTCTTAAATTCGTCAGCCACAAACTGCACCTGAGTTCCCACAACTACCTGTACGGAATTCTTGCCTGGACGAATAACGCCTGCAACACCTGCTGATTTGATCTTCTTCTCGTCAACTCCGGTATAATCCTTAATCTCCAGACGAAGTCTTGTGATACAGTTGTCAATGGAAGTTACATTGGCAGCTCCGCCTACGCCTTCCAGAATGATTCTGGCTACTTCTGTAAAGTCATTGTTGGCAAGAACAACCTGGGTCTCATCGTCATCGTCCTCACGTCCCGGAGTCTTCAAGTCAAACTTGGTAATGACGAAACGGAATACTGCATAGTAGATCACGCCGACTACAATTCCCACAGGAATCAGCAGCCATGGATTCTGAGCCAGTGGTGTGAAGGAGCTGAGCACCATATCTACTGCACCGCCGGAGAAGGAGAAGCCTGCACGGATGGGAAGGGCCACTGTAATGCCTGCCGTAATACCGGCAAGAAGAGCGTGAACCACATACAGTCCGGGTGCCAGGAACATAAATGCAAACTCGATGGGCTCTGTTACGCCTGTAAAGAAGGAACAGAAGGCTGCGGAAAACAGAAGGCCGTAAGCAATCTTCTTCTTCTCAGGCTTTGCCGTGTGATACATGGCCAGACATGCTGCCGGAAGACCAAACATCATGAATGGGAAGAATCCGGTCATATACATACCGGTCTGTCCCAGCACACCGGTGTTGCCCCAGAAATTACCCAGGTCATTGATGCCGGCCACGTCAAACCAGAATACGGAGTTCAGTGCATGGTGCAGTCCAAAAGGAATCAGCAGACGGTTAAAGAATGCATAGATTCCTGCGCCCAGAGCGCCCATACCGATAAAGGATGCACCCAGGGCAACCAGTGCGCCGTAAACAACCGGCCATATGAAGAAAAGCACCAGTGCTGCAAGGATGGAATACACTGCCGTAAAGATAGCCACTGCCCTCTTGCCGCTGAAGAATGCAAGAGCATCGGGAAGCTTTACTGTCTTGTATTTGTTGTAACAGAAAGAACCGATGATACCGGAGATAATACCGATAAACTGGTTGACGATCTTACCAAAAGCCGGATCCGCTTCTTTTCCTGTAATACCTGCTACAGTACCACTGCTTAAGAGTGTGGTAATCATGAACATGGATACCAGACCTGCCAGACCTGCAGCACCGTCATTGTCATCTGACATACCCACTGCCACACCAATAGCAAAGAGCCAGGACATATTGTCAATCAGCGCACCACCTGCCTTAATCAGGAACAGACCTACAGCATAAAGGAATCCTCCTGCTGTAAAGCCCTGAACCTCGCCTGCCATGGCAGCCGGTGCAAGTATGTATCCAAAGCCCATAAGAATACCGCATATGGGAAGACACGCTACCGGGAGCATCAAAGCCTTGCCAAGTTTCTGAAAATACTTCATCATAATAAAAACTCCTTTCCTGCAGCAAAAGCTGCCTGCTTGGTTTATTTAAATCCCTTTTGGAATTTAAATCATGCTGTCTCCCAAAACTTTTTCAATCTCCTCCATGGCTTTTTGCTCCTGTAATCCGTCTGTTGTCACCAAAATCTCGTCTCCGTACCGGGCTTTTAAAGACATAATTTCCAGAATGTTTCCCCCATCTGCAGCCTCGCCCATGTACTCCAATCTCACAAAAGCTTCCGTATCCCGGCAGATCATAACAATCTTTGCCGAATTTCTTGCATGAATCCCTTCCAGGTCTCCTAAGATAACCTTTCTCTTAAGCATAACATCACCTATAATTCGATAATCTGATCCAAAGCTTTTACCTCCATACCGCTGTGACAAACCATGTCGGGGAAGCTTGGCGTATTACAGATAATCACCGGTGTGGTCACATCATAGCCCGCTTCCTTCACCTTATCCAGTTCTACCTCCACCAGCACATCGCCGGCCTTCACCTTATCCCCCTGGGATACATGGGGCTTAAAGTACTGGCCTTTCAGATTCACTGTATCCAGTCCCACATGGACAATAAGCTCCGCCCCAAAATCCGTCTTGATGCTCACCGCATGGCCGGTCTCGAACATCACCGCAACCTCCCCGGAAGCCGGAGCCACGATCACCCCTTCTGTGGGAACAATAGCCACCCCCTTGCCTAAAATCTCCTGGCTGAAAGTAGGGTCTGCCACCTCTTTCATGGGGATGGCCCGGCCGGAAACCGGTGCCAGAATCTGCTTCTTCTCCCCGCTTTCGCCGCCAAACAATTTCTTCAACGAACCAAACAACTTCACCGCTCCTCTCTTTATACCCGCACCCGTTTGATATGCACGGCTAAATATGATACTTCCTCATCAGTTACATAGTGCTCATATGTCTTCTGTATATGATCCCGGATCTTAAGACTGCACTGATATTCCTCCGGGTAAAGCCTGGCGATCATCTCACAGAACTCCGGGATCTCACCGCCCAGCATCTCCTTGCAGTAGATCCGCTCCGCCAAAAACCGCAAGTGGGTAATGAGCCTCTCATAGCTTATGGACGTCTCTTCCAGCTCCATGGAAAAATAGGAGCGGATGATGCCCAGCACCTCCTGTATCAGATTGGTGATATCAATGGTGTCACGCATCTTAATGTTGTACTCCGCATTGACGATGTGAAGAGCGATGGAGGCTGCCTCGTCCACAGGCAGCCGAATCCCCAGTTTTTTCTCAATAAGGGCAATGGCATATTCCCCCACCAGGTATTCCTGCTTATAAAAACTCTTCACTTCCCGAATTAAGGGATTGCTGAACATCATACACTTTTCAAACCGCTCAATGGAAAAATTAATATGGTCTGTCAATGTAAGATAAATACTCTCGTTCAGCTTCCGGTTCAGCACATTCCTGGCATACTCAATGATCTCCGCGGAAATCTGAAGATGTTCCAAAGGCATCTTCTCCAGCAGATCCCTGAACTTACTCACCGCTCCCGGACTTTCCAGACGGAAAATTTTTTCGATGTTTTCCTTAGGGATCTCCATCCCCTTCTTCATGTGGTAGCCAATGCCTTTTCCCATGACCACCACTTCCGATCCGGTATCGTCTACAGCGCTTAAGACGTTATTATTTATTACTTTGCTGATTCTCATACAACCGCTCCAACTTACGAGTACTGCCTCTCTGCAGCCTGTGAAACAAAAAAACCAATCTTGAACAATGGACCCTGTAGAAGTCTATGATTCAAAACTGGTTTTGCCTGCCTGTCAGTAACAATCCAATTGGTTTTTGGTTTTTATGGCTTTATTTTACCAAAAATGAAATGAAAAGTCAATTAGTTTTTTATGAATTATTTTTATTTTCTTTATGTTTTGTTTATATTTCTTCCTAATTGATGGAAATTTTTTTCGTTTTCTCTCCATTCTGATTTTCCTACCCAGCACACTCCATCCCCGCCCGCAGCTTCTCCACTGCCTTCTTCTCAATCCTGGACACATACTCTCCTGTCAAGTTAGGGATAAAAAATTTCTCAAATATGCATCTTCGGTTCTGATACGGTCGGAAGTTTTGTTGTCAAACTGCAGATATATGCTTTTTTAAGCCGTTCCGCCGGATGAAAATAAATTCTTCCCGGTACATTCCCTGTATATCTAATATGATAACTCACTACTATCTGTTCCTCTGGGAAAGAAAAGGTATGTTCTTTTTTAAATCTTTTCAGGGTCTCTTTTGACTGCGGTGAAACACTCTTTGGCGGAAATGCGATCTCATCAAATTTCCCTCCGTCCCACTCTGAAAAATATCGCTCCAGGCTCATAAGCTTTCTGCATACGATCGGAATATGATAGGCCTGTACTTCGCTTTTAAGCTGATTCAATGCAACCTCATGAAATATTAATGAGGGAAACAGACTGTCCAGCCTGTCAAGAAGCTGCTCAGGCGTATTTATTTCTGTTATTTCCTTCTTCTTAATCTCCTCAATACTCTCAAAATGCTCTTCTAGTTGAGCTGGGTTTGATAAATTATAAATCTGTACAGAAATCTCCGCATCCTCTATCAGAGAATAATATCTGCAAGGTATTTTAAATGCTTTCCAATAAGAATCATAAGTAAAGCTAATAGAGAAAGCCGAATTCTCATATGCTGCAAGAAGTCCCTTTCCTGTCCCTTTTTCGCAGACCAGTTCTGATTCATCCTGACAAAAGCCTACCACAATCTGTCTGTCGCACATATCCAAAAACCGCCGGAGCATATCCCTGTCCTTTATATGGTTACGCCATTTTGATACATGAAATCCCTTTGCCAAAGTTAATGAGTTGAAATCCAAACTCGTTAAAATCCCCCTGTCAAACCCATTCTTTTTCTTTACCGCTTCGCTATAAGTACTGATAAACTGTTCAAATATCTGTGCTGCCTGATTTTCATCCATTTCCTTTTCAATCAATGAAAGTTCATTGAAGATCATCTGCATATCATCAGTACCTCCGTTTTAAATAATCTCATCCAATGCCTTTTCCCATTCATCAAAAAATCCGTCCGGCCAATAATCAAGCCGGCCATTATCATAAATCTGCGGAGTTTCTACACAATGAACGGTTTTATCATATTCCTGATTTTTAGAAAAGTAAAATAATCCCACCTGATCTCCCTTTAGTACTTTCTGCTTCACGGCAATTCGTATCCCATTTAAAATATGGTCGCTGTGAGTTTCCAAAAAAATCTGAACTCCTTTTGAAGCACAGAGCGCAATCAGCTCTCCCATTTTTCTCTGTCCTCTCGGATGCAGATGGGCCTCCGGATTCTCCAGCATCAGAATACTTCCTTCACAGGCTTTCAGCAGAGCCACAATCACCGGCAAAACATAAGAAATTCCAAATCCTACATTAGTAGGTCTGAATGTTCTGCTTTTCGACTTATCAAAATAATAAAATCCCAGCTTTGCCAGATCTGTGTTCTCAATTTGAGAAACATCAAACTTCACATTAGGGGATATCTCATTAAGCCAAAACTGTACTGCTTCTTTCAAAGATTTCCTTTCACCATAAAATTCCACATCATGATCCTGATATTTAGACAGATAATGAACCGTATATTCCCCGTTAATTCCTAATTGTGCCCTAAAGTCTACATGAGAACTGGATTTCGGATAGATGACCTGAGGAGCCTTCCTCTCTGCATTGAGGTATTCAAAATGTTCCCTGAAAAGAGAAATCTCACCATAATCCCCCATACATTCCGTTTCCAGCATGTCAAAGTCCATCCTGTATTTAATCTTTGCGCCAAACCTTTTCTCTCCCTCTGATAGTTGGAGCACTATAGATTCATCATTGGCATACTCGTATAAAATGTCCTGGGCCATCCCTAAATTCACATACTCTCCATTAAGGCAGACGCTGTCAGGCAGGCAATTCTGCTGCTCCGACTGTTTCAGCAAAAGTATTGACTGCATAATCGTGGACTTTCCCATTCCGTTAAGCCCGGAAAACACATTAAGTTTATGAAGCATCAGATCCAATTCCTCAAAGCACTTAAAGTTTTTTAATTTCATTCTCTCAATCATAGCTTAACCACCTTTTCTATGAGTCCTCCTATTTTTTCAAACCTCTTTTTTACTGACGAAACTTTTCCGCTCCCAATGGACTCAATAAACTCTTCATCTTCAGAACACATAATCCGGTATCTTTCGATTATCACTTCTCCCTTGTGTTCCAATACATACAAATCCTCCCTGGAATAACGGGCCAGAATACTTGTCCAGGTTTCAAATAACGCCTTGCTGATTGGCCTTCTTTTATCTAAATCCGGCATACGTCTGAATGCAAATTTTCCAAATATATTCATACTGGTATTTAAAACCATAATAAATAATTTTCGTATATCCTCGCCATAAGACTCATAATAATTTTTATTGATATAGTCCATTCCTGAATTTAAAAACAAATCAATAGAACCCTTATATTCCGATACACCCAATTCATAAAATGTAAGAAATCGAAGAACAAACTCCCGATCCAGCATGCGGTCTGTTTTTACGGAATATCCTGTGGATTTCTTAAATATCTCTTCATTAGCAAGCTCTTTCAAATATTTTGTGGCAAATCCCTGGCATAAAGCGTGTCTGATTTCCTGAGGTTCCAGTTCCAGCCCACCAGTGTTGATACGTTTAAAAATATTATATTTCAAGTTCACAGGCGCTCCGGGATTTATAATGTAAGTAATAACTTGCGTCTCCTTCATTCTTCTCATATAGGATCTTGGCATATCCTCCACACCAATTCCGTTTAAATCTGTTAAAAACTCCAATCCTGATAGTTTTAAAGTCTTATCTATAAAAAACTCTTTCAGCGCCGTCAGTCTCTGAAGGCCGTCAATCACGACCCATCTGTTGTTATTGCTTCCATCAAAATAAAATGCTGGCAAAGGTATCCGAAGCAGCAAAGACTCTATTAACTGGCTTTTTTGAATTCCTTTCCACAATCCGCCTTTTCTTTGAAAATCCGGCATCAAATCAATCTCGTCATTTTCTAATCGTGCAAGAATCATGTCCAGTGACAGAGGCTTCGGTGAAATATCTATCTTGGATGTATCATAGGGTTTAATCAGTTCTGCGTAATCCCCTTCTTCTTTTACATCCTCCACATCATCATCACCACTTACCAACTGCACCCCCTTATCAACGATATAATTCTCACAAAGTTCCGTCTTTCTGTCTATTTCTGGCAGAGAAAAAATGACATCCATAAACAAAGATCTGCTTAATGTTCCATCCCGATAATTGGTGGCAATCCCTATCAGTTTATCCAGTTCATTTCTATACTTTTCTGACAGCATTTAGCTTAACTCCTTACATAGTTTTTGATATCCTGCATATACTATTTCGTGGGGTGATTATTTTGACCAGATTCAGATTAGAAATCCATCTCGAACCCGAAAAAATTAATAATACTTTCCGTTATTTCTGGTGTATCATAAAAGAGGAAGATTCTAAGTCTCCCTCCAACAACGGCTTCGGTTGGGCAGACTCTATTGAGGATGCATTTTTTCAATCCTATGATTATTACAAAAGCTATATAAAATAACTACGTATTGTTTGGAACTTTCCCGCCCGCCAGCCCCCGCATATAATATAAAACCCTTTCTCTGATCTCATCAGCAGTAAAATAATCCAGTATATGAGTCCCACCAAAAACATTCAGATACTGACTGGCGGTATAATAAACCTCCCTCTTGCCAGACCCATAAGCAAATCCCTGCTTATCCAGTTCCATAAGCGCCGAAATAAGTCCTTGGGTCAGCTTTGGATTTCCCATATAGTTGCTGGAAAAAAGGATCAGGGACTTTGTGGCAAAATCCTCTTCCCAATAACGGGTCAATTCAAAAGGATCCTTTCGCTCCGAATCATAAGTAAGCCGTCCAAGCCACCACAGACGGGACAAGGTATTTCTGAAAAGAGCCCTTCTTACACTGCTCTTTCCATTAAAAAAATATCTCCACAAAATACTGGATACCGGATCTCTTGAGGGCTTAAACCCTTCCCACCGTTTGTTCATATATGTCCAAAAATCTCCATGGCACAATCCCGCCCAAAGGCGCTCATCTGCGGCCTGGGTATCGGACAAATTTTTCATGGCGCTATACAGCCGAATCGCATTCCCCACATCCTGCCTGCCTTTTTCTTTTTCACCGGATTGGCCTGTATCCAGTTGAATGGATTCTACAGGTACCTTGTATTCCGCAAATGGGGTATCTCCCTCAAAAAATTCATATATCCATTCATTTGTAAGGTTCTCGTATTGTTTCAGATTGCCTTTTACATTCACTTTCAGCGCTGCAAGGCAGTCCTCTTTCATAAAATGAATGACCATTTTACTCTTCCTCCTCACAGCGTTCTCCCATGGTGATGACTGATTGAAGCGCCCTGTCTATAGGCAGATCCAATAACTTTTGCGCAAGATCATAGGAGGCCATATCATTTAGAGTATCGCAGTTTAATGGTATGTCATATCTGGCCAGAGCCTTACGGATGCCGGCAAACCATCGCCGGGACTCATACTCTTCAACCCCTTCCCTGCGCAATGTTTCCAGTACATAAATCAGCGCCGGAACAATAATCATTCCATGAAAAATTGGCAGGTATGAGGGCATACCACATAGTATCTTATGATTTTGAAAACTCTCATCAGACAATGCCACTGTGATCTTTTCCCCATCCATATCAATCCTCATACTTTTATCCATATCTGCCGCATACCTGCAGATTGTAAAAATGGAAGGTACCTTGGCCAAGTCATCTGTCTCTTTTATAATGTCAAGATTATACTGACCTCCAATAGCCAAAACGCTTCCTCTGTCAATATCAAAACTCATTCCATTATAATCCCTGTTGAAATCTGAGTTTTGATATTTTTCCAGATTTACTTTTGCCACAACAAAACCGCACAGAGAAACCCTTCCGTTTAGTTTTTTCTCCAATATTCTTTCTCCAAAATCCTTATTATCAGATGTAACAATGCTGCGGTAGCAGGTACGAGGGCACTCTATATGGACCAGAAATTCTGCCAGCCCTTCTTTAATCAAAGCAGCCATCTCATCATTTTTTAAATCCATCTCAAAATGAAACTTTAATTCCCGAATCCCCTTTTCTACATGGACATGGAAAGCAAATGTACTTTTAACATAATCGTCAGCTTCCGAGATAAGCACCGGATACGGATACAATTTATGCTTTATATCCATACAGCCTCACCTCCAAAGAACTCTTCTCCCCATAATCAAGATTAAACTCCACGGTTCTCTTGCCGGAAATGGCAATATCTTGTATGTAGATTAAATTATCTTTCGAAATCAACGGTTCTTTTGTAGTACAGTCAACCGCCTGGCTGGTATTTACTGTAAGGCTTCCCTGTTCCCCTGAAAGATTCAGCTCAAGATATGCATTCCCGGCCGTCCGTTCTGGAATAAAGCTTAGCCGATACCGGTTCCTCCTCTCGTCAAGGAGTATCAGCCGGACGGACATGGTATGTATTTCCACCCTTTTCCTTACTTTTGCCTTTTCTCCTTTTGACGGTTCCCCGCCCCAGACAGGATTGACACCATTGCCATTGACTCCCGGCCCCATACCCGGGCCTGCTCCGTATCCTTCCCCGCCTTCTGTCATATTGGGCTGTTCTTCCCCATAGTCTTTTCTTCCTTTTCCTCCAAAATACATTTCTTCGGATTCCCCCATCTCTTCCTCTGTACTCTCCTCCTGGCCGCCTGACACAAACTCGAAGCCTTTTTGTCCATATTGTAGAGACGATAGATTTAAGTCTATGGTTTTTGTCACATCTGTGATATCCTCATGATTTTGGCCTTGATTATCCGGAATTTCTTCATCGGGAAGATACTCTCCCATCCCCTCTGCATCGACTGCCTCTGCCGTGGTTCTCCTGCCCAATTCCAACACAGCCTCTTTCATATACCGAAATAATCCCTGCCGCGTTTTTTTCGCTTCCCCAGGCTGTGAATGCCTCTCCGGCTCCCATGCATCGTGTCTTGGATTTTCCATTTCCTTAAAATAAGAATTAATCCTTTTATCTTTTAAAATACAGATTCCGGCAAACTGAATAGCGCTGGGAAAGTTCTTCTGATCAAATACCTTCATACCATTGCTCCGGCTCATAAGTATCCCGCGATGGAGACCGTTTTGTACTAAAATATACAGCCTGACTGCCCCTAAGTCTCCATAGTCTTCCTCCCGCACATCCGTATCCGGCGAAACAAGGACCTGATAATAATTATAAGCCATTGGTGCAATTTCCTTAAACTCTTCAACCATCCTGGGCAGCGTCTTTTTTGAAATGATGGTTTCACCTATTTTTACAACCAGATAGTCAAAATAAATAGAAATAAGAAAGTCATCCAAAGCCGATGCGATGATCTCTTTTTCCCAGTCTTTTTGATTCTTAAATCCCAAAACAAATACATCGGTTCCTGTCTTCTTTCGTAAAAAATCCCTGTCCAAAGTACGGCATTCCGGTATGGCGCGATTCTTTACCATTTCACCATAATACCCTATTCCGGTAGTAAGCATATCCTGTTCCTTTTTGAAAAACCCATTTTTCGCAGCGCGATCTTTCACAGCAAAAGAAACAAGTCTTGCAATTCCCTGGGTGGCTTCTATCCCCTCTTTATCTCTGGTAGCATAAAATACACATCTTAAGTCCGAGCAAGCAAACGGCGCTGACTTGCCAATACCAAAGCTTCCGCCTAAACCATCTCCTTTATCTGAAACACCAGAAGCTTTCACCAGATTCTGCCATGGTGTATTATAGTCCTGGGCAGAGCCTAATAATCCGGTGGTATGAAAATCACTGATTCTGAGGATAGGTATTGTTTCCTGTCTGATCACTTTGACTGCTTTTCTGAAAAAATCCACGGTCTTTTTGTTCTTCTGCTTCTTCCAAAAATCCAGGCAGTTTTCTATGGCATCCTTTAGTTCACCGTATCCCCACACTACTGACATGGGAATCTCACAGTAAGAAAATTCTACAATAACCGGCTTGTCCTCGCTCATTCTGGCATCCAGAGAATTTTGACAGATTTCTCTGGCTAAAGAACGGTATGGCGTTCCTTTAAAAGTTTCTATGCCTGCTTCGCCGATACCATTGAGAGTCCCATAATTGTTGCTAGGAAAATTCCAACCTATAGCCATATTTCTGTCTCCTTTTTCGGAAGTAGTTTATGAGAACATGGGTTCTATGTCTTTCATTATATCATTAAAACCATTATTTGCCAAATACAATTACAAATCAAAATATAAATCAAAAACAGAGATAACACAAAAAGCCTTTTTCTGGTCTCTTCACGTTATCTCCATTCTAATTTTCCTACCCCAAACACTCCATCCCCGCCCGCAGCTTCTCCACCGCCTTTTTCTCAATCCTCGACACATAAGACCGGGATATCCCCAGCACCGCTGCGATCTCCCTCTGGGTATACTCCTTGCTCCCGAAGAGTCCGTACCGCATCCTCACCACCTGTTTTTCCGTAGGTTTTAAGCATGTTTCAAAGGCGCCGTAAAGTTCCTTTATATCCTGATCAAGAATCATGTCTTCCAAAGTATCCTTTGTCTCCATCTCAATCACGTCCACAAGGCTGACGGATTCCCCGTCCTTATCCACTCCGATGGGATCATAAAGGGATACCTCTTTTGAATACTTCTTGTGGGCCCGAAGGAGCATAAGGATCTCATTCTCCACGCACTTGGCCGCATAGGTAGCCAGGCGGGAGCCCCGGTCCATGTTAAAGGTGTTGACTGCCTTGATGAGTCCGATGGTCCCCACAGACAGAAGATCTTCCGTCTCATAATCCGTATACTGATATTTTTTCACCACATGGGCCACCAGGCGCATATTATGTTCTATCAGTGCCGCACGGGCTTCCTGGTCGCCTTCTTTTAAGCGTTCCAGGCACTCTCGCTCCTCATGGGCACTTAATGGTTTGAGAAATGTTTTCAAAAGAAAGCCACCTAAAACAAAACTTACTTAAAGTTTATGCTCAGGTAGCTTTCAAAGTGCTTTTACACCTTCTATGGCGGCTTATACTATTTTTATCACCTCTTTCCTCTCCGGTCCCAGACTGCTCTCCCGGACGATGACTTCCGGCTCATAGAGATAATACTTAAATTCCGGAAGCTTTTCCTTTCTGAGCATGGTGCACATCAGCTCCGCCGCCTTCTCTCCGATCTCCAGATTGTGATAAGAGACAGAGGTGATAGGAGGATTCATGGTCTCTCCGAATATCTCATTGTCATAGCCGATAATCCCGATATCCGCCGATACTCTTAAGCCCCGCTCTCTGACGGCCCGGATGACTCCGCGGGACACATAATCATTAAAACAGAACACGGCGTCCATGGCGTGGCCTTCCTTTAAGAGACGGGCCATCTCCACATAGCCTGCCTCCTCGTTGGTGCTGTTTGATCTGCCCTGAAGGACGATGATCTCCCTGTCAATGTCAAGCCCCGCTTCCACCAGGGCAGCCAGATAACCCTGGCACCTCTCCACACTGGTACAGTAGTTTTTCCGGGAAATATAGGCAATATGGCGATAGCCCCGGACGATCAAATGTCTGGTCGCCAGATAGCCTCCGTAAAAACTATTGGAGGTTACAAAAGGCACATCAATCTTGGGAATGTTCCGGTTGCAGAATACCAAAGGAATCTGAACCCTGCACAGCTGCTCATACAGCTGATAGATTTTCTGAGGGTTATCGGTAATTACAGGGACAATGATAATCCCCGCCACGCCGGAGCGGATCATCTGGTGCACATACCTCTCCTGCTTTTTCACGGAAGAATCAGAATTGCATAAGGTAATAGTAAACCCGTTTTTGTGGGCGATGTTCTCGATCCCCCGCACCATGCTTGGATAGACAGATTCCATAATATTAGGGACAATCACCCCTAAGCTTCCCTTAATGGTCACCTGGTCAATGCTTTTTTCCGTCACATAGGTTCCTGAACCGTTGTGAGCCGTCAAAAGCCCTTCCTCCACCAGTTCTTTGATGGCCTTATCCAAGGTGGTTCTGGTGGTATCCAGCCGCTTGCACAGCTGAGGCCTGGAAGGAAGTTTATCATTGGGCTGCATTACCAGTATGGATTCCCTAAGCCGTTCTTTTATCTCCAGATACCGCAGCATAGTCTGCAAAACCCCCTTTCATTCCCGCATTCCCCATCAGTCAACGATTGCGGCGTCATTTCTCAGCTGTTCTCTGAGAAGTCCGGCATCCAGTTGTGCGAATCCGCAGTTTTCAATCAGAGTCATGGCCGCCGCCGTGCCCGCTGCCTGCCCCGTGGCCATACAGGTGGACATAATTCTGGCCGGCCCCATGGTCTGCCCGTCAGCCGCGATGCACCGCCCTGCCGCAATCAGATTATAAGACCCTTTCGGAATCAGGGACCGGTAGGGAATTCTCATGACGCCTCCCCCCGGTTTCAGCTCCTTCTTGTGGGTGGGCTGAACATACTCCAGAGAACCGTCCTCCCGTCTCTGCACCCGTCCCAGGTCAAAATGACGGCCTGCAAGGGCTATGGTATCCTCAAACTCCCTTCCCTCAAGAGCATCCTCCTCCGTCAGAATATACTCCCCCACAATCCTTCTGGTCTCCCGGATCCCCGGATAGGAGGCAGTCAGGCGGATTGCGGCGTTCTCAAATCCCGGCACATAGGGCTTAAACAGGTACTCCAGAAGATTGTAAGCCCGCATGCGCCCTCTGTGCATCAGCCCGGACAAATCCCCGGCACATGTGCCGTCTATAAAATGAAAGGCCGTTCCTCCGTTAATCATAAACACCCCTTCCCGGACCATGGGAAAGAGAATAATGTTGTCGTTAAAATCCATTTCCGGATGAGCCTTCTGGGCCTGTCTGCATGCATGGCGAAGCCATGGATCCCCGCCCTGATTTAAATATGCCTCAAATGCTTTGCTGTCAACACCTTCTATATGAACTACCAGGCTTGCCGATGTCATCTCCCCTGTCTTTCTGTCTCCCTTATAAGTCTCAAATCCGGCATAAGCCGCCACGTCCCCATCGCCGGTAGCGTCAACAAAACGTTTGGCTCTTATAAAAGAGATTCCCTCTTTGTTGGAGACAAAGACCCCTTCCAGAATACCGTCCTGCACCTTTACTCCCACCACATGGGTAAAATACAAAATCCCGGCTCCTGCCTCCAGAATCATCTGCTCCAGAATCCTCTTGCCGCCTTCCAAGTCATAG
Organism: Clostridiaceae bacterium; assembly: GCA_910574345.1. GTDB lineage: Bacteria > Bacillota > Clostridia > Lachnospirales > Lachnospiraceae > UBA3402. The sequence goes on along the minus strand of CAJSZV010000024.1, from coordinate 51,694 downwards.
GTAAACTCATCATGACATCCAAGACGGTCCAGGCCCGGACATTCCTTTGTCTGCCCCATTATGGCAGGCCCCACACCCAGACCCGCGTCCCGAAGGCGGCCCATGGCCTCCTCAAAAATTCCTCCAACGGCTTTCCTGGGATGAGGAAGCTCAGAGTAAGCCAGGCCTTTTTCCAGCATTTTATAATAGGGGATGGAACCTGTGGTGGCTCCCAGCCAGAAGGGAAGCCCTCCGCTTGTTCCCGTTCCCCCTACACAGCCAAGGCCCTCGATGAGAAGGGTTTTGGCCCCTCTCTTTGCCGCGGCCGCTGCGGCTCCCATTCCGGCAGGACCGCCTCCAATGACAAGGACGTCATAACTGCCTGCCTCTTTTGCGCATACCCGAAACTCCATAACCGTTCCCCCCTCTGTCCTATGAAAATGGTTCCACAAATTCCCGGTAAATCATTTCTATATCTGCTCCGGCGCCCTGAGGAAGACCCAAAAAAGGCTTTCTCAAACCCCCCATGGAAAAGCCGTCCCTGTCAAGGACCGCCTTAATGACCACAAATATGTTGGGATATCTCTTGCTGACAGCCACCATGCGGTTAATTTTATCCTGACACTGGCGTGCCTCTTCCATACGGCCTTCCCTCATATGTTCATATAATTTCTTTGCGATAGGGCAAAGAATATTGTAAGTGGAACCTACGGCGCCGTCAGCCCCTGTCATAAGGCCGCAGCACAGCATCTCGTCGTACCCGTTCCATATGGTCAGCTCCGGGTGCTTTCTGCGCATCCGCTCCATATCGAAAAAGTTGTTGGAAGTAAACTTGACCCCGGCCACATCTCCCATGCGGCACAGATCATCCAAAGCCTCCGGAGACAGGGAAAAACCGGAGAGATTGGGAAAATTGTACACAAACATGGGAAGGTCAGAGGCGTCCATAATGTCCCTGTAATATTCCTCGATCTCTTTTAAGCTGAATTTGTAGTAGAAAGGGCTGATAGCGGAAACTCCATGGGCTCCTGCCTTCGAAGCATGACGGGCTAGGTCGCAGGCCAGATCCGTGGAGATCTGACCCACATGGGCGATGACTTTTGCCTGTCCGTTATTTTCCTCAAGAACCGCCTCCAAAAGCAGTTTTCTCTCTTCCTGAGTCAAAAGAAAAGCCTCTCCCGTACTGCCTCCTACATAAAATCCGTCAATTCCCTTGGCCAGAAGGTATCTGACCAGTTTTTTCGCTTCCCTGCAGTTCACTGCACCGTCTTCTGTATAGGGGGTCACCAGCGCTGCATAAATCCCCTGAAACCGTTTGTTCATTTCTTATCCTCCTGCAAAATGTATGGGCCATGGGCTCGTTTTACCAGATAACATCCCACTTCATAACAAAATTTCACTGCCGCCGTGCGCAGAGCCGGCGGCATATTGCGGGTAAAGTTGTGAATCTCAAAGGTCAGATCCCCTTCATACCCGATTTCCGCCAAGGTATCTATAACCTCCTCCCACTTTACCATACCCGCAAAGGGAAGAAGATGGTCACATCCGAAATACATTCCGTTGGTATCCTCCACATGAGTGGCTTTCAGACTCTTTCCCATCTGAAGAAGAGACGCTCTCTGATCCGCCTTAGATCTCTCTGCGTGTCCGAAATCCCAGCATAGGCCGAAACGTTCTGAATCCAGGGCCTCATATAACTCCAGCAGATCTTCGGCGCTGCTTCCGAAACGGCGTTTCTCCCTGCTCTCCACCATATTTTCCACCGCAAGGCCCAGACCGGCAAAGGGCGCGGCCAGGGCTTCGTATTTCTTCATATAATACAGGTTGGTTTCCATGGATTTCCTGCGGGAATACCAGGCCTCATCCTCCAAAGAAAAGGGATGGACAACCAGCCAGGAGACTCCCAGCCGCCCTGCCGCAAGAATACTCCGGCGCATCATCTCCTCGTGCCATTCAAGGCGTCCCTCTTCCACAGGCCATGTATAAAAATGAGCGTGGGCCTGAGACAGCTCCACTCCCAGACTGCATGTTAACTGCTCTATTGAGTCTACCCAGGCCTCCCAGTCTTCTCTGTCCAAAGGACCGCCGGCCAGGGAAGCCGTGTGGAGATTGATGTCCAGAACCCGAAACCCCGCCTGGGCACACTCCTTTATGCTTTCTTCAATGGTATAATAATACAGGTTGTCCCCATATATCTCATGAATATTGGTTGATGTGGACAGTCTCATAGGTTCACCCCTTCACAGCCCCGGCAGACACGCCGCCGGTGAAAAATTTTTGAAACGAGAAAAATACCAGGATCAGCGGAATGGCGGTCAGAGCCGATGCGGCAAATCGGAGACCGTAATCCATATCCCCCGCCGTGGCGTCAAACATCTTTGCCACGCCTACGGGAAGGGTAAAGCTTCGGTTATCAGGATCAGCCATGAGAAGCTGCCACAAATAATTATTCCAGATTCGGATGGCGGACAAGATAGAAAGAGCCGCGATCCCAGGCTTTGACAAGGGGATTCCGAACCAGAAGAAAAACTTTACCCGGCCGCATCCGTCGATCTGAGCTGCCTCCATAATCTCGTTGGGAATGGAATCATAAAAATTCTTCAGCAGATATACGCCAAAAGGCATGGCCAGATTGGGAAGAATGTAGCTTATATACTTTCCCTTGATTCCAAGTTCAACCATTTCCCGGTACAGAGGGAGGATGTAGATCTCCATGGGAACCAGAAGAGCCGCAATGGTGTAGGCGAAGATCAGGTTTTTCCCCGGAAACTTCATTTTCGACAGCGCATAACCGGCTCCCGACGCCACCAGCACGATTCCCCCGCAGGTAAGAAGGGTAATGGCCACACTGTTGAAAATCCAGTTCCAGGCAGGATAATTTTCAAAAACCTTCCGGTAATTGGACCATGTGACAGCCTTGGGGATCCAGTCCGGCGGTATCTTCACCACGTCGCTTGAGTATTTAAGAGAACCGGTAAACAGCCAATACAGGGGGAACAAGGAAAAGAGGCAGAAAATCACAATCACTATATTGGAAATCAGATCGAATTTACTTTTTCTCATAAGCCCTTCTCCTTTCTTTCCCTGGACATGGCCACGAATCTCATGGAAATCAAGATCAGCGAGATCATAAACATGAGGACGCCCATAGCGGAAGCGGTTCCCGTATCCCGGTTCTCAAAAGCATCCTGATACAGAAGATACATCATGGTAGTAGTTCCGTAATTAGGCCCGCCCTTTGTCAAAAGCTGAATCACCACAAAGACCTTTAACACGGCGGAAGTCTGGGTGATAAAGGTGAGAATCGTAGTAGGCATGGTAAGGGGCACAAGCACATAGCAAAAAAGGTCCAGCCGGGAACCGCCGTCGATACGGCAGGCCTCAATGAGATCCCTCGATATGCCGATCATATCCGCCACATAGAGAAGAACTGTCTGCCCGATATTCATGGTAAACAGAATTATCATGAGAAGCACCAGGGTCCATGTCCTGTCGGCAAGAATATTAGGCGCCTTATCGTAACCGAGAACCATGGCAAAATACCTTACCAGTCCTGTCTGGGAATCCAGGATAAAACGCCAGATAATGGACATAACCACCATGGACGCAATAACGGGAATATACAGGCAGGCTCTCACAGACGATACGTACAAGGGTTTTTTATCAAAGATGCTTCCCCCGATCCAGATCCCGAAGACAATTAGAAGAGGGACCACGACCAGAACGAATAAAAGGCTGTTTTTGATGGAAAGCAAATATACATCGCTGCTGAATATTTTTTTGTAATTCTCAAGGCCCACAAATACGGTCCGGTTCCATTTGCTGTTATAGACACTGCGGATAAAACCCTGAAAAACCGGATAGATCATAAAGGCTCCCGACAGGATCACAAAAGGTCCGATAAACACATAAGCTTTCAGGCTTTCCAGAAATTTTTTATTCATGTCTACCTCCTGAAAACGGCTGTCCCGACCATGGAGTGCGGGAATAGCCGGACAGCCATCTTTCCTAATTGGGGCTGCAAACACAGGGTTAATTAAGAACCAGGGAATTCTGCGTATATTCCTCAATCACTTCATTGGCATCCTTAGAGTAGTCTTCAAGGGCCTGAGCTGCTGTCTTGCTTCCTGAGAAAGCTGCCTGAAGCTGGGGGAATAACTTGGAGCGGGTGCTGACATATCCGGGCACATTGCCCGTAAAGTCCCAGATAAAAGGCGCCGCTTCCGTGTAAGCCGGATACATGGGATGATCCGCCACCACTGCCGGATCCTCCGCAATACCAGAAAAGCACGGAAAGGCATTGGTGTTTATGGCTGTCAGGGACTCCTTGTCTTCAAGAAGCCATGTCAAAAACAGCCTGGCCACAGCCATCTCATCTTCTTTTCCGTTCTCCAGAATGGAAGCCCCGTAAATATAATTAGCCATTAGAGAGGTGTCCTTGCCGCCGTCCTTTACAGGAACCGCCGCCATTCGCAGATCGCACTCTGCGAATTCCCCTGCCTCCATGGAGCGGATGGTGCTGTTGTAGCTGGAGATCTGGGCACTGCAGATGGCGGACAGGCCATTCTTAAAATCAGGAGCTACTTCCGTGCCGTCCTTGGTCGCCACGTTGCTGTTCACCTTTCCGTCCTTCATCCACTGAATCATGGTATCCAGAGCCTTCACCACATTCTCATCGGAGCCGGCAGAACTTTTCCCGTCGCTCCACATGTTCCCGCCGTACATGCACAGCCAGTCAAGCATAAAGGTGTCCGCCTGGCTGGAGGCGGCAAAAAGTCCCATGGGATACCCTTCCGTTCCCCCAAAGTAATCCTTTAATTTTGTGAGAATCTCATCAAACTCATCCAGGGTCCAGTAAGCCAGGGCATTCTCATCCTCCGGAATATAGGACTCAAGACCTGCTTCCCGGAACATGTCCCCATTGTACATCATTCCAAAATAAGACTGATAAAGCCCGATCATATAGCTCTTTTTGTCAATCTGCGTCGCCTCATAGGCGCTGGGGAACATGTCTTCTTTTACTGCGGCGGCGATATCGCTGATATCCGCCACATAGCCCTGATGGACAAAGTCAGAGGTGGTAAACCAGGCGGAAAAGAACAGGGCCGGAAGCTGGTTGGCCTCAATGGCCGCTGCCATCTTGGCACTGCGCTCGGAACCGGCAAATTTGTCAAGAACTACTGTATATCCTTTATCTTTGTAAGCCTCATTGAATCCGTCCACTGCATGAACCAAAATATTGTCGTCAATGGTAAAATCCGTCCACAGCTGTATTTCCACAGGACCGGAAGGCAGCTTCTCCCCGCCGGCTGCGGCGGCTGGCTGTGAGGGCGTCTCACTGCCTGATGCAGCGGTGGTCTTCTCTTCCTCTGCAGTCTCTAAAGAAGACGCCCCAGGGGCAGATGTTCCCTTAGAAGCTTCTCCTTTGCCCGAACAGGCACACAGGGAAACCGACATTATTGCAGCCAATACCAAACATATCTTTCTTTTCATATGCTTCATCGTCCTCCTTATTTCAGGGTTGCCAGATTACGCTGCCAGCCGGCTTTTGCAGTCGTGATTCTGTGCAATATTATTTCGTTATGCACATTAAAAATAGCATAATTCGATAATCATAGTCAATATTTCTGACTTTTTTCGGGCAGCTATTATCAGTTTTACGGTCAGCTTTCTCTTTTTTCTGATTTTTCGGGCAGCAGCAACTTTGCATTTTGCTTTCCTCGAAAAAGAAATAAAACTCATTTTATTATCGTTATTAATAAATATTACTCATTGACAATTACACACAGCTGTGATACGCTCTCCCCATAAATCTGCATTTTGACTGAAATCTTACCCAGGAGGAAAATTTTTATGTTTGCCAAAAAGAACCATGTGTTTATGCTGTGCTGGACCACCTATGTGATTACCTACCTGTGCCGGGTTAATTTCTCGTCAGCCATGGAAAAGCTGTCCTTGGGCACAGGCATTGATCTGGCAAAGCTGGGGGTGATCGGAAGCGTTTTCTTCTTTTCTTATGCCCTTGGACAGCTGGTCAACGGATTCTTAGGAGACAGGATCCCGCCCTTTGTGTTTATCTCCGCTGCCATAACGGCCACCGGCTTTCTCAATCTTCTTATGTCCCAGACGGTTTCCTCTTTAGGCCTGACCTTCATCTGGGGATTAAACGGATACATACAGTCCATGCTCTGGGGACCTATGATGCGGATTTTGTCAGAGCGGTTTGAGCCCCATGAACGGATAAAGGTGTCTGCCCGTATGTCCTCCTCCATGGTGGCCGGCTTTATCCTGTCCTGGGCCGTATTCGGCAAAGCATTTGCATCTCTTTCCTGGAACTGGTACTTTCTGGTCCCGGCTGGGGCTGCCCTGGCTATGGGCATGTTCTGGATTGTGAGTCTCATCCGTGCCGGTTTCCTGAGTATTCGTCCTCTGTCCCCGCTGTCCAAGAAGGCCGCCGGCTCCAAAGTCTGTCCTTCCGGGGAAGAACAAGTCTCATTTTTTTCCGTGTTCCTGGGGAAACGGATCTGGGTTATAGCTCTTGCCTGCTTCTGTCTGGGCGCCATTAAAGAAAGTGTATCCCTGTGGGCTCCCACCCTTATGACACGTATGCTCTCCATGGATATCCATCAGTCTTTTTTGCTGATTTCCATTATTCCGGTCTTTAACATGGGCGGAATCCTCTTGTCCGGCATCTTGATCCGACGCACCGAAGGCAGTGTGAAAAAGGTCCTTGGCTTCCTGTTTGCAGGAGCCCTTAGCTGTGCCCTTACACTGTATTTTTTCTATGAATGCAGCAAATATGCATCCGTTCTGCTCATTGCCTCCGTCTCCGGAATCATGTACGGATGCAACACCCTGCTTTTGTCTTATATCCCCATTTCTTTCAGCCGATATCATATGGTGTCAACCTTAGTGGGAATCTTTGATTTCATGTCCTACCTTGGAGCCGCCATGTCTTCCTTCTGCTTAGGGATTTTGGTATCAGCGGGAAGTTTCAGAAACATCTTTCTCTTCTGGCTTACCGCCGGATCATGTGCTCTGGCCTTTGCGGGCTTTTTCAAACTTGAGGATTGTTAGGAGATTTATATGGAACATACAGAACAAGTCACAGGACTTATTAAGCGAAATTACTCCTCCATGACAGGAGTGGAGAAAAAAATTGCGGATTATATTCTGGAGAGCCAGAATGAAGTGATCTATATGACTACGAAAGCTTTTGCCGCCCGGATACAGGTGTCTGAAGGAAGCATCATCAAGTTTGCTTCAAAGCTGGGTTTTACAGGCTTCTCCCAGTTAAAGATTCGTCTGGCCGCACAGCAGGCGCCGGAGAACAACTACATGTTCGACACCGTGTCCCCTACGGATTCCCCCAAAGCCGCCTTCAAAAAAATGGCGGACAACGCCTGGGCCGCCTTTTTGTCCACCTATGAAGCCATAAGAGAGGAGGAACTGTCGGCAGTCATTCACGCTCTTACCCATGCCAAAGGCAGAATCGAGATCTATGGGGTAGGCAGCTCCGCTGTGGTGGCTGAGGACATCTATTACCGTCTTATGCGCCTGGGCATCCCCATCTATGCGGTTACGGATCCTCATATCAGCTCCGTGTCCGCCTCCATGCTGGACGAGACCAGCGTGGCAATCGGCATCTCCCACAGCGGAAGAACCATTGAGACTGTCAGTGCCATGGAGATCGCCAAAGCCCATAAAGCCGTTACCATCTGCATGACCAGCTATGCCAGCAGCCCCTTAAGCCGCCTCTGCGACCACTCCCTTATCACCGCCACGAAAGAGTCGGAGACACACAAGGAAGCCGTCACCTCCAGACTTACGGGACTTTTGGTGTTTGACAGCATCTGTGCCTATATCAGCAGCCGGATGGAAGAACAATCTGTGTCTTATATGGACAATGTCATCGATATTATAGGAAAGCACAGGCTGCCTTAGCCTGTGCTTTCCTGCTTATGCTTTATGAGGGGGCTAAAGTTCGCCGTTATTTCCCCAAGGCAGTACTAGTGATGGAAGAGACGAATCCCGGTAAATGCCATGGCCATACCGTACTTATCACAGGTCTCGATTACCTGATCGTCCCTCACGGAACCTCCCGGCTCCGCGATATATTCCACGCCGCTCTTATAAGCTCTCTCAATATTATCGCCAAAGGGGAAGAAGGCGTCGGAACCTAAGGCCACGCCCTTCATCCGGTCAAGCCATGCCCGCTTCTCTTCTCTGGTAAACACAGGCGGCTTCACCTTAAAGGTCCTCTCCCACACGCCGTCTGCCAGCACATCCATGTACTCCTCACCGATGTACACGTCAATGGCATTGTCTCTGTCCGCTCTCTTGATTCCGTCCACAAACTGGAGGGATAACACCTGAGGCGCCTGGCGCAGAAACCAGTTATCCGCCTTATTGCCTGCCAGTCTGGTACAGTGAACCCTGGACTGCTGGCCTGCGCCGATGCCGATAGCCTGGCCGTCCTTTACATAGCACACGGAGTTGGACTGGGTGTACTTAAGGGTAATGAGGGAGATCATTAGGTCTCTCTTTGCCGCCTGGGGAATCTCTTTCTTTTTTGTCACCACATTGGCAAGAAGCTCCTCATTGATATCCAACTCATTTCTTCCCTGCTCAAAGACAATGCCGAAGACCTCTTTGTGCTCCAAGGCTTCGGGAACATAATTTTCATCAATCCGGATAACGCAGTAATTGCCTTTTTTCTTCTCCTTTAATATCTCAAGGGCCTGGGGCTCAAATCCCGGCGCAATAATACCGTCGGACACTTCTCTTTTAACAATCCTTGCGGTGTCCACATCACACACATCAGACAGAGCGATAAAATCGCCGAAAGAAGACATTCTGTCCGCCCCTCTGGCTCTGGCATAAGCGCATGCCAGAGGAGACAAATCCCCCATATCATCCACCCAGTAGATCTTGGCCAGAGTTTCATCAAGGGGAAGCCCCACCGCCGCCCCTGCCGGGGATACGTGTTTAAAGGAGGTGGCTGCCGGAAGTCCTGTGGCCTTTTTAAGCTCTCTTACCAGCTGCCATCCGTTGAAGGCATCCAGAAAATTAATATATCCCGGCTTTCCGCTGAGCACGGTAATGGGCAGTTCTCTGTCCCCGTTCATAAAGATGCGGGACGGTTTCTGATTGGGGTTGCATCCGTATTTCAGTTCCAGTTCTCTCATTGGTCTATTGATTCCTCCTGATTTTTATTGACGATCTTTGTCTCATAAGTTCCTGTGTGAATATCAATGTAGCGGACAAACAGGGAAACCTTGTTCTCCTCATTTAAGTTGTCCCACAGAAGTTTTGTAAACTCTTCTATGGAATCGGGAATTCCCACCGGTTTCGGCTCTCCCTCAAAACTGGGCAGCGGATTGCCGTCGTGCATATAGGTGTGAATAAAATGTCCCTCTCCTGCCGCCGGATTGTGATAGGCAAAGGTAAACCGGTTGCATCCCTCCGGACTGCCGTTGCTGCTCTTTAAGATAGACATGGCATAATTGTAGGAACCCTTTTCTATATGCATAATTCCGGAAATCCTTGGAGTATAATTGGGCCCGTCGGGCTCAAACTCACGGCAGCGCAGAGACTGCTCAAAGGTCATCTGCTTGTCCATTCCCTCATAGATGGTGTCTGTCTGGTCTCCGTTGGTCACAATGGTCTTGTTGCCCAAAACCCGCACCGGCGCATAGATAATAAGACTTGGATCTTCCATTTTTGACGGGTCGTGGGCCTGGGTTCTGATCCCCTCCCCGTCCTCCACAAACACCCGGTTTCTGCTGTTCGCGCTTCTTCCCATAATAAAGTACGCGGTAACCGCCTTTGTCCCATCCGGTGTCTTCCCAATAACAATTCCTCTGCCCGGATAAGAATTGCTCTTTAATTCCTCCGCCAAATCAATGATGTTCATGATGCTTCCTCCTGCTTGCTTATTTTGAAAACCGCCTTGGGCCATGGCTGCACGCCCCTTGCCGGCCGCCTCTCAACCAAGAGTCTCCGCCTGTGCAGCCCTGTAAAAAGCCGACCGCCTGGACATCCCCTATGAAGGCGCCCAGGCGGTCGGCTTTTGTCATACGTGCTCCCCTGTGGTTACCCACTTTTCCGCCAGTCGCACGTTATGTGTTAATCATATCCCATTCCCCCGCAGAATGCAAGGGGTTTTATATGTTATTTTTTTGGGGGGGAGGGGCGGAAGTTCCGCCCGAACAGCCGGGTATTCCCATTCGGGGCCGCTTCCGCTTAGGTTGACCCTGCAGCGGTACTAAGTTCGCAAAAGACGCGAACTAAGGACCGGCGGGTCAAATACCCCTCATCGAGAATACCCGGCTGTCCGGGCTGGTGTACTGCCTGCCATAAAAAATAACATATGCGGCTGTTCGAACCGGTCTAACCCGCTGCTTTATTCATGGGGCTCGCCTGTTTCTGTCCGAACCGCCGCTTTATTGGCGGGGGCCTCCTGTTTCTGTTCGGCCTGCCGACAGCGCAGCCAGGAGGGGTTCCCATGTTCCCGATGAGGGATATTTGCCCCGCCGGTCCTTAGCGCACGTCTTTTGGGCGCTTAGTACCGCTGCGGGGGCAACTTAAGCGAAAGCGGTCCCGAATGGGAATATGGGAACCCCTCCTGGCGGACCCCTATCGCCCCGTCCCCGAACAGCAACACCCCCTACTCATTCCGGATAGCCGCCAGGGGGCTCAGCTTCATGGCCCGCAGAGACGGGAAGAAGCCAGCCACCATGCCTACCAGAATGGCAAACCCTATGGCGGACGCTGCCAGCCACAGGGGGATTCTGGAGATATCCCCCTCGACTCCCATCATAATCTGTCCGATTCCCAGATAGTTGTTCATGATATAGGACACGGTAAAACTGATAATCAGGCCGATAACGCCTCCCATAAAACCGATAAAACCGGATTCTATGAGAAACATGTTCCGAATATTGCCCATATCACAGCCAAGAACCTTGATTACACCGATCTCCTTGGTCCGCTCATAGATGGACATCATCATAGTATTGGCGATTCCGATGGCAGCCACGAAAAGGGAGATGGCTCCGATTCCTCCCAGCACCAGCTGGATCATATCATAAGTCTGCTGGGACTGCTCGATCCACTGCATCTGGCTGTCCGCCTGATATCCCATGTCAATCAGGGTCTGCTGTACATCTGTTACATTGGCCATATCATCCACAAACACAATGGCCTGTTCGTAGATAAAGTAGGGATAAGGCTTTCCCTTTTTGTTGGTGGGCTGGTCGGGAATTGGGTTCTTCTTAAAGATCTGCTTTAACATGGTCTTTAAGGACTCCACATCTGTGTATACGGAATAGCAGTAATTGTTATAATCCGTAATTCCGCCTTCCACCACGCCGGCGGCATTGATCATATACTTTTTTGGCGGTTTCGTCTGATTCTCCCCGCCGCCCTGGGACTGATAGTAGGCATTGACATCGAAAATAACAAACATAGGCTTATTCATATAATCAATGTCCGCCAATTCCCCTGTGTCCCAGTATCCTGCGCCGGTTTTGCTGTTGCGGAACCTCTGGATGATCATATTGCCGTAAATCAGCTTCATCTCGTCCCCCTCCGGCACCTGACCTTCCGCCAAAGGAATTTTCTCCAGATACTCCCGGCTGACTCCTGTGATGGATACATTGGTCTCATAGGCTCCCTGTTTCATAATCACATAAGTACTGAGCATAGGGGAGACACTTTCCACATGATCCAGCCGTTCAAACTGCTTTATCACCTCGTCTGTCAGAAACTCCGCCTCCGGATTCTCGGAGTCCGACCCTCCATAATAACTGTTGGAGTAAACCGTAACCGTGGTCATATCCCCGTAGGAGGCATACTGCTCCAGCATCAGCGCATTGAGCCCTATGCCTAAAGACACCATAATCACCACGGAAGCCACACCGATGATGACTCCCAGCACCGTAAGGGCTGTACGCAGCTTTCTCCGCCTTAAGTTATTGACGCTCATTGTAAGCAGATCAAGAAATCTCATCTACATCATCCTCTTCCTGCTGTGCTTTTCTCTTCTTTTTCAGGCGGATTACCAGAAAGACCGCCGCTGCCGCCAGAAGAACCGCCGCGCCTATCTGTATCTTATATTTTCCAAAGAAAGAGCCGTCCTCCATAGGCACATCCGTAAAATCACCTACATCAATATCCATGCCGAAATCCTCTTGCATATCTTCCATAACCATCAGGTTAAATTCTTTCTCCACCGCCGGCTGCACTTCACCGTTCTCGTCCTCATAGGTAATCAGCATCTTTACCTTGCCTTCATCCTGCGTGGGAGCTGTGGCGGAGATCATCACGTCCACATTCCCCGTCTCTCCTGGCTTTATATTGCCTACGTAGGTATCTGTGGGCTGAATGGAATCCGCTTCAAAGGCAACCATCACATTGTAGAGAATCACCTTTCCCGTATTGTTGATGGGGAACATGATATTGCTCTCGGAGCCTACGGTTAAGTTGTCCGGCATTACCTCCACCGTCCCCGTATTCAGCCGGGCAATCTGCTTAATGGGAATGTCAATGGTCACGGATTCTGACGCGTTCTTAAATTCCGGGCTGTCATAAGTCTCCTTAATGGTCAGGGCATAGGACCGCTGGTCAATGCCTGCTCTTGACAGCATATCTACGGTCAGCTCCGTCACCTCCCCCGCCGCCAGGGAATTGACCACCACGGAAGAAGACCCGGACTCTGTGGTAAATACGGCGCTGTTGTCCACCTTCTCCGACTCCAGGGAAAAGAGAATATTGCTGGCCGCAATACTGGAAGAGGCGTTCTTCATTCGGAGAACCAGGCGGAAAGGCTCTCCCGCAATAATGGTCTCTGGAATGGTCTGAAAACTGTCCACTACGATTCTGGCTTTGGTTCTGTCATTCTCATTGAATTCCCCGCTGGTGTCGTCCTTCTCTTTGTTCTTAATCCGTACCCAGAAAGTGTCTTCCTCTGTCTTAATAGTCCCTGTGGCCGTCTCCCGGTAATTGATGTTGAACTTGATGGGATAATACCCGCTGTAGGCATCGGAGCGGATGGCCATGCTGTATGGCATCTGGACTGTCTCACCGGAATCTATCTTCTCAAAATTCCTGTCATAATTGCCGTCATTGATGTCAAAGGGAAATACATTGCTGTCTTTATCCAGAACCATGGCTACATTCACATCCCTGGCTTCCGTCAGGCCTTTGTTGCGCATGTTGATGGCAAACTCCACTACGTTGGGATACACGCCGTAAGGCGTGGCCTGATTCTCTCCCAGAACAAAGGATACTTCCTTCTCATCCTCTTCTTCCTCGCCCTCTGCTCCTGTGGGTTTGCTGATCCAGATGTTGATAAATTCATTGGCCACATGGCTTCCCTCGCTGAGAACCTCTATCTCCACAGTATAGTAGCCTTCCGGCAGATCAGCCCGTACTCTCACAGGAAGAGAGACATTTTTGTCATGGCCCGAACCGATACTGCCCAGATGTTTGGTCTGAAAGGTCGCTGTGGTCACCTCAAAAGGAAACACATACTCGGCGTCTCCGGGGTTAGGGCCTGCAATATAAGTACCGTTGTTTACAATTCCAACCTCCACGTCTTTCCATGTTCTTCCTTCATCAAAATTCCTTACGACAAAGGTCAGATTCATCCGCCTTCCCGACTTTCCCTTGGGCACATTTTTTGAAATAATACAGCTGTTCTCACTGGTATTCACCATCTCCGCCCTTCCGGTTACAGGCGGCACCAGGGCAAAGACCATCATAAAAGCCATCAAAAAGGCCATTCCTCTTGCTGCAACACTCTTTTTCATCACTTGATCTCCTCTTCCTCTTCATGATGGCATTCTTCAATCTTAAATATCTTTCCATCAACAATGTGAAACTGCCTGTCCGCAAAGGATGCCAGATGATTGTCATGGGTAACCATGACAAGGGTCTGATTCTGTTCCCTGACAATCCTTTTCATCAGCTTTAATATCTCCATAGTGGTCTTGGAATCTAAGTTGCCTGTGGGCTCGTCGGCAAAGATAATCCTGGGCTTTACAGCCAAAGCCCTGGCGATTCCCACGCGCTGCTGCTGGCCTCCGGACATGGCGTTGGCCATGTGGTTCATCTGCTTTTCCAGACCCACTAATTTTAAATATTTTTTGGCGATCTCATTGCGTTTTCGTCTCGGCATTCCTCTGAAAGAGAGAGGAAGAGCCACATTTTCCACGGCATTCAAGGTCTTTAACAGATTATAGGACTGGAAGATAAATCCCACCCTGGCCCTTCTGAAAGCCACCAGTTCATTCTCCTTCATCTTCTCAATATGTACTTTATCAATGATGATCTCTCCCTTGGAAGGCTTTTCAAGTCCCGCCAGCATATTGAGAAGGGTGGACTTGCCGGAACCCGAAGGACCTACGATGGCACAGAATTCACCCTTGTACATGGTAAAGTCCACACCCCCCAGGGCATAGACCTTGGTCTCGCCCACCCGGTATATTTTATATAGATTTTTCACTTCAATAATAGGAATCCGCTCCCGTAAAGCCACTGACTCCCTTGTATCCGGTACTTTCACTTCATCCAACCCCTGCTGCCTCCCGTCCTTTGACACGCTGCCATATCTGCCAATAGTCCTTATTATCTTACAACGCCCTATGCGGTTTGTCCCATAATTTATTCTTAATGTTCTTTAAGGTTTTCTTACATGAAAGTATATCATAAATTAAAGAAAAAACAGTAGAAATCTGTACAAAAATCCGATATAATCAAAGAAATTCAAAAAGAAAAGGAGACCCCCATGAGACATCTGTTAAATCCCCTGGACTTTTCCGTGGAAGAGATTGAGAAACTGCTTGATCTAGCCGCTGATATTGAACATGACCTTCCCGGATATGCCCATGTTTGCGACGGTAAGAAGATCGCCACCTTATTCTATGAGCCAAGTACCCGTACCCGCTTAAGTTTCGAAGCCGCTATGCTGAACTTAGGGGGTAGTGTTCTTGGCTTTTCTTCTGCCGCCTCCAGTTCCGCGGCAAAAGGCGAAAGCGTGTCCGATACCATACGCATGATTTCCTGCTATGCGGATATCTGCGCCATGCGCCACCCCAAAGAAGGTGCCCCTTTAGTCGCCTCTCTTCACTCTTCCATACCTGTAATCAACGCCGGCGACGGAGGCCATCAGCATCCCACCCAGACCCTTACAGACTTGATGACTATCCGTTCCCTCTTAGGACGCCTGGACAATATGACTGTAGGCCTCTGCGGCGATCTGAAATTCGGCCGTACGGTTCACTCTCTGATTAACGCCTTGGTCCGCTACCCAGGCGTAAAATTCGTACTTATCTCCCCGCCGGAACTGCGGGTTCCCGAATACATCAGGGAAGACGTACTCAAAGCAGGCAATGTGGAATTCGCCGAGGTGGGCAATCTGGACGACGCCATGCCTGACCTTGACATCCTCTACATGACCCGCGTTCAGAGAGAACGCTTCTTCAATGAAGAAGACTACATCCGCTTAAAAGACTGCTACATCTTAGACAAAGCCAAGATGAAGCTGGCCAAAGAGCATATGTTTGTCCTCCATCCTCTTCCCAGAGTCAATGAGATATCCGTTGAAGTGGACAGTGACCCAAGAGCCGCCTACTTCCGTCAGGTCCAATATGGAGTGTATGTGCGCATGGCTCTGATTATGACATTACTGGAGGTGGAAAAACCATGTTAAATATCAGCGGATTAAAAGAAGGCATCGTTCTGGATCATATCCAGGCAGGCAAAAGTCTGGACATCTACTATCACTTAGGCCTGGACAAGCTGGAATGCCAGGTAGCCATCATCAAAAATGCCAAAAGCAGCAAAATGGGCCGGAAAGATATTATCAAAATCGAGGGCGCCCTGGATAATCTGGACTTAAAAGTCCTGGGATATATTGACCATAACATCACAGTCAATATCATTAAAGATGATAAGATTGTAGAGAAAAAGACGTTAAAGCTTCCCAAGAAGATCACCAACGTAATCCACTGCAAGAATCCCCGGTGCATCACCTCCATTGAGCAGGAACTCCCCCACGTATTCTTCCTGTCAGATGAGGCCACGGAGACTTACCGGTGCATGTACTGTGAAGAGAAATATGGGAAATAAATCAAGGGTCCGCCATGCGGACCCCTTTTTCAGTCTCTCATAAAGCTTACCCATCTGTCTTAACAGCGGAGTAAGACGGTAAGCCGGGTTATGTCGTTGGATGGCCATCTATCTAGGCCTGACGTCACCGTCAGGCTCAAGCAACCTACCCGAAAGCAGACGGGCCGCCTTATGCTTTCTGTTTGGTCTTGCTTCGAATGGGGTTTACATGTGCCCTGTCTGTTACCAGACAGGCGGTAGTCTCTTACACTGCCATTCCACCCTTACCGGCTAAGCCGGCGGTATATTTCTGTTGCACTGTCCCTGGAGTCACCTCCGCCAGACGTTATCTGGCATCCTGCCCTGTGAAGCCCGGACTTTCCTCTCCCGCGGCCTCTTAGGCAGCGCGGCAGCGGCCATCTGTCTTACTCCGAAAGAGATTTTACCATAGAATGGTAAGATTGTCCAATGTATTCTTTACTCAAACGATCCCAACAGCCAATACGAATCTCCCGTTATCTCCATTTCCAATTCATCATAACAGCGGGATGGTGATACAAAAGAATACTCCTTCTTATCCAAGGTTTCCTTTTTCGTCCTTGAATTATACCATAGCTTTGCTGCCTCTGCTCTGGATAATCCTCTTTCCTGCATTATAATCTCTATTATTATGGCCGTCTTTTTCTCAATTATATGCTGTCTATCTGCTTCTGATAACATTCAAAACTCCTTTCTCTTAACATTCCCGAATTCATTTAATAACGTTATTGCCTTGGCAGTCTTAAAACAATACTGATCTTTTAATCTTTCTGCCTTTAATCTTTTTAACAGCTTTTCTTTTTCAGCATCTGTCTTTTCTGTTAATACTGTATAAGCATCTATTAATTCCTGTGCATTAGCGTCTGCCACTTTTCCTATCACAACATCATAATCATATTGATGATTATTGGTTTTTCGATCTCTATTATATATTATGTACTCTAACCATGCCTTATTAGCACCGGTAAACTTATGTGTGTTTAATTGTTTTAGCCGATCAATACTAAGCTTAAAACTGTATATATATCCTTTTGAATTATATCCTCTGTATATAGCCTTCATTTTCATCTTATATGCCCAGTCATATGCCTGTGTATAATCCGTTGTAAGATAGAAACCTTTTCCAAAATCTTTATTGTCTCTTGTATGCGCCAAATCAACAATATTAAAATCTGCTATTGTACCGTGATATAATATTATGCCGCTCATCTAATGATAAATACCTCCCTATTATTTCTACAATATCCTCTATATCCGCCCCCATTAAGCCTCGTATTAAATGTGTGTCATTCAATATATCCCACATATTATTATTATTCATATATTGTACAAACTGACTCTCCGAAAATCCGGATATTCGTTTAAAGGATTCCAGAAATGTTATCCCCAGTTCTGTTAAATCGATAGATTTCATAAAAATTCCCCCGCCCTTTTCATCTTATTATATACTACCAGAAAATTAATTAAAAATCAAATTGGCACATAAAAAGGTGCAAAACCATTATCACGTCACCATGGCTTTGCACCTTTAATCATTGCAAATTGTATTGCCAATATTTACCGTCTCTCTTTATCTCTCATCCTCCCCCAGCTCCTTCTTAAGCAAACCAAGTATCACGCATCCGACCGCGGAACCTATGATCACGGCTCCCAGATACCCAAAAGGATTGCCCACAGTAGGCAGGACAAATATTCCCCCATGGGGCGCCCGGATAGTACAGCCAAAGAACATGGACAAACCGCCGGCCACTGCCGCTCCCGCAGCACAGGAGGGAATAATCCTGACCGGATCAGACGCCGCAAAGGGAATGGCGCCCTCGGTGATGAATGACAATCCCATAATAATATTGACAATACCTGACTGGCACTCCTTTTTGGTAAATTTCTTCTTAAACAACATGGTGCACAGGGCAATGGCAATGGGCGGAACCATGCCGCCGGCCATAACCGCCGCCATAACCTCAAAATTCCCCTCCGCCAGCTGGGCGGTTCCGAACACATAGGCTGCCTTGTTAAAGGGACCGCCCATATCGATAGACATCATGCCGCCCACAATCATACCAAGGACAATCCGGCTTGCCCCGCCCATGCCGTTTAAAAAGCCGGTGAGGCCGTCATTGATCATACCCATATAAGGATTAATGAATGTAGTCGCCACAGCACCCAGGAAAATCCCCAGCACCGGATACAGAAGCACCGGCTTGATTCCCTCTAAAGACTTAGGGAGTTTGGAAAATAATTTCTTAAGTCCCAGAACCAGGTAACCCGCTGCAAACCCTGCAAAGAGGGCTCCCAAAAATCCCGCGTTAACCGCGCCGCCGTCAGGATTGGAAAATGTCATGCCTGCCTTGGCCGCAATTCCCGACACAAATCCCACAGCCAGTCCGGGGCGATCTGCAATGCTCATGGCAATATAACCGGAAAGCACGGGAAGCATCATGCCGAAAGCCTGCTCGCCGATGGTCTTTAAATAAGCTGCCAGGGGTGTATTCTTACCGAAATTCGCCGGATTGACAGAATAATCGTCAAACAAAAACGCCAGTGCAATGAGAACCCCGCCGCCGATAACAAAGGGAAGCATATGGGAAACACCGTTCATCAAGTGCTTGTAAACCTTGCGTCCCGCACTGTCCCCGGCTCCCGCCGATGAAGCACCACCGTCTCCCCCGCCTGCATGACGGTAAACAGGCGCCTGACCCGATGCTGCCTTCTCGATAAGCTCCTTTGCCTTGTGAATTCCGTCGGCAACAGGTACCTGAAGAACAGGCTTTCCGTCAAACCGGGCCATCTCAATCTCCCTGTCCGCTGCCACGATGATCGCCTCCGCGGCGGCGATTTCCTCCCTGGTCAGCACATTCTGGGCTCCGCCGGAACCATCCGTCTCCGCCTTCAGGGAAATCCCCATCTTTTTTGCCGTACTTTCCAGGTTCTCCGCCGCCATGTAGGTATGGGCAATGCCCGTGGGACAAGCCGTAACCGCCAGAAGACGATATCCTTCCTTCCCGCCGCCGGACACATCCTGTGTCGCCTCATGGTCTTTTAAATCCTGGGAATCACCCTGTGACCGGCCCTCTTTCTCCCCATACTTATCATTCTCCGCCTGGTCAATGATCTTTAAAAACTCTTCCTTGCTGGAAGCCTGAATCAGATTATCTTTAAAATTCGGTGTCATGAGGAGTGTGGAAAGCCTGGCCAGTGCCTCCAGATGAACGTCCGCCCCGCCTGCCGGAGCCGCGATCATAAAGATCAGGTTGGCCAAAGAGCCGTCAAAAGCCTCATAATCCACGCCGGCCGGAACCGTGACAGCAGCCAGCCCCGCCTCCTTTACGGCTTCCACCTTGGCGTGGGGTATGGCGATTCCGTCTCCGATGGCCGTACTCCCCTGGGATTCACGGGCAAGAATCCCCTCTTTATATCCTCCCCTGTCATGAAGCCTTCCCCCTGCCTCCATGAGACCTGTGAGCCTATCAATGGCTGCATCCTTAGAATCCAGGGCCACTCCCAGTTCAATGCTCTCTTTCTTTAATAATTCCGTTATTCTCATCTATGCTCCTCCTTATCCGGCCTCCATACAGCCTTCCCTCTCATGAAAGGGTCTCATACAATCTCATAATCTCTTCCCTTGTCCCTAAACCGTCGGAAAATGCAGTGGCCCCTCCGGCTGCGGTTCCCAGCTTTAAGGCATGGCCGTAATCTCCATTCTCCAAAAAACCGGCTAAAAATCCCGCTACCATGGAATCTCCCGCTCCCACGGAATTCCTGACCTGACCTTTGGCGACCCCAAGCTTTAATACCTGCCCCGTCTCCGTCACCAGAAGGGCTCCGTCCCCTGCCATGGACACCAGCACATTCCTGGCGCCCTTGTCCTGAAGGCGGCGGGCATATTCTGCGATGTCGTCTTCCCCCTTCAAAGCAACTCCGAACATATCACCCAGTTCAAAATTGTTGGGTTTAATCAGAAAGGGATGGTACTTGAGTACATTGAGAAGAAGATCTTTCTCCGCATCCACTGCCGCCAGAATCCCTTTTCCGTCCAGAGCCTCCAGAATACTCTCATAGATTCTGCTGTCAATGGATGAGGGAATGCTTCCGGAAAGCACCAGCACGTCTCCCTTTACAAGCCTTCCCAGTTTCCCGAACAGCTCATCCACATCCTCCCTCGCAATCCGGGGCCCCATGCCGTTGATCTCGCTTTCCTCGTCGGATTTCAGCTTCACGTTGATGCGGGACATCCCCTCCTTCACCCGGATGAAATCAGAAGAAAACCCAAGAGTCTTCACGCCCCTCTCAATCTCATCCCCTGTAAACCCGGCCACAAATCCCAGGGCCGTACTCTCGTATCCCAGATTAGCCAGTACTGCCGATACGTTGATCCCTTTTCCTCCGTAAAAAATGTTCTCCTTCACGGTCCGGTTCACACTGCCCGGCGTAAAATGGTTAACCTGCACCACATAGTCCAGAGCCGGGTTGAATGTTACTGTGTAAATCATATCTATCACCTCTTTTTAATTTTATGAAATTTTATTTCTTATCTTGAGTATATGATAACATGATTGTTTTGTTTCGTCAAGTATATTTTTTAAGAAATTTTATTTTGGCCCAGGGATAAAATGAGAATGTTTTTGAAAATAGAATATACGATGATGCCAGGGTCAAAAGGTCATGAATGACATGCTTGCATGTCAATACATGACTTTGGGACCCGAAAAAACATGAAAAAGTAGCCCGATAGGGCGGATTTTGAATGTTTTTAGGATTGCGGGAGCATGAAATGCGGAGCAATCCGTTGGCATCAGGGGTCAAAAAACCTTTTGACCCCAACATCATACGATACCAGTGTCAAAAGGTCATGTATGAAATGGGGAGAATCCGAAAACATCACAGCCCCGTCCTGAAAACAAAAAGGACGGGGCAAAGAAGAGTCCACTCACGAAAACGCCATCCCATCCCCTCATTCCATCTTATCCGGCCTGATGGACTCCTCATGCCGCCGGATATGTTCTGCGGCATCCTTCTTACTCACAAACAAAAGGAGATACAGGGTCTCGATCACCAGCATAGCCGGAATCCTGGAGAACCAGAACTCTCCTGTGAGAAGTTTTTCCCTGGTGGCAGTGATAATCTTGTAATCACTGATTCTTGCCAGGGGGGAAGATTCATTATTGGTAATCACAATGATCTTAGCGCCGTTCTCCTTAGCCCCCCGGACCAGAGCCAGAAGTCTTTTTGATGTGCCGGAGTTGGAGATCACAACCACGGCATCTTCCGGGCCCAGGTTATAGGCATGGGCCGCCTGAGCTTCCCATATGCTTCCTGACACGGAACGCAGTCCCAGCTGATTAAATTTAAACGCGCCGTCCATGGCCACGGGAATGGTGTTGCCCACGGCTGCGAACTGGATGATTCCGGCATGTTCCAGAACGTTCAGAATCACCTCCAGGTTATCTGTGTCCATCATACCGATTGTGCCTGTCATCTCCGCCATCTTGTTGGCCAGGATATTCTGAAGGGACTGGGACAGATTCCCCCTGCTGATCTCATTGGACACCTGAAGGCTGTCCCTCTCTTCCTTCATCACTTCCTTGGCCAAATCCATTTTCAGGCTCTGAAATCCCTTGAATCCGCACCTGCGGCAGAACCGGGATACTGTGGCGTCGCTGGTGCCGCTTGCTCTTGCCAGCTCCGCCACGGTCATATCCACCACAGCTTTCTTATTCTCCATAATAAAATCCGCAATCTTTTTTTCCGCATCAAAAAACTGCTCATAAAAAGCGCAGATGGTTCCCGATATACCTTGATTATTCATTTCTCGTTCATCTCCAATTACGTAAATTTATTTCATAGTCTCAGAATATCACAATACCCATGCGCTGTCAAACCTTCTGCTGTTTTTCCATAAAATGCGCAGCTCCGCCTGAAGGGCAGCGCCGATTATCCCCATTGAAATTTTGGCAAAAACCCTGTAAAATAAAGTACAACCCCTGAGGGTCTCTTAAGTTTCCCGACCCCAAGGGTTATAATCAAAACGGAGGTATTTACATGAAAGTATTGATGATCAACGGAAGCCCCCACAGTAAGGGCAATACTTATGTAGCGCTTCACCAGATGGAAGAAATATTCGAAAAAGAAGGAATTGAGACGGAGATTCTCCATGTGGGAAACAAGGATATCCGGGGCTGCGTGGCGTGTATGTCCTGCAAGAAAGCCGGCAGATGCGTCTTTGATGATATGGTCAATGAAGCGGCGCCCAAATTCCAGGCCTGCCACGGTCTTGTCATCGCCAGCCCTGTGTACTATGCCTCGGCCAATGCCACCCTCATCGCGTTTTTGGACCGTCTGTTCTACAGCACTCCCTTTGACAAGACGATGAAAGTGGGAGCCAGCGTGGTGGCGGCAAGGCGGGGCGGTCTGTCTTCCACCTTTGACGAACTGAACAAGTATTTTACCATCTGCGGAATGCCTGTGGCCTCCGGCCAGTACTGGAACAGCATTCACGGAGCCAGCCAGGGAGAAGCCGCCCAGGACATGGAAGGCCTTCAGGGCATGCGGACTCTGGCAAAGAACATGGCTTTCCTCATGAAGAGCATTGCCCTCGGCAGAGAACGGTTCGGCCTGCCTGAGAAAGAGCCTTTTGAGAGAACCAATTTTATCAGGTAGGATCCCATTCCGATAAAACCGGGAAAAGGGCGGCAGTCTGCCGCCCTCACATCTCATCTGCCCTTCTTACACCTTAAAACAGCTCCCCCCGATAAACTCCCTCACGATAGAGTTATGGGGTATATCCTCGCTGCTGATTCCCAGGAAATAATCCAAAAACTTAAGAAGCCGCTTTGCCTCCAGGTATTCCTCGCAGTCCTTGGGAATCTGGAACAGCAGAGGCTGGGCATACTGCTTTAGCACGGCCAGTTCATATACAAGAGCAGAATTAAACATCATGTCCGCGTCCTCCTGGTAAGGGAAGATATTCTCCTCCTCCCCCCGGCGCACCGACGGCCACCGGCGGATGGTATCACGGGCCGACGCCCCTCTTGTCCTGGCATCCCTCACCATGCGGCGGATGAGCCTGCCGTCCGTAGTGGGAATCCGGTTGTGTTCGTCGATATTTAACTGAGTCAGCGCGCTTATGTAGATCTTAAATTTGCTCTCCCTTGGAAGGGTGTAGGACAGCCGGTCGTTGAGACAGTGAATTCCCTCAATCACCAGAATATCCTCTGACCCCAGAGTCAGCATGTTTCCCTTATATTCCCTTACGCCTGTAATAAAATTATAGTGAGGCAGCTCCACCGTCTTTCCCGCCAGAAGGGCGGTCATGTCCTCATTAAACTGCTTGATATCCAGACATTCCAATATCTCATAATTATAATTGCCGTTGGCATCCCTGGGACTGTCCACCCGATTGACAAAATAGTCGTCCACGCCGATGGCATGAGGCTTTAGGCCAAGGGCCCTCAGCTGAATGCAGAGACGGTGGGAAAATGTAGTCTTTCCCGACGAGGAAGGTCCTGCGATCATGACGAATTTCTTTCCCGACTGTTCGGCGATCATCTCCGCGATCTGGCCGATCTTTTTCTCCTGGAGAGCCTCCTGAATCAGAATCAGGTCGTTGGCATTGCCCCTGGCGATCTCATTGTTCAGGGCGCCCACGTCTCCGACTCCCAGCCTCTCCCCCCATCTGGAGGATTCTTTCAGGACGCCGAATAATTTCCGGCTGGGCTCAAAGGGCGGCACCTGCCTGGGATTTGCCATGGTAGGCAGCATAAGCACAAAGCCATGCTCATACAGTAACAGGTCAAAATATTTGATATACCCTGTATTTTGGGCCATATACCCGTAAAAATAGTCCTCAAACCCGCCGATACTGTAAAGATTTACCCTGGAAGCCATGCGGTATTTAAACAGACTGGCCTTGTCATGCATTCCATGGCGCTCGAAAAGTCCCACAGCCTCATCTGTATTCACACTGCGCTTTACAATGGGAATCTCCTGTTCCACATACTCCCTCATCTTCCCCTTGATCCGGTCAAGAAGTTCCTGGGTCAGGGTAAAATCCCCTCTCACATCCACAAAAAGCCCCTTCCCCACGGAAAACTCCACGGCGATCTTCTTAATCTGGTCCTTGCCCACGATCTCATAAAATGCCTTCAGCATAATGAGCTTGGCGCTTCTCTGATAAGCCTGCATACCCGGCTTCTCAGCCGTGGTAATAAATTCCAGAGTACACGCTCCGTCTACGGTCTTGTGCAGTTCTCTCAGTTTCCCATTCACCGACACCAGCATAATATCATTTTCGTACTGAGGCTGATACTCCTGGGCAATCTGCAGATATGAAGTCCCTGTAGGATATTCTCTGCATGTTCCTCCTATGGTTACATATTCCACGACAAATCCTCCTTCATGATTTTATCTTTTCCGGCCACTGGCCATATGCAGCCTACCACGCTTTCACCGGACAGGCTGCCGGTGCTTTGATGATTATCAGTTCTCCCTTTCCCTGCTCCTTCAGATATCCCTCCATAAAATCCATAAAAATATGTTCCAGCCCATAATGACCGCCGTCAATGATGCAGAGCCCCTGGGCCACAGCGTCAATCCCGTCATGATGGCCTATGTCCCCTGTGATCAGCACCTGCGCCCCTGCCGCCACGGCAGCGCCGCTCATGCCTTTTCCTGAGCCGGGACAGACAGCCGCTCTGGTGATCATCTCACTTTCTCTCTCCGCCCCGTATACATTGACAAAGGGAAGTCCGAACCGTTCTTTTACCCTGAGAGCAAGCTCCTTTAATGTCTCAGGATGAGCCAGTTCCCCAAAGGCGCCGATTCCATAAGGCTCTCCGGTATCCGGCTGCTGTCCCATAACCTCCAAAGGGCCTTCCTTCTTAAGGCCCAGAAGTCCGGCTGCCAGATCCGCCATGCCCCCCGCAGCACTGTCGAAATTCGTATGCATGGCATAACAGCAGATATCCGCCTGAATCAGCTTCACGATCCTCCGCCCAATAAAATCCTGGTCATTGACTTTCTTAAGGGGCTGAAAAATCAGGGGATGGTGGGTCAGCAAAAGGTCACAGCCCTCCTTCACGGCCAGTTCCACCACCTGGTCCGTGGCGTCCAGCGCAGTCAATACCTTCGTCACTTCCTTTTCGGCTCTTCCTGCCAAAAGCCCCGGATTATCCCAGGAGCAGGCCCGGTCCGCCGGCGCCAGCCTTTCAAACAGGTCCATCATCTCACTGCATCTCATGTTATCCGCCTCATCTCCTTTTCTTTTTTGTAAAAAATCTCACTCCATGGCTCGCCTTACCCATGAAAGTCTCTGTTCCAATTCCTTTTTCCGGTCAAAGGCCCGAAGACTTTCCTGCTCCTTAAGCCCCTCTATAATATTCTCAAGAACCCTTTCCTCTTTCTTTAAGAATTCCATCAAAACCGGATGTTTCTCCTCTATAAGCCTTGGCCCGAAGAGGTACTTGGCCTCCCGCAGTTCTTCCTCCCTTTTGCCGTCTCCCTCCTCAGCAGGGCTGTCCCAGACTCCCCCTGTTTCGCTTCTCCTGCCTTCCCCCGTCTCTCTCTCAATGTCCATTACCGTATAATATTTCCCGTCTTCCTCCACCATGTCCTCTTTTGCAATGGCAAATCCATGGTCGTCCAAGAATCTGCGGACTTTATCAAGCTCTGACTGGGGAGACAAAATCCAGTGCTTTACAGAATCCCACAGGTGGCTTCCCTCTCCCATAATATGTATCACCAGTTCTCCGCCCATGCCGGCTATGATCACCGTGTCGGCCTCCTCCGGCGCCAGACATCTCACCCCGTCGCAGAGCCTGGTCTCTATTGTGCTTTCAAGCTGTCTTTCCCTGATATGTTCCCTGGCCCTCTCCAGAGGACCGGCGCCCACATCCATGGCGATGGCTCCTGACGCCTGTCCCCGCTCCATAAGCACAATAGGAATATATCCGTGGTCCGTTCCCACATCAGCGATCCTGCTTCCTTTCTCCACAAAGGAAGCCACGGTCTCCAGCCGCTTTGATAGTTTTATGGTCCCTCTCCCCTTCCTGTTTACCGTCTGTTCTGTCCCTTACACATCCAGATAATCTTTCAGCTTCTTGCTGCGGCTGGGGTGGCGCAGCTTTCTGAGAGCCTTGGCCTCAATCTGCCGGATCCGCTCCCTGGTCACGTTAAACTCTTTTCCCACTTCCTCCAAAGTCCTGGGTCTTCCGTCCTCCAGGCCGAACCGGAGCTTTAACACCTTCTGTTCCCTGTCTGTCAAAGTCTCAAGAACCTCCATGAGCTGTTCGTGAAGAAGGGTAAATGCCGCCGCCTCCGCAGGCACCATCACATGGTCGTCCTGAATAAAATCCCCCAGATGACTGTCTTCCTCCTCTCCGATAGGCGTCTCCAAAGACACCGGCTCCTGAGAGATCTTCAGCACCTCCCTGACCCGCTCCACAGGCATGTCCACCTTGGCTGCGATCTCCTCCGGCTGGGGCTCCCGCCCCAGTTCCTGAAGAAGCTGCCTGGACACCCGGATCAGGCGGTTAATGGTCTCCACCATATGGACCGGAATACGGATGGTCCGGGCCTGGTCCGCGATGGCTCTGGTAATGGCCTGGCGGATCCACCAGGTTGCATAGGTACTGAACTTATACCCTTTTGTATAATCAAATTTCTCCACAGCTTTAATAAGCCCCAGATTGCCTTCCTGAATCAGATCCAAAAACTGCATTCCGCGTCCTACATACCGCTTGGCAATACTGACCACCAGGCGGAGATTGGCCTCCGCCAAATCCTTCTTTGCCGCCTCGTCCCCCAGTTCGATCTTTTTCGCCAGTTCGATCTCATCGTCCAGAGATAAAAGAGGGATCTTCCCGATCTCCTTTAAGTACATCCGCACCGGATCCTCTGTTCCCACTCCCTCCGGCACTGACAAATCAATCTTCTCCAGATCAATCTCCTCTTCATGGTCCAAGTCGATCTCATCATCTACGAAAAGATCTGCATCAATCTCCGTCTCCTCGCCCAACCTCAGGACATCCACCTTATTGGCTTCCAGAAAATCATAGATTTTATCCAGCTTGTCTGCGTCCAGAGTCTCATCTGAAAAAAAGCTCAGAACCTCTTTATTTTCCAGCACATTTTTCTTCTTTTTCGCCTCTGCCAGCAGAAGTGCCAACTTGTCGTCAAATCCCAATATCTTTTCGTCCATATGGTCCAACCTTTCCGTAGTCTGCCTATAGTGTTGCCTTAATCAATGGAAATATGCAATGTTTTAAGAGCGCTCCGGGCCTTAATGATCTCCTGAAGCTGCCCGATATCCGCAGCCGTCCTGCTGGCCTCATCCAGACTGTTCTTTTTTACCTTTATCACGGTCTCCGAAAACGCCTTTTTCCACTCATCATCTGTCAAAGAACCCTTTAGATTTGCAGAAAAGAGGGAAGCCACGGTCTTGTACTGCTCTTCGTCATTAATAAAATGGTTCAGTATCCCTGCCGGGCTGACTTCTCCTTTTGCGTGACCGTCAAAAACCATCTTTGCCACCTGATGGTACAAATCTTCTTTAAAATCATCTGCCGTGATGATACCGTCAATCTTGTCAAACAGGCGGGGATTCTCAATAAGCCAGGTAAGAAGAAGCCTCTGAGACTTCTTCGGCCCGTCCTCCTTTTCCCTTTTCCTCTCCTGATAGGAAGAGGCCGCCTGCTTCCTCTCCTCTGTCCGTACGGGCCCCAGCCTGCTGCCCAGATTATGTACCAGCTGTTTTAAATCCTGGTAATTAATAAAATACTCCCTGGATACGGCCTGGATATAGTTATCCCGTTCCAAAGCTTCCGGAAATTCCAAAAGCTTTCTGGCTGCGGCATTGTAAAATCCTGTTTTCTGTTCCGGATCTTCCAGATTATAGTTTCTCTTTAACACGTCAATCTCAAACAAAAAGCTGTTCCTGGCCTCATTGATTCTCTCTCTGAATGCGTGGGCTCCCATATTTTTAATAAACTCATCGGGATCCTTATACGGCTTCATATTCAGCACCCTGGCTGACACACCGGCTTCTTTCAGAATGGGAATGGCGCGCAGGGCCGCTTTCACGCCTGCATCGTCGCTGTCATAAGTGAGAATCACCTGATCCGTATACCGCTTGATCAGCGATGCATGCTGTTTGGTAAACGCCGTGCCTAAAGACGCCACCGCGTTGGTAAAACCGGCCTGATGCATGGCGATAACATCCATATAACCCTCGCAGATCAAAAAGAATTTCTCCCTGGAAGCCTTTGCATAATTCAGGCCGTAAAGATTACGGCTTTTATCAAAAAGTCTGGTCTCCGGAGAATTTAAGTATTTGGGAGCGCCGTCTCCCATGACCCGCCCTCCGAATCCGATAACACGGTTGTTCACATCCATAATGGGAAACATAACCCGGTTCCAGAACTTGTCGTGAGTCCCTCTCTCTTCGATGGACACCAGCCCCGTCTCTTTTAAAAGCTGGTCTGTATAGCCTTTCTCTCTTAAGAAGCGGTACAGATCGTCGCCTCTTTTGCTGGCGAATCCCAGACCGAACCTTCTTATAGTATCGTCGCTCAGCTGCCGGTTCCTTAAGTAATCATATCCCAGCCTTCCCTGAGGATGCTTTAACTGATAATAAAAATAGTTTGCCGCCAGTTTATTGATCTCCAAAAGTGAGGCCCGCAGATCCGCCTGGGCCCTGGCCTCCTTTGACATCTCCTCCTTGGGAAGCGTTACTCCCACTCTGTCCGCCAGCACCTGTAAGGCCTCCGGAAAGGAATAATTCTCATATTCCATGAGAAAGGTAATGGCATTGCCCCCTGCTCCGCACCCAAAGCAGTAATAGATCTGCTTCCCCGGCGCCACAGAAAAAGAGGGCGACTTCTCATTATGAAAAGGACACAATCCGAAGTAGTTGCTGCCCTTTTTCTGGAGCTTTACATATCCCGATACGATATCTACAATGTCGACTTTTGATCTCACTTCTTCTACGATTTCTTCCGGGTAAAACATAAGGTCCTCCTGCTTTTGTAACGGCGCCTGAAAGATCGCAGACAGACGCCTGAGAAATGCTTCTCATCTTTCTTTCCCCTACAGCGCCTTCCATGCCTTGGGCACGAAGAGCTGTTCGAACATATCAATGGCATAGCGGTCGCTCATGCCCGCAATATAGTCGCACACGATCCGTTCCCTCTTTTCTCCCCTCTGCTCCATGAGCTCTAAGTATTCCCGGGGCAGGGCATCTGTATCTTTCAAATAGTATTCATATAGAAATTCCAGCATCCGCTGGGCCTTTCCTTCCTCCTCCTTTGCCACGCTCCCGCTGTACACGTGGGCAAACATCCAGGCCCGCAGCTCCTTCATGGCCTTCTCCATGGAAGGGGACATGACGATCTCAGGCTTTTCAAGGCTGTTCTCAATAATATCGTGAATCATGGTATTGAGCCGTTCCCTCACACTGTGCCCTAAGATATCCGTGTACTCACGGGGCAGATCCTCCTCCTTAAAGATCCTGGCTCGTATGGCATCGTCGATATCATGGTTAATATAGGCGATCTTGTCGGAAAGCCGCACAATACACCCTTCTAAGGTGGATGGATGGCCGCTGGTTCTGTGATTGAGGATTCCGTCCCGCACCTCTTTGGTCAGATTCAGACCCTGTCCGTCTTTCTCCAGCACTTCCACCACACGGACACTCTGCTGATAGTGAGCAAACCCGTCCTCACAGAGCTTATCAAGAATACTTTCTCCGGAATGGCCGAAAGGCGTATGCCCTAAATCATGTCCCAGTGCAATGGCCTCCGCCAGACTTTCGTTCATCCGCAAAGACTTGGCGATAGTCCTGGCAATCTGAGCCACCTCCAGAGTGTGAGTCAGGCGGGTCCGGTAATGATCCCCCTCCGGCGCCAAAAACACCTGAGTCTTATGTTTCAGCCTGCGAAATGACTTGCAGTGCAGAATCCGGTCCCGGTCCCTCTGATACTCCGGCCGGATGTCACACAGCGTCTCCTTCTTATCCCTTCCCAATGTATTTTTACTCAGAGCGGCATATGGACTTAAATACTGTTCCTCTAACTGCTCCATAGATTCTCTGATGGTCAAACCTCTCCCCTCCTCATTTTTTACTGCCCCATAAAGTCCTTATCTATATTATATTTCCAAAAGCGGGAATTTACCACTAATTCTTTTATTCTATTATAATATGCCTTCCCTGAAAACACAAGAAAGAGGATGGGTCAGGTTTCTTAAAGAAATCTGACCCATCCTCTTTTCTATGCTGTGGTCTTATTTTGCCTGATCAAGGCACTGTTTAACCG
Organism: Clostridiaceae bacterium; assembly: GCA_910574345.1. Lineage (GTDB taxonomy): Bacteria > Bacillota > Clostridia > Lachnospirales > Lachnospiraceae > UBA3402. The sequence goes on along the minus strand of CAJSZV010000024.1, from coordinate 21,257 downwards.
CTTCCATAATTCTTCCGCTGGTAAGGGTGGCTCCCGTCACACCGTCCACATCAGGACTGTTCTGTTCCACAATGGCTGCGGGAACCTTCTCTATGGCAGGGGCTGCGATATTTTCCGTCTCGTGGCTGCTCACCACAGTCACTTCACTGATCTTTCCTTCCGCCACAACCACCTGAACGGTCATATCCCCGTTTTGTCCATCCACAACTGCCTCATAAGTGCCGTCATTAATGCCGCTCATGTCATACTTTTCTCCAGCGGCCTCTTTCTTCTCAAACAGCTCTTCCTTTAAGACAAAGGAGGCTTCCTTCACAGGCTGTCCCTCTGCCGGTTCCATATTCACTACATTGCGCCCCGTAATCCGTCCAAAGGCAACGGGACCCATAACCCCTGTACCGCCGGATACGAATTTCCCCCAGATTCCTCCTACGACCTCTCCGGCCGCATATAAACCAGGGATGGCGTTTCCTGCCTCGTCCACTACCTGCATATCATTGTTGATCGTGACGCCGCCCAGAGTCATGACAACCAGAGCCTTGATGGGCACCGCATAATACTTATCCCCTTCAATCTTATTCACCGCCACACTGTAGGCCGTAGGCGTATTGCTGAAATCTCTTCCGAACTCGTCGGTTTTGCCTTCCTCCACGGCCTTGTTGTAAGCGTTAACGGTTTCGACCAAGGCGTCAGCGGGAACACCAATGATACCGGCCAGTTCTTCCAAAGTATCCGCCGACTGAACCAGTTTATGGCCTATGCCGTTGTCCGGCTCATAATAGTAATCCCACATGAAAGCAGCGCCTCCTGCTTTCAGATCTTCAATAATCTTGTCTGTAAAGATATTATACTGCACTGCATCGGTCTGCTCCTCCAAGGCAGTCTCTCTGGGCACCACCTCATCCAGAGTTTCATTGATGAACCGTTTTCCTTCCTGATTCACATAGATGCCGCCGGCCTTCCACATATACACATCGCCGATGGCGCCTTTGCCCGGAGCAAACTCCAGACCCATGGGAAAGGTAGGAATGTAAGAGAGCTTCTCCTGATCCACCGCCGCACCCACAGTCTGCATGATGCGGATTCCCCTGCCGTCGGCGCTGTCCGCACCGCCTACCAGATATTTGTCTCCGTGGACTGCGTACTCGCCCATCATTTTCGGATTGCCGGAATAACCGCCGGTAGCCATGATAATGCCCTTTTTCGCCTGGTAGCACACAGTCTTTTTACTGTCGCTGTTATAGCCTACGGCTGTCAGAACCTGCCCTTTTTCATTGCCCAAAAGCTCTGTCACTTCCGTGTAATAATCAATGGTAATATTGTCATACCCGGCTATCTCTTTATCCAAAATCTCATGAACCGCTGATTTATAATTAGCCGGATCCATGGCCTTGGGCTTATACGTTCTCTGAACGGAATAAAGCTGATGTTCTGGTGCAAACACGCTCTTTTTGCCGTTTTGTTCGGAAAAGGTATACTCACTGAGACCATGATTCCACAGCCACTCTATGGCATCCACGTCCTCGTCCACAAAAATCTCAATCAACTCCCGGTTGCCCAGTCCTGCGCCGTTGGACATGATATCCTCAATGTAAGATTCCTTTGTATCCTCAATCCCATCCAGCTCCTGAATCACGGTCATTGCTCCTGACATGGAACCGCTGGTAAAGTTTAAAGAGCCTCCGGTCTTGCCAAGCTTTTCCACGACAATAATACTCTCGGCCCCTTCATCGGCTGCCGCTATGGCTGCAGACAGCCCGGCTCCTCCTGCTCCCACGATCACCACGTCCGCTTCTTTCACCTCATCATAAGACAAAACTTCCTCCGGCGCCTTCCCGGTCTCTTCCTCTTCCTCTGTCTCCGCCTGAGTCTCTGTGGTCTGGGCTTTTGCAGTCGTTTCCTTCTGCGCTTCTGTGGTCTGCTGAGATGAAGCGCCTGACGAACAGCCGCCAAGAACCAGCGCCGCTGCCAGCGTCACTGCCAAAACATGTTTCTTCATAAAAAATCCTCCCTTATTTAAAAATTTCTTGTCTTTATTATATATTTCCTGTAAAATAAAGTCATACGGTTTTCAATATAATTTATACAAAAATCATTCCAGTCAAAAGGAGACTCCCATGCCCCGTCAAACATATTTCAGCTTCCTCCCTGCCCTCACCGAAGACGCCCTGTCCATGGAACTCAAAAAGTACCAGCTCTCCCTGGTCTCCTTCGGCTGCTTCCGCTCCTCCGGCCCCCGTGCCGCCAGGAACACGACCCTGCCTTACCATCGAATCATTTATGTCATCTGCGGGTCCGTCCGCTATGAGATTCATGACACCTCCATGATACTTAAAAAAGGGGATGTGCTTTACACACCCCCCAATACCATTTACAATGCCTCCAGCTTAGACGATCATCTCCTTCCGGAATTTCTCTATCTGTATTTTCAGGTCCACCCTCATCATGAAGAGCAGAACTTTATCCCCATGATGGAGACCTCGTTAAAGATACGGGTATTCCACGCCCTGCATTCCCCTGTGGAATTCTATTTCCGCACCATTGAAGAAGAGTGCGCCAGCCAGCATCCGGGATATTATCACAAGGTCCACAGTTACTTTATGCTTCTTATTATGGAACTGCTCCGCAGAAAAGATTTTAATCCCTGTGAGCTTAAGTCCCGCAAACCCGTGCACGGCACCGATCTTCTTCTCAACAAGGCAACCAGCTATATTGCCGCCAACGTGCGGGAACCGCTTTTGGTCTCCCAGGTAAGCCATGCCTGCGGCGTCAGCGAAAGCTATCTGTACAAGATATTTACCTCTGGCCTGGGCCAGTCCCCAAAGGAGTATATCTTAAGATGCAAAATGGAATATGCGGCCATGCTTCTCAAAGAGCGGAATATGACCATTACCCAGATCTCCAGGGAGGTTGGATTTTCAAACCCCAATCACTTTTCCAACACGTTTTGTCAGCTCATGGGAATGCGGCCGTCACAGTATCCGGACCGTTCTAGCGGATAAACTTCTTTATCTTTGACTTCGGCACCAGAGCTTCATAGCCGCAGCACTCCCCGGTTTTGGGATCTGTGGCGCAGCACCGGTTCCACAGGCGCAGAACCTCCGTATGACTCATGCCTGTGGCACGAAAGATCTCCTTTGCGCTGTCCCCTTTTTGGTATAACTCCACTGCTTTTCTCCTGATTCTGTAGACGCAGCGCTCTGCAATGGTAAGTTTTGTCTCATCGATCTCATTCCATTGGTACTCTGCTTTCCCCATTATCAACCTCTCCCCATCTCTTCTGCCTTTTCTTCTGCCTCTTCCTCTTCTTTCTTTTCCTCTTTTTCCTCTCCCTCTTCTGCCGTCTCTGTCCGGGCTTCTTCTTCCCCGCCGACTTTTCCCTGTTTCTTTTTGCCCCTTCCGGCAGCGATTATCCACAGAATAAGCGCTCCCGTCACTGCCCCCGCAGCCATGGCAATCCACATCTTTACCTGACTCTTTGGCCTCAGCACCACAATCTCTCCCGGACCGTTCGTCTCAAAAACCAGGTAAGAACCGTCCCATCTGCTGTCCGCCACACGGATTTCACCGTTTTCTGCCATTCCTGCAAGGGACCCTTTCGGCAGTCCTTTAGCCAAAACATGGACCCGGATATGTTCCGGCATAGCCGCGCCGTCCGGCTGGACAATGGAGTATTCCCAGTCCCCTGCCATCTCGTATCCCTCCGGCACCGTCATCCGCCCATTCCAGGCATCTTTGTCCTTCTCCCTTACCACCAGACTGGTGCCGGGATAGAAGTTGGACTCCACAAGCATAACCGGCATCTTGTCGTCGGAAGAAGCGATGGTCGTATTCCAGGCTTTATAAACGGCATGAACTTTCTCATTGCCCTTTATGCAGGACAAGTCTTTCTGCTCCCACATATAATAATACCCGTCCTTTTGCGGAACCTTAGGGATATCCGATTCCTTTACGCCGTCTCCATACTGGCAGTACACGGTCTTTACCACTTCATCATCCACCAGAAATTCCACGGACAGCCTGCTGAATTCCTCCGGCATCCCGTCCTGCATCCGAAAGGCCTCATAACCCAATCCTTTTGCCTGGCTTTCATAAGTGATGTTGTCCACGGCGCCTGTTCCTTCATCCACATAGACATTGCCCTCTATGGTTCCTTCCCGGTCCACATCCCCAGCTACGGCTCCGATCCATTCTCCTTCCCTGTTCCCGAAAGAAACCATGGAATAATTCTGAATAACATCCGTTCCCCATCCGGCGATTCCGCCCATATAGTTATTGCCGTGTATGGTGCACATGTTGTAATTGTCTCTCAGAACATAGGCACTGCTTCCGGTGATCCCGCCTGCATAATTGCCGTCCTCAGCCGTGATGTCGCCATAATTCTGATTTTGTATGAGAGCGCCCAGATTGGCTTTCCCTGCGATTCCGCCTGCATAATCGTTCTTCACCTCAATCTGCTGCCTGTTGATACATCCTGTGACGATGGCTCTCATATTCCTTGTCACATTGAGAGTCCGCTCCTCATCGGCTTCCAGATCCTGTTCCGGATCAAGGCTGGTCTCCATGCCGATAATTCCTACGATTCCCCCTGCCTGGAAATCGGCTGCCACCTTCCCCTGATTCACACATCCCTTTATGATGCCCTCTTGTGTTTCTCCGGTCTCCAAGTCTGACACATCCTCAATAAGATCCTTATCTTCCCGCGCCCGGTCCACTCCGTCGGAGATGGTGCCCCGCATCTGGTCGATCTGGTCCTGGATCTGATTCTTCTGACTCCTGATCTGATTCCTATTGTCTTTCAGATCGTCTGTCAGGGTATCCACATTGCCGGAAAGGATATCAAGGGCAGCCGTCATCTCGTCATCCATGGAATCCAAATCGCCCTTAAGCTTATCTCCGTTGGTGCGGACAATATCCGTAAATACCGTGACCTCCACCTGCAGTTTTTCCAGATCATCGCCAAAGGCCTCCGCTCCCCCTATGGCTTCTCCCGGTGCATTGGTTGCCAGATAAAGAAGATCATCCCCAAGTTCCGTCCCGTATTTGATCAGCTGCTCCGTCTGTTCCTTCCGCTGCCTGAGCCAATTTTTCAGGGCATTTAAGTCATTGATATCTCCGTCATAGTTTGTTTTCATCTGTTCCCGCAGTTTTTGTATCTCTTTTACCTTTTCCTGAGCCGAACGGTAACGGGCCTGAGTCTCCCATCCCGTCAGTTCCAGATCCATGTGGTCCAAAATATGCTGGATCTCATCCAAGGCCAGATCTGCATCCCGGTCAAAGTCATCGGTGCCTCCCCGGTAAAGATTTTTGTAAAATCTGCCGATGTCCTTAATCTTTTCCAGCTGACTGTCAATGGCATCCAGATTGCTGCTGGCCGTATCTCCCGTCTGCTCCAGGATGCTTGACATGGAGTCTCCCATACTGGACAATTCATCCAGCTGGCTCTCCAGACTTCCAAACATGTCTTCCTCATATTTAACCGTCATGTAAGGCTCAAACTGCCCCGTAATACCGCCTACGTCTTTTCTTCCCTGAATTGTACCGTAGTTCCTGCATTCATCAATGATTCCGCTGTGGCGTCCGGCGATTCCACCTAAGTTGTATCCCATATGCGGATATCCTACGGCGGCCTGGTTGGTACACCCTCTGATGGTTCCTAACGACAGTCCGGCGATTCCTCCCGCGTCATTGACCCTCTCCACCCGGAGATTCTCTTCCAGGTCAATGCTCCCCATGGTAAGCTGTCCGTCGGCGCCGCCGCTGTTCTCCTGATCCGTGCCGTTGATCTCACCCAGATTGGTGCAGCCCTCTATAAGGCCCTCATTGAATCCCGCGATTCCACCGGTCTTTAAGTTGCCTGTGAGGACAGCATGATTTTCACAGTTTTTGATCACTCCCGTCTCTTCGTTGTAACCCGCAATACCGCCTGCGGATTCCTGGCCTGTAATGTGTCCGCCAAAGATGCAGCCTTCGATGGTCCCCCGGTTGACTCCCGCGATTCCTCCAATATTTATCCTGCTTCCCTGGGGAGCCAGGGTTCCCTGAACCTGAAGATCTTTTACTATGGCACCCTCCTGCACATACCGAAAGAGGCCAAGACCGGATCCGGATGAGTGGACGGACAGGCCGGCGATACCATGGCCCTTGCCGTCAAATGTCCCTGCGAACACAGGTATGGGTTCAAACTCCGTTCCCTGAAGATTTACGTCTGTCTCCAGCACAAACATTTTCCCTTTGGAATAAGATTCCGATACACAATGTCTGGCAAAATCAAGGAATTCCTCCACAGAGGTGATGCTGATCACTTCCTCTGTACGGATTTCCTCTTGTTCCTCCTCTTCTTCTGCAGATTCCGCGGCCGGAGCTGCCAATGCCTCCATCTGCGGGAAAACTCCACTTCCCAGACCGGACAAGGTCAGGGCGGCAGCGAGCAAAACGGCCGTCTTTCTATTTCGATTCTCTTTTTTCTTTCTCATGACCTATGCCTCCTCCTTTTCCTGTCCCAGTTTTACTGCCCTTGTCAGCTCTGTCTTGTCAATCAGCTTATCACCCAGAAGAAGAAGCTGAGGCAGTACTGTCATAACCAGAATAATGGAAATCAAGGTTCCTCTCCCCAGTACCTTTCCAAGAGATGCGATGACAGCGTTGCCTGTCAGACAGCCAATGACAAAACCGGCGCTGGTCAGTATGGTTCCTGATGTGATGATGGTGGGAAAAGACTGGTTTAAAGCCTCCACCACAGTCTTCTTCCGATCCGTCATGGTCTTTCTCAGTTCCAGATACCGGCTGGTAATCACAATGGCATAATCTATGGTCGCGCCCATCTGAATGGAACTTACCACCAGATAGCTTAAGAAATACATGGTGCTGCCTGTTAAGTAAGGCATGGAAAAATTAATCCAGATACTTCCCTGTATGGTCAGAACCAGCAAAAAGGGCAGTCCTGCGGACTGGAAGGTAAACAGAAGGATAATCCCCACAAACAGTGCCGTAAGAACGCTGATAATCTCATTGTCCCTCTGGAAGGAAGTACTTAAATCATAGTTGCTGGTGGCATCACCCACCACATAAACCTCGTCATAATACTCAAGGGCAATATCCCGGATCCGGTCAATGGTGGCAAAGGTCTCTGCCCCTTCGACGGCGCCCTTTAAGTTAAATACCAGGCGGTCGTAAGTCTCCCCTTCCAGTTGCTGCCTCGCATCACAGACAGCCTTGTACAGATCATCGATTTCTTCCGACAAATCATCATCAAATTCCAGACCGCCCTTTTCTTTCTGGTTATAGATAAAGTCGATCATATCAATAATGGACACCCGGTAATCTTCCAGGTTCTTCATAAATGCACTGTACTGCTCCTTGTCAATGGCATAGAACTGGTACAAGGCCCTTACAAGGTCAAGATCCACTCCAGCTACCTCGGAAAACTCCCTTGGGCTTAACCGGTCCACCAGAATGTATTTGCCGTCATCGCTGACTTCCACATTGGCAAGGCCAAGAGCCGTATCCACCTCGTCCATGGCCTCCAGGCGTTTTAAGATTCTGCCCTCTTTCTCGTAATCACCTCTGGGAATAACGATTGCCATGGTGTTGGTCACCTCGAAGGTTTCTTCAATCCGTTCCTTTGAGGCCATAAACTCATTTTTCTTGCTGGATTCAATGGAATTAATATCGTATATGTAGGGACATTTTCCCGAATAAACGGCCGCCCCCGCCACGATCACCAGAAAGACAGGCATACCCACGTACCGAAGCTTCACCACGATCCTGCCCCAAATGTTAATCTTTGGCACAAAGTTTTTATGCACCGTCTTGTCAATAGCCTTGGAAAACATGACAATCAGGGCAGGCATAAAAAGAAATACGGTGAGAAGACTGATGATAATGGCTTTGGTGAGAACGCTTCCCAGGTCCATGCCGATTCCAAACTGCATGAACATCAGAGCCACCATGCCGGACACGGTAGTAAGGCTGCTGGAGGAAATCTCCGGTATGGCCTTGCTTAAAGCTACTGTGACGGCTTCTATGGTGTCCTTGTCCTCATGTTCTTCCATAAACCGGTGGAACAGAATAATGGCATAGTCAATGGCAAGGGCAAGCTGAAGCACGGCTCCCACTGCGTTGGTCACAAAGGAAATCTCCCCGAACCAGTAGTTGGTTCCCATATTTAGGAGAGCCGCCACTCCGAATACTGCCAGGAAAATCACGATCTCCATATAGGTCTTGGAAGTAAATAAAAGCACTACCAGAATAATAAAGATCACAATAACCACAATGACTTTCATGTCCGCTTTCAGGGAAGCCGCATCGTCTTTATCCACAGTCGTATATACATAGGAGGAGTATCCGTCCAGAACCTGCCGCACCTGTACCATGGCCTCCTGGGACAAATCCGTATCCTCCTCCTCGTCAAAGGTAAGAGTATAGAGGGCGCTGGCATCTTTATAGTAATCCCCCCGCTCCTGGCTGTCATAAGTGTCGTCATCTTCATCATAAAAAGACACGGCGGAGATCCCTTTTATCTCATCCAGCTCCTCCCCCAGTTTCAGAGCCTTCTCGTAGGTAATGTTGCTGACCAGAATCTTGGCTGTGCCGAAGGTGGTAAACTCCTCGTTCATAATATCCAGCCCCTGCCTGGTCTCCGTACTCTCCGGAAGATATTCTGTTAAGTCGTTGACCACTCCCACCTTGGGGATGGAAACGGCGCTGTAAATGCATGCAAGGGCAAACAGCGCAATAAAGGCTTTCCTTTTATTCACAATAAAGGCCGCAAGCCACATCATGAAATTATCAGAAGTTTTTCTCTCTCCCATGTCTTCCTAAATCCTTTCTTTTTCATTGCTGTTACTTGCCATATTATGTATCATTGTGATAAAATACTCAAGAATCAGTTTTTCCTGTCTGTGCCAAATGAGACAATTTTCTTAAAACTGTCTATTTTTAAACAAAAAAGGAGATTTGTCGTGAACACTGTAAGCGAAACAAAAGAGAAGATATCAACCCGCCGCACCTATCTGCTTTTAAGCCGCTCTTTGTTTGCCCTTCTGGAAGAGACGCCTTTTGAGAGGATTTCCCTGACCCAGCTGTGCAGCCACTCCATGGTGCCCCGCTCCACTTTTTACCGATATTTTGAGGACAAATATGATCTTCTCTACTACTGTCTTCAGACCTTTTTTGACGATGCCAATCTGGATAAGGATGTAGTGTATTTAAAAGACGGGAAATCAAAGAAGTTTGTGACAAAGCTGATTACCGTTATGGATAAGAACAAAGATTCCTTCCTCAGAATATGGAAGACCAATAAAAACGGAATCTTTATGGATATTTTAAGAGACTACTTAATTCAGGTATTAAATCAGAAGCTGGACGATTCCCTTTTAGAAGGCCATGGACTTAAGATCAGCCAGCCGGTATTTACCTACCTGCTGGCCGATCTCTATGTGAGTATGGGAAAATGCTATCTGGAAAACGGGTGTGATGTGGAAGGCTTTGTAAAGGACGTGTGCCTGTTCGTGGAGAGGGAATTCTTTGAAGGGTAAGATATATTCTGCCCCTCAGTTCCCTATCCTTTCCCCGCCTTTAAGCATTCTTCACTCTGTCCTATCCCTTCACTCCGCCGCCTGTAACACCTGCGATGATCTTCTCCGACAGGAAGATATACAGGATAAAGGTAGGCAGGAATACGATTACCACTGCCGCAAACATTCCGGCCCAGTCACCTGTGTATTTCATGGAATTAATCATAGAATACAATCCTACGGCGATGGGGCGCAGCTTATCGGAGTTGGCAAAGATCAGGGAGATAAAATACTCATTCCAGATATTGATAAAGTTAAAAATTGTAACGGTTATGATTCCTGGCTGGGCCATGGGAAGCATAATCAACCAGAAAGTCTTGGTGGGCGGGCATCCGTCAATTGCCGCCGCTTCCTCAAAGGCTCGTGACAGATTGCTGAAAAATGTCATGAGGAAAATCGTAGTGTAAGGAACATTGATTCCGATATACAGAAAGATCAAAAGAATCCCGTTGCTTAGCACATGGTTTAAAATTCCCATATTGGCCACAATTCCAAATAAAGGCAGCACAATCATTACCACCGGAACACCCATGGCGGACACAAAGCCTGTCTGAATCAGCTTATTCCCCGGAAATATAAATCTGGCCAGCACATATGCCGCAGGAGCGCAGATCACAATAAGCAGACTGCAGGAAATAACGGAATAGATCAAGGAATTCCTGAATATGCCGGCCACATCGGAATTCACCCATGCCTTGACATAGTTTTCAAAATGAATTCCTGATGCCAGAAGCTTATTGGAAAAGATCTCCTTGGTGGTGGAAAAGCTGGCAAGGAGCACCCATCCCAAAAGGACAAAGGTAAAGGAAATCCAGATCAGCAGGATCAGATATCCCGGGGCGAGACGCAGTTCTTTTTTCCAGTTTACCGGATCACGGTATTTTGTTTTTTTCGACATAATCTTCCCCTCCTTTTAGAATTCCAGATCATCGTCTTTCAGAAGATGGTTACACAGCCAGAAGATAGCTACCACACAGATACTCAAAAGCACGCCGATGGCAGCGCCAAGGCCGGAGTTTCTCTCCGTAATGCTGTTGCCTGCTCCAAAGATCTGCATATACATATAAACCATGGGAGTAATGGTCTGAGTATCCGCCGTAACCGTGGAAAACAGCTGAGACCATACAAAGAAGCCTACACTGGTAACGCTCCACATGGTAATATTCGTCTTAAAAACACCTTTCAATAAAGGCACCGTAATATACCGGAACTGATTAAATTTATTAGCACCATCTAAGGTAGCCGCCTCAAAATAGTCGGAACTGATGCGCTCGATTCCGCTGGCAAAAATAAGCATATGGTATCCCACCATGCCAAAACAGTAGGCCAGCAAAAGGGCCGCAAACTTGTGGTCATTGTCAAGCCACTGAACCTTGGCCAGAGAAGTGAGTCCTAAGTTGGTGAATACGGTTTTCAAAAGGCCGAACTTGGGACTGTAAACATACTGCAGCCACATAGTGGCCAGAGCAACTGCACTGACAATATTAGGCAGGTAAATAACCGCCCTGAAAAAGCTCTTAAAGCGGATTCCGCTGGTGATGATAACGGCAAACAAAAGAGCAAGGGACATGACGATAATGCCGCCTATAAGCCAGATCCGCAGCAAGTTCCACATGGATATGCGGAACAAACTGGTTCCTGCCAGTTTCGTAAAGTTGGAAAGACCTGTAAACTGCCATTTGGATACGGGATCCGTGATTCCGTCAATCCTGAAAAAACTCATGATAACGGTGCGGACAATGGGATACAGGAAAATAGCCGAAAAGATCAATACTGCCGGAGCCAAAAACAGGATGATCATGCCTTTATTTCGTTTCATCCCGGTTCCTCCTTTCATTAAGCTGAACCAAAGTTTCCTATGATATGGAAAAGGCGGCAGAAGCCTGGTGCACTGCCGCCTTTTGATTATGATTAGTTGCCGGCTTTTTTCAAAGCGTCCACAAAGCCCTGAGCATCAATGCTGCCGCCGCAGAGTTTTAAGAAGTTCTCTTTAATAATAGGAGTCATATCCGCATTAGCCTCAGCACCGGCTGCCCATGGATAACGAGTCTTCATGCTGTCCATAACTGGTTTCACGCAGGCGATGAGCGCCGGCCACTCCGTATTGTTGGAATCTGCCGGGATACCGATGGATAACTCAGACAGCATCTTGTCAAATTCACCCTGAGTGATGTAGCAGATCAGCTTAAATGCATTCTCGGCGTTCTGAGAATCTTTGTTAATAGCCAGTACCTGTGCGCCGTAGTTGGCAGCGTCCACTCCGTCTGTTCCGCCATCTACTGCCGGGTAGCTGAAGCATCCCCATACAAAATCGTCTCCTGCCATGTCTTTTACTTCATTGGGAAGCCAGGAACCGTTCAGATACATAGCCGCAGTTCCCATGGCCAGTTCCTGATTCTGTCCTGCCGGCCATACGTTGGATGCGATGGTCTCGGAGAAATAACCCTTAGCGGCAAAATCCGCATATGCCTCAGCCGTGGCGGTTACGGATGGATCATCCCACTGACCGCCTTTCACGATCTCTTCTGTCTTGGGCTCGCCTACCAGTCTGGACATATGATAGCCAAACATACAGGTAATATAGGCGTCGTCGCAGGTAATGGGGGTGTAGCCTGCTTCTTTAATCTTTGCACAGGCTGCATCCAGCTCTGCCCAAGTAGCAGGAACACTGGTAATCCCTACTTCGTCAAAAATAGCCTGATTGTAGAAAAATGCAAATACATTGGGCTGATAAGGAATGGACTTTAAGGTTCCGCCGCCCACTTCACGGCAGGCCGCCATGAGTCCGGCATTGGCTGTGGCTTCATAGTCAGCCGCCTTTGCCAGTTCTTCCAGATCCATAAGATACTGGCCCCATGTAGTATTCACACGGTCAATGTCCTCGTCAAACAGATCAATATTGGTTCCTGCGTCAAGTGCGGGCTGCAGGCCCTCGCGGATACCAGTACGTCCCTTAAACTGTAAGTCTACGCTGATGCCTGTGTCGGCAGTAAACTTGTCAACTGCTGCCTGAATGGCCTGACCCTGAGGCTCTGTAGCTTCCCACATGGACCAGTACACCAAACTTCCTCCGTCTCCTGCCGGGGCTTCTGCCGCCGCCTGGCTGGTATCGCCTGCGGGAGCTGCCGTCGTAGTCTCTGCAGGAGCTGCCGGGGCCGCTGTGGTCTCCGCCGTCTGTCCGCCGCCACCGCCGCATGCAGTCAGAGAAAATGCCATAGCAGATGCCAAAAACAATGCCAAACCCTTTTTCTTCATAAATAATATCCTCCTCTTTATCACTGGGTTTTCCCTGTGTTTCTTATAAATCTAGTATAGTAAAACTGCACACAAAAATATTTGCACAATCGGCTCTTATATTTGTACTTTAGGATATTTATTGTGATTTTGCATAGGCTTTCCAGCTTTTTTTTGCATATACATCTCCATTTTCACCATCCCAGGTTCTTCATTTTCTCTTCTTATTCCAAATAGTTACTAATTTTGTGTCCCATATCCCTCCATAGGATCTGGCTTCCCTCCAGACACATCCCGGCGTTTTCCCCTGCCCCGTCATAGACCGTTGTGCTCTGAGCCTTTTCGGAATTATTGACTACAGCATATTTTCCGGTCTCCGGGTAAGCATGCACCTCGCAGAGAGGGTTGTCCGCATACCAGCGTTTCATATGCTCTTCCTTATGGGCACTGTAGTATAAGCTTCTGAGCAAAAGCCTGGTATTCTCATAGCTGTAAGGCAGCCCGGCTATATAGACGCCTCTTCCCTCTCCATAATCATGAACGCTGATGTGAACTTCCCCGTCAGAGAATTCTATGATCTCAGTCTCCTCTGACAAGGCATATACATTCTTTACGCTCTCACCGAAATCAAAGGCTCCCTTCCTGTCTTCCTTTAAGAAATGGTGTTCTCTCATTTTGGTAAAATATTTGTCCGTGGACAGGCTGAATCCCAGCTCCTTGTCTACTCCCAGCACATCCGCCATCTGGAAAAAGCGTCCGCCGAAATGAACTGCCGACGGCTCGCCGATTCCCACAAAACCGCCGCCCTCACAGACAAACCGGCGTACCGCCGTGACAATCTCCTCATCCATCCACTCTTCTCCGCCGGAAAATGCAGTTCCCGCTCCTCCGGCATTGATGATCACATCAATATCTTTGGGAATCCCTTCTTTTCGGATATCGTCAAAGCTTAAAAACACCACATCCACACTGGCTCCGCTTAAAGACTCCAGCATACCGAAATAAGAATAGGTCTGTTTGTACCAAAGAGCATGGGCTACCATAAATGCCTGCCAGGCACGAATCCGCCCCCAGCAGTTCAGCACTGCCACCTTAAGGCCGCTGTAAGGCCGGCTCTTTCCTATATTGTCATAGAGCTCACGGAACTCATCTGTCACCTGCCCGATATACTCCACAAATTCTGGGAACCTATAGGCAAGACTTAAATATCCGCCGTAGCCGATTCGATCCACGGGTTTGCGCATAAGGGCTCTTCTGGCACTCAGCCAGTTTTCCCTGGCCTCCACACAAGGGTCATTGCCCTCATAAAAGGTGTCCGGGAAAAAATAGGGTAGAAATCTTCCTTCTGTATACTTTACTCCCGGTATGTCGGAGATAAGGCGCAGAGTGGCTCCCCCTCCCACGCTTCCCACCACGGCGTCCAGGCCGATCTCAGGAAAGTATTTCCCGTAAGGTTCTGTTCCGATCCAGTTGTCACCCAGAAACATCATGGCCTCCCGTCCTGCCTCATGGACCAGCTCCACCAGTTCCCTGGCCTTTTTTGCCACAAAGCGCTGAATAAAGTCCATATAGTCCAGATACCGTCTGGAAGGAACCCGAAAAGTGGAGTTATAGTAGCCGTTGTCCACAATATCCTCCGGCGTCATCCTGTAGCCGTACTCCTGTTCAAACTCTTCCAGAGCCTTTACGGATACGGTTGCTCCATAGCCAAACCAATCGACGAATTTTTCCTTGGCCTTGTCATTGAATACCAGAGTAAAGTGATAGAAAAAGGTGGTAAACCGGACCACATCGGTTCTGGGATTGTCTTTCAGCCACTGTATCAGGTATTCCTTGGCAAATCGACCGGATGCGGGCTGGCGTACATCAAAGGGAATCTCATGAGGCTTGTCTCCCCAGTCGTTGGTGATATGGTTGTACATCTGGGTAGGGTCCCAGATTGCATAAACCAGGAAAGATACGGTATATTCATGGAAAGCCAGGGCATGATCTACTCTTACAACATGCCTTTCCTGGTCCACTTCCCAGTTTTCTACATCTACTTCCTCCCCTTTTGTCCGGTCCATAACCTGCCACCATTTTTTACAGTCATGAACATAATCGGGAACCACCTGCTGGTCAAAATACCCTTCCATGAAAGGAATCTCCACACGCTTTCCCTTAGATGTGACCCGCCGGCTCATCAAATACAGCTGTTGGCACTCTTCCATATGTTCTTTGGCAAACTCGTTATGTCCTCTGGCTACAAAATAAGTTGTATAGACAGATGCGTCGAGAGCCTTGATCTCCTCCGGCAGTTTCGTCCCGTCACTGTCCCGCAGGGCGTCTGCTCCCCACCTTTCCATCATCTCTTTTGTCTCTTCCAGAAAGTTTCCTTCGCTGGGAAGGGTCACCCTTCCCCTGGTCTTTGCCATATTCTTTCTCCTTTCCGATAACCTGCCTACCTGTCACCTTGCAGGCAATGGCAGGATGTGATATACTTCCTATGCATCAAAACTTAAGGGGGTTCTTCTATGGCATACAAATGCACCCGCCTGCGGACAACTCTGTCGGTCCACAGCATCATTTCCATCCACTACTTTGACTATATGAGTGATTTTACTTTTCCCGGAGAAAGCCATGATTTCTGGGAACTACTCTGTGTGGATAAAGGCGAAATCGACGCCGTGGCGGATGACAGACGCTATACTCTTAAGAGAGGCAGCATTATCTTCCATAAACCCAATGAATTTCACAATGTTATCACCAACGGCCGCATAGCGCCCAGCCTGGTGGTCATTGCCTTTGAATGTCATTCTCCCTGTATGAAAGCTTTCCGAAATCAGGTCCTGACGGTCCAGGAGACGGAAAGCGCCCTGTTGGCACAGATTATTATTGAGACCCGCCGCGCCTTCCAGGGCCGCTTAGATGATCCATACCAGGAAGAACTGATCCGCAACAACTTATCTCCCGGCTTCGGATCGGAACAGCTGATCCGCAATTATCTGGAAGAGCTTTTAATCCACCTGTACCGCCGTTACTTTGCCAATCCCCTTCCTGTCCCCACTCAAAATATGGGACGCCCCTCTTTAGGACGCCCCAATGAGACATACAACCGAATCATCCGTTATATGGAAGAGCACATCACCGAACAGCTGACTATCGAAAAAATCTGTAAAAACACGCTGGTAAGCCGCTCCCGCTTACAAAAGATGTTCGCAGAGTTCCATGGCTGCGGGGTTATGGAATTTTTCACTCTAATGAAAATCGACACTGCCAAGGAACTGATCCGCGGCAATCAGCTGAATTTTACTCAGGTTTCCGACCGTCTGGGCTATACTTCCGTTCATTACTTTTCCAGGCAGTTTAAAAAAGTCACCCACATGACTCCCTCAGAATACGCCTCTTCCATCCGTCTTCTGTCAGAAAAGAATCATTAGCCAAGAGCGGCGCCTTCGTATGTTTTTACAATCCGCTTCATGTCTTCCCACTTCTTTTCCATATCCGCAACAAGGGCAAACTGGGTATGGCAGCGGTCTAAATTATGTCCTTCTCTGCTGGTGTGGAAATACACATCTCCCTGAAGGTAATCGGTGAGAAACCGCATTCCGCACTCCAGGGTCATCATCTTGGCCCCGTAGGGAAGCATCTCAATCTCCGTCTCTGTGAGACGCCCCGCACTTCCCTCCAAGAATCCTTTGGTATAGATTTCAAAAAGAGGCAGGGACAGAGATACTTTTGACAGATCCTTTTCATCTTCCTCCGCTGTATTGGCGCCGAAACGAATGGAATCACCGTAGTCGAAGATGGAAAATCCCGGCATAATGGTGTCCAGGTCAATAATGCACAGGGCTTCTCCCGTGGCGTCGTCGATCATAATATTGTTAAGCTTGGTGTCGTTGTGGCTTACCCTTAGGGGGAGCTTTCCTTCTTTTTGCAGGCTAAGGGCAAGTCCCATCTCCTTCTCCCTCTCCCTGACAAACCGGATCTCCTCGTTAACTCCCGCTGCCCTTCCCATCACATCTTCTTCCACTGCCTTTTCAAAGGCTTCAAACCGAACCGGAGTATTATGGAAATTGGGAATAGTCTCTGTCAGCTCGTCTGCAGGATAGTCCGCCAGGAGACACTGAAACCTTCCAAAGGCTTTTCCGCTTTGATAAAAATCTTCCGGCTTTTCCACCAGATTGTAGCAGGTAGCCCCGGCGATAAACAGATAGGCCCTCCAGTAATTGCCGAGACTGTCCATGTAATACACCTTCCCGTCCTTCGTAGGAATCAGGTTTAAGGTCTCCCGGTCAGGATCCCCGTGATTCTCCTGAATCTGATGCCGCAGGAACATGGTAACACCTTTGATATTCTTCATAAGTCCGTCAATGTCTTTAAATACTTCATGGTTCATCTCCTGCAGAATATAGGAGTACTCCTGTTCCCCTTCCCCGCAGATCAGAAGAAATGTATTATTAATATGTCCGCTTCCATAGGGTTCACAGCTCTTTACCTGGCCCTTTATTTCAAAAGCTTTTGCTGCCTCCAGCCTTTTTTCTCCGGCGTCTCTCATGTTATTCCTCCCACAATTTTTCCGGATACAGTCCCTGCTCTTTCAGATTCTTGATAGCCTGAACCACTGTCTCCTTATCCTCTTTGTAAGTTACACCGTACCAGCGGTCTTTGCTCTTTAGCACCGTTACCTCCGCCTTGTTCTCCTTCAAAAGCTCATCTACCACAAAGGGCAGGAAATACTCGCACTTTAAAGGATTAAGGGGAAGCTCCCTCTTTAAAAAGGAACTGAAACGCTTCTTTAACTCGGTTAAGATACTTGCCGTAAATCCCCACAGGTTCATGGATACGGTAGTATCTCCGGGAAGAGTAATCCAGGTGGCCCCATCGTCCTCCGTGTAGGCCCCGTCGTTCCCCCGCTTTTCAATTCTTGTCCGTTCATGGATATCTATGAGTTTTCCCTGTTCGTCTGCAGTACAGACGCCTCTGGCCACATACCCGTGTTCCGTCATGGTATTGTTCAGGTGGTATCCCACCATGGCGTACTGATATTTCTCCCCGTCCCTGCATGAAGACAGCTGACGGTAGATCTCCTTAAACGCCTGTTTCCCGTAATAGTCATCTGCATTAATCACAGCAAAAGGCCCGTCCACAACGCCCTCGCAGCACAGGATGGCGTGTCCCGTTCCCCACGGCTTTACACGGTCTTTTGGCGCTTCAAAGCCCTCCGGCAGTCTGTCAAGCTCCTGGTACACATATTCCGTGCGAATATGCTGTTCCATGCGCGCCCCCACGTTCTCTTTAAATTCCTTTTCAATGGCTTTCTTGATAATAAAAACCACTTTCTCGAATCCGGCTTCCTTGGCGTCAAAAATGGAAAAATCCATAATAATATTTCCATATTCGTCCACCGGGTCGATCTGCTTCAACCCGCCATAGCGGCTTCCCATACCTGCCGCCATCACCACCAGTACCGGTTTCTTTTCTTCTCCCATAAGAACACCTCCGATCATGTTATGCTGTTCACAGGGGAGCATCTTTTTATCCGTTTTTCCCGCCTCGTGAACTGTAACTTAAGTATAACTGACCAGCCTATGGGAATCAATAGGCTGGCCGGTTTTTTATTTGTACGATTGTTCTTTTTATTTGTATAATCAGTTTATTCCCCTTTGTCGGAAACAATGCCTTTGTCTGTGATCAGATAATTTTCGTTTCGCTCCCGTCCTGTCTGCTGCCATTCGTCATAGAACAGCTTCGCGCCCTGCTGTTTTGCCCATCTCCTCCGTATCGCCATATCTTTTTCTGCCAGCAGCCGTTCCTGATAGATTTTCTCCTCATCCCATACCTGTTCAAGCAGCGCTCTCAGCTCCTCCTTTATCCCGGCATATTCCAGAAGTGAGCTTAAGTTTCTCTCCTCCTTGGGATCCTCCTCCAGATCGAAGAGCATGGGCTCTTCGTATCCATAATATTGGCAGTATTTGTATCTTCCTCTGCGGATCATGGCAGCCGGATCATCTCCCTTGATATCACAGATCTCACTGATCACCGGCTTCGGGTTATCCGGTTCTGTGCCGGACTCAAGAACAGGCGCCAGGCTTTCCCCGTCCATAACGGGAAGAGGGTCCGCCCCTGTAAGACCAATAAAAGTCGGCGCTAAATCAATGAGACTTACGGGAGTCTTTATCCGTCTGCCCCTGGGAATGTGCTGATCCCACATAAAAATCATGGGAACCTTCACAGCTCCTTCCCGAAGGTTGGATTTCCAAAACAATCCGTGGTCCCCAATACAGTCCCCGTGGTCCGAAGCATAAAGCACCACAGTATTTTCCATGTCCAGGTTTTCTTCTGCCGCACTCAGGAGTTCTCCCAAAAGACTGTCCTCATATTCCACCATACTGTAATATGCCGCTCTGACGCGTCGGAGTTCTTCCTCCGTCTCATAGCCGATATTTCGCTTCTCCATAAACCGTTTCTCAAAGGGATGAACTCTGTCCAGTTCTTCCCTGGTCAGAGGACTGCAGGCGGGCAGGCAGGCATAGTAATAATCATACAGTTCTTCCGGCCCCACATAGGGCGGATGAGGGCCATAGAGGCCTACCGTGAGAAACAGAGG
Organism: Clostridiaceae bacterium; assembly: GCA_910574345.1. Classification (GTDB taxonomy): domain Bacteria; phylum Bacillota; class Clostridia; order Lachnospirales; family Lachnospiraceae; genus UBA3402. Next base: position 1,859 of record CAJSZV010000024.1, on the reverse strand, counting down.
GCGCTCTTCTTTCCTGTTTTTTAAGTATCCGCAGGCTGCATCGGTCACATCCCTGTCAAAGGCCATAACCGCGCATCTTCCTTTTCCTGACTTTTCTATGGACAGGCGGCCGGGCATGGCGCAGTTGTCAAAATAACCGTATCTGGCTTTGGAAAATGTCACGCCCAAAGCAGCCGTGGTAATATCCCCCACAAACCGTTTTTCATATCCATGGCGCTGGTCCGGCCCATTAAAATGCATCCGCCCCGACAGCACGGTCTCATACCCCGCAGCCCCTAAGCTATGTACAAAAGTGGCTCTGTCGCTGGGCAGACACTGAGCGTTGTTAAAAATCTTTGTCTCATGGGGCATCCGCCCCGACAGCATGGAACTGCGGCTAGGTACGCATAACGGTGAAGCGCAGTAAGCATTTTCAAAGCTTACCCCCTGTCTGGCCATATGATCCATATTGGGAGTGCGGACATACTCATCCCCCATGGCATGGACCACAGAACCATTGTGCTGATCTGTAAATACGAAGATTATATTGGGTTTGCTCATATAGTTCCCTCTTTCCCTATTTCTTTTTTTATCTGCGACGTCTTTATCCCGTCTTTAGCATTGCTGTAAATCAAATATCCGCACAGCAGAAGAATTATGATGCACATAGGCCTTTGAAGAATAAACACAGGAATGCTGTTCCCCACGGCGCGGGCCAGCATGGCTGTCTTAATAAAATAGTTCTCAATCAGCCCTCCCAGAATCAGACCGAGAAGCATGGGCGCGCAGGGAATGTCGAATTTGTGAAACACAAAGCCGATGAGGGCAAAGATGCAGGCAAACAGCACATCCGCCATGGAATTGCGGGAGCTGTACGCGCCGAGAAGACTGCATGCCACCACAACGGGAATAATATATTCCATCTTTACCTTTAAAATCAGTGAAAAAAGAGGAATTCCAAAGACCCCGATCATCAGCATAAACACTACGGTAAGAAGCATGCCGAACAGAAAGCCATAGGCAACCTCAGGGGTCTCGCTGAAAAGCTGGTATCCCGGAATCAAGCCGTGAACCGTCAGGGCTCCCATCATAATGGCCGCATTGGTGGAACCCGGAATTCCAAGGCCCAGCATGGGAACCATGGAGCCTCCCACAGCGGCATTGTTGGCGCTTTCTGCGGCAATAATGCCGTCTTCAGCTCCCTTGCCGAACCTTTCCGGATGTTTGGAAGTCCGCCTGGCATCCCCGTATGCGATAAATGCCGCAATAGTCCCGCCGGTTCCCGGAAGAATGCCTATGATGGTTCCCATAAATGTGGATTTCCACAACGTTGTTCCGAACCCATGGCGGAAGGAAAACGTCTTTCTTAAGACAGCCAGTCCGTTTCTTTCATGCTCCAGCCCCATTCTCTCTTCAACCGCCTTTTCCTGAATCAAGATCACTGCCTGACTGATCATTTCCGCCAGGGCAAAAAGACCTATGATGGCAGGAACCGTGTCGATTCCTGACAGAAGAAGGGTGGTTCCCCAGGTAAACCGGGGCATGCCTGTGGAAGCCTGCATGCCTATCATCTTCAAAGTCAGGCCGCACAAAGCAGAGAAAATCCCTCTCCTGATCTTCCCTGCAGACATGCTGCCCACAATGGCAAGTCCGCAGAGGGAGACCAAAAGCATCTCCGGAGGACCGAACTTTAAAGAAAGCCGGGCAAGGGCCGGTGTGAAGAAAATCAGGGCGAGGACCCCGAAAAATCCTCCTACGGCGCTGGCGTATGCTGCATAGTAAAGAGCCTCCTAGTATAATAATGATATAGCCACAAGAGCTATAAAGTTAATAAGTTACAAGGTCATATCTGATGAATAACTGAAGGAGGGTTCCCCTTC
>CAJSZV010000023.1 GCA_910574345.1 Clostridiaceae bacterium | reverse complement strand
ATTACTATATCTTGTGTCTGAGGTGGCTCTCAAGGAAGAAATTTCCGGGTGGCTCTGAAGCGGGAAACTGGTGGCTCCCAAAGGGGATAATATTCAGGATACAGTCATTAGTTATCCGTCAATGGGGATTTCAATCTGCACAATATAATCCTCAATCCGGTCAATCACATTTTCATTGATGCCCATTTCGTAAGAAAATCCATGGAGATTCAGCTTATGCTTTTTTGCAAAAGCGAGAATTTCCTGATACCGCTTTGGAATGCCGCCCCATTCCCCTTTATGGAATGCCCGCAGATATTTTCCGCTGGGCATGATATGCAGGCCGGCCTGATAGGGGAGGAAAGGAATTTCAATGAAAAGTTTGGAATAATTTTCAAAATTGCCGTTTAGCAGGCTGTTAACGGAGATCATGGAACCATAGGAAGCTTTATGCAGGCGTCCAAGCCGGTATTTTTCGGTTTCAGCGGTGATCCGTTCCACTTCCTGTTCGAAGGTGGTATTTTGGTCTACGTCTACGGTGACCAGACAGTGCTCCTCCTTTTCCACGATGCTGATTTCGGATAAGTCCATGGTTAGCAGAGTGTCCATATTCTGGTGATGCGTACATAAAGTTGTCCGGACTGCCTGCAGATGGGTGATTTGCATGTCAAGAGTTCCGATTTTTTCTTCCAGAAGGCATTTTAAACTGGCAGCGGATCGGTTTTTCATGAAGTCCTGTATTTCATTGATGGACACATCCAGTTCCCGCAGCAGCAGGATGGTTTCAAGAACAGGGCTTTGGTAGTAATTATAACAGCGGTATCCGTTTTCGGGGTTGATGACAGCCGGTTTGAACAGCCCAATCTCATCATACCACATAAGAGTCTTTTTATTGATGCCGTGCATGGCTGCAAACTGGCCGATTGTGAGAAGTTTGTCATTCTTATTCATGGTCACCTCATAAAAGTATAAATAATGTATTGACTGAACAGTTACTGTACGGTTTATAATGCCATACACAAGAAACAAATACAAGATGAATGGAGGAAAAATTTATGGAAAACTCAAATGTATATGAAAAACCTGTAACGCTGAAAAATATCCTGAAATTCGCCATACCGACTATTGCAATGACAGTGTTTATGTCCTTTTACACAATGGTAGACGGTCTGTTTGTGTCGAATCTGATCGGGACAAATGCACTCTCGGCAATCAATCTGACGGCGCCGATTATTCAGCTCGTGACAGCCATCTCCACTATGCTTGCCACAGGTGGCAGCGCGGTCATCATGAAAAAGATGGGGGAGCAGAAAGCCGAGGAAGCCAAAGAGGACTTTACCTTCCTGATTTTAGTGAATGTCATTGTGGGGATTGTCATGTGTACAGTTGGATATCTGGCAATGGATCATATTTTTGCAGGCATGAACCTTTCCGCAGATGTGGAAGGGTACTGTGTGGAATATTTAAGCCGGTATCTGGTGTTCACGGTACCGATCCTTCTGATGAATAATTTCACGCTTTATATGATCGCCAGTGAGAAGGCGAACCTTTCTTTGGTCTGTTCTGTAACAGGCGGTGTCCTTAATATGGTACTTGACTATGTGTTCATTGCCGGATTCGATATGGGGATCAGCGGCGCGGCGATTGCGACAGGGCTGGGATATTCCGTGACGGCAGTTGTGGGATTGTTTGTTTTCAGCCGGAAAAAGAGCCTGCTTCATTTCAAAAAGCCTGTATTTCGGTTCAAGGTTCTTGCGAATGCGGCTACAAACGGATGCTCGGAGATGGCGACTGCGCTTGTTACCGGGATTATTACCATGATGTTTAACTGGACAATGCTTCATTATGTGGGCGAGGATGGGGTTGCTGCGGTTACCATTATCATGTATGTGCTGATGTTTGCAAGCTCCCTTTATACGGGGTATTCTTATGGCGTGGCTCCGATGCTCAGCTATTATTATGGGGAACAGAACCATGAAAAGCTGAAGAAGATGGTAGCAGTCAGCATGAGAGTGATTGCGGGGATTTCCCTTGTGACGGTTGCGGCTTCCTTTCTTCTGACAAGACCGTTGGTTTCCGTTTTTGCCCGCCCGGACAATCCGGTGTATGATCTCGCAGTGACGGGAAACAGGATATGTACCATAGCGCTTCTGTTTATTGGTTTTAATATTTTTGCCAGCGGGATGTTTACCGCATTATCCAACGGGATTGTTTCGGCTGTCCTTGCATTTTCCAGATCGTTTGTATTTATGCTGATCACGATGATCGTGCTTCCGATTATTTTAGGTGTGAATGGAATCTGGCTGGCAACGCCTGCGGCGGAATTGATGGCGCTTGCATTGTCCGTGTTTATGTTCTTAAAATATAGGAAGCGGTACGGCTACTAAGGAGGGTATTATGGGTGATCAGGACGTGCTGAAAATGCAGCAGAGAAAAGATTTTCTGATAAAATTCTGCTATTGGGCAGTGATAGCTGTGTGCATATATGCGGTTTTTAAATATCTGCTGCCAGTGCTTTTTCCGTTTGTGCTGGCATACGGCATTGCATATATTCTGGCTAAGCCCGTCCGCCGTATAGCAGGGGAAAGCAGGTGGAAAAGGGCATTCTTTTCCATCCTGCTTTCAGCAGTATTTTTTATAACTGTCGGGGGATTGGCTGTTTGGCTGGGGGTATGGCTCTTTTCAGGAGCAAAGCAGATCATCGCATTTCTTCCAACGGTCTTTCAGGATTTTGTCTTTCCGTTTTTAGAGGATGGTTTTGCATGGATAGAGGGGCTGTTTATATTGGCCGATCCTTCGGGGGTAGAACTTCTGGAGGGCAGTTTTGAAAACATATTGACGGCATTGAGCAGCGGGATCATTTCGCTGTCCAATGCGGCATTGTCGGTGGTGGCGGGAGCTGCCACAAAAATTCCCGGAGTTTTTATGAGGACAGTCATTACTATACAGAAGATAGAGATTTATTTTAACTTTATCGGGTAATACATACCGCCGACTATGGAGGAGAAAGAGCCGACACCCGAAGAACTGGAGGAAATACGGAAGAAAGAGGCAAGAAAGGACAGACTGCACCAGAATTATCTGAAACGGAAAGCCAACGAGAAACAGAAAGAATACGAGGAACCCACCAAAGACAAGAAAAAAGCACAAATTGAGAGCCAAAAGGAGCAGATAAGAGCCGAGGACAGGGAAAAGGGTATATATTTCCATGCAGGAGTGCCAAATATACCGAGGACAGACAAACAGGCGGTAATGTAAAAATTAGATTTCGAGGAAAAGACTATGACAGAAACGGTTGTAGTCTTTTTTCGTGCAGTAATTACCATATGGAATAACCAACCATTACTTAAAGCAAGGAAATTATCTGTTAATATATTAGGCAGTCAACTCCCATTATTAATGGATGGAAAATCTTAAGACAGTATCCGGATTAAAAGAAGTGAAATGAAATGTGAAAAGAACAGGTATGAGCAGGAATGGTGGTATTGGAAAATGGTTAAATAGCAAACGGAATTCTAGTTTGTCGAAATAGAATTCGGTTGTATTATTTTCTAAAGAAGCATACATTTCCCCTGCAGGGGTTCTGTGTTGTGTTAAGTAAAAAAGGGAATATATTCTCATTATTATTTTAAAACTTTGGCAGAAAAAAATAAGGTGGAAGATATGATACAATATGTAGCAGCTTTCCTAAACATTTTGATCAACAAAAAATAAAAAATTTAAACAAATGAGATTTTTTGCTGTTTTTTCCGTCTAATATATGTAGGACGAAAGCAAAGGACGCTTTGACGGAATCCTAATTTAACTGTGCGCACAGGAGGTACTGCTATAATGCAGAAAAACAAAACAGAAGATTTAGTAAAAAAAGCAAAAAGAAAAGACCCAGATGCTTTTTCGCAGTTGATGCAGCTTTATAAGAAGGATATGTATCGAGTTGCCTTGGCTATTCTTATGAACGATGAGGATACCGCAGATGCAATTCAGGATACAATGCTTACTTGTTGGGAAAAAATACATAACCTAAGACAAATAGAATATTTTAAAACATGGATGACAAGAATACTAATCAATAAGTGTTATGATATTCGTAGAAAAAGGGAATTAACCATAAGCCTTGAAGAGTATGAAGAACTAGCAGAGGAAGATAATTATAATCTTGAATTGAAAGAAGCATTGTCCACGTTAAATGATAAGTATCGTATCATTTTAACTCTCTTTTATAGTGAAGGATATCATATTGACGAGATAGCAAGAATTTTGAAACTTCCCAAAAGTACGGTCCAGACAAGACTTCAGCGCGGAAGAGAGAATCTTGCAAAAAACTATTATAGGGAGAATGAAAGGAGAAAATGATATGAAAAAGAATGAAGAAAACATTTTTTTGGAAGATATAGAAATGCCAAGAATAGTGGAGGAAAAAATAACCGAGACATTATTAAAAATTAAAATGGAGGAAATTAATGTTATGAGAGAAAAAGAAAGCACAGATACAAAGAGGAAGAATAAATTAAAAAAATTTTTAAAGCCACTGATTTCAGTAGCGGCTTGTGCAATATTAGTTGTGACATTTTTAACTAACGGAAATGTTGGCAGTAAGACCCCAAATGTATCCATGACGACAGATACCGATAAATCTGATTTACAGTGGGAGGACAAATCGAAGATATCATTTCCTGACTTTTCTATTACGGCTTATGCAAAAGAACTTGACATTGCTGAACCGAGTGAAGGAAATGTTATTTTTGTTGATGCTGGTATAGGTGAAAACGGATATACAGGGATAATGTTTAGCATAAAGGGGAATGAAATTTCAAATGTTGACATTTCGATAGATAAAGGAGAATTATATTCAGCGATAATTGATAATACTACAGAGAAAACTATACATGATTGGATGGCGCAGGGAATGCCGGATATGGATGGCGATCCAAATACATACACCATAGTTGAAACAGATGGTCTGGAACAAAGAGAAGAAGAGCAAGATATTCAAAATATAAGAGTTTATCATTGTACAAAACGTGGAACAAATTTTATGGAACAATATGACAGTGAAACATATTATGGATTTTATATTCCAGATCATATCATATCAACAATGGATGATGAAACGGATTTAGCAGTTGCTTCTCATAATATGCTGAATATATTCGATGGCGCAGTGCTTACTGTTACGGTTACCTATTCGGATGGAAGCAGTTTTAGAAAGGGATATGAATTATCGACAGCAAAACTTGCTCAAGATGAAAATGGTACAATAACACAAGAAGAATGGACTGGGGGAGATGAAGGAGCTTTTGTCTATGGAATAGTTGCCAGAGAGAAAAAATAAGATTTATAGCATCAAGGCGAAAGAAGTATATAAAAATTGAATATTGTTTACCTTTAGGTAGCGATTATCTTAACAGACAATCAGCTGCCTTTTCTATTTTTAGAAACTATTAACACAGCGCTGAAAGAATGGAGCATCAGAAATGATTGAGAGAAAAATGACATAAGCAGAAATTTAGAAAAAGCATTGCAGGCATTGGAACAGGCAAAACAGCGTGTAGCCAACGAGAAGAAAAAGCAGAACGAAAAGAAACATAAAACATTGCACCCAGAGGATACAGACGCAGCAGAGGACACACTGGATATTGTAACAATAGACAATGTTTTGACAGATAATTTATATAATGATTTAGGCGTAATGGTGGGCAACAATAGATTGCTGTTACTGTTAGAAGCGCAATCCAGTTAGACGGTAAATATCTTAATCAGAATATTGTTGTATTTGGCACAGAGTTACCATGAATATTTTGAGAGAACATCACAAAGCCTATATAAGACTACAAAGGTCAAAATGCCTAAACCCGAATTGTATATCATCTATACGGGCAATAAAGGCAGAAAACCCGAAACCATATCATTATCGCAGGAGTTTTTTGACGGTGCGGATATTGATATTGAGATAAAGGCAAGGGGTATTTATGAGAGTGACACAGCGGATATTATCAATCAATACATTATTTTCTGTAAGGTTTTTGATGGACAGAGAAAGCTGTATGGAATGACAGACCAGACAGTTAAAGAAACGATCCGTATTTGCAAGGATAGGAATATCCTAAAAGAATATTTGATTAGCAGAGAAAAGGAGGTTGTGACGATTATGATGAGTTTATTTTATGCAAATAGCATAAGCGAGTAACAATTTAATATCAAAATAACAGCGTAAAGGCGCATGGAAACAGTAAAATATAAACCATGCGCTTTTTTGCGTCCAAAAGGAGAACCATGAACTTGATAAATATGAATCGATTATAGATCGTACGGCAGAGGACGTGGAAAAGTCCATTGCATTCCGGAAGAAAGGATATTTCGGAACCGATGAGAAGCTGATATTTGTGATATTGGATTCCAGAGAAAAGACAATCAATACACAAAAGCTGCTGGATTTGCCGCCTTTAAGCGCTGGCTTATAAGAGATAATAAAGATGCGTATCCAGAATTATTAAGGTATGTAGATATGTGAACTGAATTTTTGAGTATTAGGTGAAAGAAGGCATGGCCAGCCGGCACAGCTGTGTCACTGTAATGGGAATGTCTTTTTTATGCACAGGGTGCGTAAGAAAATTAGCAATTTTGCTGCACGCACCCCGCACGTCGAGTAGGGGGAAAGGCCTCTCTTACTCGATTTTTGTATCTAAACCTTGCTCCCCCTCTCCAAAATCCGATTCAGCCGTGAAAACAGCATAAATCCAGTAACCGATGCAGCCAGAATATCACTGACGGGTTCCGCCACAAAGACGCCGAACACCTGATCAGAAAGAATCTGAGGCAGAATAAAGATAAGGGGAATCAAAAGCACCAGCTTTCTAAGGCAGGCCATAATGAGACTGATCTTGGCCTGTCCCAGAGCCATAAATGTCTGCTGGCAGGCGATCTGTACACCTGTGGAAAAGATTCCTGCCATATAGATTCTCATAGCCCACACCGTATAATCCACCAGAGAGGAATCACTGCTGAAGATACCGGCAAATACCTGGGGAATAAGAAGAAAGAGAATCCACATCAGAGAGGCATAGCTTGTACATGCCAAAAACTGGCAGCCAAAAGCCTGTTTTACCCGGTCTTTTTTGCCGGCGCCGAAGTTATAGCTCATAATCGGCTGGCCGCCCTGACAGATTCCCTGGAGAGGCAGGGTCACTAACTGGCTGCAGGACGAGATAATTGTCATGGCGCCCACAGCCACATCGCCGCCGAAGCGGGACAGACTGCTGTTAAAGCTGATATTTAAGATACTTTCTGTACTGAGCATGACAAAGGTGGAGATCCCTAAGGCCAGACATGGTAAGATTACCTTGGGTTCCAGCTTCATATCAGGAAGCGTGAGCCGGAGCATGGTTCTGGAACCCCGAAGGAAGATCAGCACCCATAGGGCACTGACGGCCTGGCTGAGTACTGTGGCAATAGCAGCTCCCCGCACTCCCATGTGAAATCCGAAGATCAGGATGGGATCCAGAATAATGTTGCACAGGGCCCCCATGACTGTGGTGATCATGCTGAATTTGGCGAACCCTTGAGTGGTGATGAAGGGGTTCATCCCCATGACGATCATGACGAAGACGATTCCCAGAATGTAGATGCGCGCATAGGACAGAGCGTAGGGAAGGGTCACGTCACTGGCCCCGAAAAGTCTTAAAAGCTGGGGAGCAAAAATATAAAATACTACGGTCAAAACCACGGCAGAGGCCATAAGCACACAGAAACAGTTCCCCAGAATCTTCTGAGCCGTGATCCGGTCATTTTTCCCCATAGCGATGGCAGCCCTGGGTGCGCCGCCGGAACCGGCCAGCATGGCAAAGGCATTGATCATCATTAAAATAGGCAGAAACAGCCCTACTCCTGTCAAGGCGGAAGCTCCTGCATCAGGAATATGTCCGATATAAATCCGGTCCACGATATTGTAAAGCATATTAATGAGCTGGGCCACCACTGCCGGTATGGCCAGGTTCAGCATCAGCTTGGGGATACTTCCGGTCCCCATGTCCTGTTTCATTTTTGGTTGTGCCATATATTTGTTGCCTCCTTCTAACATCTTTCTTCTCTACAAAAATGTATGCTTTTTCGTTCAGGTTGGCAGGGGGTCCGTCCGGGAGATATTGATATTCCCATTCGGGGCCGCTTTCGCTTAGGTTCCCCCGGCAGCGGTACTAAGCGCCTAAAAGACAGGCGCTAAGGACCGGCGGGAGAAATACCCCTCATCGGGAATATCAATATTTCCCGGACTACATCACTGGCAAGCCTGAATGATAAACGCTGGGAAGAAGTTCTGCCCGTAAAATTTTTTCTGGCTGTTTAAAATACCTAAAAGTCAGCCAGCAGTTTTACAGAAGCTGGAGAAAGCATCATGGGGAGTACCCTTCTTCCGGCGTATTTCTTTCGAGTCGCCAGGAGTGTAGTCTTGCCGCTCTCCTGAACGAAAAAGCATACATTTTGGGCGCGGATTATGCCCTCAATCCAGCATCCCCTTACCTTTAAGATCAGCGAAAATCAGCTGATCAACTGGTGAAACCAAGGCTGCATCTGCACTGGTGAGCCAGACTAACTCGGCGATTTCGGAGTCGGCCTTTAATTCCCCGGAATATTCTGCAGTGTAGCAGGTCATCTTTACCAGGACGCCTTCCTCTTTTCCGTGAGCCTGAGCCTCAAAGACTCCGTAGAATCTGGCCGTGGATTCTATGATATCAACTGTAAGCTCCTCCTTAATCTCCCTTACAAGAGTTTCCATATCGGACTCATGGCCCTCCCGCTTTCCGCCGGGAAGGTAGTATTTGTCTTTGCCTTTGGAGCGGGTGCTTAAGATTTTGCCATCCTTTAGATGCAGATAAGCTACTTTGTCAATTATTTTCATTGGGGTATCCTTTCATTCCTCGTAAAATCTATGTTTATTTTAAATGATACCTCTTTTGCCCGCTTTTTTCAATCCCTCTGCGTTGATACCCTAAAGGGAACATATTATACAAAATTAACACGCCATATTCAGCATTTTTCCGGGATTTCCCGGATCTTGAGGGCGCGGACAGCGTGCAGAAGATTTACACTGTCAGCGGTGACAACGAATCCCGGTTCTGGAATGTACTTCATAAAAATGTGGTGGAGACGCACAAGTCTGGAGTGGAAGTGTGGTATGAATCGCCAGCAATCAGACTGATTCAGGATTATCTGCAGATGCCGTATGGAGCGCTTCTGGGATCTACATACAATACGGGAGACGGTATTACTATGGCATTGGAAGTGGGATCCAATCTGCGGCATATGAGCGCCTTGCATTACAGCAGATACATTTTTAAAGGGACAAAGTGTTCAATCCTCATTTCCTTTCCCTTACCGTATCTCCTGCTTCCAGAACTCCGCACAGCAGGGGGGAATCCGGGTCGCAGAGCATACTGTACCTGTTCACCCTCTCCTGGCTATAATTGGCATAGCAGTACAGGCATCCGTTTTTACAGGTATCATAGGCGCCGATATCCACACTCTCCATACATCCGCATTCCGGCCTCTGATTCTTATCTTTTCGTCCTTTTAACTGATATCCGCAGATCTCTTCTATAAGCTTCTGGTCGATACAGCAGTTGTGTTCGATGCCGTAAGGGGACAAATCCACGGCTTCCGCACAGCTTCCTACAGTCATCCCTTTTGATTTGGCAATATCTGCCAAGGTTTTTGCAAAATGAAAGAGCTCCAATTCCTTTAAGTCATAAGCATGTAATTGATGAAGTGTTTTTTTGTTTTTGGTGTAAGTATCCACAAAGCTGATGACACATCTGTGGGTATACCCTTCTAAGGCGGCGGCAATCTGTTCAAATGCCTTTAAGTGATAGTCAGGCGTGTATAGCTCCGTAAAAAGAATGGGGTCATACCTCCAGATAACCTTCTGGCCGCCTATGGTTTGGGACAATTTCTGAAATGTGGAAAGCATCTTTTCTTTTTTATGGGGAACGCATGGTTCTATATCTTTTCCGTAACCGGTGAGGGTAAACTGGAAATAATAGTGATAGGAAGACAGCTGGTCAAGTCCTAAGATCATAGGCTCCGGGTTCTTGGTCCAGAATACGATGCAGTCAATGACCTCCGGAGACAGACAGATCTTACTGACCTGGCGGGGGTTCATGGGATTGCGCATATACAGGAAGCCTTCTTTGATTCGGTTGTAGAACCATTGGGAATAGTAGTTTGGAATATCTGTCCTCCGGCTGGCGCTTATGATCATGGCAGGTCCTTTCTGATGCGTATTGGATTGCTGGCGGTTATTATTATAGCATAAATTTTAAATTTTTCCTCTCTCTTTTCGGTCTGCCCTTGGTCTACCCTAAAAACCCATATAAAAAATTGATATAAACGGCGCCGGAGTCAGAAATACCGATAAAAAGCTGGCGCTCACGGTTAATGCCATTTCATACAAAAGCACGGAAACTGATGCAAGGCAGACGCCGATTCCCAAAGTGGAAGCCATCACCACGGCAAAGATCAGGTCAATGACTGTCTTGGCATACAAACTCTCCCCGCTGTCTGTCAACCCGCTCTCTAAGGATCAGAATCTGCCGGAACTGAATGCAGAATTCGTCCGCAGTGACCATCTTGCTTTTGGCTCTCCCCCAAAATCATCCTGCCACCTCCCTGGCTGTCCCGGCGAAGGGCCGTCCTTTCCCCTGCCTGGATTTAAAACATGTGGAAAACGAAACTCCCTATGTTCCCCGTACCAGAGATCCCTCCCGCCAGGTAGAATGGAAAGTTTTCCGGCGCAGGAGCGCCGCGCTGCCTCAGTTATGAAGGATTTTATCCATATATTCAAAACTACGGAGCAAATATCACCATTTCCTTTTTCGCGGCTGTGACGATCCCGCTGGCACAGATTCTGGCCCCTGTATGCCTCTCAAGCAGCATGGCCAGTTCCTCCATAGCCAGTTTCAGTTCCCCGATTCTCTCCGGCTCTATACATTCCATGGCGATAAATTCATTTACCGTGTTCTCTGTAACAGCCGTTCGTCTTCCGTCACGCCAGTTAAAACAACGGCAGACCACCCCGCAATCATCATAATAGGCCACCTCACCGGCCAGGGGGGCATCTTCCCCTTCATCGCCCAGGGGAAGGAAGGGTTCTCCGCCCTTCATCACTCCTAAATGAAGATCCCCGCAGAAAGCATCCAGGTTCTCCGCTCCGATGGGGAATCCGTATTTTAAGGAAATTCCGTTGGTAATGTCAACCGTAGGCGCGATAGAGGGCACCGAATTTCCATGAAGAACCCGCTTTAGAAGGGCCTCAATGGAACAGCGCGCTCCCTTTTTGCCGGGGAATTTTTTATATGCCGCCCTCCACAGGGCGGGAATTTTGTTCTCGGAGATCACCTGGCTGGTAAGAAACTTTTTAGCCTCCTCATTGGCATGGGCCAAAAAAGAGCGGATCTCATCCTTTTCACCGTCCGGTATCTCTCCTTCTTTCCTGATATCCCCTACTGCCATCACACCGATGGCGATGTCCGGGAAAAGCCTGATAAACGGCTGGTCCAACATAAATTTTTTTTCTCTTGTTTCAGTGTTCATGATTCTTCCTCCTCATATCTTTCTTTTTATTATTTTTATTGCTTTCAGCCTCGTAAAGCAGCACTCCTAAAGCCGCGGTCACAAGCTCCGTAAAGGGAAACGCACACCATACGCCCGCTATGCCGAAGAGTATGGAAAACAAAAATGCCGTTGGTATTAAAATAAAAAAACCTCTCATCAGCGGACATGCCATGAAGTACAGCTTAAGCCCGGCCACAGCAATCTGCTGCAAGGCTTCATCCCGCTCGCTGGTATCATCCGCCCCCAGGAGTCTGACTATCTTCCCGGAAAAAACAGCCCTGCCAGAGTATAGCAGGAATAAGCACACTGCCCCAGAATATTAAGGGACACATAATTAAAAAAATCTTTGAACATATCTGTGCCTCCGCTTTTTGCGCACATAAAATCCTCCCTTTTGAAGACAAACATTTCATTTTACAGCACCCCCCTAAAAACAGTAAAAGCGCCGAACCTCGTATCTTCTATGGCCTAACGATACGAACCTCAACGCTGTCACTCACCCGGCGGCGAACAATTGCTTATGGAATTTTATAGTAGGATAGCACACAACCGGTAAAAATGCAATCCTTGTTTCTCCAAATTATCAGCGCAGATTCTAAGAGAGACATTTACATGGATAAAAAGCTGGTTGTACAGAAGCCGTGGCAGTTTGATTTGGAAGAATACATCAGACAAGGAGAGGCAGGAAGAGGAGTTAAGAACAGAGGAGGCAGACCGGGTGGCGGCCAGAACAGATTCATCCCTTTTGTGAAGGAAATACCACAACCACGGCAGTTTTCATTGTGAAGTACTTGAAGAACTTTGGTTTTTCCGTTTATAATGATGCATTTGCAGATCACTCCTGGTACTTCCGCAATACCCTTGTGCGGGCAAACTACAATCATTTGACCCGGGGAATTCATGCAACGACCAAGTATTTGGAATAATATGAGAAAGTTTCCAGGGGTTTTAGTGATTTTTGCTCATTCTGATTCCCTGGGAAAAGAGAAAATGCTAACGGCAGTCCGTCACCGTCCGTAAAAAGGCCCATCTGAATAATGGGGTTTGGCCGGTGTTCTTTACTTTTGCCGTATTTTTTATCTCCGTCCTTCTGTTCAATCTCAAAATAGTAGTTTGTACAATCGTAATAAAGAATCCGGTCATTTCTATTGCCCGGAAAAAACTGTTCTTGTAAACTTCTGACTGGATAAAATCTATTTCCTTGACAAGTACCGAAAGCGCACGATAAACATCATGCAGTTCATAAGTCGGCGGCTCAAGGAATTGTTTTGCGGCACGGAAAGAAGAACTTTTACTGGAAGGTTCCAACACCCTGGTATAGATCAGGTCTGATAGGATTGCGTTTAGATCATACTCGAACTTATAGCGGCTTCTGATGTTCCGGTATATGGAATCCATCTTAAGGCCATAATAAATCGACTGGAGGAAAAGATAGCCGCCAATGAAAAGCTTCTGCCTATGGTAGTCCATGAGTTTGTTGGAATGAAAAGGAACCATGACAAGAGCATCTTCCTTTTCACTTTTGTATTTCATCGTTTCAAGACGAGCCTGTTCGTTAGCCCATGCCATGACCCCGTCGCTATCAGTATTGAGACGCTTTGACAATTCCCTTGACGGTCTGGATAGTCGGAACGGACGTAGAATGGGGATTGCTTTTCGTAATTGGGTATGATACAATTTTTCTCAGTACAAACCGGCAAATCGGTATTTGCATGGAGGTATCTTCAAGTGAAAAAATATGAGTATAAAGTACTAACAATCGCAACTGCTTTAGCTGTAAGTACAAAGTAATATGAAAAGGTTGCGCAGGAGTTTGAAACACAATTAAATGAATTGGGAGCTGATGGTTGGGAACTTGTTCAGCGCATGGATGGTTTCTTTTTTCTAAAAAAGGAAATTGAATAAATTTTAATTTGTGGAAGGTATCGCAAATGAAAAGAAAAACACTTGGGTTGCACTCCTGTTGTTTGATAACTGTTTTTTACACCTGTTTGCTTTCAAGTTGCGTTATGAAACCAGCAAAGGAGCCGCTTGTCGTGTACTCTTTCAGCGGAGAAAATGAGATGTTTTCAATCTCCAATGGCGTTATTGTTTTGAATGAAGGGGAAGAAATCTTTTATGGTGGAAATTTGGATGGAGAATTATCGGATATTATTGCTTATTCCATGACTTTCTACATCCAATCTGGTAGTGATGGCATAGTTTTGCTTTCTAACAGCGTGACCGACATGACAGGTGGAACGATAGGTATTGCGGGTGAAACAGGGAAAATATCTGGGGATGTCCTCAAAAGAGAAGAGGAAGATGATTTGCAGAACAATCTTTACTTTGAGTTAAAAACCACCAATTTAGACGGTGAAGAAAACACATACCAGTTACAATTAACAGTAACGGAAGTCACAAAAACAAAAGACAGTTAATTCCAATTTTTCGGGCAGATGAAGAAACTAAAATAGGGCGGTGGGGTAAGCGTTGACTATCCCTCCGCCCTGTCTGTTATCGCTCCATATCCTGCTTTCTGTGGGATTGCTGTTCCCGCTGTTCCTGCCGCAAATGCTTATTCGTTACCTCGATTTCCCGGTTGAGGTCGCCGCGCTTGGTGCGGATGCCGCGCTTCTCCATAGCAGACGCGGCAACTCCTTAATGGACGGTGGGTATCTGGTCTATCCCTTGCCGCTCATAACTGCGGTGGTCGATACGCTCCGGGTGTCCGTACTGCTCCAATGCCTGATTGCAGAGCTGCGCCCATACCGCCTGCCACAAAATGCCGTTTCACATACTCGCGGACAAGGGAAATACCTTGCTCCCTCGTCAGTTCGCGGGGCAAGGCAATTTCAATCTCCCGCGCAAGTTGGGCGTTCTTCGCTGTCTCGATTTTCTCCACTTCGTTCCATAAAACCGCCCTGTCCGCATACTCGGCGGGGGCGTGGTCGGGGAGTAAAATCTCGGTATGTACTACGCCGCCCTTATGGGTGTAGTCGTGGGTCATTCCGTCAAACTCATTTGTAATTTTTTCTCCTGCCCGATAAGCGGCGGCAACAGCGGACTTGCCGCGTTGTGATTCGCGGGACACGTTTCTGCTGTTTCTTTGTCCGGTCGGTCTGCTGTATGGCAAGGCTTTTTTCACTAAGGCTTCAAAATCCGCCCGGTTGCTGATGGAGTATTCCGCGATTTGTTTCAGCACCTCCGCAACGGTCTGCATGAGTAAATCCGCGTCCATGATGTGCGGGGAATGCTAAAAAGCCATGTTTTTCACAACTTTATACATATAATTGTGTTCGGCAAACCTTAAGATAGATTGCCAAAGTTGCCAGCAGTATTAGACAAGTAATACCAAACATAATCATCATTTGGTAATGCGGAAAGATTATACAGAGATACAATGGCGTTAGGCTGCTTGCCATTCCACCTTCAACTGTAGCTAAAACTGAAATTGCCCCACCTTTTACCGCATAATACCCACTTGTCCAATCATACTTAGGAAACTTGATATTCAGATAAACACCAAGAGCTGAAATGAAAAAAATATATACCGTAGGGATAATAAATAACAGTACAGTCTGCATCAAGGAATATTTACATAATGTGAAAATACAGCTGTATTCAATCTTTTATAGTAATGAGAAACAATCGTTATGAAAGCAATGCCCAGCGACAGGGAAACAGTGGCAAAGATAACAAAGCCTGCCCAATCATCAGTATGGCAGCCGTACTCAAAACCAATGAAAAAACATTTTTGTGCCTTGCGGTACTGCTTTAGATAGACCAGATGACGCTGTCCCCATGTGACTATCGACTGTTCTTTTTCGGCGGGTGCAGTCAAACACGGTATTAAATAATCGCCTTGCCTTTCGTATCTGCCGCCCAGTTCCTCAAATAATGATTTTGCCATTGCCTGTTACCTCCACATTCTTTTTTATTTTGAATGTCCGCAAAATCCGTCCTACATCCATGTAACATTTGGGAATTCTCACCCAATACTGGAAACGCGGGTCTGCCTTACAGTACCACAGCATATTATAATCTTCGATTCTGTTCCGCCGTTGTTCCCGGATTGCCGGTGTAGTGTACGACAACACCGTTCACCTCGCTCAGCGCAATTCCAGGCCGGGAGTATTCATTGACCGGCAAGATGTCCTGAACGGTCCAATCGGGAATTGCGATCTCTTCAGGAATGGCAGCCTCTATCGGAACAATAGGCGGTTCTGAAAGAGCAGGATCATCAGCCTTCTGCCGCGCTTTTTTCGCCTTGCTCTGACGGACGCTTGGCGCTCCCGTACCGTCACGGTTCAAAAACTACCTCCTTCCCGTCTGATTTTAGAATCATGGTAACTTTCTCGCCATCATAATCAACAGACAGGGCCGGGTCATTTGAAACCTTCAGACTGTGGGCGCCATCTTTACCGCATAAATAAACGCAGTCGGAATCCATACGGTTGATAAAATACAGCCCCTGATCGGCCAGACAGAAATCGTAAGCAACAACATTCCGAAACGGTCGAGTCTTGTGGGTCTTGGTGTCATACGCTGTCAGAAGAGAATTTTCGTCGATGAAGTAGATTGTCCGTCCGTCAAAAGCGATATTTCCTTTCGTGGGGATGTCCAGCATTTGAGTTCGCTGAATCGTCCTGCTTACTTCCGTAATCCCATCATTCGTAATGAAAAAAAGGCTGTCGTTGTTCAAAAAAAAGCCGTAGCAGTATTGCAGAAACATCCAGGTATCCCCCACGGTATAGTCAATTCCCAACAAAGATCGCCCGCTGTCCGTTATTTTCTCAAAAATAACCTGTTCCTCAAAGGTTTCTGTATCAAGCTGGACCATGGACACCTGGGTGGCTGTGCTGTTGTAGCTGCCGACCCGATCCACATACTGTTCTGTGCGGGAAGTCATATAATAAATGTACGGGGCATCCATATAAACGGCTTTGACGGATTCCCCATCCGAAAAGGCCCCGAACAGCGGAGAGAGGGCCAAATCCGTCAAAGCGCCGGTTGCCCGGTTTTTCAGAGCGTATGTCCGCGTCTGGTCATCGTAGATCACGTTGTAGGTTGCCGACACACTTTGCGAAGATGAATTGAATATCCCGTTTGCAGATTCTGCGGCAGAGCAGCCGGACAGCGAGAGCAAAATAAGAAGTCCCAACACTGTGGCTCCGCGCCGTCTGACAAATTTTTTTCCTGACTGCCAGCAGTTTGTGTTTTGCCGCAGGACCCACCATACCATGAGGGCGCAGCACACAGCAGACAGGCCAAGCAGGACCAGAAGCTCTTGGGGGGAACGCTCCGAAAAAGTCACGATGGGTTCACCTGTCAACGAATCCTCCACAGAGGAAGTCCCTTCCAGGAATCCGGTTGCCAGCAGGAACGGCAGGGGCATCGGCAAGTGGTAGCAAATCTGCTTGGACAGTCCGATATACGGTATCAAGGTGGATGCCACTCCGATCACCACCGTCAAAGCATATTTCTTCACCAAAACGGAGGTAAAGAGCAGCAGGGTGGCGAGATACACCGAGCCAAAGCAGCGCAGGACGGTCAGAATCAGATACGCAGCCAGCAAAGAGATATTTTTTGTACTGCTTCCAAAACTGGCGATACTCTGAATAGGGTACTCCCCGTGAGGCAGGCCATATTTTATTGCGAAGAAAGCAAAGCGAATCAGGGCCAGCCCTCCGCAGAGAGCGAATACGGCGCAGAGGGTCATCACGACTTTGCTTCTGGCACTTTTGCGGCTCTGGGCCGCCGTCCGCAAAAGTGCGTCCATCTGGCAGCTATACTCCGAGCAAAAAACCGTAGCTGCCAAAATCAAAATGACAAGGAACAGCGGGAAGTCCAGCGTTTGGGCGGAAAACAGCCCCGCCCAGCCGTTTGTGTTCAGAAAGTAACGATTGCCGGTGTTCTCGCAGATATATAAATATTGCTGGTATGCGGCTTCAAAGCCATGCTCATGGGCCAATACAGTGTTGACCTCCGCAGTCCGCCGCTCATACTGTTCCTCTGTGATCTGGCCGCTGTAATAGCTTTCCTGGGACCCGGAGCGGGCATAGCGGGCCTCCGTGATGGCCTGGGCCTCCTGCTCCAGCCAAGCGGCTTTTTCCTCTGTGTATGCCCCGTCCAGCCGTTCCAGATACCACTCGTATTCCTCACGGTATTCTTCCATCGCACTGTTCTGCGGCCTGTCGGTTGCAGCCAGCCAAACCGTACTGACCAGGAGCGCAGCCAGGATATAGAGCAAGCCCCGCTGCATGACCATCAGTTTTTTCCATTCATAAGAGAAAACACTCATTTTGCCCTCCAAACACAGCGGTGACAGTTTTCCGCTGACAGAAAATAAATCATAGCAGCAGCCGCAAGGCCCGCAATCAGAGCAAACCATATTGCGGCCTGCCAGGTCAGAACGGGGAATCCGCCCAGGTTTACAAACTCTGTTTTGCCCAGGAGAACACGGTTTGTCAGCAGAGAATAAGGGTTCAGCACCTTTGTCCAGAAGAAATTGGAGTAGGCGCAGGCGGCTCCGCTGACGATCAGCGCCATACAGAGGGACAAACCCATGACAAAGGGGAGCAGGGCATTTTTCCAGAACATCGAAACCAACAGCCAGAGCATCCCCATCACCCATGTGCCGGCGCATTTCAGCGCCGCAGACAGGAGGACATACTGAAAAATGCTGATATTGACGGAGCTTTCCGCAAAGTTCGGAATTGCGAACACCGGCAGGGCCAGCCCTTCAAAGGTCTGAAAAGATGCCGCAAAGCCAATCAGGTCAAGAAAAGAAAACCACAGCGGTGTCAAGAGCAGAAACAGGGTGGCCGCAAGGATTTTCGCCAGGGCTGTTTTTCTGCCGCCGCCCGGACTTACCAGCAGCAGCATATCCATCTGTGTCTCCCTCTCGCTCACAAAGGTTCCGATGATCCCATAGAGACAGATCAGGAGGGTCAGGACAATGGAAAAATCATAGTTCAGATAATAATTGCACATTTCCCGGTAGGAAAAGGCGGGGATGGTGCGGCCAGCATAAAGGTTATAGATTGCGCCGCGCTCCCTCTGCTGGTAGACTGCGCCCCGTTCCCCATAGATTGCGGCACTTTGCCGCGCTCTATTTGCCACTTGCTCCGACAGGCCGCTGTACTCATAGAAATACTGCATAGGCTGCACAAAATACTTGTCCAGCAGGTTCCTGTCACTATACAGGTTCCCGGTCATCGTGTTAGGGTTATCGGTGGCTGTGCTTGCGGTCATATCTGACGTGGCCTCCACAAGAGGCTGATAAACCGCAAGCAGGCGTTCGATCTTCTCCGGGGTGATCGCTCCCCGGTATTCCTCATAAAGCTGCCAATGGTGCGTGTGCCAGCTCCGCTCTCCGTTCCCGTCTGTCAGATAGGAGTAGGATTTGTATTCGCCATAGATTTTGAACAGGTTGGCGAGGCTGAACACCACAAAGAGCGTCAGGATGGAGCGTTTGCGGAACTGCTTGATAAACTCATACCGTATCAGACGTATCATGGCGCTCCCCCCTGCAATAGTACAAGAACACATCCTCCAGGTTGGGCTGGACAGGCTGTGCAGTCTTGATCGGGCATCCATCCTTAACAATGCGGAGGGTAAACTGTCCGTCCTCCTGCTTCATGTTGCTGACACAGTACATATCGGTCAGCAGCGCGGCATCCTCGGTCCCGGCGGTCACATTCCACACCTTGCCTTCAATGTTCCGTTCCAGCGCGGCGGGTGTTCCCTGCATGAGCAGTGTCCCCTGTTTCAGCAGCAGGATTTCCCGCGCGATGCACTCCACATCTGAAACAATGTGGGTTGCCAGCAGGATCGTCCGGCCCTGGGCAAACCGGGAGATCAGGTTCCGAAACCGTATCCGTTCGCTGGGGTCAAGACCGGCGGTAGGCTCGTCCAGAATCAAAATCTTGGGGTCGGACAGCATGGCCTGCACAATACCGACACGTTGACGCATACCGCCGGAGAGTGCGCCAATCTTCTTGTCCTGTGCGTCCGTCAGATTTACCGTGGCAAGCAGCTCCGAAACCCGGTCTTGCGCTTCATGGGAGGGAATATCTTTCAGCGTACACATATAGAGCAGAAAATCCTTGACGGTAAAATCCCGATAGAAGATAGGATACTGCGGCATATAGCCGATTTGGGACAGGAACGCTTTACCCAGTGTCCTCACATCCCGGCCATCCACCTGGATCGTGCCGCTGTCTCCGCGCAAAATGCCCACAAAGGTATTGATGAGCGTTGTTTTCCCAGCCCCGTTTTCGCCCAGCAGACCGTACACGCCCTCGCTCAATGTGGCGGTAAAGTTTTTCAGCGCATACTTTTTCTTGTATTGTTTCGATACGCTTTCAAATGTAATCTCCATGTTATTCACCAAAGGTAAATGTAGACACCAGTGTATCCACTTCACCGATGCCGCTTCCGAGAAGCACCACGGCGGTCTTGGCCTCGTCCAGAAGGTAAATGCTGGGAATGCGGTAGAAGTATGTTTTATTGGAATTTTGAATGACTTTGGTGGCAATCAGCTTGCCGGAAGCTGCTTCATAGACACGAACGGTCAGGTTGCCGTCCAAAACGGCGGTGGCGACGTAGTTCCCCCGCTCCGAACTGTACACACCGTTACGGCCCTCTTTCTCAGTTGCGAAGGAGAGTGTGTTTTTGTCTCCGGTTTTCCGGTCAAGCCAGAGCAAGGTACCGTTACAGCGGGTAAAGGTCTGCGGGAAGAACAGGCGGTCGGTTCTGCGCTGTATTTCCTCAATGCTGTAAGAGGAGGGGGTTGTGAGCTTCAAATTGCTGCCGTCCAAGGCAAGACTCCCATAGATGGAAAAACTGTTCTCATCCTTTTTGGCAGGAATGGACTGACCTCCGCCATAGAACATGATCTGACTGTTATCCGGGGAAAATGCAACGCCATCCACAACGGAAATTTGAATCTTGGATGTACCGGCCTTTTTCGTCAAATCAAGCAGAGTGGTGAGCTTTTCTTTTTCCAGATCATACAGATACAGTCCTCTCAGGGTGGCGATTGCCAGTTTCTTTCCGTCTGTGGAGGCCGCTGTTCCGGTTTCACTGACCACGAAGTCCTCCGTCAAAAGATGATTGACCGCAATTTTCTTGGTCAGCGTAAGGGCGCTGTCATAGATGTACACCATCATGCCGTCATCTCCCATACCGGAGAGAATGTAGCCCTTGTCAATGGCTTGAACCTCAAAATAACGCAGGGGTGTTTCTGTTTTGGCCAGCACCGAGGCTGTGGCGGTATCATAGAGGTACAGCTTATCCGCCACTACGAAAAGCTTTCCATCCCCGGCATAGGCACACTCCCGGATTTTTCCGCCAAACTGGGAGGAATTGAACGCACACTTTACGGGGTTAGCTGGCGCTGCCAGAGCGTTGGCTTGTCCGAAAGACAGCGACGCCAGTGTAAGGAGCGCGGTTAAAAGAAAACAAATCGTCTTTTTCATGTTTGGATTCTCCTTTATACATTAAAATTATGCTGTGCTTAAAATTCAAATACAGATACCAGCGTATCAAGTTCGTCGATACTGCCTCCGAGAACAACTACGGCTGTCTTGGTTCCGTCTAAAAGGTAAATCCTGGGGATGCGGTAGAAATATGTGGGGTCGGAGTTCTCAATCACTTCGGTGGCAACCAATTCGCCGGAGGCCACGTCATAGACGCGAACGGTCAGATCGCTGCCCAGAACGGCGGTAGCGACATAGTTTCCCTGCTCCGAGCCGTACACGCCGTCTTTGCCCTCACCGCTGGCAGAGAAGGAAAGCGTATTGGCACTGCCTGTTGCCCGGTCCACCCAAAGCAGCGTTCCATCGGCCTGGGTAAAGGTTTGCGGGAAAAACAACCGGCCGACGCTGCTCTGCATTTCTTCCATATCATAGTCGGACGGTTTTGTGAGCTTCAGACCGCTGCCATCCATGGCGATGCTCCCGTGGATGGAAAAGCCTTCCTCGCCATCTACCGCGGGAATGGAGTTACCGCTGCCATAGAATACGATGTGGCTGTTATCCTGGGCAAAGGCAGCGCCGTCCAGCATGGAAATACTGATGCTGGCTGTCCCGGCGTTTTGGGCCATATCCAGGAGAGTAGTCAGGCTCCCGCTTTCCAGGTCATACAGATACAGCCCGCCCATAGCGGTGAACGCCAGCTTCTTTCCGTCTGTGGAGGCCGCTACGCCCCCGGTTTCGCTGACAACAAAATCTCCCTGCAAAAGTTCATTGACTGAGATCTCCTTGTTCAGAGAGAGGGAGCTGTCGTAGATGTACGCCATCATGCCGCTATCGTCCATGCCGGACAGGACGTAACCCCCGTCAATGGCCTGCGCTTCAAAGTCGCGCAGGGGCGCTTCTGCGGTGGCCAGCACCGAGGAAGTCCCGGTGTCGTAGAGGTACAGCTTGTCCGCCAGCACAAGGAGCGTTCCGTTCCCGGCATAGGCGCAGCTCTGGAGTTTGCCGCCAAACAGGGCATGGTCGAAGGTGCAGGAAGAAGGGGACTGTCCCGGCTGTCCGCCAGGGGCCGGAACAGAAACTACAGGAGTGTCTGAGGGGGCGTTTCCTGAAACCGCAGGAGCCGGGGAATCCGTCTTACCGCAGGCGGACAACGCCAGGGTAAAAATCAGCGCCAATGTCATGCAGAATATCTTTTTCATGTTCAGTTCTCCTTATATAATAAAATAGAATTGGTCTTAAAGAACGGGCCGGAGACTCCGTCATGGGGGACGGCCACACAGTAGAAGGTGTGAAACTGCCCCAGCTTGTCCGGGGTGATCACGGCCTCAAGCTCTATGACATCGCCTTTGCTCAATGTAATGGAGCAGCAGGTGTTTTCGTCAAGTTTCACCGGCTGGTGATCCAGGAAAAAAGCGATGCTGTAACTTGTTCCGGCTGTGCCGCACAAGGTAAATCGCAGGGTAACGGGAGCGGAGACCCGCAGGTTGTCATAGGTGATGCCGCCGTTACAGGAGAACGTATAATAGAATCCGCTGTCCAGCGTGTCCATGCTCACACCATCCCAGCCGTATTTGGGAAGCTGGTTTTCCACATACTGCGCTGTGACCTTTTCCTTCCGCACTTCGCTTTGAGAAAGGATTTCCCGGACAGGCGGAAGGTCTGAATGGGCGGCTGGGGCGTCCACGTTGAACTTCAATTCAACACAGGAATCCAGCGTCTTATGATACCAGCCATAGCTGGAGGTGGATTCCATATCCGGCTGGAAGTCCGGGTTGGTGATGCTCACCACGGTCAGGGACAGCGTATCGCCGGTGCTGCCGGTCACAGGCTCAAAGAGGAAGGAGAAGCTCTGATCCTCCTTTGCGGGGAAGCTGTGACAATACTCATACTCCGCTGTGGTATCGTTCACCTTGTAGGGCTGGGGCTGGCCGTCCAGAAACAGGAGAAATCCAACGGTATCCATCTTGCCGGTGAGGGAAAATCGGTAGTCCAGCCGAAATTCACCGCCGTCATAGAAGAATGGCAGACGCTCCCCACTCTCGGAGAAATCAGCCGAAGCAGCTTCGTGGGTGAGCATTGCCAGAAATTCGGTATCCTCCTCCGCCGCCTCAAACGGGTTTGCGGCGACAGTCTGTGACGGCGGGGGCGTACTGTCTGGAATGGCATAGTTCCCGCAGGCGGCGAGGGATAAAAGTGCGCCGCACATCAAGGGAACGGCGATCAATCGTTTTCGCATATATGACCTCCTTTGCTTTGATGGGCCGAGTATAACGGGCAAAGGTCAAAATTTGGTCAAGAAAAACGAAATGCCGCCCAAGTTTTTTGGGGCGGCATCCGAGGGATGGGTTTCAAAGGGAAACGGGATGTTGCAGCATCACAAGCGGTATAGCATGATATATTCTTCCTCATTTTCATCTACAATCTCAAATCAGTACTTATTCCCAAGCCCCGATAATCTTTGTGCAAGGATATTGCAAAGGATGGAGTATTATTGTCTATGTGTCCATAATTACCTTTCATTCTTGCTTAACTGCAATGGAGGCCTTCACACAGGCCCCGTGAGGCGGTTGGTTTGACAGCTCTATGGTTCCCCCATGCTTCTGGCACAGCACCCGGCTCACCGCCAGCCCCAGCCCCAAGTGCTGGCCGGAGGTATCCTCGGAGTAAAACAGGGCGGTTTTCTTTTTCAGCAGCTTGTCCGAAAAGCCCGGCCCGTCGTCGGTTACGGTGGCTGACAGGATTCCATGATCCAGACAAAAAGCCAGCCCAATTTTCCGCTCCGCAAAACGGATGGCATTGGAGATCAGATTTTCCAGAACGCGATACAACAGCTCCCCGTCAAGGACGGCCCTCCCCTTCGGCACATGGAGTCCACAGGAAAAACGCACCTCGGTATTCTGAAACAGGATGGATAAGGAATCCGCCATGTGCTGTAAAAAATCAGGAAGCTCTACCTCTCTGCAGTGGACCTCTGTTTCTTCGATAGCCCCCAGGTCACGCATGGTATCGGTATAGCGGCCCATGCGTTCTGCGGTAATGCCGAGATTGGAGAGCGCCTTTTCCAGTTTTTCCTCTGTTAAGGTTCCGCCCTGGCTGTTCTCCTGCAAATATTCCACATAGCCAGTCATGATGGCGATGGGGTTACGCAGATCATGGGCCACGGATGCCTGCAATGCGCGGCGTTCCTCCAGCATACTCCACATCTGACGGTTATTCTCATATAGGGTCTGCCGCATTTTCTCAAAGGCGGTACAGAGCTGTCCCAATTCATCCTGCCCGTCAAAGGTGATCTGGAAGTTCAAATCCCGGTCTTGAATGTGTACGGTGGCATCCATCAAGACAGTGATCGGCGGCTCCAGCACCTTGTGATAAAACCACCACGCGCACAAAGTAATTCCAATCACAGCAAACAGAAACGGCAGCAGCACCATACAAATCTGCGAAGTACGGTAGACCGTTCTCGCTTTAGGGGAAAGCATGGAGTAACTGGATTCAATACGCTCTATCATGTAGCTCGTCTGTCCCTGATTCTCGTTGAGTTCCTGGCCGTCCGCTACCAGTTGGCCGAATGGCTCTGGCGAGCCATCAAGGACATACCTCATTTTTGCCTCTGTGACCGTACCATCCGGGGCGGTTGTCTGCTGCGTCAGCCAGACCTCATTGGAATCAGGAAGAATATGCTTTTGAAAGCGGTAACAGCCGAAAACCGCAAGGGAGCTGCACAGAAGCACGATTGACATAGTAACCGCCGCAGCCTTCATAAAAGAGTGTTTCAATGACTGCCTTTTTATTTTTTCCATCGGTAGCCCATCCCCCAAACTGTTTCGATGTACTCACTTCCGCTGGCCTGCATGAGCTTTGCGCGGATTTTGCGGATATGTTCTTTAATCACGTTGCTGTCGCCCTCCGCGTCATAGCCCCACACCGCCTCATAGATGCGCTCCTTGTCAAAGACCTGATTGGGGTTAGAGGACAGAAATTCGATGATGTCAAATTCTCTCTTGGAAAAGGAAAGTTCCTGCTCGTTCCAAAATACTTTTCTGCCAGAGAGATTGATAATCAGTCCCTGGGAGGTCACGACCTCCGGCGGGCGGCTATTTCGCTCCTCCCGGCGCAGATGAGCCTCAATGCGGGCAAGCAATTCCTGCAAGCCGAAAGGCTTGGTGATATAGTCGTCCCCTCCTGCCCGCAGGCCGTTGACCTTATCCTGCTCTGTGATCCGCGCCGTCAGGAACAGGATAGGGCAAACGATATGATTCCGAATGACCTTGCACAGCTCCAACCCATCCATCCCCGGCATATTGATGTCCAGCAGAATGAGATTGGGCTTTGTAGCCAGCTTCGCCAGGGCTTCATCGCTGCTGTGGGCCACGGAAACCGTATATCCGTGATCCTGCAAATGGGTGGAAAGTAATTCGGTCAGGATAAGTTCATCATCAACGATCAAAATTCTGTATGCCATGCGAATACCTCCAGTCTTTTTCATCATATAGGGAGAAAGTCAAAATTCCGTCAAGGTAATCTTCGAGAATTTTTATAATACACTGGATTTGGGTGGCTTTCAGGCCATTTTAAGTCTTACGTTTCTTTCTATATTTCCTCTGCCTCCCCTATATACCAACCGCACACCCCATCCTTTTTCACATAATATCCATCAGAAGTCTTCTTCACCAGAGACAGACGGTCGCCGGCTCTGACAGGCAGCCGGTAGTCTGTATGACGCACACAGGCCTGCCGGCCATGGCGGTTATGGAGATCTTTGGTCAAAACCTTAAGCCTGCGGCCGCTGGCCTCATGTTTTACATAACTAAATTCCTGGCCTTCTTCCAAAATCTCCACTTTATTGTTGAGATAATGCAGATTGACAGAGGATGCGGAGGCCTCCTGAGGTGTCATGGCTTTTAGTATGGGAAGCTTGTCGCAGGAAGCATCGGTCACATCTTCTATGGAACGGTCAATGTCCGGAATGATGATCATGTTGAGCTGGCCATCTTTATTGAGCCCGCAGCCGCCGTCCATGGAGATAATGTGCTGCCTGGTGTTGATGATGGGGGTGTTTTGGAGGATCCTGTCATTAATTATTTTTATTGTAGTCATTTTCAGAGCTTTCGTCAATGGCCATAAAAGATTTACAAATACAGTAGAAACATGCTAGACTTAAACCAGATAAAAGCAATAAAGAATATTCGGAAGGAAACCTAAGATGGAACATCTTTTTAAGCCTAATGAATTTTATAAGATGATGGGGATAACAAGGGAAACCATGCGTCATTATATAGATAAGGGGCTGATTGCGCCTGCCTATACTAATGAAAAGGGATACTCTTTTTACAGTGAAAAAGAGGCGCTGCAGATGATGATCATTCGTTTCTACCGCAGCTGTGAACTGCCTGTGGAAAGTATGAAGGATTTTTTGTGGCATATGGATCTGCCCGCTCAAGTGGACGAGCTGGATCAGACAATCCGAAGTCTGGATGAGCAGATCTGCCGCCTTCAGAAAAAGAAGCAGTTTCTGCAGGCTCGCAGGAGAATATTGTATGAATCGGGAACTTATTTAAATCAGCCTTTTCTTCATGAGGCCGGGCGGGAGATGTATCTGTTGAACATAGCGGAGACAGTCAGCTGTCTTGGGAGGGACAGTGTGGGGATTATTCGTGATTTGTCTCTGCGGTTTCCTATGGTACATATATCTCTTATGGCTGACTGGAAAGATTTTGTGGAGAGGCGTCCTATGAAGGTGCAGCTGGGATATGGTATTGTAGGAAAAGAGAATACAAAGGATCTGGATCTGTCACTGTTCCATAAACTGTCGGCGCAAAAATGCCTGGTGGTCCGGGTATGTGTAAAGAACCCGCTGTTCCTTGTGCCGGAGGATTTGAGGCCTTTATATGAAAAAATCCAGGAGGAAGGGTACGAAGTGGTGGATGGTGTTTTTGGACATCTGCTCAGTATGGAAAAAGAAAAAGATGAATTTCTCTATTATATTACTATGCGTGTTCATATCCGATAAAAAAGAACGTTTTTTGTAAAAACATAAGAAAAAGCTGTTGACCTGGTTGTTACCCCCATGTGTATAGTTTTAGTAATAAATGAAAAAAGGGAAGGAGCAATCAGGATGAGAAATGCAAAAAAATGGATGGCTTTTGGTCTGGCTGCAGCTTTAGGCCTTGGAGGGTGTAATAGTTCGTCCCAGGAACCTACAAAGCAGCCAGAGGAGATATCAGAGGCGCCAGTGACCGAGGCAGAAAAAAAGACGTCTGTCCAACAGGTATCTGATGATTCAGGAGAAAAAACTTACACTGCCCAGGCAGAGGGATTCGGCGGACCGGTTACGGTGTGGGTTACAGTCAAGGATAATGTGATTACGGATGTAACAGCTGCAGGCCTTGATGAGACGCCGGGAAAGGGCAGTGTGGTTATAGATGAACTTCCAGGGAAGATTGTGGAAGCAGGGTCCACGACTGTGGATGGAATCTCAGGGGCAACCATAACCAGTGATGCACTGAAAAGAGCGGTGGATGCAGCTTTGGAAAATAAAATCCAGGGACAGGCGCCTTCTGCTGTGGAGACTGTATTTTACAAGGAGGGAGCTTATACGGGAAGAGGCTTTGGCTTCCACAGCTATGTGACGGTAGAGACCGTATTCACAAAAGATGCGATCAAGAGCGTGACTGTCATTGACAATTCCGGAGAGACGCCTTACTTGCGAGACCTGTGTGCGGAAAAGATACCAGCAGCCATTGTGGAGGGCCAGAGTCTGAATGTAGATGCGGTGACAGGTGCAACATGGGGCAGTGAAGCCATTATCAACGGGGTGGCTGACTGTGTAGCCCAGGCAGCAGGAGAGGATGCTGTATCTTTCCTAAAGCAGATAAAAAAGGCGCCTCCGGAAGCCGTGAACCAGGTATTTGAAAATTATGATGTGTGTGTCATCGGCGGCGGGGGTTCCGGTCTGATCGCCGCATCTGTGGCGGCAAAGGAAGGATTGAAAGTAATCGTCCTTGAGGCAGCAGACCGGTTTGGAGGCGTATCGGAAATTGCAGGAGGGGCCGCACTGGCTATCGGCACTGAGATCCAGAAACAAGCGGTTCAGGAAGACGGTACCATAAAGGATCTTTATGAGGAGGCAGGTGAGACGGCAGACGAGGTATCAAAACGTTTTCTTTTGGAATACCTGGATTCTACTCACTATCAGGCTAACTCTTTGCTGGTAAAAAAATATCTGGAGGCATCCGGGAAGGCTGCTGATTTTATGGCTGAGGATATGGGCATGAACTTTACGCCGGCCAGCATCAGCGGTGTCCGCTATTCTGCTCAGGGGACGCGTTTTGGCTTTGTGGCAGACAAGCTTCAGGAAATGGGGGTCACCACATTGTTGGCAACAAGGGGACAAAAGCTTCTGACAGATGAAAGCGGAGCTGTGACGGGTGTGGAAGCTGTCAACGAAACCGGAGGAATCACTACGGTTCATGCCAAGGCAGTTATTCTGGCAACCGGAGGATTTTCCAATAATACGGAGATGATGAAAGAGTATTTAGATGATTACAATGAATACTATATGAACTGGGGAGGTTCAACCAGCAATGGAGATGGTGTCCGCATGGCATGGGAGATCGGCGCCGAAAAAGGCCGTGTCGGCTCTCAAAGCCACAACGAAGGACTGCCTTTGGAGCTTCATGGACTTTTGGATATGGATATTACTACGGGAAACTGTCTCTATGCTAATTTGGCTTATGAGCCTATGCTGCGCTTAAACCGCAGAACAGGACGCCGTATTTCCGATGAGACTGTAATCTATACCCCCCATTACCACGGAAATGTAAGCATGATGTCAGAGGGTGCCATGGTAATACTGGATCAGGCAGCCATGGATTCTCTTATGGAAAACGGTTCCCAGACCCGGCCATGGCGCTCTCGTATGTATGGAGAACCTATGAAAAACCCGGATTATACGGGACTGAATCTTCAGGAACAGACAGATGCCGTGGTGGATGCAGGATTTGCTTATAAGGCGGATACGCTGGAGGAACTGGCGGTTCTCATGGGAGTGGATGCAGATGTGCTGCCAGAAGAAGTAGAAAAGTATAACCAGGCCGTGAAAACCGGCCAGGATGCTGAGTACGACAGAGATCCGTCTACCCTGGTTTATACCATAGAAAAAGGCCCCTTCTATGCATTGGAAACACGAGTAAGGAATCTGGGAACTTACGGTGGTTTGGTGACAGACGAGACATTGGCCATATATCATGAAGACGGGCATATTATACCAGGTCTGTATGCAGCAGGATTTGATGCTTTGGGATGGAGCGGAAGTTCTTACTTTGTAGACACCACTACCCTTGGCTGGATGACTGCATCCGGTTATATGGCCGGACACAGTGTGGTCAATTACATCACCCATAAGTGAGCCCTTTTAACAGGGCTAAAGTACGAGGGGTTACGTTCGCAGAATGTTCTGTGAACGTAACCCCATATAGCTTTTGATTTCCGAAATCTGGAAATAGATTGCAATCCGTCTTCCGGCTTTTTATAATAAGGGCATAAATCATTGTAAAAACGAAGGAGGCAGACGGCATGAAGAGAGCAGCAGTGATTATAGCACCTGGTTTTGAAGAAGGGGAGGCACTGACAATCATCGACATTATACGAAGGGCAGGGATTTCCTGTGACAGCGTGGGGCTTACGGAGCAGGTAGTGACCGGAGCTCACCAGATCACC
Organism: Clostridiaceae bacterium; assembly: GCA_910574345.1. Classification (GTDB taxonomy): domain Bacteria; phylum Bacillota; class Clostridia; order Lachnospirales; family Lachnospiraceae; genus UBA3402. The sequence continues at coordinate 42,353 of CAJSZV010000023.1, read as the reverse complement.
ATGAAATGTGATACAATACTATCCATGGAGGTCTGCGGCAGCGACATGGTGGTGCTGCCCGGAGGCATTCCCGGAGCCACAAATTTAAGGGACAGCGGCCTTCTCATGGAAGTGTTAAGGAAGATGAACAAAGAGGGGAAATATATCTGTGCCATGTGTGCCGCTCCCATTGCCCTAGAGCGGGCCGGGATTCTGGAAGGAAAGAAATTCACTGCCTATGTGGGGTATGACGAGAAGATCAAGACAGGGACATTTTTGGAGGATGAAGTGGTGACGGACGGCAATGTGGTTACCAGCAGGGGACCGGCCACGGCCTACGCCTTTGCCTATGAGCTTGTGGGGCTTTTAGGCGGGGATGTGGAAGCGGTGCAGAAGAGAATGCTTTTTGACCATGCATTTAAGAAGGAGGCATAAGACTATGGAGAAGGCTGCAGTATTGATGGCGGAAGGCTATGAAGAGGGCGAGACACTGACTATTGTGGATATTCTGAGAAGGGCCGGGATTCCCTGTGATACTTTTGCAGTGGGAAGCGGGGAAGAAGGCGAAAGCTTTGTCAAAGGAATGCATGGCATGTTAATAAAAGCAGACAAGGAATTTTCCGATGAGGTCAAAGCTTATGATATGCTGGTGCTTCCCGGAGGAAGGCCGGGGGGAGCCAATTTAAGAGAGAATCCGGAAGTTATCAGTATGGTAAAGTATTTTGCGGCAGAAGGAAAATACGTGGCCGCCATGTGCTCCGGCACCCTGGTTCTTGCCGAAGCAGATGTGATTGAGGGTAAGAGGGTTACGGGGTATACAGGATATGAAGAGAAGCTGCCGGGCGCTGTCTTTAAGGAGGACGTGGTAGTGGCAGACGGCAACCTGATCACCAGCCAGGGGCCGGCCACAGTATATCCCTTTGCCTACAAGCTGGCGGAGGTTCTGGGAAAAGACGTGTCTGTGCTAAAGGAACGGATGCTCTACAACTTTGCTGGCGGTAGGTAAAGCTTCATGAACGGAGGAGATCAAAGATGATCTACGGCAAACTGCCGGTGGTATTTTTAAGCGTTATTGCCAGTGAGAAAAGCGGAAGCACCAACAGTATCATAGCAGATTATATTCTCAACCACATGGATGAGGTGAGGGACCTGGGAATCAAGGAGATAGCAGAGCGGTGTCATGTAGGCACCGGCTCTGTTTCTCGATTCTGTAAAGATATCGGACTCAGGGATTTTGTGGAGCTGAGAGAACTCCTTAATACCGCAGGCGACAATTTTGAACCCCATTCTCTGGCAGAGTCGCCGGGAGAGCGGGCGGCGGAATACGGAAAGAAGGTAAAGCACAGCATCGATCTGGTGACAAAGACCTTATCGGCCCGCAGGCTTGAGGAGCTGTGCCGGGATATGAGGCAGTATGAGAAGGTGGCTTTGTTCGGTCTTTTAAAAGCCGAGTCTGCCGCCGTGCATCTCCAGGGGGACCTGTGGATGATGGGGAAGCATGTGTATACCAATGTGTCCTACGACCAGCAGATCGAGTATATCCGAAATGCGGGAAATGACAGCCTGATTGTGATCTTCAGCTATACCGGGGCTTATTTTGAGTACCAGAAGGAGAAGCTGTTCAGGGGCAGAGATAAAAGAGACCGGCCCAGGATCTGGATGGTATCAGGAAGGCAGAAAGCATTTCCTGAATATGTTGCCAGGGTGCTGGACTTTAAGTCCCAGCAGGACCAAGCCGGCCACCCCTACCAGCTTTTGTACGTGGCGGGCCTGATCGCGCAGGAGTATGGGAAGACAGAGTGAAGGAGGAAAGAGCAGCGGCTTTAATACAACAGCACCTCTGCCAGATAAGCAAGGGTCAGCCCCTGGCCCCAACCCTGAATCCATGTCAATGGTCCGCCTGCCGCAGACTGTCATCAGCTGCTTCAAAATACTGTTCGATGGATCCCATCCCTTTTTCCAGAATTTCAAGAATGCGGAAAGCCTGACCGTACAGGGGGAGCTGTCCGGTAAGCCATATCAGATCATGGGCAGTCTTGTTTTTATCCAGGATAAACTGGCGGGCCAGAAGCCGGACACAGTAATTATAGAACTGTGCTGCCGCAATCCTAAAAACATTCAAAATCCGCCCTATCGGGCTGCTTTTTCATGTTTTTTCGGGTCCCAAAGTCATGTATTGACATGCAGGCATGTCATACATGACCTTTTGGCCCTGGTATCATGTCATAAAGGTAAAACGGGATGAGGTTGGCATTACAACCATGAGTATTTATGATTTTCTCCTTAAGGAAAACAACCTGGAATTGTGATGCAGGTTACAGAAAAAAGAAAGGAAGGTAAAACCTTATGGGACTTTTTTCACGAGGCAACAAGACGAAGAAAGAGTCAGAGAAAAAGACAACAACAGATATCACATTTGGCATTACATCCCCCACATTTCCCAGGACAGTAGGCACGCAGAACGGAGAGAGGGAGGTATCCTCCTGGGATCAGGTGGCAGACTGCTTAGAGGACATGTTTGACGATGATAACCAGTTTGTCACTCTGACATTGGGGGAGATCCGTCATAATATACGCTATGTTCAGGCCTGCCCCAATGAGAAGGGAATCATTGTTCAGCTGGGGATTGAAGAGAAGGGGCGGACAAAACTTGTGGAAAAGATCTGTTCAGAAACAGAGTGTGTGGATATTTTCCGGAAGTTTTACGAATCTTCACATGTACAGGGGGTAGAAGACTATAAACCCGTAGAATTTTTTGTGTAAAGAATCGAAGAATAGAAATACCAGACAAGCCTGTCAGCTTTATGTATAACAGGCTTGTCGTACTTTTACAGATGAAACATAGTTCCCGTCTTTCCCTGAATGGCGTCCCTTGATTTTTCCAGCAGAGTAATAAGGGCCCTGCGCCCCGGCTTGGAGCCTGCGAAGTCTACAGCCGCCTGCACCTTAGGCAGCATAGACCCCGGCGCAAAATGCCCCTCTTTAATATATTCCTCGGCCTCCTTCACAGACACATCCGAAAGCCAACGCTCCTCCGGCTTTCCGAAGTTTAAGGCAACCTGTTCCACAGCAGTAAGAATAATCAAAAAGTCCGCATCCAGCTCTTTGGCAAGGAGACAGCTGGCAAAGTCCTTATCAATCACGGCACTTGCTCCCTTCAGATGGTTGCCCTGACGGATCACCGGGATTCCTCCGCCGCCGCAGGCGATCACCAGATCCCCCGATTCCACCATAGTCCGTATGGTGCCGATCTCGATAATCTCCACAGGCTTCGGAGAAGCCACCACCCTCCGGTAGCCCCTTCCCGAATCCTCCTTCATCGTATACTGGAACTTCTCCTCCATGATTTTCGCCTGCTCCTCATCGACAAACTTTCCGATAGGCTTGGAAGGAGCGGCAAAAGCCGGATCCTCCGGATCCACCCTCACCTGAGTAATCATAGTGGCCACGGGAATATCCTCAATGCCCCGATTTAACATCTCCTCTCTCAAGGCATTCTGCAGATCATACCCGATATAAGCCTGGCTCATGGCCACGCACACCGACAGCGGCGTATTAGGCTGCTGCGTATCTTCATGGGTCAGAGCGATCATGGCATTATTCACCATACCCACCTGAGGCCCATTCCCATGAGCCACCACAACCTCGCACCCCTCCTCAATCAAATCCACGATAGCCTTGGCCGTAATCTTCACCGCCTTCATCTGCTCCGGCAAAGTATTCCCCAAAGCATTTCCCCCAAGGGCAATCACAATCCTTCTCCTCTTCTCAGACATTTCCAGGTCCTTTCTTTATATGCTGCCAGACTCAAAAGGCCCTCGACCCCCTGATACCTACAGATTGCTCCGCTGCGGTCTCAAAGTCATACATGACCTTTTCCCCGGCACCACCTTTTAATATTAACAAACAAGTTTTTTAAATCATCCCAAATCATCCAATATATTTGGAAGCAAAACATACACTTGGTCAAAATCTTCTCACAACCTAGGCTTTCGCCTATACCTATTTAAAAACCCTTGGAGTCCCCTTCTCCTCCAGCTTCTTCAGCACATCCGCCGGATCAGCAAACTTAGCAAGGAAGATCATGGCAGCAATAATATAGGGCTTAAAGCTGGCCTCCTTGTACAGCGGATCCCGATAACGGTCAAATACCGTGGCGTCCACTTCGCCTTCCTTGCAGCTTACGCCGGAGATATCAGCCGGCAGACAGTGCATATACAGGGCTTTTCCGTTCTTGGTAGCGGTCATAAGCTCCTCCGTGCAGGCCCAGTCCTTGTGCTGTGCGTTCTGTGCCAGAAGCTCTTTCTCCAAAGCCTTGATGCCTTCCGTGTCGCCGTTGCCGTAAAGCTCTGTACGTTTTTCCATGGCAGCAAAGGGAGCCCAGCTCTTTGGATATACGATATCCGCATCTTTAAACGCCTCTGCCATATTGTTGGTCTTAGTAAAGGTACCGCCTGATTTCTTTGCATTGGCGGCAGCCACCTCCTCCACCTCAGGGAAAACCTCATAGCCTTCGGGGTGTGCCAGCACCACGTCCATGCCGAAGCGTGTCATCAGTCCGATAATACCCTGGGGAACGGACAGGGGCTTGCCGTAGGAGGGGGAGTAGGCCCAGGTCATAGCCAGCTTCTTGCCCTTTAAGTTCTCTACGCCGCCGAACTCATGGATAATATGGAGCATATCCGCCATAGCCTGTGTGGGGTGGTCGATATCGCACTGAAGGTTTACCAGAGTAGGCTTCTGCTCCAGAATCCCGTCCTTGTTGCCCTGAGTCACGGCGTCAACCACTTCATGCATATATTTGTTGCCTTTTCCTATGTACATATCGTCACGGATACCGATGACATCGGCCATGAAGGAGATCATGTTGGCAGTCTCCCGGACTGTCTCGCCGTGGGCAACCTGTGATTTGCCCTCATCCAGATCCTGAACCTCTAAGCCCAGCAGGTTGCAGGCGGAGGCAAAGGAGAAGCGGGTTCTTGTGGAATTGTCCCGGAATAAGGAGATGCCCAGGCCGCTCTCAAATACCTTTGTGGAAATGTTGTTTTCTCTCATATAACGAAGTGCATCGGCAACGGTAAATACGGCCTCCAGCTCCTCGTCCGTCTTCTCCCAGGTAAGGAAGAAATCTCCGTTGTACATGTCCTTGAAGTTTAATTTGTTTAACTTGTCAATGTAGTCCTGTAATGTTTTCATAATTTTCCTGATCCTTTCTATTATTTATATCCGGCGTGCCGGCTGTTTGTCTTGTTGAATTTTTTATTCCCGCGGAGGTGCTGACTTTTTATGGAGCGGCAGAACTGCTCAGGGCTTTTACCCGAAATACTTAGACGGAAGTGCAGCGTACACGGCGGCGCAGGTAATCAGATCCTGTTTCCAGGTCTTCTCGTTGGGAGCGTGGGCCTGTGCCTCTGCACCGGGGCCGAAGCCGATACAGGGAATGCCGTTTCTTCCCATAATGGACACGCCGTTGGTGGAGAAGGTCCATTTGTCCGTCAATGGACGGGCCTGACGCATAGCCAGGGTCTCGGCAGCGCCGATTCGTTTGTCCCCATAAAGACCGGTGTAAGCGTCCTCCAGAGCCTTTGTCACCTTATGATCCTTAGGAATAGCCCATGTGGGGAAATAGCATTCGATCTCATAGACACATCCCGTATAGGAGGGGCGGTCATAATTGTACATGGACACCTTCACGTCGTCCCCATACTTTTTCACGCTGGGAAGAGCGCGAATCTCATCTAAACAGCTCTCCCAGGTCTCGCCGAAGGTCATGCGGCGGTCTAAGGACACGGAGCAGGAGTCGGCGACTGCACAGCGGCTGGGGGAGGTATAGAAGATCTGGGAGGTAGTAACCGTGCCCCGGCCAAGGAAACGGGCCTCTTCCCAGTCCTTGTTGTACTTGGGATCCAGCATTTTCACCAGTCCCTTAATCTCTGTACCCTCTTCGGCGTCATTCTCATTGAGAGCCCGGATATCCTGAAGAATATCCGCCATTTTGTAGATAGCGTTGTCGCCCCGCTCCGGTGCAGAGCCATGGCAGGACACGCCTCTTACATCCACACGGATCTCCATGCGCCCTCTCTGTCCCCGGTAGATGCCGCCGTCTGTAGGCTCTGTGGACACCACGAACTCCGGCCTCACCTTATCCTCGTTAATAATGTACTGCCAGCAGAGACCGTCACAGTCCTCCTCCTGAACACTGCCAACAACCATAATCCTGCATCCCTCCGGGATCAGATTCAGATCCTTCATGATCTTAGCTCCGTACACGGAAGATACGATACCGCCGCACTGGTCAGACACACCCCGTCCGCCGATCTCGGTCTCATTCTCATAGCCCTCATAAGGGTCAAAATCCCAGTTTTCTATATTGCCGATACCTACCGTATCAATATGGGCATCATAAGCGATAATCCGGTCCCCGCTTCCCATATATCCGATCACATTACCTTGAGGATCGATCTGCACCTCATCAAATCCCACGTTCCTCATCTCTGCGGCGATGGTCTCAATATGAGCCTTCTCATCACAGCTCTCCCCCGGATTCCTCACAATGGCTCTCAAAAAAGCATTCATATCCGCCCCATATCCCTGAGCCGTCTCTTTAATTTTCTCAAAATCCAACATAATTCCTAATCTCCTTTATTTATAATACTTAATTTCCTGCCAGAAACTACTCATAGCCCAGACTTCTCGTAATGCCCTTTTATAAATCCCCAAAGGGCTTCTTCCCGGTTCCGCACAATCCTTCCCAGGCAATCTCCCGATACCGATCCGGGTCCGTGTCACCCTCAGAGGACACTAAAAGCACCTGAGAATTGCCATCCAGCTTCAGAGCCTCCTTTAAGTCCTTATACTCCGGATTGGTCATAAGTGCGTGAACCAGCCCCAGAGTAACGGATCCGGACTCGCCGGAGATCACCCGCTTATCCGCTCCTATAGGAGCGCCGTAGATACGGGTTCCGTTGGCGCTTACCCAGTCAGGACAGGACACAAAGGCATCTGCGTGATTCCTTAAGATATCCCAGGAAACCGTATTGGCTTCCCCGCAGGCCAGGCCGGCCATGATGGTGAGCATGTCGCCGGTGACATTGACACGGCTTCCGTCAGCCTGCATGGCGGAGCGGTAGAGACAGTCGGCAGCACCGGCTTCCACAACCACCATAACAGGAGGATTTTCCTTAAAACGATTAGCAAAATAACCGATTACCGCACCGGCAAGAGAACCTACGCCGGCCTGGATGAAGATATGAGTGGGACGGCTTCCGTCAGCAGACAGCTGCTTATCGGCTTCCATGGCAAGAGTTCCGTAGCCCTGCATAATCCAGGTGGGGATCTCCTCATAGCCTTCCCATGCCGTGTCCTGTACCATAATGCCCCGGTTAGTCTCAGCCGCCTCTTTTGCCGCCAGGCGGACACAGTCGTCATAGTTCATATTCTCGATGGTAACTGTGGCATGTTCCTTTGCAATATTCTGAAGGCGGGTCTGGGTGGTCCCCTTGGGCATTCTCACCACACACTTCTGTCCAAGCTTGTTGGCTGCCCAGGCTACGCCCCGTCCGTGATTGCCATCCGTGGCGGTGAAGAAGGTGGCCTGGCCGAACTGATCTCTCAGTTCTTTGGAAGTAAGGACTGAGTAGGGAACATGGCTTACATCCCGGCCCAGTTCCTTTGCAATCTGTCTTGCAATGGCGTAGGAGCCGCCCAGTACCTTAAAAGCATTGAGACCGAAGCGGTAAGATTCATCTTTTACATAGAGACGTTTCAGTCCTAAGTATTCTGCCAGATCAGACAGACGGGTCAGCGGCGTTACATCATACTGAGGAAAACTTTTGTGAAAATCGCTGGCTTTTTTCATTTCCTCAAGGGACATATATTGAAGCTGTCTGTCCTCACTTTTCGGAATATTGTTGAGAGTCCACTTGATGGCGGCCTCAGGTGCGTTACACATGTTACGAACCTCCTTTTTGTTGTGCGTATAAATTTGGTTATTTTGTTGTCTCCCTGATTTCATTATAGCAAGGATTTTTGAAAAATCAACAAGAAAATAAAAAATTTTTATTACAATAAAAAATTATTAAATTAGCTTGCAATATGATAAAAGTCATGATAATATAGAAGCAACGGGAAAAGGATTTGTGTAATATTCCCAAAGCAGTGAAATGTCTCCCTAACTTATGTATCAATATGTAACTGAATAACGAAATCGAGACAATGTCCGAAGTGCCATAAAAGACGGTCTCAGAAAGGAAAGAGGAAACATATTAAAATGAGTAAAGGAGCAAAAGAACATACATCAGCCTTACTGTTTGACCTGTACGGAAAGCCGTCATTGGGTCAGGCGTTCCCTCTGGCACTGCAGCATGTGGTGGCTATGATCGTGGGATGTGTAACTCCGGCAATTATTGTGGCAGGAGTAGGAGGGCTTTCCGACAAGGATTCGGTAATTCTCATACAGGCGGCTTTGGTGCTGTCAGCCATTACTACCCTGATACAGCTGTACCCTTTAAAAAGGGGAAAGCTGAGAATCGGTTCCGGCCTTCCGGTGATTATGGGAATCAGCTTTGCCTATGTGCCCACCATGCAGGCCATCGCCGGTGAGTTCGGAGTCGGCACCATACTGGGAGCCCAGATCGCAGGCGGAATCATAGCCATTTTAGTGGGGATTTTTATTAAGCAGATACGAAAGTTCTTTCCGCCTTTGATTACAGGCACCGTGGTGTTTGCCATCGGTCTTTCCCTGTATCCCACGGCCATCAATTATATGGCCGGAGGAGTGGGAAATCCTCAGTATGGCTCCTGGCAGAACTGGATGGTGGCAGTCATTACATTGATTATCGTCACCGCCCTCAATCATTACGGGAAGGGAATCTGGAAACTGTCCTCCATATTAATCGGAATCGGGGCAGGGTATCTGGTATCCCTGGCTCTGGGGATGGTGGATTTCTCCGCTGTGGCAGGGGCATCCTTCTTCCAGCTTCCAAAGCCCCTTCATTTTGGAATCGTTTTTGAACCGTCTTCCTGCGTTGCCATCGGTATTTTATTTGCCATTAATTCCATTCAGGCCATCGGGGATTTTACGGCAACCACCACAGGAGGGTTGGACAGAATGCCTACGGATGAGGAGCTAAACGGAGGAATCGTGGCTTACGGGTGCTGCAACATTGTAAGCGCTCTCTTCGGAGGACTTCCCACGGCCACTTTCAGCCAGAATGTGGGAATCGTTTCTTCCACCAAAGTAGTTGCAAAGAAAGTCTTTGGGCTGGCGGCGGGAATCCTTCTGGTAGCAGGACTGATTCCTAAGTTTTCCTCCGTTCTCCTTACTATTCCCAACTGCGTCCTTGGGGGAGCTACGGTGTCCGTGTTTGCATCCATTGCCATGACCGGCGTGAAATTAATTACAGCCGCACCGATGAATTACCGGAATACTACGATTGTAGGCCTGTCCATTGCCCTTGGCATGGGAGTCACCCAGGCCAATGCGGCGCTGGCAAGTTTTCCGGCGTGGGTCACCACGATTTTTGGAAAATCTCCGGTGGTGCTTGCCACCATTACAGCGATTATTTTGAACCTGGTACTTCCAAGAGAAAAGAAAGAGGGGGAATAAGATGTTAGTAGTAGGAAACGGCAGATTGATTACGAGAGATGAAGGATTTCCCTTTGTGGAAAACGGAGCCGTGGCAATTGACAAAACCAGAATTATCCGGGTGGGAACTACATCGGAGATTCGGGAAACATACAGAGATGCAGAATACATAGATGCCGGAGGCGGTGTGATTATGCCTGCATTTATTAATACCCATGAACATATTTACAGCGCCATGGCCAGAGGCCTTAACATCAAAGGGTATAATCCCAAAGGATTTTTGGATATTCTGGACGGCCAGTGGTGGACCATTGACCGGCATCTTACCATGGAACAGATTAAGTACAGTGCCATGGAGACCATGATTTCCTGTATCCGCAGCGGGGTCACTACGATTTTTGACCATCACGCCAGTTTCGGGCAGATCGGAGGCAGTCTGTTTACCATTGCGGCTGCGGCGAAAGAACTGGGAGTGAGGGCATGCCTGTGCTATGAAGTCTCTGACAGGGACGGGGAGGAGAAGGCCAAAGCCTCCGTCATGGAGAATGCGGAATTTATCCGCTATGCACTGGGAGATGATTCGGATATGATTGCCGGAATGATGGGCATGCACGCTCAGTTTACCATATCCGATGCCACCATGGAGATGGCGGCGGCCAACAAGCCCAAAGAGGCGGGGTATCACATTCATGTGGCGGAAGGCATAGAGGATCTTCATGACTGCCTGAAAAAGTACGGGAAAAGAATTGTTGACCGCCTTATGGACTGGGATATTTTAGGAGAGAAGACTCTTTTGGGGCACTGTATCTACATTAACAGCCATGAGATGGATCTGATCAGGGATACGGACACTATGGTAGTGCATAATCCTGAGTCCAACATGGGCAATGCCTGCGGCTGCCCGCCCACCATGGAACTGGTGCGCAGAGGTATCCTTACAGGACTTGGCACAGACGGATACACCCATGACATGACAGAATCCTACAAGGTGGCCAATGTACTGCATAAGCACCACCTGTGCGATGCCAATGCGGCATGGTCAGAAGTGCCGAAGATGTTGTTTGAAAACAACAGAAAGATTGCCAACCGGTATTTTAAAGCACCCCTTGGGATCTTGAAAGAAGGGGCGGCAGCAGATGTGATTGTAGTGGATTATGACCCGCCGACTCATCTGGATGAAAATAATATTAACAGTCATATCTTGTTTGGAATGACAGGAAGAGACGTGGTTGCCACCATAGGAAACGGAAAAGTCCTCATGAAAGACCGGGAAGTAAAAACTGCGGATACAGAAAGGGTTATGGCAAAGTGCAGGGAATCGTCTGCAAAACTTTGGAAAAGCATTAACGGATAGGAAGGATGGGAAGGCAAATGAGTGATGTAATGACTTGTATGAGTTTTAAGCAGCTTTTAAACTGGGTTCGGACAGAGCACGATGAGAAAGGCTCCGTGTTTGGGGTGCGAAAGGCTTATGTGGCCTCACCCGAAAAAAGCCAGACCATATTCGGAGGGAAGCTTGAGACCCCCATAGGCCCCGCAGCCGGCCCCAACAGTCAGCTGGCTCAGAATATTGCGGCCTCTTATTATGCGGGAAGCCGTTTCTTTGAGCTGAAGACCGTACAGATCATGGACGGGGCGGAGCTGTCCGCCTGTGTGAACAAACCGTGTATCAAGGCAGATGATGAATGCTACAACTGCGAGTGGTCCACGGAACTGTATGTGCCCCAGGCTCAGGATGAATATATCAAAGCATGGTTTTTGCTGTCCTTTATGGCAAAAGAATACGGACTTGGAGCCATGGACGGATTCCAGTTCAATATGAGCGTGGGATATGATTTGAAAGGGATAAAATCCGAGAAGATCGATACCTTTATTGAGAACATGAGGCATGCAGGATGTACTCCCGTGTTTCAGGAATGCAGGCAGGAACTGCTGGCCCGCGCAGGGGAATTTAAGCGTATGACAAAAGAGGATATTGAGAATATATCTGAGGTCGTGTGCAGTTCCGCCACCATATCCACCCTTCATGGGTGTCCGCCTCAGGAGATCGAAAGCATTGCCCGTTACCTTCTGACGGAAAAGAAGATCCATACCTTCATTAAATGCAATCCTACTCTTCTGGGATATGAGTTTGCCAGAGAGACCATGGACCACATGGGATATGACTATGTTGCATTCGGGAGATTTCATTTTGATGATGATCTTCAATATAAGGATGCAGTCCCCATGTTTAAGCGCCTGATGAAACTGGTGGAGGAGATGAAACTGGAATTCGGAGTAAAGATCACCAATACCTTCCCTGTGGATGTAAAGGCCGGGGAACTGCCAAGCGAAGAGATGTATATGTCAGGAAAGTCCCTGTATCCCCTGTCCATAGCCCTGGCGGCAAAGTTGTCCGGGGATTTTGACGGCAGGCTTCGAATCGCCTATTCCGGCGGCGCCGATGCCTTCAATATCTGTAAGATCGCAGGCTCCGGCGTATGGCCGGTAACTATAGCTACATCCATCTTAAAACCGGGAGGGTATCAGAGACTGAAGCAGGTGGCAGAATGTCTGGATGCCATGGGAGTCAGGGCTTTTGACGGTGTGGATGTGAAGGCTTTGGAAAAGGCGGCCAGGGAAGCAAGAACAGATGAGCACCATGTAAAACCGGCAAAACTTCCCGTATCCAGAAAGACAAACAAAAGGGTGCCTCTCATAAACTGTTTTACCGCTCCCTGTGAGGATGCCTGCCCCATTCATCAGGAGATTACTACATATATGAAGCTGGCGGGGGAGGGACGTTACGAGGAAGCTCTCCAGGTGATTTTAAATAAAAATGCCCTGCCTTTTATTACAGGAACCATCTGTGCCCACGGCTGCCAAAGCCACTGCACCCGCAATTTCTATGAGACGCCGGTTCAGATCCGCCGTACGAAGCTTATGTGTGCCAAGGAGGCCTATGACAAGGCAGTGAAGACTTTGAAGCCTGCAGCTTCCAATGGGAAAAAGGCTGCAGTGGTAGGAGGCGGTCCCTCCGGTATGGCGGCTGCCTACTATCTGGCAAAGGCGGGAGCAGAAGTAACTCTTTACGAAAAGCGGGAAAAACTGGGCGGCATCGTCAGCGCCGTGATTCCTGATTTTAGGATTGATGATAAGGTCATTGCAAAAGACGCAGCGCTGCTGCAGCACCTTGGCGTAAGGATCCGGTGCGGTGAGGAGGCTCCGTCCGTAGAGGAATTAAAGAAAACATACGGCAATGTGATTCTGGCCGTAGGCGCCTATAAACGGGGACGCCTTGAACTGGAAGGAACACAGACATACAATGCTCTGGAATTTCTGGAGGACTTTAACAAGACCGGGGGCAATGTGGAACTTGGCAGGAACGTGGCGGTAATCGGCGGCGGGAATACAGCCATGGACACGGCGAGAGCGGCCAAGCGGTGCAAAGGTGTGGAGCATGTGTATCTTGTCTATCGCCGTACCAAGCGGTATATGCCTGCCGACGAACAGGAACTTAAACTTGCCATAGAAGACGGAGTCGAATTCAGGGAACTTCTGTCTCCGGTGAGAATGGAAGGAAAGACTCTTGTCTGCAGCAAGATGAAGCTGGGCGCTGTCGATGCATCAGGAAGAGTCGGAGTGGAATCTACAGGGCAGACAGAAAGGGTAGCCGCAGATTCCGTAATCGCCGCCGTGGGAGAGAAAGTTCCCACCGATTATTATGAGGCCAACGGCATTCATGTAGACGAGAAAGGCCGGGCTCTGGTGAGCAGTACGCTGGAGACCAACGTAGAACATGTCTATGTAGTAGGCGATGGTTTGTACGGCCCCTCCCTTGTGGTGAAGGGAATGGCGGATGCCATGAAAGCAGCGGAGGCCATTATAGGAGGACCCGTGTCCCAGGATATGAGCCGGCCCGTAGATCCTCAGGATATCTATGAGAGAAAAGGAATCCTGGCGGAACCGGGAAGTACAAAGGAGGCGGACCGGTGTCTGGGCTGTTCCTCCATCTGTGAGAACTGTGCGGATGTGTGCCCCAACCGGGCCAATATCGCCGTTCATGTGCCGGGGCTTAGTCAGCCTCAGATCATTCATGTGGATTACATGTGCAATGAATGCGGGAACTGCAAAAGTTTCTGTCCCTATGCCAGTGCGCCCTATCTGGATAAATTCACCCTGTTTGCCAATGGGGAGCATATGGCGGACAGCAAAAACCAGGGGTTTGCGGTACTGGACAGAGAAAAGGTGGTGTGCAGAGTCAGATATCTGGGAGAAGAATTCACCTGGACTAAGGGAGAAAAGAGCCCCATGGAAGAGGGCCTTGAGAAACTTATGGAAACCGTATGCAGGGATTGCGGGTATCTGTTGGACCTTTGATCTTTGGAGGAATTATCATGAGAAAACAATTATTCCGAGGAGGTACAGTAGTTTCCGGAACAGGATGTCAAAAGGCGGATGTTCTGGCAGAAGGTGAGAAGATTACGGCAGTGGGAAGGAATCTGAAAGCGGAAGATGCAGAAACCGTTGACGTAACCGGCAGATATCTGTTTCCGGGATTTATTGATGCCCACACCCACATGGACCTGGAAGTATCGGGCACTGCGACCGCCGACGGCTTTGATACCGGGACCAAGGCGGAACTTGCAGGCGGGACCACGTGTATTGTGGATTTCGCCACGCAGAACAGAGGAGAAAGCCTTCCCTATGCTCTGGCCCGCTGGCATGGGAAGGCGGATGGAAAGGCCAGCTGCGACTATGGATTTCATCTGGCATTGTCTGACTGGAATGAACAGGCAGACAAGGAGCTGAAAGAAGCGGTGGCAGGCGGTGTGGGTTCCTTTAAGCTTTATACCACTTATGACGCCATGGTGGTAGACGACAAAGCTATCTATGAAATATTTTCAAGGCTGAAAGAACTGGGCGGAATTCCGGGAGTCCACTGCGAGAATAAGGGAATCATTGACGCCCGCCTGGATATGCTTCTTCGGGAGAAAGGAAGCAGACAGAATGTGGCGGATTACCCATGGACCCGCCCCGCTCTTGCGGAGGCGGAGGCAGTCAGCCGCATATTGAAGATCGCCGCCTGTGTAGATACGCCGGTTATTATCGTACATTTAAGTTCCGGGGAAGGGTATGAGGAGATCAGAAAGGCGCGGGAAAGGGGACAGCAGGTGTTTGTGGAAACCTGCCCCCAGTATCTTCTCATGGACGACAGCTGGTACAGCCTGCCGGCCAATGAGGCAAGACGTTATATGATCGCTCCGCCTCTGCGGGGCAAAGAGGACCAGGATATTTTGTGGAGAGCTCTGGCGGACGGGCAGATTCAGACCATTGCCACGGACCACTGCAGCTTCACAGTGAAACAGAAAAATGCGGGAAAAGACGACTTCTCCAAAACTCCCTGCGGAATGCCGGGGGGTGAGGAGCGGCCGGCTCTGATCTATCATTACGGTGTGAATAAGGGAAGACTTACTTTAGAGCAGATGTGCCGCTGTCTGGCGGAGAACCCCGCCAGATTATACCGGCTCTATCCGGAGAAAGGCGTCATTGCGCCGGGGAGCGATGCAGATCTGGTAGTCTGGAACCCGGCAGAAGAATGGACGCTGTCAGCAAAGTCTCAGCAGTCGGCGGCGGATTACTGCCCCTTAGAAGGAACTTCCTTAAGGGGCCGGGCGGAACGGGTGTACCTTCGTGGGATGCTGGCCGCCGAAAAAGGGGTAATCTTAAGAGAACATGAAGGCAGGTATGTAAAGGCAAAGACTCATACTCCTGTGCAGGCGATTTAATTTTCCAGTTCGCCTAAGTAGCGGTAGACCGTTGCGGCGGAGCAGGACAGGCGCTTGGCCACAAAGGAGATTCCCCCCTTTAATTTGAACACGCCCCTCTCCTGAAGTTTTTGAACGATCTCCCGTTTTTCCTGCTGATTCAGGCGTTCCATGGGAGTGGCAAGAGACGCCGTGACGCTGTCAAAGGATTTCTGCATCAATGTGGAGATATCCATAGAGAAATCATCGGCAAGGGAATCAGGCTGGGGAGCCGTGTCTGATGGCGAAAGGGTCAGGGACGGGTTGGCTTTTAGGAAATCTTCCGGGTGAATGGCGGACAGCAGTTTTTTGCAGAAATCTTTATATGAGCTGTCATCAAAATTGATGCCCAGAAGTCCGATGGGGTTGCCCTCATCGTCTTTGATGAACATGGTAGAGGCCCGAAGAATCCGCCCGTCTTCCGTGGATACCTGATAATTACATAAAAAGTCGTTGGTCTTGTAGGAGTTGGCGGCAGGCATCTGCAGGGCCGCGTTGGTAGTGGGGCTTCCTACTGTCCGGTCACTGATGTGGCTGTTGGCGATGGCAATGACCTTGCTGGGCTCTGAGGTAATGTCATGGAGAACAATCTCATAGTCCGGCCCAAGGGCTTTGCCGAGAAAATCAACAAGAAGGATATATTGGTGAAGTCTGGATGAGATCATAGAAATTTTCCTTTCTGGGGGTTTTCAGACCCGGATGTGCAGTTTATAAAAATAGTATCTCATGAATGTTTAAAAATTTCAAGAATAGAATAAAAAATTATTATAGTAATAAGGTTTTTAAATCAAGGAGGATAGAAATATGTTCGAGTTGAACGTAAACGGAAAAATAGTCCGTTCAGAGACAGATAAAACGCTGTTGTCCTTTTTAAGAGATGATTTAAAGATTACTTCTGCAAAAGACGGATGCAGCGAGGGAGCCTGCGGAACCTGTACGGTTCTGGTGGACGGGAAGGCGGTGAAAGCCTGCGTTCAGAAAGTGTCTAAATTTGTGGGAAAAGCTGTTGTCACAGTGGAAGGCTTAAGCCGGAGAGAGCGGGATGTTTATGAATATTGTTTTGGGGCAGCAGGCGCCGTTCAGTGCGGGTTTTGTATCCCCGGTATGGTGATCTGCGCAAAGGCCCTTTTGGATAAGAATTCGGACCCTTCTGTGTCTGATGTAAAAAAGGCCATCAGGGGAAATATCTGCCGCTGCACCGGTTATAAAAAGATTGAAGAAGCCATTCTTATGGCTGGAAAGTATTTTCGGGAATCCCTGGAGATTCCGGAGGAACCGAAAAAACTTCACATGAATGAACATTTTAACCGGCCTGACGCGGCGGCTAAGGTAAACGGAACCGGCAAGTATGCAGACGATCTGGAATTTCCGGGAATGCTCTATGCAAAGGCGGTCCGCTCCCGGTATCCCCGTGCAAGGGTGAATAAAATTGACATTGCCAAAGCCCTGGCTCATCCGGACTGTGTCAGAATCCTTCTCAAAGAGGATGTGCCGGACAATGTAATCGGGCATATGAAAAAGGACTGGGATGTGATGATTCCCGAAGGCGGCATCACCCGGTATGTAGGGGACTGCCTTGCCCTGGTGGCAGTGAGCCGCAAGGAGAGCCTGGAGGAAGTGGTTTCTCTTGTGGAGGTGGATTACACGGAACTGACGCCTGTCACATCGCCCCAGGACGCTTTGCGGGGCGACGCTCCTCTTATCCATGAGGACGGAAACATTATGAGCAAGTCCACCCTGGTAAACGGAGATGTAAAGACGGCCATCGCCAATTCCAAATATGTGGTCACAAGGAAATATAAGACACCTCATCAGGAGCATGCTTTTATGGAACCGGAGTGCGCCGTTGCGGTGCCGGAAGGCGAGGACGGCCTGGCAGTGTATACAGGCGGTCAGTCCGTGTATGACGAACAGCGGGAGATCGCTATGATGCTGAAAATACCCAGAGAAAAGGTGCACTGCCATTCCATGTTGGTAGGCGGGGGATTCGGCGGAAAAGAGGACATGAGCGTCCAGCACCATGCGGCCCTTATGGCATGGTATACGAAAAAGCCTGTTAAGGTCAAATTCACAAGACAGGAAAGTTTGGCTTATCACACCAAGCGCCATCCTATGGAGATCGAGATCACCACTGCCTGTGACGAAAACGGGATTCTTACGGGAATGAAGGCGGTTATTATTGCCGACACCGGCGCTTACGCATCCTTAGGCGGCCCGGTGTTAGACCGGGCGTGTACCCATGCAGCCGGCCCCTACAATTATCAGAATGTAGATATTCTGGGCATGTCGGTCTACACCAACAACATGGTGTCCGGCGCTTTCAGAGGATTCGGAGCCGCCCAGAGCAACTTTGCCATGGAGCAGAATTTAAATCTTTTAGCGGAAAAAGCAGGGATTTCACCGTGGGAGATTCGGTATCGGAACGCCATCCGTCCGGGGCAGATTCTTCCCAACGGGCAGATCGCAGACGAAAGCACAGGGGCTGTGGAATGTCTGGAAGCAGTGAAAGGGATCTATGAGGCCAGCCCCTATGCCGGTATTGCCCTGGGATGGAAGAACAGCGGAAAAGGTGTGGGAATCATTGACAGCGGACGGTGCCGGCTCCTGGTAAAAGAGGGAAAGGTTCATGTGCTGACATCGGCGGCTTGTATGGGACAGGGAATCGCCATTATGTGCAAAACCATTCTCTGTGAGGCCACAGGGATTGATCCCGGCCTGGTTGTCCATGAAGATGCAGATACGGCAGCGACACCGGATTCCGGAACCAGCACGGCATCCCGCCAGACCGTGGTAACAGGCGAAGCCACAAGAATTGCAGCCGAAAAATTAAAGGCGGATTTAGATAGAGGGCTGTCTTTGGCCCAACTGGAGGGAAGAGATTATTACGGCGAATATCATCCCATGACAGACGGTCTGACCTCCACAAAGGAGTTTCCCGTACGCCATGTAAGCTACAGCTACGGAGTGCAGGTGGTGATTCCCGACGAAAACGGAAAGATAGAAAAAGTGGTGGCTGCCTATGATGTGGGGACTCCTGTCAATATTCAGTCCGTGGAGGGGCAGATTGAAGGCGGAATGGTTATGGGACTTGGTTATGCCCTGACAGAAGAATTCAAATGCGTGGACGGTTATTGTAAGACAAAGCTTGGCACTTTAGGTCTTATGCGGGCTACAGATGTGCCGGAACTGGAAGTGAAGCTGGTTCAGGGACCGGGAAAAATCCCCCTGGCATTCGGCGCAAAGGGATGCGGGGAGTTATGTATGATTCCAACGGGAGCTGCCTGCGCCCATGCTTATTACCGTCTGGACGGAAAGCTGCGTACGGCTATGCCCCTTAAGGATACCTACTATAAGAAAGCATGATCAGAAAACCCATTCTTTTCATGGCGCCGGAGTGAGGAGTGTGCTATACTGTCTTTGTAAATCACAGAGGGTGCAGTGCAGAAAACTGCACGGCAGGGCAGGCTATGTCTTGGAGGAGAGGACGGGAAGAGCGCATGAGAATTTTACACATAACCGATCTTCACGCTGGCGGAAAGCAGGGATTGGAAAGGGAGAAGGAAGTATGGGAACGGCTGTATCGGGAAGTCGCAGCCGTGACAGAGGGCAGGCAGAAGATTGATATCATAGCCGTCACAGGGGATCTGGTGACGAAAGGTGCAGAGGAAGAGTACCGAAGGGTTGAGAATTATCTTCAGAAACTTATGGAGGCAGTGGGCCTTGAGAAAAGCCAAGTGTTTTTCTGCTGCGGAAACCATGACGCGGATACGCCGGATGCAGAATCCACATTTAAGGGATATGAAGAATTTATAGAGAGATTCTATGGCGGAGCGGTGCCTCAGTGCCCGATTCCTGTATACAGCATCAATTCCTGTAAGAGGACTTCCTGGAAGCGGTTTAATGACTGCTGGCTGGATCCGGACGACGTGGATGAGATTCTGAAAAAAGCGGAGCCGGGGAAGAAAGGAATCCTTCTCCTCCACCACCAGCCGGAGATATTTGACGATCAGACACAGATGGAAAGGCTTAATAAGGCCGTGGGACTGATTCTTGGCGGACATCTCCATACGGGTTATACCAGGCAGATCACCTGGAAAGGGATGACTGTGGTGAACGGAATGGCTGTAACGCCCCATCTGGACTTTATTCCCGCCGGGTTTCAGATTGTGGAGTGGAAAGAGGACAAGAGCGTGGAGACAGTCATGTATGTGTTTAAAGAAAATGAGGGAGTAATAGAAGTTACGGCATGGTAACCTGATACGGAAAAGTCCGGAGAGTACTTTATAGATGCTTTCCGGACTTTTGCAGGTTGCGGAAGGAGGGTATTTTGTATTCTTCCATAGATGGTACGCCCTCTTCCTTCATAAATTTGAGAGGTATGATAAAATAGATACGCTACACCAGGAATTCCTCCGCAATCTTATCCAGAGCATTGGAATCAGCCTTATTCCATGCCGCATAATCCATGCCGCTGTCAGCCGCGGCTGTTCCCAGTTTTACTAAAAAATCGGGAATGGCCTTTTCTAACATAACTCCCACTTCACGGCCCATGGCTTCCCGGCCTTGATAGTCATTGCCATTTACATACAGACTGAATGCAGGTTCAAGAACTCCGTCCACTTTTTTTGCGCCGCCCCGAAAACCTATGGCACCGGTTTGATGGGTTCCGCAGGAAGAAGGGCAGCCGGAGATATGAATCTGGGGCAGTGCTCCGTTTGGAATTTTGGCGGCGCGGACAGCCTGAATGCATGCATCCAGAAGTCCCTGGGAATCCCGGATGCCCTGCTGACAGGTATTGGCTCCGATACAGCTGACCGAGGTTTCAAATACGGTCTGTGCACTGTCCTTTGTCAGTTCAAGAAGTTTCATGGCTTCTGAACCTGTAAGATTGATCATATAGGCTGTCTCGTCAGGTCCCAGACGGAGTTCGGCGTTAGGAATGGAAGAGAGGGCATCATTCACCGCAAAGAACCCATGGGGAGATACCATACCTCCCAGGGGATGCCACACTACCGTGTAAAGCCCCGGCTGCTTTTGCGGCAGGGCGCGGAAGTTTTCCACGGATGTGCCGTCTCCTTCCTTGGCGACGGAGATTACATGAGGATGAATGGTCAGATCCTCGCCTGATGCCATGACCTCTTTAAGCTTTTCCAGATAAGCATTTTTATAAGCCTCAGGTCCGCCTAAAGTTTCCTGCATAAACCGGGTGCGGGCCCTTCCCCTGTTCTGATAATTGCCGTAAGCCCGGAAGGTAAGCCACATGGCCTTAATATAATAAAGAATGTTTTCGGGCTTAATTCCTTCTGTCACCTTTACGCCGAAACGAGGCTGGTTTCCAAGTCCTCCGGCGCTGTATACGTCAAAAAGCCCGTCAGGGCGGGCTGTAAAGCCTAAGTCCCGGTATGTGGCATGGGTCATATTCTTCGGAGAGTTGGAGAACCCTACTTTCAGCTTCCGGGGCATTTTTTCCTCTTTGATGAAAGTGAGAAGATACTCTCCCGCAGCCAGAGCCCAGGGAAGCACATCAAAATACTCGTCCTTTTCCACGCCGGACAAGGGAGAACACATGACATTTCTGGGATAATCTCCGCCGCCGCCCAAAGTGACGATTCCCGCATCTAAAGCCTCTTCCATAATGGCGCCGGCGTCGTCAGGTCCTAAATCATGGAGCTGAATGGTCTGGCAGGTAGTAAAGTGAATTCTGGGAATCTTATATTTTTTTACAACATGGGCAGTAAATGCCATCCGTTCTTTTGTTACCTGCCCGGCGGGCATGCGCAGCCGCAGCATATTGGTCTTGCCGCCCCGCTGGGCATAACTTCCGTAATAGCCGGAAAAACTTTTGTAAGCGCCTTTGTCCATCTCCCCGGCATAAAAAGCCTTTGTTTTTTCACGAAAAAGGGAAAGGTCAGGTTTCCAGGTCTGGGGGTCTACGGTTTTTATCATGTTAAAGTCTCCTTCCACTGTGAATCTTTGAATCCAACAAGAACAAAATCGTCCCCAATGAGCAGAGGACGTTTTACAAGCATTCCGTCTGTGGCTAACAGCGCAAACTGTTCTTCTTCGGTCATGGAAGCAAGCTTGTCCTTAAGCCCCATCTCTTTGTAGAGGACTCCGCTGGTATTGAAAAAACGCTTTAGGGGAAGGCCGCTTTTTTTGTGCCACGCTTTTAATTCCTCCGCTGCAGGGTTTTGTTCCTTGATGGAACGATTTTGGTACTCCTGATTATTTTGATCCAGCCATGCTTTTGCCTTTTTGCAGGTGGAGCAGGGCGGATACTGGATAAATAATAAACTCATATTCACATCCTCCTTAGAAATCGGTTTTATTTTACCCAAAACAACAGAAGTTGAAAAGGGGTAAACAGTAATAAAATAAAGAACATTCCTATATTTATTTATAAAGATGGAAGAGAAGAGAAAAAACATATGAAAATAATCCTGTACTTGTCCGATTATATTATCCCCCTGACCATATTTTATATTGTTTCATTTGGTCTTTTAATGAAGAGGCCGGTGTATGATGATTTTGTAAAAGGGGCAAAGGAGGGAGCCAGAACCGTTGCAGGTATTATGCCTACTCTGGTAGGACTGATGGTAGGCGTGGGAGTGCTGAGGGCCTCCGGGTTTCTGGATGCCTTGGCTGTTTCTTTAGGACAGTGGACTCAGAAATCCGGCTTTCCGTCTCAATTGCTGCCAGTGGCCCTTGTGAAACTATTTTCATCCAGTGCGGCTACAGGCCTGGCTCTGGATCTGTTTAAAGAGTACGGACCGGATTCTGAGCTGGGGCTTATGACTTCACTGATGCTCAGCTGTACAGAGACTGTGTTTTACACCATGAGCATCTACTGTGTATCGGCAGGAATAAAAAAGACCAGATATACGCTGCCGGGAGCACTTCTGGCCACCTTTGCCGGGATTATTATGAGTGTGGTGCTGGGGAGGAGTATGTAGCCTTTTTGTACCCAAAATCGTGAATTTCCCCATAAAATTGCCAAATTTGTTAAGAAAACTATAAGGATTAGATGGTTGCCCTGTTTATAGAAATCATGTATAATAAAAAGCACGCCGAAATATGCCGCTCCATGGGGGCTGGCTGAAGCGGTTATCTGAAAACCGTCAGATGAGAGGACAGACTGTGGACACGTACCAAACATTGAATGAAGTGCTGGTGAATCTGTTTCGGGATATTATGGATATCGAACAGAAAGCGATTATCACAGATGAATATAAGGACCTGACGAACAATGATATGCATGTAATCGAAGCCATCGGTATTGGCGAAGCCAAGAATATGTCTACCATAGCTCGTCTTTTGTCCGTTACTGTGGGCACGCTTACCATAGCCATGAACAGTTTGGTGAAGAAGGGATATGTGGTTCGCAGGCGGGGAACCATAGACCGCAGGGAAGTGTATATCTCTTTATCTGACAAAGGAAGGAAAGCTTATGAACATCATGCCAGATTTCATAAGGCTATGATTGACAGTGTCTCAGCAGAGCTGGGCCAGGAAGAGATGGAGATGCTGGTTAGAACCCTGACAAAGCTGAACCGGTGGTTTCGAAGCTGGCAAGATTACTAAAGGAGGATGTATTGGATTATGAAAAGATTATGTATGGGTTTTGCAGGTGTTATGATGGCGATTTCTTTGGCGGCATGTACACCGACACAGGTTACGGAGACGGCTCCCAATGCAGCCGGACATTCCAATCCTGAGGGACTGACTCCGGAGATGGTTAAGGAGTCCCAGGAGGTTGTGGAGAAGCGTGCAGATCCCAATGCTCCGGTTTTTGAGATGGCCTTCGTCTACTCTGTCAATGATGAAGGGAACAGACTGGTTCGTCAGGTTGAAGACGTGGAAGTTTTATCAGAAGAAACTCTGGGAGAGTGCCTTGCCAAAAAGGGTGTGCTCAGCGAAGGCGTTGAAGTTCTCTCATTTACCGTGGAAGGCGGCGGCATGACAGGTCCGGGCGTAGAGTCACAGAGCGCAGACAACACGGAGAGAATCGGGATCGTCGAGTTATCCCAGGCCCCTGCAGCTGATGCCGGCAAGGAACAGCTGGTTTTGGGTGCCATCGCCAACACTTTTATCGAGAACTATGAACTGGACAAGTTCCAGATCCTTGTTGATCAGGAGGTCTATAACGGTGCCGGCATGACAGACGGTTATCTGACCTATACCGATGATTATGACGAGAAAGAAGGAGAATTTGAGATCGAAACCGACGACGGTGACGAGAAGACCTTTGAAGAGGAAGAGATTTTAGAGAGCGAGAGTAAATAAAAGCAGCTGCCATATCAGAGCATCAGGGAGATATGGCAGCTGTTTTTTATGGGGTTATCTGGAGGAACGGGCCTTAAGCCACTCATTAAAACGGGGTTTGATCACGGTAAATGGGGCCGGCCCGATATCCAGAATAAACTGGTTAAAGTCTTTCAGATTAAAATTGGTCTTCAAAGTTCTTTCCGCCTGTTCTTTCATATGGCGTATTTCCATATAGCCTACATAATATTCCAGATAGTTTACCGGTGCGCTGAGCATATACTCATAGATCTCATCAGATGTCCCTCTGTCAGAGATGCCGAAACTTTCTGACAGGTAGGAGGCTACCTGTTCCTTGTCCCATCCATAGTAATTAATATTAATATCCAGTAAAGCATGAAGTCCAAGGGTGGCGGAAGCGTTGCAGGCCAAAAGCTGACCCAGTTCCGGAGACAGTCCGTTATTGTCAGCCGTGTAGGCATAATTCTCCACATAAGTGGCCCATCCTTCACTGTAGCTGCTGAAATTAAGGACTTTCCGCAAAGGCGAATCGCAGTTGGATAAAAAGTAAACATTCTGATACAGGTGGCCGGGATATCCCTCATGGGCCAGGGTGGTATACAGACTTTCCGAAGAACTTACGGAACCTCTGTTAATGTAGATGACACAATCTTTATATCGGTCCAAAGGAGGAACCAGGAAAAATGCCGGGCTTAAAGAGTCTTCAAGAGATTCCGGCACATATTTGGTAGTATGGCTGCAGTCCGGCAGCGCAGGAAAATCTTTCAGAATCACTTCCTTTAGCTGGTCAAGAATCTCCCCCGGTTCTGTGTAGGCGAATTGATAAGTGTCCAGCTGTTCCGACAGCTCTTCGTGATCCAGTATTTGTTTATAGATGGCGGCCATATCATAGTTAATCTGGTTGTCGATGGCATCCCGAAGCTGATCAATGGTCTCATAAGTGGTGCCGGTAGAGGAGCGAACCAGATATTCATAATATCTTTTTCCTTCCGGATAATAGCACAGCCCCAGTTCGTTGGTACAGGTGCCCTTCAGCTCCTTTAAGCCGTTTAGGAGAAGCTCATAGGCAGGAATGAAATGCTCAGACAATACCTGAAGGTTTCTGGCTTTATATGCGGCTTTTTCTTCATCGGAGATATCACTCATGGAATCAATGCGTTCATCAAAGGTGGCAGAAAGAAAATTTTCCTCTGGGGGAACCAGATAGGCGCTGCAGTCAGAGACTATGGTGTCCACACATTCATCAGTCATAAATAATCCTTCTTTGGCCTTCTCCCGTTGGAATTCAAGAATCTGTCCGTAGTAAGTGTCGATTGTGGAAAGAAGGGACAGGTAATCTTCGATATCGTTTTTGTCATAAAAAATGTACTCTGCAAGCAGTACAGGGAGCTGTGCCTGAAGCCCTACCGTAGGCCCAAGGGGCTGGTAGTACAGTTCCAGGCCGTTAAAGTCTTCTTCCGCTTCAAAAGCCGACTTAAGAATTGCATAAGTCAGCTGCTGTTCCTTGGTCAGAAGGTCAGATGGGATGGCAGCCAGGCGGGCCTTTTGCTCTTTCTGGGTGTCGGCGGCCTCCTTAAGACCGGCAAGGGAAAAATCGCCAAAGGAACGAGGGCAGTCTCCCAAACCGTATGCAGACGGGTCTGCCAGGGAATAATGAAGGCTTAGATAGTTATCGGACAGCTGTTCATGAAAGAGGTCGTCACAGAATTGTTCAAATTCTTTCCGGGCTTTTTGAACTTCAGGAGAAGATTCGTCCATAGCCGGGGCAGTGTCATGGACAGCTGAGGCTGTATAAGTCTCATAAGTCGGATCGCTGTCAGGCGCGCTGCGGGTGCAGCCGCAGAAAAGGGACAAGATAAACAGCAGAGCAATGAGTAAAGAAGCAGTGCGTAATTTGTAGGTATGCTTCATGGTGATACGCCTCCTTATTGTTTCTGTTCAATAGTATAATTTATATTTTCCAATATTACAACTCATGAAAAAAGATTGACGAAAGATCGTTTAAAAGGTACACTAAGAACAGTTTATTTTCCAGGAGGGAAGAAGATATGTGCAAAGATTGTAAAAAACCTTATTATATGACCACAGCCATTGCCTATACATCCGGCAAACCCCACATCGGCAATACCTATGAGATTGTGCTTGCCGACAGCATCGCACGTTATAAGAGAGCCCAGGGGTATGAGGTGTTTTTCCAGACAGGAACAGATGAACACGGACAGAAGATCGAATTAAAAGCAAAAGATGCAGGAGTATCCCCCAAGGAATATGTGGATAAGATTGCGGGTCAGGTAAAGTCTGTCTGGGATTTGATGAATACTTCCTATGACAAGTTTATCCGCACCACAGATGAGGATCATGAGAAGCAGGTACAGAAGATATTTAAGAAACTGTACGATCAGGGAGATATCTACAAAGGATATTATGAGGGACTTTACTGTACTCCCTGTGAGTCCTTCTTTACAGAGTCCCAGTTAGTAGACGGCAAGTGTCCCGACTGCGGACGTGAGGTACAGCCTGCCAAAGAAGAGGCGTATTTCTTTAAGATGAGCAAATATGCAGACCGTCTTATAAAACATATTAATGACCACCCGGAATTTATTCAGCCCGTGTCCAGAAAGAATGAGATGATGAACAATTTCCTTCTTCCGGGACTTCAGGATCTGTGTGTGTCCAGAACTTCTTTTACCTGGGGTATCCCTGTGGATTTTGATCCAAAGCATGTGACCTATGTATGGCTGGATGCTCTGACCAACTATATTACAGGGATCGGCTATGACTGCGGAAGCGAAGGCACAGAGCAGTTTAAAAAATTTTGGCCCGCGGACCTTCATCTTATCGGGAAAGACATTATCCGGTTCCACACCATATATTGGCCGATTTTCCTTATGGCCCTTGACCTTCCTCTTCCAAAGCAGATATTCGGGCACCCATGGCTTCTGCAGGGCGACGGAAAGATGAGCAAGTCTAAAGGAAATGTGCTTTATGCCGATACATTAGCAGACTTTTTCGGCGTGGATGCGGTTCGCTACTTTGTGCTTCATGAGATGCCCTTCGACAATGACGGTGTTATCTCATGGGAACTTTTGGTAGAAAGACTGAACTCTGATCTGGCCAATATTTTGGGCAATCTGGTGAACCGTACCATATCCATGTCCAACAAGTATTTTGGCGGGCTGGTGAAGGATACAAAGGTAACAGCCCCGGCGGACGAGGATCTGAAAGCCGTGGTATTGGCGGCGGTGAAGAAAGCCGATGACAAGATGGAGCAGCTGCGGGTGGCTGATGCAATCAGCGAGATTTTTAATATTTTCCGCAGAAGCAATAAGTATATTGACGAGACTATGCCGTGGTCTTTAGCCAAGGACGAGGCGCAGAAGGATCGTTTGGCAACAGTCCTTTATAACCTGGTGGAAGCCATTACCATAGGGGCTTCCCTTTTGGAACCCTTTATGCCTGAGACTTCCCGGAAAATTCTGAAACAGCTGAATACCGAAAAGAGAGAACTGAACCAGATGGATACCTTTGGCCTGTATCTCAGCGGCGGCAAGGTGACAGAAAAGCCGGAGATTCTTTTTGCCAGGATGGATATCAAAGAAGTGCTTGACAAAGTGGAAGCACAGGCAGGGCCTCAGGAAGCAGAAGAAGAATCCGGCAAGGAGTCAGAAGCCCAAAATGAGAACACTGAGGAAGCCATAGCAGACATAGAACCGAAAGAACAGATTGCCTATGATGATTTTGCAAAGCTGCAGTTCCAGGTTGGAGAGATCATTGCCTGTGAGGCAGTTAAGAAGTCAAAGAAGCTTCTGTGCAGCCAGGTGAAGATCGGGAGCCAGGTAAAGCAGATTGTCAGCGGAATCAAGGCTCACTATACGCCGGAAGAGATGGTGGGCAAGAAGGTTATGGTTCTGGTGAACTTAGCGCCCAGGGAGATGGCAGGGAAGATGTCAGAAGGCATGCTTCTGTGCGCAGAAGACAGCAAAGGAAATCTGGCCCTTATGACCCCGGAGAAGTCCATGCCCTCCGGCGCAGAGATTTGTTAGATAACGCTATGGCTGAAAAAAGATATCCATTTCAGCTTTTAAGCGGCAACGCCCTTAAGATGATTGCCGTCATTACCATGCTGATTGATCATGCCGCAGTGGTGTTTATTGAAAACGGAATATTGGGAGGCCCTTTTTATTATGATTTTAATGCTATATGGGCTTCCCCATATCTGACTATGTGGTGGCGTGTGGATAAGGTGATGCGCAGTATCGGAAGGCTGGCCTTCCCAATCTTCTGTTACCTGATTGTGGAGGGATTCCTTCACACCAGAGATGTGAAAAAGTATGCCGCCCGGCTCCTTGCCTTTGCTTTCCTGTCAGAGATTCCCTTTGATCTGGCGGCGTTTGGCACCTGGCTCTACCCTTATCATCAGAATGTGTATTTTACCCTTCTTCTGGGTCTTTTGGCCGTTGCAGGAATCAGCAGGTCTCAGGAGGAGAAAAATTACTGGAAGCAGGTTTTGTTTATCATCGCATGCTGCAGCTGCGCCGGTTTTTTGAAGACGGATTACGGCGCTTTCGGTGTGTTTTTCATTATTTTGCTGTATCTTAGCCGCAGCCGTGAGGTCATACAGACCGTGGCCGGCAGTATTGCTCTTTTGGAAGACGCGGTGACTGCCCCTCTGGCATTTGTGCCGATTCGCATGTATAACGGGACGAGGGGGAAGAAAAACTGGAAATGGTTTTTCTATATATTTTATCCGGCCCACCTGCTTATTCTGGCGGCGGCCGGGGCAATCCTTTAACAGAAATGAGGCGGACATATGATATTTGACACCCACGCCCACTATGATGATGAGGCGTTTGACGAGGACAGGGACAGGCTTCTTGCCGGTCTTAGGGATCAGGGCATTGAGAATGTGGTTAATATCGGAGCCAGCATGAAAACCAGTCAGAACACCTTAAGCCTGACCGAACAATACCCTTTTATCTATGGGGCTGTAGGCGTTCACCCCAGTGAAACAGCTGAACTCAATGACCGGCTTATGGACCAGCTGAAAGACATGGCGGAACATCCGAAGATTGTGGCTGTGGGGGAGATCGGACTGGATTATTACTGGGACGAGCCGGACAGGGAGACTCAGGAATACTGGTTTGTCCGCCAGTTAAACCTGGCAAAAGAAGTGAATCTTCCTGTGGTGATCCACAGCAGAGACGCGGCCAGGGACACCCTGGACATCATAAAGGAACACCATGGAGGAAAGACGGGAGGAGTAATTCACTGCTTTTCCTATGGGACCGAGTTGGCAGGAGAATACCTGAGTATGGGATTTTATATCGGAATCGGCGGTGTGGTTACATTTAAAAACGCCAGGAAATTAAAAGAAGTGGTAGAATATATGCCTATGGACCGTCTGGTTCTTGAGACGGATTGCCCCTATCTTTCACCGGAGCCTTTCAGGGGAAAAAGGAATAGTTCCCTGAACCTGCCCTATGTAGTGAAAGCCGTCAGCCAGATAAAAGGAATTTCAGAGGAGGAAGTAATATCCATCACCCGGAGAAATGCCAGAACCCTTTACCGAATACCAGATTAAGAGAGGAACACCGGCTTATGGAGCAAAAATTGGGCAATCCCCAGAAGACCATTGAAATCATAAAAAAATATAACTTTGCATTTCAAAAAAAGTTCGGTCAGAATTTCCTTATAGACCCCCATGTTCTCCACAAGATCATAAAGGCGGCGGGAGTGACCAAAGACGATTGTGTTCTGGAGATCGGTCCGGGCATAGGAACCATGACCCAGTATCTGGCGGACCAGGCGCGCCATGTGGTGGCAGTGGAGATTGATAAGAATCTGATGCCGATTCTTGAAGAGACTTTAAGGGAATATGAGA
Organism: Clostridiaceae bacterium; assembly: GCA_910574345.1. Taxonomy (GTDB): domain Bacteria; phylum Bacillota; class Clostridia; order Lachnospirales; family Lachnospiraceae; genus UBA3402. Next base: position 12,838 of record CAJSZV010000023.1, on the reverse strand, counting down.
ATATAACCGTTATCAATGAGGATATTCTGAAAATGGATATCCATAGACTGGCAGAGGATTACAATGGTTCGCGTCCCATAAAGGTAGTGGCCAATCTGCCCTATTATATTACCACACCCATTATTATGGGGCTTTTTGAAAGCCATGTTCCCATTGACAACATTACGGTTATGGTTCAGAGAGAAGTAGCGGACCGCATGCAGGCAGAGCCGGGAACCAAAGATTACGGGGCTCTTTCCTTAGCCGTTCAATATTACGCAAAAGCTTATATCGCTGCCAATGTTCCGCCTAACTGCTTTATCCCCCGTCCAGGTGTAGGTTCTGCGGTGATCCGTCTGACCAGACATGAGAAACCGCCTGTAGAGGCGAAAGATCCCGACCTGATGTTTCGCCTGATCCGGGCATCCTTTAACCAGAGAAGAAAGACCTTACAGAACGGACTGAACAATTCCCCGGATGTACCGTATTCAAGAGAAGTTATCGCAGCTGCCATTGAAAGCCTGAGTCTTCCCCCCACAGTGCGGGGAGAAACTCTGACTTTAGAACAATTTGCACAGCTTTCTGACTGTCTCTCATCCCAGGGCTAAAGACTATTTTGGCATTTTGGAAAGGGCTGCCTCGTCAGCCACCACAATCACATCGTTGTGGAGTTGAAGGATGGAAGCCGGAACCTGAGGCGTGACAGGACCGCAGAGGGCGTCGCGAAGGATGGCGGCCTTATCTTCTCCGCTTACAAGAAGAAGGATCTTTTTCGCCTTCATGATGGTCTGGATGCCCATGGTGTAAGCCTGCTTGGGAACATCATCAATGCTGGCGAAAAAGCGCTTGTTGGCCTCAATGGTGCTTTCAGTCAGATCCACACAGTGGGTGGTCTTTTCAAAAGCCTGGGCCGGTTCGTTAAAGCCGATATGGCCGTTGTGCCCCAGGCCTAAAAGCTGCAGATCCACGCCGCCTAAACCGGAGATTACCTGTTCATAACGGCTGCACTCTTTTTCGGAATCCGGTTCCATGCCGTTTGGAACATTGGTGTTGTCAAGGTTTATGTTAATGTGTTTGAACAGATTGTTGTACATAAAGTAATAATAGCTCTGATCGTTATCTTTCGGAAGTCCTTTGTATTCGTCAAGATTCACGGATTTTGTCTCGGAAAAATCCAGATCCCCCTTGTTATACCAGTCAATAAGCTGCTGATATGTTCCCAAAGGCGTGGAGCCGGTTGCAAGGCCCAGGACGCAGTCCGGTTTCATGATTACCTGGGCGGAAATAATATTGGCAGCCTTTCTGCTCATATCCTTGTAGTCTTTCGCGCGATACAGTTTCATATAGACACCTCCATAAATAAAAAAAATTTTTACTCATCTCATACAATAGGATAACATTTTTATGTCATACTTTCAATGGGTAAATACATAAAATATTAATCAAAGGGGTGATTATATGTCCAATTATCGCAGATTGATCTCATATATCTATGCTTATGAGGGTGGAATAAAAGGAAAAAATGTGGGTTTTGCAAAATTAGAGGTAAGAAACGGACAATGTAAAATCCAGGTCAATGTGAGAAATGTTTATATCGGAAGCCAGGACACAGGGGTGTATCTGCTGTCAGGAGGGGATGAAATTCTGGTGGGAAAGATTTTCATCAGGAACGGAGCTGGAGAATTCAGAGCTGTTGTATCCGTGAATAATGTAGCCGGTTCCGGTCAGACCATAGACCAGTGTTATGGCCTCACTGTTCATAATCTGGCCGATTCGTGGCAGAGTTATACCACTATCTGGGAAGATGCCGTGGCTCATGCGGCAGAGGTGGCTCTTGAGGAAGCCACCTCGGAACAGATAGAAAAGAAAGAGATGGAAGAAGTGCCCAAATCTCAGATTACAGCCGCAAGATTAGAACATGTGGTGGAAAATCATAAAAATTCTCTTCCGGAAACCATTGAAGCCGAGATAGAGGCTCAGGATAGGCAGCCAGGGGCGGAAATGGAGGCCATGGAGATAAAGCTTATGGATGCGGTAGCGCCTATATGGTCTGACGGGAAAAATCAGGAAAAATTACCGCCAAACACCGAGAAAACACCAAAGGCGGAAGTGCCCGGGCCAGGGGTTTTGCCGCTGTCAGAGCCAAAGCAGGAAATTTCACACCAAGGGGAAGGGAAGACTGAGGTTATGCGGCCAGGAGGATCAAAGCCTGAAATTGGGCAGCCGGGGGAACCAAAGCCTGAGGTTGTGCAGCCGGGAGAATCAAAGCCTGAAATTGTGCAGCCAGCGGAACCAAAGCCAGAGGAGCCGATGCCTGAGGTTGTGCAGCCGGCAGAGCCGAAAACGGAGCTCTCCCGGCCGAAAGGGGCGAAGCCGGAAGTCCCGCAGCCGGAGACCGGGCAGTTGGGGAGAGGGCCGGAACTTCAGCCGGTCCATTCCGAACTGGAGCGTATAGAAGAAGAACCTAAGATTGATATGATATGGCAGCAGTTTTTTAAACGATATCCAAAGATACAGGCATTTGATTATAATGGGGGGTGTGAGATTCTCACTATCAAGCCTCAGGATATCGGCCTGCTTCCCAGGGAAACATGGGCTTACGGTAACAACAGCTTTTTGCTTCATGGATACTATAACCACCGCTATCTGATATTTGCCAGGCTCAATAACCCCAAAGGAGAACCCCGGTATCTCCTGGGAGTCCCCGGCCACTATTACAGCAATGAAAAATATATGGCGGCCATGTTTGGATTCCCCAATTTTGTGCTGTCCAAAATACAGCCGGCGGGAGACGGGAGATTTGGATATTGGTATACGGATGTGCGTATGAATTCCTGATGAAAAAAGGGGATTCTCATTTGGAAAGCTTTCAGGTATACTAAAAGAAATTGTCCAAAAGAAGGAAGTACCATGACGAAAGAAGAAAAATATATGAGGGCGGCCATAAGGGAGGCCAAGAAGGCGGAAGCACTTCATGAGGTGCCCATTGGATGTGTCATTGTCTATGAAGATAAGATTATCGGGAGAGGGTACAATCGCAGGATTGCGGATAAAAATGTGCTGTCCCATGCCGAGATTATCGCTATCAGAAAGGCCTGCAAAAAGATGGGAGACTGGAGGCTGGAGGGATGCATTATGTATGTAACTCTGGAGCCGTGCCCTATGTGTGCAGGGGCTATTGTTCAGGCGCGGATACCAAAGGTGGTCATAGGATCCATGAACCCAAAGGCGGGCTGCGCAGGGTCGGTTCTTGATATGCTTCATGAACCAGGATTCAATCACCAGGTGGAGACAGAGACAGGACTCATGGAAGAGGAATGTTCCTTGCTGCTGAAAGATTTTTTCAGAGCTCTGCGTCAGGCAAAGAAGCTGGAAACACCTTGACAAACCGCTGCGGCGGGGGTATACTTAACAGGCTATGGTAGACTTAAGTCATAAAGTTTCCGTGCAGCCGGGGAGATAGCGGTGCCCTGTACCTGCAATCCGCTCTAGCAGGGGTGATGTCTCACCCCGGGCAGTTTATTGTGGAGCTGCCCTGTGTAAGTGGCGATGACGTTTGGGTCTTGCGCAACAGAACTCCATGAACCGTGTCAGGGCAGGAATGCAGCAGCACTAAGTGGAAACTTCTGTGTGCCGCGAGGCAGCCTGGACTGAGTTAACTGCACAGGTAACGTCTGTGGTATCTGCACAAAGTGAGACGCACGGATTTTATATAAAAGAACAGCTATGGGAAGAGAGGTTTTCTGCCCATAGCTTTTTTATATCATAGGGTGCGCCCGGGTACCTGTGAACAGTAACGCGCCCGGCACTTTTTATGATATTATAAGACTTTTCCCTTGCCCATGGAAAACCTTTGTATTATAATTACATAATGGAATTTGTAGACTTTGACGCAGTATAAAGAGGATGAAAGGAAGGGTGAAAAAGATGAGAGTAGGAATGCTGACCAGCGGCGGAGATTGCCAAAGCCTGAATGCGACAATGCGGGGAGTTGCAAAATCATTGTACAGAATGTACGGCGAGGATGTGGAGATCATCGGCTTTGAAGACGGTTACAAGGGTCTGATATATGCAGACTACCATGTGATGAAGCCTTCGGATTTTTCCGGAATTCTTACAGAAGGGGGAACGATTCTTGGTACATCCCGTCAGCCGTTTAAGCAAATGAGGACACCGGACGAGAACGGTCTGGACAAAGTGGAAGCGATGAAGCATACTTACAAAAAGCTGAAACTGGAATGCCTGGTGATTCTGGGAGGCAACGGCAGCCAGAAGACAGCGAATCTTCTGAGAGAAGAAGGTCTGAATATCGTATCCCTGCCAAAGACCATTGACAATGATCTTTGGGGAACAGAGATGACGTTCGGATTCCAGAGTGCGGTGAATGTGGCCACCAACGCCATTGACTGCATTCATACAACGGCAGCATCCCACGGACGTGTATTTATCGTGGAGGTTATGGGTCATAAAGTAGGTTCACTTACGCTTCATGCAGGAATTGCCGGCGGCGCGGATATTATTCTGATTCCTGAGATTCCATATGATATCAATGTAGTTGTAGATGCCTTGAGAGAGAGAAATAAAAAGGGCAAGAGATTTTCCATTCTTGCAGTGGCTGAGGGTGCGATCTCCAAGGAGGACGCAAAACTTACGAAAAAAGAATTAAAAGAGAAGAAGAAAAACGGCATTGTATACCCATCCGTGGCCTATGAACTGGGGGCTAAGATAGAAGAACTGACCGGTCAGGAAGTGAGAGTTACGGTTCCGGGCCATATGCAGAGAGGCGGAGAGCCTTGTCCTTATGACCGGGTTTTGTCTACCAGACTGGGAGCGGCGGCAGCCAGACTGATTAAGGAAAAAGTCTATGGTTATATGGTCTGCGTAAAGAATGGGGAGATTGATAAGACACCACTGGAAGAAGTGGCCGGCAAGCTGAAGACCGTAGATCCCGGCTGCGCTATGATAAAAGAAGCCAAGCTTGTGGGAATCTGCTTCGGCGACGAATAGGGGACGAATATACATGGCATACACGGCGCTGTACCGCAAATGGCGTCCGGCCGGTTTTGAAGATGTCAAAGGCCAGGACCATATTGTAAAGACTTTGAAAAATCAGATCATATCCAATCGAATCGGTCATGCATATTTATTCTGCGGGACAAGAGGCACAGGAAAGACCAGTATAGCCAAGATATTTGCCCGCGCCGTGAACTGTGAGCATCCTGCAGACGGAAGTCCCTGTATGGAATGCCGGACATGCAGAAACGTTGCTTCCGGCGCTTCCCTCAATGTGGTGGAGATCGACGCCGCCTCCAACAACGGTGTGGAGAATATCCGGGATATAAGAGAACAGGTACAATATCCGCCTACAGAAGGAAGATTCCGGGTTTATATTATTGATGAGGTGCATATGCTGTCAACAGGTGCATTTAACGCGCTGTTAAAGACCTTGGAGGAGCCGCCCTCATATGTGATCTTTATTCTGGCCACCACGGAAGTGCAGCGAATCCCTATAACTGTATTGTCCCGGTGTCAGAGATATGATTTTAAGAGAATAACGATTCAAACCCTGACTGACCGGTTAAGAGAGCTGTCAGAAGCAGAGCAGATAGATGCGGAAGACAAAGCCCTGACTTATATTGCGAAAGCGGCGGATGGTTCCATGAGAGACGCATTGAGTCTTCTTGACCAATGCGTGGCTTTTCATTATGGAGAACGGCTGACTTATGATCATGTGCTGGATATTTTAGGGGCAGTGGATACGAGTATATTCAGCCGTATGTTCCGGGCTGTGACAGAATTGAAAACTGCTGACTGCATATATCAGCTTCAGGATTTGGTAATCCAGGGAAGAGAGCTGGGTCAGTTTGTCACGGATTTTATCTGGTATATGAGAAATCTTCTTCTTATTCAGACGACAGAAGATGCTCAGGATATGCTGGATATGTCTGCAGACAATAAGAAGTCACTGGAAGAAGACGCGAAATTGACAGACGGAGAAACCCTGATGCGCTATATCAGGGTCTTCTCTGAACTGTCCAATCAGATTCGCTATGCCAGTCAGAAAAGGGTTCTGGTAGAGCTGGCATTTATAAAACTGACAAAACCGCAGATGGAACATAACTATGATTCCATTATTGAGCGGCTTAACAGGATTGAAGAGCAGTTGGAAGAAGGAGTTTTTGTAAATTCCGGGTCCCTTAGCCATGAAGTTCCCGCACAGCCGGCGGTGTCAGGTCCGGGGCCGGACGGGAGGATGAAGGAAGTTTGCCGGAGTGCGGAGGCAAGTCAGCCGGATACCGTCACTCTGCCGAAGGCTCAGCTGGAGGATTTGCAGCTGATCCGCAATGAATGGGGGAAAATCATCCGCAGTCTGGGCGGAGTGATTCGGTCCAGTTTCCGGGATACTGTGATAGAGCCAAGCGGCGACAGCTGCTTGTGTGTGGTATTTGGCAATATTGATAATTATGAGATTGGCCGAAGACCTACGATTATGGGGGAACTGGAGAACTATGTGAAGAACACATACGGAAAAGACATTTATTTTAAAACCCGCCTTTTGGGAAATGGAGAGCGGGTGGACACCATATATGTCAGTGATGAGGAATTGAAAAGCCGTATCCATATGGATATTACAATAGAAGATTAAAACAGGCCAATACTTATATATGAGGAGGAATTAACATGGCAAAAAGAGGCGGATTTCCGGGCGGTATGCCTGGCAATATGAATAATCTGATGAAGCAGGCCCAGAAGATGCAAAGGCAGATGGAGGAGACAACCAAGGAATTGGAGACAAAAGAGTATACCGCATCTGCAGGCGGCGGGGCGGTAACTGTGACCGTGTCAGGTAAAAAAGAAGTGACAGCCGTGAAGATTGCTCCGGAAGCGGTAGATCCCGATGACGTAGAGATGCTGGAAGATATGATAACAGCAGCAGTTAACGAAGCGTTTCGCCAGATGGAGGAAGCTTCCAACAGCGCTATGGCGAAGCTGACCGGCGGGCTGGGCGGAGGATTTCCTTTCTGATCATGGACTATTACAGCAATCAGATAACAAAACTAATTGAAGAATTGTCAAAGCTTCCCGGTATCGGAGCCAAATCAGCTCAAAGACTTGCTTTTCATATTATCAATATGTCAGAAGAGCAGGTAGAGCGCTTGTCGGACACCATGGTAAAGGCCAAAAAGCAGGTCAGATACTGTAAAGAGTGCTTTACTTTGACTGACCAGGAATTATGTCCCATCTGCAGCAGTGAGAAGAGAAACCATGGTACCATTATGGTGGTGGAGAATCCGCGGGATCTGGCCGCATATGAAAAAACGGGAAAATACGAAGGGGTTTATCATGTTCTTCACGGCGCCATATCCCCTATGCTTGGAATCGGTCCGGGAGAGATTAAGCTGAAAGAATTAATGCAGCGCCTCCAGGGAGATGTGAAAGAAGTGATCATAGCCACCAATTCCAGTCTGGAAGGGGAGACTACGGCTATGTACATCAGTAAATTGATAAAACCGACGGGTATAACAGTCAGCCGGATTGCCAGCGGCGTTCCGGTGGGAGGAGACTTGGAATACATAGATGAAGTGACACTGCTTCGTGCACTGGAAGGAAGAGTTTTGCTGTAAGGACAGCCTTTTCTTTTGAATACAGGGCGCATTTCAGGCGCTGATGGAGGAAACAATGGATAAGTACGAGTTTAACATAAAAGTTGAACAGATAAAAAAACTGGTCAATAAAAATGACTTTGCCACGGCTATGAAGATTGCCGACACCATTGATTGGAGAAGAGTGCGCAATGCCAACCTTCTGTCAATGATTTCCCAGGTATACGAAAAGAATGATGAGTATCAGGAAGCAAAGGAAGTGCTGCTCCTGGCATTTGAAAGGGCGCCTATCAGCAAGCGTATTCTGTACAAACTGACGGAACTGGCATTAAAAGAAGGCAGTTTAAGAGAGGCGGAGGATTACTACAGAGAATTTTGCGATCTGGCCCAGGGCGACGTAAGGCAGCATCTCCTCCGCTACATGATTTTAAAGGAAAGCGGGGCGCCTATTGAGCAGCTGCTCCGCTCTCTGGAACGGTATACAGAGACAGAACTGGATGAAAAATGGATGTACGAACTGGCAGGCCTGTATGATAAAGCGGGGAAGTCGGCGGAATGCATTCAGCTGTGTGATAAGATCATTCTCATGTTTGGGGATGGAACGTATGTGGAGGGGGCCAGGGCTTTAAAACAGAGATATGCGCCCCTGACGAATTATGAGGCCCAGAGGGGAACTTATGGAAATTACGGACAGCAGCCGGGAAGTTATATGCAGAGCAATCCCATGTATGACCAGTCATTGACAGGTTATGGACAAGGAACGGGAAACTACGGCCAAGTCCAGGGCGGCTATGCACAGGGAGGATATGACCAGTCTTTGGGAGACTACGGCCAGGGGCCGGTGGGATACAATCCATCAGAACAGGAAGAGATGACAGATACACAGGGATACACCGGACTTCAGAACAGCTATATGCCGTCTGCCGAAAACTATGGCGTGCCCCAGAATGACTTTGGGCCGTCTGCCGGGAGCTATGCTGCTGCGCAGAACGGATATGTGCCGGACGGAGGAGGGTATTCTGTGCCTCAGGACGGTTATGTACAAAATGGGAGCGGTTATGCTGCACCTCAGACTGGTTATGGGGCTGGAGCAGATAGTTATGGAACGCCCCAGGCCGGTTATGCGCCAAATGGGACTGGTTATGGGGCTGGAGCAGACGGTTATGGAGCGCCTCAGGATAGTTATGTTCCAGGAGCCGGCGGCTATGGAGTGCCTCAGGCTGGTTATGGGGCTGGAGCAGACAGTTATGGAGCGCCTCAGGACGGTTATATCCCAAGCGGGAGCGGTTATGGAGCGCCGCAGAATGATTATGCACCGGGCATGGGAAGTTATGCTGCCCCTCAAAATGGTTATGCTCCAGGAGCGGGGAACTATACCCCATCTCAGAATAACTATATGCCGGGCACCGGAAATTATACGATGTCCCCCAACAGCTATGTGCCGGGAGTCCGAAGATATGGCTGGCAGGGGAATAATTATGGGGCCGTCCAGGGAAGCTACACCCGTCAGAACGAAGGATATCTTCAGAATGATGAAAATTATGGAGATCAGGCGCCCGGAAGATACGGCTACCAGGAAGAGGGGTATGAGCAGCCGGATAATCTGTATATGGAGGAAAACAGCACCTATGGCTCGGCCGAAGACATTTCTTACATGCCGGAGAATAACGAATATGATTCTTACGAGGACGGCGCTTATATACAGGAAGATACAGGGTATGAACAGGAAGGCCAGTATATGCCCGACCAGGCCGCTGAGTATCAAACATCAAGAGGCTGGAATATGCCTTCAGCAGTGCCGGGAGTAGATGAGGTAGACGAAGAGCTTGTAGCCAATCTGCATCAGGCAGCGGCAGAGAAAGAACTGGCGGCTGAAATGTCCAGAATTTCAACGGAAGGATACATGGAGACAGAACCTTCGTCAGACCGCACCAAAGTATTTCGGGACATGAACAATATCAGGCATATAAATACACTCAGACAAAAGGCCATGGAGCTGGAGAGGGAAAATGAAAAAAAATATCATGAGCGCTTTTACGTTCCCCACCATCTGATGATAGAGGCCAAAATGCCGGATGTGGGCTTTGAGACAGCAGTGGAGATGCTCAAAAAGGTTCACCAGGAGACTGGTGTGAACAATCAGGTTATCAAGATTTCCGGAAGCAAATTGAGTAAGAGAGGGATCTTTAATGTCTCTGATAAATTGGCGGGAAAAGATCTGATTGTGGAGGAGGCCGGGGATTTAACTCCGAAAGATCTGGAAGAGCTTCAGATGCTTTTGGAACGGGATGAGACGGGAGTGATCGTGGTTTTAATCGACAACCCGTATCAGATTGAGGAGCTTCATCAGCAAAATCCGGGATTTATTAATCTGTTCAAATGCATCAATGCGGACGAAAAGGAGGAGCTTCCAGAGGAAGAACTTGTGGAAGAAAACTGGCAGGAGGAAGAGCCGGAACCGGAAGCATATGAGGAGCCGGAACCTACAGAGGAAGAAGGGCCGGAATCAGAGGAAAAGCCCGGGGAAGACATGACTTTGCAGGAGCAAGGAGAAGAATCGGCGGACGAGGATACAGGGGAACCTATAGAAGACCAATATCTTGAAGAAGAGCCGGAAGAAGAACGGGAGTATGATTCGGACGAAGGGGAATACGATCCGGAGGATGAGGAAGAATATGCCCCGGAAGATGAAGGGGAATATGATCCGGAGGACGAAGAAGGATATGATCCGGCGGACGGAGAAGGATATGATCCGGCGGACGGAGAAGGATATGATCCGGAGGATGAAGAGGAATATGATCCGGAGGACGAAGGGGAATACGACCCGGAGGATGATTCTGAATACGGCCTGGAAGAAGCTCCTGAGTATGAAGATGAGGAGATGGAGGAACAATATGATATTTCGGAACCTGTAGATGATGAAGAGATGGAATTAAATGAATTTGCGGAATATGCCGCCAATTATGCCAAGGAGATAGACTGTAGCATTACAGGCAAAAGTATGCTGGCGTTGTATGAACGCATAGAGGTCATGGAAGAAGACGGAATTCCGCTGACCAGGGCTAATGCAGAAGACTTGATTGAGGAAGCAGCGGATAGAGCGGAGAAACCATCTCTGGGCGGGCTGATTAAGGGCGTATTTTCCTCGAAATATGACAAGGATGGCTTGCTGATCTTGAAAGAAGAACATTTTATATAAAGTGAGAAAGAGAATGGTATGAGCATTAGATTAATCGCATTAGATTTGGACGGCACATTGCTGGACGAACAAAAGCAGCTTCCGGAAAGGAATAAAAGAGCGCTTAAAGCTTGTATTGAACAGGGGATTTATGTGGTTCCGTGTACAGGCCGAATCGCAATAGGAATACCTGAAATAATCCGGGAACTTCCAGGAGTTCGCTATGCTGTCACTGTAAACGGCGGTACATTGGTGGATATGGAAGAACAACGGATTCTGGACGAAAAACTCATTTCACCGCAGATTGTACTGGAGATATATGATTTGCTCAAGGAATATCATGTTATGTGTGATGCATATATTCAGGGAGACGGTTTTTCTGAAAGATACTGTTTTGAACATATGGACGAATACGGCATACCAGAGGTGGTGCAGAAATTAGTACGGCAGACCCGGACGCCGATTGATGACATGCGGTCCTATATTCATGACCGGAATTGTATGGTGGATAAGCTGAATTTGTTTTTTTCAGATAAGGAGGAGCGGAGCCAAATCCGCAGGAAGCTGGAAGAAAGAGGAGACGTATTGGTGAGTTCTTCATTTCCATATAATCTGGAAGTAAACGCTCTGGGAGCTTCCAAAGGTGAAGGGCTGATGCGTTTGGCTGAGATTTTGGGATTAAAGCGAGAGGAGACCATGGCATTTGGAGACGGTGAGAATGACTTGTCTATGATTGGAAGAGCAGGAATCATGGTTGCTATGAATAACGGTGTGGAAGAGTTAAAGAAGATGGCGGATTATATAGCACCGGATAATGGTGACGCAGGTGTGGCTCAAATAATAGAAAAAATTGTTCTTGCTTGAAATGTAATGAGGCATTTATGAAAAATTGGCTTGAGATAGTTGTTGGAGTATATTTATTGGGCATGATTCTATATGGTCATTACCGAGGTTTTATTCGGATGGCGGTTTCTATGGTGGCATTAATTGCCACCTTCGCTATTGTTCGTATCGCCATGCCCTATGTGAATGAAGCAGCCATAGAACGGACACCCTTATATGAGTGGATAAAAGGCGGTATAGAGCATGCTTTGATTCCGGAAGAGTACTCTTCAGAGGCGGCGGATGAACAGGCAATGATAGAAGGTCTTGGTCTGCCAAAAGAGATTCAGGAGCTTTTAATAGAAAACAACAGACCGGATGTGTACCAGGCCTTGGGGGTACAAGTATTTACAGAATATCTGGGAAATTACCTTGCCGGCCTTCTTGTAAACACGGTTGGTTTCGTTCTGCTGTTTGTTCTGGTATATATCGCCGTGCGTTTGATTATGCGCTGGCTGGATATCATGGCAAGGCTTCCGATTATATCAGGAGTAAATAAACTGACAGGCGCTTTGCTGGGCGGCGCAGAGGGATTGTTTTTTTTATGGCTTTTATCCCTGCTTGTAACGGCGTTTTCTCAAAGCCCATGGGGAGCGATGATTATTGCTCAAATTGAATCAAGCAGGTGGCTGACATTTTTATATCATTATAATTTTGTATCAAAGGTGGTACTGGGGATTATAAGAGGAATGCTATAGTTCTTTTTTTAAGATGCTGGATTTCTTGAAAAGGGGTATGCTATAGATGACAGCTGAAAATGTCGTAAATAAACAAATAAAACAAACAATTAGAACAATAGTGGAATATATGCTTGTTATCGCAGGTTAGCAATAAATTTGGCATGACCACAAAATATAGGAGAAAGAAGAGAAAAAGAGCATATTTTGTGGTCTGAAAAATTGCGGAAAAAATTGTTTAAAAAAATGACACAAATCCCTTGACAATTAAAAAATGAAATGTTATAGTAAATTCCACCGTGAGATGCGGTGCTTCTATCTTCCAAAAAAGAAAATAGAAGATTTGGAAAAAAATGGTTGACAAAGCAAAAAACTTATGATAAACTAAATGAGTTGCTGCTGAGAGACCTACAGTGACGATGAACCTTGATAATCAAAGATTGAACAGTATGTAAGACCCTGAAAATTCCAAAAGAAAAGGCTTTATTGGAAGGCCTTGAATTTGAGAAAATTCAGAA
>CAJSZV010000022.1 GCA_910574345.1 Clostridiaceae bacterium | reverse complement strand
TGCAGAATGCACTTTAGAAGTACGACGACTTCTTGATCCTATCCTGGCTAAAGTATAGCAGGCTTTTGGGGAAATTCCCAAAAGCCTAATTGAAGTAAGGTTTTCAGACTGTCTTGGCAGGAAGAATATGAAACTGTTTGTAATGGGCGATAAGCAGGTTAGCCAGCTGTGTGTGATAGTTATTCAGCCCGTATTTTTTGGCGTATGCAACCACATACTGAAAGCGCCATGGCGGGTTAAAGGAGCAGGCGGTACAGGATGGAGGGAGGAAAGGCATAATGGTATTAGGAAAAAAGGCGACTCCCCGCTTTTCGAGAACCATTTGGACAGTGGATTTCAGAGAGTGGGTATATAAGATCTGGCTGGGTATCAATTGGTAAAAATTTAAAATTTGCCATTGGAGGTCATGGAAGAAAGAAAATTCCTGATTCAGAATAAACGTTTCTTTCTGCAAAAGCTGCATATCCACCCCGTGAACGGAAAAATATTCTGCCGCCGAGTGCTTTGGAGGCAGGAGGAGTATGTATTCGCTGTGTTCAACAGACACACAGTCGATATGAGAGGGGGAATCGCCATGAAGCGGAAAGACCCCTGCATCCACACAGCGGCTGTCTAAGTAATCCCAGGCAGTGTGAATACTGCCGGACACCAGAGTTGGTTTTAAACCGGGACAGGCTTTACGGAATTTAGGCAGAATCTGTTCAATGAGCAGATTCCTCATGTCGATATCCACAAAGATTTTGTAGTCCGCGGGGGTATCCTGGCGAAGTTTTTCTATATGCTCCATGGTTTCCTGTTCAATCTTAAGCATGCGTCTGGCGGCAGTGAGAAAGATTTCGCCCTGCCTGGTGGGAACCAGATGCTTTCCTTTTTTTTCAAAGACAGGAGTCCCAAGCTGTTTTTCCAGTTTTTTGATGTGCTGGGTTAAGGCAGGCTGGGAGATGAAACATTGCTGCGCCGCCTGAGAGATATTTTTATATTCAGCCACAGCCATAAGATATTCGTAGATTCTGGTATTCATTTGCTGTCTCCGTATAATTTTTCTGTGATATAGCTGATGAACTGGCGGCCAAGTGCGTTGGTGTGAAGGAGCTGGGGCGTGTCTTTTTGCGCCTGCTCATGTTCCAGATAATACAGGTACTGTTCCGCCTCATCAGGCTGGTAGTCATTTCGAAAGATCATTCCACTGTAAAGGTAGACCGGATGGGGCAAGTGGAAATAACTGATATTTTTCTGATCGGTTATGGTGTGCTCCAGCAGGAAGCCTCCATAATTTCCGGTGGACAGAAGAGAAGAAACTGCAATGGAGTTAACAGTCCTTAAGAGAACCTGGGGAGAAAAACCATATTGAAGGCAGACATGGTCAGCCATCTGGCCCAGGATGGAACTGGAATCCAAATAGACAAAAGGCACATCTGCGGCAAGGTTTAATTCTCCGGCAGAAAGGGTTCCCAGAACAGAGGAGGACGTCTGTGGATTTTTCCGGTACTGAATGGACAATGGATGGTAGCTTGGAAGGACCAGAAGCAGTTCCGCCCTGACAAACGTGGCAATCTTGGTTTGCGGCATAAGACCGGCATCATATAGGTTGATTATGGATGTTACCTCTTTGCGGAACAGCTTTTCAAGAAGGTCTTTGGAACTGCCTTCTGTTACGGATAAATTCAGCATAGGGTAGCGGCTTAAAAGCTGGGGATAGAAAGAGGCCAGTTCCTGACCGCCGCGATATGGGGACATGCCGATGCGCATGTCCATGGACCGGGTTCCGTTGAACGTGTTCAGTACACGTAACATCTGAGTCTGAAGCTCTTTCATGCGGAGGACGCCGCTTAGATAGATTTCCCCTGCTTCCGTAATATGCAGTTTCCGTTTGTCCCACAGGAACAGAGGGATTCCAAGCTCGCCTTCCAGCCCAGAAAGATACCGGCTTAAAACAGGCTGGGACACTCCAAGGCGTCTGGAGGCATGGGATAAACTGCCGGTCTGGGCAATGGCAATAAAATAATCAAAATGTTTGGTATTCATAGGGCCCTCATGATAAAATAATGGTAGTTCAAGTATAAACAGACAGGCTCTTTCTGTCAATGATCAATAGATGATCTATACCTTTTACTTATGATTTTTATGTGGTATATGTATTGGAAAAAGGCCGTATCCCTATGATATTATGGAAATACCAAAGGGAATGGGGCATTTAGTGCACGAAATGCAGGAGGTATGATTTACATTTCCTTATACTTTTTATCACAAAGGAGGATATAAAACATATGGGAAATTATCAACTGCTGATTGCACTTGCGGTGCTGGTTTTTATGATTATTTCATTCTTGCTGCACAAGATCTCCTACGGCCTTACGGCCATGACATGTGTGATTGCTCTTGCACTGACAGGAGTAATCGACACAAAGACAGCCTTTTCAGGATTTTCTCACAATACGACCATTCTGGTAGCTACGATGATGGTAGTAGCCGGGGCTATAGGGAAGACAAGCATTGCCACCCGTATTCGGGAGAAGATGGCAATCATACAAGGGAAAAGCGGCTTTCTTCTGCTTCTCCTCATCAGTTTATTTACCCTGGTTCTGACTCAGCTTATGGGACAAACGGCGGTTATGTCTATCATGCTTCTGGTAATCCAGACCATGGATGATGATAATGATATCTCGCAGTCCAGGATGATTCTTCTGGTGGCGGCGCTGAACTGTGCCTGGTTTGGCCGGTTCCCTGTTGGAATGGGAGCCGCCCTTCCCCTTTCCACCAATGCATATTATGAAGGCCTGGTCAATGGGAACAGCAACTATCTTCTGGGGATGTTTGATATTCTGAAAGTGGGATTAATCCCGTCCATTGCATTGACTGTTTACTGTCTTTTTGCATGGCGTCTGATTCCTAAGCAGAAGATTGACGTATCGGCAGTAGATACGGGGATTTCCGGAGGCAGAAAAGCAGTACAGGCGTCTAAAAGAGATGAATTGATTATTATTGGAGTGTTCCTTGCAGTTATGGCTGCCTTTGTATTTTCCAAGAAACTGGGCAATCTTATTTACCTGATTCCGGCAGTAGGTGTACTGGTTCTGATTTATACGAAAATTATCACCACTCAGGAGGCAATCTCCACTTTGACAAGCGATATGATATGGATGGTAGCAGGCGTACTGGTGATTTCCAGTGCACTCAGTTCATCAGGCGCAGGAGAATTTGTGGGAAATATGGTTTTAAAAATTTTAGGGAACAATCCGAGCAGTATTTTAGTAATATCCGTGTTCTGTGTGACGTCCGTGATTATGACTACATTTCTGTCCAACAACGGAACCACCGCTATTATGGTTCCTATTGCGGCCAGTACAGCTCTGGCAGGGGGCATGAATCCC
The DNA here is from genome assembly GCA_910574345.1 of Clostridiaceae bacterium. Taxonomy (GTDB): domain Bacteria; phylum Bacillota; class Clostridia; order Lachnospirales; family Lachnospiraceae; genus UBA3402. The sequence goes on along the minus strand of CAJSZV010000022.1, from coordinate 70,317 downwards.
AAGGCAGTGGTGCTGGTAGTGTTCTGTTCTACCTGCCTGGCTATCGGATTCCCCACAGGCTGCGCAGCAGCTACTATGGGATTCGCTATCGGCAATCATAATCCTGTGAAAACATTGAAATTTACTATCCCTTATCTGCTTATCGGAATGATTACATTGATCATAAGCGCCAATATTTTCTTCCCGGTCTACGGGTAATGGAGCTAAAAGGCGTAAAATAAAAGGAGGCATTTGCAATGGCATTGACGGAAAAGCAAAAACAAGAATTGGAAGAGGTTTTGAAACGTACCGGAGCTCACAGGGAGGCCGGGGCTATGGAAAGGGTGATTCCCCAAGGGTATAAGAGAAATCAGGAATTGGTGGAGCGGCAGGAGATGACCCTTACGGTTCCTGAGGCAAAAGCACCAGTAAGATGTGTTGTTACGATGGCAAAGGATAGAAAGGAAGGATGCCCGGTTCATGTCAATATGCACGGCGGCGGATTTATCTTTCTGCAGGATGGAGACGATGATCTGTACTGTGCCCATGTGGCAGCCAGAATCCATGGAATCGTAGTGGACATTGATTACGCAAGTTCCAGAGAGTACCCTTATCCTATGGCGTTTAACCAGAGTTATGGTGTGGTTAAATGGGCATTTGCCCAATGTGAGGCATGGGGTGCAGATCCAGCTAAAGTATCTATAGGAGGACACAGCGCAGGGGGGTGTCTGGCGGCGGCAATTTCTTTAAAGGCGGCGGAGACGAAGGATTTTAAAGTATGCCTTCAGGTGCTGGATTATGCGGCGATAGAGAATTATCAGGTGTGTGTCGATGAGAATGGCAATGAGCGCTCCAAAGCATTTTCCACGTACTATGCGGATGGGGATATTGAAAGACTGAAGGAGCCTTATTGCTCACCGGCCTATGCCACAGCGGATATGATGAAAGACCAGCCGCGGACTTTGATTGTCAATGCCCAGAGATGCCCCTTCTGCCAGATCAATGAAGAATACGGAAAGCGTCTGATTGAGGCGGGGACAGAGGTAACCATAAAGAGATTTTTGAACAGCCGCCATGGTTTTACCATCCGTATGGCGGACGAATGGCAGGAAGCCCAGGAACTGGTTATCAGGGAAATTCTTGATTCAGGCAGATAGGAGGCGGCTATGGCACTGAATAGAGAACAGATTGAACAGGTATTGAAAGTTTTGGCGGAGACTTCTATGCGTCCGGCAGGAGGAACAGAGTACCCCGAAGAAATCAGGGCCTTTGAGACCATGGCGCAGGTGGAAAAGATAACTATGGAGGCAGAGGGATTCCCCTTCACCGTATATCAGTGTGTTCCGGAGGAAATAGAGAAAGACGGCCCCCTGTTTGTCAACATCCATGGAGGCGGCTGGTATATAGGCCACGAGGAAAATGATCTGTATTTCAGCTGCTGGCTGGCAAAGAAGATGAAAGGAGTGGTACTGTCCGTTGATTATACCACTTCTGATAAAGAGCCGTGGGATGTAATGTTCGGACAGTGTTATGAGGCGGTGAAGTTTGCTTTTAGACAGGCGGAGACTTTGGGATGCAGCCGGGAGAACATCTCTGTAGGCGGTTACAGTGCCGGAGGCCATCTGACTGCCGGACTGGCCATGAAGGCGGCAGAGGACGGGTATGGATTAAAAAGCCAGATTATCTGCTATGCCCCTCTGGATATGATAGAAAAGGAACAGCCGGCCGGCAATGACCCGGCAGAGCTGAGAATGCATTTAAGAAGCCACTGCTTTTTTGATCTTTTATTCAGAAAAGAGCAGAAGTATCAGATTAATCCCATGGCTAATCCCAGCATTGCGTCGGATGAGATTCTGAAAAAGCTGCCCCGCACACTGATTATTACGGCAGGGAAATGCGGATTTCGGTTTGAAAATGAAACCTATGGTCTGCGCATTGCTGCACAGGGAGTCAAAGTGACCATAAAACGGTTCCCGGAGGCAAGGCATGGTTTTATCCCCCACTTTGCGGATTACTGGGAGGAAGGGGCAGAGCTTATGGTGAGAGTGCTGTTAGGGGAATCTGACTGATCCAAAGGACATATAAGGCTTAAGGATTACTGCGTCCAAAATTCTTTAGCCAGCTGAATAAAGGTTTTTGCCGGAGTGCTCAGATAAGCATACTTTCCGTAGCTTGCCGTCACATCCCAGGAGGGATGATGGGGGAGGGCAAAACAGGCGATTCCTTCCGGATAATCTTTCACATAGTGCCAGGGAATAACACCGCAGCAGATATGTGCCTTGATCATGGAGAGAATGGTGGCGTTGCTGGAGGTCTCAAATAAAACATTGGGCACAAAGCCGGAGCGGCGGAAGATATGGTCAATCATGGGGCGGATGGTGGATTCCTTGTACATAAGGGCAAAGGGCTCATATTTTAAAGAGGCCAGATCCATGACGGCCAGAGGCTCTCCCTTGGGAGCGGCGTTCCGGCTTAAGGGATGGCCGTGGGGGATGACAAGGACGATCTCTTCCCGGAATAAAGTGATATAGTGATCATTGGTCCGCTGATTTCCGCACAGGGTCATAAACCCCATATCCAGCCCGCCGCAGGCAATCAGTTCCTGCTGTTTAAAGACGCTGAGTTCATTAGGCTCTACAGTGATATCAGGATACATGCTGTGAAACTTAGGATAAACATTGGTAAACATGTCGATGCCTCTTCCCGGAGTAAAACCCATGGAAAGGCATCCTTTTTTTGTGTCCGCCAGGTCGCTGATTCTGTTGTAAGTTGTTCTGCGGACGCGGAGGATTTCCCTGGCCCCCTCTAAGTAGATCTCCCCGGCAGGCGTAGGGCTCCAGTCCGATTTTGTGCGCTTAAAAAGCTGGACGCCCAGTTCTTTTTCCAGGCGGAGCAGCTGCTGATTCAGGGCGGACTGGGTGAGAAAAAGCTTCTCGGCAGCTCGGGTAATGCTTTTTTCGTCGGCGATTTTGACAATATATTCGATCTGTTTTAAATCCATGACAAATCCTTTGCCCCCAAATATACGTTTTTATTATTATAAAGAAAAACGGAGACCGGCACAAGCATAAACTTAATTTTTTTAAGTTTATATAAAAAACTATGAATTTTACTTATTAATAAAAATCGTTTATAATAAATGTATAAAAAAGTGTACCCGCCGTAGATGGCTCAGCCGGCGGTGCCTGGAAGAGAAGGAGGAGTTCGCTATGAGTCAGCGGTTGTACGTGAAGATTCGCGAAGAAGATAATGTAGTCATTGCAGTGAAGGACATTCCGGCAGGAACCCAGGTGATGGAAGGCCTGACTGCCAATCAGGATATTCCTCAGGCCCATAAGATCGCCCTGTGCCATATTCCGGCGGGAGGGGAGATCATTCGTTACGGAGTTGTTCTGGGGTATGCCATCAATGATATCAAAAAGGGAGACTGGATTAACGAGCATATGCTGGACCTTCCGGAGAGCCCGTCCGTGGACCATATGGAGTTCGGAACGAACCTTGTGAAGACGGAAGATCTGCCTGATCCCACCAGAACTACCTGGATGGGATATAAGAATGCAGAGGGGCCGGCGGGGACCAGGAATCTGTTAGGTATTGTCACTACGGTGCAGTGCGCGGCAGGTGTGCTGAAGGTAGCAGTGGAGCGGATCAAAAAAGAACTGCTGCCCAAGTATCCCAATGTGGATGGTGTGGTGGCGGTAACCCATCCTTACGGATGCGGTGTGGCCATCAATGCCCCTATGGCCTATATTCCCATCCGCGCCATTGCCAATGTGATCCGCCATCCTAATTTTGGAGGCGAGATCATGGTGGTGGGCCTTGGATGTGAAAAACTGACCTATGACCGGGTGCTGCCAAAGGAAGATATCACCCCCCGGAATGTCCTGACCCTACAGGACTATGCCGGCCATGATGCTATGATGAACGCCATTATGGATATGGCGGAGAAAAAGCTTGAGAAGCTGAATCTGAGGAAGAGGGAAGAGCTGCCTTTAAGTGAACTGCTCATCGGCATGCAGTGCGGAGGGAGCGATGCGTTTTCCGGCGTTTCCGCCAATCCCAGCGCCGGCTATGCGGCAGATATGCTGGTAAAGGGCGGTGCCACGGTTATGTTCAGCGAGGTGACGGAAGTGAGGGACGGAGTCCATATGCTGGCTGCCCGCTGCGGGGATGCCCATACCCGTGACAGGCTGGCGGAGGAGATGAAATGGTATGACAAGTACCTGGCTGACGGCGGCGTAGGCCGTGACGCCAATCCTACTCCGGGCAATAAGAAAGGCGGCCTTGCCAATATCGTGGAAAAGGCTATGGGAAGTATCGCCAAAAGCGGTACAAGCCAGATTGTGGAGGTGCTGTCGCCGGCAGAGAAGCCCACGAAGCACGGCCTTATCTATGCAGCCACCCCGGCCAGCGATATTGTGTGCGGCCCCAGCCAGGTGGCCAGCGGAATCGGCCTTCAGGTATTTATGACTGGAAGGGGGACTCCTTACGGCCTGGATATCAGCCCTGTGATCAAGGTCTGCAGCCGCAATGAAATGAAAAACCATTGGTTTGACCTCATTGACATCTCGGCAGGAGATGTGGCTACGGGCGAGAAAACCATTGCCGATGTGGGGAAGGAGATCTTTGACATGATCCTGGATGTGGCCAGCGGCATTAAGGAGCCTTACAGCGATAAGTACGGATTTCATAATGATATGTGCATCTTTAACCCGGCGCCTATTACGTGACGGGAATGAGAAAGGCCTTCGGACGGGAGTGTGTCCGGAGGCCTTATCTAATTCTCCGCCCACTGCTCTTTCATCAGATCAATAAACCCTCTCGCTGCCTTGCTTAAGTATCGCCCTTTTTTATAACTGGCTGCAAATTCCCAGGAAGGCCGGTCAGGAAGGTGAAAGCAGGTAATCCCCTGAGGAATGTTTTTTACATAGTAATATGCGAGAATTCCGCAGCAGAAATTTGCCTGGAGCATGGACAGAACCGTTTGGTTATTGCCTGTTTCAAACAGAATATGGGGCTGAAAGCCGGCATCAGAGAAGATCCTGTCCACAAGAGCCCGCATGGTAGAACGCTTGTCCATGACAACAAAGGGTTCGTGCCTTAATGCGCGGATGTCCAAGGTAGCATACTGCTCTTTGGAAGGGGGGAGGAGAGCGGCAGCAGGATGAATAGAAGGCACAGCCAGGAAGATTTCCTCTGTATAAATGGTTTCATAGCAGTCGTTGGTGCGGTCATTCTCCGTCAGAGTCAAAAAGCCGATATCCAGATCGCCATGGGCAATCAGTTCCTGAAGGTCGCGGACTCCCCCTTCCCTGGGGGTGATGGTGATGTTGGGGTACAGCTGATGAAAGGCGGAATAGGCGGAGGTGAACATGATGGCCCCCCGGCCGGAGGTAAAGCCTACGGATAGGCGGCCCCGCCGGCCGCCGTTTAAGTCATGAATGATTTCATAAGTGTCTTTCTTGATCTGAAGAATCTCCTTGGCGTTTTTTACATAGGTTTCCCCTGCTTCCGTCAGGTGCCAGTTGGTTCGGGAACGGTGAAACAGGGGGGTGCCAAGTTCTTTTTCCAATTTAAGAAGCTGCTGGTTTAAGGCGGACTGAGTGATAAAAAGCTTATCAGCGGCGCGGGTAATGTTATTTTCCTCTGCGATTTTCAAAATATATTCGATTTGTCTGGTATCCATAAGATTCCCTTTCCTTCCGTTCAGCCAATCGGTTCAGATATATTCAGTATAACTTACAGAGACCAAAGAATCAAGGGATTCAATAAGAAAAATTAAGAGTAATTATAAATTAATAGAGTTTTACTTATAGAAGTAAAGGATGTATACTAAAAATACAGCAAATACGTGATGATTTATTTGTTAAAAAATTACTAATCAGGAGGGAAACAGATGTCACCGGTAATTCAGAAAATGGAAGTATGGCCAGTAGCAGGAAAAGACTGCATGGAACTTAATTTGAGCGGGGTCCATGCGCCGTATTTTACCAGAAACGTAGTGGTTTTGTACGCTGACAATGGAGAGATGGGCATAGGTGAGGTTCCGGGAGGAAAGAAGATTACTGCGGCTTTGGAAGAATGTATTCCTCTCGTGGAGGGAACAAAGGTTGCCGAGTACAAGAGTACCTTGTTAAAAGTAAAGAGGTATCTGGATTCCAAAGGGGAAGAGGACGTGAGAGGGAACCAGACATTTGACCTGCGCACAGGAGTCCATGTGGTTACAGCCATTGAGGCCCCCTGCCTGGATCTCCTTGGCAAGCATCTGGGAGTTCCCGTATGTGAACTGCTGGGCGACGGACAGCAGAGAGATAAGGTGCGGATGTTAGGTTATCTGTTCTTTGTGGGAGACAGAAAGAAGACCGATCTGCCCTACGACTGCGAGCCGGATTCCGACTGTGAATGGTATCGGATCCGTCATGAGGAAGCCCTGGATGCAGACAGCATCGTAGCATTTGCTAAGGCTACCCACGAAAAATATGGGTTCCAGGACTTTAAGTTAAAGGGCGGCGTGCTTCCGGGCAATGAGGAGATGGATGTAATCCGCGCCTTAAAAAAGGCATTTCCGGAAGCCAGAATCGACCTGGATCCCAACGGCGGATGGCTTCTTGAACAGGCAGTAGAGTATGTTAAGGGAATGAAAGGCATTCTTACATATTGTGAGGACCCGTGCGGAGCAGAGGGCGTTTATTCAGGAAGAGAGATTATGAGTGAGTTCAGACGCCGCACCGGATTCCCCACAGCTACCAACATGATCGCCACAGACTGGAGGGAAGTAAGCCATTCCTTAGAGTCTCAGGCAGTGGATATTATTCTGGCGGATCCTCATTTCTGGACCATGGCCGGTTCTGTGAGAGTAGGACAGATGTGTCATGACTTCGGCTATACATGGGGAAGTCATTCCAACAACCACTTTGACATTTCTCTGGCTATGTTTACTCAGGTAGGCGCGGCGGTTCCGGGAGAGTACAATGCCCTGGATACCCACTGGATCTGGCAGGAGGGACTGGAGAGACTGACAAAAGAGCCCTTGCAGATTGTGGACGGCTGTGTGGCAGTGCCAAAGAAACCGGGCCTTGGAATCGAGGCGGATATGGATCAGATCAGGAAGGCCCATCAGGTATATCTGGATAACTGCCTTGGCGGAAGAGACGATGCCGTAGGAATGCAGTATCTGATTCCCGGCTGGAAGTTTGACCCCAAGAGGCCCTGTCTGGTGCGGTAAGAAGGGTTTTTGGCAGCAGGGCCGAGAACGGTACAATTAGTATTCCTTATAGAAGAAATCACAATAATGAATTGGCCTTTTCATAAACCCGCTGGTATTATTGAATATAAAGAGCGGGAAAAGAAGGAGGATGTATGGACAAAACGACCATACAACGCTCCGATTGAAAAGGAGGAAGAATACACATGGAACGAAGAGGAACACCAACCGTAACAGAGATGCAGGTTATCCCTGTTGCCGGATATGACAGCATGCTGATGACCCTCAGCGGCGCCCACGCTCCCTTTTTTACCAGAAACCTGGTAATTTTAAAGGACAGCGCCGGACACACGGGTATCGGCGAGATTCACGGAGGAGATTATACCTGTGAATCTTTGAGAGCATGCATTCCCTTGGTGGAAGGGAGTCCTATAGGAGCTTACCGGAGAGTTCTTCAGTCAATCCACAGAGCGGCCAAAAGAGCCGCGGAGGATGACGGAGAAGGAATTCAGACTTTGGATATCAGCAAACTGAAATTTGTGGTAAAGGCAGAATGGGCTATAGAATGCGCTATGCTGGATCTGCTGGGACAGTACCTGGAGCTTCCTATGTGCGAACTTTTGGGAGAAGGAAAACAGAGAGATCAGGTAGAGACCCTAGGCTATCTGTTTTATGTAAGCGATAAGAAAAGGGCAGACCTGCCTTACATAGATGAACAGTCCAGTGGGGATTCCTGGTTCCGTTTGAGAAGGCAGGAGATGCTGACAGCGGAGCGCATGGTGGAACAGGCATGTACTCTTCATGAAAAATATGGTTTCCGCAATTTCAAACTCAAAGGCGGAGTGCTGGAAGGCGAAAAAGAGATGGAGACGGTGTGTGCCCTTAAGAAGCACTTCCCGACCGGCAGAATCAATATTGATCCCAACGGTGCATGGAGCCTGAGAGAAGCCATAGATTTGTGCAAACCCATGGAGGGAGTCTTGACATATATAGAAGACCCCTGTGGGCCGGAAGCAGGTTTCAGCAGCAGGGAGATTATGGCGGAGTTTAAAAATGCGGTTAATCTTCCGGTGGCTACCAATATGATTGCTACCAACTGGCGGCAGTTTTATCACTCCGTGGCGCAAAAGTCTGTAGATATTGTTCTTGCGGATCCTCATTTCTGGGGATTTGAAGGAAGCGTGCGGATGGCCCAGGTGCTCAACGACTGGGGCCTTACCTGGGGAAGTCATTCCAACAACCACTTTGACATTACCCTGACAGCTTTTGCCCATGTGGCGGCGGCGGCGCCGGGCAGGCCTACAGCTTTGGATACTCACTGGATCTGGCAGGATGGTCAGAATCTTTTAAAAGACGCACCGGAGATAAAAGACGGTTTTCTTCAGGTACCGGATAAACCGGGAATGGGAGTGACGATTGATATGGTTAAGGTGGAGGAAGCAAACAGATTGTATAATCGGCTTCCGAGTCATGACCGAAATGATGCAGAGGCAATGCAGTATCTGATTCCGGGCTGGAAATATGATTCTAAAAAACCGGCTTTGGTGAGATAAAGTTCTTAAACGTGAAAAAGGAGAAAAGAAAAATGAAAAAAATGAAAAAGTTATTAGGCATTGTATTGGCAGGAGCAATGGCAGTATCCATGACAGCATGTTCCGGCGGCGGAAGCTCTGATTCTCTTCCGAAGAATATTGAGCTGCAGGTTCCCGCAAAAGCAGGCGGCGGTACAGACGTAACAGCCAGGGCTTTGGCTACTCAGGTCTCCAAAGATTCCGGAAGCAACCTGGCTATTCAGAACAACACAGACGGAAGCGGCGTTGTAGCCATGGAGAAGGTAAGGGCAGCTAAGAATGATGCAAGTTCTCTTCTGTTCTTCCATACGACGATGCTGATTAAGACAGCTACAGGCGTTTATGATCATACAGCTGCAGACGATTTTACCGTAATCGCAGTAGGCGAAAGCCTGGAGAAGACAGGCTGTGTTCTGGTAGTGCCCGGCGATTCTGCATACAACACGACAGACGATGTGGTGAATGCGGCAAAGGCGGCGCCGGGAACCCTTCTCTTCGGTGTTGAGACAGGAGGAAGCTCTCACATTATGTGCGGTCTGTTCTCACAGGCTGCCGGCATTGATATTAAGTATGTGGAGGCAGGTTCTGATACGGAAAAACTGACTGCTCTGGTAGGAGGCAGTATTGATGCGGCTTTCGTCAATGCCAATCAGGCGAAGCAGTATGTGGAATCCGGCAAGGCCAAAGCTCTGGCATGCTTCTCCGTAGATGAAGAAGGCGGGGAAAGCTCAGTTCTTCCAGGCGTTACCAGCCTTGTAGACCAGGGATATGACTGTACTTTTACGACTCTCATGTTTGTATTAGGACCCAAGGATATGGATCAGGCAAAGGTGACAAAGATCCATGATTATTTTGCATCCGCAGCTCTCAATGACGAAGTAAAGGCTATTCTGGAGCCTACAGGTATGGCTATGGAATTTTTCAGCATTGAAGAAGGAGCAGAGAAGGTAAAAGCCCAGCAGGAGTCTTTAAACAGTGTAGTTGACATGCTGGGATTAAAGCAGAAATAAAGAGAAAGGGGCGGCAAATTCTATGAATATAAAGAGGGACCAGCTCACAGGCGCTTTGCTGGTGGTCATAGGGATCGTGGTATTTGTCATGACCAGTCAGATGAACGTGCCGTTTTCCATGGCTTACCCAGGACCTAAGGCCCTTCCTATGATCGCAGCCTTTGGCTTTGTGGTATGCGGAGCCGGGATTTTTGTAGAGGGGATGAAGAAACAGGAGGCAGAAAAGCCGTTTATGACAAAAGAGGGCTGGATCCGTATGGCTTTGGCAATGGCGGTTCTGGCGGTGTATGTGTTCGTATCAAGCCTGATCGGCTATCTGATTACCACTCCTTTTGCTGCCTATGCCCTGACGACCATGTTTGCAAAAGGGAGCAAAAGCACTTTGAAGGGAAGAATTATTTATTCTGTTCTTCTTTCCGTAATCATATATGTGATCTATATTTATGTCTTTGGACTCAGCCTGCCCTCAGGCTCGCTGTTTTAGGAGGTGAGAGACTATGATAGAGAATTTACCTTATATCGTATCACAGCTTGTGCAGCCTTTTAACCTGATTCTGATGATCGTGGGAACGGCCATCGGCATTATCTTCGGAGCAATACCGGGACTTTCGGGTACTCTGGCAGTTATGCTGTTCATGCCTCTCACCTACAGCATGAATGCGGGAACAGCGGTTATCTTCCTCATCGCCTTGTGGATCGGCGGATGTTCCGGAGCTTTTATCGGTTCCGTGCTTTTAGGTATTCCCGGTTCCGCCTCTGCGGTTTCCACCTGCTGGGACGGATATCCCATGAGCAAGCAGGGCAAATCAGGAAAGGCTCTGGCCATCGGTATGGTAGCGTCTTTTACCGGAACCTTTTTCAGCGCTATTATTGCGGCTCTCCTCAGCGAGACCATTGCGGATATTGCATTTCTCATGGGACCATGGGAGTATTTTGCACTGTGCTTCGTAGCCATTACCATGGTTCTTGCTATCTCCAAAGGCAATATGTTTAAAGGTCTGGTGTCCGCATGTATCGGTCTGCTGTTTGCATCCGTAGGATTTTCCCCCATTGATGCAGAGCCCAGATTTGTATTTGACAATATGTATCTCATGAGCGGTCTTGGAATGACCGTAGTACTGATCGGTGTGTTCAGTGTCAGCAGTATCGTTGCTTCTTACGGAAAAGGCTTTGGCGCTCTTCCTGTGGTGGACAATAAGAGTGTAAGAGGTCTGGGAATCACTTTCGGTGAGATTAAAGAACAGCTGGTAAATATCATTCGCTCTTTCCTTATCGGTCTTGGAATCGGATTCCTTCCGGGCATGGGGTCAGGTCTCTCCAACTTAGTGGCCTACTCCTCTGCAAAGAATGCTTCCAAAGATCCTGATTCTTTCGGAAAAGGTAATCCGGGCGGAATCTGGGCTCCGGAAGTTGCCAACAATGCTTCCATCGGCGGGGCTATGATCCCCATGGCGGCTCTGGGCATCCCCGGCGACTCCACCACGGCTCTTCTTATCGGCGCTCTGACCATCCACGGACTGGAGATGGGCCCCATGGTATTTAAGAACAGCGGACATATTGTATACCTGATGTTCGGAACCGTTGCAGTGGTTGCCTGTGTGGTACTGGTGATGCAGGTCCTCGGAATGAGACTGTTCCCTCAGATACTGAAGGTTCCCTACCACTATATGTATCCGGCGCTTCTTATTATCTCCATGGTAAGTGCCTATGTGGATGCGGGAAGCTTATATAAATGCGGTATGATGCTGGTATTTGCAGTTGTAGGTATCTTTATGGCTTACGGCGGCATCCCCACGGCGCCTCTGATTCTGGCGTTTATACTGGGTCCCACCTTAGAGAGCAACATGTTAAAGGCTTTCCAGTATACGGGAACAGCCGCTACATTCTTCACAAGACCCATCTCCTGCGTTATGATGGTGATTGGAATCGGATGTGTGTTCTCACCCATTATCAGAACGGTTCTGGGGAAAATGAAAGCAGGAAAACAGTAGATAATCGCATAGGATCGACAGAACAGATCCAGGAAAGGAGAAATTGTTATGGCATTTCGTTGTACTCCGGCAACCAAGGATCCGGTGGCCACGCTGGCTTACAGGCCATGGACTCTGGCCATAGAGCCTTTTCAGGTAGCTCCTCACACATGGTATGTGGCGGGACAGACCTGGGTAGGGTGTTATCTCATCGACACGGGAGAAGGGCTGGTTCTCATTGATGCGGCTATCCCAGAGAGCGCGTATATGCTGGTGGATTCCATCTACAAGATCGGATTCAATCCTGCGGATATCAAGAAGATCCTTATCAGCCACGCTCACTTTGATCACATGGGAGCAGCCAGGATTATGAAGGAGCTGACTGGAGCAGAGCTTTATATGTCCAGGGAAGACGCAACATTTATGGAAGAGTGTCCTGAGGAAACCTTGGTTTTGGATAAGGATTCTCATCCACAGACCTTTGAGGTGGATAAGTATTACTCTGACCATGAGCCTATTGTCATGGGCGATGTAACCATACGAACCATGCTGACTCCGGGTCATACCATTGGATGTACCAGCTTTTTCTGGGAAGTGAAGAACCCGGTAAATGGGGAAGTCTATACAGTGGGGATGCATGGCGGTGTGGGAGCGAATACTATGAATGATAACTACTATGCAAAGAGCAGGTATTTGACTCCGGCCCTGCGTCAGAGATTCTTTGATGATGCCGAGAAGCTGAAAGCCATCCATGTGGACATTGCGCTTCCAAGCCATCCCAATCAGATTGAGATTGTGGATCGGGCGGGGCAGTATACGGACGAGAATCAGATCTATCTGGACGACACGGTATGGGCGGAATTTATTGACGAGAGAGTGCGTCAGGTAAAAGTATTAATGTAAGCCGGAGTGAAAAGCGACTATGGATGTTGTAAGAGGAGGAAAGGTATCGGAGCTGCTTCGTGACATTCCGATTCCCCCTATGTTTCATGCCAGACAGGTTTTTCCGGGGGAATGTATTCCCCCGGAAAAGATCAAGGAGACTGTATACCGGGAGCTTTCAAAGAAAGAACTGGTCGGGCGTATAAAGCCGGGGATGCGTATCGCTATTACTGCAGGAAGCCGTGGAATCCGCAATGTGGATCGGATTACAAGAGCAATCGTGGACTTTGTAAAAGATCAGGGGGCACGACCCTTTATTGTTCCCGCTATGGGGAGTCACGGCGGGGCTACGGCTGAGGGGCAGCTGGAAATTCTGGAGGGATATCATATTACGGAGGAAACTATGGGATGCCCCATTCTCTCTTCTATGGAAGTGGTGGAACTGGGAATCAGTGAAAGAAACAGGCCGGTATATATGGATAAAAACGCTTATGAGGCCGACGGGATAATCATTTCCTGCCGGTTAAAGCCCCATAATGCTTTTCGAGGTCCCTATGAAAGCGGCCCCTGCAAGATGATGACAGTGGGTCTTGGCAAACAGAAGGGGGCCTCTCTGGTTCACACAGACGGAATGGGAGTCATAGCCGAGAATATTCCGACTATGGCAAAGGTGGTTTTGGAAAAGGCCAATGTCCTGTTTGCGATTCCCTGCATTGAAAACGCATATGATGAGACCTGGAAAATAGAAGGGATTCCCAGTGAGAAGATTTTGAAGAGGGAACCGGAACTTTTGAAACTGGCTTTTCAGAATATGCCTAAACTGTTAATCGAAAGCTGCGATGTGCTGATTGTGGATGAGATTGGGAAGAATTACAGCGGTACAGGGGTGGATCCGAATATTACAGGCACATTCTCCACAGAATATGCCAAAGGCGGAGTTGAGGTTCAGAGAACCTGTTTTTTGAACCTGAGCGAGGAGTCTCACGGCAATGCATTGGGAACCGGATTGGCAAGCGCCATCACAAAGAAAATATTCGATGCCATGGATATTGAAAAAATGTATCCTAACTGCATTACCAGCACGGTGATTAATTCGGCCCGAATTCCATGTGTGCTGGCTACGGACAAGGAAGCCATCCAGCTGTGCATCCGTACCTGCAATGGGATTGACCAGTCCAATCCGAGGGTGGTCCGCATTCCCAACAGCCTTCATATCGGCCAGATTATGCTGTCAGAGTCGTATTATGAGGATGTTAAGGCAGGGAAATATCCAGGTTTGGAGGCATTAGATGAACCGTCAGAACTGGAATTTGATGAGGATGGCAATGTGGCGGCTATGCTTTAAACAGGTTCTTTTCATAAGGAAATGCCGCCGCTGACATCCCAATGATTAAAGATATCATAAGAATCCGGGTATGGTGATGCAAACTGCATCCAGATATCCGGATTCTTAATTTATGCAAGGAAATATTTAAGAAAAATACGATAGAACCTGCTCCCGCAGATGACGTTCCGGATTGTTCATCGCCCAATTTTTCCTGCGGACAAATGCATTAAGGCGGTAGAGCGGGGAGGCCATAGAGTAATAAGCGATATGTTCCCGGTCAGTGGAACAGGATTCGCCGATTAGCGTAATTCCGATTCCCATGGCTACCATGCTTCGGGTTGCGATAATGCTGTTGGTTTCGCAGACAGTGCTGAGCATAATCTGTGAAGATTCGATGATCTGATCAGTCAATACCCGGAGAGTAGAGCCTTTTTTCGAGAGAAGAATATTGTCATCGCTGAAATAATCAGTCAAATCCCGGATGGTTATGGGCTGGTCAGGATTTTGACGGTAATAGGGATGAGTTTTTGGGATTGCCCAATAAACCTCTTCCTTGCGGAGCACGTCCACTTGGTTGGGGCTGAAAGGCGGAATTTCATTAATGGCCATGATGCCGCAGTCAATGCTTTCATCCAGGATCATTTTGGTGAGAGAGGGAACATTGGTTTCCGAGATCTCTATGGTCACATCAGGAAACAGCTGTTTAAAAGGCGGAATTAGTTCTGTAAGCATTTTTAAACCGAACTGAGAGGTGACCCCGATGGTGATATGTCCACGGTTGTCGATATTCTGGATACTCTGGTATAAATGATCCTTAATGCGGATCACTTCCTCGGCGGCGGCCACATAAAGTTTGCCGGCCGGAGTGAGGGAGAGGCTTCCTTTGCTGCGGAAAAACAGGGGAGTCCCAAGCTCGCTTTCTAATTTTGACAGGTACTGACTTAAGGAGGACTGGGATACATATAGTTCCTCGGCAGCTTTGGTCATGTTCTTCTTTCTGGCGATGGCCAGAATGTAAGTCAGGTACTTTGTGTCCATAGAAAGGTCTCCTTTTATGTGAAATGCAGGGTCGTTGATTGCAAGGTTCTAAGCAATTTATACAATAAATAGAGGGAAAAGGCAAGAAAATCTTCATGCTGCCGGTCTGAATTTTACAGATTTGGATAAGGTAAAAAAATAAGAACTCCAAGGAACGGATGTTTGTAAATTGAGAAACCGCTGTACTGGCAAAAAACCGCTGATGCAGCGGTTTTTTGCTGCATATGACGGGCACGCCGTCAGTCTGTCATTGTGTATTTTTTACAAAGTACAGAGGATAATTCCAAAAAAACAGGTTGACAAGCACAAATAATATGATATATTATAATTAATAATAATAATCACGAGATTAAAAATATTAATCACACAACATGAAAGAATGTGAGGAATGGCATGATAAAACTATCCGATCTGACCTTAACTACCCCGCCCTCAGGGATCAGGGCCGTGTTTAACCGTATTGCGGAATCAGAAGATGTGATAAGTCTGGCACTGGGAGAACCGGACAGCCATACGTCTGAAAGATTCATAGAGGCCGCAGTAAAAAGTATGTATTCAGGAAGGACCCATTATACCCCGAATGCAGGACTTATGGATCTGCGCCGGGCAATCGCAGAAAGCTATGGGAACCGCTGCATTTTGCCGGAACAGGTAATTGTGACAGCGGGAGGGACGGAAGCTCTGCTTTTGATTTTTATGACCCTTTTGAATCCCGGAGATGAAGTTGTTGTTATGGAACCCTATTGGCCCACCTACCTTGGGCAGATCAGAACGGTGGGGGCGGTTCCCCGCTTTGTCAGGGTATATGAGGAAGACGGATTTGTTGTAAGAAAAGAGAATTTAAACCAGGCGGTGAATGAAAAGACCCGGATTATTCTTTTGAATTCCCCAGCCAATCCCACCGGCGCAGTGATCCATAAGGAGACCATGGAGTTTATTGCAAAACTGGCAGAAGAGAGGGATCTGACCGTAATCTCCGATGAAGTATACCGCAGGATGATCTATGAGGAAGAGACTTATACCAGCATATATGATGTTCCGGGAATGGAGGAGCGCTGCCTTATTGTAGACAGTTTTTCTAAAACATATGCCATGACCGGATGGAGGATCGGGTATATTATTGCCCCTGTTCATGTGGCGAAAGCTTTGGAGACCATGCATGAGTACAGTGTTTCCTGCATCAGTGAACCGACACAGAGGGCAGCCATAGCGGCTCTTAAGTACGGAGAGGACTTTGTCAGAGAGTCTCTGGATTCCCTGAAAAGGCAAAGAGACAGGATTGTGGAGGGACTCTCCGGCGTTCACGGACTTAGGTGCCGCAAACCGGAAGCCACGTTTTATTTGTACTTTAATATAGAAGATACAGGCATGAGGGCAGAAGAATTTGTGTATGGACTTCTGGAACAGGAGAAACTGGCGCTGGCGCCGGGGACGGCCTTTGGGGAAGGCCAGGAATCCTACATCCGTCTTTCCTTTGCAAATGCGGAAGAGACATTGGATATTGCAGCGGAAAGAATCAGAAGGTTTGTTCATCAAAATTGTAGATGTGCGGAAAGGAGGGAAGGGGAAGCACATATTTGATTTACATACAGCAAAAAAATTATAATAAATTGGAGGAACCTATGAGAAAATTATGGTCACTTAGTATCAGCGCAGCATTGGCGGTATCGC
Organism: Clostridiaceae bacterium; assembly: GCA_910574345.1. Lineage (GTDB taxonomy): Bacteria > Bacillota > Clostridia > Lachnospirales > Lachnospiraceae > UBA3402. Next base: position 53,665 of record CAJSZV010000022.1, on the reverse strand, counting down.
TCTTAACAGGCTGCGGCAGCAGTTCGAAACCGGCTGAGAGCACGGCAGCACCCACACAGGCGCAGACAGAGACAAAAGCGGAATCTGGGGAGAAGGCAGAAAGCCAGGCGTCTGCCGGCAGCTCGGAACTGAAATCCTACACTTTTAAGTTAGGCTATCATACAGTGGAAGATTCCGTCCGCGGAGAGATGGCTAATGAATTCAAAAGGATTGTTGAGGAAAAGTCGGGGGGAAGGCTGAAAGTAGAACTCTATCCTTCTGAAACCCTGGGCAATGAGCAGGAGATGATTGAGGCAGTGAAGATCGGGGCCGTAGATTTTTCCCTTCCCGGAGGAGGCGCCATGAGTAATGTGGATCCGGTGTTTGGTTCCATCTCCCTTCCCTTCTTCATGAGCGGTTATGATGCGTTCCATGAGCAGGCGGACGGAGAACTGGGGGAGTACTGGGGAAAGGTAGCGGAAGAGAACGGTTATAAACTCCTTTCCATCGGAGACCTGGGATTCGCACAGATCACCAACAATAAACGTCCCATCAACACGGTTGAGGATCTGAAAGGACTGAAGATGAGAAGCCCCAATGAGCAGGTGCTGATCAATTCGTTCCAGAATCTGGGCGCAGCCGTGACGACCCTGCCCTTCACAGAGATTTACATGGCCCTGTCCCAGGGTGTGGTAGACGGCCAGTTTAATCCCTTGGATGCTATATATCAGACAAAGTTCCATGAAGTGCAGGATTACCTGGCAATTGTAAATATTTTCTGCTACAACATTAACTTTATTACCAACAAAGCCTTGTGGGATGGACTGGATCCTGAGGCTCAGGATATTATTCAGGAAGCCGCTGATGCGGCCAAGGAGATTTCCAGAGAGTACTACACTTCCGCAGATACGGAGTATCTGGAGTTGGTAACGCCTCATTTTAAGGAGATCACTTATCCTGAGCTGGAAGAGTTCCGCAAGGCGGTGCAGCCTGTCTACGATGAATTTGCACAGAGTGTTCCGGCGGATTATGCGGAGAAATTCCTGAAATAACATAAACGTGCGGAGGAAAGAAAACCCGGTTTTCCTTCCTTCGCACCGGCGAAAGGAGGGAACGTGAATGCGGACAAAGTTTAACCATACATTGAACCGCTTTTTTGATTTGACAGAAACCATATTTTCTTTCTTCAATGCGATTCTTGTGACAATCATGATTGTTGTAGTGGTTCTGGATGTATTTTCTACTCTTTTGAAATATCCCATTACCATAACCACAGAACTGACAGGCCTTACATTTGCTTGGATTACCGGATTTTCCGGGGTCATCATCACTATGCGGGACGGAAATATCGCTTTGGATATTGTGAAGACCAAGTTTAAGGGAACGGCAAAAATAATCGTGGATACGGTCATCGATATGATCTGTATTGCGTTCTCCTGGCTGATGTTTACGGCCAGCTGGGAGATGTGCGTGAGCATGAAGGAACTGTACATGCCTTTGTTTCGTTTTCCAAAGACCGTGCTTTATCTTTCCATGCTGCTGATGTTTGGAATGATCACTCTTGTCCTGCTGCTGCGCATCATCCAGCGGTTTGTCAACTTGGAGGTGCACCATGAATAGTACGCTTATTTTGATTTTTCTGCTGTTTTTTGTCATGATTGCCGTAGGTGTCCCCATTGCGTTTTCCATGGGTATTACCGGCGTTACTTATATGCTGATGAATGGAATTACGCTGCAGATGGCAGTGCAGAGATTTTTCTCCAACACACAGTCCTTTTCCTTTCTGGCTGTTCCGTTTTTTATCCTTGCCGGAAATCTTATGGTGGAATCAGGTGTTGCAATGAAGATTATCCGTTTTGCAGACGTGCTGGTGCGTCAGCTGCCGGGAGGTCTGGGATGTGTGTCTGTAGTTACCAGCATGCTACTGGCAGGAGTATCCGGTTCTTCGGTTGCGGATGCGGCATCCGTAGGCGGCATTCTCATACCGGAGATGAACCGCAAAGGGTATGACGAGTCCTTTTCCGTGGCGATCAATGCAACCAGTTCCACTGTGGGAATTATCATTCCGCCCAGCAGCACCATGATTATCATAGCATGGATTACTGGTCTTTCCGTGGCGAAGATGTTCATGGCGGGAGCCATACCAGGTATTTTGCTTGGCCTTATGTACCTTGCCATTACGGTTGTTATGTCTGTGAAGCGCAACTATCCGAGGGAGAAAAGAGCTACATGGAAGGAGATAAAACAGGCGCTGATTCATACCATATGGGCTCTGTTTTTGCCGGTTATTCTTCTTGGGAGTATTATTCTGGGAATAGCCACCCCTACACAGTCGGCATCACTGGCAGCGGTTTATGCCTTATTCCTGGGTCTGGTGGTATATAAGACTTTGGACTTCAAAGCCATCTACAGGGCTTTGGCAGAAACTGCAAAGGGAACTACATCCGTCATGCTGGTGGTGTGCAGCGCATCCATTTTTCAGTGGATCCTGGTGAGAGAGAATGTGCCTACCATGATCTCCCACTGGCTTTTGGGCCTGGGACTGTCTAAGAACCTTCTGCTTTTAGTTATGGTGTCCATGCTGTTTGTAGCAGGCATGATTATGGACAATGTGCCGAACCTGTTTATTTTCCTTCCCATCTTTATGCCTATTGCCATAGGTCTGGGAGTGGATCCCATACAGTTCAGTATTGTGACGCTGGTGTCTCTGGCACTGGGACTGTTTACGCCGCCGGTGGGAACCACATTGTTTATATCCTGTGCCATATCCAAGACCAAGATTGAAGACTGCGTCCTTGATCTTCTGCCGTTCTTTATAGGAGGAATCATAGTGGTTCTGCTGATCACCTATATTCCGCCTCTGACACTGTGGCTTCCAAGTCTGTTTTTCTAAAAGGGAAGAGAGGAGAAAGATATGCAGGCAGTAGATATATTGAAAAAACTGGTCTCCGTTGATACCACAAATCCGCCGGGGAATGAGGCGGAGCTGGCGGCATGGATTGATGAGACATTAAAACCTTTGGGATTTCTCACAGAGCAGCCGGAGTGTGGGAAGAATCGAAAAAGCATAATTGCCCGTCTGCCTATGGGAGAAGGGCCGAAACTGGTATTTAACGGACATCTTGATGTGGTCCCGGCGGGAAAGGGATGGACGACACCGCCTTTTGAACCGGTGATCAGGGATGGAAAACTCTATGGAAGAGGCAGCGCTGACATGAAAGGCGGCGTTGCGGCCATGATGGAGGCCGGAATCAGGATTGCCCGAAATACACAGGGACTTTGGGGCGAGCTGTGCCTGAATTTTGTGGCGGATGAGGAGATTATTAATTTAGGAACCTTAAGCTGTAAGCACGGATGGGAAGACGGGGACTATGTGGTCATCGGTGAGCCTACAAACTTACAGATTGCAGTAGCTCACAAGGGGACGGCCAGGTTTGAGATTACGGTAGAAGGAAGAAGCTGTCATTCCGGCATGCCCTGGAACGGGGTCAATGCTGTGGGAAAGGCTTTGAAGGCAGTCCGTGCCATAGAGGACATGGACAGAGCTTTGGAGACCGTGTCCCATCCTCTTTTGGGAAGGCCTTCCATATCGGTGACTATGATAAATGGCGGAGAGAAGGACAATATTATTCCCGGAACCTGCCGGATTGCCGTGGATTACCGGATGATACCAGGGGATACGGGAGATTTGGCGGAGGAAAGAATACGGGAGTATTTGGAGAAAATAAAGAGCAGTGATGATCAGTTTGAGTATTCCCTCAGGCGTTATATTAACCTGGAACCGGGCGAGATCGCCATGGATCATCCTTTTGTGAAGACAGCCAAAGCGGTTTTCGAAAAGACTGCCGGAGAGAAGACAAGGGTTCGGGACTTTCCGGCCACCTGTGAGCAGGTGCTGTTTACCAGAGAAGGGATTCCGGCGATTGTCATTGGGCCCGGCAGCATTGAGCAGGCCCATATTGTGGACGAATTTGTAGAACTTAGGCAGGTGGAGCAGGCGGCGAAGTATTACGAGATGCTGGCACGACATGTACTGAGGAAGGATTCGGGGCAAAATGGATAAAGCCATACTGAAGTGTATAAAGTGTAAAAGCCAATACTTAGATCTTTCTCAAGGAACATGCAGTGCCTGCGGCGGAATTCTTTTGGTGCAGTATGCCCCGGAAGCTCTAAGAGACGGGCAGAATCGTTTGCTGCATCAGAGAGAGATAAAAGGGATTTCCTCTTTTGAACCAGTTCTGCCGGACATAAAAAAGGATAACTGGGTTACTTTGCAGGAGTGTAATACTCCATATATAGAAGGAAAACATGTAAGAGAGGAGCTGGGTATCCATTCTCTCTGGATGAAAGATGAGACCAGGAATCCTACAGGATCTTTTAAGGATCGTGCCATTGCCCTGTGTGTGTCTGCGGCTTTGGAACTGGGAGTAAAAAGGGTGGTGGTGGCCTCGTCGGGAAACGGAGCGGCAAGCAGTGCAGCTTATGGCGCAAGGGCAGGAATTCCTGTGACTGTGGCTGTTCCGCGGGGTACGCCTGCGGGGAAGGTAATTCACGCTCAGACCTGCCGCGGCAGCATCTGCCGGATTCCGGGGAAATTTGATAAATCTTATGAATATGCAAAGGAGATGGCAAAGGAACCGGGAACCATGAACCTGACTACCACGTTTTTATCGCCTTTGGCAGTGGAAGGTTATAAAACCATGGCTTATGAAATCTATATGCAGGCCGGAAATATGCCGGACTATGTCTTTATTCCCGTAGGTGCGGGGCCTGTGCTGTACGGTATCTACAAAGGATTTGAAGAGCTTTGTATGACGGGCAGGCTTAAGACCATTCCTCGTCTGGCGGCGGTACAGAGCGAACAATGCGCTCCGATTGTGAGAGCATGGCGGACAGGCGGGAAGACTGTGGGCTGGGAGAATCCGGGAGGAATCGCGTCAGCCATCGCAGATCCTTTGCTTGGATATGAGGACAATGGGGATCTGACCGTAAAAGCCATAAAGGGCAGCGGCGGGCTGGGCCTTACGGTAAGTGATGAGGAAATTCTGGCGGCGGGAAAACTGCTGGCAGGAAAAGAGGGAATCTTCGTGGAGCCGTCGTCTGCCGCAGCTCTGGCAGGAGTGATGAAGGCGAAAGCGGAAAACCTTATTGACAGCAGCCATGATATTGCCGTTCTTTTGACAGGCTCCGGCCTGAAAGATCCGGGAAAATATGAAGAAAGGGGACATAAGTGATGCTGAAGCTGTGGAACCATTTTACAGCAAAGGAACTGGAAATGACGGATAAAGAGAAACCTGTCGCCGCCATTGTAGTGGGATCCTGCGAACAGCATGCCCGCCATCTTCCCCTGGGGACAGATCTGATTCTTGGGGAAGCCATGGTGAAAGAGGCGGCCCGGAAGGCAGACAGTACTGTGTTTATGCTGCCTTCCATTCCCTATGGATTCTCAAGACACCATTTAGCTTTCACAGGGACTCTCTCTCTGGAGCAGGAAGAACTGGCCCATATGATCGAGACCATATTTTACAGGGTTCACTCCTATGGTTTCCGCAAACTTCTGGTGATCAATTCCCACGGCGGCAACAGTGCAGCCCTCCACATCGGGGTAAATGAACTGGGCGCCAAGTATGGAGTCAAACTGGTAATGGCAAAATATTGGGACTTTGCCGGGGAGTATATAGAGAAGCAGTGGAGGGAAACTCCCTTAGGCGGTTTGGGACATGCCGGAGAGATGGAGACGGCTTTAATGATGCATATAATGCCGGAACTTGTGAGAGAAAAAGAGATCATTGATTATAAGATTCCCCAAGGGGGAAATCGCTGGTTCAATGCGGATATGTTTGCAAAAAATGCGGTAGTTATGTATAATAATTTTGAAATTTATTCACCTGACGGAAATGTGGGAATGGGCCAGTACGGGACTGCTGAAAAGGGAAAAGCTCTCTTTGAGTATTGTACGGATCGTCTGGCGGAATTTCTGGATGAATTTTGGGCGGATAACCGATATACCAGCGATAAGACCATATAAGGGGGAAGTACATTGGAATCAGTAAGGGCAGAATTTGAAAATCTGAATACCATCATTAAGCTAATTGCAGAGCAGTTCGGAAAGAAATGCGAGGTTGTCTTACATGACCTGACAGAGGATTATGAACATACCATTGTGGCTATTGAAAACGGGGAAATCACCGGGCGCAGCATCGGAGGATGCGGAAGCAACCTGGGACTTCAGGTGCTTAACGGGGAAAAGGATTCCAACGGAATGTTTCGGTATTATACCCAGCTAAAGGACGGCAGAATGGTAAAGTCTTCCAGCATCTATCTGAAAAATCCGGAAGGCAAAGTAATCGGTTCCATCTGTATTAACTTTGATGTGACTGATCTGATGAACATCAGCAAAATCATGTCCCAATATGAGTTTAATATGCCGGTTTCCGAAGCGCGGGAGCAGGAGGTTTTTGCGGAATCCGTGGGAGAACTGCTGGAAGAATTAATTGTAAGCTGCGAACGCGCTATAGGAAAGCATCCCAGTTATATGTCAAAACAGGAGAAAGTGGAAGCAATAAAATATTTAGATCAGAAAGGTGCATTTTTGATAGCGAAGGCTGGAGACCGCATCTCAAAATATCTCCAGATTTCTAAAAACACCATGTACGGCTATCTGGAGGAGTCGAGAAACAGCTGAGCTGTCCCATTGATTTTGCACGGGGAAGCTTATGAAAATAAATGAAGAATTGAAAAAACTGCCTACGCCGGCAGTTGTGGTGGAACTGGAAACAGCAGAGGCCAATATAAAGAATATGGTGGAAAAGGCCCACGAATACGGGCTGAAGCACCGGCCTCATGTTAAGACACACCGGTCAGGTTTTTTTGCCGGGATGCAGATAAAAGCCGGCTGCGACGGCATTACCGTGGCCAAGCTTGGAGAAGGAGAAGTCATGGCGGACTGTGGGATAACCGATATATTTGTGGCTTATCCCATAGTCGGCGAGGACAAACTGGAACGGCTGTACCGTCTGTCTGAACGGGTTTCTCTTTCTGCTGTTATTAACAGCTATGAGGCGGCGGAGGCCATGAGCCGCTGGTTTGAAAGCCGGGGCAGGGTTATAGATGTCCTCATAGAAATCGACGGAGGGCTGAACCGGGGAGGCGTAAGGCCGGAGAACGCCCTTGCTTTTGCCAGGCAGGTTAGATCCCTTTTGGGGATTCGCATTATCGGCCTTATGTACTATGGAGGGCTGATCTACAATGCCCGTAATTTTGAAGAGTTAGATGAATATACCCGAAAAGAGCATGACGAACTGACAGGGACAGCAAAGATATTGGAGGAAGACGGATTTTCCATGAATGTGTTAAGCGCCGGTTCCAGTTTTTCCGGCAAGCGTCCATGGCTGTTATCCGGCATCACGGAGATCAGAAGCGGGCATTACATATTCAATGACTGCGGGCAGATCGACTTAGGGCTTGCATCACCAGAAGAGTGCGCCCTTTTTATAGTGACCACTGTGGTGGCAAAACCCGATGATCATGTGGTGATCTGTGATGTGGGAACTAAATCCCTGACATCGGACAGCTGCCACTACCGGAAAGGTTACGGGTATATTCCGGATTATCCGGAACTGGAAGTTTATGCACTGAATGAAGAGCATGCATTTGTCAGGGCAGAGGGAATGAATCCTCTTAAGATAGGGGATAAGATCACGCTGATTCCCAATCATGCATGTGTGGTAACCAATCTTGCAGAACGCGTTTATGGTTTTCGGGACGGCGCTTTCTGCCAGGTGATACGGATAGATGCACAGAACAAAAGCGTTTGATGGAATCGGCATCTGAGGAGGGATAATGATCATGAAGGATATTTATGAAATTTTAAAGGAAAAAGGGATTGAGCTTCCCCAGGCGCCGGCAAGGGGAGGGGTCTACAGTCCGGTTAAGGAGTTTGGCGGGAAGTTTCTGTATTGTTCCGGCTGCGGCCCGGCCATTGGCGGGGAAAATGTGGTCGGAAAACTGGGAAGAGATCTGACCGTGGAACAGGGGCAGAAAGCAGCGTACAACTGCATGCTGAATCTTCTGGCGAATCTTCACAAAAAAACCGGAGACTTAAACAGGATCAAGGGGTTTGTAAAGCTGCTGGCCTTTGTGAACTCGGCAGATGATTTTACAGAACAGCCCCAGGTGGTCAACGGCGGCTCCCAGCTGCTTTATGATATCTTCGGGGAGGAGGCAGGTCTGCCTGCCCGGTCGGCTATCGGAACTAATTCTCTTCCGGGGGGAATTGCCTGTGAGATAGAAGTGCTGGTGGAATTGAAATAGAGTGACGGCATATCCATGAAAAGCGCAGTCCATAAAGGGCTGCGCTTTTCATGTCTTATGGACTGCCGTGTTTTTGGTTTTTCCCAGGCCTTTTTGGCGAATCAGACAATAGGCAATGACTGCAGTTACGGCTTCCGATACCCAGAATCCATGCCATACTCCTGCGGCTCCCATAAAACGGCTCAGTCCCCATGCCGCAGGAATGGTCACCAAAACATATCGCAGGAGAGAAATAACCAGAGAAGCGAGTCCCTTACTGAGTCCCTCCAGTGCTCCGCAGGAGATGATTGAGACAGATGAGATGATAAATCCCATACTGATAATCCGAAGAGCGCAGGCCCCGGCGGCAATGGTATCCCCATTGGAGGTAAAGAGACTCATAAGCCGAGAGGGGATGGCCTGGCACAGAACAGTGCCTGCTGTCATAATTCCGGCAGCCAGAAGGAGACAGACTTTGTAGATACTTTGAACTCTTTTCTGCTCTCCGGCTCCGTAATTGTATCCAATGAGCGGACGCATGCCCTGAATGATTCCGTTGGCAGACAGATAGAGAAAGGTCTGCAGTTTATAGTAGGCGCCCAGAACCAGCACATAGGTCTGGGAGAAGGAGGCCAGGATTACATTCAATGATGCTGTCAGCAGGGAAGGGAGAGCCAGGTTTAAGACAGCCGGAATACCGATGGAGTATAATTTCCCTGCCATGGTCTTTTCGCCGGACAGGCGGGGGAAGCAAAGGTTTATGGGAAGAGGTTTTACCGCAAAAACCGCTATGTAGATGAAAAGACTGACAGTCTGACCGATTCCGGTAGCCAGGGCAGCGCCATCAATTCCCATTGCCGGAACTGGGCCCAGCCCGAAGATGAATATGGGATCCAGGATAATATTGGATACACAGCCGCAGAGGACACTGACCATGGTTATGGACATTTTTCCTACAGACTGAAAAATTTTTTCAAAGGCCATAGCCAGAGCAATTACCACAGAAAAGCCGAATGCAATTTTGGAATACCTGATTCCCAGATGGATGACCTCCGGCTGATTTGTGAACATACCTAAAAAGGAAGGCATGACCCCCACACAGAAAACAGTCAGAAAAATTCCATGAGCGGCATTGAGCAGTAATCCCAGAGAGGCGGCGGTGTCTGCTTCTTTCTGCTTTCCTGCTCCAAGATAAAAGGAGATGACTGCATTGATCCCGATGGAAAAGCCGATGGTGACTGCGTTGATCAGGTTCTGCATGGGGAACAGAAGGGACAGGGCTGTCATGGCATTTTCACTGATCTTCGCCACGAAGAAGCTGTCAATGATGTTGTAGAGAGACGACACCATCATGGAAAGGATCATGGGAAGGGACATGGACAGAACCAAAGGAAGGATCGGTTTTTCTTTCATAAATGTTTGTTGCTCCATATGTATAAATACCTCTTTTCTTAAAAAATGACGAAAATCAACAAAAAAGCCACATGATCATCGGATAAATGATCACGTGGCGAAAAAGTAACGGTTACTGAAAATCCACGCCTGCTTGAAAACAGCAGGTTTGTAGAAACAGAATACAATATGTTTTACAAAATGTCAACAATTTTTTGAATCATATGACTATGTGGAGGATACATTGTATTATGCAGTTTCTATGTTGCTGTTCCATAGGGTAGCACAGGGGAAAGGAGCCTGAAAATATATGAGAAGTGATAAAAGTCCCTTTATCAATATGGGATGCACCTGCTTTGCCTGGGAGACAAAGGATCATAAGCATCTTTTGGGAAGAACTTATGACCAATGCGGCAGTCTTTTGGGAAACCGGATTGCAGTTATCCCAAGAAATTATCCGTTAAAATTAGAAATAGATAAGAACTGCCCCCGCCGGGTGAGAAGCCGCTATGCCTTTGGGGGAATGGCTATTACAGGGCTGGTGTCTCCGGTTATGGTAGACGGAATCAATGAAATGGGGGTAATGGGAGGGCTTCTCAATTATCCCGGTTATGCGGCTTATGATCAGGTGCGGGACAGCCGTCACATGAATATCCATCCCGGATTTCTTACGGGTTATCTCTTAAGCCAGTGTGCGTCTGTGGAGGAAGCGGCTTCCATCCTTCCTTCTCTCAACCTGACAGGAGAGCCTATCTTTGGACAGAAAATGGCTGTTCACTATATTTTTTCAGACAGAACAGGGGAGACGATTATTATTGAACCGGATAAGGAAGGGCTGAACATTCACCGGGATACCATAGGTGTTATTACCAACAGTCCGGGATACCAGTGGCAGCAGACCAATCTGTGCAATTATGCATCCGTATCCAATACTTTGGATGCTTCCCACGATTTTATGGACTTGAAGGTCCAGGGAGACAGTATAAGTTCCGGCGGCGGTTTCGGCCTTCCCGGCGATTATTCTTCATCCTCCCGCTTTGTGCGCATGGCGGTGATGAAACATTATGCGGTAAAGGGCGAAAATGAAGTTGACGGTATTACCCGTATGTTCCATCAATTTTCGTCTGTCAATATACCGGAAGGAATTGTTATGCGTCCGGATGAGGATGGCCAGCATAAGGAACAGAATTTTTATGATCAGACCTTGTGTACCAGTGCCATGTGCGCGGAGAGCGGTACATATTATTTTTCTACCTGCAAAAACAGGCGCATCAGTGCGGTGAGACTTTTGGGACTGGAGGGGAACCCTGATATTAAGTATTTTGAACTTCCGGATAAAGAGGATATTGCCTATCTGAATTAGAAAAAGGCGGCCATATCAACTGATAAGCCGCCTTTCTTTATCCGGCAGTATGAAACGAATCAGCAGTAGAACTCCATAGGATAAGTCATGTACTCAATCTCATCCAATTCATCCATGGTAATCAGTCCGGCAGGGGCACGAAGCACTGCAGGGATTCTGTTAACGATAGTGGCGCAGGTATGCTCAACAGTGGCAGGTTTCACCACATGGAATTCTGTATCCGGTTCGCCGGTAATCTTCCAGTCGCACATATCTCCGTCATCAGGACCATAGACTTTGCCAATACACTGAGTTTCAATAACCGGACCCTGGAAAGTTTCTGTGGTCACAACGGCTGCCATGCCGATACAGTTGCCTTCTTTAATATCCTTGCCCATGGTGGATGAATAGAGGTCACCCTGATGGAAGTAAGGAACACATTTCTGGGTCTGGCTCTTAATGGTCCATCCCATCTTGGCGGCAAGAGCTTCGTTGGAGTTCCATACATAGGAGGGCTCTAAAACTTCCGGATGGGCAATCTGTTTCTCGAATTCTTCCGGAGTCAGATCCACACCGTGGGCTTTGGCCAGAGCCAGGCCATAGTCTTCTACATTGTAGCTTACGGCGCCTTCGATTTTTTTGATGTTGTGGCAGCTTCCCGCAACCAGACTGACCATATTTACCCAGAAGGTGTCTTCCATGCCGCTTCCCACGAAGGTGCAGTTATTCTCTTTGGCCAGAACATCCAGATGATTGGCGCGGACCGGATCGGTTGTCCAGCAGTAAGTAGCTTCCTCGCAGGTAGTGATAACGCTGATTCCCCGGCTTAAGCAGTTTACAAAGTGATCATAGCAGTCGCTTACCAGACTGAAGAGAGTAACCACTGCAATGTCAGGATCTGTGTTGTCCAGTACTTCCTCGGCGTTGTTGCTGATGAGGATTCCCGTCTTTACGCCAAGTTCGGCATAGTCGCCTATATCCATTCCTACAATCTCAGGATTGACATCAATAGCACCTACAATCTGCGCCCCTTTCTCGTAGAGGTAACGAAGAATGTATTTGCTCATTTTTCCGCATCCGTACTGTACTACTTTAATCTTACTCATAATGAAAAACCTCCTTCTCAGGAAACAAAGTTAATTGACAGTTATAGTATATAACCTGGTCCAAGGTGAGAGTCAAGGGAGATTGTGGAAATTTTAACGGTTAAAATCAATGTCTGTGAAGAGTGTGGAAAGAGAGGATATGGGCTGAAATATATACATAGAAGACGAAATGAAAAGAAAAGTAATAAAATATCTTGCTAAAAATAATAATGATATTATAATAAAAATATACAATTTAACCAAAAACTCTAATCCTGCATCAGGGTTTTAGGAGCAGAAGTATGGATGACAAAATGATGAAAATAGGAGAGATGGCTCAGTTTAACCGGGTTTCCATCCCTACCTTGCGGCTGTATGATAAAGTGGGAATCTTAAAGCCCTGCTATACAGATCCGGAGACCAATTACAGGTATTACAGTATCCACCAGAAAGCCCGCCTGGATATGATTCAGTATATGAAAGAACTGGGGATGAGTCTTGGTGAGATCCGGGAGATTTTGGAAAAGGGTGATATTGAGCTTATTGAATCCACCCTTATCAGTAAAAAAAGACAGGCGAAAGAAGAGATAGCCCAGCTGCAGCTGCGTCTGGGAGCCATCAGCAGAGCCATAGAAAGTGTGGAGCGGTTCAGAAAGGCGCCGGACTGCGGCATGATTACGGTAGAGTATATTCCTCACAGGAAGGTATATGTCATGCATACAGATACGAACTTCTATGAGCATGACATCTCTGTATATGAAGAGATTCTTGAGGATTTGAAAGAGAATCTTATAGGCCAGGGACTTCCACAGGTCTATTATTGTAATGCGGGGACCATCCTGGAAAGAGAGGATTTTTTATCTTTAAGGATGGTATCCCATGAGATATTTATCTTTGTGGATGATAATTTTCCAGATCATGATTCCGTGCGCAATATTGACAGCGCCATGTATGCCTGCATCTACCTGGACAGTTTTGACGATGAACCTGAGTATGCGGCCCGCCTGTTAAAATACTGTCAAGATCATAATTATACGATCAGCGGCGATTATATCTGTGAGGTGCTCACGGAGTTTAATGTATTCGACAGTGAGAGGAGGTCCATGTTTCTGCGGCTGCAAGTGCCTCTGAAGTTTCGGTGAGCGCGGAGCCCCTTTTTATGAGGGAGCATAAAGCTAACATAGATTTTAAAATCGCCTGGCAGAGCCGGAGCGTTCTCTGCCAAGCGGTTTCTTTGTGCATTTATATGGATGCGGTCTGCGGTTGGATACTTAACGCTTTTGTGTCTCAGCCATCTTCAGTGCACGGACCTTCAGCGGCAGACCAAACAGGGTAATAAAGCCATCGGCATCATGATGATCGTATAAGTCTCCAGTTGTGAAAGAAGCCAGAGACTCGCTGTACAGAGAGTATGGTGAAGTGGTGCCGGCTTTGATGATATTGCCCTTATAGAGTTTGAACTTTACTTCGCCGGTTACATACTCCTGGGTAGATGTAACGAAAGCCTGAACAGCCTCTCTTAGAGGCGTGAACCATTTGCCTTCATACACAATCTGTGCCATCTTGTTACCCATATCTTTCTTCACTTCCATAGTAGCCCGGTCTAAAACCAGTTCTTCCAGCTGAGCATGGGCTTCCATGAGAATGGTTCCGCCGGGAGTTTCATAGACGCCGCGGGATTTCATGCCAACCACCCGGTTTTCCACGATGTCGACAATACCGATTCCATGTTTGCCTCCCAGTTCGTTTAACCTGCGGATAATGTCGGAGACTTTCATCTTTTCGCCATTGACACTGACAGGAATTCCCTTTTCAAATGTCATGGTTACATACTCCCCTTGGTCAGGCGCTTTCTCAGGAGTTACCCCAAGAACAAGAAGGTGGTCATAATTAGGCTCGCTTGCCGGGTCTTCTAATTCCAGTCCTTCGTGGCTGATATGCCATAAGTTCCGGTCACGGCTGTAGCTGCTGTCCGCGGAGAATGGGAGGTGAATGCCATGCTGCCTGCAGTATTCGATCTCATCTTCTCTGGACTTCATAGTCCACACGTCTGTCATACGCCATGGAGCGATAATCTTCAGATCAGGGGCTAAAGCCTTGATGCCCAGTTCAAAACGAATCTGATCATTCCCTTTGCCTGTAGCGCCATGGCAGATAGCTGAAGCTCCTTCTTTCCTGGCGATTTCTACCAGCCTCTTAGCGATGGCAGGACGGGCCATGGATGTGCCAAGCAAATATTTGTTTTCATACACAGCACCGGCCTGGACACATGGAACGATATAGTTGTCACAAAACTCATCCACCAGATCTTCAATGTATAACTTGGAGGCTCCGGACAGTCTGGCCCGTTCCTCCAGCCCGTCCAGCTCGCTGCCCTGACCGCAGTCAATACAGCAGCAGATAACTTCATAGTCAAAGTGTTCTTTTAACCATGGGATAATGGCGGTAGTGTCAAGACCGCCGGAATAAGCTAAAATTACTTTTTCTTTCATGGTGGGTCATTCCTTTCTGAACTTGATATTAGTATAATTTTAAATTATTCATAAATATACATCATATTGCAAAAAAATGCAACCCATAAATTTGACTTTTGCAGGCAGAGGGCCAAGGGGGCATGTAAGATTTCTACGCAGTTTTTTGTTCCAGCAGGTCAACTCGTTTTTGAAGGTCAGATACAATGCAGAGAAGCAAGGCAGAGTTGTCCTGTTCTAATTTGCTAATCCGGTAGTACTCCCGGATGTCATCCAGGTTATTCTGAACGGTCTGAATTTTGCCTTCCAGAATCCTTCTGGTACGCTCCATCTCGTCCAGAACCAGGTTTTCAGATTTTGCAAAACGGTCGTCCATGCGTTTGTCTATTTCACTCAGAATGGAGTTTTCGGATTTTGCAAAACGGTCGTCCATACGTCTGTCCATTTCATCCGGAATGGAGTTTTCGGATTTGGCAAAGCGGTCGTCCATACGTCTGTCCATTTCATTCAGAATGGAGTTTTCAGATTTGGCAAAGCGGTTGTCCATCACACTCAGAATGGAGCTTTCGGATTTTGCAAAACGGTTGTCCATACGTCTGTCTATTTCATCCAGAATGGAGTTTTCAGATTTGGCAAAGCGGTTGTCCATCACACTCAGAATGGAGCTTTCGGATTTTGCAAAACGGTTGTCCATACGTCTGTCTATTTCATCCAGAATGGAGTTTTCGGATTTGGCAAAACGATCATCCATCACACTCAGAATGGAGCTTTCAGATTTTGCAAAACGGTCGTCCATACGTCTGTCTATTTCATCCAGAATGGAGCTTTCGGATTTTGCAAAACGGTTGTCCATACGTCTGTCTATTTCATCCAGAATGGAGTTTTCGGATTTTGCAAAACGGTCGTCCATACGTCTGTCTATTTCACTCAGAATGGAGTTTTCGGATTTTGCAAAACGGTCGTCCATACGTTTGTCCATTTCATCCAGAATGGAGTTTTCAGATTTTGCAAAACGGTCGTCCATGCATTTGTCTATTTCACTCAGAATGGAGTTTTCAGATTTTGCAAAACGGTCGTCCATGCGTCTGTCCATTTCACTCAGAATGGAGTTTTCAGATTTTGCAAAACGGTCGTCCATGCGTTTGTCTATTTCACTCAGAATGGAGTTTTCGGATTTTGCAAAACGGTCGTCCATGCGTCTGTCCATTTCATTCAGAATGGAGTTTTCGGATTTTGCAAAACGGTCATCCATACGTCTGCCCATTTCAGCTGCTATAGAAAACTCTAATTTGGAAATTTGCTTTGCAACTACATGTTCTGTCATGGATTGTAAAAGTTCTAGGTCTTTAGCATCCAACAAGTTGTTCACCTCCTTTTTTCATACTTTTATGGACAAATATTTTCGCATTAATTAGGACCCGGCTTTTCGAAACGGAACCCTAATGAGCTTCCCCAATACTTATGGATAAATTTAAGTATATCATAGGAGTTGAGTCTATTCAATGCTTCTATAAATCCTTAATATACGAAAAAAGGTCTGGCGGACACATATTCCGTAAGAATTTAAAAATACCTAAAATTTATTACCACTGTATACAAATCGGGGAACAACCAGGAAAGAATCTTTCCTTAGACTTTTCTGGATTTAGATAAAATCAGAAGAAGTATGAGGATAGCCTACCATAACTGCCGGGAATTGTCAAGGTAATTTAAGTTTCAATAGTTGTATTGCATATTATGCAAAATTAATGTATAATTATTAATATTTTTATGAAAAAAGGCACTTTTCAAAAAGGCCGTAAACCACTATACTATAGGAAAAGAAAAGACAATGTCTGAGGAGAGATGAACATGATTAAAGTCGGAATTATCGGTTCTACCGGGTATGCAGGAGGGGAGCTTGCAAGGATTTTGCTTCAGAGGGATGATGTGGAGATCAAATGGTATGGCTCAAAAAGCTATGTAGATCAGAAATATGCATCCATTTATCAAAATATGTTCCAGATTGTGGATGATACGTGTATGGAAGAGAACATGGAGGAGCTGGGGAATCTGGTGGATGTGATTTTTACTGCCACGCCCCAGGGACTGTGCGCTTCTCTGGTCAATGAGGAGCTCTTATCAAAGGTGAAAATTATTGATTTAAGTGCGGATTTCAGGATCAAGGATGTGGCGGTGTATGAGAAATGGTACAAGATTACACATCCGTCACCTGAATTTATCGGGGAGGCAGTGTACGGCCTGCCGGAGTTAAACCGGGATAAGATTAAGAAGGCAAGGCTGGTGGCTAATCCGGGATGCTATCCTACCTGCTCTACCCTGGCCATTTATCCTTTGGTAAAGGAGGGGCTGATTGATACGGATACCTTGATTATCGATGCAAAGTCAGGGGTGTCGGGGGCAGGAAGAGGGGCGAAGCTTGACAATCTGTACTGTGAGGTCAATGAGAGCTGCAAGGCATACGGCGTTGCAAACCACAGGCATACACCGGAGATTGAGGAGCAGCTGTCTTATGGGGCGGGGAAGCCTGTGATGCTGAATTTTACTCCTCACCTGATTCCCATGAACAGAGGGATATTGATTACTGCCTATGCTTCTTTGGTGAAGAACGTGACTTATGAGGAGATAAAGGCTGTCTATAATCGGTATTATGATCAGGAGCTTTTTGTCCGGGTTCTGGAAAAAGATGTGTGCCCCCAGACCAGATGGGTGGAGGGGAGCAATTTTGTGGACGTGAATTTCAAGATTGACGAGAGAACCGGACGCATCATCATTATGGGGGCTATGGATAATATGGTGAAGGGCGCTGCGGGCCAGGCGGTGCAGAATATGAACCTGATGTTCGGGCTTTCGGAGGATACGGGGTTGAAACTGATCCCGGTATTTCCGTAAGTATGGGTGGCCGGAATGGTTTGTCCCAAGTGTAAGATGGAGTATGAGGACTGGGTAAGGGAGTGCAGTGACTGCAAGGTGCCTCTGGTAACGGACAGGGAGCTGGCTGAGATGGAGGAGGAAAAAAGGAGGCAGAGGCGGGAGGAAAGAGAACGGAAAATCCAGGAAAAAATGGAGGTTTCTGTGGAGGATATAAGGGAGTGGGGAAAAGATATTTCCGAAGAGGAATTGGCTCTGGAAGAGGCGGAATTTAACAGGGAGCTTGAGAATCTGGAGAATCGGAAAAAGGGATGGGAGCGTATGGACAGAAGGTTAAGCCGGATGATTCTGGGGATTGTCGGAGGAGCGCTGCTGCTTATGGGAGCGGGAGTGGTTCTGGGACTTTTGGGGAGGGCATAGGGGGGGTGCCTTTGGAAAACGGAAAGGAAGGTAATAGGATGGGTTATAAGATCATAGAGGGCGGAGTGACAGCGGCCATAGGTTTTCAGTCTGCTTCCGCGGCGGCGGGAATCAAGTATAAGGACAGGCAGGATATGGCGCTGATTTACAGTGAAGTGCCTTGCAGGGCGGCGGGGACATTTACCACCAATGTTGTGAAGGCGGCTCCTGTGAAATGGGATCAGGATCTGGTATATAATAAGCCTTTTGCCCAGGCGGTGGTAATCAATGCGGGGATTGCCAATGCCTGTACGGGGGCGGAGGGGTACGGATATTGTAAGGACACGGCGGATGAGGCGGCGAACGTACTCAGGATTCCGGCGGAGTCGGTGCTGGTGGCTTCTACGGGGGTCATCGGCATGCAGCTTCCCATGGACCGGATCAGGGCCGGGGTTAAGGTCATGGCTTCGGGGCTGGGGGAGGATTTGGAGCATGGAGCGTCAGCGGCCATGGCGATTATGACTACGGATACGGTGAAGAAGGAAGCGGCGGTTTCCCTGGAGCTGGGGGGAAAGAGGGTTACGATCGGGGGCATGTGCAAGGGCTCCGGTATGATTCATCCCAATATGTGTACCATGCTTGGGTTTATTACTACGGATGCAGCTATTTCAAAGGAGCTGCTTCAGGCGGCATTGAGTGAGGATGTGAGGGATACTTACAATATGGTGTCTGTGGATGGGGATACTTCTACTAATGACACAGTGCTGCTTCTGGCCAATGGCATGGCGGGGAATGTGGAGATCACAGAGAAGGGGCCGGATTATGAGGCTTTTAAGGCGGCTCTTCATGAGGTGAATGAGACCCTGGCCAAGAAGATCGCGGGGGACGGGGAAGGGTGTACGGCCCTCTTTGAGGTGCGGATTGTGGGGGCAAGGACCAAGGAGGAGGCAGTGATTTTGGCTAAATCCGTCATTACATCGAATCTGACAAAGGCGGCAATCTTCGGTCATGATGCCAACTGGGGACGGATTTTGTGTGCCATGGGATATTCGGGGGCGGAGTTTGACCCGGAGAGGGTGGATTTGTTTTTTGAGAGCAGGGCAGGGAGGCTGAAAATCATCGAAAACGGCGTGGCTGTGGATTACAGTGAAAGGGAGGCTACGGAGATCTTGTCTCAGCCTGAGGTCAGGGCTATTGCTGATATGAAGATGGGGGAGGCTTGTGCGACTGCCTGGGGATGTGATTTGACGTTTGATTATGTGAAGATTAACGCGGATTACCGGTCGTAGGAGAAACGGGTTTTTGGTGACATGGAAGGCGGCGCGGGTGAGTCCTGTGCTCATATGGAAGAGGAGGAGAATGGAATGAATTTGGATCCGAAGATTATGGAGAAGGCGGCGGTGCTTATTGAGGCGCTGCCTTATATTCAGCGGTTTAACAGGAAGATTATCGTGGTAAAGTACGGCGGCAGCGCCATGGTGGATGAAAGCCTGAAGAGACAGGTGATTCAGGATGTGGTGCTTTTAAAGCTGGTGGGATTTAAGCCGATTATTGTTCACGGAGGGGGCAAGGAGATCAGCCAGTGGGTGAGCAAGGTGGGCATGGAGCCTCGGTTTGTCAACGGGCTGAGGGTGACAGATGAGGCCACCATGGAGATTGCGGAAATGGTTTTAAACCGGGTGAATAAAAGCCTGGTGCAGCTGGTCAATGAACTGGGTGTGAAGGCGGTGGGCATCAGCGGCAAGGACGGCATGATGCTGAAGTGTAATAAGAAATATTCTGGCGGACAGGATATTGGGTTTGTGGGGGATATTAAGGAAGTAAATCCCAAGGTGATCTATGACCTTTTGGAAAAGGATTTTCTTCCGATTATATGTCCGATTGGTTTTGACGATAATTATTTAAGCTACAATATTAATGCTGATGATGCAGCCTGTGCCATTGCCAGGGCGGTGAAGGCGGAGAAGCTGGCGTTTTTGACGGATGTGGAGGGGCTGTACCGGGATTTTGAGGATAAGGATTCTCTGATTTCTGAGATGGAAGTTGGGGAGGCCCAGGAGTTTGTGAACAGTGGTTCTCTGGGGGGCGGCATGCTTCCTAAGCTTCAGAATTGTATTGATGCCATAAGGGATGGGGTATCCAGGGTGCATATTCTGGATGGGCGGATTCCTCATTGTCTGCTTCTGGAGATATTTACGAACAAAGGGATCGGCACGGCGATATTGAATTCAAAGGAGGAGCATTTTTATCATGACCAGTGACGGAATGGAAAAGGACAGGGTGATTGACAGGGCGGAGCGGGTGCTGTATAAGACTTACAACCGGTTTCCGGTGGTGTTTGACCGGGGGGAGGGTGTGTGCTTATATGACCTGGAGGGGAATGAATATCTGGATTTCGGGGCCGGGATTGCGGTTATGGCTTTGGGGTACAATGATCCAGAGTACAATTTGGAGATGGGGGAGCAGCTGGGGAAGCTTCTGCATATTTCTAATCTGTTCTATAATGAGCCGGCAGCTGATGCCGGGGAGAGGCTTTTGAGAGCGTCTCAGATGGAGAGGGTGTTTTTTACCAACAGTGGTACGGAGGCTGTGGAGGGGGCTCTTAAGATTGCAAAGCGGTATGCTTACAACCGGGATGGCCGGGGCGGTCATGAGATCATTGCCATGGAGCATTCGTTCCACGGGAGAAGTCTGGGGGCTCTTTCGGTTACGGGAAATGATCATTATCGGGAGCCTTTTGGGCCTCTGCTTCCTGGGGTCAGGTTTGCAAGGTTTAATGATCTGGACAGTGTGAGGGCTTTGGTGAATGATAATACCTGTGGGATTATTATGGAGACGATTCAGGGGGAGGGGGGTATCTACCCGGCTTCGGAGGAGTTTTTAAGGGGGGTCAGGGCCCTTTGTGATGAGCATGATTTGGTGCTGATTCTGGATGAGATTCAGTGCGGCATGGGGCGGAGCGGTTCTATGTTTGCGTGGCAGGAGTATGGGGTGAAGCCGGATGTAATGACGGTGGCCAAGGCTTTGGGCAACGGGGTGCCTGTGGGGGCGTTTCTGGCCTGTGGGAAGGCGGCGGATGCCATGAAGCCTGGGGATCACGGGACTACTTACGGGGGGAATCCTTTTGTGTGCAGGGCGGCGGATACGGTGCTGCGGCTTTTTGAGGAGCGGCATATTCTGGAACATGTGAGGATTATGGGTACTTATCTGTGGGAGAGGCTGGAGGAGTTTGCGGGGAACCACGAGTGTGTAGTGGGCCACAGGGGGAAGGGACTGATCCAGGGGCTGGAATTTGACCGGCCTGTGGGGGATATTGTTTCTAAGGCCTTGTTGGATCAGCGTCTGGTATTGATCAGTGCGGGGGCCAATGTGATCCGGTTTGTTCCGCCGCTGGTGGTTACTCAGGACCATGTGGATTTAATGCTTGAGAAGCTGGAGGCGTCTTTATGATAGCCGCGGCGAATTATAAAAAGAAGAAGAGACGGGCGATGATAGGGATTGTGGTTTCGGCCATAATCCTTGTGCTGACTTTGAGTATGGGCCTGGCGGGATTGTTTTTTTATCTGGATGCCGTGGAAAAGGCCAGCAGGGCACAGCAGCGGGAGGAGTGGTTTGACCCCTGGGAGGACAGTGGGAGCGGGAGGCAGGATGCTTTTAAAACCTGGGAGATCATTGGGCTGACGGAGGAGTTTGCGTCTGATTTTAAGGAGACGTATCATTATTATTTTGCGTTTGATAAGGAGTGGTATCCTTTTATTGTTAAAATGAAGGGGGAGCTTGACGAGGGGTTTGGGCCTTATATGGATTATGTGTATGAGGAGGATGCGGCGGAACCGGAGCCTCTTATGCTTCGGGGAGTGGCGGCGCCTATTGAGGATGATATCCGGGGGTTTGCAATCGAGTGCATGAATATTCTCTATGAAGAGGAGTTTATGACGGAGGAGAATTTTGAGGATTATATGGGGATCAGCCTTCTTGATATGTCGGGGGTGCCTTTGGGTCAGGCTGATTTTGGCGTGTCCAGGCCGTTTTTTATTGTCGGGTTTATCGGGAGTGTTATGGCTGTGCTTCTCATCGTGTTGTATGTGAGGAACTGGAGGGACGCAAGCCATGCAGAGGGACGGGAGAGGGAGAATATGAGGCGTGCTTCTGTGTGGCAGAACCGGCCGGAGGAGTCGGAGATGTCTGGGGCCTCGGAGGTGTCCGGGGTGTCCGGGATGTCTGGTTCGGGGCAGGTGCCGGGGAGTTCGGATGGGGTGTATGAGGGTGCGGATGGTGCTTATGGGAGTGCAGGCGGGGGATATATGGGTGAGAGTATGGGGAGGCCTGGAGGTTCTGGCGGGGCCGGAGCGGGGAGCGGCTATGGCTATACCGGCTCTGCTTCCACAGGTTATACCAATGGCAGCGGCGTGCGCCTGGTTCCGGTGAGGAAAAGCAATGTGTTTTTGGGAATCATCGGGGCTATAGGGGGGTCTCTTGTGGGGGTGGTTCTGTGGATTATGATCAGCATGGTGGGCTTTGTGGCGGGGATTGCCGGTTATGTTATGCTGAAATTTGCCTTGAAGGGGTATGAGAGGCTGTCGGGGTGCTTAGACAGAAAGGGGGCGGCGATTTCTCTGATTGTTGCTGCGTTTATGGTGACTTTTGCCTGTGTGCTGGATTATGTGATTATTTTGTGCAGGGCGTTTTTTGAGTGGGATGCGAGTTTTGATACGGTTCGGTATGTGGTTATGAATTTTGGTACTCTTATGACAGAGCTTGATACCTGGCGGGGATTCGCGGTGAATCTTCTGGTGGGGTATGCTTTGTCTGTCTGGTCCAGTTATCAGTTGATTGGGGAGACTTTGAGGGTTAAATGATAAGGGGGAACGTTATGATTGTAATCGGAAGGGACAAGGTGTCGGAGGTTCTGGTAAAGGGTGTGGAACCGGCGGCAGTGTGTGACAGCGGGGAGACGGTAGTTTTTGAGACCAGGGATTGTTATGATGATGGGGTGGTCAGTGAGGAGAGGCCTTTGGGGGATAAGGAGTGTCCTCTGGAGAATCCGGCTACAGGGCCTTTGTATGTGAGGGGGGCTTTGGCGGGGGATGTGCTGAAGGTGGAGATTCTTGATATTGAGCCTCGGTCCTGGGGGGTTATGAGGTGTTCGCCGGTGGCGGGTGTGTTCCGTGAGGATTTTGACAGGCGGATTGCGAAGATATTTGAGTTGAAAAATGGGGAGACCGTGTTTGATGAGCGGGTGACATTAAAGCTGGATACCATGATCGGGGTGATCGGAACGGCTCCGGCTGGGGAGGGAGTTACTACGGATACGCCGGACAGTCATGGGGGGAATATGGACTGTCGTAAGATTGTGAAGGGGTCTGTGCTGTATCTTCCGGTGAATGTGGAGGGTGCTCTTTTGTCTATGGGGGATCTTCATGGGCTTATGGGTGACGGGGAGGTAATGATATGCGGGCTGGAGACGGGGGGCAGGGTGACTGTGAGGGTGAGTGTGGTGAAGGACTGCTGCCTGCCGGCTCCGTTTTTGTACTGCCGGGGGGATGTAATGACCATTCAGTCGGCGAAGACTTTGGATGAAGCGGGGGATATGGCGGCCAAGGCTATGAAGAATTTTGTGAGGGAGGCTGCGGGGAAGGATGATTTTGAGGCGGGGATGCTTATGTCTCTGCTGTCGAATATGGTGGTGTGCCAGGTGGTGGACCCCTTAAAGACGGTGCGGGTGGAATTTCCTTTGAAGGTGCTGGAGGCTTATGGGTACAGGCTGCCGTAAGGGGAAGAGAGGCAAGAGGAACATGAAAAAAGAGACCGGACAGGGTGGACTTGTCCGGTTCTTTTGGTATGGCTGATGTTATTGGAACATATTTTCCACATAATTGCGCATCTCGCTGCGGGATGTCTATCATTTTTATCACCTCACAGGTAGTGTATGCGTTTTGTAAGGGAATTATGGGAGGGAAAGAATGGGACGAGGAACAAAAGCAAGGAATTGGGAGGATAATCTTGGAAAAAATGAAAGCTTATGACAAACTTGCAGGTGGCTTATACGGGCTGCTTATAGGGGATGCACTGGGGGTTCCTTATGAGTTCTACGAAAGGGAGGAGCTGCCGGAATATGAGGATATTGACATGGTTCCGCCAAAAGGGTTTAGAAAGACTTATTCGGAGGTGGAGGCGGGAACCTGGTCGGATGATGGGGCTCAGGCCCTTTGTCTGTTTGACAGTCTCATAAGGCGGCGGGGTTTTTCTCTGGAGGATTTTGCGGGGGCTCTTTCTTCCTGGTATGAGGAGGGGGTCTGGGCAGTGGATGGGGTGGTTTTTGATGTGGGGATTCAGACAGGAAATGCCCTTACTGCTTACAGGAGGGGAGTTTCCGCCTGTGAGTGCGGCCTGCTGAATCCGGAGGGCAAGGGCAACGGGGCTTTGATGAGGGTTCTTCCTCTGGCGTTATGGCATTGGGGGAGGGAGAAGGGGGTCAGTGGGGAGAGGGACCGAAGGCTTGTGGAGGATGCCCACAGGCAGTGTCTTATTACCCACGGCCACCTGTGCAACCAGGTGTGCTGTGCCTTGTATTGTCTTGTGGCTGTCAGGCTTCTTGAGGGGCAGGGGATCAGTCGGGCTCTGAGGGAAGGGGTGGCCAGGCTGCGTTCTATATATGAGGGTATGCCGGAGTATGGGCGGGAGCTGGAGTGGAGCGTACGTCCGGATCTTCCCTGGGAGGGGAAGGGGAGCGGGTATGTAGTGGATTGTCTGCGGAGTGCATTTATGGTGCTGGAAGGGGCGGGCAGTTATGAGGAGGCGGTTAAGAGGGCGGTTCTTTTGGGAAATGACACGGATACTACGGCCTGTGTGGCGGGTGGCCTGGCGGGGATTGTGTATGGCAGGAAGGGGATTCCTGACAGGTGGCTTGGCATGCTCAGGGAGAGGGAGCGGGTGGAAGGGCTTCTTGAAGGGTTTTGGAAGGGGGAAGGGAGTTTGTGAGGGGGATACCTGATCCATTGTTTTTGCAGGGATGGATGCCGCTGCCGGGGAAAGGGCAGCGGCGCTTTTTTGATGGCGTGATATTATTCTCCTCTGGATGAAGGGATTTTGATTGTGACAGGTCCTAAGAGGCCGGAGGGGGAGATCTCCTGTGCGGAGGAGATCAGGTCCATGTGGTGCTTGTCCAGGGTGTTGGCGACTTCAACCCGGAGGGTATGGGGGCCTTGATTGACGTGGTTTAGGCAAAAGCGGTAGGGCGGGCAGATGCGCATGCCTATTTTTTCCTGGTCCAGAAAGAGGGTGGCAGCGTCATGGACTTCTCCCAGATGAATCTGTACCGGGCCTGGCTGGTCAAGGGTAAAGGGTATTTCGTATGCAAAGATTCCGCTGTAGTCAGGGTAACAGGAGGGGGCGGACAGATTGCAGAGTTCTTTAAGGGGGCCGGCGGAGGAGAAGGTTTTTGTGTTGTAATCATAGAGGCTTAGGTCTGCGGCGGATGTGATGGTCATAAGGGTCTGGTCATATACCACAGGGGGTTTTGGCTGTCTGTCCGGGGTGCTGCCCAGGATATATACGCAGGATTCGTAAGGTTCCAGATCAATGGAGAGCATATTGCCGCAGACAGAGGCCGGGGTCAGACTGTCTGACATAAGATCCAGGCGGAGTATGGAACCGGGGTCTGGGTCCGTAAGGGGAAGGCGGCTGTGGAGTTGGCGGACAGGGTCTTCATTGAAGGCCATGATGTAAGTGGCGTCTTCTTTTTGGTAGCGGTGAATCCGAAGGGAGGGGCAGGGGGATTCTGTATGGATGCCGGCAAGGCCGTGTGCTTTTAGCCATGGGGCCAGCTGGGCAGCGGGAATACAGGCTGCATGGTCTATATCCTGAAAAGTGATTGTTTCGCGGCTGTTATAAAGTCCCATGGGGAAATCTTCCAGGAAGATTATGGGGAAGTCTTTGTGGGATTTGACAAATTGGTATAATTCTTTGCTGATGTATTGGCAGTAGGGGATCACAAGGCCTTTGTACTGCTGGGTGTTGACTGTGAGCCGGTTGTGGGAAAAGGTGTAGGAAAAGTATTCGTTTTCTGTAAAAACATCGGCGGGGATAATGTCAAATTCGATCTGGCTGCGGGTCAGTTCTTTGGCGGGTTTCTGCACCGGCATGTAGTCTCCGGCCCATTCGCTGTCTCCGTGGTAGAGGACAGCCACGTCTGTCAGGGTAATACCGCCGGAGAAAATGGAGCACATATGGTTCATGTAGTTCATAAGGTAACCGAAGTAAGGAAAGAGGGGATTTCTTTTGTGGGCATAAAAGTGGGGCGGGCAGTCGGAGTCGGGATACCGGGCCATGGAAAATGCATGGGGGACAAAGTGGTTGACGCCTCTTACGAGAAAATGGTCGGTAATCCATTTCATCATGGATACGCCTTCGCACCACCCATAGGCTCCGAAGACTTCGGCCATGGTGCGGCCTTTCTTTTTGGGGTCAATGTGGGCTAAGGAGGTGCCCAGCTTTACCAGGGCATAGTGGAAGAATTCGGAGTCCCAGCCGCCTTTAAATGTGGGATGGAAGCTCTGGTCAATGCCGGGAATCAGCTGATTTAGGACCACATCAATGCCGGCCATATCTTGTCCGTACATGGAGCGGAAGAAATGGCCTGGGCCTACGCCGAGTCTTGCGTGGGAGTCCCGGTCTTCGATGATGTGTCCGATATATTCGACTCCGTGCTCACGGCACCAGGTTCCGATCTGGCTGGAGAAGCACTGGTCGTAAAGGCGGGTGCATTCGTCCATATATACGTGGCGGATGTATGGGCTGTCTGGTTCTTTTTGCCAGAGGGCCGTGAGTTTTGTGAGGTAGTCTTCTCCTAAGCGGGCTTTAAGCCGTTCTTTTAGGGGGTGGGACCAGGGAAGGGGCATGTCTTTGCCGATGGCGCTGTCATTTTTCACGCCTTTTTCGTTGCCGAAGCCGGGTTCATCGCTGAAGAAGCCTACGATGGTGCGGCCAAATTCGTCTTTGAAGTGCTGGTAGTGGGATTCGTATACCGCGTCAATGAGCAGGCGGCAGGAGGCCGGGTCTGTCATATTGATATAATCGGGGTTGTATGATGCTTTTGTGGATTCGTATATGAGAAATACCTGCCACAGTCCTTCTGGAAGGTCAAAATATAGAATAGGGTTTTCTTTTTGGCCGCTCAGATCAATCTGGGAGGTTCCTTGTTTTGCCACGATCCCCAGAAGGCGTGCATTTTCGTCTCCGGGTATGAGGGTATAGATTCCGGCCTGTTTTTTGGGCCCCAGGATTTGAATCCGGCGGTGAATGAGGAGTTTTTTGCCAAGGCGGGGATTCTGTTTTATGGCCCCGCCGGCATAGCCGGTGGGGAAGTGGGCATCGTCCAAAATCCAGAGTTTCATGTTGTATTTTTTCAGTTCTGCGATAATCATTTCTACATCAGCCCACCACTTGGGGCCGAGAAAATCGGGGTGGGGGCGGGATTCGATGCATATGGCTCCGATGTGGGATTCGTGGATCTGCCGGATATAATCGGCAATAATTTCTTGTGATTCTCCTTTTAACCATAAAAAGGGAAAAATATGATTGTTCATGTTGTTTCACTTCCTTGTTTTTGCGTGATATTGTTTTTTATTCTGCCTGCTCTTCTTTGAGGGCCATGTTGTCGGCTGCTTTCAGGAATGGATAGTACAGCACCAGCCCCATGAAAATGAGGAGAATCTGGAGAAGGGCAACTCTGGGGCCTCCCTGCATGATTCCTGAGAGAATGTAGGGGGTTCCGAAAGGCACGCTGACTGCCATGATCCTGGGAACAAGGCCCAGTGCAGTGGCAGCGTAGGCGATGATCAGGCAGAGGGGCTTGTACAGGATAAAGGGAATGGCAAACAGGGGGTTCAGTACAATGGGCAGTCCGAACACCAGAGGTTCGCTGATGTTGAATATAGCGGGGATAATGCTTACTTTGCCAGTGGAGCGGTAGCGGCTGGATCTGACGGCAGCCATGAGCAGAATGGCCAGGGGCAAAATGGTGGCATCAGAGTATACGCTCCAGAATTGCTTTCCAATAATATAGGGGAGAGCGGTTCCGGCTGTGGCGGCAGCAAGCTGGGACATGTCCATAGCGGTCCAGATAGGTGTCATGACGGATTGAACGGAGCTGGCGTGAATACCGAATGCCCAAACCAACTGACACAGTGTGGCTACGAGAACCATGGCGACAATCCCGCCGCCCAGATTCTGGAGAGGGGTCTGAATCAGAGTGAAGACAAACTGGTGAACGTGTTCAAATGGTGTTATGGAGAACAGGGCGTTTACCAGGGTGAAGAGGGACAGGATAATAAGGGAGGGGATAATGTTTTTAAAGGAGTTGGACACAAAGGGAGGAACGGATTCAGGCATTTTAATGGTCCAGCCGAGGGCGGAGGCGCTTACAAATTCTTTCCAGGCTGTAACGGGGATGATTTTAATGACCAGCGCAAATGACCCCATAAAGATAATGGGCATTGCCATAACAAATCCTTTTGAGATGCCTTGGAGGATCCGGTTGTTCTGGATAGCGGCCATAAGCCTCATGAGAATATCCATGTAGGTAGCTTTTTTTGTATTCATAGTTATAATCTCCTTTTTGTTGAGGCGTGCCGGCTTGCCTGTTATGTGATAGGGTTATTATAGCGGAATGGGGGAGATTAAAAAATGACAGATTTTAAGGATAATCATATCAAAAATTAACTTTTTTATTATGATTGTAATGGTGTTTATAATCAGCTATACTAAAGGGAGATTAAGGATACAGGATACCTGCAGGGGTTGGGAACTTTTCAGAAGGGAAGGGGATATGGGGTGACGGATGGTCAGCTGGAGGAGATTTTGTGGAGGCATACTCCCAGCGAAGAGGAGTATATAAGAAATCTGAAACGGCAGTTTGGCTTAAGGGATGGGGAGGAGATCAGCCAAAGTATGGATCGTCTGCGGTGGGAGCAGGTGAATCATTATGATATAAGCCCTATAGTTGAATGGAAGTGGTCTTCTAATGTGTTTTTTAGGCGTCATTCCAGGTTTAATTATGTGAAACCTCATTCTCACAAGCATATTGAGATGCAGTATGTGTATTCAGGCTGTTTTTATCAGACGATCAATGGGGAGGCTGTGGTTTTGCGGGAGGGGGATGTGTGTATTCTGGACCCTCATACAATTCATGATAATTCTATGTCGGGGGAGGATGATATTATTCTGGTTTTTGCCATGAACCAGGAAGTGTTTAACAATACATTTTTTGAGTCTCTTGAGATCAATCATGCGGTTTCCAGTTTTTTGATCAGATGTCTTTATGAGGAGCGCAAGAACAATGCCTGCATGTGTTTTGAGGCGGGGAATTATCCTGAGATTAAGAGAATTTTCAGGCAGCTGGCCAAGGAGCTTATAGAGCCGGGAATCGGTTCGGGTACGATGATTGACAGTTATCTGCTGATTTTGTTTACCAGCCTTCTGCGTATCTACGGGGATACAAACCATGCCATGCAGAAAATAGACCGGGATTATGAGAGCCGGGCGGCGGTGCTTAAGTATATCAGAAATCATTATCTTTGTATTACTCTGGAGAGTGCGGCGGAGGAGTTTGGGTTTCATCCCAACTATTTCAGCCGGTTTGTGAAGCGGGTGACGGGACGTAATTTTAAGGAGCTGGTAACGGAGGAACGGCTGAAACAGGGGGCGGCCATGCTTTTGGAGACAAAGGTATCGGTTGAGGAAATCAGCGTAAGGTGCGGGTTTACGAATGTGAACGCGTTTTATGAGAAGTTTAAGGGGAAGTATGGGGTTACGCCAAAGCAGTTTCGGAGTCGGATTGTGGAAGGGGGAAAATGAATGGGAACCTATCTGAATATAGGAAATGCCGGGTTTGAGTCTATGACAAGGGGAATCTATGTAGATAAGACAGGGATGATCGCATGGATCAACCGTACATTGGGTACTTCGGATAAGCTTACTTGTGTAAGCCGTCCGCGCCGTTTTGGAAAGTCCTTTGCGGCGCAGATGCTGTGTGCATATTATGATAAAAGCTGTGACTCAGAGGCATTATTTGCAGGTTATAAGATTGCGGCGGATCCTTCGTTTAAAAAGTATCTGAATCGATTTGATGTGATTTATTTGGACATTACCTGGTTTATTGCCATTGTGGCTTCTGTGAACGATATTGTACGGGAGATTCAGAGAAAGGTAGCAGAGGAACTGGCTGCCACTTATCCTTATGTGGAAAAAGCGGCCACGCTCCCTGAAATGCTGGTTAATGTGAATGAAAGAACGGGCAATAAATTTATTTTTATTATTGATGAGTGGGATGCTTTGTTTCGGGAGGCTAAAGAGAATCACGGAATTCAGGAGGAATATATTCAGCTTTTGCGGGGATTGTTTAAAAGCAGCGGTGTTACGGACAAAATAATTGAGGGCGCCTATATGACTGGAATTTTACCGATTAAAAAGTATGGGACCCAATCGGCCATGACAAATTTTAGAGAATATACCATGATTGCACCGAAACGGCTTGCGGAATATGTTGGGTTTACGGAAACAGAAGTAAAGGAATTGTGCCAGAGATATGGAATGGATTTTGGAGAGATGAAGCGGTGGTATGATGGGTATTTTTTCAGCCGGGTTCAATCTGTTTATAATCCAAATTCGGTGATGGAGGCCATAAAAAATGAGGATCTTGGCAATTACTGGACACAGACAGAGACTTATATATCTTTACAGATTTATATTGACTTGAATTTAGATGGGTTAAAGGAATCCATAGTTCAAATGCTTGGGGGCGCCTGTATTCCCATTGATGTGGGGACTTTTCAGAATGATATGGTGAGCATCAGAAAGCGGGATGATGTTCTGACGCTTCTTGTGCATCTGGGGTATCTTGCCTACAATTCTTTGGATAAATCTGTGTTTATCCCCAATGAGGAGATTCGCCAGGAATTTGTCCGGGCTATGGCAGCGGGCAGCCATAGGGAGATTGCGAAACTGATTCAAAATTCGGATACGCTTTTGGAACGGACCTTGGATATGGATGAGGAAGGGGTGGCTTTGGCTTTGGAGGAGGCCCACCGGGTGGGGGTTGCGCCTCTATATTATAATAATGAGCAGGCTTTGCGGAGTGTCATACGGTTTGCTTATATCAGCTGTATTGATGAATTCCTGCGAATTGAGGAACTGCCTTCTGGAAGGGGGTATGCGGATGTGGTGTATTTGCCTAAGAGGGGGTCTTCAATGCCGGTTCTTCTTATTGAATTAAAATGGAACAAAACGGAGGATGGGGCAATCAGTCAGATTAAGAGGAATCATTACCCGGAGGTATTGGAAGATTATGGAGGGGAGATTCTCCTGGTTGGGATCAGCTATAATGTAAAAACTCAGCAGCATACCTGCAGAATCGAAAGATATCAGAGGGGTGCCATATCAAACAAAGGGCTGTAAAATCATGTCGCCTGCTTTTGGAAAAATGATTCTAAAAGGCAGGCGATATCTGTTCAGCGGGCAGTCTCTTCATTTTGGTGTATCAGGTATTCTACGGCGTGGAGAAGTCCGTCCTGATCAATTGGGTCGGTTATGTAATTGGCGGCGGCTTTTACCTGGTCATTGCCGTTGCCCATGGCGACGCCCAGGCCTGCGAAGCGGATCATGGGAATGTCGTTGTACCCGTCTCCCACAGCGGCGGCTTCTTCCCGGCTCCAGCCGAAGTGTTCCAGGATTTTTTGGACGCCGAGACATTTGGTGCCGCCCTTCGGGGTGATGTCGAAGGCGCCGCCGTCATGCCAGCGGGTGGCATCGCAGAGGGGAAGCTCAGCGGCTAGGCGGGCCAGGGTCTCTTCTTGGCCGTAGGGAACCATTTGATAGACCGGGTTTGCAAGGCCTCTTTCCATGTGGGGTTCTACGGGGGGAAGGGCGGTTCCTATGTCTGCCTGGAGTTTTTCCACCAATGGGGTGATGCGGCTGATGTACATGGCATCCCGTTCCATGAGAAGGAGGGCAAACCCAAGTTCCTTCTCCAGGGCCAGGGCTTTTTGAACCTGGGATATGGGAATGGGGTTATGGAACAGAAGGGAGTGGTCGGCTCCCATACAGTAGTTGCCGTTGAGGAGTACATAGCCGTCAAAGGTAAGATGGCCTAAAAGGTGTTCTTCTTCAATCTCCATAAGATGTCTTCCTGTTGCCACAAAGCAGCGGATTCCTGCCTGCCGGGCCAGTTCTATGGCTTTATAGGTGCCGGGGCGGATGTCTTGTTCTGTAAAATCTCTTAAGGTTCCGTCAATATCGAAAAAGATTGCTTTGATCATAGGGGACTCCTTTGATAAAATATTATTAAGTATAGCATGGGAGCAGGGGCAAAAGAAAGTATTTCTTGCATACTTTTTTCAGCTTTTGGAAAAAGATAGGAGGAAACCTTCCATTCTTATATAATGATTATGCTAAGATTAAAAGGATTTAACTTTAAGAGAATGAGAGGTTAAAGGAATGGAAAGAAAAGAGTATGCTTGGGTCTTGATTATCGCCTGTGGACTGGCGGCCGGTGCCATAGGTCTGTGCAGCAATTCCGTAGGGGTGTTTTATACGGTAGTTTCCCAGGAACTTGGGGTCTTAAGGGGAACTTTTGCCTTTCATGCCACCTTGTCACTTATGGCCACGGCCGTTGTATCTCTTTGGGTGCCGTGGCTGTCAAAACATTTTTCTTATAAACCTATTTTGATTACGGGAATTTTTTTGAGTGCCGCAGCCACGGTTTTCATGGGTATGTCAGGCAGTATTGCCATGTTTTATATTCTGGGTGTACTAAGAGGAATCGGTGTGGGATTATACGGCACCGTGCCCATAACGATGCTTGTTAATCGGTGGTTCCATAAGAGAAACGGTGCAGCCATAGGTATGGCTCTCAGCTTCAGCGGACTTAGCGGGGCTCTTTGTTCGCCTCTTCTTAGCAATCTGATTGCCGCCGCCGGGTGGAGGAACGCTTATATTGTAATGGGCGGCCTGATCCTGGTATTTACCTTGCCGGCCTGTATTCTGCCTTTTTCCATGGGGCCTGAGGAGAGAGGGCGAAAGCCCTATGGATATGAGGAACTGCCAAAGAGTCAGAAGGGGAAAATAGCCGATTCCTCAACGAGCAGATTTTCTTATATGCAGGCAGGTTTTGTATTGATGTGCATTTTCACGGTGCTTCACACGTCAATCACAGGAATCACTCAGCATTTTTCCGGCTATTCTCAGTCTCTTGGGCTGGGGGAAACGTTTGGGGCCGCGTTAATGTCGTGTTCGATGATGGGCAATATCTGCACCAAACTTTTCATCGGTTTTATCAGCGACCGTCTGGGGCCGGTGAAGGCATGTCTGATGATGATGGGGGTGAATGCGGGTTCTCTCATGGTGCTGATGAATGGCACAGGGGCGGGTACGGCACAACTTCTTATTGCCGCTTTTTTATTTGGCTCCGTTTATTCTGTGGGGGCGGTGGGGATTCCTCTTCTGACCCGGTATTTCTTTGGCAATGAACATTATGCTCAGGCCTATTCGGTAATCGGTTTTTTTACCAGCATAGGAAGTTCAAGTTCTCTTGCTATTATCGGATATCTTTTTGATCTGTTTGGCACATACAGGTACGCATTTGCTGCCGCTGCCAGTTTTCATCTGATCAACAGTCTGTTGCTTTTGGGTGTCGTGCTTTGGAGGAAAATTACGCATGCCCGAACAGAACGAAAGAAAGGGGAGCAAAGAATCGGAGCCACCAGATAATGGGAAGGGAGATTCCGAAGTCTCCCTGGTTCTCACGATCAGCGAGTCAAGTGGGCATGCCTGTGACGCGAAGCTAATCCTTTAAGGCGTGTACATTTGACGGGCTTTTTGGCGTGGGTCGTTGTGTATTTATTACACCATAGACGTTACAGTCCACGTGAATAATATGACATAGACAGGGAAAAAAATCAATAGAATTCAAATATTTAAAGAGAAGCTTTCCCGGATTCTTCGGCAGAATATCTGAATATCTGTCTGATATCAGGCATCAATCCATATGAGAGCAAAAAGCAAAAAGAAAGAACAGCAGAAATACGTTGTCCGGCAAGGGAACAGCAGATATAATAAAGACAGTTCTTATAGATGAGCGAGGAAGGGGAACAATATGTCTGAAATTTTTGATGAGAACAACATGAGACAGGTTTTGGGGAAGTATATACCTGGCGGGGAATCCTTAGTGGCGGGTATCCATGCAATATCAAAGGAAACTCTTATCACAGGTATTTTTGGGAAATGTATCCGCAGGGAGGAAGGGTTGTTTCCGGATGAAAAGGGAGGAACCATTGAGCTGAATAAGAGGAAATATGGGGCCTATGATATTTATCTTGGCATTACCCAGTCCTGTCTGGTGATTGCCGAGTGTGAAAAATGCAGTTATCTCTATCAGTTTAACGATAATCCGGCGGTGGAAGGGCGGGAGGTACAGGAGGTTGCCTCCGGATTATTGTTTGATGATATGGGGACCTGCTATTCCTTTGGGGATATCAGAAGCTGTGAGATGAAGAAGGGGTGGATGGGGTCTGTAAAGTGCAGGGTTGTCATGAAAAACGGAGGTTATTTTAAGCTGGTGCTTCCAAAGCTTGGGGGTGTTGGCGGAGGCATGCCGCATCATGGAGAGTACCGGGATATGATTATGGCGAGGCTTGGCGGGCGTAATGTATGACAGCTAAAAAAGCAGTGGACAGAAAATAGCAGGACAGCCCAGACAGATACACATATTTTTATTTTGGAAGCAAGAAGGTATTATGAATATGCAGTTTTTCAGAGGGAGGATATGCCTCTGCGCTGGCAGGGAAACCGCAAAGGCGCAGAGGGGGAAGAGAGTCTTGAGAAGGGGAGATGTCCGTGCTTCGGATTGCAGTCTGTGATGACGATTCAGACATTCGGGAGACATTGTGCAGTTATCTGGAACGCATTTCCCTATCTGCCGGGCTTGAACTGTCGGTCACTTGTTTTGACAGCGGAGAGAATCTGCTGAAGGAAGATCATACAGCCTTTGACTTGCTGATTATGGACATTCAGATGCCGGGGAACGATGGTTTAGCGGCAGCCCGGACCATTCGTGCCTCTAATGAGCAGCTGACGATTATTTTTCTGACCAACTATATTCAGTATGCTTTGGAAGGCTATGAGGTGCAGGCATATCGTTTCCTTTTGAAGCCGCCGGATTATGAAAAATTTTCTGCTGTTGTGGGGAAAGCGCTGACAGAGCTTAAGTCCCGCAGGGAGGCAATCCTTACTATACGGACAAAGACAAAGATCAGCCGCATTCCCGTGGAGCACATTCTTTATGTGGAGACATACAAAGGCCATGTTATGGTGCATACGGACACGGAGACGATAGAGAGCTTTTCCTCTATGAAAGAGACAGAGGAGGTTCTCAACAGCTATCTGTTCTGTCCGTGGTTTTAATCAAGGGCTTTTTCATTGAGATACATGGAGACAGAGTGCTTACCTTCCATGAGATGATGCTCAGCCTTTTTCCGGCGGCGGCCTGTTTTATCGCCAACCTGGTTCTGTATGACTACTTGCAGGGTGCCTCCTTGATTATGACGGCTGATTACCGGCTCCTGATCAATTTTCTGGTGGTGTTTTTCGGCTTTTCGGCCATGACCGTTCTGCTGAATTCCGAATATTATTCTCAGGCAAACCGCTATAAGGAGAAAAATGAACGGGCCAGGCAGCAGCTTCATGCCCAGTACCAGCATTTTCTCATGGAGCAGGAAAACAACAGCCGGATCAAAGCCCTTTATCACGATATGCAGAATCACCTTCATACCATAGAACTTATGGCCGGAACAGAAAATGTACAATCTTATCTCCATGATCTTCAGAAAAGTATTGAGGAACTGGAGCCGGACTTTTTTACGGGGAATCCTACCCTGGATGCCCTCCTTGCCTCAAAGCGGCCTTTTGACCGGCCACCTTGCCATAAAACAGCACCACGGTCAGACAGTCGCCGCTCTGGTGGGCAGCCCCTTCAAAACCGCTGATCACATCGCCGGCAGCGTACAGGTGGGGAATGGGCTGATTGTTTTCATCCAGTACCTGGGCATGTGTGTCAATGACAAGTCCGCCGAAGGTCAGATGATAATGATTTTCCATCTTTACGACTGCAAAGGGACCGTTTTCCACTTTGCCGTTAAAAGCAGTGCGGCCGAAGTCCGGGTCTGTTCCCGCATCAACATAGCCGTTGAATGTGGTAATAGTCTCCATAGCTGTTTCAACATCCAGACCGGATTTTGCCAGGGCTTCTTCTAACGAATCAGCCACCACAAACCAGTCGCCGCGTGAACACATATCATCGACAAAACCCTCTACGGATTCATTCAAAGCATGAATCATGGAAGAATCACCGACAAAGTAAGCAAGACCGTCAGGCTGGCTGTTTAGAACACCGGTTGTAGTCATGCCGCCGGCTTTTACATCATCCATAAAACGCTTGCCTTCGGCATTGACAATGAGCTGCTGTGTGCCGTTGATTTTTCCGAACTCCCCTGTAGAGCAGCCCTCATGGTATCCTTTCATCAGTGTACACAAAAAGCCCATATCCCGAAGAGCCGCGCCGGCATTCTCAGCCATGATAATGCCATCGCCGGTGTTGGTGGCAGGGTTGGTGCTTCCCACATTGGCCGTCAGGCCTGTTTCCATACGCTGATACTGGGCACACATGGCGCCGTTGGAGGAGAAACTGCCCGTAGCCAGGATAACACCTTTGTGGGCGTGATAGGTGTGTTTTGTACCATTGGAATCTACGGCTGTGACCCCGGTAACACTGCCATTTTCTACAATCAGATCAGTGGCTCTCATATTCAGGATAATCTTGGCTCCGGAAGCTTCCGCCATGGTCTGAAGGGCGTTTACCATGGCAGATGCTCCATCCACCGGCGTGCCGCCATGGGCATTGTACATTTTATCCTGAATTTTCATGCCGCCTTCCCCAAGCCAGCTGTTGATGGCAGCAGCATTTTCAAATGCATTCCTGCACAGTTCAAAGTCAATGGTCATGTCATTCCCATCTATGTCTTTGCCTCTGCCTTTAATGTAATGGTCAATCAAAGCCATTTCCACACTGTCAAAGCGGCCTGCATCATTGCCGGACAGATAAGATTTGATCTGTTCCTGTAAAGTCAGGAGGGTATCTTTCCACTCACCAAACTCGCCGGGATCATATTCCAGGTAAGATTCAAGGGCTTTATCTTTCTCTCCATGGAGGCGTTGATCTTATTATCAAAAACCAGCATATGGCCGCCGGAACGGATGGTGGAGCCCCCCCACAATCCCATTGGCTTCCAAAACGATAACGGAAGCACCGTTTTGCCCGGCGGACGCTGCGGCAGCCATAAGTATGGCATCGCCGTTCATGCTTTCTCCTTTTGCTGACTGGAAAATATCTTATATGGGAAAGTTAACAGATAAGCCTCCGGTTTTCAAGCGGGCAGAAATAACTGGGCGTTTAAACCGGATAACTGGCCATGGCCGGAAGATTTAATAGAAAATAAATTCCGTTTTTGGGGAAGATATGGTACTATGTTCGCAAAGGGCAGAGTCAATGCCCGTGACATGCGGCAATCATAATAAATGTCAGAGAAGAAAGATTAAGAAGGAGTGGAACGATTATGACAGAGGGACAGACAATCACCGTATTTTTGGAGGCACTGTCGTCAAAGCAGCCGGTACCCGGCGGCGGCGGAGCTTCGGCTTTGGCGGGAGCCTTAGGGACGGCCTTAGGCCTTATGGTAGGCAATCTGACAGTGGGAAAGAAAAAATATGCAGCCGTGGAAACGGATGTGGTCTCCATGATGGAAAAACTGCGTGGGATGCAGAAAGAAATGGTGACGCTTATAGATGAGGACGCCAGAGTATTTGCTCCCTTAGCCGCAGCCTACGGCCTTCCAGCAGGGACCGAGGAGGAGAAAACACACAAGGAACAGGTTATGGAGGAGAACTTGGTAAATGCCAGTCTGGTGCCCATAAGAATCATGGAACTGTCCGTGGAAATCCTTGAGATTTTGAAAGAACTGGAAGAAAAAGGCAGCGTTATGGCAGTCAGCGATGTGGGTGTGGCAGTGCAGTTTGCAAGGGCAGGCCTCACAGGTGCGGTGATGAATGTATACATCAATACCAAGTCCATGAAGAATAAGGAGAAAGCCGCAGAACTGAACAGCAGAGCTCATAAGTCCATGGAAAAAGGAATTTCCCTTGCAGATCAGATTTACGGGAAGGTGCTGGGGCGGCTGAATCCATAAATAATTATTTTGGTGAGAAGGATCTTTGGGAGAGGACTCTCTTCCCGGCGCATTTCTGCCGGGACGGACTTTTGTCCATCCCAAAAGCAAGAAACCCAAATAAAAAGGAAAGGAAACAGGGAACCATGATTGTATTAAAAGGAGCAGAAGTATCTGCCAAGATAAAAGCAGAGGTACAAAGAATATTAGAAAATTCGGAAGGACAGGTCCCCAGGCTTGCTATTGTGCGGGTAGGGGAGCGTCCCGATGATCTGTCTTATGAGCGTGGGGCCATGAAAAAAATGGAGGCTTTCGGGCTGGAGGCTAAGTCTTATGGGTTTCCTGAGACAATCAGCGATGCCGAATTTAAGGAAGAATTTAAGAAGATCAACGAGGATCCGGAGGTTACGGGGATTCTTGTTCTTAAACCCCTTCCGAAGCATATCTGTGAGAGGGATATTGAGAATATGATGGATCCGGGGAAGGATCTGGACGGGATTTCACCGGTCAATATTGCCAAGGTATTTGCCGGGGATTCTTCGGGATTTGCACCTTGTACTGCCGAGGCGGTGGTGGAGGTTTTAAAGGCCAATGGGATCCCCATAGCCGGGAAACGGGCGGTGATTGTAGGGCGGAGCATGGTGGTGGGAAAGCCATTGGCCATGCTTTTGATGAAGGAGAATGCCACGGTTACGGTATGCCATACGAAGACGGTGGATCTGCCGGGAACCTGCAGAAACGGGGAGATCCTTGTGGCGGCTGCGGGGCGGGCGAAGATGCTGGATGGGGAGTATGTGGGCCCTGGGGCAGTGGTCATTGATGTGGGAATCAATGCGGACGGGAACGGGAAGCTATGCGGGGATGTGGATTTTGAGTCTATTGAGGGGAAGGCGGCCATGGCTACACCGGTGCCGGGAGGTGTGGGTGCGGTGACCACGGCGGTGCTGGCAAGGCATCTGGCGCTGGCGGCATTGGGGGCTGGCCAGTGATGCAGCGTGTTTTATGGAAAAGATTGGCTTTGTGAATAAAACCTTGTTAATCAGATAAAATATCCCATAAAAAAGGAGATTTGCGTTATGTGGGGTATTGTGATTGCGCTGCTTTCGGGAGCGCTTATGAGTATTCAGGGAGTTTTTAACACGGAGGTGACGAAGCAGACCAGCATCTGGGTGTCTTCGGGCTGGGTGCAGCTGACGGCCTTTGTCACATGTCTGATTATGTGGCTGTGCACGGGGCGGGAGCAGATCAGTGGTCTGGGCCAGGTGCAGCCCTGGTACATGCTGACAGGAGGCGTCCTTGGGGCGTTGATTACCTACACGGTGATTAAGAGTATGGGGAGCCTGGGGCCTGCTAAGTCGGCTCTTTTGATTGTGATTTCCCAGATTATTGTGGCCTATGGAATCGAAGTGCTGGGGCTTTTCGGCGTGGAGAAGGCGGGGCTGGAGTGGAAGAAGCTCATCGGCGCCGCGGTGGCCATTGCGGGCATTATTATTTTCCGATATTAATGGAAAATGTGCTTGTATTTGGCTGCTGATTTGGTTAGAATAGAGGTAGGCTGAAAATGGTATTCTCCATAAATGAAAAAGGAGGATTACCATGAAAATACAAAGAGTCAAATTTCTGCTGACTTTCATATGCGTGTTGGCTGCAGGCATATGTTATAGCTGCAGTGGACGGACAAACCAGTCAGAGCCGGAGGGTCAGATTGTGACGGCGGTTCTGCACACAGAAGAGACATCTGGGGACAGGGACGTACAGAGAGGACTGATTTCAGCTGAGACGGAGGCACTGGAGATGGAACCGGGGAATGCCGGGGAGGAATCTGGGAAGGAGCCGGGCCGTCAAGGGGAATCAGTCCGTTTTTATGTACATATCTGCGGTCAGGTGAGAAATCCGGGGGTCTATGAGATGGAGCCTGGAAGCCGGCTTTTTCAGGCAGTGGAGCTGGCTGGGGGATTTACGGAGGAGGCTGCTGGGGATTATCTGAATATGGCCTTGGAAGTGGGGGATGGCATGAAGATTACAGTGCCGTCTCTTTATGAAGTGGCAGTGCTGGGTCAGAGTCCGGGAAGTGCCGCCGGGAGCGGGGACGATCAGACATCGGGTGGCGCTGCCAGGAGCGGAGAGGGTCGGGTGCCGGGAAGCGCCGCTGGAGGCGGGAACGGTCAGGTGTCAGGTGACGCTGCCGGGAACCGGGAGCCATGGATTGAGATGCCTGGTGCCTGGTCTGGTGAGACGGGGGCAGAGGGCGGAGGCCGGCCCGGAGGAGGGGAAGGGACGTCTTCATCCGGGAAGGTGAATCTCAACACTGCCACTAAGGAGGAGCTCATGACGCTTCGGGGAATCGGTGAGGCCAGGGCGGAGGATATTATCCGTTACCGGGAGGAGCAGGGAGGCTTCGGGGCTATTGAGGAGATTATGAATGTGTCGGGAATCAAGGAGGCAGCTTTTCGGAAGATAAAGGACAGCATTACGGTACAAGAAGGAGCGCCTTAGGGTGCGTGGAAGTTGAGGGAAGAGGTGGAATATGACAAAGGTTCTGGTGGTTGATGATGAGAAATTGATCGTCAAGGGAATCCGTTTTAGTCTGGAGCAGGACGGAATGGAGGTTGACTGTGCATATGATGGGGAGGAAGCTATTAACAAGGCGAAGGAGACGGAGTATGATGTGATCCTTTTGGATGTTATGCTGCCTAAGGCGGACGGGTATGAGGTGTGTCAGAGCATTCGGGAATTTTCGGAGGTTCCCATTATTATGCTGACTGCCAAGGGCGAGGACATGGATAAGATTCTGGGCCTGGAGTATGGGGCGGATGATTATATTACGAAGCCTTTTAACATCCTAGAGGTGAAGGCCAGGATTAAGGCGATTCTGCGGCGGAATTCCAAGAGGAGCAGGCGGGGCAGCGTGCCGGAGAACCGGGTGGTGGCCGCGGGCAGCTTAAAGCTTGACCGGGACAGCAGACGGGTGTTTGTGGGGGAGAAGGAGATCAATCTGACTGCCAAGGAGTTTGACCTTCTGGAGCTTTTGGCCTGCAATCCCAACAAGGTCTACAGCAGGGAGTCCCTTCTGGGTTATGTGTGGGGCAACAAGGCTATGGATTCTGGAGATGTGCGGACGGTTGACGTTCATGTGAGGCGGCTGAGGGAGAAGATTGAGCCCAGTCCCAGTGCGCCGCAGTTTGTCCACACCAAGTGGGGTGTGGGGTATTATTTCCGTGCCCAGGGATAGGCGGATAAGGTAGTGAGGAATAATGTAGAACTCCTTCTTGAACGTTATAAATTGGATACAATATTGAAAAATTGCCTCTGAAAGAAATGTTGATTGATTATAAAACAGGTCATGAGATGAGTAAAGAGAGATACTATGATAAGATAGGGTATTTGTTTGAAAAAGGAGAGGGAGTGTACAGATGACAGATAGAATCAGACAGGTGACTATGGAGGATTTGGACAGGGTAACGGAGGTGGAGGCGATGTGTTTTCCGGCGGCAGAGGCTGCGGGGAGGCAGGCTTTTTTGGAGAGAATCCAGTGTTTTCCGGACTGTTTTTTTGTGGCGGAGATAGGGGGAGAGATCGTGGGGTTTATTAACGGGGCGGCAACGGACAGCCGGGTTATTGTGGATGAGATGTTTGAGGATGGGTCTCTTCACAATCCGTCTGGTGCGTATCAGAGTATTTTCGGTCTTGATGTGGCGCCTCAGTGGCAGCACAGGGGAATTGCGGGGAAGTTGATGAGGTATATGATTGAGGATGCAAGAAGGAGGGGGCGCCGGGGGCTGATTCTGACTTGTAAGGACAGGCTTATTGGATTTTATGAGGGATTTGGGTATAAGAGTCTGGGAGTGTCTCAGTCGGTTCACGGCGGCGCCGTGTGGTATGATATGATTTTGGAGTTTTCGGAATGAGGATTACGCTGGTAGCTGTGGGGAAGATTAAGGAGCGGTTTTTTGAGGATGCCATAAGGGAGTATGAGAAGCGTCTTAGCCGGTATTGTAAGCTGGAGATTGTTCAGGTGGCTGATGAAAAGACTCCTGAGGGGGCGGGGGAGGCCCTGGAGAATCAGATCAAGGAGAGGGAGGGGGAGCGGATTCTGGGGCACATAAGGGATGGGGCTTACGTGATTGCCCTGGCCATTGAGGGGAGAATGCTGGATTCGGAGGAGCTGGCGGAGCGGATAGGACGGCTGGGGGTGGAGGGCGTGAGTCAGATCGTGTTTGTCATCGGAGGGTCTTTGGGTCTTTCGGGGCGGGTTATGGAACGGGCTGATTTTGCCTTGAGTTTTTCTAAAATGACGTTTCCGCATCAGCTTATGAGGGTGATTTTGCTGGAGCAGGTGTATCGGAGTTATCGGATTTTGAATCATCAACCATATCATAAGTAAGGGCGAAAGGGAACGGATGTTCCCAGAGATAAAAGAGAATAAGAGTTATATTTTTAACCCCATGGAGGCAAGCGGCTTCCATGGGGTTTTGCTATTGGTTGTGCAGTTCGTCTGGTGTGATATATTCTATCAGGTCGTGCAAATCACATTCCAGGGCATAGCACAATCTTGATTTTTTCAGTTGTGTTCTTTGCATTTCAGCCCGAAAAGATAATTTATTGATAGATATATTGTAAGCGTCAAATAAGAACGTGTAGTGAAATATATGGCGTTCTCCTGTAAAATCAGGGTTAGAGTTTTTAGGGTTCACTCCAAAAACTCTAAATCCAGATAAAGGAGAATACCTATGGACATTTCCACTTTGACTCCGGATAAACAGGTAAAACTTCAATACTGGCTGGATGTGATCCGGCAATGCAGAGCCTCCGGCCTGACGAATCAGGTATGGTGCGAACAGCATGATATCTCTTTAAAAAGCTATTATTATTGGATCGCAAAGATCCGGAAGCTGGCGCTTGAGGAACTGCCCCGAAAAAGGAATGGATCCAGGCCGGTAATGGAGCAGACTGTGCTGCTGCCGGATGCTGCTGCGGAATTTACGGAAGTATCCCTTCGCGGCAGACAGGATTTCACTGCCGCTCCTGCGGCAGTGCTCCATATCGGTACTGTGACGGTTGAACTCTTTGAGGATACTCCCTGCGGCCTGCTGGAAACTATCCTGAAAGCAGTGCGGTCATGTTAGGCGACCTCTCCCGGGTAGAAAAGATCTATATACGCACCGGGTATACGGATATGAGGAAACAGCTGGATGGTCTGATCGATATCATCCAGTACAGCTTCCGGCTTGATCCTTACAGCAATTCCCTGTTCCTTTTCTGCGGGAAACGGGCGGACCGGATCAAGGCAGTCCACTATGAAGGGGACGGTTTCTGTCTTTTCTATAAGCGCTGCGAAAACGGCCGCCTCCAGTGGCCGCGCACAGGCGAAGAAGCCAGATTAATCTCCCATCAGCAGCTCCGCTGGCTGCTGGAGGGACTGAACCCGCAGCAGCCCAGAGCGGTTCGCAAATGGGATCCCCCAAAGCCCGGGAAACCCGAAAATTCCTTATAAATACTGGAAAATCCTGCTGTTTTATGGTATAATGGGCACATCAGAACAGGAAGGTTTTCAGCCCATGCCGGATATAGGACAGGAGTACAAAAAGCAGATCAAAGAACTGGAACAGCAGGTCCGGCTCCTGAAGGAGCAGGTTGATTTCCTTACTCGTAAACTTTATGGGACAAAATCAGAGAAGACGTCTGCCCTTGAAATAGAGGGACAGATGTCTCTTTTTAATGAGGTTGAAACCTGCGCCGATCCGAAGGCGCAGGAGCCGGATCTGGTGGCGGTCGAAAAGCATCTGCGAAAAAGAAAATATACCGGCCAGCGGGAAAAACTGATCAAAGACATTCCCCGCAGCAAAGTGCTCCACACGATTGATGAGAGGGAACAGATCTGTGAAAGGTGCGGAGGCGCCATGGTAAAAGTCGGGGAGGAGTTTGTCCGTACCGAGGTAGAGTTCATCCCTGCCAGCCTCAAGGTGATCGACCATTACCGGGAAACTTATGAATGCAGGGCATGCCGCAAAAACGGAACCCCTTATATGGAGAAGTCCCCGGTGCCGTATTCCCCTGTCATGCATTCCCTGGCGTCTGCTTCCACGATCGCATGGCTCATCCATCAGAAGTTTGAGCTGGGCATCCCGTTATACCGCCAGGAAAAGGAATGGGAGGCCCTGGGCCTTTCCTTGAGCAGGGCAGCGATGTCGAACTGGCTCCTTTGCGTCTACCGGGACTGGCTCTCCCATGTGGCCGGCCGCCTCAGGCAGGAGCTTCTGAAACAGGAGTATCTGCACATCGATGAGACCCACGTACAAGTGCTGAAGGAACCAGGGAGGAAGAACACTTCGGATTCTTATATGTGGGTATACTGCAGCATCAGGGACTGCAAACAGCCGGTCCGGTATTTTGAGTACCAGCCGGGGAGAGACGGGAAATATCCGGAAGCATTTTTAAAGGGCTATACCGGATACATCCATACGGATGCTTATTCCGGGTACAATGGGGTGAAAGGGGTTACAAGATGCCTGTGCTACACCCATCTGCGCCGCGCCTTTGTGGACGCGCTGCCAAAAGACCTCCATGGGACGGAAGCTTCAAAGCCTGCGGAAGCAGTTGTTCGTCTGAATAAGCTGTTTGAGATCGAAAAGGAACTG
This sequence comes from Clostridiaceae bacterium, assembly GCA_910574345.1. GTDB lineage: Bacteria > Bacillota > Clostridia > Lachnospirales > Lachnospiraceae > UBA3402. Next base: position 8,923 of record CAJSZV010000022.1, on the reverse strand, counting down.
GAGGGCCTTGACCCGGAACAGAAGAAAAAGGAACGGATCGACCGGGAGAAACCGCTTCTCGAGGCTTTTTGGTCATGGGCAGAAATACACTCTGCCGGAGAACTGCCAAAGTCGAAGCTCCATACAGCTTTCCAGTATGCCCTGAACAACCGGCAGGAGTTCTTCAACTATCTTGAGGATGGGAACTGTTCCAACAGCAATTCCCTTGCGGAGAACTGTATCCGCCCCTTTGTGATTGGCCGGAAGAACTGGCTGTTTGCCGGAAGTCCGAAGGGTGCTGCGGCAAGTGCAGGAATCTACACGCTGGTCGAGACAGCGAAAGCCAATGGGCTGGATGCAATGAAATATATCAAATATATCCTGTCAGATATGCCGGGGAGTATATTTCTTGAGAATCCGGAATATCTGGATGACTATCTGCCATGGGATCCCATGGTACAGGAACGGTGCCGATGACCACTGCCCTTTCAGTATAGAGGGGTAGTGGTTATTTTTCTATCCACTATCTTATTTGACGCTTACGAATGAAAGACTTGATTAACGACCTCAACCTTGCTTCTAAACTTGAATATGATATGCAACCGCTAACAATGAAACAGGAAAATGCAATATCTATTATTCGGCAGATTATTGTGGATTTTATGAACATGAATATTGATGATAAATTTCCAATCGAATGGAAAACCGCTGATATTCTGTCTGCTTGTTATATTAACGCCGATAAGGATTTATTGAAACGTGCAATATCAAACCTTATCCAGAACAGCATAAATCACAATGAAAATGGGTGTGTGATCTATGTGTCCGTTGATGATGGTAACAATGCTTGTAAGATTTGCATTGAAGATAGCGGCATAGGAGCTTCCGACGAACAGATTGACAGGCTAAACAATACGCCATATTATATGGTCTGTGACACGAATACTGCCGAACAGCGACACGGTTTAGGATTGCTTATTGTGAAACAGATTATAAAAGGGCATAATGGAGAAATTCATAATAGACCATAGCGAATACGGTGGATTTAAAGTCGTACTAACCATACCGAAATAAACTTATCTTGAAAAAGTGGGGAAACCTGCTTTTTCTTTTTGTCTATGATTGGCATTTTCCAATCTTTTCCGTAGTAGTACATAAGGAAAATTTTCTGAAAAACATCTCTCAAAACTTCGTCAAAATCGTCCTCTGCGGCTCCCTCTATGATGATAGGCACCTTTTCGTCCATGCCGTTCAGCATCCGGTCAATGTGTTTCCGGCGCTTACTCTCGCCGACCAGCTTGTCCGGCAAAGGAGCGGGCTGTGACTGCTGTTGCGGCCTGCTTCCACTTCGAGACAAAATGTCCCGAAGCATCGGCATCCTTGCTGATCACATCAAATACAGTGGTTGACACTTTGTTTTTGGCTTCTGTCAAATTGCCAGCGGTTGTTACTTCATAATGGTCTTTCAGAACATAGCTTAATCCCTCTAAAAAATCAAGGTAATCATCTGCAATCAAGATTTTTTCATGGTTACTCACCCCGCATTTACTGCATTGACAATACTTGTCTTTTTAATCTTTCGGGACGGTGCAATGACAGCAATAAATGTAGTTAGGATTGCCGCTGAAATTACTACGGCAAGAACCAATAACGGCGGTTCCCATTTCTGCCCCCAATAAGAAGTAATAAGCATTTCAAAGAAAAAGCGGTGCAGGAATAGCCCTGATACAGCCCCGGCAATGCTGCCGGTGACAGCGTAAGCTGCGGCTTCTGCCCATATTACCTTTTGAATTTGTTTCCCCGACATTCCGACTGCCCGCATGACACCATAATGATTGATCCTGCTGGAAACGCTCGCATTGACTGTGTTGATAATATTGATTAAAGCTACCAGCGCAATCACGATCAGAAATCCATAGACAAAGACCGCCATAGCAAAATACCCGGTGCGTACTTCCTCGTTGTGCTGTCGCATATCAAGCAGTTTCATATCAGGAGTAATCAGGTTCCTGATCTGCCCGGATATGTCTGTACTTGCCTGAACTTCGATAATCTTATAATCTGTAATACCCGTTAAAGCGGTAAACATATTTTCGGAACAGACAATAATCCACTCCCCACTCCCAGAATCCAGCGGAACGTCAGACACAATGCCGGAAACCGTCGCTTCATGCGTTGTGCCGTTTATGTCCAACGTGATAATGTCGCCAATCTCCCAGTGAAATTCCTGTGAATAGCCATAATCCACTAAAACGCCGTTTCCATTCTGAACATTTTCAATATCCCCGGAAATCAACACATCACTTGCCCATGAAAATTGAGGTTCATCATAAGAAACTAAAGTTGCCCTGCCCACGCCTTTTTTGTCATTTGCGGTAATGTCCGTACAAAACATTCTCCCATATACTTTTTCCGTTCCCGGAAGCCGTTCTATTTCTTCTTTCAGGGAATGGGGCAAAAGAATATGCGGTTCATTTCCCTCTACCGTCAAATCCGGCGCATAAGGCTTCAAGGGGCTTAACGCATGGTTCATAAACGTAATCAATATGGTAAAACACAAAAACAGGGTAATACTGATCGCAAAAGAACCCGCAATCAAAATCATGCTTTTCTTGTTAGAAAAGGCATGGCGCAGTCCCATAGCTGTATCTACATGAAATGCTTTTGTATTGGACGCTTTTTTGAAGTTTTGGTGAGCAGTCTGATTGATATTCCCTGTTACGGCTGTTTGCGGAGATACCTTTGCGGCATTTTTAGCCGGAGAACTTGACGCAATCATCACAACAAAAACACCTATTACCGTCCCCGCTAATATGCCGGGAAAGCTGAATTGAAACTGCGGCATTTCCGGGAGATATTGTGAGTTAATCGCATTTAATACATAAACAGCAATCCATAGAATGACACTCCCCGAAAGTAACCCGACAGGAATTGCTTTCAGGCAGTATAATAATCCCTCCCTGCGGATATACCGTTTAATCTGCCGTTTTGTAGCCCCAAGACAGCGCAGTAAGCCGAAAAACTGTGTCCTCTCCAAAATGCTCATATTAAAGCTACTGGCAATCATAAATGTTCCAGTCATGGCAACAAGGACAAAAAGAATTGCCGCAGTAAGGTAGACTTCCAGCATGGTAGTGTCTTTGCTTTGCCCCATTAAGCCAAGAAGCATAACATTTGTAGAAATCTGTTCATCTGTCAGGGAAAATTCGGCTTTTATTTCTTCATTTGCACGGTTGATATTGGTTCCGTTCTTAAACTGGATATAATTATATTCCTGATATTCTGTTTCCGGCAGGAAGCGCAGCCCACCCTCTGCCAGTTGTAATCCATGTGCGTCTGTTCCCTGCAAACTGGAAAAATCGCCATAAGTGCCTGAAATCTGATATTGCCTTGTCTGCCCGTCACTATATACAATTTCGACCGTATCTCCAATAGACAGCCCGAATTGCTCCAAGCCCTGCCTGTCTAACAATGCTTCCGCTTCCGAAACAGGGTAATGCCCCTCGGTAACTGATAAATTCATCTGCCCGGCAAGTTCCTCGCTGCTGCTTTGGATAATCAATTCTTTTCCCTGATAGGTTGTGCTGGAAGCCATACCCAAAAAGCCGGAAACAGACACGTCTTTTCGGTTGCTGATAGCGTCCGCTGTTTCTAAAGGGATATTGGAAATGATCGTATGCCAGTTTCCATACCGCCGTATGGCTTCCTCTTTTTGGGCTTTCAGGCTCATATCTGCCATTCCGAAAATTGCCGTTACCAGCATGACAGAAATAGCAATGCAGATAATGGTAAGGCGGTTTTTCTTCTTATGGACTTTTGCATATTCTGAAACAAGACCAAGATAGCCTTTCATTCGCCGTCTCCTTTCCATTCCGGTCCGCGCAGAGCAGACGTCCCCCGGACGTCCTGCGCCCTCCCGAAATCTGTTATGATACCGTCCGACACTTGCAGTACCCGGTCAGCGGTAGAAGCAATGCTCCTGTTATGTGTAATCATAATGATTGTCTGTTCATACCGTTTGGACGCATTTTTCAAAAGCGCAATGACTTCATTACTGTTCTGTGTGTCAAGGTTCCCCGTTGGTTCGTCCGCTAATATCAGCATAGGGCGGGTAATCAATGCCCTGCCGATTGCCACACGCTGCTGCTGTCCGCCGGATAACTGCCGGGGGAGATGATGCCGCCGTTCCTGCAAATTCAGTACGGTCAATATTTCCTCTAAATAAGCAAGATCAGGCTTCTTATAGTCAAGCAGCAAAGGGAATGTAATATTTTGTTCAACATTCAATTCAGGTATGAGATTAAACGCCTGAAAAATAAACCCGATATTTCTGCGGCGAAAAATTGTAAGTTCTTCATCTTCCAATGTAAATATTTCTTTTCCGTCAATAAACACTTTGCCCGAAGTCGGCGTATCCAGCGCACCGATCATATTGAGAAGCGTGCTTTTTCCAGAGCCGGACTCTCCAACAACTGCAACAAACTCACCCTTAGAAACAGAAAAATTTACCTCTTTGAGTGCGTGAACGGCGGTTTCCCCCTCGCCATAGGTTTTACAGATAGAATTTACTTCCAATAAGTTCATTTTGTACCTCCATTGTTCTTGTTTCTATAAATCAGTCCAAGCAGTAATTCAATTACGCATGATAAAAATAATAGACCGCTGAAAATTTTCGCAAATGGCTCTAAGCCGCCAAATCCAAAAGTGAATATCACAAGTGCCATGCCGCCGCCCGCAACAAGCAGGGAAAGAATGACTAATAGAGCTTTCAGTCTGCTTGCCGCACACAAGGCAGCTATAAAGTATACGACACTTTCAATCAGCAGCAATACGCCCAAAAAAACGGGCATAATACTAATCAGGTAACGGAAATAAACAATGCTTAAAATCCCAAACAGGATTGCCGCAGCCGTTATGAAAAGATTTAAAGTTATAATATGCTTTTCCTCCCTGCCCCTGCCGGAAAGAAAGTCTAAGATACCTAATGCGCCATTCAAAATGGCATAAGCCGCAACCGCATAGATTATGCTGCCTTGTAGAAATTCCGGGAACAGAAGCGTTACAAGCCCCATAGCCCCAAGCAGGGCAGCCCGTAAACCAGACCACCTTGCAATCTTTTTGAATTGTAAAAAAGTCATAGATGTTATCCTCCTTTCGTTCTACAAGAAGAATAACATCTATTTCCTACTCCCAAGTGAATTGAAACTTACAATTTTGTAATTTTATCTGAATTTAGAAAAGTGATATTGAAAACACTTCCCTTGCCTAACTCGCTGTCTACGGTAATGTTTCCGTCGTGGGCTTCTATGATTGCTTTGGCAAGCGGCAGACCAAGCCCTATCCCCTGTGTGTCTTTAGAAAAACGGCTGCGGTAAAAGCGTTTGAAAATGTAATGTATATCTTCCGGGTGAATACCGCTGCCAGTATCTTTTATTGTAATCTGCGTCAGGTCAGGAAGCCCTTTCCAATCAATCACAACCCGGTCACCTGTGCCTGTATGGTCTAAAGCATTTTTCACAATGTTGCTGATTGCTTCGATAATCCAGTCGCGGTCACAAAAAAGCGTGATGTTATCAGCCCCGGATAAAATAATTTCTTTTCTTTCCTGCTTCGCCCGGTATGCAAAATGTAATTCAATATCTTTTACCATATCAGCTACGTTTTCAACGCTTTTTTCTATGATGATAGTACCAGCGTCTAATTTCGTAATTTCCAGCAGATTTTGTACCAGCGTTTCAATTCTGTTTAGCTCCTGCTCTGATAATATGGTAAATTTCTTTATTTCAGGCAGTCTTTCCGCTTCTCCCTGCACCATTTCGTTATAGATACTCAATGCGGCAATAGGCGTTTTGAGCTGATGTGAAATATCCGATATGGTATCCCTTAAAAATTCCTTTGAGCGCAATTCATTTTCAGCATGGGCGTTTAATACAGCAGCCAAGGTGTTCACCGAATGGAACAGTTTATATAATTCACCCTCCCTGTCACAAGCAATGCGGGCGTTGGTATCGCCTTTCAGGTATTTGTCGATTGCTGATACAGCTATCCCGATCAATTTATGCTGCTGATAAAAATACCAAAAACAAACAGCCGCTATGCCGCTTCCCGATATAACAGAAAGAACGGAAATGAACGGTATGCAGCTGTCACGGAATACCCATATCCCTATCTGCGACAATAGTAAAAAGCCAGCTATAAAAACGGTTATCCCTGTAAATAAAAATCTGGTATCTCTGTTTGTAAACAATTCCATGCTCCACCTCAACAAATAATGTTCCATTTATACCCCATGCGCCTGATATTGAGAAGCATTTGCGGCTCGCTGGGATTGTCCTCAATTTTGATACGCAGTCTGCGGATATAAACAGTCAGTGTATTACTGTCAACATAATTTCCGTCACCGTCCCATAATTTCTGTAATATCTGCTCTTTAGACAACAGGACGTTAGGATTTTGCATAAACAGACAAAGCAATTTATATTCCGCTGCGGTCAAGTCTAACAGTTCCCCGTTTTTATATGCCTGTCCTTGCAGGAGCAAAACTTTAATACCATTTGAATGAAGCTCGGTATCCGCAGAGCCAAAGTCATTTGCCCGGCGAAGCAGGGCGTTGATCCGCGACATTAACACGCTGACCTTAAATGGTTTCGTTATATAGTCGTCACCGCCTATATCCAATCCCATAATTACATTGATTTCCTCGTCCGAAACCGTTAAAAATATGATTGGCACTTTTGATGCCTGCCGGACTTTCTGGCAAATTTCAAAGCCGGAACCGTCGGGGAGAGAAACGTCTAAAATCAGTAAATCGTACTTTCCCGACCTCCATGCGGTATCAGCTTCTTTTATTGTCCGCGCAATATCTAATTCAAATCCTGCCTTTTGAAAAGCAAATGTCAGTCCGTTAATCAGGCTTAAATCATCTTCCAATAGTAATATTTTACTCATTTTTACCCCCGTTTGTTTTTGAGGATTGCTGTCCTTGTCCTTTTTTCCTATATTCCTTGATAGCCTTGTTTCTAAGCGGTATACTAACACCAAGCAGAAGCACCACAAATAAAACAGTAAAATCCATGTTCTCACCTCACATTTCTTTATTTTTTATTAGGCGTTTGCAAAACGCCACAGCCTGCATAAAATCAGGCTTTTCTCCGCTTGTGCGTTTTAACATATTCAATAATTTGTTTTTTCCTCCATTAAAATACTCAAAAGATGATGTAATTCTTCTTCGGAAAGATTAGCAACTCGCGCAGCGTTTATTGCTTCTGATAAGTTGTTTTCTATTTTGCAAATTAGCTGTTCTCGCAAAAGTTCAGAGCCCTGTCCTAAGACAAAACAACCCCGTCCCTGAATATTCTTTACAAAGCCCTCCTGTTCTAATTCTGTGTACGCCTTCGTTACAGTCAAAACACTGATTTTCAATTCCTTAGCAAGTGTCCGTAATGAGGGAAGTGTTTCATCCGCTTGTAAATCGCCGGACATAATAGCAGATTTCACTTGCTGTTTAATTTGCTCATATATCGGTATACCCGATATATTTGAAATAATGAGTTTCACAATCCACCTCCTAATTGCCCATGCTGTTATACTGTTATGTATAATAGCATAACATACAAAACAGTAAGTGGCAAGAGCCAAAAATGTACAGAACACCCACCTAAGTATCATTTTTCCGAAAAACGGTATAACCGTTAATATGTCTTATTTAAGCTGATCAATGGAACTATATAGACATATTCAAAAACAGACATGGCAGTTCTCCTTATAACGCCATGTCCAACATAACCTAATGAAAGGGGGGCTTTTTTTGCTGTACAGAAACTATTTCGCAAAGTCATTTTCCTACCTTGTCCTACATATATTGGAAGAAAGAGGAGGGAAGGTTGTGGAGAAAAGAGACCAGATTATCCGTATATTTGCAAGGGGAATCCGTGAGAGGATAGGGCGGGTTGAGGTGGATTTTGAGGATGTTCAGGAGATACGGCTGCGGGCGGAGAGGCCTCTTCTTTTGGTGTACAGGGGAAGGGAGTACTATGTGACCGGAGGAGGGGGACTGGGGGCCCGGAGTGATGAGGCTTATATAGTGACCAGGGACGAGCTTAGGGAGACCATGGAATATATCAGTAATTATTCTCTCTATGCTTTTGAGGAGGAGCTGCGTCAGGGATTTATCACCATACAGGGGGGACACAGGATCGGGGTGGCGGGAAGGACCGTGGTGGAGGACAGCCATATCCGGAGCATGAAATATATATCGTTTATTAATGTGCGGCTGTCTCATCAGGTGCGGGGATGCGGTGATGCGGTGATGCCTTATATTTATGAAGGTGACCGGGTTCAGCACACCCTGATTGTGTCGCCGCCCAGGTGCGGGAAGACGACTCTTTTGAGGGATATGATCCGCCAGATCTCTACAGGGAGCCGGGAGCATAAGGGGGTTACCGTGGGGGTGGTGGACGAGCGGTCGGAGCTGGGGGCCTGTTATCAGGGGGTGCCTCAGAATGATCTGGGGATGCGGACGGATATTCTGGACTGCTGTCCCAAGGCCAGGGGCATGATGATGCTGATACGGACCATGGCGCCTCAGGTGATTGCCGTGGACGAGATCGGAAGCCGGGAGGATCTGGAGGCGGTGGAGTATGTGATGAACTGCGGCTGCAAGCTGGTGGCTACGGTTCACGGAAGCTCGGTGGAGGACATCAGACAGAAGCCGGTCCTCAGGGACATGGTTCGGGGAAAGCTGTTTGAGCGGTATATTATTTTAAATAACAGGGGATATGCGGGCCGGGTGGAGGAGATTGCGGACTCGGAGGGAAGGCGGCTGTACGGCCGGGAAGCAATTTGGTAATATGTCAAGAGGAAAATGAAAAAGATTTTTCTGGAAAAGGGTAAAAAAGGGTAACCTTAATAGACCTACGGCCTGATAAGAACGTAAGTTCGACGT
>CAJSZV010000021.1 GCA_910574345.1 Clostridiaceae bacterium | reverse complement strand
TCACGGTACTTTGACTACAACTATATCTTGTATCTATAGGCGGCTCCCAAGCATTAAAATAAGAACAGATTTCAGGTGGCTCTCAAGCTTTAAATTAGTGGCTCCCAAGTTTTAGAATAATCACTTTCGCGTTTCCCCACCAACCCAAAACGCAAAAGGAGGTTTTGCCGTGAAACTGACCGCACAAGAGCTGGAACAAATGAAAAGTGTGAACATCGGCGCGGTGAGCGCGGATGCGCTGGCTGACGTGAGCGGTATGGCCTTTGACCGCACCCTCCCCCGGGAGGAGCGGCTGGCCCGGTTTGTGAAACGGGCCGTCAATCCGTACTGCTTTAGCGTGGGCGGCGTGGGCGTGAAAATCGAATTTGCCGAGGGCGGCCCCTCCCTGCAGGAGACGCTGACCGCCTTTCTTATCCGGCAAAAGAGCGGGCTGTAACTGCTGTTGCGGCCCGTTCTTACTTCGAGACAAACTGTCCCAAAGCATCGACATCCTTGTTGATTGCCCCGGACAGAGGTATAATATAAGTGTAATGTGATAGGGAAGGAGGAACAATGGCACGAACAAAAAACAGAGGGTATCAGCAGACTTTGACCCCTACCTATACGGCCCGGTTCTGGAAAATGGGCGGCTACATCCGGCTTTCCCGAGAGGATTTACAGAAAATCAACCGGGGGCTTGACGATAGCAACAGCGTGAAAAACCAGCGCGACATTCTCAATGATTTTCACTTCAACCATGCGGAAGAATTTGAAAGCTACACCGAGTATGTGGATGACGGCCACACGGGAACCGATACGGAGCGCGAAAGTTTCCAGCGGCTTTTAGGAGATGTGATGAGCGGGAAAATCAACTGCGTTGTGGTGAAAGACCTTTCCCGTTTCGCCCGGAATTACAGCGACGCTGGCAGTCTGATTGACAACCTTTTTGTGCAGATGGGTGTCCGCTTTATCAGCTTGGCCGAGGGCGTGGACAGCTACCTGAACCCGGACAGCGTGAACAGCATTATCGTTCCGATAACAAACGTGATGAATGACCAGTATTGTTATCAGACCTCAAAGAAAATCCGGCAGGTTTTCGATTACAAGCGGCGCAACGGCCAGTACATAGGCTCTTTTGCTCCCTACGGCTACATAAAAGACCCCAAAGACAAGCACCAGCTAATCGTTGACCCGGAGGCCGCTGAAACCGTCAAAAAGATATACGAGATGTGCCTGCAAGGTACGGCCAAACTTCAAATTGTGATGTATCTGAACGACCACGGCATACCCAGCCCCACGGCATACAGAAAGCTAAAGGGCCTGCCCTACTCCCCGGCTATATCGGACGCTCCCATGTGGGGGAACAAGATTATAACGGATATTCTCAGAAATCCTATTTACACCGGGGATTTAGTACAAGGCCGCCGCCGGGTGAAAAGCTACAAGGTACACCAGATTGAGGCTGTGCCGGAGGATGAATGGGTGCGCGTCCCCGATACCCACGAGGCCATCATCACCCACGAAACCTTTGACCGGGTGCAGGAACTTCTGAAACGTGACACCCGGACGGCCCCTAAAAAGCGGGAGCTCCATTTATTCAGCGGCTTTCTGAGGTGCGCTGACTGCGGCAAAGCCGTGACCCGGAGTCAGAGCGGGAAGAATGTATATTATTCCTGCTCCACTTACAAGAAACGCTCCCGGACAGCCTGCTCCATGCACTCTATCAAACACAACCGTTTAGAGGCCGCCGTTCTGTTCGCTATCCAGTATCAAGTGAGTACCGCCGTTTCCTATTCGGAAATAGTAGCCCGTATCAATGCGGCCCCGCTGAAAAAAAGTCAATCCCACCGCCTTAACGACCAGATAGCCGCAAAGGAAAAGGAATTGACGAAAATCACCCGCTACAAACAGTCACTGTATCAAGACTGGAAAGACGGAGAAATCTCCCAGCAGGAATACCGGGAAATGAAAGCCGATTATGAGCGGCAGGCCGCCGGGCTCTCGGATTTGCTGGCCCGGCTGACGGCTGAACGGAAACAGCTTTCAAACGGCGTTGACCAGCAGCATCCCGCGCTGGTAGCCTTTGCGAAATATCAGAACATCGAAAAGCTGACCCGCGAAATCCTGATTGAATTGGTAGACCATATCAAGGTTTACGAAAACGGCAATATCAGTGTTCACTTTAAGTTTGCGGATGAGTTCCGCCGGATTGCCGAGTACATTGAAATCAACACCACTGACACCGCCGAGGCGGGCTGACCCCCGCCAAAGCACAAAATCCTTTTGGCAGTGTGTTTTCCTAATAAAACGCAATCTTAGGAAAAGGGTACCCATTTCCGTAAATCTGCCCGTCCGCGCTACGGCTTGCCGGACAGATTTTGCTTGTTGGGAAGAATCCCAAACCCTCTGATAATTCCTCTCACTACATACAACACCACACAGGGCAGTTTTGACGGAGTTTTGAGAGAAATTCTTTAAAAAGATTTCCTTGCTTCTTAATACGGGGAAGTTTCAGAAATGCCAACAAAAATAATTCTTTTTTGCAGATATTGATTTGGATTTTATATAGCGTTAAGATTTCTTATGGGATACTGTCAACAAAAAATGCCTTTGACTTTACCCTTACGGTAAAGTGTATACTTTGAGAAAGAAAAGAGAGGTGATTATCAGTGCTGTCTATTGGTGAGTTTTCAAAAATATGCAAAGTGTCTACCAAAACTCTCAGATACTATGCCGAGATAGGGCTTATTCTGCCAAGTGAAATCAACCCGGAAAATGGGTATAGATACTATGCCATTGAACAGTTGGAAATTATGCTGCTCATTATCCGCTTAAAATCATACAATTTCTCTTTGGAGGAAATAAAGCAGACTATAGAATCAGGAGAATGGAACGAGGAAAAACTGTATGCCGCCCTAATCCAAAAACGGGACGACATGAAAAAGCAATTATATGAACAGGAAAAGAGCCTGCGTCAACTGGAATGCGACATATCGAACCTAAAAAACGGGAAGCCCATCATGTCATATTTAGATAATATTGATGTAGAACTTGTGGAAGTACCAGTGATGTGTCTGCTTTTTGTCCGAAAAATGGTTCAAGCGGATAATTTTTCTGATGAATACGGCGTTTGTTTTGGAAAGCTATTAGGCAGGATAAGAAAAGAAAATTTGACCATAGCCAATCCTCCAATGGTCTTATTCCACAGCAATGAATTTAGCACATTTGGTTTAGATACGGAATTTGCTATCCCTATTAAGGAATATGTAACCGGAACAAGAGATTTTAAGGCGGGGCTATGTCTGAAAACTGTTGTAAAGGGAAGCTATTCGATTTTATCTTCTGTATATGCAAAGCAGACAAAATGGGCAGAGCAGAATGGGTACGAGTGTACCAATGCATTATTTGAAGTATATGTAACAGACCCCTCGCAAGTCATGGAGGAAGATGAACTAATTACAGAAGTCTATTATCCAATTAAAAAGATATGAAACGGAGGTTAAACAAATAGCATGGAACAGAAACAAATAGCGTCCTTAGAAAATAAAATAAAAAAGGAATCTGGAAATATAGCCGGAATCATTGTGTTTAAAGATGATAATGTTGTTTATGAAAACTATTTTAATCAGTGTTCGGAAAATGACCCCATCCATATTTTTTCGGTGACAAAAAGCGTTGTTTCTATGTTATTCGGAATCGCCTTAGGCAAAGGCTGTATCATAAACCTTGATGAAAAAGTAATTGATTTTTTCCCGAATTATCAAATCAAAAAAGGGGGGAAAACAATACAGCATATTACAATCCGTAATCTGCTTACAATGACTGCCCCCTATAAGCATAGATTTAACCCTTATCCAAAATATTTTTCCAGTGAGGATTGGGTAATATCCTCTCTTGACTTTTTAGGTGGATGCGGAAAAATTGGGGATTTCAGATATGCGCCCATAATCGGAATTGATATTTTATCTGGTATTCTTATCAATACTACAGGGAAATCTGTCTTAGAATTTGCACAGGACAATCTTTTTTATCCATTGGGAATTTCTGTTGAGAAAAATATATATTTTCAAAGCAAAGAAGAACAACTTGATTTTTATAAATCAAAAGGTGCAAATGGTTGGGTTGCCGACCCAAACGGAACAAATACGGCTGGATGGGGATTATCTCTTACAACGATGGATATGGCTAAATTAGGGCAGTTGTATTTGAATGAGGGATATTGGAACGGCAGACAGATTATTTCTGATAAATGGATTGTCGAGAGTACACAGGTACAAAGTGTTTGGAAAGCACGCCATCTAAAGTATGGATATTTGTGGTGGGTTATAGATGAGGCAGAGCATTCGTATGCGGCTTTAGGTGACGGCGGAAATGCGATATATGTTAATCCTAAAAACAAAATTGTGGTTTCCATTTCCTCTTTATTTGTTCCAAGAGTTAAAGATAGGATAGATTTCATAAAAAGAGAAATTGAACCTCTATTTCTATAAAACTATTTATTATGATAGACAGCCGCAAGCGGTAAATAAAAAAACCGTTGTTGGCGGCAGGCTTTTTATGTGCCTATTTGTATGGCAGAAAGAAAAAAATCTATCTTCATATTTTTAACATAGCTAAACTAACGGCGGTTTTGAAAAACAATCAAAGCCGCCGTTTTTATGTAGCAGAATGACTTTCATAGATATGGCGGTATGGTGAGGTGCTGCTATGTCTGTTTTTTATTTTATGGGTAGTCTTGGCTATGGTGAATTATCAAAAAAATCCTGTCTTGTGAAACGGGATATTCTACCCATGAATATGAACACACATATCATTTAGTATGTCTTAATAACTCGCATTACCCAAAAACTCATGCTCTTTCTGCTGTATGGGTTTTTGTTGTAATAGCCCCCTACTGGGAAGAAAGGGGGTGAGAGAAAATGAGATATTCTGAACAGTTCATGGAACATATCGAATATGCGTTTCATGCGTTCTGTAAGATTGTCCTGCGCCATGAAGCCATGAACGCATGGCGGGATTTGAAGCGGAAAGAATCAAGAGAAATATCCCTTGACTATCTGATGTCAGAACGATATTTTGAACCGTCTGCTATGGACAGCTACTTTGAAAAACAGGATAAGCCGACTGTATTTATTGTATCGGGAATGGAAGTTATCGTTGATGATGAACGGTTGGCAACGTCATTATCAAAATTGCCGGAGTTAAGGCGGGAAGTTTTGTTGCTTTATTACTTCGTTGGCTATCGTGATGAAGCCATCGGCAGACAGTACGGACGTTGCAGAAGTACGATAAACCACAGAAGAAATGTTGCGCTGAAACAGTTACGAAAAGAATGGGAGAAATTGAAACATGAGGAACAAAAAGTTGATACCTTTTGAGGTAATCGAAAAAGCCGTTGCCGGAGAGCCAGAAGCGGTAGACGCAGTATTGCGGCACTATACCGCATACATCAAATATCTGTCTATGTATAAAGGGCATATCAATGACGATACGCAGGACAGATTAAAGGCAAAACTGATTGAAGCCATATTGAAATTCCGCTTCGACCGATAGTAGGTAGCAAAGACAGGAAAAGCTGTCAAGGGTAGACTTCGCGCTACGCGCCCTTGACAGCTTTTCCTGCCTTTGCTTGTGGGTAGTCAAGAGGGCGAAATCAGCAGACTGCTTTCGCCCTCAATCTATTATGGGGATTGTTACGCAGTAGGGGTTATTTTGTCCTTGATTTATGCGGCTTTGTGGGTATTGAAGTGGTGGGGTAAGGGTTTTATACGTCTGCCCTCAAAAATAGTATTCTATTGCGTAACAGTTTGTAATAATTTTTAATTTGACATTTTTTCTGATTTATGTTATATATGTAATGTCTATAGAGCGATATTGCACTATTAGATATCCAGTATCTTCTAAATAGATGTGGACGCGTAGCTATTTTAAATATCTATGTTTATATTCTACGTTCCTATTCTGGCTAGGAGTGTAGATTTTTTTATGTCGAAAGGAGTATTTGAAATGGCAAAATTGGTCTTTAAAGCAGAACAATTTAAAAAAATGACAGATCCTGTAAATCCAAGTGGCAAACATATAAAATATGTATGTTATGCGCAAGCAAAATCTATCCCTCAAGAGATTGAAAATTGGATGGAAACAAATCCACGTGAACAAAAAATGACTACAAATGTTGCAAAAGCTATAAATGATAGTTTACTGGAAAACTTAAATTTTCATGAGTTAAATCGCGGAATTTTGCTATCTGCTGAAAGTATTGATTATGATAACCAAAAGAAAATAGTGACTATTATATTGTCTGATTCCTCAAAACATGGAAATATTGACGGAGGTCATACATTAAGAGCAATTCTTGAAGCGCAAAAATCAGGTTTGCTTTCAGCTGATCGCTATGTATTCATGGAAATTTTTACTGGTTTGGAAACGCCTGTTGAACTAGCAGCTGCACGAAATACCTCCGTCCAAGTAGATTTAAAATCTATTGAGGAATTAAAAGACAGTTTTGAAGTAATTAAAAAAGCATTTAGTACGTTACCTTTTTCAAATAGGATTGCATATAAAATGAATGAACATTATAATGATCCGCAAATTATCCCTATTGATGTTCGTGAAGTTATTACTGTTCTAAATATGTTTAACCAAGCTATTTATCCAATGAGGAATAACGATGGACGGTTATCAGACCTACAACCGGTACAGTGCTATACGGGAAAGGAAGCAAGTTTAAAACGCTTTTTAAATTTGGGAAAGGATAAAAGGGAGCATATTATTTCCAATATGACGCCTATTATTTCTGATGTTTTTAAGTTATGGGATGATATTGAATGTAATTTTAATGTTATGGCTAGTCGAGCAGGAAAAAGATATGGAACACGTAAATATGCAAAATATGCTGATGGTGAAATTGTAGGGAAATCAATTTACTCACAAAGCGATTTGCAGTATCTTGTTCCAAAAGGATTAATTTATCCATTATTAGGTGCTTTCCGTGCATTGGTAGATATAAAAGAGGATAAGTACTCGTGGGTTGAATCTCCCAAAATAGTTTGGGAGGCACTAGGCCCGCAATTAGTTTCAATTGTTTTGGAGGAAAAAGCGGAAACACCAGATGTAATCGCAAAAAATAGTAATTTATGGAGTAATCTATTTAAGGAAGTTTTTATTTATGGTCATAAAATGTAACTGATTTACGTTGTTTTAAAGTTAAGCAGGTGTAAATTTATCTACACCTGCTTATTTGCACCCTGTTTGTCAGCGTTAATGATAAGTTGGTTTCTATACTTCCCTATCACCATAAACATCAGGGGTTCCGGGTTTTTTTGTGGGTGTCATAGGATGGTGCTAAATTGTGTGGTCTGGTATTAAATTTGTGTAGTAATTTGTGTAGTGATTTGTGTAAAACCCGTTACACAAACCCGAATTGCAAACTTTGCATTTTGGGAGGTTTGTGTGGTGGGTTTTGTGCTTGTAGGTCATGGATTTATAGTGTATGGCTGCTGCTCAGAGTCGTGTGGAATGATTAAGTAATATGTTTGATAAATAAAAAAGGATTCGTTTTGTAATGTGTTTCCCGGACGTGTCCGGCGGGTGAGTGTTAATACGTTTGGTGTACTATATATTGTGGTGATATGTTTACGTGAAATGGATATATTGTATGTTTTGGAATAGGACGGACAAATTTGAAGTGTTGAAAAAATAAATTTGTTGAAAAATTACGGGGTTTCAGACAGTAAAAAACAGATCAAAATGAGGATCCATATTAAGCAAATAGAAAATACGCGGCGTAAGAAAGTTATATATGGTAATTGCATAAAAATTTAAAAATGCGAATAAAGATTAGTTGGTACACAATATACTTTGATACCTTTTAGTTCCCTTAAAAGCTGGAGGCCATAACAATCGTGGCTCCCAGCTTTTTTCGGTTATTAAGGGCCATTTTTAAATAGGATATTCTCCTTTGAATCATGATAGTTCTGTATATATGTTCGTTTAAGATTGAATTGCCCGGGAAAACTTGTTATACTATGAATAGAAGAAAGGGGGCATCAACAATTATGGCAAGAATCATTGGTATTGGACATCAGGATTTTACCGAACTGATTGCAAGTGGCTGTTTTTATGTGGACAAGACAGAGTTCATCCGGGAGTGGTGGGAAAACCAGGATGTGGTTACTTTGATTGCCCGCCCCCGCCGTTTTGGAAAAACGCTGAATATGAGTATGCTGGAGCGCTTTTTCTCTGTAGAATATAAAGGGCAAGGGAAGATATTTGAAGGCCTCTCTATATGGAAGGATAAAACATTTCAGGAGCTTCAAGGGACTTATCCGGTGATTGCGCTTAGTTTTGCTGATGTGAAGGAAGTAACATTCCCTACAGCTAGAGAAAAAATCTGTCAGATTATAAAAATGGTTTTTGGAAAGTATCGGTTTTTGCTGGATAGTGATGTTCTGGGAGAAGATGAAAAGGAAGACTTTCGCAAGATTTATGCCGATCCGGAAAACAGTACGATTACTCTTTCCTTAAAGATGCTGTCCCTTTATCTTTCCCGTTACTATGGAAAGAAGGTAATCCTTCTTCTGGATGAGTATGATACACCCATGCAGGAAGCTTATGTGAACGGATACTGGGATGAAATGGCTGCCTTTATCCGAAGCCTTTTCAATTCAACTTTTAAAACAAACCCATATCTTTTTCGAGCTGTCATGACTGGAATTACAAGGATCAGCCGAGAATCTGTTTTTTCTGATCTGAATAATCTGACGGTAATAACGACAACATCCGAGATTTTTGAGGACTCCTTTGGATTTACACAGCAGGAGGTATGGAACGCTTTGGAGGAATATGATTTGTCCGGGCAAAAAGAATCGGTAAAGGCCTGGTATGACGGTTTTGTTTTTGGTAAGAAAAGGGATATTTATAATCCCTGGTCAATCATCAATTATCTTAAAACGAAAAAACTATCCTGCTATTGGGCCAATACCAGCAGCAACAGCTTAATGGGAAAGCTGATCCGGGAGGGGAGTCCGGCTGTAAAAGAAACTATGGAGGAGCTTTTGAAAGGACGGAAACTCTGTACAACCATTGATGAGCAGATTATTTTCAGTCAGTTGGAGTACAGCGAGAGCGCTGTGTGGAGTCTGTTTCTGGCAAGTGGGTATCTGAAAGCAGACAGTCATCGGTTCGATGAGGAATTTGGAATAGAGGAATATGAACTGAGTCTGACTAATAAGGAAGTCCGTATTACATTTGAGAAGATGATACGAGATTGGTTTGGGAAGTCAGTAAAGGAATACAATGGATTTATCAAAGCATTATTACAAGGCAATACGAAAGAGATGAATGCTTATATGAACCGGATTGCCCTGACCACCTTCAGCTATTTTGATACAGGGAACCGTCCGTCAGGATCGGAGCCGGAACGATTCTATCACGGATTTGTATTAGGGCTTATGGTGGAACTGGCTGATCGGTATGTGATTACATCTAATCGGGAAAGTGGGTTTGGAAGATATGATGTGATGTTAAAGCCACGGAAAAAAGAGGACGATGGGATTATTCTGGAATTCAAGGTCTATGACCCGGATGACGAAGAGAGTCTGGAGGATACCGTGAAAGCAGCTTTAAGGCAGATTGAAGATAAGAATTATAGATCAGTCTTAATGGCAGAAGGGATTGGTGAAGATAGGATTCGAGAGTATGGTTTTGGATTTGAGGGGAAGAAGGTTCTTATTGGATAATCGTAGAGATTATGTATTATAAGAAATAGGCCGTATGTTTATGGGAGGGTATATATGAAACTGTCAGAATTGATCAATTTAAGGCAGAATAAAAAGAGACTTGATAGTATACGCAATAATCGAAGAAATATAATTCCGTTTGTAGGCGCAGGTATATCAGCAGGCTGTGGTTTATATACATGGCCAAAACTGCTTGATATTTTATCATCAGAGTATTTGACACAAAAAAAGAGAGAAGAGTTTGCTAAAACTGAGGATTATTTTAAATATGCTGAGGCAATAGTAAGCGCGTCTGGAAATCAGGATGCAGTCATGAGACGGATAGGTGAGATTTTTGAGGATGTTGATATTCATATATGGATGAACAAGGTAATGTCTTGTCCTTAGTGGAGGGAAGTTCTCCAAAAGACGCATGGATTACCATTGAATCCGATACGTTTGAGGGTTACCAATTTGTGAATGGAGCAGTGGGAAAACAAAAAGTAACCTCAGACCATGCCATGTTTTCCCTATATTATAGAAAGACGGAAGGGAAAACAGAAAAACCTGGCAGAACGGATGAAGACGGAGACTATCCGCAGAAAAATGAAAGGTATCGCTATAAAATCCAGTATGCAGGACGTGATGGAACTGTTCTGGGAGAGATAGAGGGCCTGGGGGAAGCGGAAAGTGTGATTACCATTCCTGAACGGAATTATTCCGGATATACTGTGGAAGGTGGACAAAAAGGCAGCTTTAAACTGGATTTGGATGGGACAACGGTTAAAATTTATTATGCAAAGGACAAGACAGTTGATATAGGAACGCCGTCAAATGCAGAGAAGAAGTCCTACCGATACACGATTATATATGTGGATAGGGATACCAACTCACAGATATACAAGGAAAGCAGCACAGGAGATCAAGGCAGTGCTGTGGTTCCGAAGATTTTGTTTGACGGCTATGTATACGCAGGCCAATATAGATTTACAGTGGAAGAAGAGGATAATCTTTTTACAGTTTATCTGGTAAAGGAGGGGACGTCTGATGATAATCAGACAGAAAAACCCTATGTGGTGAAATGCATGGATATTGCTGCACTTTCAGAAATAGAACGCATAACCCTGCATGGAAAGGTCGGTGAAATTCTGGACATTTCCGGTATCTGTCCAGATGGATACGAAATTACAGGAGAGCCGCCCCGGACAGTGAACGTATCGCCTAATTCCAGTGATAACATGGTCAGCTTATACTATAAGAAAATAGAGAAAATTCCAGAAAGCATAAAGCAGGCAGATTACACGGTTCGGTTCCGGGCCTATGGACATCCGGAAACGGTTATTTTTGAGGATATTACGGGTGTTTGGACCGTTGGAGAAAAGCTGCCGGTGTATTTTCTCAGGGAAATCACGGACTCAAAGGGACGTAAATGGGAGGCTGTTGATTCCAGTCCCAGGATGTTTACCATTCGTGATCAGGAAAGAAATGTGTTTCAAATTGAATATAAACAGGTGGGAAGCCAGGTGTCTGCGGACAGACAGAGAACGTATTCCATCCGTTATGTGGCCCAGGATACGGGGTCTGTCTTGGGAGTGGCCACCGGAATGGGAGAGATCGGGGACATGATCCCATACCGGAATACCTTTCATGACTACGGTTTTGCGGAGGATGGGAATGCCTATGTTATCACAGAAGAGGAAAATCAATCGGTAGACGTAGCCATGAAACGGATTCATTTCCCAGGCCATGAACCTAATAAAACTACCGGAAAGTATGATGGCTTTTCATGGATGGCGCTGTTTGTTGACAGCAGCGGAGAGCAGCTTCTCCCGAATGTAAGAGGCTATACTGTGGAAGGGGATGATTTCTATATAGATTATCCGAAGGCCATTGAAAAGGAAGGCATTACCTATCGGGCCATGGAGGCACCGCCTTACCGTCAAACAGCCCATGGAACCGCCTACCGCCAGATCATCATCCAATATATAACCGGAGATTCCTCTGAAAGTAAGCTGGAACAGTGGAAGAAGAGGGCGCAGGAGAAGAAAGATGGGTTTTATGGCACATCTCCGTGCAATTATTTCCTTGCATATCGGGAAAAGAATTCCTGGAATGACATCGGGCTGAAGTTTGGTGTTGCCAATAAGGGGAGTACCATAGCAATTGAGGCGGAAGAATTTGACGGATGGGTTATTCCTTTGGAAAAACTGGGGACTTTTTCACTGAGTAAAAATGGACAGGTGGAAACTGCCTGGTATGAGAGGGCAGATAACGGTACTTCCCTGGGGGATAGAAAACGAAGCTATACAGTTCATATCGCAGATTCGGAAGGAACCGATCTGGCAGAACCCTACACAGGACAGCTGGCATTTAAAAAGGGAAATTCTGTGTGTGATTTTCAGATTTATTATTCGGGCTTTTTTTATGATCATGAGGGGAATCGGTGGGAGGCAGAGGAGCCAGGACCAAAGACTTTTCTGATGAGCGCTCTGGATACCAATGAAGTGTATATTAAGTATTATCTGGCATATGAAAATGAAAAAGAACAGTTTGTGGTGGAAAGCAACCATGATGTAAACCGTATCCTGAATGAGTTCGCTGCAAGTACGGGAGACTGTGCGTATCACGAGTTTTATCTGATTGGCCGTGGTTATCATCCAGGGACGGCGGAGGTGAGCAGCACATTATATGACTACAATCTTTCCGGATATACCAATGAAGTGGTTGATACCTTTGAGTTAGGAGGAATACCATATACGATTTCCCGTGTGGGTTATCAGCGCATATGGAACCAGAAAACCTGCACCCATGAATGGGAGTGTGGGGAAGAACTGAAGGGGAGTTGCCTGACGGCAGCACACCGGATTCTTGCGTGCGGCAAATGTGGGAAAGAGATGGAGACTATTTATCCGGCAGCGGGACATAGAGATGAGGACCAGGATTCCCAGTGTGATGTCTGCGGAGTCTGGCTTACTCAGAATCTGGGGGATGAGATCACGGTTACCTGGGATTCTGGGGAGATGGGGCATGGAAAATTGAAGTATCATTTTGTCTGCATTGATACGGACTATGAGGGGACGGGAAACATGCTCTATATTTGTGAAGAGGGGATTGGCTCTGATATCTATGGAGGCTATGCAACAGGTGATACGGCAGATTATGCTTCTTCTGCCTTAAGATTTTTTCTGGATGACCGATTTGCAGGCGGTCTCAGCATTGCCGGAAACCTTCAAGCGATCAACGGAGACGCGGTTTCTATTCTGACAAAAGATGAGTATGATTTCTATTGTGCTGCGGGTGAGAACCGGTATGTATTTCCAGAGGGAACTTATCTGACCAAGGGGGAGGACATGGAAGAGGTTATCTTGACGGACGGAAAGATGGTTTCCAAGGAAGAGGCTGGCTTGTATGAGGTTCATCCGGTTCTTTTGCTGGAACGGTCTGAGGAGAATCAATTGGTGAGAACCGGAATCTGGAAGGAAGGGGATCTGCAGGCAAGGGAGATAGGAGGAAAGCTGTATTTGTTCCGGTGTGTGAATGCCAATTATAAAGATCAATCCAACACGGACAAGAGCCTGGCGCTGTTCCTTTGCGATACCGTGATTCCTTCCAATGAGGGCCTTGGCTTTGAGGAGGAGGGAAATACCCAGTCTACACGGTTCTTTGGTGACAGCAATAATTATAAATTTTCTCTTATTCATAAGTGGCTTTTAGATCATAAGACCGGCTCAGGGGATTTGGTGAGGGTAAATGTGGGAATCGGGAATGAGTACGCCGGTTCCACGGAGCGTGGCGGATATGAGAATCTGGACAGCAGTTTACTTGCGCGGTTTGCAAGGAAAAATCCGCAGGTGCTGTATACGGATTTGTTCATTCCTTCTGTTGAGGAGGCTTTGGCTATGAAAGAGTATTTGTGGAAGTTTCATGGCTCTGATATGGACAATGGAGAGGAAGTGATTAATGGATACTGTGGTTCCTACTGGCTTCGGACGCCCAAATACCAGACAACAGATATGGTGTATACGGTGAATCTGCGTACAGGGGCCATAGAGCCAAGATGTGTGAAGGCGGCGGAGGGGAATCAGGTATGTGATGCGGGAATCCGGCCTATGTATGTGGTGGAACAGGCCTATTGACACTTATATTCTCTCTGTGGTACAATACAAAACATATGTTCGATACAGAGGGAAGGGAGAAGAAGATATGGATTGGACATTTGCGGATATTCTGGAAGCGTTTAAAGGGTATATTGAGGAGAGTGAATATATTGATGTCTGTCATTCAAAGTTTGGCTATGTGATCCTTCATTATAATCCAGGGACAGGTGATTTTGCGTACACGCCGGAGATTATTGAGTCACCGGAGGAATTGCTCCAATGCCTGAAAGAAGAAATTGTCATGGATGTGCTGCAGGATACGGAGCATGACCTTGAGGACGCAACGGAAGAGGAATTAAAAGAGATTGAAACGTTGACGGGGAAATATATGGATGTGTTGGAGAAAAAGAGACCGTAGAATTTTCATAGTATGGACAATAGGCACATTTGGCTTGAATTTACGGAAAAATTTGCTATAATAAGAATATCAATAGAAAAGTTGGTGTAAAATGATAACGATTGAGCAGCTAAAAGCGTTAAATAAGCCAGAAAATATAGCGATAACAGAGCATGCCAGAATCCGTTTATATGAGCGGAAGATAGGCATTGACGATATTGTAAACGGTATTTGTACAGGTGAGATTATCAAACAGTATGAGGATGATAAGCCATTACCAAGCTGTTTGATTCTGGGCTTTTCTATGAAATCACAGTATATCCATATAGTAGTAAGCTGCGATACAGATTTCATATATTTAATAACAGCATATTTTCCAGATCCCGATCTGTGGGAAAGTAATTTTAAGGTGAGAAGGGGGCGATAATCATGGTATGCATGGAATGCGGGGCTAAAGCAGAAAAGGGATATACAACAAGTGTTACAGATTTAGGAAGCTGTTTATTGATTGTGCGGAATGTTCCCTGTTATAAATGTACGGAATGTAATGAAATTATCTATACAGGTGATGTGATTAAAAGACTGGAGCAGATCACAGAACAGGCGAAACAATTTACACAGGAAATTTCCATTGTAAATTATAGCAGTGCTGCATAGGGTAGAACGTGTATAGTATTGTTTGGCAATCGCTGAATGTGAGAATATGGAAGAATCATAAAGGAATCCGCCTGCATGTGTGTATCGGCAGGCGGATTTGCTACGCAGTGAGCCAATCACAAGTTATCCAGGTATTTACATATGTAATGAGATGTGATACCCGCAAAAATACTGATAATGTATGCCGTGATCATTTCCACCATAATGTTCACCTCCAATAGATTTCCTGTTTCCCAGATGGCTGCGACATTGATATAACTTTTTCTGCATGCTATAATTTCTTTGTTACATGCCCACTATAGCATTGATTTTCGGTTGGATTCCAGTCGGATTTAAGTTGGGTTTTAAATTTTTATGCACAGGAGGTATTTATGCAGATGGAACCAATGACTACGAGCTCATTTCTACACCGTCTATTAAAGGACTGTACCGGTTCTGTCATGATTGATCCGCTTAAATGGGAATTACCAAATGGAGGATTTGACCGTGGGTACTTTAATGATCGGTTAAAAAAAGAAAAATCGATTAATAAACTGACTAAAAACAGGCTTTTTTACATATTCAGCTATTTGTTTCATCCAGAAGGCCATAAGGGGAAATTTCAGGAACCGCAGGCTGTGGAAGCGGCTAACCAGCTTATAAAGCTGTTTTCAGACTGCTTTCACACAGATCTCACCCTATGGTATAATGACTATGCTGCAGATAATCAGGACAGCCGTTCCTGTCTGCTGGACTGTCTTGATGATGTTCTGTCCTTATGCATAGACAAGGAAATGGTTCCAGTGGAAAGGATACAGGAAATCCTTTTAAGACACCGGGAAAATGTCATAGAGAAAACGACACCGCTTCCAGAAAAATTCCCGGAATTTCTGACAAGCCCTCCATATAGGCAGACAGAGTACTATACCGGGCGCAAAGGTATGCCTGAAAGTCTGCAAAAATTGATACGGAATGGTACACCATGCTTTCTTCATGGCATAGGAGGTATCGGAAAGACAGAAATCGCAAAGGCTTTGATGGTGGATATTCTTAAAATGCCGTCCTCACAGTCAGGAATTACCCGTATTGCGTGGGTAGAATATACAGATGGTGATTTTGCATTGTCCCTGGTGCGTGCTTTTTTTCCGTCTTCTGAATTACAGAATATGGAACAGGAATTTCAAAAGGCCTTATCTCTTATCAATCAATATCGGGATCGCTTGTTACTTATTCTGGACAATGTGGAAAACCTTGATGACAGGCACCTTATGGGGATTGGGGAACTTCTTCCATGCCGGCTGCTGATCACAAGCCGTTGTGACGGTTTTTCAGGATTTGAAAAAATTCCTGTAATGCCGCTTAAGATGAACGAATGCATGGATTTGTTTTATTACTATTATCACGGAAAGCATGACGATAGTTCTCTGCGTCAAATTATAGAATTAGCTGACAGGCACACAGTAACTGTGGAACTCCTTTCCAGAATCGCGGATACGGAGGAGGCATTGCTATATGAATTTCTTACTGAACTTAAGAAATGCGGATTTCATATCAGTTCAGAGGAAGCTTCAACCGTTCACAGCAAGCTGCGAACGGAAGGACGGATTATAGAACAACTGCAAAAACTCTTCCGTGTCTATGGGCGTAGTATGCCTGAGACTCAGCTGCTTATGCAGACTTCCGCCATTCCTGGAATCCCCTTTCATTTTGGGCAGGCAAAAAAGTGGTTTGCTCAGGAAAACCGCACACTCCTAAACCGTTTGGCCAGGAAGGGATGGCTGAAAAAAGAAGCGATTTATAATAACGGGAGGAATCGCTATCGCTATATTATGCATTCGGTCATTGCCGCTGCGGTCCGGGCACAGTTTTTAGCGTCTCTGTATGAGGCATGTCAGGGGTTTATCAGAGAGATTACGATTGAAATGGAAGAAAGCAGGGATCAGAATGATTCGTTCAAAAAGGAACTGATACAGTTTAGCTGGTCCCTAAATGATATATTTACTGACAGCTTTAAAGGAGAGGAAGACTGCAGGTTTTTATGGGCTTTGGCTGAAATCTATCGGGATATCGGCTATTATGAGAGGGCAGTTCCTCTGCTGGATTCTTTATTTCAGCTTTATACAAAGCTGTATGGAGAAAACTGTATCCAGCTTGCGTCTGTTTGGAATAGCAGAGGCATGATCGACTATGAACTTTCTCATTTTGACACAGCGTTGGAGGCCTACTTAAAGAGCCGATCTATTATGGAAGACAGCAAGGGAGAGGGTGAATTCAGCGCAACCGCAAAAGTAGAACTTGCCAAACTGGATCTGAATATTGGGAAAATCTATCTGAAATCAGATTACCGCAAGGCGGAACCATTTTTTAAACGTGCTTACGAGACCTTTTTGGCGGAAAAAGGGGATTCAGATGAGCTTACTCTAAATGCCCTAAGCCATAAGGCTGTCTTATTAGCTCATTCGGGAGAGCATAAGGAAGCAGAGGAGTTATATCTGGATCTTTATGGTAAAACAGACGCTAAAAGTAATGACAGGGAAATGCTTTTTTTAAGAGCCGGCATTGCGCATAATCTTGGAAATCTGCTGACAGATTACAGGCCAGCCGAAGCAATGTTATATCTGCAGGAGGCAAAGGATATTTTCTGGAAATTACTATCACCGACACATCCGGATACCCTGGATGTATGGAATACGATCTGTTCTTTGAGGCTTACATTAGAAGATAATTACCCGGATATTTTAGAAGACTTTTACCGGTTGTTGGAACTGTTTCAGAAGGTTTACGGGATGGATGATCCTAATACTGCTACGATCTTTAATAATATAGGGCTTTGCTGCTACTATATGAATCAGCCGCAGAAAGCGATTGAAAATTATAGGGAGGCAATTCGGATTGATTCCTTATCCTATGGGCCGGAGCATGAGCATACGGCATATATTTATAACAATATTGGAGCAGTGTACTCAGAGAACGACCAGCCAAAGAAAGCGTTACCTGAGCATGAACATGCATTAAGGATATACGAAACATATTATCCTGACCACAAAAACCTGGATCTTGCACAGACCCATGCCGATCTTGCAGACGCATATTTAAGGATTGGTGATTTGGATAAAGCCATGTATCATTTGAATGAGTCATTTGCCATTTATGATCAGCTGCTTCCGGAAAATGCACATCAGTACCTTTCAGTGTGCAGTACACTTGCTAATCTGCTGGTGGCGGCAGGGGATTATAAAACTGCTGAGGAACAGTATTCCCATGTTATATGGTTAATGCTTGAAAACGGATACGAGGAAGATTCACAGGCAGTAAGAGAATTTAGTGAGACAGTGCTGGAAGTTCGCAGAATGGCACAAAACGAATCAAAAAACACATAATATTTTTTGCATAAGGTGTTGGAGATCTGATAGGTTTCTGGCACCTTATTTTTGTTTTTACCAATCTTATTTCCTTTCACTGCATAATTAGTGGGAAGCAGTAGGAAAGGAGATTAAAAACAAGATGAAGAGTAACAATAAGAAGGCTCTGAACCGTTTTGCAGTGGCAGTCTTAAGCATGTCCATGGCCATGCCCTCCATGGTTCCGGCAGCCCCTGCCTTTGCAAAGGAAGCTCTGCGTGAGCAGGTTCGCAGTGTCCACTATGGCTCCCTGCCAATAGCCACACCCTCAGAGGCCGCCAAAAAGGGGGATGAAGGGATACAAATCCAGGACAGTGAAATCAGAGAAGCAGAAACACCAAAAACCATAGCGACACCAAGCAATGTAGCGCCAAAGAAGAATCAAAGCACCTATCCGTCCTTCGGAAGTGAGGCCTTTTGGAAATGGCTGGATGATCTGATAGAGGAAATCCTTGGGGACTGCAGCGAGGATGATTACGAGGCAGCCTTGGAAACTCTTAAGGAAACGCTTAAAACCTGGCACGAAGCCATCACAAATGAGGATATGACCGATTCAGAAACCCATTATCCGGCCTTTGATGATTCAGAACCAAGAGATTCTGAATTCTGGGACTGGTTCTATGAGCACGCAGTCACATTGGATACGGATGGCAGTATCAGGGCCTACAGAAATGATGTAATTTTTGACTGGATTACCCATGCAGAATTTTCTGACGCTTTTTCATTCCTGATGGCTTTCCACACCATGCGTCAGGCACAGTCCCTTTCCGCAGTGGGGAATCTGTGGTCGGACGGATACGGCATGAATGGGAATCTTTACCAGGACGGAAACGGGACAGAGGAATCTCCCTATATCATTGATTCTGTGGAAGATCTGCGGACACTGGCGGTTACCATCGCAGGCGACAACTATAATGAGGACACCTACTACCTGATCCGGAGAGGCACCTATGACTTAAACGGGTCCTGGATTCCCATCGGCTTCCAGAGAAACAGCGGACAGGGGTATGTAGCTTTCAAAGGACATATTGCGGCGGAAGAAGGGGCCAACATCAAGAATATCGGCTTTAAGGCAAATTCCAATCTGGGAATCACGGCGGAGATGGCACAGAATATCCGTTCCCAGAGATCCGTAGGATTCTTCGGTGAGGTGGGCTCCGGCGCCACCATTACCAACCTGTATCTGAGTACCTCTGGAAACACCCTGGAGGGGGCAGACTATGCCGGCATTTTAGCCGGACATGCCGTTGACGCAGCCATTAAGGAATGTACGGTAAACGGGATTGTCAAAGGCCGGGGGTATGTGGGCGGCATTGTAGGCTTTGCCGAGTCCTCCACTACCCAGAAAAACGACCGGAACATGGTTATCGAGGACTGCCGGGCCGATAAAGCGGCTGTCTACACGGTGGAGGCGGTAAAAACAGCCAGTGAGTTCTGCGGCGGCCACTCCTGTGTGGGAGGAATCGCAGGCTTTGCCGCCAATACCACCATTATGGATACCTATGTAAGCACCAACACCGGAGCCGGGAATCATATCTACGGAAACGGCTCCTATGTAGGCGGTATAGTGGGCATCATGGAAAATTCCGATGTGTATCAGGGATATGTGTATGACGGGGAAATCGGCTCTTCCAACGCTTACGCAGTAGGCGGACTGGTGGGCGGTTACGATGGCGGACAGATAAAAGTTGGCCGGTTTTCCGCGACAACCGTGAGGCCCACTTCCACCAACAATTATGAGGCGTGCTTTATCGGAACCCGTGTCAACGGGGCGGGCTTTACCTACGGCGCTTCTGGAGATATCGCCTACCTGTTTGCCGACACGGCGACAAAAGCCAACCAGGGGATCTGCGGCTCCAGGGTGGAGGATGATGGCACTTTTGACGGGGCGGCTCATATTGGTTACTGGCATAAGGATGATAACTACTACAGCATTGTATCCGGACAGAACATCAACCACATGGAGGAGTATTTTTATAAAGAGCTGGAGGAAGGAATCCTCAATATCAAAAAGACCGGAGAACATGCAGAGACCATCAATCATTTTACGGCGGATAAGCAGGGGAAACCCACCAGAGGATATCTTTTGGCAGTGGTTGACCCTACGGTAGACGGCACAAAGGCAGCCTCTGTCAGCGCTTATATCAGCGGATCCTATAAACCGGTGGTGACCAGCCAGGAGCTTGGCGCGTTTGCTCCGGGAGATGTGGTATACATCTCCTTTCAGGACATGGCGGACGGCACCGGGTATTTCCAGATGGATGATACCAGGGGCAGCAATCCCTGGTACAGCTACCGGGAAAAAGATCCCTTCCGTGTGTATCAGGATCGTGAGACTACCAGGGGAGTGACAAAAGGGGCCGGCTATTCCATTACCATGCCGGAAGCGGATGTGACCCTGGGAGCGGTCTATAAAAAAGTATCTCAGTCTGTGGCCGTAAATCCGGCTAAAATTGTGTTTGGGGTTACCCAGATCCGGACCGGAAGCCGGGAAAACGCCAATATCGAGTGGCAGGTAACTGCCTACAATGGCAATAAAGACGCCAGCGACCGGGCGGAGATCATAACGGACGCTAACGGAAACCGATGGGAAAATAAAACCGTAATGACTGTGGATGGAAGCGGCCGGATTACCCGGAACGAGGACGCGCTGTTCTGGCTGGGTTCTCTGGTAAACGGCTCCAATAATGACAAGTTTAACCTAAGCTGGAAGACCGGGAATGATAAAAACCATGGAATCATCAGCAACACCACACCGGGAGAAGGGCTTACCAACGCGAAAAAGGCTTATTTTACCTTAAACCTTGAGGATTCTGCCCTGGCAGCAAAAGCGGAGGAATTAGCCAAGTCCCAAAGAGATGGCGGCTACAAGGACAGTATGACCACCAGCCAGCCCTACTGGTACCATTCCGTAATCACTGCCATCGCCCAGACTACAGATTCAGAAGACCAGCAGAACCCGCCCAAAGGCTATGCGGACATTGACATCAAATTCCATGTAAAAGACAATACTAATGTCTCTCTGAATGGTGTGTCTCTTTCCAGAAACAGCATTACCTATGAGGTAGTACGAACCTTAAGGGGCAGCAGGGCAAACCCAACCGTGTCCTATACGGTAAACGGAAAAGTGCCGGATGAGGGAAGTACCACCGTATCTGATTTAAGCGCTGCGTTTCACCCGGACTATTTCTCAGGCAGCCAGGTGTCCTGGTATCTGTCCAGGCCAGGGGAGGAAGCTGACTTTGAGGAAGACAAACATACGGCAGTGGCAGCGGATAAGAATACCTTTGATGACGGCACCATCCAGGTAGCGGTGTCGGGAACCGGGGACAAGGCGTATTATCATGGAAATGTCACATTAAAAGGCATGACCGCCACAGCCTGTTCTAATGCCATGATTGCAGGGATTGTGAAGGCCCAGGATGAACAGTATACCAGCCAGCTAAAGGCAGTGCCGGATACCCTGAGTACCTATGAAACCTATGTGAAGGTGACCGGCGAGGATACCAACAACCACTCTGCCACAGATACCTGTCGGGTCCAGGTGAATTTTAAGACCGTAGATAGGACGGAGATTATGCCGGAAGAACTTAAACTCACTGGCGGGTTTTCCGTAAACGGAACACCAATCAACCATGTCAACAATATGCATGGATACCATATCATTTACACTTTTGAGGGCAACTCCGGATCTCAGGTAAAATCCCATGACATCTATGTAAAGGATGGTGCCAATACTCAGGTGATTGAAGGTCAAGGGGAGACCTTTACGGCCAAAGTCCTGCCGGAAAAGGATAACAGCCAGTCAGCCTACCAGCCATATGACAAGAACGTGGTATGGTCCCTGGCAAACGGGGATGTCACCGGACAGCCTAACTTAAATCCCTATGACGTGCTGGATATTGATTCCGCCACCGGAACGATTACGGTCAGAGGATATGGGGACAGCAAAGACTCAGCCGACCCCGGATATTCTCCCTGGGTTCAGGATCAGATTTCCAAGGGGAATTTAGACGGAGTTACGGCTAAGATTTTGGTTGTGACAACATCAGCCAGAGACAACAGCCTGGTTCAGACAAAGCCCATTGAGGTGACCTTCACAGCCGCCTCCATGAGCAGCAATATGGAAAAAGGAATAGATTTTGATATCGTCCTGACAAAAGAGGCGGCAGCCGGACTTTCCGGGACAGACGTGGCAGAGAAGGAAAGCTGGAGCGGAACAGAGGCCAGGAAGATAAGCGCGAAGGCCACCGGCACCAGTGAATCCCCGAATTTTTCTATTTATGACAAGACAGGAGCAGCAGCGGACCATCCGGTTATCTCCCTGACGGACATAGAAACGGATAATGGGGTTGCAAGGGGAATGGTTTCCGTGAAGGCGGACGCTGCCTGGATTAAAGAGATCATAAAGAACCGGGCATCCTCAAACAGCGGAAAGCATGAGGCCGTTATCAAGGCGAAAACCACCAAAGGCGCTTCTGTTGCAGAGATTCCTGTCACCATCCATTTCCGCTATGACGGGGTAGATCTGACAGCCTCCCCTGTCTCCGATTTGCCGGAAGGCTATGTTCCTTCTCCTTCCGTAATTACATCTGAGACACCGGAAAATACTTATGATATAAAGAAGACCTCCGTGAAAGACCGGCAGATCGATATGAATGTGGTAGTGACCCAGGGAAATTACAGCATGAATAATCCGGGAACCAGGAAATGGTCTTACGGCATTGTGAAGCTGGAAAATACCACATACACCAAAAACGGAGTAAAGGAAAATGACGGGGTTTATGAACTGAGCGGCACCATCAAAGACTACTGCAAAGTGGAAAACGGCTGTCTGGTGCCCGTGAAAGGACATTGGGAGGAGCTGATTTCTTCCGGGAAAGTAAACGGCACCGTAAGCGGAATCCTGACGGCCAAAAAGGAGATTGACGGAAAATCCATGTCTGACAGTTATAAGGTATCCATCCATTTCCGCTACGATAAGGCAGTCCTGGAATCCCATGAGGAGACCTTTGATGTGGTCTGTACCCAGGATTCCAGAACCAACTCCGTAAAATCCCACTGGACAGGAGACCACTATATCCAGCTAAAGGCGCGTATCTCTGATGAGAACGGGAAAGATGTTACACCGGTCTGGGAAAGCTCCGATGAGTCTGTGGCAACGGTTGACGCAGACGGAAGGGTGTATGTAAAGAAAGATTCCTGGATGAAAGAAATCATGGACAACGCGAAGGACTACAAAACCGATGTCCACAGCGGAACCAGGACGGTTATCATTACGGCCAGACACCCCCACACGGGAGCAACGGCTGACAGCTGCCAGGTGACGGTGAATTTCCGCTATGATCAGGCAATCCTTGACCGGAACGAAGAGATCTACAATCTGGTTCTCACTCAGACCTCCCGAACCAATCAGCCTTCTGTTAAGTGGAGCGGAAACGGCAGCAGGAAGCTGAATGCCAAGGTCTTTGTAGAGGCAGGGAAGAATAACAGGCCATACTGGTCATCAGAAGACGGGAAGCTTCTGACCGTGGATGAGGCCGGAAATATTCTTCCGGTAGTCAATGCCGAGTGGCAGAAAGGGATTGTGGCTGAAGGGAAATATTCCGGACAGAAAAAGGTGGCAGTCCATGTCCAAAATGAGGAGAAGACCCTGAAGGACAGCTGTAACGTGGTTTTGAATTTCCAGTATGAAAATGTGGAGCTGTCTGAAAATGCCAAGACCATGGATGTGACTGTCACAGCCACCGGGAGCCGGTCTGCCCCGGTTTATACGGTGACGGGTACGGTGAATACAAAGGTTCACGGAACAATCCACTCTTCCAGAAAAGAGGAGAACAAGGTTGTGTTCTCATCTGGGGACAATTCGGTTCTGACAGTTGACAAGGATGGAAATATCCGCCTGGTGCTGCCTGCGTCCATGAACGGTAGCGGTTTTACAGGCAGCGCTTCCAGCCTGCTCAAAGAGGCAGTCAAACACCCTTGGACCAAGGCAAATCCACAGGTGACCGGGAGAACCATCGTGATCACCGGGACTTCCGAGGACGGGCGCATGGCTGACCAGTGTAATGTGAAGTTAAACGTGAAGTATGTTGACAATACCTATACCCCCAGTTCTGGCGGAGGCGGCGGACGGGGAAGCAGCAGCGGCGGAGGCGGCGGTTCTTCCTCCCGGTCCACGACACCAAGTGGGAATAAAACCGCGACCGCTTTGGGACTTCCCTCCTATGTGGTGAAGGGAGGAACCTGGGTACAGGATTCTGCCGGGAACTGGTTTTATTCCAATGAGCGCACCTACACCGATGAGTGGGCAGCTGTCCAGAATCCATACGCAGATAAAAGCAAAGGACAGCCTTTGTTCGACTGGTTTCACTTCGGAAAAGATTCGGTTATGACCGTTGGCTGGTATACGGACAAGGCAGGGGATACCTATTATCTGCACCCCATTTCGGACAACACCCTGGGGCATATGTATACTGGATGGAACTGGATTGATGATAATGGTGATGGAATTGCAGAATGCTACTATTTTGAAACAGAGTCCAACGGCTACAGAGGCCGCCTCTATAAATCCACAAAAACACCAGACGGGTATACGGTCAATGAAAAGGGGCAGTGGATAGAAAATGGAAAGGTTGCAACTAAAAAGATAAATTAAACAGGAAATGAGAACCCATAGAATTGCCCTCCCCGCCAGGGAGGGTAGTTTTCTGCGAGCAGGATGAAAACGGTTACCACCCAAAGCCGACTTTGACCAGCATAATTCTTGGGAAAGAAAAGGCATTGGAGAAGGAAGGATAAAGAGATGTACGAAACAATCAGTGAACTTGTTTCCCGTTATACAAAAGTAACCCGCGATCCGGTATCCGGAAAGTATTTTGGAAGCTGCCCTTTTTGTCACGGGAGGACGGATACTTTTATGGCGGATGACCGGAAAGGAATTTTTTTCTGTTATGCCTGCGGTGCCTCTGGTGATAAGAAAGATTTCCTGGCAAGGCTGGAACCGAACAAGTATGCCATGGTTACCTGTCAGAAAAATCCGGTTCTTCTGCAGATTTATGAGGATACCGCCTATTTTTATTACACGGAACTAATAAAGGCGGAGCACCCAGGCCGACAGTATCTTGCCAGTCGGGGAATTACTCTGGATGGCATTCGGGAGTACGGGCTTGGGTTTGCGCCGGACGGCTTTTCTGTTCTGTACAGCCGGCTGAAAAGGCGGTATCGCCATGGGGAGCTGATGGCTTCCGGCTTGTTTAAATTAAGTGCCAGAGGATACCCTTATGATTTCTTCCGCAACCGGGTCATGTTTCCGATTATGGATGAGAACGGTGATGTGATTGCCTTTGGCGGAAGAGTGCTTGATGATTCCAGGCCGAAATATCTGAATTCACCGGAGACGGAGCTTTTCAGCAAGCGGAGAAATCTCTACGGGTTTCCCTACATGGGAGATATCAGGGGACAGGCGCTGATTCTCTGTGAGGGGTATCTGGACTACATAGCGCTACACCGTGCAGGCTTCCGTGATTCAGCCGCGGTGCTGGGCACGGCCCTTACCGAAGAGCATGCAAGGCTGATTGCGGCCAGATACAAGGAAGTATTTTTGTCCATGGACAGTGATGAGGCCGGAATCCATGGGGCGAAAAAGTCCATTGATCTTTTAAGAAAAGCGGGGCTTTCGGTTAAGGTTTTGGATTTCAGCCCATACAAAGACCCGGATGAACTGATCAGAGAAGATCCTATGGGAATGGATGAGTTTAGAAAGCGGATCGAACAGGCCCTGCCGGCCCATATGTTTCTGGCCAGACATACAAAAGACACAGGAGAGCTTATTGATATCCTTATGCAGCAGGTCCTTTGACCTGCTACTTTTTTGTAGAGACCGAAAACAAGTTCTCTTTTACCATAATTAGAACAGGAATTCCTATCCCACAAAAAATAGAAAGGAGGGACTCCTTGATGGGCACATGATAGGAAAGAACGGATGGAAGAAATCAAGAAGATCTCCCATGAGAAGTTTCATGCCATGCTGGAACGGATCGTGGATAATGGACATCCCCTTACGGAATGGTATCCGGACTGGGATGAGGCCATGGAGCTGGTGAAGGACCCGGTTGAAAATTATGAGTTTATCATCTGGATACTGGAATCCAATCCAGACAGAGTGCTTACAGAAGAACAGGAAGAGGTGGAAACGCTGCTTCAGGATACGCTCAGACAATGCACGCAGTTTTGCTGAGATATGGTTCATTTTGCTTTTAGCTTGGAATCAAGCTTCGTTTCATTATAAAAATGCGGAAAATGAAGAAAGAGATTCCATAATTCAGTTAAGCCATGGCCGGCCTTACCAGATTTGCGGCCGCCTGGGATTGGAATGAGAAGAAGGAGGAAATGCTATGCGAATTGTTGCAGTATCAAAAAAAGAGAAAGTATGTTCAGGAAAGGAAAAACTTTTGAACTCCTTTACAAAGGGAAGGGATATGGCAAAGAAGGCAGTGATGATGGCTACGGCCTGTATGACTTATGGAATGTGCCGGATCAATGCATTTGCCATGTCAGGGTTAAACAAAACCTATACCATTGCGGATACCACCAATTTTAATCCGGAATCCATGATCTTAAACCTTGCGTTCTGGATCTCAAGGCTGGTGGGAATCGGAATGCTGGTATGGGGAATCTATGGTTATGTAACGGCCAGAAAAGACGGGGAGGCCGAGTCTATGAACGGAGCCTTGGGAAAGCTGATCTCCGGCTGCGTATTGATTGCCATGCCAAGCGTGATGAAGGGATTGGGAATCCTCTCTTAAGCAGCTTTAGGAGACTGTCCAAGGTGATTTGAAGGCTGTCTAAGATTACTTTAAAAGTCCGCCGCCGATTAGGCGGCATGAGTTCAGGTATGCCAAATGCGCCCGCCAGACTTTCATGTGTGGTGGTGCGTCCGCAGCCGGGCGCATGGAGGTTTATTTGAAAGGCTGTTTGTCCTGTGAAATCCGGCGCCCAGGCGGTGTCGGATTTTTCAGATAGCTCAGGAACACATCAAGTATTTTTACTCAGAATGACAAAATCTTTCTTCCGGCTTGCTTGGATTGAGAGGTTAAGAATGATTTTTTGCCTATCGCGGCAAAACGTTGGTTTGGGTTTATTGGACATAGGAAGAGGAGAGAACGGTATGGACAGATTTAGAAAAAATATTCTACCTGTAGTTTATGGGTATGTCTTTTATAGGGGGTGTATCGGAACAGGGCTGCATGTTTATGCCATGACCATAAGTCCTAACGTAAAAGCCAGTGATTTTGACGCTTATACCATTTTGCAGTTTCAGAGCATGGTACTGAATATTATATTCTGGTTTTTGAGAGTGACCGGTGTGGTGGTGCTGATGTGGGGGATTTATGGCATGGTCACGGCCAAAAAGGACGGGGACGCAGATTCCATCAATCAGGCCATGTTAAAGTTAATTTTTGGCACGGTTTTTCTGTGCATGCCGGGAATCTTAAATGCCTTAAAAATCATTGTATGAAAGGGGGATAGCCAGTGGACGCAAAAAAGAAATGGACAGTGGCAACTGTGGCGTTGTGTTTGGTGCTGCAGATGGGTACTCCTGTGATGGCCTATGGGGCGGTATCCGAAGAGGCACAGGAGCTGCTTTCTGTTAGCAGTACCATTCCGCAGCCGGATGATACCGGTGGGGAGGATACGGACGCTGCAGAAAAGAGAGACAAGATTATCGCGTATTTGAGAGATCATCTGGAGGAGGCGGAGGAAGACCCAACGGTCCAGGGAGGATACGCAATCATTGACGCGGCTATCCGGGAGGTAGAGTTAAATACAACGGTTGCCACGGTGTGGAAAAATTATTTTAAAGAGGAGGCCATGGCTCTTGGCATTGATTTTGAATCCGTCAAATATACAACGGTAGACCCGGATACCGGGCTTACCACGACCGGAACTACAGGGGTACAGAAAAGTGATGTGGAGAAAGCGGCGGAGAAGGTGAATATTCTGACCTGGAATACCAAAACCGATTCTCAGGGAAATTCTATCAGCAAGATCAACCGGGGCATGATCTCTGAGATATTGAATGCCTTTGACGTGCAGGGGAGCCTGATGACCAGCTTTACCAGGCCGATTCAGGCATTGGCCATTGCCCTGGCCATTACCTTTGGCTGTTCCCAGCTGCTTGTGATGGTTACGGACAGGAATTTAAGCAGCGAGGCTCTCCAGAGGGAATTTATCAAATTGCTGTTCGGGGTCTGGTTTATCTATCATTACCGATTTTTCACACTGATGATTATCCGCATGGGAACTTTAGTGGTGTCAAGCGTGCAGCTGGCAATCGGAAATCATGGGGCTTCCTCTGTTCAGTACACCATCGTGAAGGCACTGAACACCATGCTGACCAACAGTACCCTTACCCAGATTGAATATAACTGGTTTACCAATACTGGGGCTTCGATTATGAATATCGGTTCCAGTCTATCCGGTGCTTTCGGTTCCCTGACCTCTTTGTTCGGGAACGGGATTGTGCAGCTTGCTTCCTCCCTGGTGGTGTATGCGGTAGCCATAGAGATTGCGGTCCGGTATGTGTTTACCCCACTTGCCATCGCGGATCTGTATTCGGAACGGTTCCGCAGCAATGGCTGGATGTGGCTGAAGAAATTATTTGCCTGCGCATTGCAGGGGGCGGTGATCTATATCATCATTTTCGCAACGGATATTTTTAAGAACAGCCTTCATGCCAGCTTTTCCGTTATCACCAACACAGCCATCAACCTTACCATGATCGGAATGTTTGCCAAATCCCGCCAGATTGCAAACGACATTATCGGAGTTCATTAGAGGAGGTGAGATCAGATGATTATTATGCCGGTGCCCAAGGATATCCGGAATGTGAAAGCAAAATTTATCGGCCCTTTTACCCGCCGTCAGACCTACGCCATTGTGCCATCCGGACTGATTGCCGTGGGGATTTACACACTTTTTAATAAGTATGTTTCCGCAGAATCCCTGATCGGTCTGATTGCGGCCATTGATACGCCTATAATCGCCTGCGGGTTTATTGATGTCTACGGCATGCCTTTGTGGGTATTTGCCAAGGACGTGGCAGTTACGAAATGCCTAGCGCCCAAGCACAGACTCTATGCCACGGAAAATACCTACGCCGCATATGCCAGGCAAAGCTGCATTACTTATGAGTACTTTGACGGGGATATGGAAGTGTATTCCGGAAAGAAACGGAAGCGAAAGAGGAAACTGAATAAAAAGCGGCTGGAACGATTTTTAAGGGATAACCCGGAATTAAAACCTATTGAATGAGGAGAGGAGGCGTGCCATGTTTGGACCAAAAAGACGTCAGCCAGGAAGAGATGTGACAGAAATCAGCAAGGCCAGCTCACCAAAGGCCGGTACGGATATTGACAAACAGATTCAGGATTTTTCCGGTGATGTGGGAAAGATGGAGTTTGATAAAAAGAAGGAGCCAAAAGAAAAAAGTCTGGACAGAGACAAAGCAAAACGAACGAAGAAGACAAAGCAGAACCGTATTCGGTCGATTCAGGTGCCGAAGACCGTCCAGCAGTCGATTCCCTATAAACGGGTATATATGAACGGTATGATGGAACCGGAGGAGGGGATCTTTACCAAGAGCTACCGCCTTACGGACGCCAATTTCCGCACCACCACCCAGGAAGCCCAGGATGAGATGTACTTCGCCTACGGGGATCTGCTGAACTACTTTTCCCCAGACATGCGGCCCCAGCTAGTGATCTTTAACCGGAGCATTGATAAGGAAAGGTTTAAGGAGGAGACCCTGTTTGCGGAACAAGATGATGTGTATAACGGCCTGCGGAAAGATTTAAACCAGGTGCTGCTTTCCAAGATCAGTGAGGGGCAGAGCAACATTGTCCAGGAAAAGTATCTGGTGGTATCTGTAAAGGCGGAGAATATTGAGACGGCTTTCGGAACCTTTTCCCGGATTGACGGGGAGGTGTCAGCCAGGATTAAGGCCATCAATGAGGCTTCCACAGACCCTATGGAACTGCAGGAGAGGCTGGAGGTGCTTTATAATATTTACAATCAGGATACGGAGGTTCCTTTTTTTAAGAAGATGAATATTGACGGCAATGAGGCCCGGTCCTTTGATATTGAGTGGATGCACCAACTGGGGCTTACCACCAAGGATATGATCGGCCCCAGCTCTATGACTTTTGAAAATGACCATTTCCGTCTGGGAGATACGTTTGGGCGCTCCTTGTTCCTGAAAAACCTTCCCACCCAGCTTTCGGCGGAGGTGCTGACGGATATTGCCAATATTCCCTGTAATGCCATTACCAGCGTCCATTTTTCTCCTATGCGTCAGGATGAGGCCATCAAGCTGGTGAGAAATCAGATGTTGGAGATCAACCGCAACAT
This sequence comes from Clostridiaceae bacterium, assembly GCA_910574345.1. GTDB lineage: Bacteria > Bacillota > Clostridia > Lachnospirales > Lachnospiraceae > UBA3402. The sequence continues at coordinate 44,548 of CAJSZV010000021.1, read as the reverse complement.
GGCGGAGGCTGCCAAGCGGGCGGCAAAGGCAGGGCTGGGGGCGGACCTGGTGTCGCCGGATCTTATGCAGTCGAAAAAGGACGCGGATAAGGCCTATGATGATATTACGGTGCGGGACCAGAAGACCATCCTCATGTCGGTTGTGGTGACTGTCTTTGCGGATGATATGGAGGATCTGGACAAATACACAAAGATGGCCCAGAATAATGCGGAAAAGCATTTATGTACTCTCATGAAGCTGAATTCCCAGCAGGAGAGGGGCTTTCAGTCCTGTCTTCCCCTGGGAAGCAACAAAATCTGGGCGAACCGGCTGATGAACACGGAGGCAGCCGCCCTTTTTATCCCGTTTGAGTCACAGGAGCTTGTGCAGGCCGGAGGGAACTATTACGGTGTAAACGCCACAAGCCGGAACCTGATTATGATCAACAGGCTCAGGGGGCAGAACTCAAACGGGTTGATACTCGGCATGCCGGGATCGGGGAAATCCTTCAGCGCCAAGCTGGAGATGACCCAGGTTTTTCTCTCCAGTGACAAGAATGAGATCTTTGTCATTGATCCCCAGGCTGAGTACCGCCCCTTATGTGAATCTTTAGGAGGGCAGGTGATCCGGATCGCTCCGGGCTCAGACACCCACATCAATCCCTTTGATATGGATATCAGCAAGGATAAAACAAGCGATGATCCGGTGACCGTGAAATCCGATTATATCTGTTCCATCTGTGAAAATGCCATTGGAGGCCATATGGGGCTGAACCCGGTTCAGATTTCCGTTATTGACCGGTGTGTCAGGATTCTGTATGAGCCTTACCTGACTCATATGGACAGGCTGAGGCAGAAGGGAATCGATAGGACCTGTGACCGTGAGAGGTCGCCTACGTTTCAGGATTTTTACCTGCTGTTAAAAAAGCAGCCGGAGCCGGAGGCGGAATATATCCGGCTGGCCATAGAGAAATATTGTGTGGGTTCCTACAATACCTTTGCCTTCCAGACAAACGTGGATACCAACAACCGGTTTGTGGTGTATGATATCCGGGATATCGGCACAGGCATGAATGAGATGGGAATGCAGGTGTGTCTGAACGATATCTGGAACCGGACCATCGCCAATAAAGCAAGGGGAATCCGCACCTGGATTTACATTGATGAGCTGTATGTCCTTACCCAGTCGGAGAGCTGCGCAAGGTTCCTTATGTATATGTGGAAGCAGTTTCGTAAGTATGGAGGGGTTCCCACCGGGATTACCCAGAATATCGAAGATCTTTTGATGAACCGGGAATCCAGGGGGATTATCAATAACAGTCCGTTTATCCTGATGTTAAATCAGTCCAATGAGGATCGGAATGAGATCGGGGCCATGCTGCATATCTCGGAGGCCCAGCTGAATTATATTAAAAACGCGGATTCCGGCCAGGGACTGATTTACAGTGGGAAGGCCATCGTGCCTTTTATCAATAAATTTCCCCATGGAAATTTGCTGTACAGGGTGATTAGTACGAACCCGAATGATCAGCCGGGCGGTGGTTCTGTTTTGTAAAAAATGGCTCTTGACACACAGAACAAATGTTCGTATAATGAATTTATAGAAAAACAGAACATATATTCGTTTTTTGAAAAGGAGGTAATGTCTTATGACGATCACAAAAGAAACCATAAACCAGGTCACATTTGAAAATGAAGACGCAAGGCTGCTGATCTTAGACGTTGTAAGCCATACCAGCGCCTGCTTGTATTACTATGATACCGATATTGAGATTACTGTTTTTATGGCTCTTAAGATACGGGAGAGAGCCTATAAGGCCGATGAGAAGGAAGGGTTTTACAGCATTTCCCTGCTTAACTCCAAATCAATACCATTTAGAAAGCCCAGAAAACGTATCGTGCAGCTTCCGGCATGGAGGACAGAGCCGCACGATATGGATACAGCAAAACTATGTCTATAAAGGTTTCGGCTGATTGGAGTGTGAAATCATGTCTCAATATGTAGGTAGCATGTTGTTTTCAGCATGAAAAAGTTGTTGACGGAAGCGCTGATAAGTGCTAACATATTTTGTAGAAAAGGTGTTACCGTGAAGCAATGGTTCGCCTCGGTTAATTGATGCTCAAAAAGCAACCTAACTTTGGTCGGTGCGGTTGCTTTTTTGATGTCTTTTATGATAAGTGTAGCCTATTTATGTGAGTCTGAAATACTTATATAATAGACTATATTTCTTCAAAATCAGAGTTAAGGACTCTATATACAATTGCCAGTCCCATAGAAAAACATGGAACTGGCAAATCCATTTTATAAATATTTCTTAGCTTCTTCGGGGCTTAGATGATATTGTTCCTGAATATTAGCAAGGATTGTCTCTTGCGGAACGCCTAAATTCTTTAGTATGGAAACTGTACCTTTAATTCCTTGCTCAATTCCCTTTTCAACATTGATCTGGTCTCTCATCAACAGCGTCATATACTCATGCCTCCATTCCCGGTTTTGCTTTGCCTTTTCTACTGCTGCGTCAAGTTCCTGCACAAAAGAATCATTGGTTACTTTCCCGGCGACATAATCTAAAAATGCTTTCAGTTCTTCACTTACGTCATCCATGGTACTGTCCGCATTTAGAAAGATTTTTGTGGTTTCGTCTCCCATGGAAATACTCGGATCTTCTTTACAGAGATTTTCAAAGGTATAGATATGCCGTCCGTATCCAAAGATGTCTTCCAAACAGATGAAGATAACAAAACTGCGGTTCAGCTTCCGGTAGGTCTGTCCTTTATCAATCAACTGCAGGTCGATTAAGCTTTGATAATATCGACTTCTCTTAGGAAGTTCTTTGGTATCACTGGCCTGCATTTCAATGTTGTACACAACATTTTTACTATCTTTTATATAGACATCCAGCCGGATGCTTTTGGCGTCAGCGTCCGGTTTGATTGCCTTCTGTAATTCCGGATATTCGATATGATCTATGTCTAAATCCGGAAGGATTCTTTGAAGTAATTCTTTGCACAATTTAGGATTCTGCATAACTTTTCCGAATAGAAAGTCATTTGATATTCCCAAATCTTCCCAATTAGTTTGATTTGATCCCATCTGTTTATCGTCTCCTTTTCTTTATTCTATCATGCTTTCCATATTAGTTCAATTGGATTTTCAATCAATATTGTTCGATATAGCCATGGAACCTGGACTTACATTTCCCGCTAAAACCAATTTCAAAAGAACCAGTCGCATAATTCCTCCAGATATCCCACATGTGGGAAAAGTAAGGAGGAGCAGAGATGTTTTTCAATAAGAAACGAAAAATGCGGTTCTGGGCGATTTTGTCTGTTGCTGTGATTGTCAGTAACCTGGCAGGCAGTATGGCGGCCTATGCTGCAGACACAAAGATACCTGAGAAGGAAGACAAGTCAGTATCAAATGAAGACAGTCCCCCAAATACCCTGTCTACCGAAAGTTCCTATATCAATGACACGCCCTTAAGGCTGCAGGTATCCAAGATTAAAACGGCCAAAGGTGCACACGAGGGAATTTCTCCCCAAAATACAACAGATGTTCAGGAGGATACCATTACTTACCAGATGTCAGGCAGAGTGGAGGGTTCAGAAGCGGAACTCATTGGGAAGTACGGATATGACAAGGTGGAGTTTGCCTATTCATCATCCGGTGCTTATCTGGGCTATGGGTATTTCACGGGGACCTTAGAATACCTTTCAGGCCGGAAAGCACAAAATCTGGATGAGGACCTGGAACTGATCTATAACGAGCATGGTGTGTTTGACGGATATGCCTATGTCACCAGAAAGCTGGAAACCGCCGATGACATCAATCGCTATGTTGCCGGCGCCCGGATGGCATTGTATGAAGCGGTTGAGATCTTCCGCAATCCGGCTGTGACCAGAGACAGCGGCCATTATGGGGAGGATGAACGGTTTACCGGCGTGACGGTTATCCGTGACCAGGGGTCCAACAACGTCACAAGTGTGTATGTAAACAAGGGATACGCAGGCACAAAGGTGGAATATGTCCTTCAAAAGAAAGACGGGACAAAGATCCTGATCGATGGAAACGGAACCGTGATCGACCGAAATTACCGGTATCAGGACGCCATTGATGATACAGGAAGCGGAGTGTGGATTGCGAAGACCATCCAAAGGGAAGACACCCCTATCCTGTTCTACAGCCTGGACAATCTTCAGATTACCTCCAATGACATCTATACAGGCATAGGATTTCAGAATGATAAGCTTATCGATCAGATCTTCGGCGCGGAACGTCCGGACAAGAAACGGAACCTGTACGGATTTGATAAGAAGGGAAAAGTGGTCAATATCACCCAAAAGGACGAACGGGATTTTTCGGTCTTTGCCTTTGAAGCAGGAACCGACCGCCCTGTTTATGAGTTTGTAGGCGGAGATTATGGAAAAATCCGCTACAGCCTCCCGGAAAAAGCCATTGAAGTCGGGGATCACACCGTCATGTATCATCTGGATGAGGATGGCAACCGGGATTCCAGAGTGGATCCCCAGACCGGTATTGCCTATATCGAAGAGTCCATCGCCCATAAGGAAGGCCATGACAACCTTCATCATGTCAATGACACCGCCTCAACGGAACATACCAAGCTGTATGTATGGCCGGTAAACATTTTTTATGACGGTTCCGGCGCAGCCCAGGGAAACGGGAATGGCTCCCGGACCTTTCAGAAAATCATGACCACCAGGATTGCCACTATCCATGCCGACACGCCGGAGGAATATACCACAGGAACCTATGAGAGAAACTCCTTTCAAAAAGTCATGAATCCTGTCCTGGATATCTATGGACATCCGGTGTATTACCGGAAATCCGAGGAGACCTATGAAAAAGGGGAAGACCGGTATGATTATGATGGAGATGAGTATCTGGGATACGCCTACAAGGATTCTCTGGATCAGGAAAATGAGAACGCTTACCGGGTCAATCCCCATGAAGAACTTTATAACGGAGATCAGGATGATCCTTTTGACCAAAGCACCCACTATCAGTATTCCGATAAGCAGACCATCCGTCTTACGGTGGATATGGACGGAAATTATATCGTAAACGGAGCAGGAACCGTACCAGTTCCCGTGCGTGCCGGATACCTGTTTGCCGGCTGGCTGATTGAGCCAAACCGTCTGACCGATGGCGGCAGGGCAGTGGCCAGGTGGCGAAACGGGAGCGCCTCCGGAATGGATGAAGCGGAAAGAGAGCAGTGGTATTCCAACCGGCCTGCTGCCGGGACCGCAAGAACTATGACCGTTACCTTTGAGGCAAACGGTGGTGAATTTCGCAGTGGCTCCGGTGATATCCATTCTGCAGACAATATCTTATATCGCAGGCTGGGAGAGGCGTATCTGATGGAGAACGTGTGGACCACCGGCGAAAACACGCCCAACGATCCCTTTGATACACAGCTTGTGAACACGGTAGAGAATGCGGCCCATGGAAACCATACGATTTTAGGTGTATCAGAAACCGGCAATGATGTCTACTCCGGGACCAGCGCCGGGGGCCAGGCCGACATGTTGAAAAGGGTAAATGCCGGAACCTACATCATGGAGGAACTTACTTCTCCAGCAGGTTATGTCAAAAGCCTTCCTGTAGGAGTAACGGTAAACGAGGATACGAACCTTCAGTACGCGGAGATGATTGACAGAACCATCAAGGCAGAGTTTATAAAAACAGATACCTCAGATTCCCAGGAAAAGGGGCTTTTCATTGATGGAATCCGTCAAAAGACAGACGCCGGTGCGGCGGTTACCGTGAAAGAACCGAAAGGTTCCTGGTCTCACAAGCATGTAGCCGGCGCGGTCATTTCCTTAAAGGCAAGAGACGATTCCACGAAAAAGGCGTTCAGCGACTGGGTGAAGGTGACAGAAAATCCCCGGATTGTGAAAAAAGAGGAACGGGGCTTTTCTTACCTTGAGTTTACTACCGATGAGCCTTTGTTTCTGGAAGGGCTGCCAAAAGGAAACTACAGGCTTTTCGAAGTACATACCCCGGATGGATTTATCACCATGGAAGATCAGGGCATTACCATCGGAGAAGAGGATGGCGTGCAGATCTATTCCATGAAGGACGACCATACGAAGGTAGAGATCGAAAAATACCAGAAGGACGGAGACGGAAAGAAAAATCTTCCCAACGCATACCGGGCGGAACTGACTCTTACGGATCGTTCGGGAGAGGTTGTGTCCGTTTGGAAAACCGATGATTTGTCCGATTACTTAAGCAGCGGTGAGGGGGAGGAGGAACCTTCCTTTTGGCAGCGCCTGGCTCCGGTGTTTTCCGGGAACCGTGGGAAAAAGAGACAGAGTTTTGTGGAACTGTTTACAGAACAGGTCAATCACGGAGATACGTCCTTTTCCAAGATTTCCTGGGAGGTGGAGCGAACAGCTGTGAAGGCCCCTTATGCCACAGAAGAAAAGGAGACCTGGATTATTTCCGATGGCACCAGGATAGTCTGTCCCAATGGTTCAGCACCGGATAATGCTTCCCAGGAATTCAAAGACGCTTATAACACCAGGAATCTGGAGGAGAACCGCTTTACTTATCCGGTGACCCTGCATGCATGGAAGGATGAAGAAGCCTCCGAAGGTCTGTCTCACCAGATCTGGAATGTGAGCGATGAAAACAGAATGCGTATCGGTATCTACCCGGCTAATGATGGGACTGCGGCAGGGCGCAGGGCCTATGAGGTTTCCTTTGGGTTTCACTACCGGGATGATTATACGGGAATCTATGCCGACACCATAAGCTACGACACCATAGAGGGAAGGCGCCGGTTTGATTATCTTCCGGCAGGAACCTATGTTCTGAAAGAGACCGGCACCCCGGAGGGCTATGTGACAGCGCCGGAGCAGACGGTTCAGGTAGAAGAGACGGGCGACATCCAGCGTTTTACCATGGAAAATAAGGAACGGCAGCTTTCCATCGCCAAGATTGCCGGAAACGGAGAGGATTATTACGCAGGCTCCTCCAAGGGAGCCGCGGTTATGACGGGAGACCAGAGCCAGGCCGCAGTGATTCCAGGCGCTGCTTTAAGCCTATATTTCAGCGAAACAGAGATTGGGGATTACAAGAAGGCTTTTGCGGACGGGAAGGTTCCGGATGGGGCAATCTTGGCAGACCGCTGGATATCGGGAAGCGATGGCAGGTACACGGAGGCAGAGTATAAGGCTGAGAGTATCCGCTTTGACCAGGTGGGGGATTACAGACCACATGTTATTAAAAATCTGCAAAGTGGATGGTATTACCTGGTTGAGACAGAGACGCCTTTTTACTTTAAGACCTTTGAGGTCTTGTCCATTCCGGTGACGGATTTGTCCGCCTCCGATCTGTCAGCAGATATCCAGGCAGTGAATACGCCTATCCCATTAAAGGTAAAAGTGTTCAAACAGAATGAGGAGGGGACTCCCCTGGCCGGGGCTGTTTTCAGGGTGAGAAATAAGACCCTTGGCGGCATTCCGGTAGGGACGCTGAATACAGATGAAACCGGCTATGGAACCTTGTCGGTCATGGATATCGGAAGGTTTTCCCCGGAAGGAATGTTAGAGCCTTATACCTTTACCATAGATGAAATCAGTGCTCCTGCCGGATACGCCCTGAGCCATGAAATCCATGAGTTTTCCGCCGCGCCGGATTTTCATGATGTCTATACCATGATGTCCAATCCATCTGACGCTGCCTTGGTCAACGGGATATTGTATGTGTCGGATAAGCCGTCCCAGCTTACCCTGTCCAAAGCGGATTTTTATGACGGACAGACAGTGCCGGGAACCACACTGGCCGTCTATGAGGCAGAGCAAAAGAATGGAATATGGCAGAGTACCGGGATATCCAAAGGGGCTGACTGGAGATGGACCACCGGAAAGAAAGAGAAGTCTCATACCATAACCGGTCTGACAGCAGGAGGAACCTATGTTTTGACAGAGGAGTCCTATCCTGCCGGGTATACGAAGGCAGAGGATGTATTCTTTCAGGTATCTCCCAGCGGTACATCCATCGGACGAATCTGGTATGACCCGAAAGAAAATATTTCCATTGCCTTTGCCTCTGACAGCACGGGAGCCGTGGAGAAGGTGACCTTTGCCACCCGGACGGTCCTAGGCACCTATGTCATGCTGGAGGATATGGAAAAGGGAACCGGCGTAAACAAGGGGACGCTGGCAGACGGCAGTATCCATCTTTCCTCAGAGGACGTGGAAGAGGGGCGAAGATACCGAATCAGGGAGTACGTCCGATATTCTGATGGTTCGGAGGACGTTCTGGGGACGGTCACTTTTATAGCAAAGCTAAAAGAAGGGTGGATGAAGGTTGATTTAAGAGGGGATACCAAGAACCTTACCTATGAGATTACCGATGAATCAGGTGCCGGGATTCTCTCCTTCACCCCGGACGATACGGGAAGTTATACGGTGAGCAACCCTTTGAGGGAAGACCCGGACGGCCTCACGGTAGTGGGGCAGATTTTAAGAAAGACAGGGGTAGACCACAGGGCCGTGCAGGCCGGAGATACCATCTACTATGAGATTTCCTATGAGGGAGAGGAAAAGGAAATCATAGTTCTTCCGGCAGACGGGATTACCTACTTACGTGCCACAGGTGGGCTTGAAAAACAAGAGGATGGAACGTATCGGACAGTGACATCGAAGCAATCAGGAAAGCTAACCGTAGTGGCTCATGTAGAGGAATCTGCCAGGGGCTATATCCATCAGCAGGTAAGTATTGACGGCAAAGTTTACAGTTATGTGAATCCGGTGGCAGTGAATCATGGGGAGGGTATCTTTAAAGATTCCTCCAAGTTAGTGATCTCCAGCGCGGTGGCGGGGACCCACCCGGAAAACCGCAATGCTGCATTTACCTTTCAAGTGATTTTGACCACTGCGGATGGTTCCCCTCTTTCTGGAGCTTACGATTACCGTACCCGTTATACCAATGGCACCCTGTACGCTTATGGAGAGAAGAGTGAATTTGAAATTTCCGTCAATGGGAATGATTTTATTACCATTCAGGATCTTCCTTACAATACTAATTATCAGGTTTTGCAGATCGTGGCAGAGCAGCACCCCTTTGTGGTGACAAACACAAAGGCGGATGGCAGGACAGGGAATACCAAGGTGTCAAATGTTTTATTTACTAACACGCGGAATGCCACCAGTGAGCGCAGTGTGTTCCTGAAGAATACAGGGTATTACCTTACAGAATATCTGCATGTTCCAAAAGGAGATTCTCTGGTTCTGAGAAAATATGGTTTTTCCTTTGGGGAGAGGTGCCAGATCAATGACATTTCTCTTTTGAATAAGCCCACACAGGTGTGGTTTACCAAACTTGACTGGGCGGGAGCAGAAGAGGTGGAAGGGGCAGTCTGTGTGCTTATGGATGAAGACGGGAAAGTTTTAACCGATTCCTTTGGCAACGAGGTTCGATGGATTTCAGGAAAAGAACCGAAAAAGCTTGTCGGGATTTTGGAGGCAGGAAAAACCTATCGCTACCATGAGGAGGCAGCACCGGAAGGCTACGGGTATTCGGAGGATGTGGTATTTACCGTGTCGGAGGATGGGACTATTGACCGGGTTGTCATGGAGGACAAACCAACCACCTGCTATTTTTCCAAACAAGACTTTGGGGGAACGGAGATTCCCGGTGCGGTCTGTGAACTGGAAACTTTTAAGGAAAATGGAAAGAGAGAAGTTATCAGCCAATGGGTTTCCGGGACTGTGCCACACAAGATAGAAGGAATCTTAAGCCCTGGAAAAACCTACTATTTTCATGAAAAAGAGGCACCGGATAACTATGGGTACAGTGAAGATATGGTGTTTTCTCTGGATAAAGACGGTCAGGTCAAGTCTGCTCATTATGTAAATGAGGACGGGGAACCGGTCTTTTATGACAAAAACGGTTATCCCACGGACATCCATGTCCATACAGAGGAAAGCGGGACAGTGATTTATAAGTATCAGGAAAAGGAAGTATTCCTGGAACATGAGGATATGGTCACGGAACTGGGAGAGGTGGTCGCTGAAGGGGTAGGAATGGAAATCCCTATAGAAAACAACCGGATTTGTATGAAGGATAAGCCTTTTGCGGTGACCTTTACAAAAGAGGACTTTGCCGGGAAAGAGATCCCCGGAGCTTCCTGTGAACTGAAAAAGGTGAATCCTGATGGCACGGTTGTATCTGTAGACAAATGGGTATCAAAAGCAGAGCCGCATATTCTGGAGTATGGCCTTAAGGCAGACACCACTTACCGCTATCATGAGGAATTGGCCCCGGAGGGCTATGGATATTCCGAGGATATTGAATTTACCGTCAATCATGACGGAGTGGTTGACAGTGCTCATTATGTCAATGAGGACGGGGAGACGATCCTGTATGACAAAGACGGGTATCCCACCAACATCATCCTCCATTTGGATGGGACATACTCCCATGGAGATCACGTCCTTGTCATAGATGAGGAGGGGAATGCTGTCGATGAGAATGGGAAGGTTTATGGAGAGGGTGTACAGCATGAACTTCCCGTCATGGACAATCGAATCGTGATGAGAGACGCCCCCACCCAACTATACCTCATTAAGACAGATCTGGAGGGAACACCTATTGCCGGCGCAGGCTTTCAGATATTGCAGGAGAATGGAAGTGCAGTAAAAGCAGTAAGCGATACCCTAATTCCATCGGCAATTCATGAGGGAATGATTAAGAAGGGGGAGGATATGATCTTCTTCTCAGACGGAACAGAGGAAGGGGTTCCGATCACTGGGCAGCTGGCCGCAGGAATGAACTATGTTATGCGGGAATGGAAACCGGCAGACGGTTATATAGGAGGTAGAGACGTTTCTTTTAAAATGCCCTATGGAAACCAGAAGGAGCCGGTCAAAGTAGTAATAAAGAATCGAAAGACCAAGGTATTCTTTACGAAAGAGGATTTTGCCGGAGAGGAAATCCCCGGTGCAGTCTGTGAGCTGAGAAAAGTGAACCCCGATGGCACCGTGACTGCAATCTCCAAATGGATTTCCAACGGAACTCCCCATACAGAGGAAGGCACTCTGAATACGGATACCACTTACCGATACCATGAGGAGGCAGCGCCGGAAGGGTACGGCTATTCCCAAGATATTGAGTTTACCGTGGATAAAAACGGGACAGTCACTGGGGCTCATTATATCAATGAGCAGGGGCAGCCCATCTTATTTGACAAGGACGGATACCCCACCAGGATTGTGGTGCAGCCAGATGGGACCTATATGGATGGCGAAATCGTAGTCAGGATTGATACAAAGGGAAACGCGGTAGATGAATCCGGAGAAATTCATGGGGAAGGCGTGGCTTATGAGATACCGGTTTCCGGCAATGTGGTGAAAATGAAAGACGCCCCCACCAGACTTTTCATTCAGAAAACCGGTCTGGATGGGAAAATGCTTCATGGCGGTAAATTCCAGATCTTTACGAAGGATGAGAAACCGGTAAAGGCAATTCAGGATACCAAGGTGTTATCCCTGCTACATTCCGGAACTATAAAGAAGGGAGAACTGCTTATCTTTGAGGCACAAAAAGAGGGGATTGAGATCACCGGGCAATTAAAGGCTGGCCAGGACTATCTTTTAAAGGAACTTGAATCGCCGGATGGACATTTTGCCGGGAAAGCGGTCAGCTTCCACATGCCCTATGTGAATCAGAAAGAGCCTTTGCAGGTAGTAATGAGCAATCAGGCGACAAAGGTTTTCTTTACAAAAGAGGATTTTGCGGGAAAAGAAATTCCTGGGGCGGTCTGTGAGCTGTTAAAGGTGAATCCGGACGGTTCAGAAACCAGGATTGACCGCTGGGTATCAGGAGGTACGCCCCATAAGGAGGAAGGGGTTATGGATACCAATACCACCTACCGTTATCGGGAAGAGTCGGCCCCGGAAGGTTATGGATATTCTGAGATGATTGAATTTACACTCAATCCGGACGGAATGGTCACAGGCGCTCACTATATCAATGAGAAGGGAGAGCCAATCCTCTTTGATAAAGACGGGTTTCCAACGAGTATTGTGCTCCATCTGGACGGGACTTACAGGGACGGAGAACATGTAATCACCATAGATGAGAAAGGGAACGCTGTTGATGAAAAGGGAGAGATCCACGGTGAGGGAGTCGGGTATGAGATTGAGGTTGTGGATAATGTAGTGAGGATGAAAGACGCACCAACCAAGATCCTGATTCAAAAGGTGAGCATGGATGGAACGGCATTATCTGGAGGAATCTACCAGATATTAAAGGCAGATGGGACGCCGGCGAAAGCGGTCATGGATTGTCACTGGCCGGAGGAGGAAAGCCTGTTATTTTCCAAAGGCGAGAATTTAATCTTTACTGCCAGTGCCGGTGGGACACCGATTACCGGACAGTTAAAGGCAGGGGAAGATTATTTTCTGGCAGAGCTGGAACCGCCAAAGGGGTATGGATTGGGAGAGAGGGTGAAGTTTCACATGCCGTATCTCAATCAGAAGAGACCTCTGAAGGTTCAGATGAAAGACGTTCCCACTCAGGCAGCTATCCTGAAGACAGACCAAAACGGCGTTCCCGTAAAAGGTGCAGAGCTGTCTGTAAGAGACAGTGTCAATGGGGATGTTATGGATAGCTGGGTAAGTGACGGTACAGCCCATAGGATAACAGGGGTTCTCACAGCAGGACACCGATACCGGCTGGTGGAGGAAAAGGCACCGGCTGGGTATTACAAAGCCCCGGATGTTGTCTTTACCATGGAGGATCACAGTGAGGTTATGACGGTTACCATGAAAGATTCACCGATTATTGTGACAGTGGAAAAAGTGAGGAAGGGAAGCAGGGAGCGTCTAAAGGGAGGCCGCTTTGAGATTGTGAGAAAATCTGACCAGACCGTGATCGTTCCGGAATTTGTAATCAATGGGACCATCACCTTGGAGGCAAAGCTGTCTGCCGGAGAGACCTATCTTCTGAGGGAGAAAAAGGCACCGGCCGGGTATCGAAATATGGAGGACTTTGAGTTTACGGTTCCCCTGGAAAAGAAGGAGGAGGTCATTACCATTCTCCTAGAGAATGAGAAGATTCCAACCCCTGGAGGCGGAAAGCCTTCTTCTCCTCCGACAGTCACTTTCAAAAAATATGACGGGATTACCATGGCCGCGCTGCCGGGGGCAGAGTTTACCATTTACCGTGAAAATGGTTCCGTGTATGAGACAGTAAGGACAGACTCCAGCGGGTATGCCTATGTTTCCTTCGATTCTCCAGGAAACTATACCTATCAGGAGACCAAGGCGCCGGCAGGCTACCAGGCGGATTCGGAACGGTATGAACTTAAGATTACCACATTCTCCCACAAATCCATTCCTGTGGCCAATTACCACACACCGCCCAATGTCACCATCAAAAAGGCGGATTCTGAGACAGGGGAGCCTATTGAGGGCGTGCGGTTTGAAATATGGGATGAGACAGGCCGTATTGTTTATAAGGGAACAACGGACTCTTATGGCCAGGTTACCTTTACCCCGGAACGGTACGGGGCATTCGCGGTGCGGGAGACTAAGGTACCGGAGGCTTACGAAAAATCGGACGGCTATCTTACATTTACGGTCAGAGCCAGTGGAATTGAAGGAGAAACTGTCTTCTACAATGGAAAAAAAGACCGGACTCCGCCGCCTGATCCGGGAAAACGGGCCGGGATAATCCATGCGGTTTATGATAATGGCGCTGATGGATATGGGAAAGGGTGGTTTGACCGGGACGGAAACTGGCACCCCTTTGCCACACCGTCCAAAACAGGGGACACCTTCCCCTTTGTGGTTCTGGGACTGATGATGTGCTGCGGCATGATTGGGCTGGCGGTTTTAAGGAAAAAGAGAGGAGGGGAAAGACATGAGTAGACACAGGTGGCTTATGGGCCGATCAGATACGTCACTGGCATATGAGGCAGGATGTTTCGCAGCAGTTGTGGCATGCGTTCTTATGTGGGGACCCGTGACCACATCGGCTTATGGAAATGTGCCAGAGAAAGAGATTCTTATGGAAACACTTCCGGATTTATCCGCCCTTGACGGCCAAATCCTTGGTTTTCCGAAAGAAGATACGATACCTGATGATGAGAGACCGGAGATTGGGATGGCGGATATGGAGACAGAGGATGTGGAGGCTGGAACAGAAGCATTTGAGAAGAAGGTACTCTATACCACCTATGACAAAGACAGCGACCCGTTTCAGTCTCTGAAAGACAGCGTTGTCATTCATGGTGATACCTATCGATTGCGTTCTGTGGGACAGGCTTCCCTGGTCCGTGAGACCGCAGTGGTTCCCAGACAGTTTTCCTATGAAAGCCAGGTGTTCACCGGAGACGGGAGCGAACAGGAACCGGAGAGGACCATTGTGGGAGAAGATGGGAAGACTTATCTCCTGACAGAGAAGGAGTTAAAGGAGCAGGAGGCAAAGGAACGGACTGAGTATAAAGAAGTGGCCGTAACTTATACGGCGGTGGAGGCCGGTGTCCAGATTCCAGAAGTGAAGGAATCGGAGTTTGAGGATATGGATACAGGCCAGAGGGTAAGCGCCTTACTGGACTTAAGAACCCAGGAAACTACAAAAGAGTATTGGGAAGAGGATTTTACGTTTCCGGTCACGGTCACCGGTTATGACGCGGATCTGTTTGTCTTGAATGGGAAACAAATCCCCAAAGACGCGGATCTGGCAGACTATGGGGAAGATTTCCTGGAATATTTAAAGCTGGACGGAGACGCCTATGAGATCCATTCGATTACCTGGAACGGGGAGCCCTATACGCAGAACGGAATGGTTATGAGAAACGCTACTGCCAGCGGGCGAAAGTGGGTGAAAGATATCCGGGCCGTCTATGGTGGGGAGGTGAACCTGCCCGCCATTGTGGGGAAAATATGGGAATGCATATATGAGGAGGAGATTCCGGAAAAGGAAAGGATTCTTTACACCATGGCGGTAACTGCACGGTATGAACGGGAGGACGTTTCTGCAAAGAAGGTAAAGAGCCTTCTAGAACGGTTGTGGGAAGGCTTTGTGGGAACGATTACAGCGGTTTACGAGGCAATCGCAGCCGCATTTGAGGAACATCCGGTGATTTCATCCCTGCCTCTGGTGCTGACAGCCGCATTCCTGGTATTCATTCTGACCAAGAAGATACGAAATATCTGTGTCTATGACGAGAAGGCAATATGCCCTTACAGAAAACATAGAGCTGAAACATGTAAAGGGTGTGTAAATTACTGTAAACGGAATCAGGTTTAAAGAGAGGAGCCGCCTTGCCGGGAAATTGAACCGACAGGCGGCTCCTTTTTTCGCGTTCTTTTATTATGGCCTGTCATGTACCGCAATAATTATATTGGAAAAACCAATAAGAAATGGGAGAGAAGAGGATAACAATGGAACACCATGAGTACCGGTATTACAAGGATGATAAACAAAGGATTTTCCGTATGCATGTGGAACCGGATGAGTTCCCCTGGAATCCCAGAACGGATATGGACGGCAACATTGGGACTATGTTCTGCATGCACTCAAGGTATGGCCTGGGGGACAGAACTAAGTATCAGGACATGGACGGATTAAAAAGGGCAGTCATTCAGGAACTGGGAATTTCCATGAAACGGATACGCTCTTATGTGAAGACGGGGAAAGCCAATATTGAGCTTACCTACAACCGTAAGGAAAGACAGTGGGAAATATGGGGAGCGTATTGTTTTCTGGGAAAACGGGAATACGGTCTGTTCTGCGCAAACCCGGATGTGGAGTTTTTAGAAGACGACCTGATTGCCGGCATTACCCTGAACGATCTTCAAAAGATATCCAATGATAATCTGGTGATCCTTCCCCTGTATCTTTATGACCACAGCGGACTGAGTATGAGCTGCGCAGATTTTGGAGACCCGTGGGACAGCGGACAGGTGGGAATCATCTGGACCACCATTGACCGGGTAAAGGCGGCAAGGCTGGGGAAACAGACCAAAAAGGAATGGATTCGGATGGCAGAGCAGGACATGAGGGCGGAGGTGAAGATGTATAACATGTACCTGCAGGGTGAGGCTTACGGCTATATTGAGGAAAGGCAGAGTGAGGATGGACAGTGGGAGGAATGTGATTCCTGCTGGGGATTTTATACGGACACCTTTGATCCCCTTTGTGAACTGGCTGATGAAATCTGGGGGCCAGGAACCTATACGGAGGAACTGCTGGAGGCGGCATAGCAGGGTTTGTGTGCTGTGGACGAATTTTGGGAAGTTTTATGAAATGGAGCAGAAAGGGACAAAAGCATGCTGCTGCGAAATGAGTACAAGGAGGATCTGAAAAGCTGGATAAGAGAAACACCGGATGATGTTTTTTTGACAGAGGGACTGGCAAAAAAGAAGGTTCTGGCGGATGAGGAGATCATTGACCGGCTGTGGGTCGTGTATCAGAAAGACATTGAAGATTATGAATGCGATGAATGGTGGGCATACCAGGACAGCTTAAATGAAATTTTTGGCATTGATTTTGACGCCAGACAGCTGTTTGCAGATCCCCATGAATAAAAGATGAGTGATACAAGGAGGACAAAGATGAGTGCATGTGTGGAAACGATGTTCAGCGTAAGGGAAACCCCATGGCATGGCCTGGGAACAATTATTAAACATTCTGTGAACAGTGCGGAGGCGCTGAAGCTGGCGGGTCTGGACTGGAATGTGATACAGAGCGATATTATCTGCCAGGGAACTTTGGAAAAGATTCCTGGATTTAAAGTGAATATCCGCGATACAGATCAAAAAATCCTGGGAGTTGTCTCGGATAAATATAAGCCGGTCCAGAATCAGGAGGCGTTTGCCTTTACCGATACTTTACTGGGAGACGGCGTGGAATATGAGACTGCCGGCTCTTTATCAAACGGGAAGCGGGTGTGGATGTTGGCAAAGATGGAGGGAAGAACGGTGGCAGGTGAAAAGATTGACCCCTATCTGGTCTTTACTAATTCCCATGACGGCACGGGAGCTATCCGGGTTGCGGTTACCCCAATCCGTGTGGTTTGCAGCAATACACTCAATCTGGCACTGCGCACGGCCAGAAGACAGTGGAGCTGTATTCATATCGGTGACATTGAAGAAAAGATGGAGGAGGCAAGGGAGACTCTGTTAAAGGCTGACAATTACATGAATCGTCTGGAAGAGAAGTTCGGTGATCTGAAACTGAAAAAGATCAGTGATGATAAAGTCAGGGAATACATTGACTTTCTTCTTCCCATACAGCCCGGCGATGGAGCGATTAGGAAGACTAATATAGAAAGACTGAGGGAAGATCTCTCCATAAGATATTTTGATTCGCTGGATTTGGCGTATCTTGAAAAGTCGGCATACCGCTTTGTCAATGCGGTCAGCGATTTTGCCACGCACCGTGAGCCTGGACGTTTCACACCCAATTACCGGGAGAATCTGTTCATGCGGACCGTGGATGGGAATCCGATGATTGATAAGGCGTATGAACTGGTTGAGGAACTGGTATAGGTATTGGTTGTGATCCCGATAAAGGGCAGGCGTTATGTCTGCTCTTTTTTGAGGGAGGATATCTCTTTTCATAATTGTAATGCAGAGAAAAGGTATTGGAGGAAAGGGGAGAACATGACAAAAAAGGGACTGTGGGAGAATCTCAAAGAGGTAGAAGAACTTGCTACACAAACAAAATATGCTGCGGATGAGATAGGCCATCTTATTGGTTCTAGTTCACAATACTTATTTGATGTCCTGAACCAGCTGCAGAATGCGGAAATTTCTGCAAAAGAAGCATATGAGAAATTAGAAGAAGACGGTGAGTTGGAGGGTTTGGAAGATGATTAATTAATGGTACAAAGGCCTTGGAAACAACGGGCATGAAGAGGAAGTCAGCAAGGAACTATGAGCCTGTTTGATGAAAGGAGACGAACGTGTCAGATTCTTTTCGGGTATTTATCAATGTGGAAGAAACCTTTGCAATAGAATATGAAGATGTAAACGAGGCTTTTCATGATTTGGAGAAAGGAGAATTCCTGGAGGCTGTTTATGAAAGAGCGACAAATTTTCTGACCTCTTATCTGGGGGATTCATTTGGATATTTTTTGCTTGCAGAAGGCCAATTTTTATTAAAAGAATTTTATGTAATCGGGGCAGAATCACCAGAAACACTGAAAAAAGAAGCGCTGGAATGGAATAACAGTATTCTGTTCCTTGTGAAAACAGAATTGGATAAATTGGAAACTGCCAGAAACAATCTGGGGTTAAAGACCATTTACCGTGTCATCGAAAGAAAAGAGAAGGAGGATTTCGAGAATTCCATATATTCCGAAACCAATTACTATGACTTAAGGAAAGCGCTGGAGGAGTTAGACAACCTGGTTCATGACGGAACCTGGCATGTTACGATTCCAAAAGGCGGATGCGGTATCGGAGCAAAGTTATCTAAGGATATGTGCTCGGATATTTTAGAAAACCCGGATAAGTATGTAATCCTTGATGTGTATTACAACTAAAATTTTCTAAGGGAGAGGAAAGAAAATGCGTGTGGTGGACTATTACCGTTATATTTCTGACAGTAATTACAATCTCAGTGAAGAGAGGGACCGGCTGGAAAGTTATTTGCTGGCCGGCGGGCAAAAGGATTATCAGTTAGTGGCAGATACATGCAGGAAACTGGGACTGAGAGGAGTTGTTGATCTCGGATGTTCCTATGGCTTTCAATCGGAAATATTTCAGGAAAAAAGGCTTAAGTATCATGGGATTGATAACGGCTGTATCCATTTCTGGAACGGCGGAGGGGAGAACATTACCTTTCAGGCAGAAGAATATCCCTGCTATGTAAATGTGGAAACGAGAAATATGCTTGCTGTCAGCCGTTTCTGTGTCGGTTATACCATGAAGGATTATGAGAAGCTGGCAAAAGACTTTTCCTGTATCCTTATGGATAAAAATGGGGAGGCATATTATGGGCTGTCCAGGTATTTTACCTATGTATCAGACCTGTCGGCAATTCATGAAAACTCAGTGCCATACTCGCTGTTTGTCAGGAATAAAAAAGAAGCAGAACAGTTCAAAAGAAAACTGAAAAGCAGGGACGAACATCCGAAATTTCATGTCTGCGGCTTGCAGTTTCCCGGAGAAGAGGGGATAACCGCCAGCCGGGTGATGGATTTGTTTGACATGACAAAGGGATATTATTATGATCTGATCCGCATTGAGGGGCAAAATTCGGCGGCCTATGTTGTCATGGATTCCAATCTTTATGTGACATGGGAGAATGATGGGCTGTATGAAAGGTTTATCCGGTTTGTGAAAGAGATTCTTGATGATGTGGAGAAAGAAACTGGCGATGGTATCTATGATTTCTGCGGATACCGAGTGTATCTGGGATATATGTGAGGAATTCGTTGCACTGAAAATAAACGCATATAGGTATGTTCCGTATTTTGGAGGAGAAAAATCTTGAAGTATGTTTTAAACTGGAATGATGAATATTTGAGTATGAGAATTGTATGCGGCCCTATGGATGAGGAAGCAGCAAAGCAGGAAATGAAAAATCAGGTTGTGGAAAGTCTCGTGGAACTGGAGATAGCCAAAAACGTGAAGATGGCAGAGGAGCTTTATGCTGCTGCTGAGAATGCAACAGTGGAGAATACCATATATGAGCTGCACGTCAGCCCGGATGGCGCCTCTATCATGTATAAGGGGTATGAAGACCGGTATCAAATTGTAGAGTATGAACGATGAATTATGGAGTTCTCTTTAAAAAGGCACCTTAGGGTGTCTTTTTTATGGAAAAGGGAGCAAAAACTTTTCCTGATAAAAGGGCTGCCACACCCATAATTCCTCCAACTGGAGGAGCAAACCATGGTGGTGTTGGAGAACTTTAATAAGGCTGTTGGGCAATATGGGTATAATACGAAGCAGATGTGTGATGGTTTGGAATCAGTTGGTAGGAAAATTTCAATGATTCGGGAGAGATGTGACCGGTTACAGGGCCGGCGCTCTTTTCGTATTTTTCGTGAGGCAGGAATTATGGCAGTGATTGATAGATTCCGAAAACCTTCTCTGGAACGGAAAAAGGATGAGCTGGAATCTGTATGGAAGAGAAAGTGGGGAGCCAATGCGCCATATGTTCTGGGGGACAATGGGAAGGAAATTCACTATCGTATATTAATGGAACGGATATATCGTGACGGAGTCCGTGGAGATGGCTGGTATCATATTCCCAATGAACTATGCCCCTCAGACGGGGCTATCCGGCAGAGAAAGGACTATGAACAGCAGTGCAGGAAGGCGGGGATTGGAATTCCGGAAAAGATAGGGAGAGTGTTGGAAGCCGCTTTTCAGGAGGCCCAAAGAAGCCATAAAACCTTGTGGATTCATAGGACAGGAATTGCCCAGGATTCAGGGCTGCTTTCCGATATTGCCGCAAATGGACTGATTGTAAACAGCCAGGGGGCAGGAGAATGGGGAGAACCGCAACTTTCTTATACAGCCACGGAATTAAATGCCAGGAGTTTTCCCTATCTGTTAAAGAATATTGTTTTTGAGAGTTATAAAGGCTGCCGAGGAATCGTTTTGTGCCAGACGTCCGGAGAACCGGTTATTAAGAATAACAGGCTCTTGCCGGATCAGGTCATTGGTTATATTGGACGGGACGATAGGGGAAGGGTTAATGCATTTTTCTCCGGCGAAGAAATGATACGAATTCATGATAAAAAAGAGATTAGAATGGATGGAGTCGTATGGGAGATCGAGAGAAAAAATTTGAATCAGATGAGACCCCATGATTATGTAACGATAAATAGCAGCCTGTTTCATAAGCCGATTACGTTCATGAATGATTGTATCAATCCGGATTCTGCGTATTATTCTGTCAGCTATGATGGGATTTTTTATGGAAATGTCCAGCAGATGGTTCATGCTCTTAGGCTTAACCAGGAACAAGAGAAGGAGTTGGGCCTTTATAATCAGTTTGCTCATGATGAATTTTGCAAAGAATCCTATAAGGAGTTTATACAAGATATGAAACCGATGGTACATCCTTTGGATGAAAATGGACGGCTTATGGGAGGCGACCAAGGACCAGGAGAAGTCTGTTTGGAAAATGGAAGGTGTGATGGCTTTGACCAGTATGCGGCGCGGCAAGGTGACTTTGGAATAGAATATGGAGAAGAAAGAGCGTAAAATCCTATGGAGCTCCGTGCTCTAAAACAATGAATGATAGGTGGGAACATTGAAAGGACGTATAAGACTGCATAATTCTATTATGAAGAATATAGGAATCGCTTAAGGATATGGTGACAGCAGGAGCAAATATCCTTTCAAAATGAAATAACAGTGGAGAAGGACGAATACATTTAGAAGGAGTAGGAAAATGGATAAGATCAAAAATATGAGGGCATTTCAGGACGGGAGGCGTCTGGTGATTGTAATTGAGGATGCGGATGACGCTATGCTGTCATTGGTAAGGGCTATGTTATCCGGAACGATTCCGGCTGTACAGCATATGGCTCCGCCGCCGCCCATGGAACCTCCGAAAACAGAGGGGCAGAATATGAAGGAAATTCTGCCTGTTTCTGTGGGAACAGCGCCTAAATTTATACAGAAAAACGCAGGGCAGATATTGGGTGACGGCAAAGGTAAGATGGAAGAACAACCGCAAAAAGAGAATATCTCCAATGGCAGCACAGAATCCAAAACAGAGTTTGACGTGGAGCATGCTTCTTATTTTGAGATAAAGGACTTTCTATTATCCAAGCGTGAAAATGTCCATTTAAAGGAGATTTTATTTACCAGAACAAAAAGCTGGGATTTGGATTTTGTGTTAAACGTTAAATCCGAAAAAGAACTGAAAGAAATTGCGAGACAGCTTATGGAAGGCAGGTAACATTTTGGAGGCTGGAAGGAATAGGAAGGATAGAGAAGACCGCAGCAAATAGATAGGATGCGGTCTCCTTTTGCGTATAGGAGGGATAGGAAAATGATATCTTCCTATGGTATTGGTAACTGGCAGGGAAGTTGAAAGGGGGAGAGAAAAGAAGTATCGCCTTGCATAATTACCATGAAACATAGAGGAATTTTAGGAATCTGAGGAGTGAGGAGACAATGATAGATAAGGAATGGGTATTAACCGATAATGATCGTTTTCGGATATGCAGAAAGCTGGAGAGAGGCTTATATGAACTGTATCAGATTCATTTTATGAGTCCTCTTCGAGATGCGGACAAAGAGACGGATGTATATGTCATCGCTCATGATTTAGTGAGTGCAGGGAATATTGATAAATCCGTCTTCATGCTCTATGGTTTTGACTCTATAGAAGCTGTGAAGGAACAATTTGGCGATGACTGGGAACGAATACTTGCTGAATGGAATTTCGAGGTTGATTCCAGCAATAGGGACAATATTCTGATGATTAACAGTAATCCCTATTTAACTTGGGAAAAGGCCAGAAAATTAATCTGCCAGTTGTCAGGTTTTACCTGCGATCTTTTCATGAATACCATGATGAGGAAGAAGGAATACTCTTCCGGACGATACCGGTTTTCCTATGTCCCGGAGACAAAATCTGTAAGGATTGAAAAGGAAGACAAAAGTGAAATCTATTCGGTCAAATCCGGTGAAGAGATGGATGATCTGATTTATATGCGGTCCCTGCCATTTGGAATATGCCAGTATTGCGGACTTCCCAAGGAGGCCGGGTATCAGTATGAGATAATATTTTTTTGCTGCAAGGAAGAACTGGAACCGTATATGGACGACCTTTATGGTGAAGGAAACTGGAGAAGGGAGTGTTGGGGAGAAAAGGAATGTTCTTATGAATACCGGGAAGGGAAAGAAAGTCCTTGGAAGGAAGAACTTATCCATTATGTAGAATGGATATAAATAAAAGTCTCTTTAGGAAAGGCCGCCGCATAGATCAGCGGTCTTTTTTATGCACACGGGACGGAAAGGAAACATGGCCGCTAATGCGGCCCTGCCCCGGCGAAAGTGTGTGTCAAGACGCACACGTTCTTGTTTCCAGGGTTCTTATCTCATAATTATAGGGAACAGGAAAAAGAAATGGAGATGGCCTATGAATGGAATAAAATATGGAATCCTTCACTGTCATACAGATAACTCTATGAGAGATTCTGTAATGACGGTGGAAAAGCTGGTTGTTCAGGCAAAGAACCTGGGGGCTTCGGCTGTTGCTTTAACGGATCATGGGGTGATGACCGGGTATATGGAATTTATGAAGCTTTGCCGCAGGGAGGGCATGAACCCAATCGTTGGCGTGGAGGCTTATGTTGAGGAGGGAAACGAGGGAGCCAGACATCTGGTCCTGATGGCTAAGGACTATATTGGTTTTAAGGCGTTAATCAAAGCGGTAAGTGAAAGCAATACCCGGATCGCAAAGGTAGATGGCATGTGGCGCCCAAGGATGAACAAGGATATCCTTTCAAAGCATTTTGGCCCAAACGGTGAGGGCCATGGACATGTCATAGGGACTTCCTCTTGTATTAAGGGTGTCCTTGCTGAATTGATAACCACGAAAATGGAAACCGAGAAAAGAGTGGAAATCCTGAAAGCAAAACAAAAGGAATATGAATCCCCAAAGTCTGCCGGGTTCATAAAAAATTCGGGTACTTTTGAAACTTTGATTGTGAGGCAACGGCAGTTAGAGGATGAAATCACCAAATTAGACCGGATAGCCAGTCGCTCTCAGATGGTACCGGAACATAGAGGCCAGGAAGTATTGGCTGGCTCTGATGAGGGGAATCCTGAGGGAGAAGCCCTGAGGGCTGCAGGGAAAGAAAAAGAGATGGTGTATATGGAGTTGGAGGCTAAGAGACAGGAAAAGAGGACGGTCGATCAGGAACTGTCCGTATTGAAACCTATCATTCAGTGGCAGAAAGCCAGTGTTGCAAAATGGGAACAGCTTCAATCTCAAATAGAGGAAGCCAGGAAAGACTGCGCAGCAGATGAGTCACTGGATGAAGCGCTAAGACAGGAGGCATGCTGGTATCGGGATCATTTTGGAACCGATAATTTTTATATCGAACTTCAATACCATGGAACACGAGAAGAAAAACAAGTGATGGTGAAACTTGCGCAGCTTTCCGATAGGATGAATATCCCGGTTTGTATCTCCAATAATGTCCATATGCCAACGAAGACCCAAAATGATATTCTGGCGAGAACAATTATCCGTACAATAGTCAATGACAAGTGGAAGGAGCCTTCTAAAGCAGACAAGGAGAAGTATCTCAAGACAGATGAAGAACTGATTGCCAAATTAGCGGAAATTCTTCCAAGAGAGAAGGTTATGGAGGGGTATGAAAATGTGGAAAGGATTGTGTCAATGTGTGATCTGCGGATTCCGGTAAAACATCATTATCCTGTATTTCATACGCCGGACGGTTCCACAGCGGAGGAGTATCTGCGAAAGAGAGCTTATGAAGGCATTTCATGGAGATTCCCGGATGGAAGTTTTCAGGATTATGAAAGGCTGGAGTATGAACTGGATGTAATCTGTAGTATGGGGTATGCGGACTACCACTGTATCGTGGAAGATTTTCTCCGTTACGGGAGGGCTGCCGGTAAGCTGGATTTAAAGAATCCGGAGCAGAGAAAGCTGGCTTTGTCTTTTGACACGGAAAGAATCGAAGAATTTGTCCAGCATATGCCTGGGGAGGCAGTCGGGCCGGGGAGAGGCTCAGCGGCCGGAAGCCTGGTCTGCTATCTGATTGGAATCACGAATATTGACCCTATTAAATATGGACTGTTGTTTGAGCGCTTCCTTAATCCGGAACGAATTTCTATGCCGGATGTGGACTGTGATCTGGAATCCAATATCAGACCCTATGTAATACGTTATGTCATCAACAAGTATGGAGAAGACTGTGTTTGCGGGATTATGACACGGGGAAAACAGACCGGCAAGGCAGCGATTCAGACAGCCGGGCGGGTTTATGGAATTCAAAAGAAAAATGATTCTGCGGCATTTGCCAAAATCGTGAATGCAGTCTGCCAAAAAGCAGAGGAGCTTGCATGTGATGAGCTGCGTGTGAACTTAAAAGATATCCATGGAAAGCTGGTAGCAGAGTTTAAAGGGAATATCCCTGCAACGGAGATTATCCGTTATGCCGAACTGATTGAAGGGACTATGACTCAAATCGGTCAGCACGCTGCCGGGATTATTATTACGGACGGGCAGTCTGTAGATGAATATGTGCCTTTGATATATAATGCGAACAGCGATATGATGATGACTCAGTGTGATATGACCCAGGCGGAAGAATTTCATCTGCAGAAAATCGATTTTCTTGGGCTTCATTCTCTGACGGTCATTACAGAGGCGCTTCAGGAAATCTATAAAAGAAACGGAAAGGTTATCGATATAGACCAGATTCCCCTTGACGATCCGGCAGTGTTTTCTTCCATATACAGTCAGGGGCGAACCAATGCGGTCTTTCAGTGTGAATCCCAGGGCATGAAACGGATGTTAAGAAGTTTTAAGCCGGGTAATCTTTCGGATTTGATTCTTTTGGTTTCCATGTACCGGCCAGGTCCTATGCAGTATCTGGAAGGTATGATTGATATAAAGCAGGGAAAACGGCTGATCCATTATAAAATACCGCGGCTGGAACCGATCTTAAGAAGTACTTATGGCTGTATTGCCTTTCAGGAGCAGGTGCAGGAGATTTTCAAACAGCTGGCCGGTTATTCCTACGGTCAGGCTGATTTGGTACGCCGTGCCATGTCAAAGAAAAGGGAAGTGGATTTGGAGGAAGAGAGGCAGTCGTTTATTTATGGTGACGAAGAGAGAGCGATTGCAGGATGTGTGAAAAATGGTATCAGTGAAGAGAATGCTGACGCATTATTCAGTCAGTTAAAAGAATTTGCCGGATATGCTTTCAATAAGTCTCATGCAGCTTGTTATGGGGTTGTGTCCTATCAGACAGCATGGTTGAAATACCATTATCCTTTGGAGTATATGAAAGCGGTACTGAATCATACATCACTTGAAAAGGCACCGGGTCTGGTGATGGATTTAAAGGAGATGGGAATTAAGATTCATGCCCCGGATATCAATTGTTCGGAAAAAGGATTTGGTATTCTGGACGGAGAACTATGGTTTGGACTTGACAGTATTAAGGGAATAGGAGAAGCGGCTGTGGGAGTGGTAGAGGAACGAAGAAAAAACGGGGCTTTTCAGTTCTTACAGGATTTCGTTCTGCGTGTTCAGCCGTCAAAGAATATTTTGGAGGGATTTATCTGTTCCGGGGCTATGGATGGTTTTTGTGAAAACCGGAAGGCTATGATGGAGATGGTTCCAGAGTATCTAAGGCTGTTGAAAAAGATGAAGGAGTATGAGAAGAAGCTGGGAGAAGCCAACGACAAGAGCAGAAGAGGAAGCTGCCGGCAGATATATCTGGATATTGTAGAAAAAATCAGGGAGACAAAACCGGACATAGATATCTGTGAAAACCAATGGGAAAGGCTCATGATCGAAAAGAATCTTCTGGGAGTGTATGCGACCAGACATCCGATAACACTGTTTCCCAGTTCCAAAGAATGCGGGGCAGTAGAAATAAAAAGGCTGCAAAGGTATTCGGGAAATCAGAATATCAAGGTGATTGGAATTGTGTCAGATTTCAGTAAGTGCAGGCGGAAACTGGATGGAGAAGAAACGGCCTTTTTTAAGCTGTCTGATTCTACCGGAGAGATTGAAGTGTGCTGTTTTGTGGATGCGTATAAGAAGGCGAAGGGATTTTTAAAAGAAGATATTGCTATAAAAGTTACCGGTAAGCTGATGAATGATAAGGGGAATGGTACAAGGAAGATTTCTGTTTGTATGGCAGAGCGGCTTAAGCCAAAAGGTAAGGTGATAACTGTCTATACCAAGTTATATCTGTCTGGGATTGAAGAGGAGCGTGGAGGGTTTTGGGATTGTTTAAAGCCATACGTTTCCAGGCATGGGAATCCCTTGAGGTTGTATGATACCTTGATGGATGAATTCCGGGATACGGATTTTTTAGTATCTCCGGTAATTTTGCAGGATGAACGTATTCGATGTTCACTTCAGGAATTTTGAGCAGGGGTAGTTATGGAATAAAGATTTTATTATGATACGGATTAAGGTCTCCCTGCATAATTACGAATGAAATGCAAAGGCACTTTAGAGAATATGAGGAGATGAAACCTATGGATGAAAAATGGATAGTAAGAAATGAGGATAAACTTCGGTTATGCCGGAAGCTGCAGGAGGGATTGTATGAATTTTATCAGATACATTCTTTCTCCACAGATGGAGGCATGGATAAAGATGAGGAATCTTTTGTTATAGCCCATGATTTAGTTCGAGTCGCAGATATTGACGAGAAATATATCTGTCGGTTTTTTGAGTATGATTCCTTAGAGGATGTGAAAAAGAAATACGGTGAGAATTGGGAGATGGTCTATGCAGAATGGTATTTCACTCTTGGTATTGACAGGTGGGTGAAACTTCTCATGGTTTGCAGCAATCCTTATATGACTTGGCATGAAGCAGTGAAGATAATTCGGCAGATGTCTGGGTATATGGAATAATTGCCTATATAATTTCTTTTTTACCAGATATGGAAAGACAAAAGGAATTCTCTTCAGAGGCCGTGGTTATAAGCGGCCTTTTTCTTTAGATATTAGGAAATATGGAGGCTAACATTTTAGAAAAGAACCAAATTTTACGAATTGGTTACAATAATTAAGGTATCTTTATCATATAGAAATTAAGGGAGAACTATGATCTTTATGTCCTTCTTCATCTCTAAAGATGAAGTATATAGGGTTGATTTAGATCCTGGGTATTTAATCCTGTTGAAAAGAATAAAAGAGCATGTGAAAAAGATAAAAGTAGATAGAGGAAAGAACAAAAGAGAAGGATGTCAGAAAAAATACCTGGATATTATGGTAAAAATCAGGGAGACAAAACCGGACACAGATATTTGCGAAAACCAATGGGAAAGGCTCATGATCGAAAAGAGTGTGTTGGGAGTGTTCGCAAGCAGGCATTCGATTACACTTTTCCCAAGTGTCAGAGAATATGGGGCAGTAGAGACAGAAAGACTGCAAAAGTATTATGGGAATCAAAATTTCATGGTGATTGGAATTGTGTCAGATTTTAGGAAGTGTAGGCGGAAGCTGGATGGCGCTGAGATGGTTTTTTAAGCTGTCTGATTCTACCAGAGAGATTGAAGTGCACTGTTTTGCGGAGGCTTATAAAAAGATGAAGGAATTGTGCCGTTTATGCAGAGGCACGAAATGTATGGGTTGATCAGGCAGGGGAGGCTGAGGTGGGTGTCGGCGAAGCTGCTTCGGATCTGGCTCTCCGCCGTGATGCTTGCAATGGCTGAAGTTTTTTTGAGTGTCCTGTCCTTGTTTCCCTGTTTGGAGTGGACGCTTCAATGGGGGAAATTATATCATTCCCTTGCGTTGACCGATGGAGGAGAAGCTTATGGTGTGAAACTGTTTTTTCCCTATGAACTGATGAAGGAAAATAATGCTTTGATAACAATTCTGGTTTTGTTTGGGGTCCTGTGCATGACAACGGGACTGACAGGGACCCTTCTATTTGCGCTGAGCGCCGCCATGGGCAGGAGGGCGGCTGTGCTGGCAGGAGCCTTTTTGGTGGTTCTCCCAGTGATTTCCCAAAACCTGCGCACATACCCATGGCAGCCGTGGATCAGTTTCTTTTTGCCCTTTTCATGGATGGATCTGCTTTTGCTGTATGGGAAAACCTGCAGGCCGGCGCCCACCTTTGCCTGGATACACGCGGCAACCATGGATTTCGGACTGCTTTTCTATGTGGTATCGTATCAGGCAGTGAAGAGGAAGGATTTAAACTGGACGGAGGAGGAGTGATTGGATATGGCGCAGCGCAAAGGGATAAAAGTCGTAAATGCACATAAGTTTTTTGGAAAAACTCAGGTGCTTTGGGGAGTCAGTATGGAATGCGGCCAGGGGGAGATCACAGGAATCGTTGGCAGAAACGGGGCCGGAAAAACGGTTCTGTTTAAGGCAATCTGCGGGCTTTTGTCATTGGATTCCGGGGAAATTCTGATTGACGGCGAAAAGAGGAAAAGGGATGTGCTTCCCTCCGCCGGGATCATCATTGAGGAACCGGCATTTTTAAAGAATTACACGGGAATGCAGAATCTTGAGTACCTGTACATGATAAACCATAAACGGGACCGGTCCTACCTGGAAGGAATCATGGAACGAGTGGGGCTTGACCCAAGGTCGAAAAAGCATGTAGGGAACTATTCCATGGGGATGCGCCAGAGGCTGGCTATCGCCCAGGCCATCATGGAAGATCCGGCGTATCTGATTCTGGACGATCCCTTTAACGGGCTGGATCAACAGGGGGTGGAGGAAATGAGAGGTCTGTTTCTTGAACTTAAGAGAGACGGAAAAGTGATTCTGCTTGCCAGCCATAATGCGGAGGATATCAAGATATTATGTGACCGGGTCTATGGGATGGAGGCGGGAAAGCTGACTGTAAAAAGATAGAAGCTGACTTTCCCGCCATGTATATCTTCTATTATAAAACAGCCGATGTTCATAAAAACCGCATTGAAATCATTCGGATGATGCGCTGCATCGGCATGAGCCGCCAGCAGCTAAAGCGGTTTGTGCGGCTGGAGGCCCTTAACTGGTGCAAAACAGCCATTCCTGTCGGCCTTGTCCTGGGTACGGTCATTACATGGGCTTTATGCGCCGTCCTGCGGTTCGTGGTTGGGGAGGAGTTTGCTATGATCCCCCTCTTTGGAATCAGCCCTATCGGAATGATCAGCGGCATCGTCATGGGGCTGGTCACGGTGCTGCTCGCCGCCAGGGCGCCTGCAAGACAGGCTGCAAAAGTATCCCTGATGGCGGCAGTTTCAGGAAATACAGAGAACACGGGCAGGACACGGCATGCAGTCCGTACCGGCAGGTTTCCCATCGAAATTTCTCTGGGCGTCCATCATGCAAAATCGGCCAGGAAAAATTTGTTTCTGATGACTGGTTCCTTTGCCTTGAGCATCATCCTGTTCCTGACATTTTCTGTCCTGCTGGACTTTGTAGGCTATCTGCTGCCCCAGTCTGCTGCCGATGCCGACATCACGATTACCGATGAGGCCGGTGTCACTGGTATCAATTGTATTTCCCCGGAAACGGTAGAGACGATCCGCGGGATGGACGGTGTGAAAAATATCTTTGGACGGCGAAGCCTCTTTGATGTTCCGGCCGAGTTAGGAAAAGAAGGCTTGCCTCAGACGGTGGATCTGTTCTCCTTTGACGATTTTGACCTGGATGCCTTGAAAAAGGACGGCAGGTTACGAAAGGGCAGCGACCTCTCCGAAGTCTATGGGAATACCGACTCTGTACTGGTAATCTGCGATCCGGACGCACCGATCCGGAAGGGAGATACCATCCGGGCGGAAGGCGAAGATTTAAGCGTGGCGGGTATGCTGAAAGCTGACCTGTTCAGCGAAGACGGTCTCTCCCACGGCAAAGTTTCCGTCATTGCCTCCAGCGAAACCTTTGTCCGGCTGACCGGCATAACCGACTATTCTATTGTGATGGTGCAGACTACGGGCGATGTGACAGACGAGGATGTTGCCGCCATAAGCGGGGTACTGGACGAGGGCACTGCTCTCCGGGATGAGCGTGAGATGCGCACTTCCGGAACTTATACCGCTTTTGTGCTGTGCGTCTATGGCTTTTTGGGAATCATCGCTATGGTTACGCTGCTTAATATTATGAACAGCATCTCCATGAGCGTATCCGCCAGGAGCAAGCAGTATGGGGCTATGCGGGCTGTGGGTATGGATGACCGTCAGGTAACAAGAATGATTGCTGCGGAAGCTGTTACCTATGCTTTGTCCGGGTGCGTGCTTGGATGTATTGTTGGGCTGGTGGTCGGCAGGATGCTGTACAATCTTTTGATTGACGGGCGTTTTCCCTATGCTGTGTGGGCACTGCCTGTTTTCCGCCTGATTATCGTTTTGGCATTTGTTGCCGTGGCAACACTGGCGGCCATTTATGCCCCGGCAAAACGGATTCGCAACATGGCTATAACCGCAACGATCAATGAATTGTAAAAAGAAGAGAACGGAGAATGAAAAGTTATCTTGATTTAATTCTCATATCTGCAAAACAGCAGAAAAGCCGGGGGAAATGGAGCTGCGAAAAAACAGATTATGAGTTATGTGCGCAGGGAAGGATTACGCTGGCGCAGATTTATGGAGGAAAAGAATTATGAAAATTTAAGTGTATATGATTGATTGAAGAAAATAGTTTTATTTATGCTTTTTGGGCATGAATTGAAATGCAAAATGGGTATGGGAATCTGTATTGACACATCGTCAGAATAAATGTACAGTAATTGTAATGACGCGGCGTCAGAATAATATTGATAGATAAGCCTGAAGGAAACGGGCCAGGCGGACGAGGAGGTAATGAATATGCAGGCAAAAGCACCAGAAACGAAACCTTTTGGAGATGAGGCATTTGCTCCAACAAACAGGACGGTCATCCGATGGCTGGGCAATGCGGGAGCGCTGATTAACAGCAGGGGGACGACGCTCATGATTGATCCGGTACTCAGCGGTTTTGATATGCCGCTGCTCATTCAAGTGCCCATAACGGAGGAAGAGGTTCCCCATGTGGATGGGATTCTTCTCACCCACTGCGACAACGATCATTACAGCAGGGCCACATGCGGAAAGCTGGCGGAAAAGACGAAAGAATTTCACGGGCCTCATTATGTTGCCGGATTATTGAAAGAAGAACAGGGCATAAGCGGCGTGGGGCATGATATCGGAGAACGGTTCCAGGTCGGGAATGTGGCTGTAACCCTGACGCCGGCAGACCACGCATGGCAGAACGAATCCCCGAAACACCATACAAGGGATTTTAAAATGGAGGATTTCTGCGGATTCTGGCTGGATACGCCGGATGGCAGTATCTGGGCCGTGGGAGACAGCAGGCTGATGGAGGAGCAGCTCCATATGTCCAGACCGGACGTGATGCTCTTTGATATCTCCGACAGCAGATGGCATATCGGTTTGGAAGGAGTAAAGAAAATGGCAGCTGCATATCCGGATACGCCCTTAATCTTATGGCATTGGGGAAGTGTGGACGCACCGGAATGGAAAGAGTTTAATGGAGATCCAAAAGTGGTGAAGAGCCTGATTGTAAATCCGGAAAGGGTCGTTATACTGGCGCCTGGAGAAAGCTATTGCCTGAATAAAAAGTGAAATGACAGAACGCACGTTTTAAGCCTTTCGGAATCTTTTGGGGGAGGCTGTTTTGACAAAAAGGAGGCCATATGAAAAAAACATTGTACCTGGTACGCCATGGACAGACCATGTTTAACCGTCAGAAACGGATACAGGGCTGGTGTGATTCTCCTTTGACAGATATGGGAAAACGCCAGGCAGATGCGGTAAAAGACTATTTAGAAAAGAAAGGGATAAGGTTTGACCATACTTACTGTTCCACAAGTGAACGGTGCAGCGACACCCTGGAACGAATCACGGATATGCCCTATACCCGGACAAAAGGGTTAAAGGAAATGTTCTATGGAGAGCTTGAGGCTGAGAGCGAACGTCTGGCCAGCAATGACCCGGTGGAATGCGAGACTTACTATCTCCGCTTTGGAGGGGAATCTTCCAATACGGTAAGGGAACGCATGATTACGACTTTAAGCCAGATTATGGAGAAAGAGGATCACCATTGTGTTTTGGCAGTCAGCCATGGAGGCGCCAGTTTTAATTTCCTTCGGGGAATTGGGACGGATATGGAGAGGTTTGCCAAAGGCTTGACAAACTGCTGTATCTTTGTGCTGGAATATGAGGAGGGCAGGTTTGAGCTGATTGATTATGTACCTAATCCAGTTACCAGTTAAGACAGTCGGCCAGAAAGATCTTTTTTATTTTTTGAAAGCATACTGACATAGTGTCAGAACAGAATCTAGGAGGACACAGAATGAAGAAAAATGTTGGATCACAGTTAGCTTTATATCCTACTCCGGCGGTGGTTATCGGCGCCATGAACGGAGAGAAGCCTACATGGACATTGGCGGCACATATTGGAATCATCGGTCACGACCGGGTTCTGGTAAGCCTTGCTGCGGCGCATTTTATCAATGGCGCGGTGAAAGAAAGCAAGAGGCTTTCCATTAACATGGTGGATGAGGGGATTTTACCCCAGGCGGATTATTCAGGTTCGGTCAGCGGGACAAAGACAGATAAAAGCGCTCTGTTTGCATATGAGGTCGGAAAGGCGGGAACACCGTTGATTAAAAAATCACCCCTTGTCATGGAATGTCAGGTTGTTGACATATACCAGTCTCCAGGATTTGAAAGTTTTATCTGTACGCTCAGCAATACTTATGTGGAGGAAGAACATCTGGATGAAGCCGGAACGATTAATTACCATACTTTAAAGCCAATCCTATTTGAATTTCCCACCTATGAATACTTAAAAACCGGGGAAGTGATTGGGAAATGTCTGTCATTTAAGAATGAGGAACCTGTGTAGGGAGGTAAGTGGACAATGCCAAAGGGTTCAGAAGAACTGACAGAGGCAAGGAAGGAAGAAATCGTAACGGCCTGCGAAAAATTGTATAAGACCATGAGTTTCAAGGAGATTACGATAAAAGATATCGGAAACGCAACGTCCTTTACCCGGACTTCCATTTACAATTATTTCCAGACAAAGGAAGAGATCTTTCTGGCTTTGCTGCAAAAGGAGTATGAATTATGGGTTCATAGGCTGAGACAGATTCGGGCGGAACATGAAAGGATGAATGGGGAGGAATTTGCGGACGCATTGGCTCATTCCCTGGAGGAACGGGAAAACCTGCTGAAGATTATGTCCATGAACCACTACGATATGGAGGATAACAGCCGGATGGAACGGCTGATTGAGTTTAAAGTGGTATATGGACAGTCCCTGAAAGAGGTTAGGAATTGCCTGGACAAGTTTTTCCCGGAAATGACGGTTCAGGAGAAGCAGGATTTTATTTTCTCCTTTTTCCCCTTTATGTTTGGGATTTATCCATATACGGTGGTAACGGAAAAGCAGAGAGAAGCAATGAAGCAGGCGGATGTCAACTATGTGTATCTGTCGATTTATGAGATTACATTTGCGGAGATTAAAAAATTATTGGGAGTATGATTAGGAGGAAAAAAAGATGATAAAACAGACAGCGGGAAGAGATCAGCTTGGAGCGTTTGCTCCGAAATTCGCACAGTTAAATGATGATGTGCTGTTTGGTGAGGTGTGGAACAGGGAAGACCAGCTTTCTTTAAGGGACAGATCTCTAGTGACGGTAGTGTCTTTAATGGCTCAGGGGCTGGTGGATTCCTCATTCCGGTTTCATTTGATCAGTGCGAAAAATAATGGGATAACAAAAGAAGAAATCGGAGAAATTTTGACCCATGCCGCATTTTACGCAGGATGGCCAAAAGCCTGGGCAGCGTTTCGTATGGCAAAGGAAGTCTGGACAGATGACGTGTCTGAGGACAGCGCTACTTAATGCTTTTATCTGCAGGCCAGAGGGGCATGGATTTTATCAGAATGATGGAAGAAAGGACAGGAGATGGCACGTTCCAATAACAGCCTGTTTGAACTGGGGCAGGTAGTGAATGGAGAGGAATTTATAAGCGGACGAAAGAGAAGGATTCAGATTAAACCAGCACAATAGGGAGAGGAAAACATGGAATATACAAAGTTAGGAAATACAGAGATTGAAATATCAAAATTATGTGTGGGCTGCATGAGCTTCGGCAAGGCGGGAACCATGCATGACTGGACTCTTAATGAGGAGAAAAGCGGAGAGATCATCCGGCACGCGCTGGAACTGGGGATTAATTTCTTTGATACGGCCAACGGCTATTCTGCCGGAACCAGCGAGGAATATCTGGGACGGGCAATTAAAAACTATGGGGTAAGGAATCAGGTGGTCATTGCTTCAAAAGTGTATTTTAATGAGGGAAGGCTGTCTAAGAAGGCGATCATGCGGGAAATTGAGGGGAGTCTTAGGAGGCTTGGCACGGATTATCTGGATCTGTACATCATCCACCGTTTTGACTATGACACTCCGATTGAGGAAACTATGGAAGCCTTGCATGAACTGGTAAAGCAGGGAAAGGTGCGGGCTCTGGGAGCTTCTGCCATGTACGGGTATCAGTTCCACAATATGCAGCTTGCGGCAAGGGATCACGGCTGGACCTTGTTTTCTGCCATGGAGAATCACTATAATCTGCTGTACCGGGAGGATGAGAGGGAACTGATTCCCATTTGCAGGCAGATGGGAGTGTCTTTAATGCCTTACAGCCCTCTGGCTGCGGGACATCTGGCCAGGGCTGTCTGGCAGTCGGATTCCCTGCGGGGACAGACGGACCGGGTGGCCAGGGGCAAGTATGACCGCATGGAGCAGCAGGATATGAGGATCGTGGAGCGCGTTCATGAGCTGGCCCAAAAGTATGGCTGCAAAATGTCACAGATTGCCCTTGCATGGCAGTGGGCAAAGGGGGTGGCCTCTCCGATTATCGGCGCAACTAGGTTTAAGTATCTGGATGAAGCCGCAGGGGCGCTGGCAATTCGGCTGGAGCCGGAGGATGTAAACTATCTGGAGGAATGTTATGTACCCCACCCGGTTGTGGGAGCAATCGATAAAAATCCGGAGCAGGGAGTGATCCTGCTGGACGTGAAAAAATAACGGAACCGAAATGTAAAAATGCCTGAAAAGCATTTGATGAAAGAAAAATCAAGCATTTTACTTGGAGCCTGAATTTCGGTAAGATATAGGTATCAGAGGCGCGCCTGATGAACTATAAAACGAAAGGCATGAGAGTAAAATGAGCAAAGAGTATGAAGGACTTGCCCGGGAAATTCTGAATAAAGTGGGCGGGAAAGAAAATGTGCTGGATGTATATCACTGCCAGACCAGGCTGAGATTCCGGCTGGCAGATGAAGGGAAGGCGGATCAGGCCGACCTTGACTCTATGGACGGAGTGGCCAAGGTACTGATCAGCGGAGGCGTGTTCCAGGTGGTGATCGGTACCCATGTAAAATATGTGTTTGAGGAGATTGACAGGCTGGTGGGCCCGAAAAAGGCAGAGGAGAGCGGGGGAGGAAACCAGGGCGGACAAAAGAGGAATCCGGCGGAAGTGGTGATTGACTTTGTATCCGGAACCTTCCAGCCCATTATTCCGGCCCTTTCCGGAGCGGGAATGGTGAAAGCCTTGCTGGCGCTGCTGGTGGTATTTGAACTAATTGACAACCAGTCCCAGACGTATTATCTTCTCAACCTGTTCGCGGACGGGGTATTCTACTATCTGCCCCTTCTGCTGGCAGTGACCGAAGCGCAGAAGCTGAAATGCAACCCGATTCTGGCGGCGGGAGTGGCGGCGATCATGCTTCATCCCAACTGGGCGGCACTGGTAACCGCGGGGGAAGCGGTTCATTTCTTTGAGATCATCCCGTTTACGCTGACTACCTATACAGGCAGTGTGATCCCCATTATCCTGGTGGTGCTGGTGCAGGCATATGTGGAGAAATGGCTGGACCGGCTGATTCCCAAGGCGGTAAAGCTGGTATTTGTCCCCATGCTGACGTTCCTGATTATGGGCACCCTGGCCCTTTCGGTTCTGGGGCCCATAGGAAGCGTTCTTGGAAACGGCCTGGGTGTGTTTTTCACCTTCTTGAGCACCAACGCAAGCTGGGCTCCGGCTGTCGTAATCGGAGGCTTTTTGCCGCTGATGGTCATGTTCGGGCTTCACAACGGCGTGGCGCCTCTTGGCGTTATGCAGATGGCGGATCTTGGTTATGACAGTATTTTCGGGCCGGGATGCGTATGCTCCAATATTGCCCAGGGCGTTGCCTGTCTGGTGGTGTGTCTGCGGACCAAGGATGCGAAGCTGAAACAGATTGCCGGTTCCGCCAGCGTGACCGGCCTGATGGGAATTACGGAACCGGCTCTTTACGGGGTGAACCTGCCGAAGAAATACCCGCTGGCAGCGGCCATGATCGGCGGCGGATGCGGGGGCTTATACGCGGGACTGACCCACACCCACCGGTTTGCCACAGGCTCTTCCGGGCTTCCGGCCGTACTGCTTTACATAGGCGACAATTCCATGACCTGCTTCTACAATATTTTGATCGCGCTGGTTATTTCCGCAGTGGTTTCCGGGGTGCTGACTTATATCCTGTCATTAAAATTTGAGGTAGCCCCGGATTTTACAAGGAAAGGGGAGAGCCTGCAGGAAGCCCCTGCCCCTGCGGAGAAAGAGGAGAGCCTGCAGGAAGCTCCTGCCCCTGCGGGGAAAAGGGAAAACCTGCAGGAAGCTCCTGCCCCTGCAGCGGAAAGGACGGCAGTGTCGGAAGCGGGCAGAGGAAGCTGTGAGGACGGCACGATTTACAGTCCCATGAACGGCGAGATCATCACATTGGAAGAAATCGGGGACGGTGTGTTTTCCGCAGGTGTTCTCGGACAGGGCTGCGGCATCCGTCCGGCGGAGGGGAAGGTCTATGCCCCTTTTGACGGGGAAGTGATTCTGGTGGCGGACACCAAGCATGC
The DNA here is from genome assembly GCA_910574345.1 of Clostridiaceae bacterium. Classification (GTDB taxonomy): domain Bacteria; phylum Bacillota; class Clostridia; order Lachnospirales; family Lachnospiraceae; genus UBA3402. Next base: position 6,948 of record CAJSZV010000021.1, on the reverse strand, counting down.
CATTGGGGTCCGGAGCAGGGACGGAATGGAGATTATGATTCATGTGGGGCTGGAAACTGTGGAATTGGGCGGAGAGGGCTTTGATCCTGTGGTGAAAACAGGGGATCCTGTGACAAAGGGACAGCTTCTCATGAATTTTGACCTGGAAAAGATCGGGGAAAAATACCCTACGGTTACCGCGTTTCTGATTACCAACAGTTTCACATATCAGTCGGTGTCACTGGTAAAACAGGGCAGAAGCCAGGTTGGAGAAGTGATGATCAAAACAGAGAAACAGTAAGGGGGAGAGAAGATGGGAAAAGGAATGAAGGAAGGGTTTTTGTGGGGAGGCGCTACGGCGGCCAACCAGTTTGAAGGCGGCTGGCAGGAGGGCGGAAAGGGAATATCGGTTCCTGATGTGATGACGGGCGGGACCAAAACCTCCCCCCGCCATGTGACGGACGGTATTTTTGAGAATTACCATTATCCCAGCCATGAGGCGGTGGATTTTTATCATCGCTACAAGGAGGATATTGCCCTATATGGGGAGATGGGGTTTAAGGTTTTCCGTATGTCTGTCAACTGGACGCGGCTGTTTCCAAGGGGGGATGAGGAGGAGCCCAACCAGGAGGGGATCGCATTTTATCGGAATGTATTTTCCGAGTGTAGAAAATATGGGATAGAGCCTCTTGTGACAATCAGCCACTATGAGCTGCCCTATTATCTGGCGAAGGAGTACGGTGGCTGGAGCAGCCGGAAGCTGATCGACTTTTATCTGAAGTACTGCGGCGTGCTTTTTCGGGAATACAAGGATCTGGTACATTACTGGCTGACCTTTAATGAAATCAATATTCTGCTCATGGGGGCCTACGGAAATATCATGGGAGGCGGAATCCTGCCTCCGGGGAAGGATACCCAGGTGGGGGTCCTGGCAGGTCTGGATGAAAGCTGGGATGATGAACAGCGGCGTTACACGGCTCTTCACCACCAGCTTGTGGCAAGCGCTAAGGCGGTGAAGCTGGCCCATGAAATCAACGGGGACAACCAGGTGGGCTGCATGATTCTCAGCCGCGTTGCCTATCCTTACACCTGCCGTCCGGATGATGTGCTCAAGGGCCAGCACACCATGGAGCTTGCTAATTATTACTGCGGCGATGTCCATGTGCGGGGGGCGTATCCGGCCTTTGCCAGGCGGCTGTGGAGGGAGAAGGGGATTGAGATCCCTTTTGCTCCGGGAGACAGGGAAGCGCTGAAGGAGGGAACCGTGGATTTCCTCAGCTTCAGCTATTACTCCAGCAGCACGGCCACGGATGATGCCACCGTTCCGGTGGCAGCGGGAAATATGATGCGGGGACCGGCCAACCCTTACCTGGAGCAGAGCCAGTGGGGCTGTACCATTGATCCCAAAGGGCTGCGCTATCTTTTAAATGAGTTTTACGGGCGGTATCAGATTCCTCTCATGGTGGTGGAGAACGGCCTGGGGGCGGAGGATAATGTGGAAGCGGATGGCAGGATCCATGATCCTTACCGCATGGAATATATGAGGGAGCATATCCGGCAGATGGAGGAGGCCGTGGAGGACGGCGTGGATCTCATGGGCTACACCGTCTGGGGATGCACCGACCTGGTAAGCGCGGGAACCGGGGAAATGGCGAAGCGCTACGGGCTTGTGTATGTGGACAAGGACAACCAGGGCAAAGGGACTCTGGAGCGGAAACGGAAGGACAGCTTTTACTGGTATCAGAAGGTGATTGCTTCCAACGGGAAGGATTTGTCATAGGGAAGCTTGGAATATGGCGGCTGCTTTGGGGGCAGCCGCCAATGTTATAGGAAAACCACATGAAACGGTGAACGGAAATATGCGGGGATAGGAGGCAATGGTTTATATGGAACTTCGGGTACTGGAGTACTACCTGATGGTGGCAAGGGAAGAAAATATTACAAAGGCAGCAGAGCTTCTGCATATTACACAGCCGACCCTCTCCAGGCAGCTCGCCCAGATGGAGGAGGAGCTGGGAGTCCAGCTGTTTCAACGGGGGAAGCACCGTATTATCCTTACGGAAGACGGGCTTTTTTTGAAGCGGCGGGCCAAAGAACTGATTGACCTGGCAGATAAGACAAAATCCGAGCTGAAACGGAGTGAAGAAAACTTAAGCGGGACAATCTCCATTGGCAGCGGGGAGACGAAAAGCATGGGCCTGCTGGCAGACTGGATGACTGGTTTTCATAAAGAACATCCCCAGGTGACCTTTGATATTTACAGTTCTAACGCTGACCGCATTAAGGACCGTATTGAGAAGGGACTGACGGATATCGGCCTCTTGACGGAGCCGGTGGAAGTGGGGAGATACCAGTTTATCCGCCTGCCGGGGAAGGCCAGATGGGGAGTGCTGGTGGGGAGTGATTCTGAACTTGGAAGAAAGACTGCCGTAAAGGCGGAGGATTTACGGGAGATTCCTGTTTTGCTGCCCAGACGGGATTCTGTGAAGAACGAATTGGCAAACTGGTTTGGTGACAGCTATGACAGGCTGAACCTCCTGGGGACTTATAATCTGGTCTATAACGCCGCTGTGATGGCGGACAGTTCCGGCGGGGCGGTTCTGTGCATAGAACATGATAATCTTTACCGGAATCTGAGATTTGTGCCTTTGGAGCCGGTTCTATCCACCGGGGCTGTGCTGGTGTGGAAGAAAGGGCAGTTCCTTTCACCGGTTATGAATCACTTTGTCCGGTATTTGAGAAATGCCGAAAAAGCATTGAATGAAATATCATACAGGTATTAGATTTGTTTCACATGCTGATTTAAAATGTAGGTACAGCCGGTTTTCACAGAGCGGTTGGTGCAGTGCCAAAAGGAGGGAAAGAAACGATATGACGATGGATGAGGTAGGCAGACAGTATCAGATTCCCAGGAACATTCTGGAGGAATATGAAAGATGGGGAGGCTGCCATGGAGGAAGGAATGTAATGGGAGCATGGCAGTATGATGACTATGATCTGGAAAACTTAAGTATGATGATGACGCTTCATGATATCGGTTTTGCCGGTGAGGAGGTTGAAACGTATATGGGCCTGGTTCTTCAGGGCACAGATAGCAAAGAGGAACGCCTCCGGCTCCTGGAACAGAAGCGCCACAGACTGCTGGATGAGATTCATTTTCAGGAAAAGAAGCTGGATCGTTTGGATTATTTAAGGTATGAGATTAAAAATTTTGCACAGTCTGGCTGAATAAGACACAAAGGACGGAACTTCTATGGGAATCGGATTAAGAGCAGTACAGAGCCAGAAGGTATCACAAGGCCTGGTTCAGCAAGCCGCTATTTTGCAAATGAGTTCCCCTGAGCTTACCAGCTATATAGAAGAAATAGCTCTGGAGAATCCCATGGCAGAAATAGAAGAAAAGCATGATATGGATTGTGAAAAAGAAAAACTGGATCGGCTGGAATGGCTGGCAGAATTTGATGAACAGAATCGGTTTTATTATCAGAGCGAAAGAGACGCGGACCAGGGAGATATTTTTAATGTCAGCACATATGAAACCGATCAATTAGAAGATTTGCTGAAGATGCAGATAATCGGGTGCGTCAATTCAGAAGAAGAAAAGGAAATTATAGAGTATCTGATCCGATGTCTTGACAGAAGAGGATATTTTACGGATTCCGTTGAAGATATTTCTGTTCATTTCGGAATACCTGGGGAAAAGATACGGCATTGCCTGAATATTTTAAAATCTTTGGAGCCGGCAGGAATAGGCGCTGAAAATCTTTCGGAGTGTCTGCTGATCCAGCTGATGCGCTTAGAAAATAGCCGGGAGTATGAAGTCGAAAAAATAATAATAGAAAATTATCTGGAGCTGATGGGCAAGAACAAACTCCATGAAATAGCGAAAAGATTGAATGTTTCTGTTCAGAGGGTACATGAAGCAGCTGCTGTTATTAAAAATCTGAATCCGAAGCCGGCTAACGGCTATGGGCATCTGGGGAATATCCATTATGTGAAACCAGATGTAACCGTGGCCTTCTTCCCAGAAGGCCTGAAGATCATGGTAGAGGAAACCTCCTTACCCGAATTGAGAATTAATGAAAGCTATATGCGCCTTTTGAGAAGCGGAGAGTGCAGCGATGATGTTGGAAAATATATAGCTGGTAAAATCAAACAAATTGAGCAAATCCAGTACTGTGTTTCGAAGAGAAATGAGACGTTGATAAGGCTGGTGAAACTTTTAATCCAACATCAAAAAGAATTTTTTGATAAAGGTCCCGGAAACCTGTATCCGCTGAGAATGCAGGAAATGGCGGACGATATGGAGGTACACGAATCTACCATCAGCCGTGCGGTGAAAGGGAAATATCTCCAGTGTCCCTGGGGGATATTTCCTATGGAGTATTTTTTTTCAAAAGTACAATTTACCAACCAGAACATGGAAAAATTCACGGCAGGTCAGATTAAAACAATTTTAAAACAACTGATTGATGAAGAAAATAAGAAGAAGCCGTTCAGTGACCAGAAACTATCAGAGAAAATGAATGCGCAGGGTATCCGCATTTCAAGAAGAACCGTGGCAAAGTATAGAGAGGAAATGGGAATAGGAGACTACAGGGAGCGAAAATGTATTTGAGAAAATATAAAGTGGCAGCAATACAGCTGGATACAAAGAATAATAAGCCGGATAATCTAAGGAAGGCATGTGGTTTTATTGAAAAAGCATCTGCTGAGGGGGCAAAATTAATCTGTTTTCCGGAAAATATGAATCTCATTGGAAAAAATTTGGGGGAAGGGGGAAACGCGGAGAAAATCCCCGGTTATACAACCGATATTCTCATAAAGCAGGCACAAAAATATGGGGTCTATATCCATAGCGGAAGTTTTCGGGAATCCATAGAGCAGGATAGCCGTTGTTATAATACAAGCATTTTGATTGATCCTGACGGAAGGATACTGGCAAAATACCGGAAAATCCACTTATTTGACGTAAACCTGCCAGGGAAAACCGTATACAATGAATCGGGACGTATCTGTCCGGGAGATGAAATTGCAGTTGCGGACACAGAATTGGGAAAGCTGGGGTTTGCCATCTGTTATGATCTTCGGTTTCCGGAACTTTTCCGGCAAATGGCCGTAGGAGGGGCACAGGTAATATTCATGCCGTCTGATTTTACAAGGGATACCGGACAGGCTCACTGGGAGCCATTATTACGGGCCAGGGCAATTGAAAATGGATGTTATATGATAGCTGCCAGCCAGACGGGGCAGAAGCCGCATTATGAATCCAATGGAAGCAGTATGATCGTTGATCCGTGGGGAAATATTCTGTCCCGGGCTGAGGACATGGAAGGCATCATCTATGGAGAAATTGATCTGGATTATCTGGCAGAGGTAAGAAACCAGATTCCGTCGCTGAAAAACCGTCGTCTCGAAATTTTGGCATGTAACTTGCGATAATATAGCTTATCGGAATTTGCAAAGCAAATTTCGGTAAAAGGCACAGTTTTTGTGCCACTGTATATTTGGCACAGGTAAAAGTCCTGTTTAGCAATTTAGCAAAAAGGAGGAGCATATGAGAAATCAAGATGTATCACAGTGGAAGGTCGCGGTATTGGGAGCAGGAAGCATGGGACAGTGTATTGCCCAGTTTATGGCCATGAACGGCCATGAGGTGTTTTTATATAACCGCACCCCATCCAATCTGGAAAAGGCAATGGGGCAGATAGAAAGCAATCTGGAAACTCTGGTATCTTTGGGACAGATTCCGGCTGAAAAAGTGCAGGAAACCATAAAAAAAATCGCCGGGAGCAGTGATTTGAAAAAATCCGTGGAACAGGCGGATATTGTAATTGAAAATCTTGCGGAGGTGGAGGAAGTAAAAAAGACAGTTTTTAGCCAGTTAGATGAGTATTGCGCAAAAGACGTGATTCTTTCCAGCGATACTTCAACCATGAACGTGTTCGGCTTTTTACAGATATCTCACCCGGAGCGTCTGGTCATTACCCACTTTTTTAACCCGGCACATGTGATGCCTCTGGTAGAACTGGTCCGCGGGCCTGAGACTTCCGATGAGGTTGTCAGGGATACAAAAGCCTTTCTGGAAAACAGCGGGAAAGAAGTGGCAGTGCTGAATAAATGTGTGCCAGGTTTTATTCTAAACCGCATTACATTATCAGTATTTCGCGAGGCGGTTCATCTGGTGGAAGAGGGAATCGCGACTCCGGAGGATATCGACAAAGCGATTGTATCTACCTTTGGCCCCCGCTATGCCTTTGAGGGGCCGTTTGGCCTCAGTGATTTCGCGGGTATTGATATTTATGAGCGCCTTGCCACGCTTTTGCCGCCTGTGCTGTGCTCGGATACGGAATGTCCCCAGCTTTTGCATAAAATGGTCGCCGCGGGAAAGCTTGGGGTGAAATCAGGAGATGGTTTTTATCACTATGCGGATGAAAAGGCGGCAAGACGGGATCGCGACACCAAGATTATGCGGATGATCGCGGCAATCAGGGACGTGAATGAATCATGAAAATGACGGATCAGAAAAAGGTGATTTTGGGAGGGCTGATGATGGTCTTTGCCTATGGCCTCAGCAACAATATCGTAGCCTACTATATCACGCCTGTCACCCAGTCTCTGGGATATACCAGAGTGGCATTTAATTTCTGCTTTACCTTAATGTCCATAGTTAGTTTTCTGGCGGCTCCGGTTTATGGATGGATGTTTATGAAAGTTCCCATCCGGAAAATCATAATGATCGGGGGAGTGGCGGGAGCAGCCTGCTTTTTTGGATATTCCCTGTGCAGCCATATTATGGCTTTTTACGCAGTGGGAATCCTGCAGGGGGCGGTGCAGAGCGGATGTACCAATATGGCCATTGTTGTCCTGATTATGAGGTAAGCGCCTCGTGGACGCTCCCTCCCGAACCGTGCGGGCACCTCTCGATGCACACGGCTCTCCATATGCCATCAACTAACAAAATCAGTC
>CAJSZV010000020.1 GCA_910574345.1 Clostridiaceae bacterium | reverse complement strand
GGGCTTATTAAAGTTACCCTTTTTTACATCAACTGCTTGAAAAAAACTTTTTAAACATTTTTCATTTTACCTATTGACATTTCTTAGCTGGACTTCTTCTCATCGCTGATAATCTGCCCATCTTCTATGGTCACAATGCGGTCTGCCTCCAGCGCAATCTTTTCGTCATGAGTGATCAGCAAAATGGTCTGCTTCAGATTACGGTTCGATAGTTTCAGCAAATCAATGATCTCTCTTGAATTTTTCTGATCTAGATTTCCGGTGGGTTCATCTGCCAGGAGAAGAGCCGGACGGTATATCAAAGACCTGGCAATCGCAGCCCGCTGCTGCTGGCCTCCTGATAACTGGTTGGGGAGCGATTCCAGTTTATCCGCGATGCCCAAAGAGCTGACTACCTGTTCAAAATATTCCTGGTTCGGTTTTTTCTTATCCAATAACAGGGGCATAAGGATATTTTTCCGAATAGTAAGTGTCGGTATCAGATTATAAAACTGATAAACCAGCCCCACCTTCCTACGCCTGAAAATAGCTGCCCCGGTTTGATTCAGAGCAGAAATATCGGTTCCCTCAATGATGACCTTTCCCTCAGTAGGCTTATCCACAGAACCAAGAATGTGCAGCAATGTGGATTTTCCAGATCCTGAGGCCCCTACGATTGCCACAAACTCCCCTTTTTCCACTGACAGATCTACTTTTTGCAGAGCCGCAACCCTGTTGTTTCCAGTACCGTATATCTTTTTAATCCCTTCGCATCTTAAAATCTCCATGCCTTCATTTCCTCCTGTCATGAATTGTACATTGCTTATAATTTTATTATAGCAAAGTTAAGTGACAACTCAGTGACTGTAAAAGCGGATTTCAAAACACGCCCCGGCATTTATAAGATTCCGTGCTGTAATGGTTCCATTCTGCTCCTCTATGATCGCTTTGGAAAGCGCCAGGCCGATCCCTATGCCATCCCCTTTCATCTTCCGCCCCCGATAAAACCGTTCAAAAAGGTGTGGAATGTCCTCTTTTGCAAATCCGGCTCCTGTATCCCAAATCCTGATCTGTGTATAAAGCGGATTCTGTTCATAGGAACAGTGGACAGTTCCTCCCGGCGGCGTATGTTCCATGCAGTCTTTCAGAATATTCATAATTGCCTCCATTGTCCACTCCATGTCCGCACGAATCAGCATTTCACCCGACTCCGGTATATCCATAAAGACATCTGCCCTTAAAAGCATTTCCTGCATATTGTCAGCCGCAAGCATGAGAATTGTGAAAACATCAACCTCTTCCCTTTTCAGGGACAAAGTCCCTGCATCAATACGTGACAGCAGTAATAATGCATCTTCTAAATGTGTCATATGGGAAATTTGCCTGCATATCTGCTCCAAATGGATTGGAGATGGATTGTCCTGCATCATCTGAACAGACAGGGAAATAGAAGTAACGGGTGTTTTGATCTGATGGGCGATATTATAAAGATTATCCGCAAAATTATTTTTAGCCTGAACTGCCGCATCCCTCGTCTGATGCAATTCAGTCACTGTCTTATAGATTTCATCCTGCAATTTAGAAAAGTCGTCTTCGCCTGCCTGAAGAAGAGTGCCGCAATATCCCATATTTACCTTTTCCAGATATTCCGTCAGCATTTTTATGCGCGCAATCTCTTTTTGCCGCCAGAACAGACATGTACTAAAAAATAACAATATCCCTGCAAGAAAGCCCACAGCAAGAAAAAATGTACTATGCATTCTGGATGGGTTCCAAAGGTCTGACGGTCTGTATCCATATATTAAAATAATATTTTCTTCCGGTAAAACAGACGTTCCATATTTATATTCTTTAATAGCCTCCAGTACTGTCTGCTCTGCCTCCGGCTGCTTTTCTATAATTTTCTGGCAGATCCCGCCTAATGCCTCTATATGAGCATGACTATAATAATCTGCCCAAAACATGGAAGTGGCTGAAACTGCAATCAGACTTACAGAAAAGACAAACCCTGCCAAAACAATCAAACCTTTTTTTCCACTCATTCCGGCTCCTCCATTCGGTAGCCTACGCTCCTGACCGTTTTCAGACAGACCGGCTGATGCAGCTTTTCACGCAGGCGTTTCATGGTAACAGTAAGTGTATTGTCATTCACATAGTTCCCGCAGCTATCCCAGATTTCTTCCAATAACTTCCTCCGTGTGACGGTTTTTCCTTTGTTTTGCAGCAGATACAAAAGCAGCTGATATTCTGACGGGCTTAAACCGATTTCTTCAGTACCGTTATAAACTGACTTTTTTTTCAAGTCAATGGATAGCGAACCACAGGATAAGTATTGTCTGGAGGCATCTCCTGTTCTTCGCAGCAAAGCCTTTATGTGCGAAAGTAACACCTCCAGTTCAAAAGGTTTTACTATATAGTCATCCGCACCATTCTCAAATCCGGAAACGATGTCACAGGAATCACCGCGGACCGTAAGAAAAATCACAGGCAGTTCTTTCCATTTCAAACGAATCCATTGCACCAGCAGGTTCCCACTGCCATCCGGCATATTCCAGTCTACCAGAACAAGCGTCGGACACATACCGGCTAAGGCTTCTTTTGCACTGGCAACCGTAGAAAAAACCGAAACTTTATAGCCCTGCTGTCCAAGAAATTCTTTCACCGCACAGGATATGTCTGCATCATCTTCCACATAATATATCTCAATCATTTTTTCCCTGCTTCCTTTCTGTTATGTACACTAATTTTTACTACCTTATCCTATACTGCAATCCCATTCCTATATTTCTTTCCGTCCCGTCTGCTTTGCTGATTTTCATTGTCATAATCTTGTCTCTCTTCGATATAAATATTCGACCCCCCCTCTTTGCACTTCTATAGATTTATGTTATATATCGCCACTCCCCTAAAAAAGATTTAGCAAACTCAACAATTCTCCACAAGGCGGCGCAAACGCAAACCGCCGTGTAAGCATATTACCTCTGTTTCCCCCACTTTCCAAGCGGTTTTCTGAAAAAGTAACAACCAGTCCCCAAACAAGGATGCTTCCGGGTGTATTCCCTGATGCAAGAGAGATTATTCTATTTGAAGCTGGCCCATCGGGAAAAGTATAAAGCAAAAGAACTGGAACGGCAGATTGACAGCTGATATTATGAGCGTTTAATGCTATCAGACGGTAAAGCGCCTTCCGCCATATCCCAGGCTGCGCCTGCGAACATAATCAGGGACATGTATATGTTGGAGTTTTTAGATCTGCCCGATCCTTATAGGGAATATGATTTGAAAAAGGCCATTTTGAAGAACATGAAAAAGTTTTTACTGGAAATTGGCAGGGATTTTATTTTTATGGGCGAAGAATATCATCTTCAGGTGGGAAAGAACGACTATTATACGGATTTAATCTTTTTTCATAGGGAACTACAATGCCTTGTTGCAATTGAGTTGAAAATTGATGATTTCAAACCGGAATACTTGGGAAAAATGCAGTTTTATCTTGAAGCGTTAGACCGGGATGTAAAGAAGCCCCACGAAAATCCCAGCGTTGGCATTATTCTTTGCAAAAGTAAGGACGAGGACGTTGTTGAAAATGCCCTGAGCCGGAACATGAGTCCAACCATGATTTCCGAATATAGGACGAAACTAATCAGCAAGGAGATTTATGCCGCATGAGGCCAGATATCAGATTTATCAGAAATAATTATTGATCATGTTAATATACTTCGCTCAGAACATAATGTGAAACATATATCCACTGACTATAGATACATAAAAGAAATTGAATCTGATTCAGAAAAAATAAGGAAACGATGAAATATTTAGGACATACCTATGGGGAACATAAAACAGAAAAATTGAACCTGTGTTTAACCAAACGTTATCATGGATGGTAGACCGTCTAATGGAAGTTACTATGACGGTAGAAAATAAGTAGAATGTTGTGATTTTACAAAAATTCGGGATAAGTTTTTTATTTCAATCCATATAGGCGTTTCAAGATGGCATCATCATTGACATCATAAGGTGATTCCTCTACTGATACTTTTGGAAAATAGTCACCTGTTGCTTCTTCCATAGCTTTGCGCTTCATCTCACTATCCGCATGTGCGTAAATCTTATGACAAGTTTGTCATAAGATTTACGCCAAGCCTTCTCTTAAAATGCTCAAGGGTGTCATGGACAAGAGTGATCCGGAGCTGAATGCCGAGGGTACCATAGCCGCAAAAGACCTGAAACCTCTGCTGCCATGGTCAGAGAGTCTTCCGGCCAAATGTCATAGAATACGCCGCTGAGAAGCGGCGCTTTTTATAGTGGAGGCAGATGATTTTACGTTTACAATGAATCATCTTTCTTTCTCTTTTGAACCTCATGGAAAACTATCAGCGGCAAACCAAAAAGTTTTCTCATAACTCCAAAACGACTGCACAGGCAAGAAAACAAGACAGGTATCCCGATTCCAATCAGACAATAAAGACCTAATCCATATCCAGCAATATCTTTCCACGCATTCAACGGTACATGAAGAAACATAATCGGTATTGTCATCTGTCCCAACACACATAGCAAATCCTTTATCCACTTTACAGCCACACATTGATCAAACCAATGCGCCAAACGCAATAAAATAACACCAAATACACATGGTACAGCAACTGCCATCAGCAGTTCTCTATAATATAAAGGTTTCATATCAAAGTAATACAGCCTGGAATCTCTTTGGTAATTCACAAAGCAAAAAACAGCACCTGTTATCACCGCTCCTATTGCTGCAATGTCAAACTTTCTCTCTTCTGCGCCCATCCACATATTAATTGGCTTCTTATAATAATAACCTATCCCTAAATACACCAAAGCCAAAAGAACAGTATCAGCGCTCCATGGAACTCCAGGATATTTCAAAACATGGACATATTCTGACAAATAAGATTCAAAAACCGCTATACCCCCCCCAATAAAATTAGATGCTTTACTGTATTTTTATGAAAGTTTTTTACAAGAACAGAAAACATAAATAATGTAAATAAAAGACAGGTAATATACCAATAAGTACCAGCAATAGCTCGTCCTCCCCACAGCAGTTTGATCATATCTTTTAGAGAAAATGTCTGTCTGACAAATAGCAGATCCAAAACCATATAACAGAGATATGGTATCAGTAATTTCACCGTCCTTTGTTTTAAGTACATCACATCGGTTACCTTCTCGTATTTCAGCAAAAAACCTGTAAGGATAAAAAACAAAGGCATATGAAAAAGAAATATGATATCATGTACAATACCTTCTCGAAAATGCGCAACCACTACTGACACAATTAAAATTCCTCGTATTATATCAATCCTGACATCTCTGCTCATCTTTTTTCTCCCTGTCCCATTAGCCCATATTCTTCTGCTTACCTGTTGAAGAATATGCTTCTTTGATTTGCATGATAATTTCCTTATCCACCTTTTCATCAAACTTTCTTGCAAAAAGCATCCCTGATTTTTTCAGTTCATCCCAATCACAACTGCGAAACGTATATGGCTTTCCCCTGGTCCAGTCAATCAACCGTTTCACCGCCTCCGGATCATTATCAAACTCCTCATGATAAAGACGGTCTTTAAAGCTGGAATTATAAACAATTGTCTGGACAAACACCTCATCACAGCAAAAGGTGTCTTTAAAGACTCTGTAAACCCAATCCTTTTTGGATACCAGATAACGGGCCAGCTCGTCAGTTATGCTGAACCACTGCGTGCCCTTCTGAAAATCAATCCTGCGATTTCGTTTTATTCCAGCCATCTGCTGAGCCAGGATAAATCCTCTGTTCACTCCCCTGACAAGCACATTATGGCTTCTCCCGGTCTTTTCCTGAAAGAGATGATAATATCTCACTCTGAAATCATACCCAAAGGACTCCCTTTCAAAACGGACAAACTCCTTATCTGCATGTTGTTCAAAAAAGGATACGATATCATCCTGGCTCTTGATAGGCAAATCACTGCCGGAGAGCAGGTGATAATGCTGATAATTCCCTGTTTGAACTGCCTGCTCCAATAAAGAAAGCTCGCAGTGAATCATACTGTAAGCTCCCCATGTCACACTGGTTCTGTCGCAGTGATAAACTCTGCCAAATTTTGCTCTTCCCTCCGTCTTCTCCTGTTGATAGTCTTTATTCTTTGCATCCATATGAATAAAAATATCATTTCTGGGATCGTCCAGCATCTCAAGCAGAGTCTGAAACACCAAATCATCTTTATGCGCGACGATCAAATACGCCTGTTTCTCTTTCATCTCCATTCTCCTGTCGTTCCTTTTATCATATGGCCTATATACTGAATTCCCCATGTTACCGTATCCCTGTATAAAAATATCAGTGCCGTAACTCCCGTCACATATCCGATCACGGAGCCGAAAGCAAAGGGAAGAAAGGTATTATAACATGCATAAACCACCGCAATGGCAGTCAGAGCATAAAATTTTTTCAGCTTAAAATCTACATAAAAGTATCTGTTTGACAACATGGTTCTCATGACAAAAAAAATGATGTAGGCGACTCCGGTTGATATGGCAGCCCCCCGGCAGCCCAGTCTGGGAACGAGAATCATGTTTCCGATTACATTGGAGACACAGGCCGCCACTGCCACCAGGACCTGCATATTACTTTTTTTCAGAAACACTAGGCCTCCCACAGTCGTCTCAGAAACCGTATACATAATAGGATTAAAAATTAAAAACGGCAAAATATGCGCAGCCTCTCTGTATTGGTCACCCAACAGAATCACAAAGACATCTTTACACAAAATCAGCGAGAATCCGATAAAAAACATGACAACTGTGATCGCCTGATTCCCTCTCTGATAGAATGTTCGATCTTCCGAATGTCTCGTATAATGCTCGATGGCCATAGGAGCCCACAGTGTATTGAAGCTGGTTTGAATAATCGAAAAAACATGAACCAGTGTCATAGTTGAAGAATAAATTCCCACATCCGCATAGCTTCCAAAGAAATTCAGCGCAATTTTATCGGCTGCCTGAAAAAGTGTCGTAACCCCCATAGACAAGACATAAGGGTATGCATAGCGCAGCAGCGACGCATATGTCCTTTCACAGTCCCCTTTCTGAATCATGCTAAACCTCCAAAACTGCCTTTCAGATACCACACTGATGACCATAGAGGTTCCTGCCGACAAAACTGTGGCAAAGATCAGCGAGGTCACTGGTTCCCCAAAACCGCTGATAATCAGCGGAAGCGCAATTCCGATATATACGATTTTCTGAACGATTCCTAACAGGGAGTACCATTTTGTTTTATATTGAAGCCGCAGGATCAGCAGGGCATACCGATATAGAATCTGTATCAAAAGATACACACCTAATAATGCCAATGCTGTCTGCCCAAGCTCAAAATGCCATATGCCTGTGCCAGAAAGCAGGAAACCGGCCACACATGTCAGTATCGTTAAGAGCACAGGGATTTTCACACACCGGTAAAGCAGTCCCCTGCGGTACGCCGTGCTGTCCTGCTCATAGAAATACCGAATCAATGACTGATCTAATCCTAAATATAAAACCATCATGCCCACATTAGCATATAAAGTGAAGATGGAAAACTGTCCATACTCTGTGGGTGAAACCATTCTTGTAATAATCGGAGTGGTAACAAAGCCAATCAGCATGCTGACAAATGTTCCGATTCCGATAATTGAAAAATGCTTTAAAAAATTATGGTTCATAACATGTTTCTCCGCCAATCCTTCCCATACTCAGGATCATACAGCCGAACAGACAGAACAGATACATGGAATCAATATAGGTTCCGATTCCATTGTACATATTCACATGAAGGGATACTGCTATAAACAAAATGAGAAGCAGGAATGGATGAGAGCTCTCCTTAAAAATTCTATAGGCAGGCAGTAAAAATATGGTAACCATTATAATCGCTGAAAATAGAATTCCAAACTCTAACGCAAATAAGCGATATGGATACTCAAATGCCGCCCTGGCCCATTCCTCCAGATAACTATATTTATATTTTTTATCAGATCCCTGTCCCCAGAAAAACTCAAAAAAACGGACGCCGGAACCGCTGATTCGCTCCCACACCTCGTTCCTTCCTGTACTTAAAGACCCCTTAAATCTTTCGATTACCGAATCAAACAAATGAGAAAAATATCCTGCTGCCAAAATGACGATACAAAAGGCAAAATATCTGATATCCCTGCAATACAGCACAAACAGAAGTCCTAAATATATCGCAATCGCTGATTTCGATGCAGTCATCGCGACTCCTGTCAATGTGACCAGTATAGTCCATTTATCATTTTTGTGCTTCTTTAAAAATATCTCATTATACGCATAATTCAGTCCAAAGGTTATCAGAAATATCTCCGCGTTATACAAGGGATGGCCTACATAGGAATACAGCCGGTTAGAGTCCATGACCATCCCATAATAGTTATCATCATGAGCCAAAAGATAATAGGCTGTAATCATTTTTTTCCCGATCAGAAAGTCAATGAGACCCATAACCGTTATAAACACAGATACCACAATAAAAGATTTAACCACAAGCCTGATGGTTTTCTCCGGATTGACAGGCCTGTAAAAAAGTAAAGGAAGGGGCATCAAAAGACCGGAGAATACCCGCACAAATCCTTTTATGGTCCTCCCTGCGTGGAACTCGGAACTCATGAGAAGAATAAACATGACAGCCATCAAAAGATATGGAAGACCTTCTTCTCTTTTCATTTTCCCTTTCGCCAGTGTCCTGTATAAAATGTAAAGACACCCTAAAAATCCAAAGATATTAACCTGATAAAAAGAAGTCAGAACCATCCTCCTCACAAAAGCCGGAACCAAAAAAAGCCCGATCAGCACAAGTATAATACTTAAGTCCGCCCTATCCCTTCTTCCCTTCTCTGCCATCTTCTCCCCTCATCAAACGTTCAAATAAGATTTTCCACTCACCGACAATAAAATGACAGGAAAAATCTTCTGCTCTCCTGGCTGCGTTTTCTCCCATCTGCTTCCTCAAATCCGGTCTTTCACAAAGCATAACAATTCTTTTTGCAAACGAAACCACATCATACTTGTCAATCAGAAATCCGTTTACCCCATCCTCAATGATCTCCGATGGGCCTTTGGTCTTAAAAGAAATTACTGGAAGACCGCACTCCATCGCCTCGGTCACCACCAGACCAAAGCCCTCCTGCCTTGATGGAAGCAATGCGATAGAGGCTTGCATGTAGTATTTCATGACATCTTCTGAATTTCCAACCATATTAATATTTCCTTTCAGACCGGCCTTCTCGATCTCGTTTTCCAATCGTTCCCGCCCTCCCCCATCACCTACCATAACCAATGAAAAATCCGGGATTTCTATTTTTACAATAGACAGAGCTTGTATTAATAAATCGAGACCTTTCAAATCGTAATCCAATCTCCCGACAAATATCAAATTCTTCTCTTTCAACCTGCTTTTTTCAGAACAGGAAAGGGTCAAGGGATTATATATTCTGGCAGCCTGTATTTCAATCTCTTTTTGGTACCGTTTTTTATCTCTGTCTGTCAGTACAACCATTTGATCTAATTGCTGAAATAATTTTTGATATAATTTCTCTTGATGCCATTGAAAATAATCTTTTCTTTTGAAATACGTACCATAGGAAGTATGGAGCCAAACAATTTTCTTACTCCCATCCTTCAGCAGTGCCAGCATCCCTCCTGGCCTTGTTCCGACACCGATGACAATGTCAAACTTATTGTCGCAAAAAAAACGTTTATATGCCGCGACTTCAGCTGGAGGAAAGTAGGCAAACTGCAGGAGCCCCATATCCTTAATCTGATATATCTTCTTATTAAAATAACGTATTCCCTTATAGGGCAGATCCCGTCTCCCTCTCACCAAGTCTCTGCTCCATAATGTCCGCACTCCAGAACTCAATGCATATACATGCTTCTGCGCCAGTTCCAAAGAGTCCGTAAATAAAATGGACACATCCAGATCTGCTGACTCTGCCATCTCATTTGCCAAAACCGCATTGACTCTCTGTCTTCCTCCAAGTTCCGCAATATTATTGGTGACAAAACAGATTTTCATCTTTTTTCTCATTTCCAGTTTATACCCAGGTTCCATAGACAAAAATCTCACCAGCTCATATAATCTGGCATCCACTGTCTCCCCGTCTGTGCCGTTTCGGGAAAAGGATCGTCCGTCAAAGGTCTGTTCCAGCTGAAAGGAGAAAAGACTCTCTTCCAACTCCCAATCGACTGAACCAGTGAATACTTTGCTCACATAAGGATACTCAAATGCCGGTGAATTGTAGGAAAAAGCAAATTTGTTAAACAGCTTTCCGCCGCATGCATTTCTCAGTTCCAATAAGTTGTTCCTGTTAAGACCATACTCCACCGCTTTTCTCAATTTTTCCGAGCGAAAAATATCATGCCATCCATATTGATTTTTCAGCAGGGCAAACCCGTATAAATCAAAGATATGATAGCCCTTCTCCAGTCCCTCGGTAAAAGGAAATTTTTCCGCCTCATCATGAAGCTTTTTCCTCATAACACCAAACAGATCATGCCGGATACTCTGCCTTTTTCTCTTTTCATTTAAATTCCTGCTATACCTTCTCTCTTCCGGCGTCATCTGGTAATCCGCGATATGGACGATCAGTCCGTCATCATATATATGAAAATAGTCAGTCAGAGCGGCATCTAAAAAAAGCTGAATCTGTCTGTCAATCTCCCTCGATCTTTCCTGGTTATATTCCTTTTCATATTCCAGTATCATCGCTCCTGCCGCAGCAAACCAAAGCTGATGGTTAAAGGTAAGATCAAAATCCTTTTTCCCGTCACAGTCTCTTACTTCCCATAGATGCTTTTCTGGATGGAAGAGCTGTGTTTGAAATATTCTTTTTGCCGCTTCATAATAGTTTTCAGCGCCCAAAAAGCAGGCAGCCGAAATCAATCCTTCTATCACCCATGCCTGCCCGATCAAACCGTTTGTATGGTCAAATCTTACATCCGTCCTGCAGCACACACTCCCGCTGACCCCGTAATTCTCCGGCTCCAATAAATAGTCTGCCAGTCTGTGAACAGCACGATAATAAGCCTCATCCTTTGTCATGTCATATAAATACCGATACACAATGAGCCAATGTGCAGAGTTGCGCACAGACGTATCCCTGTTTCTATACGGACCGTTGCAGCCCGCCCTGGCATGACCATGGACTAATATATAATCCAAGTTATGGTCTGCTACCGTTTTTATGAATTTCAAACACTCCATCCTGTCCTCCGGGTTATTTCCTATACTTTTGACGGCCTGATAAATCTTCTGCCTGCCATCCTGCACAGATCCTTTATATTCCTCTTTATCTCCCACGGTGAATTTCTGACACCCAGAACATAGTAATGCCATGCCCTTTTTTGATCCCCTGCCAAGCTGTAAAAATAAGTTCCCATCAAGTAGAAGGAGGAGGCGCTTTTCTTATTCTCCCGCAGTTCCTCACGAAACTCCCTATGGATCATTTCAAATGCTTTTACCCGATTTCCCGGATGTGCGGATATTCGTTCTCCATCATAAAAATAATAGACAGCCACCGGTTCCCTCACATAGGCTGCCTCGTATCGCTTTAACAACCGCAGATACAACTCCCAATCTTGTAACGCAGGCATATCTCCGCGAAATCCGCCGACCTCTCTCAACATAGCAGTTCGAAACAGGGGGAAGGAACAGGAACCGATCAAATTTTTCCCGAGAATCTCCCCGAATATCATTCCGGTTGGCTGCGGGGCTTTAAACAGAAGTTCTTTCACATTTTGCTCTACATATTGGATCCACGCATTGCCATATACAACAGCCGCTTCCAGACAGCTCTCCGCCTGTTCAACCTGCATGCGAATCTTATCCGGAAGCCATTCATCATCATCGTCAAGACATGCGAAATATGTGCCCTTTGCCTTCGTGAGTGCCAGGTTTCTGGCTCGGCAGGCGCCTCCGTTTTTAGGAACAACCAGATAATGGATCGTTCTTCTCCTGGCATATTCCTCTGCCAGTTTTTCTATATCCTTCACCAGCGTCTGATCTTCCGGAAAATCATTGACAATAAAAATCTCTATATTTTCATAAGTTTGACATAAAATACTCTCCAAAGACCTCCTGACGACTTTTGCCGGACGTTTATAGGTTGTAATTACTGCACTAACTAAGGGTTGTTCATCCATTCTCCATTATCTCCTGACTTCATTTTCCTTCCTCTTATGAAAGCCGATTGATCACTTCTGTGATGTCAATCAATCTGCTCCTCCCAAACGGCTCATAAGAGGCCATGATAACATCATGTTTTGGAAATTGGCGAATACGAATATACGTTTCATCGGCGAATGCGTCCCAATCTCTGCAGGTAAAAAACAGTTTATTCTCATAAGGGAGATTCAAAAAATCTCTGACTTCTTTTTCTGTACAGCCGTTTTGATCATTAAACTTCACTAACAATCTGTCCCAGTTTATACGTTTTTTCCTTCGCTCCCACTTTTCTTTTGCTTCTTCCTCGCTGCGGTAATGCAGAAAAAACAGCTCTACGCTTTCCCTTCCCGCCTGAAGCCTTCCTATGGGATAGGTCCCAAACCGCGTATCGTCACCAATCGTTTTTTCGTTCTTCCATCTGGATTCTTCAGGCCTGATAAACCGCAGTTCTGACGACATGTATTCTCTTAAACCAGACAAAAACCTTATATAGTCTTCTGCCATAAAAAACAGACCAACTGTGGGAGTCCTTTTCTGTAAATGATAGCTCTCATAGATCATACCTCCCCAGCAATTGTTAGACAGGATGGTAAAATCCGTCTGAACTAATGCTTTTCCTCTTTGCTTTGCAAACAATTCTCTCCTAATCTGATTCATCTTTAATCGAAATCCCTCATAGGTCGGCATGATCCATCTCCGTTTCTTCTTTTCTATCCGTTTTTCTTCTCTGCCAATCGCTTCCCAGACAATTGTTCAATAATCCCCCTGTCCACACCCTCACAAAACTTTCTTGCAAACAATGCTTCCTGTCTGCCAAGCAATTCTTCATCTTCCATCCGGAAGGTATATGGATTTCCGTTTCTCCCCCGTCCCCAGTCTATAAAACGCATATTGCTTGTCCTGCCATCGGGCAAGGTATAGACAGACTCCTTGAATCCACAGTTGTATGCCACCGTCTGAACAAACAGCTCGTCGGCACAGTTGGTATAGGAAAAGATCTGTCTGATCTTTTCCCTTTCTCCAAGAAGTGTTTCTACCAGTTCATCGGTTATGCTGACCCAATTGGAACCGTACTGAATCACCCAGTCCAGGTCTTTTTCCCTGTTTACACCCACAAGGATCTGAGCTCCCAGAAGGACTCTCTCCAGGAAGGTAAATACAGCGTTGAGCCACTTACATCGGAAAGCTCTCCTGTAATTCTGCAGACAGTGATACAGCCTGGTTCTGCGGCAGATTTCCGGATCCTCCTTCAGTTTCTCCTCGTCAAACTCGATGAACTGCTTTCCCTTGTTCCTCTCAAAAAAACCATCAATTTCTCTGTTGCTTTTTAACGGCAGATCCCCGCCAGAAATCAGGTGATAATAGTCATATCTCACCTCATGTGCCTTCTCAAATAGGAACAATTCCGTTTCTACCTGAGAGTATCCACCCCAGTAAACCTTATACTCCTGGTAAAAGCAGAGCCTGGACTGCTCTGCAATCCCTTCAAAATCAGAACGGACAAAATCCCTACTCTTTTTATCGATATGGATATACAGATCATGATCCTTCTCATCCAGCAATTGAATCAGAGTTCTTAACTGCCACCAGTTATTGTGAGCAATAATCAGGAATGCGTGTCTCATCGGTTTTTCTCTTTCAGAAAGGCCTGGTATAATTGTTTCAGCCGGACTCCGCCGGACTCGATATCATAACCTGCCCCTTTTATCTTTTCTTTCATTTCTTCTCTCGTACTATTTCGATCAGGAAGCGACATGTTTTTGACTGTCTCTGCCCATATTCGTGGTTCCTCTTCAATAGATAATTTTGTAACCAACCCCGTAAGCCTGCATTCATCGGTTATGACATCGGATATGATGCAGGGCAAACCAGAGGCCTGCCACTCGATGACTACTATCGGCAAACCCTCATAGCGGCTTGGAAGCAGCATAATATCCATGGCGGACAATAATTCTCCCACTCGGTCCGTGGTTCCCATGAAGTGAACATTCGCGGCAAATCCTGACTTTTTGACTTCTTCTTCTATCTTCTCAAAGTATTCTCCGACTCCTATCATCACCAGGTGCGCATCAGAAATCCCTTTGACGATTTCGCTAAAAACCCGCAGCAAATACTCGTGATTTTTTTGATAATTAAAACAGCCTATATGTCCGATTACCAGACTGTCAGGCGGGATCGCCAGTTCATTTCTCCAGAACGCCCTGCTCTCTTCCCTGAATTCATATTCTGCCAAATTCCTTCCGTTGGGAATGACGATAAATTTTTTATCCTGAAACAGCCATTTTCCCGCTTCCTGTCCGCAGGCAAATCCGTAGTCAAAAGAGCGGCGAAAAATCGGCCGCAGCAATCTGTCTAATCTTTTATTCTCACACGCAGTATTATGACTGTGGGCAATCCGAACCCTGCAACCTGCCGCCCTGGCTGTCAAAAGCTCCATCGACATGATGGCGCTGCTGCCGTGGACATGTACGATATCAAAAGGATGATTCTTTAAAAAACCGTATAGCTCCTCGATATACCGCTTTGTATCCTGCTTCCGATAAGGGATCACGGATACAAGGCAGTCTGCCTTTCGAATCTTCTCCAATATCTTTTCTTCCGGGCGATTTGGCGCCAGAATCGTGATCTCAAGATCGGTCCGGTCCATAGCCTGGGCATATGCCATGATACAGCTGAGAATTCCGTCCGCAAACAAGCCGCCCGTGGGGATATGCAGTACTCTCATCCTATCCCTCCTCTACCTCAGCAGCTGCCTGACGATCTCATCAAGCTCTCTGTTAAACTCAATATTATTGCTGTTTATCTTTTTATCCATTGAGCGGGTCATATCCTCATACCGATCTATCACCTGCCCCAGTTCCTCGATATCTATCACAGGTATGATGATCCCCATCCGCCTGGCCACCTTTTGTACAAATTCTACCTGATGGTTGTTGATATGTTCATGAAATTCTGCCTGCCTCGGAACTACGATGGGGATCTTTCCCATCTGCAGCGGCATGACAAAGCTGGCAGGGCCGCCGTGGGTGATGACGATTCGGGCCTTTGCGACATATTTGTGCATCTTCCCATAGGGAATCATCCGCTCCCAAGCGCAGTGTTTGGGCTCATAGGTGCCAAAGCCGATCTGAATCACCACATCATCCCTGATTTTTCCTTCTTTTTTTCTCTGGTCTATATAGGTTACAAGCCGGTCAAAGGGCTGTTCATGGGTTCCCACTGTCACAAATATCATCTTGCTCTTCCCCAATTTCTAAAAAATACTGCCTAAATTGACAGCGTTCTTATAAACCTGTTTCTGCTCTTCCCACTGTACAATAAACCGGTCGGCTATGGGATAAACCATCTTCCCTGTCATGGTGCCCTTGTCGATTCGGTCAAACACTTCGATATAGATCAACTTGGCGCCAAAAAGTTTTCCCAGATAAAAAAACGGCACCGCCACTGCTGCCCCTGACGAGAGAATCAAATCCGGGCGTTCTTTCTTCAGCACCCTCCAGGCCAGCCTCGTGTTGATGAGCAGCGCCTTGAAGCTGCGGTTCGTGGGAAAATAGCAGGGATACATGTTCTCATCTGCCAAAAGGCTTCTGGCATCTTCCTTGTCAAAGGTAACCCAGAATCGCTCCTTATCCTGCCAAAACGGTTTCAGCATGTACAGATGAGTCAGATGGCCGCCGGAAGATCCCACCAGACAGATCTTTAATGTTTGGTTTCTCTTTTTTCTCCCCATCTTTGTACCGCCTTTCCTTACCCACACATCTCCATCACCAATTCCCTCCCATACCTTTCCATACTCCTTTTCAGGTCCTTCGGCGTAACTGCCTTCTCAATCCCCGCCAGCTTCCGATACTTCTCCACTACATTGATTACCATCTTCATGGAGAGGGGCTTTCCCAATTTAGAGAGAAACATTCGGTCATGGTATTCATTATCCCTCTCAAAATAATCCCTCTCTCCAATCCATCGTTCCATATTCTCCCTTACTGTCTTGGAGAATACGTAGACATGCCTCTCCTTCCCCCGCTTTCCGCGCAAAAGGAGAATCCCTGCCTTTCTGTCATAATCCGATGTTCTCATACAGAGAAGTTCGCTGACTTCAATTCCATGATAAAAAAGCAGTTCCAGCATCAATAAATCTCTAAGACAGACCTTCTTTCGAAAATCACTGTCAAGATTTTCATATTCCCTTCTAACCGCATGGAAAAGGGAATCCACCTCATGTCTTGACATAGGACCGCCATCCTGTGCCTTTTGGGGCATATCGGACAACTGGACAGTCAGTTTCAGAGAACGGCATTCCGGCAGAACTCCCTGCCTTACCAGATAGGCCAGATAGTAAGTAAGAACTTTATACTTTCTTGTTATAGTGGAAAAGCGCAGCCCCCGGTCTTTGGAAAGATAGTTCAGATAGCTTTCCATCTTTGTTTCCCAGTCTCTGCCTTCTTCGGCCTGCAGTTTATCTTCTGATCCCTGACTCAGCCATATATAAAAATGCTCCAGATCCTGACGATAAGCCTTCTCTGTCCTCTCATCCAGCCCCCGCCCGGTGACCTGGGAACTGATAAAATCTGCAATTCGATCTGTTTCTCTCGCCCGACTTACTGTCTGGCTTTGTGCTCTCATCTGTGTCTCTGCATTCACTGCCTGCCCCCTATTCCTGATTCGCTTCCGTCCTATGCTGATTCGTCTAGACAGTTGGTTTTGCCTGGGAATACATCTGTTTTGTACTCTCTTGCGCCGCTTTCATTCCTTTTGCAACCAGCAGCATAATATCTTTGTTTTTTTCCGAAAGCTCAGCAAAGATTGTCTGCATATCTGTTTTCCTGTCTGCCATACCTGCTACCTCCTAATATTTTCCGTTATTATCCTTTATTGATTTTATTACTTAACTATAAATCAACTATTGATTCTTGTCAATCAGTTTGGTTTATTTTCCTTGACTTTCCTATCATCCATTGATATTATGACTTTGGAGGTAATATAGATGAATGCTCGTATCCGTGAATTGAGAAAGGCTCTTGATCTAAGTCAAAAAGAATTTGCCGATAAGATTGGACTAAAGCAGAATGCCATCAGTTATATGGAGAAAAAGGACGCTACTGTGACGGAACAGAATATTAAAGCTATCTGCTCCCAATTCTGTGTCAATGAGCACTGGCTGCGCACCGGTGATGGAGATATGTTTATAGAAAACGACAGAAAGCAACGGGAATTTTTTGCGATTTTTGATGAACTGTCCCCGGTTCTTCAGGATTATCTGATTCACACGGCCAGGGATCTTTTGAATGCTCAGGCTAAGATGCAGCCCGGAAAAGATACAGATAAGATGTAAGTTTGAATATATAAGACCATTGCAGCATCCCTGCAACACCTTTTGGTGTTGATATCTTCCTTGTCTCTTCTCGTATTATAAAAAACAGAAGAAATGGCAAGATGAATAATCTCCCCCATCTCTGCCCATACTACATCATTATTTATATATAGGAGGTACTTTCCATGGACAAATATCTGTGCGAACCATGCGGCTACATCTATGATCCTGAGGTCGGTGATCCTGATAACGGCATTGCTCCCGGCACTGCTTTTGAGGACATTCCTGATGACTGGGTATGCCCCATATGCAGCCTGGGTAAAGATGTGTTTGTAAAGATGTGATAAAACATGCCGGCCCCGGAAGTTCCGGGGCCGGCATATTTATCTGCCATAATATTTTTATTTTTTCTCTCCTTGGATCACAAATCCAAAGTCAATATCCTTTTCTCCGCTGATCTCATATTCTTCATGAACCGGCGCACCCCAGCTGTCATCGCCGCCCACGCCTCTTTGAGCTCCGAGGATGCTGACCACAGTATAATGGGGCGGCACAGGAAGTTCTTCCCTGTGGAGGGCGTTCTCCAGCTCTTCTGCCGTGTAGGGGAGAACATTCATGTCAAAAGGTTTGTCTTGTGCCCTAAACGTAAGGCCCTGTCCCTCTCTGTCCCAGACACTCAGCCAGCGGACTCCCCTGCGGCCTCCGCATTCCTGAGGAACAAGATAACGGGACAGATTGCCCATGGGCGTGCCGGAGAAAATTCCTAGCCTTGCACCGTTTGCCCTGTCTGCATAGTTTTCCTCAGGTCCGTATCCGTAGTAGGTAAAGGCATCTGCATCAGACAAAAGGCGGAATCTCATGCCGAACAGAGGAAGTCCGGGAAGTCCTTTACGGCCTGCATAATGGGCCCTCACCCGGACTTTTCCGTCGCCCGTAACCTCATATACTACCCTTGTCTCCGTTTCCGGCACTACCCGAAGGCCGTAGGTATAGGTTACCTTCACCCTATCCTCTGTCTCCTCCACTTCCATCTGGGTATTGTTATATTTCCAGAACTGGTTTGCCCCATACCACATAGCGCTTTCCACACTGAATCCATTGCCCTTGTCATTGTCTGTGGTTGCCCGCCAGTAAGTAGGCATAGGCGGCTTGGTGATCCACTCTTTTCCGTGATAGCGCAGAGATACAATCCCGCCCTCCTGCCTGGAGAACAGGACGGAGAAATCCTGTCCTTTCACGCCTAAGTTAACATCTCCATGGATTACTTTTATCAGACCGCCGCTTTTTTCCGGTTTCGTCCCTCTGTCCACGTCCTGCTCATTCTCCGGCTCTGCCTCAAGCACTGTTTCCCCGAATGCCGTTTCAAATCCTTTTTCGGCCCAGAGAGTATCCTTTGCAAGGACTGCACAGGTCTGGCATACATATTCTCCCGGCTCCCGTGTCAGGCTCACAGGCACTTGGATCTCCTTTTTATCCCCTGCTGCTATGACAGCTATAAAAGAAGCCATATGAACTTCCTTCCCGTCTTTTAAGATCCGGCAGACAAATTCATAATCCGCTGTATCTGCAAACAGATTTTTATTCCCGATCTCCACAGACACCTGCATTGTGCCTGCCTTCTTTTGATCAGCGGCTTCCTTCCATGCCATCTTTGGCGTGATCACCAGATTCTGATAGAGATACTTTACCTCCTGGGCCTTGGGGGACGGCTCCCTGGTTCCGTAGATGATTCCGTTACCGCAGAAATTATAATCTGTGGGACGGTCTGTAAAGTCCCCGCCGTATCCCAGTACTTCCTTTCCGTCCACATCCCGGCGCACAAGAGCCTGATCCATGTAGTCCCAGATAAAACCGCCCTGGTACATGGGGTAGCGGTCCTCCAGGTCCGTATATTTTTTCATGCCTCCCAGAGAATTGCCCATGGCATGGGTATATTCGCAGAGAATAAACGGCTTTTTCGGATCATTCTTTAAGTATTCTTCCACATCCTGAGGCTTGGTGTACATCTGGCTTTCCATATCACTGATCTGTTCAAACTCCCGGTTCCAGAATACCCCTTCATAATGAACTGCCCGTGACGGATCCCTCTCCTTAAAGAATTGGGACATGGCCAAAATATCCTCCCCGGCATAGGCCTCATTTCCGCAGGACCATATGAGGATGGCCGGATGATTTTTGTCCCTCTCAACCATGGAACGTGCCCGGTCTACCACGCAGGCCTTCCACTCCGGCCTGCTTCCCGGCACATTCCAGGACGGCTCGCAGGCGCCCATCTTCTGCCAGGAACCATGGCTCTCCAGATTGGCTTCGTCAATCATATAAAGCCCATACCTGTCGCACAGTTCATACCACAGCGTCTGATTGGGATAATGACAGGTGCGCACGGCGTTGATATTGTGCTGCTTCATAAACCGGATATCCCACATCATGTCTTCCTTTGTCACAGCCCGGCCCCTGTAAATATTAAACTCATGGCGGTTGATTCCCCTGAACACGATTCTCCTGCCGTTGAGATACATAATCTTATCTTTCAGCTCAAAATGGCGAAATCCTACTGTCTGCGGTATAACCTCTGCCGTCTTCCCGTCCTGATCCAGAACCGTTACACAGAGATCATAGAGCACCGGCATCTCCGCTGACCAGGCCCAAACCTTGGAAAGATCCATGCTGACTCTGGCCTTTGGGCCGGATGCCTGAATTTCCTGTCTGCACACTTCTGATCCCTGAGGATCACATAAAACCGCCCTCACTCTGCAGTCCGGTCCCTTCTCTTCCTCTCCTGTACCATAGGACTTTTCTTTGCAGGATCTTTCACCGGGTGTTCCCCATACAAGGTCCAGTTCCGCTTCAAGAACTCCCTTCCATGACCCGTCCGCCCTGTTTCCTTCTTCCATGTCCAGGTCCGCCTTCACAAACAGATCCCTCACATGAATTTTCGGAATTCCGTACAGGTAGACTTCCCGGAATATTCCGGAAAACCGGAAAAAGTCCTGATCCTCAATCCAGCTGGCGCTGCTTCGCTTATACACTTCCACAGCCAGACGATTCCCCTTTTCTCTCACCCCATGGGTCAATTCAAACTCAGACGGAGTAAAAGTATCCTCGCTGTAACCTATAAACTCTCCGTTGAGCCACACATAAAAGGCGGTCTCCACTCCCTGAAATGAGACAAATACCCTCTTTCCTATCAGCTCTTCCTTTAAGTCAAACTCCTTCACATAACTTGCCACCGGATTGTATTCCCAGTCAATATGGGGCGGTCTCAGTTCGCTGTGTCCGTCCCACGGATACATGGTATTGATATACTGGCGCTTATCATAACCCTGGGTCTGAATATGTCCCGGAACCTGGATCTCATCCAGGGAAGACAAATCAAAATCCTCTCGGTAAAACTCTTCCAGCCGCTTATCCGGGCACTGGGCATAGGAAAATCTCCAGGAACCGTTAAGAGACTGACGAAGCGCCATCTCCCCGGCGCCGACTTCCCCTGCTTTCATGGACTGTTCGTTTTCATAGAACCTGTGATCGGAATGAGCCTTTTCACGGTTGACTTCATAGATCCTTGGATCCTCCAGCCATGCAAGCTTCGGTGTCTTCATGTCCATACTATTTCTCCCTCCTTTTGTATAAGGCATTGGCCTTCCTGCCAGACAGCCCCCAGGCAAAAACCTGAGGGCCGCGCACTTACTGTTATTATAAAAATTCCCTGTCAAAAAGTAAATGGATTTTTCACATCAATTATTTAACAAATGTCTGCACCCTGGTTTCCAGATGAGCCTTCTTTCCTTTCTCAATCCGGTAGGATACCGCCGGAATGCTTCCGTTGGGATACAGCACATTGGTGTTGGGATCCGCCTCAATCACCATTCCCTTTGCCTCTGGTCCGCTGCCGGAAACCATACATCCCATATGATCATATTGAACCGCTGCCCGGCTGCCCTCTGCTTTCTGTTCATATCCTGCCGTAAATTTTTCCACGGAAAATCCACAGTCATAAGCCGTACAGTCAAAGCTGCTCTCGATCTCATGAATCCTTAAGTGCCCCTCTGCTTCCGGGATCACTGTAGAAGTGACCGTAATTCCCGGAAACGGCTGCCAGGTACTGATCACCCGGTCCTCTTTCACCTCGTAAGACAGGCTTACCTTTCTCACAAACACATAATCATCCCCGTCGATGACAAAGGCCAGAGCAGAGTCCGGAGCGTTCTCATGGAGAACGATCTGACTCCTGGCCACAGAGAATCCGAATCTTGTGGAGTAGGCGAACTTGGAGTACTTCTCCGGCACATGGCCGTGGCCGTATTTCTCACAGACCCCTGCCGGATATGCCGTCACATCTTTTCCATGGCGGTGCACGATCATATCCGCCTGTTTCAGACATTTCACTTCTTCCAGTTTTGGCATAGGCGCTGCCTTAAGGGACCAGAACTGGTGATCGTCAGGCAGTGCCAGACACAGAAGGCTCTTCATCCCCCAGTAGGGAGAACCCGGAGCATTGTACCGTTCGGCCATAATCAGGTTAGGGTACGCGTAACCTATGGTCAGTACCCCGTCCCGGTCATAGATCTTCTGGCTGTCCCACCAGGCCAGGTGACGCACCAGAATGCCTTTCACCACAGCTGCAGGGATTTCCTCTAACCCTGCAAACACATAGGCGGACCAGAAGGCGGCTTCCCCGAAGCGGTAAGCCAGACTCCGCCCATAGGGAAGGGCCCCGCCGTTTTCATCAAACCAATAGATAAAATCCCTGGCAAATCTTTCCGCCCGTTCTTTAAAGCGCCGGCATCGTTCCGGCTCTTCCTCTTCCATGGCTTTTGCATACAAAAGCCCGTAATAATGCATGGCAAAGGATATATAATAGTCCTTCTGAGCAGAACCTCCGTCCCGATACCATCCGTCTCCCAGATAGTAGGATTCCACCTTTTCAAGACCGGACTTAAGCTTTTCCTCACTGTATCTGTATCCCCGCTTTTTAAGGGCTGTATTGACCAGGATCATAAAAAACTGCCAGTTGCAGTCCGGGATGATATGCTCATTGATTCCGTACAGCCAGCCGGCTAAGTTTCCCCTGGCCTTCTCTGTCAGAGGTTCCCATACCTTTTCCGGCGCAAAGATAATCCCGCTTGCAATGGCCGCCATCTCCACGAATCTCTGGTCATAATCCGTAAATCCGCCCCAGTACTCTTTATGGTCCCTGTCGGTTCCGCTTGTCAGGCCCTTCCGGTAAATGGCTTCGAATTCCTGATCTTCTCCGCCTCCTGCCCAGAAGGGAACCAGGGCCCATAAAGGCCTTGAAAAAGCTTCCATCTCAATGCTGACCTGAGGATAGGTTACGCCGCTGTCTCCCAGGTGGAGTCTGGCGCCGCCTTCACTGTATAAAGGCTTTAAGGGACTTAAGACTTTATCCATCCACTGACGGAAGTCTTCCTTAGTCTCCAGTTTCATAATTGTACCGCTCCTTTGTTTGTTATGTATATCTTTACAAATCTTATGATTAAGCTCGCCCGGAACCCATCAAAAGGCTGTGCAGGCCAGGACTATGCTTTGCCCCATAACCGTAAAGTTCCCACGCGCATTACCAGTAAGGATTCCACTCGCCGCTTAATCTGGTAAGGGCTTCCATGTAAAAGTAATCGCCCCAGATATTGCACTCGTCTACTCCTTCCGGCGTACAGGTATTATAGGGCGATTTCTTAGAATATGTACTGTGAAGCACCAGGCCGTTAGACTCATGAAAAGACTTGACAGCATAATTGTCCGCCACGGACTTCATGATCTTTTTTGCCGTTTCCCTGTAATACCCGGCATCCTCCGGCTCCATATATCCTGCCATCTCAAGCATGCCGCAGGCAGCAATGGAAGCAGAAGAAGAATCTCTTGGTTCGTCACATCCCTCCCCGAATTCCAGATCCCAGTAGGGAACCAGGTCTGAGGGAAGATGCTCCAGAAAATATCCCGTCACATGTTTGAAATCCTCAATATACTCTTTCCTCTTCGTGTAGCGGTAGGCCATAGCCGTGCCGTAGACACCCCATGCCTGGCCTCTGGCCCAGGCGGAACCGTCCCGATAACCTTGACAGGTGGCCCCGTGATCCGGCTCTCCCGTGTCCATATTCATAAAAAATGTATGCCAGGTAGAGTAATCCTCCCGGATTACATTGGCGATGGCCGTATGAATATGTTTCTCGGCAATATCCCGGTACTTTGAATCCCCGGTCTCCTGAGAAGCCCAGTAAAGCAAAGGCAGGTTCAAAAGACAGTCTATAATAAACCGATAATTCTCCGGCTGATCCATAGGTCCCCATGCCTGGATAAATTCCCCTACGGGATGGAACCTTGTAATCAGCTGATCCGCCGCCTTAATGGCAGCCTCCCTCCCGTTCCTGCTTCCGGTCAGTTTGTAGCCGGCCACACAGGACGGAGAGTAAAGAAACCCCATATCATGATGGTCCACTCCGTCCTTCTCGTCAATCCTCCTCAGAAAACTGTCAATCTGAATCTCTCCCGCCTTTTTAAGCTCCTCCGCCAGTTCTTTTCTGCCGGACTTTACAGCCCACTCCCACGCCAGCCATATCTGCCCCGTCCAGAATCCGGTGGTCCAGTTCTCATTTTCTGTGGCATCATAAAAGCCGTCTGTGCTGAAAGCCCTCTTAAACTTACAGGTAAACTCCTTAAGATTCCGCCCCACCTGTTCAAGAGCAAAATCCAAACATCTCCCAATCTCGTCCTCCTGAATCGCCGGTTTATCTCTCAGCAATTCTTTTGTCTTCCCATTCATTCACAGTCTCCTTTCTGATTACTATGAAAGTGTCGAACCCTTCCGGTAGGTCTGCGCACTTGCTGCGCTGACCGTACAGCGCCGGAATGCCGTTTTTGCATTCCGTGTGCATCCCCCGGAGGGTTCATAGTAAACCCCTTTCATTCATGGTGGTGCCTGATAGCAGGCATGGGGGGTACTATGAAAGTGTCGAACCCTTCCGGTAGGTCTGCCCGCTTGCTGCGCTGACCGTACAGGGCCGGAATACAGGTTAACGTCAAAACCAGCCGCCTCATCCCCGGCGGCCGGTTTTGTGCCACTGCCTCTGTCATCCCTTCACGCCCGTAGCTGCAATTCCTTCTACAAAATATTTCTGCAGTGACAAAAACACGATGAGAACCGGAATCAGGGACAGCACGGAAGCCGCCATAATAAGTCCGTACTCGGAAGAATACTGGCTGATAAACATCCTGAGTCCGATCTGCAGGGTCTTTTTCGCCTCGGTCTTTAAGTAGATCATAGGCCCTAAGAAGTCATTCCAGGTAGCCACAAAGGTGAAGATAGTCAGTGTGGACAGCGCCGGCTTTGACAGGGGCAGCATGATCTTTGAGTAGATCTTATACTCGCTCATACCGTCTATCCTCGCTGCCTCACACAATTCGTCGGGAATTCCCTGATAGAACTGTCTCATCATGAACACGCCGAAAGCCGAGAAAGCCTGGAGACAGATAATCGCCATGTGGGTATCATTCATTCCCATACCCCTCATCATAATAAACTGGGGAACCATATACACCTGCCAGGGCATGGCAATGGTGGAAATGTAGGCCATAAACAAAAGGTTCTTATATTTAAAATCCAGTTTAGCAAATGCGTAAGCTGCGAAGCTGCTGGTCAGAAGCTGTAAGCAGGTTACGATAATCGTAAGCTTAGTGGTATTCAGAACGAATTTGGACAGAGGGATCTTAGTCCAGATGTCGATATAGTTTTGCCATCTCGGATTCTTTGGAATCCACTCAATGGGGAAGATAAATACATCCTTATCCAGTTTTACAGAAGCCGACAGCATCCATGCAAAAGGGATCAGCATCAGGACTGACAAAGCGATCAACACTACATAAAGGATCACCCGCCAGAATTTGTAGCTTTTACTTTGTACTTTCATCTCTTGCCCTCCCTAGTTTGCATATTTCTTCTCGCCTCTGAACTGAATCAGAGTCACAGCCAGTACCATAAGGAACAATACCATAGCCACAGCGCTGGCATAACCTAAGTTCCAGTTGCGGAAAGCCTCTTCGTAGATATGATATACCAAAACAATAGCCGATTTGTTCAGCACGCCGTTGGAACCTCCTGCCAGCATGTACACGATATCATATACTTTGAAACAGTTGATTGTCAGCATAATGGTGACAAAAAATGTGGTGGGCTGAAGCTGGGGCCAGGTAATGTAAAGAAACTTCTGCCAGGTATTGGCCCCGTCCAGGCTGCAGGCCTCATAAAGTTCCGCATTGACGCCCTGAAGGCCCGCCAGATAGATCACCATGTAATAGCCCATGTTTTTCCACACACTGAACAAAACCACGGTAAACATAACCCAGTCCTTGTCCGCGGACCACTTGGGAAGACTCTTTGCCGCCACTCCCAGGTTATACAGAATCATATTGACTGGGCCGCTTTTCTGGGGGCTGAACAGCATGTTCCAAACTGCTGCCACGGCTACCAGAGAAGCAACATAGGGGAAGAAACTTACGGTTCTGAAAAAGTTCCGTCCCTTTACTTTCTGATTCAGGATAATGGCAAGCCCCAGAGAACAGGCCAGTGTCAGCGGGACTGTTGCGATACAGTAGATAATGGTGTTCTTAAGGGACGCCAGAAAACGGTCATTTTGAAATGCCTGAATAAAGTTGTTGAACGCCACGAATTTCATTTGGTTATTGCCGTCCCACTCCGCAAAAGCCAAAATAAATGCAAAGATAATGGGAACCAGGGTAAACACACAGAATCCGATAAAGTTAGGAGCGATGAAAGAATATGCCACCATATCCCTTTTTGTCTGGCGGCTCAGCCGCTCCCCTGTCTTTGCCTGCTTGATCTTCCCCTGGGTATATTCAATTCTGCCAATAAGTTTATCGCGTTTTTTCTTGTCGGAAGTATTCTTTAATTCTTCCTGAAGAGATAAAAGCTGGGGTTCCAGTACTGCTAATTTTTCTTTTACCTTTTCCGGGTCAATATTCTTCTGATTCGCCATACTCACAAAGCCTTGCCCTTTCCTTAAATCGGACGGGCCAGGTAACTGGCCCGTCCGTGGTGATTTACTGTCCTAAAATTGCCTGAACGCCTTCGGTCATCTCAGCGATTCCCTCGTCAATGGTGCTGCCCTCAGTCATAATGTTGTCATGGCCCTCATTGAGAACGGTCTCGATCTCAGAGCTCTTTGCATGAACAGGCATCTCCAGATAGGTATTGGCAGTCTTTAATGCCTCGGCGCTTTCCGGATCCGCGGGGAAGCCTTCCATACCGGAGATGGCTTCCACAACTGCGTCTGTGGTAATTGCAGGGATGGTACCTGTCTGAGCCACAACCTCCGCTCCCTCAGGTCCGCACACAAATTTTACAAACTCCCAGGCCAGATCCTTGTGGGGCGCTGATGTGGGAATCGACAGACAAGTAATGGTTGCCAGAGTAGAACCCGGCTCTACACCCTCTGCGTGAGGATATTTTACAAGTCCCCAGTTTGCTACTTCCTCGCCGTATTCGCCGCTCTTTAATTTCTCGATCAAGGTTGGAATAAACCAGGAACCCATGTTCATCATAGCTACATTGCCCTGTGCAAAGGCGCCTGAATAGTGAAGGCTGGAAGTCTTCAAGGTTGCATAGTCCTGGCATACGCCGTCTTCCTGCTGCTTTAAGATCATCTCATAGTAGGGCTTTAAGAACTCATAATTGCCGTCCACGATAGAGTTTTTGCCGTCCAGAATGCCAAACAGCTGAACTGCGGATCTCCATGTGTGATAATGGGCGCCGTAAACTTCCTCACCCGGTGTGGTGTTGGTAACGCTTCTGGCCAGAGCATCATACTGCTCGAAGGTCATATCGTTGGTAGGATAAGCCACGCCTGCCTTGTCAAACACATCTTTATTATAGAACATTACCCAGAAATCGCTTCTGAATGGAAGTTCGTACAGCTTTCCGTCTACGGTTACCTGATCTGTGATGCCGCCGTACTGGGACAGATCCACACTGTCTTTGGCAATATAGTCATCCAGCGCTTCCAATACGCCCTTGTTTACCAGAGTAGTGTAACCCGGCACATCCTTGATGGTCGCGATATCAAAATCAGATCCGCTTCCCGTCAGCTCCGTAGCCAAAACCGTCTGGTAATCTGCAGAGCCCAAATCCACCATCTCAATCTTTACTCCCGGGTTTGCCGCTTCAAAAGCGTCGATCAGAGGCTGATAATATACAGTGGAAGAAATATCCCAAACCGCCCACTTTAATACGGTGTCCCCCTCTGCTGCCGCTGCCTGAGTCGTCTCCGCCTCTCCGGCTTTTTCTGCCTGGGTCGTCTCTGCCGCCTTCGTCGTCTCCGCCCCTGCTGCTGTCGTCTCGCTTCCTGAGTTTCCTCCGCAGCCTGCCAGACTCATGGCCGCCATGCTGCATGCCAGCGTCAAACCAAGTAATCTTTTTTTCATTTCGTTTTCCTCCTCTTTTTTACTAGCTCTTTGCTATGCATTAAGTATACTGAAAATATCCTTTTCCCTAAATGGAAAAAATTGCACAAAAGATTCAATTTTTCTTCCTGCAAATCCGTCTGTTTTTATTTCCATGGAATTTTTTATGAAGTTGCTGTAATTTTTTATGGTTGTATACATGTCACATATTGCATGCCCGTTTCCCCATGAATTTTTCATTCTTTTTGTTGACTTTTTACATAAAATAGTTCATACTTTTCATAATCAGCACCCAAAGACATGATAAAGGACAAGGACATGTTATGAAACTGCAGCCGCTTTTTAAAACACTGAAAGGAAAAATCATCGTCATCACCCTGGGGACCACCCTTCTTATCACCCTGGTGACTGTGGCCGTCTGTTTCAATGTGTTTCAGTCCCTCCTTCGGCGCAACCAGATCCAGTCTGTGGAATTCAATCTGCAGCTTGTGGCCAACAACGTATCTTCTGATATGAAAGATCTGGTGTATTTTGCCAACTGGTGCCGGTTCAATAATGATATTGTGGGATATCTGGAAACCTTTCATGACAAGGAACCTCTGGCCATCGTCTCCAAAGAGGACAAGGGACTCAGAGCCGTGGCCATCAATTCCTTTAACCGTCTGAAAGAAGAATACTATAATACGAAGCCTTCCCGCTATATCACAAGGCTTATTATCTCCAATACGACCACCACCAACTTTCTGCAGATATTGGCTACCTCCGGAGAAACCTTTTCTTATAAAGTCAGTTCTCTGGCGGAATTGGACATGTTCCGTACCCTTCTTTCAAGCCCTGATTATCAGTGGATCGGTATTGTCAACGACCCATTTTCCCAGGAAAAAGGGCCGTCGGTCCCTATTATTCCTATGGCACGTCCCATTTACAATACTTTTGGAGCCAATGTCATCGGCTGGGTCTATATGTCCGTATCCAGCAATGTGATTATGGATAATTTAAAGTCCTTTCCCTTTCCTGAGGACAGCCGCGTCTATCTCACCATCGGTGAAGCATGCTATCTCCTCCACGGAAGCGAATTCCAGGAGATCACGCCGGATTATACAATTCTGTCCAGAGAAAAGGTCAAAGATTTAGATGCCGGTACTCTGGTTGAAAAAATACGGATGGATAATGGAAAAACGGAAACCCTGATTACCCGCTCTCTGGGCCAGAAAGGATGGTATCTTCATCAGATTCTGTCAAGAGAACAGCTGGAGCAGCAGAGAAAAGTCTATCTTCTGCTCATTGCCGGTATCTGTGCTGTCATCCTGTCCCTCGGATTTTTCATGGTTTATTCATTGACCAAGACCATTAATCAGCCTGTATCCAAGATCCAGAAAAAGATCCATGAGATCGCCCACGGCGATTTTTCCAGGGACGACTCTATCGAGTGGAACCATGAGCTGGGAGATATCGGGCGGGGCATTAACAGCTTGTCCAGAGATGTGGTCAGTCTTATGGAAAAAAGGATTGACGATGAGAAACAAAAGAAAGACCTGGAATATCAGATCCTTCAAAGCCAGATCAACCCTCATTTTCTCTATAATACGTTAAACTCCATTAAATGGATGGCCACCATCCAGGGAGTCACCGGAATCGCGGAGATGACCACCGCTCTGGCCCGTCTTTTAAAACGCGTTGCCAAGGGAAATTCCGCCATGATTCCTTTAAAAGAAGAACTTGACCTGGTAAAAGATTATTTTCTTATTCAGCAGTACCGCTACGGCGGCAGTATTTCCATTGAATACAACATTGAGTCAGAAGATCTGTATCAGTGTATGATCCACCGCTTCTCTCTTCAGCCCATTATCGAAAACGCCCTGTTCCATGGAATCGAACCCAAAGGCTCCGCCGGCAAAATAACCGTGGATGTCCATGTACAGGACAGAGAAGACGGAAAAGATTTAAACATCTCTGTTACGGACAATGGTGTAGGTATGACAAAAGAAACCATTGAAAAAGCCCTTCACCAGTCTCCCGCTAAAAAAAGCGCTGATTTTTTCCGACAGGTGGGTATTGCCAATGTGAATCAGCGGATTCAGTATGATTACGGGCCTGGTTACGGAATTTCCATAGAAAGCGAACCTGGTGTCTACACCACCATGACGATCTTAATCCCCTGCGTCCCCATGACTTGACAGACAGCACAGCCCATGCCCGCAGAGAAAAAAGGAGGAACGCTGCATTATGATAAAATTACTGATTGTTGACGATGAACCCCTGGTACAGATCGGTATCAAATCCATGTTAAACTGGGCGGACTACGGCATCGAGATCTGCGGGAGCGCCATGAACGGCGCTGCCGCCCTGGAGATGATTGAGGAATATTCCCCTGAGATCGTCATCACGGATATCCGTATGCCCATTATGAACGGCCTGGACCTGGCTAAGACCTGCCGGGAAACTTACGGGCGGATTCCTCTTTTTATCATTCTCACCAGCTATGAGGAGTTCGAACTGGCAAGGCAGGCTCTTTCCTATGAAGTGGCGGATTATCTCGTCAAGCTTGAACTGGATGCCCAGTCCCTGGGCCAGTCTATTAAAAACGCCTTAAAACGGCTCAATGACCTAAAAGCCACGGAAGCCATGCGCGGCAGCGGACGTCCCCTTTTGCAGACTTACCGGGACAAATTTTTTCTTCGTCTTCTTCACAATCTCTTTGACAATGAAGAACAGTTTCTGCTCCAGGTAAAGGACTTAAACCTTAACTTTTCCGATCAGTACTATGCTGCCGCCCACTGTGAAATCGTGGAGGACACTCTCCAGCAGATGAGCCATGAACAGCTGATAAACCTGTACGCCAGCACCCTCCAGATGGTAAAGGATATTTTGAACCGCCACCTGCCCTGCGAGGTGATCTCTCTGGACATGAAGCACTTCTCCGTCATCTTCCATTTTCCTTCGGTTAAGGAGGAGGACCGCAAAAAGATGATGGATGCCCTTAACAATGCGGGAACCATGGTACATAACTATTTTAATGTGTTTCTCACAGTGGGCATAGGATCTGCAGTCGATGCGCCTTTAAAAATCAGCGATTCCTACCAGGATGCAAGAATCGCCTTTACATCCGCCACCACCAAAGACCCTTACCGGGACTATAATCAGGTAAAACCGGATTCCATCAAAAACTCCTTCAATATAACCTTGTTTAAAAACGATCTGATCCGGGCCTTTGAAGAGTTTGACACCGGTGTGCTTTACGATACCTTAACCCAGATCATTGACCTGTTTTGCTCCAATCCCCTCCGCTATCTGCAGGCAATCGACGGAGCCTGCAACATCCTTTATCTCGCCCTTTCCATGCTGCCAAACGGAGACGAGACCATCAGCGGGATTTTTTCCGATGACGCGGACAGCTACCGCTCCATCTACCGCATGGGCAACGTGGAGCAGGTGGCTGACTGGATGACACGTCTCCGGGACGGACTGTGCGACACCTTAAAGGCCAAGCGCATCACCTACAAGGAGCATGCCATCGCCAATGTCCAGAAATACATTCAAAACCATGTTGACGAGCGCCTGACGCTCAACGAGGTGGCCGCTGTGTTCGGCCTCAGCCCTAACTACTTAAGCGTCCTTTTTAAAAAGACCTGCGGCACCGGTTTTTCCGAATACATCACCCAGATGAAGATCAGCCGGGCCAAGACCATGCTCCTGGAGCAGGATCTGAAAGTATATGAAGTGGCTGACCAGCTGGGATTTGAGAGCGCTTTCTATTTCAGCAAAGTGTTCAAAAAAGTCGTGGGAATGTCCCCCAGGGAATTTGCCCAGCAGGCTGCGGAGGAATAACGGCTTTAGAGACTGCCTGTAACTTCAAGCCTTATTGTCCTTCCTTCAAAAGTTACCAGTGTACGGAAAATATTATGCTTCCATGTCGCCATCAGTCTGGGATCTGTAATGGGAATTTCTTCCGTCTCCGCCTTTGCAGCCCCGCTGATGCGGCAAATCCCCAGATCACCTATATTCATCACCAGCGTATCCATGGATTTTTCCATTCCGGCAATCTCCGGCCTCTCATAAGTCATAAGAGACAAAACCACAGGTTCCAGTTCTCCCTCATATCTGTCGGTTATGGAAATATTCTTTCCCTTCTCCAGACAAACCTCCCTCACATAGGACTTCACCCTTTCATCCCCATAGGCACGGGCCAGTTCCATTCCAATCCATGCCCTTTTCTCACCGAACTCATATTCCACATCCGAAGCGCAAAATTCTTCCCCGGCCTTCTCCATGACACCTCCAAAGGCAGGAAGATTATGGTACTGAGACTGCATGGTCCATATCTCATACCGCTGAGGGGAGAAGGTCTTCCTGGTATAACTCTCCACTCCCACGTCAATAAAAAGAGGATGACCGTTTTTATAAATGGTAAAGCTGCCCGCATCATTATGATTATGGCTGTCATTGTTATCTCCTGCCTTCACTGCCAGACAGAATTTTTCGTCCCTGGCCACAAAAAGTCCTGCGCTGGCAAAATAACAGTCTGATGCCTTTCCTTCCTCCCCCGCATATTCTGCCATCTCCTCATGACAGAATGCGGACTGAACCCGGTAAAAAAGATTGTGCTCCTCTGTTCCCAGGGCCTGTCCCCCCTCTCTGTAATCCCTGGCTGCGAAGGCCATGAGCTTTTCATTGCATGTCCTTTTTCCAAACAGATATTCCCTGGCGCCGCATCTGCCCGCTATGGGTGAGCAGTCCGCAAAATTCACATAATAAGGGCCGTCTACATGGACTTTTCTGATATAATCGGCTATATTGCCAATCTTATGTTCCCTGTAAAGAGCCGAAAAGGCCTGCCCGGTCACATGGTTTAATACTTCCATGGCATTAAACAAGGTCAGCCCTGCATGGCGGTAATACTGAGCGCCCTCATCGCAGCACCCGTCCTCCCCATACTCGTCAAGAAAATAATCAAGGCTTTCACAGGCCTTTTTCATGATCTCCTTCTGTACCCTCCCCTCCATCTGCCTTGTAAATGCGGCCAGAAGTACATTCTGGGTACACCAGGAAGTCCAGTTGTTCATGGGAGACACTCCGTCCCCCATCCACCAGAAATGACTTTCCAGGTAAGGGTGAAAGATTCTTGTCTCCAAGTTATGATTTACCATCACAGAAACAGCCGGACTAAGCCTGGCAAAAGATTCCCTCAGAAGATACTCAGCCACAGCAAGAACCGCTCCCGTCTCCGCCGCGAACAGATCAATAACCGGTCTTGTCACATCGGGAAGAAGGAACTGAGGCGTATCCCGAATATAGGAATTATGAGCCGGAAGCTGCCAGGCGCTTTCCTCACAGATTAAAAAGACAAGATTGACAATGGCATCCATATATCGGCCGTCATATCTCACACACTCCGCCAGCACCAGAGCATTCAGGGCTGTCCGTCTCAAAAACAGCTTCTCCTCATAGCGGCTGCGGTTTCCCGTCCGGCAAAACTCCATAAAATCTGTGGCATAGATAGGTAAAAACCGGTAATTCAGCCACTTTTCTCCCTCTTCCTCCAACTGCCTTCTGTAATCCTGCGGTATGCCCTCCCACACCTCTCTGTCGGCAGCCGGGGGATACAAATCAAATACACGGACAATTTCCGCATTCGAAACCATTTCTCTGAACATAAAAAACCTCCCTCAAGGTATAACAGATGTGTCTTTTGCACCTAATTATAACCTTTGAGGGAGACAATTCCCATGTGTTTTTTTCTGATGAATTTATACTTTATTCATGTAAATGGTTTAAAAGATACCTTTCATACTCTCCCGCCAGTCTCACAGTCTCTCCGGCAAATCCCGGATACTGTCCCTTTACGGGATCCGAATCCTCGTGGCTTGTAAGCCAGGCCAAAAGCTGAATCCTTCTGGCCATAATAAAAGTAGGTATCTCCAAAAGATCTCTTTTCTCCAGAGGAAGTACGCTCTGATACCCTTCCAGCCATGCCCCAATCCACTGGCCCAACCGCAGGTCGTCTTCTATAAAACTCACAGACGCAGCCAGATCATAGAGATGCCATCCGAAACCGCAGTCATCAAAGTCCAGGACATGGAGCACGGAACCGTCTTTTAAAAGATTGGCCGCCCGCAGATCGGCATGAATCAGACCATAGTTATTTTCATTCTTTCCATAATTCTCAAGCCTCTGTCTGATCCGGCGGCATGCCAGGTCAATAGTGTCATATCCCCGGAAATCCAATTCCCTGCATTCTCTCCAATTGCCGAACAGACCATGGGTTCCGACCATGTTCTCATAATTCCAATGGGGCCTTAAAAGGGTTCCGCTCTCTTTCCAGTCCATGGCGTCCCTGTGAAGCAGGGCCGCTGTCCGTCCTGTCTGTCTAAAATCCGCCGCAGCGCTTAAGTCCTGCCTGGGGTTTAAGGTATGCCCTTCCAAATACTGAAATACAACACACACGTATACTTGCCTTTCTTCTTCCACCTGCGTCAAAAGATTCCCCCGGATATTGGAAACCGGATAAACTGCCCTCACTGCATCTGACTTTCCAAGATGTTCAAGCCATCTGAGCTCGGCCTCAATCTCCGCCCGGCTGTGATATCCGACTCTGGCTACCCGCATAACCGCCCGGAACTTATCACGAGAATCTTCTGCCAAAAGAAAGGTCGCATTCTCCGAAAGACAGAGAAGGCTTACATTCCGTAACGCTCTGTGTCCATAGTACCGGCACGCCTGTGCCGCCGCTTTCTTATAACTTTCCAGCCTCTGAAAGTTCATGTCTCTTCCCCTGTGACTCTCTTCCCCGTCACCCCTCGTCCCGCAGCTGTTCGTAACAATAGCGGATAATATCCTTCCTGGTAATAATCCCGATGAAATTCTCCTGATCGTCAACTACGGGTACAAAATTCTGGTTCAGAGCCTTGTCAATCATATCCTCCATGGTGGCATTGATGGACACCGGGTGGTTATCGGATCTTCTGGGAATGGTGGTCACCGGCATATGTTCCGCTCCTTTGAGGCTTAAGTTGTACTGATTCTTAATTCCCCAGAGCATATCTCCTTCGGTAATGGTTCCTATGTATTTTCCAAGTTTATTGATCACGGGAACAGCCGTATACCGGTGATACTCCATAATCTCCAGCGCCTGGCGCAGTGTCTGATCATCATAGATGTATGCCACTTCGCTTTTGGGGGTCAAAAAAAATAATATGTTCATTCATATCTCCTTGTCTTAATTCCCTTCTTCCAGGAATCTTAACATGAGTATACACAAAACCTCTGTACTAGGTGTGAACAAATTATTAGTTTTCTCTAAACATTCTGTCCGTAATAAAATCCAGCCGATCTGACGTTATAAAGTCAACTCCTATGTCCCTCATGTCCGTCACTGCGTCCTGTTCATCCACAGTCCACACAGAAACACCCACTCCGTGCCTGTGAAAAGCCTCCACCACCTCCTTTGTCACTGCAAGATAATTCATCCCCACAGCCTGAGCGCCCCTCTTTGCCGCCTCCCTGGCTGTTTCATCCAGTTCCCTCGCCGAGCGCCCCTTTATCTGCTCCCGGTACACATTTGGAAAACAGGGAACACCTCCCCCATTCTCTTTCATATGGTCCATATCCCCCATAAAATTCCCCAGATAAACAGCCCTGTCTCTCATTCCATACTGATCCAGGACCTCAACCGTCTCTCTCACCCTGTCCCACTCTTTCAAATCCAAGGCTATCCCCACACCGGGGACCTTCTGTATCACAGGCAGCACATCCCTCAGCAATATGCACCCTTTTCCTTCCTCAGGAAGATTATGGGTCAAAATCGGTCCGTCAGCTCCAAACCGCACATCCACCTCAATATAATCCACCTCATATTCCAGAGCTTTTCTGACAGACTCCAACTGATTCATCATCGTGCCCATACACCCTGTATGAGCAATTACTTTGTAACTCTTATCCATATAATACAACCGCCTTTCTCTAGATGCTGATATCCTGCTTCCCGCTCACCTTGAAAAACAGCGCCAGGGATATCACGGACGTCAAGGTAAGAATTGTGGCGTACACAGCCGCATTCCCATAATTATTTTTCACCACTTCCGAATATACGGCCACTGCAAGGGTTCTTGTTCTTGTAGTATAGAGAATAATGGATGCGCTGAGTTCACATATAATGGTAATCCAGCTCATAACCGCCCCCGACATCACTCCCGGAGCCATCATGGGAAGGATGATCTGAAAAAAGGTAGTCCACTCCGATGCCCCAAGGCTGACGGAAGCCTCCTCCATACTGGGACTGATCTGTGCGATAATCGCATTGCTGGAGCGTATGGTATAAGGCATCCTGCGGATTGCCAGGGCAATAATCAGGATCACAGCCGTGCCGGAAATATAGACAGGCGGTTTGTTAAATGCATATAAAAACGCAATGCTAAGCACGGTGCCAGGAATCACAAAAGGCAGCATGGAGATCATGTCCAGCCCCGAACTGACCCAGGACGGTTTCCTGGCAGTCAGGTAAGCCGTCAGGACCCCCACAATCAGCACCAGAATGATTGCGCACAATCCAAACTTATAGGTATTAAAAATCGCCGTATTATCCTTGGTCAGCAGTACATTTTTATAATTGTCCAGTGAAAATACGCCTGTATACACCACCCCGCCCTTGATCTCCATGAAGGATGTGACAATAACCGTTACCTGGGGAATCAGGGCAAAGGCAATTACCAGGTATGTGTAGCCATGAATCAGAATATTCTGGATGCCT
Source organism: Clostridiaceae bacterium (assembly GCA_910574345.1). Classification (GTDB taxonomy): domain Bacteria; phylum Bacillota; class Clostridia; order Lachnospirales; family Lachnospiraceae; genus UBA3402. Next base: position 39,588 of record CAJSZV010000020.1, on the reverse strand, counting down.
TCCTTCTTTTTGGGCATCAGAGGCCGCATAGAAGACATGGAGAATGACCATCTTTTTGCCAGCAGCTTTTGAAGCATAAGCAGTACCATGATAAAAAAGATACTGAGGACACAAAGGGCCGCGGCGAAATTATCATCCGCCTTAACCTCCCCCATAAACTGGTTGTAAAGCAGAGTCGGGAAAGTGCGGTAGCCCTCGCCGATAAGCATAGGAGTTCCGAAATCACAGAACACATGAATAAATACCAAAAGAGCGCTTGCCAGCAGAGTGGGCATAATCAGAGGAACGATGATCTGCCACATTCGCCGGATACCCACACATCCCAGACTCTCCGCCGCCTCGATAAAGGAATTATCCATATTCTTGAGGGCGCCTGACACGTAAAGATACACCAGGGGAAAGGTCTGGAGAGAGAACACCAGCACGATTCCGGCAAAACCATAAATCCCCTCAAAAGAACACTGAAACAGGAAATTCACGGCTTTGGTCAGAAGTCCGTTTCTCCCCAAAAGCTGAATCCAGGCATAGGCTCCGATAAAGGGCGGAGACACATAGGAAATAATAATCAAAAGGTTCAGTATCCGCTCTCCGGCGATCTTCGTACTTCTCATGAGATATGCCAAAGGCATGCCGATCATAACAGAGAGAATGGTAGAACAGACAGTCACCTTAAAACTGTTGATAATCGTGCTCCAGTAATATTTTTTTGAAAAAAACTTCTGAAAATACTGTAAGGTAAATCCCCCGTCTCCAGGCGCCAGAACACTTTTATACAAGATCAGCACCAGGGGAAATACGACAAACAAAAGGAGAAGGGCCAGAAGAACAGAACCTATGGCCAGCCAGAGATTCCATCTCTTTTTTGAAGACATCATCCCACTCCTCCTCTCTCATGAATCAGAGAGCGCGCGCCGTCTTCCGTAAAAACATTAATCTTAGATGCCGCCGGAATCAGTCTTACCTCTTTTCCCTCCTCCGTCACATCCTCCTGATCCGTGCTGCTGATTACCTCCATCTCCCGGCCTGCCATATCTTCCAGGAAGTAATGGATGGCTGCCCCTAAAAACACGCTGCTCCTGATAACGGCCCTTATGCCCTCTGTACGGGAATCCGCCGCCATCTCAAATTCTTCCGGCCTCACGGATACGCACACCTTCTGTCCGTGCTCCGCCTGATCTGACAAATTCTTCATCTCAAGGAGAAAATCATCGGAAAATTCCAAAAACACCCTTTCTCCCTTTTTCACAATGACCGCCTGAATCATATTGCTCTGTCCGATAAATGTCGCCACAAAACCATTGGCCGGGCGCTTATAGATCTGCCTGGGAGTGCCGATCTGCTGGATAATTCCGTCATTCATAACGGCAATCCTGTCGGAGACCGCTAAGGCTTCCTCCTGGTCATGGGTTACATACACCGTAGTGATTCCGATCTGATGCTGAATGCTTTTAATGGCATTTCTCATCTCCACTCTCAGCTTCGCATCTAGATTGGACAAAGGTTCATCCATTAAAAGCACCTCGGGCTGGATGACAATCGCCCTGGCCAAAGCCACCCTCTGCCGCTGGCCGCCTGAAAGGGCCGCTGGCATACGGTCCCTTAAGTCTTTTATTTTCACTACTTCCAAAATCCGGTCTACTTCTCTGCGGGTCTCATCCTTGTTCATTTTTTTCATCTTCAGTCCAAAACCCACATTATCTCCCACAGTCATATGGGGAAATACGGCATAGTCCTGGAAGACCATACCCATATTCCTTTTATTCACCGGAACATCATTGATTACGGTGTCATTGACCCCAATGGTCCCCTCTTCAATGGAATTAAACCCGATGATCATGCGCAGCAATGTAGTCTTGCCGCATCCTGACGGTCCTAATAGGGTAAAGAATTCTCCCGGCCGGATCTCTGCCGACAATCCTTTGATTACGGTGTGGTCTCCATAACGCTTTGTCACATTGTCAATCTTAATTGCTACGCTCATATGCCAGCTCCTATCTTTTCTAATTCATAGAATCCTCTCTATGCTCAGTAAACATTTCCGTAATGCGGCTCTTGTTCTCCGCCGCCCACGCCTCGTCGTAGACTGATGATATGGTAACATCTTCTGTGGGAACCATGTGATCTCCCAGCTCCACCCCTTTTCTTAAGGGCCGGGCGTTGAGATTCTGTCCTACAAAGCTCTGAGCCTTTTCACTTAACATGTAATCCACAAATTTCTTGGCATTTTCCGGATGTTTGCATCCGTTTATAATCTGAACGGACTCACCTGGGAAGATAGCTCCTTCCTTGGGGAAGATAAGTTCCACCGGCGCTCCGTTTCTGATGTAATTCACAACCGGGTCCTCCCAGGTAAGGCCTACGATATACTCACCCTCCGCCACGCTTTTCGGAACCTGGCTGCCGCCGTTGGCATATTTGCCGTCCACATTGGCGATAAATTCATCAATAAAGTTCCACGCTTCCTCAGACATGGGGTCTCCGTCCTTGCCCATTCCATACAGCATGGCAACCAGGCTCTGGTATGCGGAACTTAAGGTTGTAGGATCGCCAAAAGCGATCTTTCCCTTTAATTCCGGATTCAAAAGGTCTGCAAACCCCTCAATCTTTATATCTCCGATCAGATTTTTATTGATAATCATAACCGTGGGATCCGCAAAGGCAGGCGTGAAATACCCGGACTTATTCTTAAATCCATCCATCATATTGTCGTTTTCCGAGGATACATACTGCATAAACAGATCCTGATAGCTGGCAAGCATGGTCTCATCCGCTGCCCACAATATGTCTCCGCCCGGATTGGCTGTCTCAGACTGCACTCTCTTTAAGCACTCTCCCGTAGTTCCTGTTATAATCTCGACTTTGATTCCCGTCTCCGCTTCAAACCCTGGGATAATCGCATCATTGAGCTGCTCGCTTCTGGCCGTATAGAGAACCAGAATATTTTCCTCTGCATTGTCCTGCCCTGACTGGCTCTGCTTTTCTGTTTCCTCAGGCGCCTTTGTCTCGGTCTTCTGGGCAGGTGCTGAGGACGCAGCCGGCGTCTCGGCCCCCTTGCCTGAACATCCGGAAAGCACCGCTGCCATAGCCATACCGCCAACAAGTTTCCATAAATTTTTCTTCATTCGTTGCCCCTCCTTCGCAAATATCTCCTTGTTTATTCTGACAATTCAATGGTATCATTCTGTTTATCTTTCTTAAATACGACTTTCTGCATAAAAAGCGTAAAAAAAACAACTTCTATTGATAATTTTCTTACTTTCGCTTATGCTATTAAAGACCACTTTTATGAAGGAGTTGTTCCTATGGATCAGCAAAAGCTTCCCCGAAAGTACAGAGATTATCTCTTTATCAAAAATTTGCGCTATGCTTTTACCATTATCACCATATTGTATCTTGTTTTTATCGTTTTTATTTCCATCAACTCCTACACCTATATTTTATCCTCTTCCAAGTCAAAGGAATCCACCATACGCAGTTTTTTAAGCTCTGTCTATGGAGAATATGAACATAAGATCATGAGTCTGGCGTACTCGGACGACCTTCAAAAAGCCCTGTCCGGTCAAAAGGATGGGGTCAGCCGAACCAACCGCACCCTTTATGATTTCTGCAACAGCCAAAAAATCCGCTGCAATTTCCTGCTTATGGACTCGCTCTTACATCCCGTTTCCACCAATCTTTATAAGGACAATCTGGATACTTTCATGGAAAGTCAGCTTTTGACCAGGATTTGCCTGACCCTTAAGGATTCTCCCGACCAGTTCTACGTGACGGTCAATCACCTTTATTATGACAATTATCAGACGGGAAGCCTGCTGTTTGCCAAAAAAATCCCCGAATCTGTAAACTGCCCCGGCAGAATCCTGATCTTCGATCTCAGATATTCCGATCTGTATGACCACATATGGCAGTATGAATTCTCAAGAGTGGTTGTGACTGACCGGTACAACAATATTATCATAGATACCCAGTACTCCAGCGCTCCCAGTGACAAGATCTATGCATCCACCAAACATTATGCATCGCCGGAATCCCTGGCCTTAAGCTTCTTCCATGGCCGGGATTATTATATCTCCCGCTCCGCCACGCCGGACAGAAATTTTCAGCTGTTTACTTACAGCTCTCTCATGTTTCAAAAACAGCTTTTGACCTATGGAACCTGTTTTATTGTACTTCTTCTTGGCATAAGCAGCCTATTTATATTCCGCCTTTCCTCTTCCTTCACCAACCGCAACCTTTCCGCTATTGATGAGCTGGTGGAAGCTGCCAGGCATATAGGGCAGGGGGATCTGGACTATCAGCTAACCAACCAGACCTTTGATGAATTCCAGATTCTCAATAACGCCTTAAACCGCCTTGCCATGGATCTGAAAAAAATGATCAGAAAAAACGAAGAGCTAAACCACTATAAACAAATTTTGGAAATCAAACAATTAAAAAGCCAGTTTAACCCCCACTTTGTGTTCAACACACTGGAATCCATACGATACAGCATAATTATGAAGCCGGAGATCGCAGCCAATATGATCTTATGTCTTTCCAAGCTTCTGCGCTATAATATAGAACAGGGGCACAGTGAAACGGATTTGAAAACAGAACTGGATTTTTTAGAAGACTATTTTTTCCTTCAGCAAATGCGTTTTGGAGCCTGCCTTGGGTATTCCCTGGACGTAGATGAATCCCTGTACTCCTACCGGCTTCCCAAATACCTTTTGCAGCCCATTGCGGAAAACTGTCTGAACCATGGAATGAAGCACAAGAAATCCATTCATATCAATGTCAGGGGAATGTCATGGAATGATTATGTGGAGCTCTCTGTCATTGATAACGGCAGCGGCATGAGCAGCGAAACTCTCCAGGCCATCCGCGCTTCTTTTCAGGACGAAAAACCGGATACGGTTCATTTCGGACTTTACAGCGTGTGCCGGACAATCCGGCTCATCTACGGGGAACATTACGGACTTTTCATAGACAGCGTTCCAAATGAGGGAACCCGTGTAACCCTAAGGCTTCCTCCTGTGACTGATGATGAACATGTCTTTTGAGCAGAGAAAGGATGAACAGATATGTATAAAATACTCCTTGTGGAAGATGAAGAACTGATCCGAAAAGGGCTGGCCTATATGGTCAACTGGTCTGAACTGGACTGCTGTGTCTGCGGGGAAGCATCGGACGGGGAAGAAGGGCTGAAACTGATCCAAGACCATGAGCCGGATATTGTAATCTGTGATATCCGCATGCCTGTTATGGACGGTCTGGCCATGCTGGAACATTTCGGAGGGCACCATGACTTTGAGGCAGTGATCTTATCGGGTTACAGTGATTTTGAATATGCCAAAAAAGCCATCCGCTTAGGGGTAAAAGATTATCTTACCAAGCCTGTGGATTTTGACGAGCTCCGTCTCTGTATCCGCAAGCTGACGGCACAGCGGAAAGAGCGCAAGATGAATGAATATTATGTTAATCAAGCCAGGGTGAAACTGCTGGAAGATAAGGTGCTTGATATTTCTCATGTGGAAAAATTAGCCGATTCGGATAAATATACAAGAGAGCTTCTTGCAATTATCAGCGCCAATTATCATAAAAAGATCAACCTCTATGAAGTCAGCAGCCAGATGGGTGTCTCCTCCAGCTGGCTCAACGGAAAATTGAAGGCCGTCACAGGCTATACCTTCAACAGCTATTTGAACCGTTACCGCATCGCAAAGGCTGTGGAACTTCTGTGCTTAGATGAACTCCTCATCTATGAAGTGGCGGACAAAACAGGATTCTATGATTATAAATATTTTATCAAGGTATTTAAAAAATATATCGGATGTACGCCGGCTAAGTTTGTGAAGGAGCAGAAGCAGACAGGAAAAGATGATTGACGAAGCAATGGTAAGCTTGGCGCTGAACCGGAGCCCAAAAGAGAGCCCTTGAAGGTTCGGTTCCTTCAAGGGCTCTCTTTTAACTCCTCCCATTTTCTGCAGCTCTCTAAATTTTCCTGCCGCCTTTCAGTTTAAACTTTCCCACAAGGCTCTTCATAATCTGTGACTGGCTGGACAATTCCTCACTTGCGGCCGCGCTTTCCTGGGCAGTCGCCGAGTTGGTCTGAACAACGTTTGAAATCTGGTCAATCCCCATGGTAATCTGGGAGATGGAATCAGCCTGCATGCTGCTGGCCTCTGATATCTGCCCGATAATGTCTGTCATTTCGCTTACGCCGTTTACAGCCTGGAACAGAGACCGGGCTGTCTCATCGGCAATCTGGGTTCCGTTTTCCACTGCCTTTAAGGAGTTTTCAATCAATACGGAAGTATTTTTCGATGCCTCCGCACTTTTGCTTGCCAGATTGCGGACTTCATCGGCTACTACGGCAAACCCTTTTCCTGCACTGCCTGCCCTGGCCGCTTCGACTGCAGCGTTAAGGGCAAGAATGTTGGTCTGGAAAGCAATATCCTCAATTGTCTTAATGATTTTGCCGATTTCATTGGAACAGCTGCTGATATCCCTCATTGCCTCTATCATCTGCTGCATCTTTTCGCTGCTCACATTCATTTCCATACTGATGCTGCCTGCCTTTTCGTTGGCCTGCTGTGCACTGTCTGCATTCTGCTTTACCTTTCCGGAGATCTCACTAATGGTGGCAGCAAGTTCCTCCACGGAACTGGCCTGCTGTGTGGCTCCCTGGGAAAGGGCCTGGGAGCCGCTTGCAACCTGTTCGGATCCGCTTGCAACCTGAGAGGAGCTTTGATTGATCTGCATCATGGTGTCGTTAAGCTTATCTGCAATGCCCCGGAAGGAAATAAGCAGGGGACGAAAGCCTCCCGTATATTCTTCTTCGCAGATGGAATCCACCGTAAAATCACCGTCAGCCATTTTGGCAAGGAACTTATTCTCATCATCAATGATAACCTGAAGCTTTTTGATTAATCTGCGCACCTGATTTGCGAGAATCCCCAGTTCATCCTTCGAGGTATAAGAAATCTCTACATCCAAATCACCATCGGCCATTTTAATAGCGGCACTCTCGATTTCAGAAATCGGGGCTTTGATGAGGCGTATAATCACAAATGAGAAGAACACTCCCACAAGGATGATCACTATAATAACTGCCGCCATAAGGAATGTGGCAGTTCTGTAAAGGGAAAAGCTTTCCTCTGTCGCAGCATCGCTTCCTTCCGAATTGTAAACAATAATATCATTAAAAGCGCTGTTCAATGAATTGTAAAGCTCCACACATTGGCCTTCCAGAATCCCGCGGGCTTCTTCCGTGCGGCCCTGCTTTGCCAAGGCTATCATCTCTTCATCCGCTTTATCGTACTGAGTCCAGAGATTCAGCGCATTCTCATAAAAGCTTCTTTCTTCCTCGTCGATCAATCCGCCATATGTGGCTATGAGGGTATTCATTTCTTCCTTTTCCTTTTGCAGATACTGAAGGCTGGATGCCTGGACATCATCAGAAATCGCAGTGAGATACCCTAATTCATTGAGACGGATATTGGAAATCGTAGTGGTCAGCTCCCTTGCCGTGTTAATGCTGGGAAGCCAGCTGGTTGAAATGTCACTTGCCATGTCATTCATCCGGCCCATAAGGTTAAATGACATTCCGCCGATCACAAGCATGCCTATGAGCGCAACTCCTATGAGGATATAAAGTTTAAATCTGATTTTTAAGTTTTGAATGTAGTTGATCATGTTTTTTGTCTCCTTAATAATACAGCTTTCAAAATTCTTCTTTTACATATATATTTTTTATTCTCTTTTTGAAAAATTTTATCTCTCTTATAATCTTCAATAAAGCTGCGAATGTAAATAATAGAATCTTCGATATTATTAATTGTTTTCAGTTTGCTCCAAATTTCCCTTAATCGGCGTATATCCCTTCTTCTGTAGACATCTCGCTCTTTACGGTAAAACATTTCACAGCATAACTTTAAATACTTTATGAATACTTCACTTAACTCCCGATTGTATAATCGGTTTATTCCCCTCCTTTCCAAAAATAATTTCTCTTCATCTTTTCTTTTTTCATCCTCCTCATAAATTTCAAATATGCTTTTTGTCCCCGACAAATAATTTTTCAATAAACCTATAACCCTTTTTATTAAAATTTTCAGTTCCTCATTATTCGCATTCTCTGCAGCAGCTTCCAGATGTTCCATGTCCCATAACTTCCGGTGCCTTTCGTCACAATAATCCGGTACCACCTTGCTTACCAGAGCAATCCTCCAGTCAATTGTCCTTGCATGGTCTTGTAATTTCCCTATTTGCTCTGAACTGCCAAACAAGCTCTCTATATATTCCTCCGGTGAAAGCTGTAAAAGCAGTATACTGATACTATCCGCAAACGCCTCCTTCATAAGATGAATATTGCTGTCCACAATATTATTAATACAGCATTCATCCGACAATCTGATCTCAGGAACTGTAGTCTTTGTCAAAAAAGAGGTCTTACCTTCCCCAAATGCCGCTTTAAATCGTCTAAACTTCTCAAGCTTCAGTGCCGGGTCTGAGTTTTTTCCTTCCATGTCCCTGCCAAACTTATCAAAAGCCTGCTTTCCAATTCGGTCTAAAAGTTCTTCATGTTCAATGAGAGTGGTCTGAGCACAAACCCACAAATCCTCCTTCATATATTCCGTATGATATCGGTCCTCTTCAATACGTATGTCACTCTGTTCTATTCCTTCATAATACGCCTTTACTGCATTCTCTAACTGTAACAAATATTCCTCTTCAAAAATCCCGATTGATTTTTCCGTACAATAGGGGTGCATTTCGTCATCCAACACAAGAAATGTACTTACCGACTTTACAATCGCTTCCAACATCATCCTGTGACGTTCCGTTCTATGTCTGATATCCCGCCCTACAAAATGTGCTGCTTCATGGGCCATCACCATAAGCTGATTTTTAACATCATAGATCTGATGCTCAGGAATCTCTACCAAAAGAAGTCTATTTTCCCGCGATGCACTAGGGAGCACTCTCCGCACATTCAAATATTCTACCATGCCTGGGCAAATCATAAACTCATAATCGCCCTTTTCCACCCCTTTATTCAATATATCTTTCAGCAGACTAAAATAAGAAGCATAAAAAGCGTTCAGCTGCACCGGCGCTTCATAGATTCTGGCATTTAAATCCACACTTTGAATAAATTGACGCTCTAACCGAATAGAGTTCTGGGCCAGAAGATTGATTGCATAAAAGAAATCCGAGATTTGCTGTAAGCTCTCAATCTGCTCCTCCTCTCTTTCTTTTCCACGTCTTTTCTCCTCTTTTATCAGCTTTAAAAGCATTTTCATAGGGTAATACAAAATTAAATATGTATAATCTGCATACTCCATATTTTCATACTTCTGCAAGGCATTTATTATCTGCAGTATAGCCTTTAAATACATTCTCTCACGTATTGTGGCTTTTAAGCCAATATCCAACAGTTCACTCCGAAAATCCTCACACATTTTCTTGACATTTTGCTGCTTCTCTCCATGAATATTTTTTAAACATTCCAAGTATGCAGAGTACTTTCTCTGTTGGAGTATCAATGTAGTCATACCATAAACCGAATCCTGATATTCCTTATTGGAGTTGGATAATAATCCCTCCTTATTCTCATACAGCTTCCAAAATTTGTCAGATGCTATGCCATTTAATAAGAACACCTCATCTTCGCATCCAAGTACCGGATAGCTCTCCACCTTGCCCAAACCAAAGCGGTCCTCTAATTTTTCCTTCATGGTTTTAATTGTACCCGGTTTCTTTTCAATTGCCCTTATGCAGATTCTCTCAATAGAAGGGCTGTTGTCCGGATCGGAAATCTTTAATGACTTTATATATTCTTTGCTTATTCCCCCCACTGAAAAGCTGTCATAAATCAGTTCCCTCTGTTTTGTATTGTCTTTAACATATTGCATGTGGAACTGATCTATAAACCCCGCCGCATTATCGTATGTCCTGCTTTTTAAAACAACAATCATATCATTATTGTCCAGAGACAAATAAGTAATTACTTTCAGCTCCTTTTGGTATACGGCCTGCTCTATATTTTCCCTTACTGTTTTCACTTTATTGGCCGACAGATTCAATCGAACCATCATAATAAACAGAAATGGATAATGAATATCTTCCTCTTTTGACTCACCCTTCCAAAATGCCTCATCTGTAATTTTTACATTTTCATCCTCTGTCCTGAAAGCATAAAGTGTTTGGGCATTATAGTGTCCTGAAAGCTTCTCTGCCTTGTCTTCTAAATTCTCCCACAGCAGCTTGAGATTAAATCCATCGCCGTCACTTATAATATTTTCGTCAATATCAATACCGTCATAGTATCCCAATGCTTCATATTTCCACTCCTGTACAGCTGTGGACGGCGGAACAAAATTATTATAAAATGTAATCGGTCTGCAAATATTCATATCATATCCCCCATTGGTTTCCAGAAAGCACCTTCATCACCCCAAACATAGTCTTTGGAATCATCTCCTGCTTACCTTCTAATTCCTGCAATAACGTATCAATCAGATCATATTCTGTAATTGCCTCTACAAAATTTAAGTGAAGAAGCATATGATAAAATCTTTCCATTTTGAGTTTCGAATTCTCAATGCAAAACCGTTTTGTGATATTGGCGGCTAAATAATTTCCCTTTACCATCATATCAATACTATTTATTGCGTCTTCATTAATATTACAGTAAAGTTCCAGGAAGACTAGTGTGCTGACACATTTACTTTCAGTTAAATGACGCAGAATGAATTTTCAGCCTGCAAGGCGGAGGAGGGAGGCGATGCGGTGGCATCGTTGACCGACGACAACATGGCAGATGGAAATTCAGGCGAGTCATTTGACGAAATGTAAATGTGTCAGTACACTAACAGCATCCCTGTAATTTCTGCTGCTCTCATCTGATTCATCTGCCTGTGAATCGCAGACAGGACATCATAAATACACCATCTTGAAACATTAAGATTATTTTCTGTTAAGCAGCCGCAAAGAATCCCCATAATAAAACCTTCTTCTGCCTCCAACCATGGACTTCTTGCTTCCATATCTCTTAATTGACAGCCGCTTCCCAACACACATTCTTTCAGCATTTTAAAATTCCAGGAGTTTTCTATATGATTAGTTTTCAAATTATTTTCTATAATCAGTTGTGCCATATAAAAGCTAAGTTCAAAGATTTTCTGATACTGTTTTTCATTCAATTCCGTTTTTAACTGATAAAGATTACAAGCCATTGCTTCCAAAATTTTCCGCTCTTCAACCCCTCCGCTCTTTATCAGACGTTCTGTCAATTCATATATTTCTCTCTCTTCTGACGTGATTTCGTCCTGTTTCTTCAAAACAACTTCTAAATTTTTTTCGAATTGCTTAGTAAATTCCTTCTCTTTATTCTCAAAGGTTCCGTACCAATTAACAATCTCATAAACCCATTTTCCAATTATCACATAGCCCACAGCTATGATACCGGTTTCCAAAATATGTAATTTTAAAAGTTCTGCCACAACAGCAATAAAAGCGCAAAATATTAATTCCCGTATTTCTTTCTGTTTACCAAATGCGCTCTTTAAACGTGCAATGGGATATCCGTACACTTCACCAAGACGATAGGGATATACCGCCTGAATCAATGCAATCACCATGGCAAAAAGAGAAAAAAACGAGGCAGCGTTGGCCAAAGAAAGAGCTTCTATATTATGGTAAAGCGAGTGAAAAAACCAAGGGAAACTTTTTAGTCCGTTTTCACTAACTGTCTCCAAAATTTTCAATATTCCCATATTTTTCAAAAAAGAACATCCGCCATCTTTACATTGACATACAATTTCCTTATAATTCCATAGAAAAAGAATGAAACTAATAATAAGAAGGCACCATTTGGAAATCCTTCCAAACACAGATTTAATCTTTTTCATCCTATCAAACCTCTTCACAAAAACAGACTCCCATCGCATGTCACTGCTAACAGGAGTCTGTTCTTACCTATATTTAAGCTGCTTTACTCTTTCTCAGACAAGGTCTTCGTTTTTCACATGCGCACTTTGTTCAGTTGGAGTTTTCTTCTTAGAGCTATAACGTGGCGGTATATACCGTTTTGTTTTCTTCTCAACCGGCTTTTCCTCTGAGAAAGGTACAGCTCTTGTCTTTACTAAATACATAGATCTATTCCCTTCTTTTGTTCCTAATATAATATGCGCTGATATGGATAAATATTTCCTAAAGTGCAGCACATATTTTTGATAAATATTAGGAAAAACCGTAACAGTCTGGTAAAGCTTAGCACCAGACCATTGCAAAGTTAGCTTCTAATCTAGGTGAAAACCTGACCAAACATTACGCCTCATTAATCGCCGCCTGTGCAGCGTGTATCAACGTTAGGGGTTTTTTCAATTTCTACGGACTTATCCTTGTTTACACAAAGTTTCATCCGTGTTTCATCGCCAAACATACTCAATTTCCATAAGAAACAGTCTTTATAAACAATTATCTCATCCACAAAATCATCTATTATTTCCTCTGGAATGTCATAAACTGAAAAATCAAAATTATTTTCCAGCCCGCATTTTAATACCTCCAGTCTGCGATTATAGTCCTCATCCGACATATCCTCGTCTACTTGATAACCTTCTAACTGCTTTTCAAGTCTTTCCTTATCTTCCAACAGTTCCTTTTTCTTTAGGTCAAACATGGCTTTGTCAATTTCGCCATTTACCCGCAGATCAACAAGATTTTCGTACTTTTTATCAGTTTTGGCAATCTTGGTTTTTAACTCTTTAATTTCTTTTTCAAAATTTATGTATCGGTCATCTTGGATATGTTTTTCAAGCATTTCCTCGGCAATCAGCCTTACCGTCGTCCGGTCTTTCCAAAAATTTTGAAAAATTACTTTTGCCATAACCTCTAATTTCCATCTCGGAACCATTGGAGCCTCACAAATGCCCTCCAGACTAAGACCTTTCTTTGTTCTTGTAGCAATAGTACCTGTGGTAATCTGTCTGTAACACTGATATGCGTATTGTGGTTCTCCTGACGCTACCCTATGCCAAACTCTCCGGTTAAAGCTGCCACCCGAACAGCTACACTTCAATTTTTTTGTCCACACGTCTCCTGATGCGTGTTTCCCCCTCTTGCCACGATTATCGACAGATTGTGTTTTAGCATCCATCTTCTTTTTCACTCTGGCATATTCTTCCTTAGTAACAATAGGAATATGCGTACCTTCTGCCACTATATTTTCTATCTCTCCGTGATTTTTGATTTTCTTTTGCTCCAGATAATCAGGTACATATTCTTTCCTATATACAATCGTTCCACAATAGAAAGCATTATTAAGTACCCTACTGATAGTAGAACAACTCCAATTTTTCAGTCCAGTAGCGGTTAGCCTCCCTGCACCTTCCAAAGCAAATTGTATCTGCCTTAGCCCCATTCCGTCAAGATACATATCAAAGATCATGCGAACTGTTTTTGCCTGTTCCTCGTTGATAACAAATTCCTTTCCAGCTCTGTCATAACCGAGTATATTTCCTGTTCCATACGGCACAGCATTCTGAAATGAAACTTTCTGTCCAGCCTTTACCCTGATCGAAGTCTTTTTACTTTCATTCTGCGCCAAAGTTGCCATGATTGTCAAACGTAGCTCTCCGTCCTCGTCATTCATTGTCCAAATATTATCCTCTGTAAAATACACCTCCACACCATATTTTTTTAATATTCTTGTTTGCTGCAAAGTATCAACTGTATTCCTCGCAAACCTCGAAACCTCTCTTGTAATAATCAGGTCAAATTTCCTATCTTCTGCATCTTCCATCATTCTTAAAAAACTCTGCCGCTTTTTTACAGAAGTACCCGTTATCCCTTCATCTATATATCTTTCATATAGTGTCCAGTCTGGATGCTTTGCAAGAAGATCATCATAATACTGAACTTGATTTTCTAAGGCTGAAAGTTGCGCTTCATGTTCGGTTGAAACTCTCGCATAAATCGCTACAGTTCTTTCCATTATTTCCGCCCTCTTAATTTCCTACTTTGTTACCACACATTCATAATATCACAATTTTTCTCTAAGTGCAACACTTTTTATCTTAGGCAAATAATCTTTTCGGATATTCTTATACACAATCTCGGAAATTTCTCCTTTATGATACATATGCCGTATCATTGCAAGCGCCATGATAATTTCTTCATCATGCCCCATAACAAGGTTTATTTCCTCTTTTTTACCCAAAAAATCACCTCCAAACATTACAATAAGATTTTATCTGCCCATGACAACCACGAAACCCTTTCCCGGCTCTCATCAGCAGACAAAATTTCTCTTAATCTCTATCAAAAAAATACATACAAGTGACAGCTCATTACACTGCCCACATCGGTATCGCACCGTCATTCTAAATTGACCGGAAAATCCGGAAGTATCATTATCAAAGATATGCCTCATTGCCTCATGCAACTGCTGCACTTTTCGCCAGACATTCATCGCTCACCGCCTTAACTTCAATACCAGATTACAGTATTCCTTCGTATACACTCCCATACAAAAATGAGAGCAGGTAGCTCTTGGCGTGTCCGCATAGCGGCTCCGCACATCCCACACGTCCTGTATGTATTTATATATTCAATTTTCAAGGTACGCCCTGGCAGAAAACCTCCGCCTGTTTTGGATAAAATCATCTCTGGACTTGTCAGCCCAAAAAGCACATAAGCACTCTCCGTCTGCTATGAACGGTTCTTGTAAAGATTATGTGCTTTAGCGGAATGACAAGTTTATATCTCCAGTTTATCTGGGCCGTACTTATTCAAAATCTGTAATAGAATCTTCTTTTGTGATCCCTCTGCTTGTCTGTATATCTCGCACAAAGTATCCAGCTCATCAGAAGAAAGGGTATTTATGTATGGCTTGTAATCATCTCCCATGAAAATTCCTCCAGCCCCACCCTGCTGTGTGTAAATAGGATACCCCGGAGATAAAGCCTGAATATCATTTCGTATCGTGCGGGTGGTAACTCCAAATTCTTCTGCCAGTTCATTTGCTGTTGTACGCCGCCGGACAATCAGAATGTTAATGATTTCCATTCTGCGGTCAGTGGTATTCATGCTTCACCTCCTCTCCTTTAATAAGTTCCAATCATAGTCTACAAAACATATAGGAAAATACCTTTCCTATACACAAAATTATTTCAAGAAAATTTCCCAGCCGCTTCCAGTTCTTTTCCCATGCTGAAAATCATGCTTTCTTTTTCTGCTTTTCGTTTGTATCTCTGATTGACTTTTCCTCTGCCGCTTGGTAAAATCTTTAATGGATAAAATCATAAATTCATAAACGTACACTCAAACTGCTATGAGTTGGAACAGGGTAGCTATGCCCTGCTCTGGTTGTGGCAGTTTTTTATTTATCAAAACAATCCTCTGAAAGCCAGATACCGAAAGGCTTTACAAAAGACCGGGCGATAACGCCCTTATGTGTTGTAAGACACTCGCCTAAGCTCGTACAACACGCAAACTCCCTATGGGCAGTTTGCAGAAGAATAGCAAGCACTGCCTATGGACGTCCATAGGCTTCGATTTGCCCAAGTTTCTCCAAGCGGAAACTTGAGAAAATCGGCTTGCAGAGGGCACATCCCCCTGACCCCCTTTACGCTACAAAATCCGGAAATTACCTCTGCGGAATTTCTGAATTTTTACGCTTGAAAAACCTCCCTGCCGGATACGGCATATTACAAAAAACAAATCAGTTTTAATGAAAGGAGCTTACCAAACAATGGAGAACAGAGTGCGCCAAAACCGCTTAACCTTACGTCTGAGCGATGATGAACTTTACATACTGGAACAGAAATTCAAAGCCTCCAATATGAAAGACAAATCCTCTTTCCTACGGCACCTAATCATTTACGGCTATGTTTATGACATTGACTATTCCGAGCTTCGGGAGTACAATGCTGCGCTTGCTAAAATCGGGAACAATTTAAACCAGATTGCAAAGCGCATGAATGCCACAGGTAACGTATATAAAGCCGATGTAAAAGAAGTAAAGGAGCTGATGCAAAAGGTATGGCATACACAAAAATCCATGCTATCACGGCAACCGTCAATAAAGCAGTAGACTACATCTGCAACCCTGCCAAAACTGATGAGGGCATACTGATTTCTTCTTATGGTTGCAGCCCTGAAACCGCCGCCTATGATTTCAAATTTGCGCTGTCAAAAACCAGCCAGTCCAATCCAAACAAAGCCTATCATCTGATACAGTCTTTTCTCCCTGGTGAAGTTTCTTATAAGGAAGCCCACCAGATAGGCGTGGAGCTTGCCGACAAACTTTTAGAGGGGAAATATTCCTATGTTGTCACTACGCACATTGACAAAGGGCACGTCCATAACCACATCATTTTCTGCGCTGCTGATAACATAAACCATGAGAAATATCACGACTGTAAAAAGACCTATTACAACATCCGCAATCTGAGCGATACCCTCTGCAGGGAACATGAATTATCTGTTATCACTCCGGGGGAAAAGCGGGGAAAAACTTACAAGGAATGGCAGGCTGGCAAAAATGGTTCGGCATGGAAAGAACAGTTAAAAGCCGACATTGATGAAGCAATAAAAAACGCTGAAACTTACGAGGACTGCATTGAGCTGATCCGGGCAAAAGGCTACGAAATCAAAGGCGAGGACTTCGGGGAAAAAGCGCATAAATTTATCTCATTCCGTCCTCTGGACAGGGAGCGTTTTATCCGTGGCAGCGCAAAGTCTTTAGGTATGGAGTACACCAAAGAACGGATCAAGGAGCGCATTGAGGAAAAGGCACTTGTAAAGGATAAAAAGCGTGTTCCATTCCCTGTCAGAAAAAAGCCCATTGTCAAAGATTATTCAAGGAAAAATCTCATTGACACCACCGAGGATAAATTCACACAAAGCCCCGGTTTGAAACATTGGGCAGACATCCAAAACCTTAAAATTGCCGCCGCAAGCTACAGTCAGGCAGGCTCTATAACAGAGCTTGAAAAGCAGGTTGCCGCCAAGTCCACACTGGCAAAAACAGCCCGTGAGAGCCTTGTGGAAACCGAGCGCCAGCTAAAGGATTTCGGACAGGTTTTGAAGTATGCAGAGCAGTATAAAGCCAACCATATCTATCATGTGCGCTACCAGAAGTCCAAGGACAAAGACGCTTACCTACGCCGCCATGAAACAGAGCTTATTCTTCACGACGGTGCTGAAAATATGCTGAAGCGTTTTGGCATCAATCCGAAGAATATTGACGTTGAAAAACTCCGCAGCGATTACAATGCACTTTATTCCAAAAAGCAGGCTCTACAGAAAACTTATAAAGCTGCTGAGAAAGAAACTGCCGATCTTAACCGGAAACTGGATACTCTCAACCAATATCTTGCCCGCACTCCAGGACATCAGGTTGTTGACAAAAAAATTGATAAAGATACGCAATCTCTCTAAATTCGACATTAAAAAAGGTGCATCGCTTAGAAGCTCTCACTTCATCACGATACACCTTTTACTATACGGCAATCCGTCAACGTTTTTATTTGTACGCTTTCGTACATTCCCATACTTTTTTATCATAATACTCTCCATTTGCATCTTAAAACTATTGACGGGTTCCCATGTCAATCAACAGTCTTTACTCTCTTAATACTTCTCATATATTGAAAGGCATACTGCAATCGCACATTTTAATGAAACGCAGTACACCCCTCAAAATATACTTTCCTATTACTGTCTTATTCTCTTTTCCGTTTTTCGGAACTTCTACAGCCAATTTCTGGCTTGTTCTAAATTAACTGCCTGTCCGATTTAGAACAGCCGCCCATCCAACGATTTTCTGAATGGCATTTACATTGGCAACTGTTGAACTTTGATAAAATATTGCTTAAAAGCCAAGTCCTTGTTTGATTTTCTCCATTATTTCATTATCAAACTGATAGCTCATTTCCCTCAGCCCTATCGTAGCTCCTTTTTTGGGGTATATCCATAAAACACCCATATCCCTTGCAGCTTGTTTCAAAGTGTATTTCTTATTTGATGTGGCAGCTACAAACAGAACATCTTTAATTTCTGAATAGGGCAGACGCTTTTTTTCCAGTACCAGTCCTTTTTCATAAAAACATGCTGCACCGCCTCCACGTTTCTTTGGAACCTCTACAATCAGCTTTCCAAATTCTGCATCCGGCGCACCGCTTGAAAGACTTCCACTCCATTCCAGAATACATTCTCCACCATGTTTGCTCCGGTGTTCCTCCGCCTTTTTTGCCCGGTTTTCACGTTCGGCATAAAATGATTTCAAATACCAAACGATCAGCGCTATCCCACCTACAATAATTAGTATAAAAATTATTCCACTTATCATAATACAATCTCCTTTTATCTGTTTGTTCTATCTTAAAACAATCCTTATTAAGATAAGAGTTAATAAGAATAATCCTGCTCCAGTTCCTCCTGTGTAGGGAATCTTGCTTCATTCTCATCAAGAAAGTCACCAGTGCAAGCAAAACGAAGAAAATCATTAAAGTCCTTACAGATATAAAGCTCTCGTGTTTCCATATATTTCCTTACTTCTGATCTGCTGGCCCAATCTACCCCGGCACCCATCATGTCATATACGCCCTCTTCATGTATTGTGACGATGCCGCCGCTTACCAAATCCAGATACACCAAATACCCATATACATTTCCGACCCTGATAAACCCTGCCTCCAAAAAGCAGGGGCAGTAATCCTGCGTTTTCTGTTCCTGCTGGAGATTCTTCAAAAACTCTGCCCCGCTGTGTCCTTGAATATTGTGCCACTCAAACTCAACCGTTGGGCCAATATCAAATTCAGGCCGGGAGATATAGCCATTTTTCTCACGGGAAAAGGTTTCACTCCATGAACACGCAAAGGAATCGCCGCAAAAGGAAACAAGTACAGTAATATCTTTCGGCATTTCATAACTTAACAAAAATTCACGGTATGGCGCTGGCAGCTTATATCCAAGCCCTTTTTCAATATCTGATAAATCTTTCTCTGTAAAGCCGGATTCTTTGAATGGCTCTTTCCATAATTGCGGTTCACGTTCTCTCAATATCCCCAAATACTTTTTTGCTGTTGTCATAAAATATAGTCTCCTTTAACAGATTATGGTTACCAGCTATCCCAATAACTTGGCTTTATTGGATCAAACTCATCTTCACTAAAGCGGTACAGGTCATACAACCGATTCTTGTCAGGTCTTTCACTGGATTTTAGCATACATACAAATACTACCTGACTGGCTGCAACATACTTCTTCTTGTTATTTAACTTCAGTATCACAGGTTTATTGGCAAAGAGTTCACGCTTTGGCCTTGTAAAATGCCCCCAATACATATTGGGATAATTTTTAATGATCGTTTCTCCATAATATATGGAAATATCCAACGCAAGAGATAGTGTTTCATCTGTATATTTCATGGTTATTTTTCGGACATTTTCCTCCATCCACTTCGGAAATCTTGAAACATTATACTCAATTTCTTTCCTCGTCTGGGGAACCTGTTTGATTTTTGTTTCATACCAATCCCATAACGGAATCAACGATTCCGGAGAATAGTCAAAGGGCTGGCTTTCCGGGCGTTCCTCCTTCATATATTCCCAGAGCATAGTGATCCGGTTAGGGATTTCATTCTTAAACCACAAAAAATATTCCTTAGCCCGTTTGGGTGTCAGCTCAAAAAATGCGTAATTATCAAAAAACTGTTGCGCTGCAATTTTATTATGGTTAGCAAAATCGAAAGGCGCAATCATTAAGGAATAGCTCATGGACAATCTGCCTCCTTTTCTAAATGTTCTTATTTTCTCCGCCAGACCCCAAACAGGCTTTTCTTGTAATGTTTCAGAGCCTCGATTGCCGGCCCGTAATTTCCTGCCTCTTTCAGATACTCAACACCTTTTTCTATATCCTCCCGTACACCGATTCCCTCTGCATACATCATTCCCAGACCATAGCTTTTATAGCGGGATTTTTCGCTTTTCTCCAATAACGCTTTTCCTCTTGCCGGGTCTTGCCGGCAACCGTATCCCAGCAGGTAACAGATCCCCAGCAGATCATTCAGGGCATATTCCGGCTCCTGATTTCTCTCCAGCCATTGAACCGCCCGTGCATAGTCCACAGCTGTACCCCAGCCGTGGAAATACAGACGCCCCAGTTGGCGGCAGGCATAACTATCATTGCCATAGCTGGCTGTTTTTTCGTAGCACTGGAGCGCATAGGGCAGATTACGCTCCACTGCTGTACCGTCCCAATAAATATCCCCTATAATATGCCAACTCCACAGGTGCCCGGCTTCTGCCGCTTTCAGTGCCCAAGGTAGAGCTTCTTTGTGGTTATTCTCCTTATAGATAAGGTGATGAGCGTAGGCATACATACACTCCGGGTAGCCCCATTCTGCACCCTGGCGTGTGATAGAAACTTCCTTTTCTGGCTCCGGCGGAATGTATTCTCCCCGGCCATACTGATAATAATGGCAGTAATTCCGCCCCGCCAGAATCATACCTCCGGAAAATGACTTTTCAAACCAGGGCAGGCACTGTTTTATCTGCTGCTGTTTCCATGCATTCCAGGCTCCCTTATTTGCGAAGTCACTTTCCTTATGATCTTCAATCTCTATGATGTCCAGATAATAATAGGCGTTCCCAATCATGTACTGGCAGAATGCGCATCCGTTCTCGGCTTTTTCATAGATTACATCCCATGCTTCTTTTATACTGTCAAAGGGCATAATCTCCTTAAACTCCGGTGTCAGCAAATCCATACGCAGCGCTCCCAGAACCGCAGCGGCGCTGCCCAAGGAGATAGCCTGATGGAGCATGGCATAGGCCGCCGCCTCATTTTCTTCAAAGGGGTGGTATTCCCAGCTGTAACAGGGGCCGGAAAAACAGCGGGAGAGGAAATAGCAGGCGTCCCCATCCCCGTCCTTTGTCGCAGACAATAATGCGTCCGCCGCCGCTTTTGCCTTGTCATTATCACAACAATAATAGAGATCTTCAATGGCCTTATCCACCACATCGCTAAAATACTTTCCCATGTTTCTTTTTGCCCTTTCTATTTGCTTTTTCTATCTGGGCAGTAACATCAGCCCAACCGCTCATTTCTTCAAAAACACCGGACTTCAAATAATTAACCAGCCAGAATTTCACCTGCGTCACGGTTCCTTCTTTCGCCAGAAACCTGGTATCCCCTTTTCCTGTGTTATTGGTACACCAAATCACCATCAAGTCATTTTGAACGCCGGGGAAGAAATCAAGTGCCTGCGTTCCCCATTCCAGGAATACCTTTGTGTATGTTCCTTCATAGATGCCGTCAATGGCCAGTTCCACATCTCTGGCGGAGAAAAATGTGTGTTCATCATGCCAGCTCTCTCCAAAAATCACCAGAAGCTGACGCCAGTTCCGCATTTGGCCTTTCTGTTCTCTTTGAAGCTGCTGCCAGAAAGATTTTATGTTTTCCTCAGTCTGCCGGGTATCCGTTTCGCTCTTCCCTGCCGTGGCTTCTTCTGTATCTATCAAAGCATCTGGTTTGTCAAAACCAGTAACTGCCTCCGCTGTCTCATTTGTATCTTCCGGGCGGTTCTCGTCTCCGGTATCCTCAGCTTCGCCTGGGCAAGCGCTGCTTTCCTCCCATTCGGTGTCCTCTTCCTCGCTGCTCTCATCTTCATCGTCATATCCATTCTCTATTTTTTTCCACCCCGAAAGATCAGCACTGCCAGTCAGGAGTTTTTCAAGCCAGTTCTTCGCCTCGTCAAACTCTGCGCTTTTATGGTACGATTCATATCCGCCTTTAGATTCTTCCAAAAATAGCGTCAACCGAAAGACCTCATGGAATATACAGAAAATCTGGCTTATATTCCC
Source organism: Clostridiaceae bacterium (assembly GCA_910574345.1). GTDB lineage: Bacteria > Bacillota > Clostridia > Lachnospirales > Lachnospiraceae > UBA3402. Next base: position 17,728 of record CAJSZV010000020.1, on the reverse strand, counting down.
TATCTCCTGTATGGGAAAAGGCGGCAGGATCTGGAGTTTGAAAACGCCCCCTTTATCACTTTCCATCAGGCTTTCCAACTGTTTTTGTAAAATCTCCACTGTAACATTGGAGGTTCTGTTTCCAGATGTATCTGTAAGGATAAACTGGCTGGCCGGCGACTGCTCCGATTTTTTATCTGGCCCCACCAGATCACGCACTCCATCCCATATTCCCAACAAGCCAAAGCCCGCCATGCCAAGCCCAATCAGTAGCCGGACAATACCGATCCCTTCCTTCATTTCAGCAAGTCCAATCACTATCAGACCAACCCCCAGAAACGCAGCATAGCCTCCCAATATAAGAGGTGTCAGCCGCAGCCGTTTTCCTGTTCTGTTCTTTTTTCTCATAATCTGTTTCCTCACCGGCTCTCTTATTTTCTGTCCGGCCGGCCTTTTTCTAAAATCCCACATGAAAAGCCAGGCCAGTCTGTTCCTGAAGCTTTTCAAGGAGGTCACCCTTTGCATCCGTCTTTGTCAGCACCATAAAACAGACGGGCTCCTGCCCCAGAACCAGCAGGGCTTCCTGATTTTTGTGGACATATGCCATCTGCAAAGGAAAATCGCCCAGACTGGTCAGTTCCGGATGGTCTGAAAGGGGTTTAAAATCATCCTTAATCCGATCAGCTATCCTTTGGAAATACTCCATCGAAAACTTTGCGGGGAAAAAATCACTGAACAGGCAGGTTCGATCATCGGCGTGCTCACGCCATGACATCTCCTCCCATTCACGGATGGCATGAATCACTAGGAACAGCCCATATGCGTCCGGGGCATGGTTAAACCTGGGTTCATGTTCCAGCTTATGAATGTTCAGGGGAGCGTGAATCAAAGGAATATTCCGCTTTTTCCAGTATTTCTGGTAAGCTGCCACAGCCTTCTGCTTTCTCACCTCATCCCCCTCCTCACAGGCATCTGCCAGTTCATCCTCATATTCCCAGGCCATGTCTTTTGGATCATTTTCTTCCCATGCGTATAGACCACCGGAAGTTTTGCCCTTTCGTATCCCGATGATATCTCCTTCTCCGGGGGCAAGAAAGAATCCCAGATATCTTCCCTCCCAATGAAGAAGCTCCAATGGCCGCAGATAACCGCTGGTGACTAACAGGTCTGCCATGTGCCGGTAAATATCCCGGATAGGAGATGGAAGCTTTACATGAAGCCGCTTCTCTGCCGCCAGAATTTCATCCTCTGAATAACATTTCCACTTTTTCAAGCCTTCTATATGCTTCGGGCTGATAAATTGCCGGAGTATTTTCAGTTCCTTTTCGATTGCATACATAGTTTTCACCTCTTAAACAGGCCCGCTGCCCGCATTTCCTTTTCTTTTTCCTCCATCCGTTTCCTGCCCTGCCCATTCCATGACCAGAACAGCATCCCGGTTTTTTCTTCCACCCGTTCTGCAAAGGAGTAGGGAACCGGCTCCTTCGTGATCAGCCCATATTTCTGCTGGGCGCTGAAAGATAGAACCAGCAGGGTCTTCTCCGGATTCGTATAAGCATAAACCACATAATTCTCTGGCCCTGCATTCTTTCCGGACATCTCTACCCTTAAAAGCTCTGCTTTTGACGAGATGGGAACCAGCCACTCCTCCATTCTTTGACGGACTTTCTGCAGTTCGTCCAGTTTCCTCGGCAGAGAGCAGCCGATATAAAAAGGAGACAGTTCCTCTGTCATCCGGGTCTGATGCAGCTCCCACCAATCCCTCATTACCTTATCCAGCACATGTTGGATAATAACAATATCCCAATAAAAGCATTGTTTCGAGAAATACTGATCACGTGCACTTTTTCTTATCACCTCTGATTTCGGCTTTTCATCCTGCACTTCGCCGTAAATGTTGACCCCGTTCCGCTCCCAGCTATAAACCGACGCATAGGGGTCTTTTCGGTAGATCCCACATCCCCGACGGGTTCTTTCCATGGCCTCCACCAGTAGGTACTGTCCGCTCCAGTGGAGTTCCTCCGGGCGGCAGAAATAGGTGTCTTTCTTTTCACATACATAGTCGCCCAGCACCAAATAAAGCTCTCTTAGAGGTTGTGGCAGCTTATAGTTCAGCCGCTGCTCCACTGCATCTATTTCTTCCTCCGTGTAAATCTTGCCTGCGGCCAGTTTAGGCTGCCAGCAGAACTCCTTTATCAATTCCAACTCTTCACGGATGGAGTATAATGGGCGTATTTCAAATTCAGGTTTTTCTTTTTTCAAAAACATAGTCCAACTCTCCCTCATATATTTTTAAAGATCACAAACAACCTAACAGTTTTGCAGCATATTCTTCCGGGAGGATCGCATACTGACGATATTCTTCCTGGAGAGCCGGATACTGCTCCGGTGTAGCAGACAGCGCAGCTTTCAGCCCATTTTGAATGCGTTCTATAAACTGCCGGAACAGCGGTGTCTGGTAAACCTGTTCCTGTGCGTTCATTACGTCTGATGCTTTATTGGATGGGAGCGGCGTATTGGTAAGATCAATAAAGGCATCCGCCAGCATATTCAGCATTTCCTCCATTTCCGCAAAATCCACGTCCTGTTCATATTCCTCATATTCTTCAAAATCCAGCCTCCCACCGCTGATTGCAACCACTTCCATCAAAAGAACAGAAAGCCATGTGAGTATCTGCCATTCACAGGTGCTTCCCCAGGGAATATCTATATGTTTTTCATAAAATTCCGCCTGTGCATCGGTTATTTCTTCCCCTACATTATAATTGAGGGTAGCAGCATAGAGATTATTGGCAAAATCCTGAAAATCGGACGGTGCTTTCCTGCCTTCCAGATAATCCCAAAGTATGTCAAGAGCCTCCTGAAGAATGGCCGGAACCGTCCTGCACCTGTCTGCCAGCCCCTGGCGAATCGTATGTAAATATGGTTCCAGAATCAGAAGATTCCCCAAAAGCCGTGAATGGCTGCTGCTGTCCGCAAAAGCATCCTCAGCCATATCCTGAAAGCCCATGATCCAGTTGGCTGCCTTTGGCCCGTTCAGTGATGAAAAATCTGTATCGAGAGTGTATTTCATAGGTTCCTCCTTGCAATCCTTTCTTTTTCCATAAAAATTCCTCTTCGTCAAATTTGCTTTATCAACTCATATGTTTATCTTGCACCCTTGCACAGTCTTTACAACGCCCTAACTCATCTAATTCCAGTTTACAAAGTGTTTTTGATAGTTCTCTGTAAATCGCTTTATTTTCAAGAGTACTGCAAAAATCACCCTGTTCTATTACAGGACTATAGCCTTTATGTCCACATATACAACAAATATTTATGTACTTTTTAGCAGATCGGTTCCAATTTTCGATATATAAAGAATAACCCCGCTTTGTATGTTTGCTATGTGACATCTTTTCCCCCTTGTTTCATAAGTTCAATATACGGATATGGTGGTTCTATTTCATACTGCGCTTGAAAAGTATTAAGCTTTTTTAACACTTCCATATGTCATATTCAGCCTGTTTCTGATTGTTTTATCTTTGACCGGATATATCCTCTCTACTGGCAGATTTTTAGAGTTTAGTTTTCCGTTTTTTCTTTGTTCATTCCATTTTTTCACCAGCGGTGTTAAGTCCTCTATTCTGCAAATACCTGTATCTAAAAACTCTCTTAATGTATTTCTTTTTAACCCTATTTGGATTGCCGCACGATTGATTGCATTTCCATTTATATTTCGATCTGAATCCCATTGGCAGTATACTGTTGTTTCATCAAAAGCTTTTTCCCACTGTATACCGGTATAACTTTTAGAGTCCGGCGATGTCAGCACTGCTTTTTGCAGTATTTCATTAAACTTTGACTGATATACGTCTATGGCTAAAATACATTCCTGATTTTTTTTAGTTCCCCAGTTAGAGCGATGCATGAGCCATAAAAAAGATGGCTTTATCCATGTCATGCGATTAACATCAAAATTTTCTCCAAATGTCTGCAAAGAAATTGCTTCTTTTGCGATTATAGGATTATATGCTTGATAAACTCGAATACATTGCCTGTCATATTGTGCAAATATTTCTCTTACATATTCCACACACTTCACCTCTTTTTTTCTTTTCAACTTCCGATTTGTTAGTGCAACGATAATCGTTTTTAACGGGTAATCCTCCACAATTTTCTCAATAGACAGAAATCAGTCCGAATTTAATTACTATGATTTTGGGTTATTTCTGTTAAAGACATTTGTAACTGATATACACTTTCTTTACCATTCTTATCTTTCACAGCAAGTTCAAAATAAAGGGTGTTTTCCAAATCATTTGCATCATCTATATTTATTCTCCTAATTGTACTCTCTCCCGATATTTGTCCCAAATCACTGGAAACATTGACCGTTCCTCCTGTCATATCTACTACACTATTTGAAAGGATAATGTCCTTTTCACTACCAGACATAGTGTAAAATGTAGTAGAGTATGATGTGATGTCATCGAAAAAATCACCAGTTACCTTTAAATCACCACCAACAAATGTTTCTTCTGTGCCATTCAGAACAATAATGCCATTTGAAACTGCAAGCTGTTCATTCTCTCCACTGAAAGAATATATTATTAGCTGTTCCTGTTCTGCTTTTCCGCATCCAGTTAATGTCAGTATAAGTATTGCCATAAAGATTAGCACTTTCATTTTTATCATAATCATTATCCCCGCAGATTCCTTAATACATATTCATATTTGCAATCGCTGAAATTTCAGCTACTTAACAATTCTCTAAGTTGAAATAAAATATATATTATTCAATCAGTTCTTTTCTTTTTCTTCAATTTCTTTCAAGCATGTAGCTATATCCCTGCATATTTTATGCAGGCAAATGTCAACTATAAACGCAAAGATGCTCATTGATAAAAAGAACAAAAACCACGCATTATATGTTGTAAAATAGAAATGATCATCTATTAGCGGCAAATATCCGCCCTTAAATAGAAAAAAACATGAAATAACCGCAGCAATAATTCCTATTGCCAATAATATTTTCTCCATGCTTCCGCATTCCCCAAAATAATAATAGCCTTTTTTCATCATGATGCCTCCTTGCTGTTCTTACAATTCCACTTTCTGTACCTGCCTGCAAAATGACAGAGTAGTCTGCATTCCATATTGCTTGCCTAAAAATACAAAAAGCCGTAAATAAATATAGCCGAAACAATCACTTGTGCTATCGTTAACAGACTTATTTTCCATGTTTCGGGAGTATATCCCAATACAATTCTATTCCATATTGAAACAACCAAAAAATATATGACTAAGCAAACAACGATACCGATACCTGCCCTTAATGCACCATATTGTGCTATCTTACGCAAAAGGCATTGATAACCAAAGAATACGAACAATACTGGTGAAATTGCATGGCAGATGCCAAAAACAACGCTAAGGATTTTATACCCCGTATTTTCTATCAGGCTGCATATTACTATAAAGGCATAAAAAAGTTGAAAAAGTGTAAAGATAATTCCAAGTATAATCGCAATCCAATGTAACATATGGATTCTCCTCCTTGTATTACGTGAAAATGCTTAGTTCTTATATGCTGTTTCCAATTTACATTACACCATGCGATAAAACTTCAAACTCAATCTTATCATCTGGTGAAGCAATCTCCGCAACCAGATCAAGGCTCATATAATCTTCTTCCTGTCCGTTTTCATTTCCGGTCAACCCAACCTGGATAAAGATTTTATAATACCTTATGATTTCATCACTGTCCAACGGGAGATAAGATTCTTTTCGTTCATTTCCTTTATATCTTACATTTCTATATTGGCCGTCTTTAATATGATAAGAACGGTAATTTCTATCCCGATAATTGAAACCATAGCTTTCATACACAACATAATAATTTCCCGTGAAATAGCGGATATCTGGAAAACTGTCAATCTCCGATGCCAAGTCTTCGCTATCTTCATCAAGATAATTACTGAAAATGATTTCTTCAATTTGCTCCAGCATTTCCTTACGCCTTCCTGCAAGAAGCTGATATGCTTCTTGTGAAAAACCCTCATCAATGGAAATTCGGGGTTTTATCTTCAATTCAAAATTCGCATAATCATTATCAATGTTTTCTTTCTCAAAAACAATCAATTTGGGTCTTTTTACTTCTTTCTTCTTCATGAATTTTTCAAAAATTCCCATAATTCAATCTCCTTTTCTTTTTTGACATGAAACTTCCAACTTATATTATAGAAAAACATTTAGTTCTTATCTGTCGTTTTGGTTATCCGCTGGAGAGTATATCCCTTAAATTTATACAAGTATTTTAATGTTATTGAAACATTATTGGCCTATTCATTTGAATTGCCAGATCGCATAGGCCAATCAACCTGTCGATTAAGAACTCACAATCCGAATCAATAAAACATTCAAATAAATTTTCAGGTTTTATCCCATAAAACTTAAAAATATCTTGTTTTAATTCAACTATTGATAAATCAGGTGGTTCATTAGTAAATACCTGTTTGATTTCTTGTAATTCCAATTTTAACTGGGCGCATTCATCAACACTCCAACTCCCATCACAATCGGAATGGTTTAATAAAGTTGTCATTGGTAATGAAAATTTGCTCTTACGCTTAAAAACTTTAGAAACAAAGCCTTTATTTATATATTTAGAGATTAACTTTCTAAATTCTTCAAAATAACTATATAGTCCGACTTCAACTCCACAAATATCTTCTTCCTCTTGATCAAATATACATAAATATAATCCCATTTTGGTTAATCCCTCCTAATTATCCTTACATATTTATGTTCTTTCAAAAAATCTTTTAACTTTGGACTTAATTTGCATTTTTGAGGAATAATCAGCCGGAGAATAGCTTTTTGTTGTTCTGCTTCCTCGGCAAGATTATATATTTGATATGTTAAATGCAATGTTGAACATGACTTTCCAAGTATCCAGCCGTTTCCACTTTTCTTTTGATCCGGAAGACTTCTCCTTCTTGTTTGCCAACGAGTATATTGATCTTCCACTATTCAAACATCCTTTCTATCCAAAATGATTTCCACACATCAATATATTATGTAGAAAAATAGGGAAGCGCATCTTGTGCCGGTTCCTGCAGATAACTCTTTACACAATCAAATAATTTCTTTGTTTCCGGCAGCATGAGCTTCTCAGATTTGTTCTGTAATAGATACCAACTGCGAAGATATTCTAAAACTGTTACTTGTAACAGATTTCTGACTTCCTGATCTTCACTTACAGCCATATTCTCTAAAAAAGCAAATACCTTTTCTATTTTAATGTTATCTTGACACTTATTCATCAGCAGGCGGCCAATGTAATCACAAAAACAGCGGTCAAAATAGATTGTCTGACCTCCCGTTTCCTGATTTTGAAAAGTATCCTTGATCCAAGTTATTTCTTCCTCATAATTTTTGCTTATTTCCGGAAATTCCTTTAATAAATCATTTACTATCTCAAGATAGGAATACATACCAACTACCCCACTGTCGTATTATACAGCATTTTTTCAACGTAAGATTATCTCTAATGTATCAACCTGTGAAAAAGACTTTTCTTTTGGGTCTGCTTGTTTTCTTTAAAAACAGCCTGCTCCCAGTCTGTTGGCACATCCAGTATTGTTCCAAAACTTTTGAGCATGAACTTATCTTTATTGTACTCAAAAACAACTTTAAACTGTGTATTTTCTTCTCTTCCCCAATATTCAAGGGTCACATATGGAGTATCAATAAAAACAATCTCCACATCATAAGGGAATTGGCTGCTCTTGCTATATAGTCTGTCAAATTTTTGAGCGGTATTATCAAGTTCGCAAAGGCTTTGAGCCACAAGAACAATGAACGGCTTCAATCCTTCAAAATCTGCTATATGCCCCGCCAAATCCACCACAATATCATAATTTTCTTCACTCGAAATATAGACTTCCGAACTGTTTACAATTTGCAGCTTTTCCGGATCGGTTATGAATTTTTTGATGTCATGATACCGATTGTACATTTTTCCTCCGTTGAAAATGGTTTTCTAAATCTCTAATCACCACTTTATCCCATAAAACGCCAGATACTCTTTTAGCCTATCAAGGTTTTCCAGATAGGAATCAATTTTTGCCAATGTCTTAAACTCTCTGTCATACAAAACAATCCAGCCCATACTTCTGGAAACAGAGGACACTTCCCTTACTGAAAACTCTGTAGTCCGTCCGAACCGGGAAACCACCCGCATCTGTTCCCCGTCTACTTCCACCCCGCTTACCTTTCCCATTCGTAAATAGACAATACTCATCCCCATTGCGGCCAGCGTGACGATAATGATAGCTGACCGTTCTACCATACTCAACGTAGAAAAGTCAATCACCAGTAAAAGAGCCAGTCCAATCAGTAAAAGAAACCATCCAATCCCTGCAAATCCAATCCGGGTAGAGCGTTTTAGGCGGAGAATGAATTGCCGCTGAAGAACAGAAGATTCCTCTGCTTCCGGTTCAGCTCTGCTCTCAACCGGGGAACGCCATTCAGCAGGAGCCCTATCTATGGGTATGTTCCATTGGAGCAGCCATAGGAGTAGCAAATCTGCGTGTTCCATGCTGCCTGCAAATTTAGCCAGTACCTGATAGTTCCTGTCATAGAGTACATTACAGCCATTCCCTGGCCCTAGAACCACACCGGTAATGTCATGGACAGAAAATACAAGGTCTTTACGGAACCGTCTTCTCCACCGGAAACTGCTGCCTTCCACGATAATATGTGTTCCCGGTGTAAAGCGGCTATATACGGCAAAGTGCGTCGGCGGATTTATAGCAGGAAGTTTTTCCGGGAGCAGGTTGTATAATGCCCCATTGCCTCCTGCATATGCGATATGCCAAGGGGCTCTTTTCCAATCTGCATAAGCCAGCAGACTTCTTCTGGTAACGAAAAAGCCAATCAACCCCAAACCGACACATAAAAGCAACAGCTCCCAAATCATGCTCCACAATCTACCCCAGTCCGCTACGGTTAAATGAACATGGGAGCCAATAGCGGGTAACAGTGCCAGTAACACTACCCAAAGGGCACTGGCCAGTACGGTACATATACCTACAGTGACATAGGCCACCATTTTAGAACGCCGTCCATGAAACAGACGATAAAACCACCCGATCACCAGTCCTGCAAAAAGCTGGAGCATCATACCGGATTTTTCTATCTGGAACAGCCCGCATAACAGCATAGCCATAATGCAGACAAACATTCCCGCGATACTTCCTAAAATTCCTCGCAGGACACTTCCCTGCAGCTCAGGGCTGATTTCATTCGTGGATTCCACTTTTTCGTTTCTCATATCGGCCATCCCTTATTTTCCTCTTTGATTACATCCTGCCGCCTGTCCTGCTCAAAAAACAGCTTTTTCAGCAGTTCACTGACATAGATTGCAAGTGGGTCACTTTTATGCCATATGATACGGACAATCGCCTCCGCACAATACAAAATATCGCCCTGAGTGTCATAGGCAAGTCGAAATCCAAATGGAACCCCCTGTTTATTATGCATAAAACCTTCCCGCACCGCCTGGATATATTCAGGCGATTTCTGTTCCAGTCTGGCTCCATACTCCATATCCAGCAGATACTGGCTGCCAAGTGACATACCTGATTCACAGACAATCCGAATGAATAACTCCGAATAACTTTCTGCTTCCGGACAATCCGGTGTGTCATTATTTGCTATAAAGAAATGACATCCGAATTTCTGGCCGATGTTCCGATGACAATAATAATTGCCAAAAGGATATTCCGCCACTTCAAAACCTTCCTTCTTTAAACAGTCCAGAATATCAGTTACTCTCAAAGGCGGATAGCATCTGTGATAAAAAACGGAGCTTTCCTGAACAAACCGCAGGATATTTTTTGTCTCCTTTTTTACTCTTCCTGCTCCCAGCATCAGGAACAGGAGCCCAATTACAAGCAAAACTACTGCCAATAAAAGCGTACCTCTTTTAAGGCAAAAGCACAAAGCCGCAATCAGAAAAAACAATGCAACCACAAATAGCGGCATTCCTGTCTGAAAAAATGATCTTTGCCTGTATGTCTCATCTTTTTCCATTCTGCTTTTTCATTCCTTTCACCTGCTCTCGGTGCATTCAAGGTTCCTATACTTTGTTAATTTGGAAGATGCACTTCAATTCCCCAGCCCATTATTTTCTTAACCAATTCCTCTGAGGGAGCATGATACATATTGAATGTGATTGAAGCAAGGTTCGGAAACTGCCGAATTTCCCTTTCGCTTATATCTGTAATGTCAAAGTCCTTTCCATCCTCAAAATATGTATCAAAATCAAGCCACTGTGGATTGATATGGTAATATACATCCAGTTCCTCACCAACATAAAGTTTCGTTACCTTATCTGCCAGAGAGCAAGGAATTTTTAATTTCTTAAAAAAGTTATTTCCCTGCTCGATATATGATTTCAAACGATTTATGGATTCTTCGTCCGAAACCTCAGCCGCATCCGTGTATATTTCAAAGTACCGATCTCCACCCTTATACTTGTTTTCCAAAACTTCCTGCTCATACATGAGCTGCTGTATCACGGCGAGCTTAAAGGGGTAATTATCAAACAGTAGAAAATCATCCTTTGTTTCGTCTTTCTTTTTTAATCTGTCAAACAATCCCATACGAATCTCCTTAGTTGACTTGGTTCTCCTACTGGTACACTATAGAAATGCCCATATTCTCCCGACCCCAGGTGCAATACCCTTTATAAACCTCGTCTTCGTATTCCGGCTTTTCACCAGGGTACAGTGCCGGAAAAATCGAAATGCTGGAGAATCCGGTATCGGTCTCTTGACTTCTATTTTCCAAAACTTCACGAATATCACAGCGATACATCTCACTGTTTGTGTGCAGATAGAAGAACATTTCCTGTGTTGTAACTTTAGCTCCATTTACAATTTCTATGTTCTTTGTCCATGTGTACGGCTCCCAAGAAATAACCTGCTCATTCAAAAAATCCATCAATTCTAATGTTTTTCCCTTCAACTCTTTCGCATTTTTCTTTGCATTTAGGGAAAACAACTCATAAACATCATCCGAGTTTCCTTCGGCGGTGAACTGCATCAATATTTCCAGAGAAAACGGTTCAGCCGAGGCATTCGGCGGTATATCCTCCACCCGGTATACGATATAAACGCCTGCTGGCTTCTTGGGCGCATATTCTTTGGACAGCTCTTCGGGAAAAATCATTATATTTGAAAAACCTATCGTGTCCTCTTGGGTTGTATTATTTACCACATCTGAAATATCACATCTGTAAATTCCACTGCTTGTTTCAAACGTATATAAATTGGTTTGTTTTGCTAACGTAACACCGCTCTTGCGATCTATGGTTCCACTCCCCGAAGAAAAATCCCAAGCGGTTACATTTTCCTCTACAAAGCGAATAAATTCCTGAATTTGCTCATAAAGCCCTTCTGTGTTTTCCCTAACAGCTGGAGAGAACACCTCATAAATGTAATCAACATCCTCCGCCTCCACCAGCTCCATCAACTTTTCCATCGTCATCCTTGGAACATTGAAAGGTCTATATTTCCCGTCCACAATTAACTCTGTATGCTCTTCCGGAAACAGAACCTGACAGCCGCAGAGCAACACACAAAAGAACAGAGAAAAAACCATTCCACATCGCCGCTTAAACTTTGTCATAAGTTTTTCAAAATTATCACACCAGTGATACACTATTTCCTCCATCATGATATATTCACAGCATGTTATTATTTCGGCAGATAACCAGAGCCGCCGCAAGTCTTACAGACCTTTCCCACATCCACCTTCAGCAGCGGTAGTTTTTTAAGATGCAGCCCTTTTCCCTGACAGTCCGGACAGATCACACAGTTTCCTTCCGGCTTTGGTGGAGTGGAACCTGGGTGAGCCTCACGATACATTTGGAACTGTTCAAATACCCGTTCTGCATCCCTCCTAAATTCTTCCATTGTCTTTACGCCGATCCGATGCAGCACTCCTGCCAGCTCCAGTGTTTTTTCAAAATCTTTATAGCCTTTTGAAAGACGGTTCAGAGGAATCTTTCTCTGCCGCCCATTCCCCTGGATATAGAAAACATATCCACCACCTGCCCGCTCAACCTGCACCTGGCTCCCCGGTATTTCTTCCCACTGGAACCTGTATTCTTCTTTGCGGGAATAATGGAAGATTACCTTTTCCATATCATATTCCGCCCAGATAAGCCCCAGATAAAACGTGCGGTAAATGGCAAAGGCCACAAGACCGCCGCACATGAATATCCCGGCCAGAAAAATCAGCCGTTCCTCATGTGGTGTCTGTGGATAGAGGAACGCAAAATAAAAAGAAATGCCCATCAATGGAACAAAAAAACCCGCAAAGACCAGAAATGCAATAATTTTTGAAAACAGTCCTATCGTACATTTTTTCATGTTTGTAGCCTCACATTTGTATTTTCAATAGCTTATAGCCTTTTTGTAATCTCCGTTTCTATTTCCGAAAGAGCCTTCTGCACTTCCGGATTTTTAATTTTGGGCATGATATTTTTTAGCAGAGCAAGACATTCCTGATTCCTTTCCATTTCTTTCAGCAGATAAATTTTATGAACTGAAATATAATCATTTAAGGGAATGCCACCGTATACAAGCATGATGCCTGTATCGTTTTTTATCTCTATCTCACACTGTTCCATCTCTTTCAGATAATTCTCTGCGCTGCCCCCGGACTTCCATGCTGTATAGGCTATATTCCACCGGGATACTACTCGCCGTTGGTGCAAATAAACATAGACGAGATTGACTAAAAACCATGTGACACAGACTACCCCCATAAAGCCCAGGGTAAACCACCCATTTAATGTTATGCCAACCCATCCAAGCCACAGCATCTCGGCCAGTGAAGCAAAGAAAAAGAAAAGTGTTTTATGATGCCTTTTCAAATCGGACTGGCCAATCTTCACAAGAAAGAACATCAGCGTTACAAAGGCCATAACTACCAGAAAAGGCAAATATCTCTGATCTTCCTCCGGATTAAATGCCAGCCCAAGTGAAACCATAAGCGCACAAATCAAAAAGAGGCCGATAATTTCTCTCTTATTTTTCAACTAAGCCCACCTCTTAATATTCCAAAGAATATTTTTCCTACTTCCCTGCTAATAATCAAAGCAAAAAGGCGCTCCCCGCCACACAGTTTCCTGTGAGCATAAGAGCGCCACTTTTGACGGTATAAAATTGAGCATGACAAATTTGCGGAGCTATATAGTTATAGCTCTGCTTGCTTGCTTGCTTGCTTGCTTGCTTGCTTGCTTGCTTGCTTGCTTGCTTGCTTGCTTGCTTGCTTGCTTAAGAATGGCACAAGTTATCATATTTGTCAAGCTCCCTTTCCGAAAAATTTGCAAAATATATCAACGCAATTATAGCAGAAATTTGTCTGTCATACAAGAGGGGTTTTGTGTCGATTCATGGTGTATGATATAGATATTGGTCTACTTCTGCAAACGAAAAAGCCATATCATTCCAAAGTGCTTCATGCCAGCTATGCCCTCCAAATCGGCATTATCCGGAAAGAGGAACAAAAAAACAGGCTTTTCTTTCCCACGTTTCAAGCGGGAAGAAAGCCTGTTTCCTTTACATTTTAATCTGCTTCTGCCAGTTCAAGCTCCTCAAATTCTTCATCTGTCATACCCCGCAGCTTCCCGATTACCCTGTTGGACAGCTCCACCATATCCGGATCATCAAGATGCGGCAAGGCTCTCTCCATATCCTCTATGGCCTTGCTCCGGCTCTCTCCTTCAAATATACAGATGAAATTTACTTCTTCCACGGTAAAATTATGTTTCATATCCTTACATCTCCCTCTGATTATTTTTTGCATTTTCCTGTGCGTCATGGTCTTTCCCCTGGCCGGAAACAAGCGCCTTTTTCTCTGCAAGGCGGGCTTTTAAAGAAGTCCTTGCCGCAGGACGCTCCTGCTCCCTTTTGTTTTCTTCCTTTTGTGCCTTTTCCCCAGCACCGTTATTCAGCACATCATCAACCATATTATAATTCTGTTCTTCCATTTCCTCAACTTTGGCAAGGGGCTTATACTCTGTGAGTTTTTTAAGAATCTCCATAACTCTCTTTTGTTCCGGTTCTGTTCCCTCTGAAAACACATCAACAAGCCACAGCCCAAGGTCATGGGTATCTCTCTGATTTAAGGCTTCTGCAATCTCGGACACATTCACCGTCATACCCTGGGAATTGTCACGGTAAAGGGCGGTATCATAATCATACATAAAACGGTCAATCTCTACCGCAAACTGTTCTGCAGGTGTCAGATCGGGCATACGCTTCTCCCATACCTTCGCTTCAAATTCCTCGCTCATACGTCCGTCTATTTCCATTTCCGGCAGCTTTGCCACAAGCTCCGCAATCACTTCCATTGCCTGCGGATTGCCCTTGATGTCAGGGATATACTCTAAAATATCCAGGTCAATCCGTTTCCCGGTTAAAATGTCAATCCCCACATCCTCAAACGCCTCCGTTCCCGGTGTATGGATATTGACGCCGATTGCGGGAATTCCGTTCATGCGCTCCGGCGGTATCTGTTTCCAGATTGCGACAGCTTCCTCTACTGTAGGGATATTCTCATAAAACTCGCCTAAATTGTGGAACTCGCCGCACTCCGCTACCGTCAGCGTCACTTCCGGTTCTGTCTGCATTGCTTCTGGTTCCGCCTGCTCCGGGAACGGGCTTTCTTTCGTTTCTTTTTGGTTTTCTTCTCTGGAAATGTTGGCAGCCAGGTCTCTCTCCCTCGCTTCACGCATTCCCTCCAGATAGTCCTCCGCCAGCAGAAGATATGTTTCAAGGCTCCCCGTCCTCTGTGCCGTGATCGGGTTAATATCTACCTTTACACCGCCGATAGAAAGCCCGTTTTCATTCAGCATATCAAACAGCACATCTTCCCGCTCATTCGTGGAAAGCTCCACTACCACATCAATGTCAGAGCCTTCCTGCTCCAGCCCCCGGCAGCGGCTCCCGACTACCGCCACATCCACAATCACAGCATCCATGCCGGATTCCTCTAACTGCGCCTGCACATGGCATTTTACAGTTTCTTCTATCTCTGCCGGGTTCATCTCGCTGGTCTCATGGAACAGCTCATTTGTCTTTGCCTTGAAATCTGCCACCACACTGCTCTGCGGCGCAATCGCTTTTGCCGCTTCCACCTTCTCCATCAATCCATCATAATCAATCGGTATCCGCTCGTCACCGTCACGCATATTTCCCCTTGCGCCATTGTCAAAAGGGATTATTTTCAAATCTTCCATGATTTCATCAAACGCTTCCCGGATACTGACATCAGGATTGTGATATATATCCTCATATAACTCCTTATAATCCAAGTCCATAACAGAATAGCTATAGCCGCCCTCTGTTTCCTGTACGCTGATGTAACGGTCTGCGATCTGAAAGGCAAGCTCTGTTTCTGCCTGTTCCGGCTTCTGGACATCGTGTCCAGAAGTTTCCTGCCCTCCCTCTAAAGACTGCTTCATTTCCGCAAGGACTTTATCCTTTTCATCTCCAAGGTCAATGATCTCGTCACCCTCGTCCAAATCCTCTGATTCCGGTGCCCTGGCCGACTTCTCCTGCCCGCTCTGCTCCGCCTGCGGTTTAAGTCTTTCTGTTTCTGCCTGCTCCTCCTTTGTCTGTTCCGGCTCCGGCTGCTCTGCTTCTGGCTTCTGTATATCCTGTCCGGCAGACATTTCTTTTTCCCGTTCCAGGACTTCCCTGCGGAACATACCGATAAAACCGTCCAAAACTGCCGGGTGGCTGCTCACAATCAGTTCACGGTTCATATCTATTCCATGCACGAGATTTTCAGGAATGGAAAACTCCGATGCCCACGCTTTGTTATCCCTTGAAAAACGTCCATCCCACGATTCCTGCTGAATTGTATTGGCAAGGATAAACGCCATGCGCTCCGCACCATACTTTTCCGCCAGAGGCTTCACAATATCATGCTTTAAGTGCATACCATCAAAATTCTGCCGGATTGTTCCCTCAATCGCTTCCTTACATTCCCGGTCAAATTTGTGGGATTCCATATATCTGTCCACTTCCCCATGATCGGCTGCATAACGCAGGGTATGCCCATAGAAATCCGGATAGGTTTTCTGTTCTGTTTTTTCCGCTTCCGGCTTCTGGACATCATGTCCAGAAGTTTCCTTTTTTTCTTCCGGCTCCGCCTTTTGGGTATCCTGCTCTTTTACACCCTCTAATGTCCTCATAAACTCAGGAAGTTTTGTAAATCCGTAAGAATCTACAAAGTGTGCGCTGTTCTCCCCGTCCTCATGCAGCACTACAATATCACTGACGGAAAGGGAATGCCCTCTATAATCTGCCGGGTGGTCTATGTTGAATTTCTCATAAATCGCATTCAGCTTCTCCCTTTGCGACT
The DNA here is from genome assembly GCA_910574345.1 of Clostridiaceae bacterium. GTDB lineage: Bacteria > Bacillota > Clostridia > Lachnospirales > Lachnospiraceae > UBA3402. Next base: position 1,318 of record CAJSZV010000020.1, on the reverse strand, counting down.
GTCCATGTATGTCCGAAAGCTCCCCCGCATAGACAAGGTTATAGTTTCCTGGCTGGATTTCCCTGAAATCGTCAGAAAGGATACCTCTTTTCAAAAGCTCCGCTGTGCCTGCAAAGTGAAAATCCCGAAGCCCCGGATCATCCTTTAACTGGTAAATGCCATATTTATCGGTATCCCCATGCAGAAGCTGCGCTTCCCTTTCTGCCCTGTTTTTCTCTATCGCCGCTTTTATGTTGATGATCTCATTGGTATCCGTATTGTACCGCACATCAAGGTGGTACTCCCTGAATTCCCTCGTCTGCTCATTGGCAACCTCCGTCGTCCATGCGCCCCTGCTCTCCAGATATGCGGCAACGCTCAGCCTGTCATCCTCGTTCATGGCAGAGAGTGCTTCCACGACCTCCGCCGCATCCATTCCCCGGACACTTAAAAGGCTGTACTCGGAAAGGTCACTGTTCTGTATCAGCAAGAGGCTCTCCTTTTCCTGCTCCTGCATCATTTCCCGGTCACGTTGTATTTCTATAAGCTGTTCCTCAATGCCCGTGATCAGCTCCGATGCAGTCCTGCGGATTGTGTCAAGGGAAGATTTCAGCTCCTTCATGTCCTTTCCGCTGCTCCATCCGGCAATATACCCGAAAGAATATTCTGATGTGTCTATGCCGAAGTGCTGGCACACCGTATAGGCGATGCTCTCGGCTTCCACCTCTTTGGTGTTCCTGTCCTTTGCCGGGGCAAGAATATCCCCTTTATTGACTTCCTTACTATGCAGCATGGAATGTGCTGTTTCATGTACCATTGTCTTTAAGGTCTGGCTCTCGCTCATACCCTCCTGCACCGCAATCCGGTTTTCCGTCGGGCTGAAATATCCCTTTGAATCGCCGGGAATGTCCTCAAAACCGACTGGGGCAGGCGCAACGTAAGTGATAGCCTTGATAAAATCCTCATAGCCCTCCACTGTGGATAAAAGCTCCTTTGCTTCCAGTTCCGGGATTGGCTCCCCGTCCGTCTGCGATACGTCAAACACGGACACGGCACGAAAGGCGGGGATTTTTACCTCTACTTCCTCCGTCTGCGGCATACCGTCCTGATCGAGCATGACTTCCCCGGTCACAGGGTCTAATTTATTCCGTTCTTCCTTGATTTTATAAGGGGCAGGGGCAAGGATACGGATTCCCTTTTCCCCCTTGTTTACATGGCGGTTAAAATTCTTCTGCCATGCCTTGTACCCATATGCTTTGTTCATAGTTATCCTCCTTAAAATGATTTATTTATGCAGAAATCCGAGAAAACAAAAACTGTTTTCTCGGATAACTTTTTA
>CAJSZV010000019.1 GCA_910574345.1 Clostridiaceae bacterium | reverse complement strand
ATGAATTTTGAAAATTTCCATAGGGGTGGGCTTATTAAAGTTACCCTTTTTTACATCAACTGCTTGAAAAAAACTTTTTAAACATTTTTCATTTTACCTATTGACATTTCTTAGCTGGACTTTAATATATTTGCGCCTAAACTCAGCTATGATACCGCTATGTTTACCAGAGTCAAAATTATCAAATACCAACACTGCCCTTAATCCATGAAAAATCGAATAAAATCCTCCCTGGATTTATCTAATCGATATTTTGCATAATCCCTTTGTACAGATGTATACTCAAGCAATCACAACCCCCTCCTTCTGTATATTCTGATAAAAAACAGATGCTGGCATATATTGCAAAAACAGCTGATAATCCTGAATTACCGGCGCAAGCACTACGTCATTATCCAAGTCAAATTTATCTGAAATATCTGTGATCTGTCTCCGTGCCTTTCCTATCTCCTCCCTCGGAATATCCAGTAAAATCATAAGATCAATATCGCTGTCCTTTGTGAAATCACCGCGGGCACAGGAACCATATAAAATAATATTGTGCAAGGAGTTTCCAAACATTCCTTTTATCTCCTCAGCAAATTGTGCCACTACTGACTTTATCTTCTCTTCATACATAAGAACCTCCCCCTTACAAAAGCTCCTCCTGGGTACCCAGCCACCACTTAAGCACATCCCGAATCTTCTCATCCCAGTACCTCCACTGGTGGTCCCCCGCAGACTCCTCACAGGTCAGATCAAAGCCCAGCCTCCTCACATGATCCCAGGCCCTTAAGTTGCCCTCATAGAGAAAATCCTCGGTGCCGCACCATGCATACAGTCTGGGAAGATTCTTTTTAGCAGCCATCCGCTTCTCTGCCAGGGCAAAGAGATCATTGTCCGAGCCCTTGAGACTATCCATAGTGCCGAAGATTCCCCGAAACAGCCGGGCCTTGTCACCATTCATATGCCTGAAATTATCCGCCACAATATCCAAAGCCCCTGACAGAGAGGCGGCAGCTCCAAAAGTCTCCCCGGCCCCCAGGCCAAGCTTCCAAGCCCCATAACCTCCCATAGACAGTCCTGCCGCAAGGGTGTCCTCTCTTTTTTCCGACATGCGGGGGAAGAATTCCCGGCAGATCCCGGGAAGCTCCTGGGAGATAAAGGTCCAGTATCTCATACCGTAGACCGTGTCCGTATAAAAAGCCAGATGGGTGGTAGGCATCACCACAGCGATCCCCAGCCTGCTCACATACCTTTCTATGGATGTCCTCCTCTGCCAGATGGTCTGATCATCACTCATACCGTGAAGGAGATACATGGTCTTATAAGAACCTGTTCCCCCTTTTCCCTCCATACCGATCTGCCCTTTGGTCTGCTGTGGAATAATCACATCCATATTCACACACATTCCCAGTACATCCGAAAAAAAATCCACATGCATCAATGCCATCTTATGATACCCTCCTCATTCAACATCCCCTGCAGACAGACGTCAAAGTCAGGCCTGCCTGACCTTAGCCCCTGCCTTCGCAAGATTAACCTTCTATTCCTATGCTTTCAGATCCCCAAATGCCTTCTCAATCACCCTGTCCTTAAAAAAGCTGACGATAGGGCCTGTGAAAAAAGCGATAATCACCGTACCGATTCCTACCACTGCACCTGTGGCAACCCCCACAATGGCACTGAATATGTCAAGACAGACCCTGGCCCAGCGGAAAGGAAGCCTTCCATGAGAATAGGTCTCGGCGATGACACTGAGCCGGTCATAGGGCGCCGCCCCCAGATCGCAGAACATATAGAGGGCGATGCCAAAGCATATTACCAGGATTCCCACAAACAAAACCGGAATCCGAATGATCAGATTCCCCGCCAATCCTTCAATGGTAATCCCCATACCGGAGAACAGATACATAAAAAACTCCACAAAATATCCCAGAAGAAACATATTCACCAAAGCCCCTGCTCCGAAGCTCTTCCGGTCCAGGAGAAACACCGGAATAAACAGCACCACATTGAAAAGCATCTGATATGTACCGAAGTTCATATTAAGACGGCTGCTGATTCCAAGGTTCATGCAGGTATAGGGGTCCGTGCCGAAACCGGACAGCCGCAATGTGGCAATCCCCAATCCCAGTATCATATTGGCCAGAACTACCAGTAAAATACGTTTTAATAATTGATTATTCTTCTTTTTCATCTCTCATACTCCTCTCGAATTTAAGGCAATCTCTTTCATGGCGCCGACTCCCCCGTCACCTGCCATATATGAGCCTCTCTGCTAAATCAGTATATCATTGAAATCTCAACAAATCAATTACGCATTTTCCTCCTAAACCATAGACAAATAAAAAAAAGATATTATAATAGTAACTAATACTAATATAAAAGATATTGGGAGGCAGTACATTTATGGAAAACATAGTGTGGGATGAAAAGTTAAATATTGGTGTAGATATGGTAGACAAGGCACATGCCAAGCTGTTTCGGATCTTCAATAAGCTTCTGGATATCTCAAAAGAGACTTATGCGCCCATAAGTACCTATAAAGAAGGGATTAAGTATTTAGAGACCTATTCCATGGCGCACTTTACCGAGGAAGAAGCCTACATGCGCTCGATCCGTTACAAAGAATACTCCTTTCACAAGAAAATCCATGATAATTTCAGGGACAAAACCTTAGTCGCCCTGAAAAAAGATCTGGAGCTGTCCGGTTACTCTCCCCTGGCGGTTCAGCGTTTTGTAGAGACCTTAAGTACCTGGCTGTCAGAACACATTATGAGAGAAGATCAGGCCATTGTGGGGAAGGCAGTGTCTAAAAGGAGCAACGACCTTTCATCCCAGATCGGCATCTTATCCAGGGCGGTGAACCGGGCGACCATGGAAGCATTTCAGGTGGAAGCAACCCTTGTCACCTCAGAGTATAAGGGTCAGAATATCGGGAATGCCTATTATTGCCATCAGGACTATACCACCCAGGGCGGGATCAAGCTCCAGATGCTTTTAGGGGCCGAGGAGCCTCTTATGCTCCGTGGCGTCAGCCGGATGCTGGAGATGAAGACCATAAGAAAAGAAGAACTGAATCATGATACTGCCCTGCAGATCTTCAAGCAGCTTTTTGAACATATGAGCAAGGTGTTCCGGGCGGAGGCTGAATCTGAGTTTGAAAAAGAGAACCTTTTTACCAAAGATGATTTCCGGAAAGATTTTATGAAAGGATATCCCGTAAGCCTCTTATTCAGCACCAAACTGGGATACTTTATCTTCTGCTACCGAAGCCTTCGGGTAAAAAAACAGAATGTCAGAACCTCGCCTCAAAAGGCGTAAAGCAGCCCGACTCCCGCGTCGGAGCGCGGCTGCGGCAGCAGCCATTTTCCTTATGCGCGCATCTACCGGGGGGAGTTGATCTATAGGACGCACTTTCCCACAAAAAAACGGCATCCTATGAGGCCTGTTCCCCTCCTCATAAGATGCCGTTATTTTCCTTATTTGGCCTGTATCAGCAGCTGCGCCGCGGTCTCCGCCACAGTCTCTGCCTCTTCCATAGACAAATAGCCGCATACCTCCATTCTCTCCAGAACCTTAAGCTGCCGCTTAGCTGCCAGATCCGGATTCCTCGTAGGCGCATACACAGAAGGCGCATTGGGAATCCCTGCAAGAAGAGTACACTCATACTCTGTCATGTCAGCGGGTTCCTTTCCAAAATATCCCTCACTGGCTGAAGCCACGTCATAATATCCGTCGCCGAAATAGATCACATTCACATACAGCTCAAAAATCTCATCCTTCGTATAATTCCTCTCCAGGTCCAGCGCCATGAACACCTCGGCTGCTTTCCTGGTCAGGTCTTTATTATGGCTGAAATACAGATTCTTGGCAAGCTGCTGAGTGATAGTGCTTCCACCTTCCACAAAAGAACCTGCACGAACATCATTGATCACCGCCCGGCAGATGGCAATCAGGTCCACACCCCCATGCCTTTGAAACCGCTTATCTTCCACTGCCGTCACTGCCTGAACATAAACTTTCGGAAGCTCTTCATATTCTGTGTAGGATTCTTTCCCCTGAACAAAAGCCACCTTATCTTCCAGACTCATCTCTTCCAATGCTTCTTTATAAACTGCATATCCTTTTCCTGCCACCACAAAACCGGAGCAGATACAGACCACTGCCATGAGCAGACAAATCCTTTTTAACATTCTGATACACATCTTCATTCTTCTCTGCCCCTTTCTTTCATGGTTGTAATACATCTTCTCTATTGTCCTTATTTTACCAAAAAAATTTCGTCAAGACTTTACCAATCCCTTATATTATCAAACTTTTTTCTGACGATATTTTACAAAATATGACAAATTTTATGATTTTATTTCCATTTCTTCTCGATTTTTGTGAAAATCACAAAAAACCGCCCTTTGCAAATCCCTTTGCTCCGGGCAGTTTTTTCAGCATACGATTTGATTAATGTCTGTTTCTGTTATAATTGATCAGGCATCCGGCCTTCACAATCTTCTTCTCATCCTCTGTCATATCAGCTATGTATAAATTCAGCTCTTTTATTTCCTCTCCGATCACATAAGCCTTAATCTGCTTCATATCACCGTCCAGGGCTTTTCTGATGTCAGGAACATAGATGTAGCTGCCTACCTCAAATGCATCCGGGTCCTCTGCCATCTGGAAAGGTATCATACCCCAGTTCATCACATTGGAACGGTATCTCTTGGTTGCATACTCTTTTGCAATGTTGGCAAGACCGCCAAGTACCCTCTGACAGCTGGCTGCCTGTTCTCTTGCGGAACCGTCTCCCGGCTTCACCGCATAGATCATACTTCCGATCTCCGTGTCGGAGGGCTTTATATTTTCACTGCCCGGAATGGTCCGGATCCTGTCAAACACTGCCTTTAACTCCGGTTCCTCCTCCCATGGACAAGTTCCTGCTTCCCTTGCCTTCTCCAGTCTGTCCACCTCTTTGGAACGTCCTACATACTCCGGATCTCTTCTGGACAAAGTAAACTCAGCCAGTCCCAGCGGATTGGAACGATAGGAAGAGGTCTCACCGGAAGGAATCAGCTCGTCAGTGGTGGTAACCGCATCCATGATCTTGGAGCAGACCTTTAAAAGAATATTATCTGTAAGGGCGCTCATCTCAGGCCAGTCTTTAATGTTGGGCCCATATACCAGATCCTTGTCCTTGTCTCCGGCATGGTATCCCTGATAGATTCTGTTTCTGTATACCGTATCATCAAAATGGTATTCCGGTACTTCATATCCGTCCGCCACATCTGTGGCCGGTGTGAGAATTCCTCCGTTAGCTGCCGTAGCGGCGATAGACCGGGCGTCCATAAGAGCCACTGCAGACATCTGGCCCACACCAGGCTTGGAACCTTCTCTGTTGGGGAAGTTTCTGGTGGTATGGCGGATACTGAGTTCGTTGTTGCCAGGTGTGTCTCCGGCTCCGAAGCAGGGTCCGCAGAAGGCAGTCTTAAGAGCAGCTCCGGCTGCCATGAGATCAGCCACAGCACCATTTCTCACCAGTTCCATGTAAACCGGCTGAGAAGAGGGATATACAGACAGATTAAATACATCGCTTCCGCAGCTCTTTCCTTTTAAGATGTGGGCGGCCTCCGAAACATTGGTATAATTGCCTCCTGCGCAGCCGGCGATGATTCCCTGCTGTACCATTAATTTTCCGTCTACGATCTTGTCTGTCAGACTTAAATGAGCCTTATCTCCGGACAATTTGGCTGCTTCCGATTCCACGCTTCTTAAAATATCTTCCAGATTGGCGTTCAGCTCTTCGATCTCATAAGTATTGCTTGGATGGAAGGGGAGGGCAATCATGGGCTTTACCGTGGAGAGATCCACATACACCATACCGTCGTAATAGGCAACCTGGGCCGGATTCAGCTCCTTGTAAGCGTCTTCCCGTCCGTGAGCGGCAAGGAAAGCTTTGGTATCTTCATCAGTTCTCCAGATGGAAGTCCAGCATGTGGTCTCTGTGGTCATAACATCCACACCGTTTCTAAAATCCGTAGTCATGGCGGAAATGCCGGGGCCTACAAACTCCATTACCTTATTCTTCACATAGCCGCATTTGAACACTTTACCGATAATGGCGAGGGCAATATCCTGAGGTCCTACTCCTGGATTCACTTTGCCGTCCAGATAAACGCCTACCACTCCCGGAAATGCCACATCATAGGTATCTTTGAGAAGCTGCTTTACCAGCTCGCCGCCGCCTTCTCCCACAGCCATAGTTCCCAATGCGCCGTACCGGGTGTGGCTGTCAGAACCCAGAATCATCTTGCCGCCTCCCGCCATCATTTCACGCATATACTGATGGATGACTGCAATATGGGGGGGTACAAAGATTCCGCCGTATTTCTTGCAGGCGGACAGACCGAACATGTGGTCGTCCTCATTGATAGTTCCGCCTACAGCACACAGGGAATTATGACAATTGGTCAGCACATAGGGAATGGGGAATTCTGTCATCCCTGATGCTTTGGCCGTCTGAATAATGCCTACAAACGTAATATCATGGGAGGTAAGGGCATCAAACCGAAGTCTTAAGTTCTCCATATCATCAGAAGTGTTGTGGGCTTTGATGATATTGTATGCTATGGTACCCTGCTTTGCCTCCTCCTTATTAACAGCCTTCCCTGTCAAGGCCGTTACCTTTTCCCCTTCATTTTCCGGTACGATCTCCGTGCCGTTTACCAGATAAACTCCGCCGTCATACAACTTTACCATGTGAATCCCTCCATACTGTGTATTTGTGTTTCCTGTTGTCATTATTGTATCACTGTGGTAGAATATAGTAAAATACTATATTTCTGATATCCTTTATAGGATTTTCCTATTATTGTCTGCCAGGAGGACGATCTATGACCAGCCGGGAACTGCTCTATGTCAAAACCATTGCCGAGGAAAACAGCATATCGAAAGCTGCCAAAAAACTGTATGTGGCTCAGCCGTCTCTAAGCCAGGCCATCCAGAAACTGGAAGAACGGCTTGGCACCGCTCTTTTCAACCGAACCACCGCCGGTTTAAGTCTCACTTATGCAGGGGAACGCTACTACCACATGGCGACACAGATTTTAAAAATGTATGAGAATTTTGAGATCGAAATCAGTGATATCAACAATCTGAAGACCGGACGCATCCACTTAGGCATTACCAATCATCTGGGGACTCTCATCCTTCCGGAAACGGTGAAACGTTTTCAGGAAATCTGTCCTTTTGTGGAGATCCTGGTGACGGAAGACAATACAGACGGCTTAGAAAAGCGCCTTCTGACAGGAGAACTGGATTTTGTGGTCATGCATGCTCCATCCGGGATACAGTATAATAAAATCAATTATGAAATCCTTCAGAGGGATCCTTTTGTCCTTGTTGCGGCCTCCTGCCACCCCCTTGCCCAAAGGTCAGTGATCACAGAAGGGTATCCCTATCCCGTTCTTGATATCCGGCTCCTGGAAGGCGAACCCATGATTCGTCTCCACTCCGGTCAGCGGATACGTCAGGTTACGGATGCGGTTTTAAAAAAAGCCGGTATCCTTAAGGTCAATACGGTCATGACGCTGAAAAACCATACTACCGCCCAGCTTCTCGCCGCCAAAGGGGTGGGGATTACCATGGTTCCTCTTCAGTATTGCCGTCTTACTGCGGAACAAGAAGACGAGCCTCTTTTGTTTTCCATAGACAACCGTTATGGGGCATGGTGGGATATGTGCATCGCCACATTGGAAGACGGCTTTCTCTCCAAGGCAGACCGTCTCTTTATCCGGTGCATGAAGGAGAATCTTCCAAATCTATCCTATCAATAGTCCCAGAACGGCTGCCAGGAGAATGGTCTTGGGGATGGTAAGCTTTAACCGAAACATCAGCACCCCGCAGACGGCAGCGATCACCACCAGGTTCCAGTGAACATCGGAAAGCTTCATGGCAGCTCCCTCTGCCCAAAAGGTAGTCTGGCTTAGGGTCACCGCTACGGCCAAAAGCATTCCCATGCTTACTGGTCTTACACCGTTCATGGCATTTTCCATGGTTCCGCTGTCTTTTAATTTCATGATAAAATGGGCGGCTGCCATACATAAAGTGAGGGACGGCGCCATAACCCCCAAAGTGGCGCTGAATGCCCCCATAACCCCGGCTGTCCGAAGTCCCACAAAGGTAGCGCAGTTAATGCCAAGGGAGCCGGGAGTCATCTCTGCCACTGCCACAATGTCCATCACTTCATCCGCAGTCATCCACCCATGAACCAGCACCTCATCATTGATGACGGGAATCATAGTCAGACCGCCAAAACTAAAAAACCCTATCTTCATAAAAGAAAGAAACAATTCAAGCAGCACCATGTTCTTTTTTTCCCCTCCATACCAAAAGACCAAATATTGCTCCCGCTATAATGACCATGGGTTTGCTTATATCCGTAAACGCACACACCACAAAAGCCACGGCCAGAAACACATAAGAAATCATGCTTATGATGGATTTTCCCTTCAGCTTCCATGCGGCCTGCAGAATAATGGGAATCACCACGCACCGGACTCCGTTGAGCACCTTTTCCACATAAGGATTGGCTTTCAGGGAACCATAAAAATACACTACCAGGCTGATGGCCGCAATGGCCGGAGCCGTCAGACCGAAAGCTGCGGACAAGGCCCCTGCCGCCCCTTCCATGGCATACCCGCACAGCACCGACATATTTACAATCATGATTCCCGGCAGGGACTTGGCCACAGACATAAAATCAATGATCTGTTCTTCCTTCATCCATCCCCTCTTATCCACAAATTCATGCTGAATCTGTACGATAATGCTCCATCCTCCGCCAAAAGTAAAGCACCCGATCTTTGCCATGATCCAGAACATAGTCCATAATTTCCCCGCCCTGGACACAGGCCGCCCCCCTTTACCGTTCTTCTCCATTCTGACTGCCCCTCTCATCTGATATTTCCATATAATAAATATTAGGCAATTGCAAACCTCAAACCTTAGCTGAATATTCTCTCAACTTTGACTTTCGCAATTCTCCGGACAATTATACCTCTTTTAATTGCTTACTGCCTCTCTTTTCATGCACAAAAAGAGAGCGTCAGAAGTTCATATCCGCCCGATTGCATAAACTCAAAATGTACGTTTTTATGGAGGAAGATATCAGAAACCCTGAAAAATGCCGCAAAAATGGAGGCACCTACCTGGAAACCTTCCCCTCACCGGCGATCATGGCACGGATCCGCTCTTTGATCTTCTCCGGGGAAACTCCCTGACCCTCCCCGTCTTTTGACAGGGCCGAGGTAAACAGACTCTTTACCGGCTCTGTCCGCTTGTACTGGACGTATTTCCCCTCCACCGCTTGGCTGACCGTGGACACATGAACCCCCAGATCCCCGGCCACGTCCTCAAGGGCCATGGGCACCAAGGAATCTTTCAGCTCAAAATAGGCCTCCTGCCGCTTTAATATGGCCTCCATGACCCGGACGATGGTTTTCCTTCTCTGCTCCACGCAGTTTATGACAAACCTGGCCCGCTCCAGCCGCTCCTTAAAATAGGCGGTCAGCTCCGGGTCCGCGGCCTCTTTCATCATGCGGATGTAATAGTCGCTGTACTTATACTCCCCCAGCCACTGATCATTGATCTCCACTCTCCAGGCGCCGCCGGGACGGGACACAATAATGTCCGGCACCACATAAGCCGCCTCCTCCGGCTCCATATCCATGATGGGGCGGGGATTTAAGGTTCCGATCAGGTGAATGTACTCCTTCACCTGAACCGTAGAGATTCCTAAGTTTCTGGAAATGACTCCGATCTGGCCGCTGACCAGCTGGGGCAGATAATGGTTTAAGATCTGACACAAGGTCTCATCCCTCACCTCTTTGGCCTCCAGCTGCTTTATCAGACATTCCTCCAGACAGGAAGAAAAAATCCCCGCCGGCTCCAGCTCCCGAAGAACCGTAAGGCACCGGCTCATCTCCTCCTTCTTATATCCTGAGGCGGCGGACAGCTCTTCCAGGTCATGGGTAAAAAATCCCTTTTCGTCAAGACAGTCCACCAGATAGCTCATGATCTTCCACTGCTCTTTTGAATAGTCCTTCCAGTTCAGCTGTCCCAGAAGATTTTCCTTGAGACGGTTTCCGCTCCTGGCGGACAGCTCCTTTCTGCAGGGGTCCTCCTCCTCCGGGCTTCCGGGGTGCTGATCCCCGTACACGGTCTGACTGTCGGAGAATTTCTCCATGCTGGTCATGATCTCGTCCTCTTTCTGCTCACTGTGCTCCAGCATAGGATTTTCCAGGTATTCATTGACCATAAAATCCTCCAGCTCCTGATTGGTAAACGCGAGAATGTTCAGGGCCTGTACCTGACTGGCGGACAATGTCTGTTTCTGCTGTACATCTGCATAGCTGTTTAACTCCATGGGGATTCTCCTTTGTCTAATTTTCTATTCTTTATCGGGAAACAAACCGCCCTTCCCTTTCCAGTGTTGTCAGAATCTTCACGGCGATTTCTCTGGTCCTGGCGCCGGCAGCCGCAAAGAGCAGGTGCCGACACCGAAATTTCCGCAAAGCAGCACTAATCCGGCTGCTGGCCGTCATGGGCCTGCCACCGGCATTCCGTCAGCTCCATATCCGTAAATACGGCCTGAAAGGAAGAATCCTCCGGGGAACAGGCATATATGCCAAACCGAATCTTTTGGCCTCCCCTGTGCATATGGCAAATCCGCATTTGCTGAAATTTTACTCCGTCAAAAGAGCACTCCACACGGTAATCGTCCTCCCTCCGGCTCAGACGATACCACATGGATTTCACGGAAGCGTCTATGACTGTGGTGGCCCAGTCCGAGTATCCCAGATTCGTCACCACGCTGCCCAAATGCTGGTACTGCTCATTTTCATATTCGACGGAGGCTTTCAGCCAGTTTTCACTGTCCAAATACATGACGATCCCGCACTGGTCAAACCGATGACAGCTCTGGGAAAAATCCGTCTTCACCACAAAGCTGAAATACTTCTCCTCCGTCTCCATCTGAAATACAGGGGCATTGTCATTTTGAAAATGATAATAGGTCCTCTGCCACAGGTCCGTGCGGGGCCTTGTCACCATCTCCACACGGCCTCCCTCCGCCCTGTACTCCTCTGGCTGCCTGGTCCACTGAAATTTGTCTAAATTCATGGGAAAACTCCTCCTTCTCAAATATGCCGCGGACCAAAATCCAATGATGTCAAAAGTCAGCGGCAGCTACACGAATACCACTATGATACCCTTCCTCAGACGTCCCTGTCAATCCTTGGACAAAAATTTCCTGTCCAGGGCCCGTAGTCATCCAATCTCAGTAATGGTACACCTTCCTTTTCCCCGCCAGAAACAGCACCATCACCACGGCAGCCAGAACCTCCGCCGCCACCACGGACAGCCAGATCCCGTCTAATCCCCACCAAAGGGGAAACAAAAGCACCGCTCCGCTCTGGAACACCAGAGTCCTGAGAAAAGAGATCAGAGCCGAGGTCAGCCCGTCGTTTAAAGCCGTAAAAAAGGCGGAGGTGAAGATAGAAAACCCCGACAGCAAAAAGGAGAAGGAAAAGATGAAAAATCCACGGACCGTCATGTCCAAAAGCTCTCTGTCATAGCTGACAAACACCAGAGACAAGGGCCTTGCCAGAACCTGTCCGGCCAGAAACATGGTCACAGACATCATCCCCATAAGCCTCATGCTTTTCTTCCTGAGATTTCTCAGCTCCTCATAATGCTTTGCTCCATAGTGATACCCAATTACCGGGGCTCCCCCTACGGCATAGCCGATGAAGACGGCCTGGAAAATAAAGCTCACATACATAAGAACCCCGTAGGCCGCCACACCGTTCTCACCGGCATATTTCATCAGCTGAATATTATAGAGCATGCTCACCACGGACATGGAAATGTTGCTCATAAGCTCGGATGAGCCGTTGGCGCATGTTTTTATCAGGGCCTTCCCGTCAAACTTACACGTTCCCAGCCGCAGCAGGCTGCTGTTTTTTTGCCCAAAGTAGATCAGAGGCACGACTCCCCCTACAAACTGGCTCAGGGCCGTGGCCGCTGCCGCTCCAAAAAGGCCCCAGGAAAATATGGCCACAAACACGCCGTCCAGGATCATATTGGTAAACCCCGACGCTACGGTAATGCAGAGCCCCAGCTGAGGTTTCCCGGCAGTGGCAAACAGACACTGGAACTCATACTGAAGGATATAAAAAGGGGTGGCCAGCAAAATAATGTTCCCGTAAAATACGCTGTCCTCCAGAAGCTGCCCCTTTGCCCCCATAAGAACTGCAGCGGGCCGAAGGAAGATCAGGCCCAAAACCGTGATCACAATTCCGCAGACCAAGGCCCCGTAGACAATGAGGGAGAACAGCTCATTGGCCTTTTCCCTCCTGCCCTCTCCCATGGTCTTGGCGATAAGAGCGCTGCCCCCGGTTCCGAACATAAATCCTCCGCAGCCCAGGATCATCAGCAGCGGCATAATAAAATTCACGGCGGCAAAAGGAGTCTTGCCCACAAAATTGGACACAAAAAAACCGTCCACCACACCATAGACAGAGGTAAACACCATCATAACCATGGACGGGAAGGTAAACTTAAGCAGCCGCTTATAGGTAAAATGATCTGACAACTGAATCCTCATAGAAACTCTCTCTCCATATCCTTTCCTTTTTCTTTCAGGGCTTTTAAGAACACCTCCATCAAATTCAGATATGTCTCCACATCTTCTTTTGTCCAGGAAGCGAAAATCTGATTCTCTGCTTCTATAACCCGGCCTGCGGTCCGCTCAGCCAAAGCTTGCCCTGATTCTGTAAAACAGACCGTTTTGTTCTTGGAACCGGACATCTGAAGGTAGATACTCCCCTCCGCCTCCAGCTTTCTAAGAGCCGAGTTGACGGTCTGCTTGCTTAAGCCCGTAAAACGGCAGACATCCTTCAAAGGACAGCTTCCGCCGTGTTCCAGGATGGCGTAGAGAATCATGGCGGCGCTGTCGGACAGCCCCAGACTTACGTACATCTCATGGTAGACAGCGGAAGTCTCGCCGAACAGGTAATTGCATCGCTTCAGCTCCTTGGAAACTCTGGAATTCATAGCATTCTCCTTTTATATAGTATGATTTCGTACTACGTATTATAGTACGAAATCATACTAATGTCAAGGCTAATTCTTTTTATACACATGAATTTATTTGCACTGTTTTATAACGCAAAATCCCAAGGAAGACAACTTCCTTACGAAGCGCCTTCCTTGGGATCAAGGGAAAATCTATAGTATTACTTATTTGTTGTCAGCAGTAATTGCCTTTGCTGCAGTACGTCCGGATACGATGATCTCGGTGATGGCATTGCCGCCGAGTCTGTTGCCGCCGTGGATACCGCCGGTAACTTCGCCGGCTGCATACAGGCCTTCGATTACCTTGCCTTCCTCGTCAAGGACATGGCGGTCTGTATCAACAACAACGCCGCCCATGGTGTGGTGGGTAGAGGGAGCCATGAGACGAATGGTAAGTGCTGTGCCTTCCAGTTTATAGGAATCTACATTGTAGCTGCCGTCGGCGTTCTTCTCAACATCACCGATGGTTCTGGAAGCGATAGCCTTGCCTGCATCCTCGAACTCGCCCTGGCCCATAACTGCCATATCATACTTCTCAATGGTCTCAAGAACCGTCCCCGCATCAGCAGTTACGCCGATCTCTTTAAACAGAGCTGCAAGCTCTTCTTCGTTGGCATTCCTTCTGTAATATCTGCCCTCAAAGTCGCCTTCGTCCGCCAGCTGGATGGGGCCTGGAATCATCTCGGATGCATTGTAGATCTCCATGAACACACCCTTGGTTCCGTTAACCTCAATACCGTTCTCGAACTCTCCAAGGGAAAGAACATCTCGCTCGGAGCCCTCGTCTACGAATCTCTTGCCTGTGGTCGGATTGATATATACGGCATAGTTGCCGCCGCCGAATGCCAGGTTCCCGTTGTCAACCCAGCTGATAGGCATCATCTGAGTCCAGCCTTCGCCTGTTACAGCCGCTCCTGCTGACTGAGCCATATCAATACCGCTTCCTGTCAGGGAATTGCGGTTGGTCGTCTTGATGGCATTGGTCACAAATTCAGGTGACCAGTATTTGTTGGTTTCAACAACCTTCTCAATGTTGGCAGCATAACCGCCTGTTGCCAGGATTACGCCCTTGGCTGCCTTTGCGGTAACCTGTGTGCCGTCATACATGGTAGCCTTTACGCCTGTTACACGGCCGTCTTCCACGATCAGTTCCTCGGCTGTTGTTCTGGTCATGATCTGGTTCTTGTCGTCTTTCTGAAGGAAATCGGTCATAGGAGCCATAAAGTAGGTTCCCCAGCGTCCCTTATACTCTTCCGGAGTGCCGTCTCCGTCAGCGTCCACATTAGCTCCGATGAACTCGTTCTCTCTGTACCACAGCGCGCCGATAAGAGTAGGCTGGGTATCCTCTACGAAAGTAGCGCCCATGG
Source organism: Clostridiaceae bacterium (assembly GCA_910574345.1). GTDB lineage: Bacteria > Bacillota > Clostridia > Lachnospirales > Lachnospiraceae > UBA3402. The sequence goes on along the minus strand of CAJSZV010000019.1, from coordinate 66,190 downwards.
ACTCAAGCCATGGCTTAATGTCCTGGCCGTCCTCAATGAACTGCTTAACCAGATCCACATTGCCGTAGATCCACTCAGAGCCGTCAGCGCTCTGACGAAGACCGCCGTAGTAAGTCTGGAAGATATGCAGATTCAGTGTGGAGAACAGGGTCAGTTCAGACTCCGGCGTGCCTGCATCCAGCTTAGGCTGTGCCCAGTCAAGATATGCCTTGATCTCTTTCTTTAACGCCTGCAGAGTCGGCAGATAGTCAGCATGTACGCCGTGCTTGGAAAGCTCGGCTGCATCGCCTGCAACATACTCATGATCCTTGTAATAGTCAGCGTCAAACTCTTCCTCTGACCAGTCATAGATCATCTTCAGCTCGTTAATGCATCCGTTAACGGATTTTACTTTGTTGTATGTATTGCCGTCAAAGCCTGTGCCTGTAGTGGCATCCGGGTCTTTCTCATCCCATACCAGATAAGGCATAACGCTCTGGTACTGGCCGCCGGATACAAGGGTATTGCCGCCCACTTCGGCGTTCTTCTCAATTACCAGAACCGTGTTGCCGTCCTGTGCAGCCTGTGCAGCCGCGCTGATACCGGCTCCGCCGGCTCCTACGATAACTACATCCCAGGTGTCCTCGATGGCATCCTGGGCTTTCACTTCCACAGTGTTGGCAGCGAACTGAGATGCATTGGTCACCTTTGCTTCCTCAGCGGCAGCATTCACAGCGGTCTTTAAGGCACGGCTGGAGAAGGTAGCTCCGGATACGCCGTCAACGCCTGTTCCATTGGCCTCGATCATCTGAGGAATCATAATATCAAAGGCAATGTCGCCTACATGCTCGGTCTCCTTGCTGGAGGTAACTTCGATGGCAGTCACTGCCTTGTCGTCAAAGGTTACGCTGACCTCAACAGGCCCGTTATAGCCTTCTCCCGTGCCGGTATAGGTTCCTGCAGTAAATGCAAGTTCTGCGTCTGCAGAAGGGGCCTCGCCCTTGGCCTGGGCAATGGCGCCTGCCGCTGCCTTCTTAACTGCGTCGGAAGTAATGGTGGCTCCTGCCACGGCATCAATCTCGTCGGACTGGGCATCCAGAATGGCCTGCTTTAAGGTGTCAAAAGCTGCTCCTCCTACTGTCGGCGTCTCACCCTCACCCTCAATGGTTACATCCGTGATCTCACTGTCACTGACCGTAATGGATACGGTTACCGGTCCGCCGAAGCCCTGCTCAGAAGCGGAATAAGTTCCGGCAGTGTACAGTGCCTGCGCCGCTGCTTCTGTGGTCGTCTCCGCCGGAGTTGTGGTCTCCGGCGCTGAAGTCTCAGCGGGCTGACTCTGGCAGGCTGTCATGGAAGCCGCCATAGCCGCTGCCATCGTAAGGGCAGCTAAACGTCTGTTGCTTTTTTTCATGCTTTCATCTCTCCCTTTTATAAATTTGTATGCATGATTCAGGTTAACACTGTTAACCTCGTCAAAATTTTATCACCCATTAACTCTGATTGCAAGCATTTTTTACAATTTTCTCAATGAACTTATCATAACAAAAGGACCGGCTTTCACGCCAGTCCCATAGTCTGCTCCAGATTCCTGTATATACGGTTCTGCAGATCCTCCACATCCGCCAGAGGGTCTCCTCCCTCCAGCAGGAGATGGTTGGTAATGACGAAAGCCGCCCCGTAAGCCAGTGTCTGAAAATTAAAATAATAACTTTTATATACTTCCTTTGGTATGCTTCGCTCTTCACAGTACAGCAAAAACCGCCTGGCCATGGTCTTGAAGCTTTTCCACTTGCGGATTCCCGCCTGTTTTTCATCAATGGTTTTCCAAAAAGATTCATTGATGAGAAAAGGATTCTGGCACAGATAACGGATATAAGCCTCATTCATCTCCAGATGGGCGCTTTTATGGTCCTCTCCCCATCTTTCCCCGATCTCCTCCATGGTTTCGGAAAGCTCTTTATCAAGATATCTCGACATGGCCAAAAACAATTCCCTGCGCCCTTTAAAGTACTTAAAGGGCGCCGCACAGGACACATGACACGCCTCTGCCACGGCCCTGGAGGAAAAGCCTTCCACACCATTTTCCCGAATCTGTTTAATGGCTTCCTCGATCAATTCCGTTTCCAGATTTCTCTTAATTTCTCCCATAACCTGCACTAAATCCTCTTTTGAAGCTTTCTCTCCATGTTTTCTATCTGGCCAGCATCATCCGGTCATTGGCAAATTCCTCTCCGCTGGCCTCGGCAAATTTATGCATCAGGTCCTCCACTGTGAGCTTTGCCTTCTCCTCCCCTGACACGTCGTAGATGATCCGCCCGTTGTTCATCATAATCAGGCGGTTGCCGATATGAATGGCATCCCGCATGTTGTGAGTAATCATAAGAGTTGTGAGACGGTCCTGATTCACAATGGATTCCGTGGTCTCCAGAACCTTAGCCGCCGTCTTGGGATCAAGAGCCGCCGTGTGCTCATCCAGAAGTAAAAGCTTGGGTTTTTTAAGAGTAGCCATAAGAAGGGTCAGGGCCTGCCTCTGGCCTCCTGAAAGCAGCCCGACTTTGCTGGTAAGACGGTTCTCCAGTCCCAGTCCCAGTTTCGCCAGCATATCCCGGTAAAGTTTTCTCTCTTCTTTGTTGATTCCTATTCTTAAGGTTCTCTTGTCTCCCCGGCGCAATGCAAGGGCAAGATTCTCCTCTATTCCCATAGTTGCCGCTGTTCCGTTCATAGGGTCCTGAAACACCCGGCCTAAAAATACGGCCCTTTTATGTTCCGGGTATTTGGTCACATCCACCCCGTCGATAAGGATCTGGCCCTCATCCACCTTCCAGGTTCCTGCGATAGCGTTGAGCATAGTGGATTTGCCGGCGCCGTTGCCGCCGATTACCGTCACAAAGTCCCCGTCTCTTAAGGTCAGGCTTAAGCCCTTTAAGGCCTGTTTCTCGTTAACGGTACCGGGATTAAAGGTTTTTGAAATATTCTTCACTTCCAGCATCAGGAATTCCCTCCCTTCTTCACAGGTTTTGAAAAATACCGCTCCTGCCATACAGGGATAGCCAGGAACACCGCCACCACGGCTGCCTGCAAAAGTTTCAGCAGATCCGTATCAATTCCTCTCCAGATCACCACCTGAAGAACCAGATAGTAAATAATGGAGCCAAAGGACACTGCCAGAAGCTTCAGTCCAAAGTTATGGAAGATCCTGCTGAACACCGCCTCACCGATAATCACGGCTGCCAGACCGATGACGATAGCGCCGCGGCCCATATTAATATCCGCAAAACCCTGATACTGGGCCAGAAGTCCGCCGGATAAGGCCACCAGGCCGTTGGATATCATCAATGCCAGCACGCGGCTGAAATCCGTGTTGATTCCCTGAGCCCTGGCCATCTTGTCGTTGCACCCCGTAGCGCGCAGGGAACACCCCAGCTCCGTCCCGAAAAACCAGTATAAGATCACGATAAGAACCACGGTGATGAGCGCCACCACCAAAATTGTATTTTTATAGAAAGGCACATTCTTAATAAATCTTAAAGATACAAGCAATTGATATTTATCCACATTAATGGCCTGATTGGCCTTTCCCATTATTTTCAAATTAACGGACCACAGCCCCAGCTGTGTGAGAATCCCCGACAAGATGGCCGGAATTCCCATGAATGTATGAAGAAGCCCTGTAACAAGGCCGGCAGCCATGCCCGCCCCGAACGCAGCCGCCATGGACACCCACACATTATTTCCTTTCAGCATCATCATAATGCAAACGGCGCCGCCGGTGCACAAAGAACCGTCTACGGTCAGATCCGCAATATCCAGAATGCGGTACGTAATATAAACACCGATGGCCATGATCCCCCAGATCAATCCCTGAGCCGCCGCCCCCGGCAATGCATTTACCAAACTCATAATATTCATTGTTCTATCTCCTAGCTGTCCGTGGCAACCGATTGCTCTCTGAAATCCGGACTTTCTGTCTTCTCAACCTGTATCCCATATCAAACCGCAAGAACAGCGGAAAAGTTTTGGCTCTTCCGCTGCCGTTATGATCACTCCTATCTGAATCCCGGTTATTCGATTGCCACATATCCTTCGGGAATCTCGATTCCCAGATCGTCGCAGATCGTTTTGTTATACTTCTTCGTAAACTGAGGCGCATACTCAATGGGCATCTGAGAGATATCGGCCTCGCCGGTCAGAATCTTTGCTGCCATTCTTCCCGTCCCCACACCCAGATCATAGTAGCTGATGGACAATGTGGCCACGCCGCAGCCTGCACACATGCCTTCCTCGCCTGCAATTACCGGAATTTTAGCAGGACGGCAGATATTGTCAATGATCTCCGTTGCAGAAGCCGCCGTGTTGTCCGTGGGAATATAGATCACTTCGCTTTCGGAAACCGCCTTGGTGGCCACAGTGGACAAATCGTTGGAGTCAGAGAAAGAATAGTATTCGCAGGTGTAGCCCAAACCTTCCAGAGCTGTCTTTACCGTATCCACCTGATACTGGGAGTTAGCCTCAGCGGAGCAGTAGAGAAGTCCTACCTTTTTCGCATCGGGAAACAGCTCATGAAGCATGGCCGCCTGTTCGTCAAGGGGAGCCAGATCAGAGGTACCGGAGATGTTGCCTCCTACAGTACCGTTAAAATTGTCGATTCCCAAAGCCACTCCGTATTCGGTGACAGAAGTTCCCAGAATCGGGATCTCGTTGGTTCCCGCCTGTGCCGCCTGAAGAGCCGGGGTTGCATTGGCCAGAATCAAATCCACATCGCCGGACACAAAATTGTTGATAATGGTGGAACAGGTGTTGGAATCGCCCTGGGCGTTCTGCTCATCAAAGACAACTCCATCCCCCAGTTCTTCCTTCAGGGTATCCATAAATCCCTTGGTAGCCGCGTCCAAAGCATCATGCTGTACCAACTGACAAATGCCTACGGTGTAAGTCTTTCCCTCGGACGCAGCCCCTTCCTTTGTCTGCGCCGAATCACCGGCAGCGGCTTGTGCCGTAGTCTGCTCCGGAGCAGCCGTAGTTTCATTGTTGGAACCGGAGCAGCCTGCCATGGACAAAACCATGGCTCCTGCAACCATCATGGACAGTAGTTTACCTGATTTTCTCATAATTCTTATCTCCCTTTTTCAAGTTGTTTTTCATTCAGGTGTTATCATACTACAAAATCCCCCTGACGTCAATCCTATGTAACTTTAAATTCACATAAATTCAACGCGATAAAGCGCCGAATCTATACTCTGAGCTGCACAAGACAGCCTATCTCCCCCTCTATGACAGCACGTCCCGGTAAACCCTCATAACATTTCCATAAAATATGGCTTCGATCTCCGAGGGCAAAAATCCCTGGCGCTTCATCTCCGCCTCCAGCATAGGCAGTTTTCCTCCATGGGCAAGTTCAAGTTCTCCCACGATTCCGTCAAAATCAGATCCCAGACCGATACAGCCGATTCCTCCCACCTGCTTCATGTGCTTCATATGCCCGGTCATATGGGCAATCATGCTTTTCTTCGTCTCCCCATCCGCCCAGTCATGAAGAAAGGCGGGGCAATAGTTGATTCCAGCCACGCCGCCTCTCTCCCCAAGGGCCCGTATCATCTCGTCCGTCAGATTCCTGGGATGGGAGGCCAGGGCTCTGGCATTGGAATGACTGGCTACAAAAGGCTTCCTCGTGTGGGCAAACACATCCCAAATCCCAGCGTCATTCAGATGGGAAATATCAATGATCATCCCAAGGTCTTCCATCTCCTCCAAAAACTCCATGCCTTTCTGGGTCAGGCCGTGTTCTGTATCAGGATAACATCCCTTGTCCGGCCCTTCTGTCACAATCCGGTTGGGACAGGCCAGTTCGTTGGGATAATTCCAGGTCAGGGTCATCATCCTCACCCCCAGCCTGTAGAAATCCCTTAAAAGCCTGGTATTGCCCAGACATACTCCCCCCTCTTCCAGGGTGAGCATGGCGGACATTTTCTCTTCCCTCCAGTTTTTTTCAATGTCCTCATAAGATTTCACCACATGGATCAGATCCTCATTGGCTTTCATCTCCTGATAGAAGATATCAATCATCTCCATGGCCTCCAAAAAGGGATTCTCTGTCTTCTTAAGATTTACATAGACGGCAAAATTCTGAATGCCGTAATCCCCCTTTTTCATCTTCTCAAGGTCCAAATGAAGAGAGTTGTTTCTCAGCGAAACACTCTCTCCCCTCTTGTATCCCTCATATATCTCATAAATGGTATCGCAGTGCATATCCGCCGCTCTCATAGGCAGCCTCCGTTTTCTTTTAGCTTATGCGTCCTCTCTCCGGAATTTACAAATTTGGGTTTCCGCCCTATCTTATCATGAAACCAAAAGATAGTCAACACACCATCCGCCAAACAAAGTCTCACTCGCTCCTCAGGGCATCAATGGGATTCAGCCCTGCCGCCCGTCTGGCAGGCGCATACCCGAAAAACAGCCCGATAGCCACAGACACGGAAAATGAGATCAGCACCGCGGAAGGCGTAGGCGTGGCATCAAGACCCGCCGCTGCTCCCGCTAACCTGGTGGCAGCGCTTCCCAGAAGGATTCCTATGATTCCTCCCATGGCGCTCTGCACCGCCGCCTCGATGACAAACTGCTCAAGGATCACTCCCTTCCTCGCTCCCAATGCCTTGCGGATACCGATCTCCCTGGTGCGCTCTGTCACGGATACCAGCATAATATTCATGACTCCCACACCGGCTACCAGAAGGGAGATTCCGGCGATTCCGCCAAGGCCCGCCGATACCATGGCGATCATGGAATTTAAGGAGTCCAGCATCTCACTCATGGCGACTACATTGTACAAATCCTCATTTTTGAAAATCCCGTAAAGGAATTCTTCTATTTGTTCCCTGGCCTCATCAGCACGGTCAAGCTGCCGTATCGTAAAAATGTAATTGCTTATATTGGCATTTCTCGACATCTTCACGGCACAGCTGTAGGGCAGCCATACAAAATCATCGGTTCCGCCGTCCTTCATGCTCTCCTTGTCCTGCCGCTCTGTCACCCCTACGATCCGAAAGGCATAACCGCCGATCTTCACAGTCTCGTCAATGGCTTTCTCAGGGCTTCCGTACAGTTCGCTGGCCACATAGTACCCCACCACACACACTTTCTGCCGGGATACAATATCGGAATACTGGATATTGCGCCCCTGCACCAGTCCGTAATCCTTAATGTCCAGATATCCTTCGCTGACCCCTGTGACACTGGTGGAGGACATGGAATCACTGCCATGTTTTACCGCGGTGTCCACATTCACCATGGGAGTCATATTGTCAAACAAGGCCTCCTGTTCTTCATAAAACTCGTACATCTGGTCTGCAGACACAAAGCGGGAAGACAGATTGATCACATTCACATTGATCTGGTTAGTGCCAAGGCTGGCAAAGCTCTCCGTCATATAGGACATATAAGCGTTGACCAGACTTACCAGAATGATAACAGACGCAACGCCGATAATGATTCCAAGCATGGTGAGGAAAGACCTCATCTTGTTGCTTCTTATGCTTCTTAAAGCCAGTTTAAAGGATTGCAGCATATTCGTTCACATCTCCGTCGAAATTAATCTTCCCGTCATGAATCCGCACCACCCTCTTTGCCTCTAAGGCGATGGAGCTGTCATGGGTAATGATGATAATGGTATTGCCTTCTTGATTGAGCTGCTTCAAAAAATCCAGCACCTCCCGGCTGGTTCTGGAATCCAGGGCCCCCGTAGGCTCGTCGGCCAGAATCAGAGACGGGCTTCCCGCCAGAGCCCTGGCGATTGACACCCTCTGCTGCTGCCCTCCCGACAGCTGACTGGGAAGGTTTTTCCACTTCTCCTTAAGCCCCACTTTCTCCAGAGATTCCATGGCCCTCTCTCTGCGCTCTTTCGCGGGAATGCCGGCGTAGAGAAGAGGCAGCTCCACATTTTCCAGAAGATTTAACTTGGGAAGAAGATTATACTGCTGAAAGACAAAGCCGATCATGCGGTTTCGGATGTCAGCCAGCTGATCGTCGCTCATCTGGCTGGTATCCTCCCCGCCCAGCAGATACTCCCCCTCCGTAGGCACATCCAAGGCTCCGATTATATTCATCAGCGTAGATTTTCCGCTTCCCGACTTGCCTACAACAGCCACAAACTCCCCCCGGCGGATAGTCAAACTCACACCGTCGCTGGCTCTTACCTCCTCGTCTCCCATCTGGTATACCTTATAGATATCTCTCAACTCGATTAATGGCTCTTCCATAACAAAGACCTCCCTGAGTTAAGGCCGTCCGCCGCCGGGACCGCCGCTGCCCCGGTTTCCGCCTCCGCCTGAGCCGGGAGCCCTGCCGCCCATTCCGCCGCCGGGACCGCCGCCCATTCCGCCGGGCATCATCTGGAACCCGCCGGAGACAGAAGACTCAGACACATAGACCTCATCGCCTTCTGAAAGTCCGCTTACGATCTCCACAAAATCATCATTCATCAGGCCTGTCTCCACCTCCACGGCACGAAAACCCTCCGGAACCGCCCCTTCGCCTTCCTCTGCGGTCTCATCTTTTACATATACCCGGTTCCCCCTCATAAGAGAATCCACAGGCACTGCCAGGACCTCCTCCGCCTGAGCCAGAATAATATTGCCGTCCACATTCATGCCCGGCAGAAGTTCCCCCGCATCATCTAATGTGACGGTCACCGGATAGTTGGTGACGCCGTTGGAATAGGAACTGGCAAGGCTTACATTGGTCACTTTTCCCGAAAAGGTCTGGCCTTCAAAGGCATCGGCGCTGACCTCCACCGTCTGCCCCACAGCCACACTCTGCACATCCAGTTCATCCACGGACATTTCAAATGTCAACTCCGACAGATCATAAATCGTCGCCAATGTAACGGCATTATTGCCGCCTGCGCTGATCTTGTCCCCCGCCTTCGTATTCTTTGAGATCACGGTGCCGGAAATGGGCGCGGTAATGGTATAATTCTCATAGGAATCCTGGGTGGAGTCCAAACGGCTCTGAGCGGATTCCAGGGCCTCCTGAGCCTGATCCATAGTATTTTTATAATTCCGCAAAAGATTTTCTCCCGTCTTGTCCGTCATTCTGAAAAATGCGCTGCCCCGGCTCACATAGTCCCCTTCATTGACAAGGACAGATGCGATCTCCACTGTCCCCTGAATATCCGCGCTCATCACCGTATCCAGACTGGCTTCAAAGGTACTCTCCTGGGCACACAAAAATTGGCCGACCTGAACCGTGGCCGAGGACTCCTCCGTAAGTCCGCCCGGGTTGTTCACCTGAACCGTTACATACCGCACAAGACGTCCTCCGGTCATGGTCCCTTCCATATTGCTCACTGCCGTCACAGTTCCCACAAGCTGCTCCCCCGTGTCGGACATGGTAATAACCGCCTCATTGCCCGCCCCGATGGAAGCGGCGTCTGTACTGAGAAAAGGCACCTTCATCTTCATAACCTGGTTATTATAGATATCCGCCAGTTTCGTGCCGCTGCTTATCTTATCCCCCGCTTTGACATAAAGGGTCTTGACAAATCCCGTCTCCGTAGACTTGTATGTATTGCCGCTGTAATCCGCCAGAGCCTGGTTATATTCCTCCAATGCCAGATCATAAGTGACCTGAGCGCGCTCCACAGAATTTTGAGCGGAGTTTAACTCCGTCTCCATGGAGGATGCGTCGATTACATAGAGAACCTGCCCTTCTTTGACCTGGTCTCCTTCCTCAAAATCCGCCGACACCACTTCCCCGGACACAAGAGATGTGATCGTATAGGTATTTTTAGGAGATAAGCTTCCTGATGACGACAAAGATGAGGTAATATTCATGCGGCTCACTGAGGCTGTTCTCTGAACCGAAGCCTGCGCGCCCGCCTCTTTGCCATTATGGGCCGTCTGCCATATCCCTGCCGCCGCTCCTCCTATGATGACAAGGGCAGCCGCCCATTTCCATATCTTCTTTTTTGTGCGTCTGCGGCTCTGCCCCTTTTTGTTTCGTCTTTCTTCCTTTGCCTGTACCTCTGTCCCATGGGTACGTTCCTTTTTCCTCAATCCGCCCAGCCAATCTGCCATGTTCCCGCCCTCATCAATACTCAATATAGTCAATTACCGTGTAGGATTCATCGCCGTTTGCAGTGGTTCCTGACTTTTCACAGATAAGGATTACATGGTCTCCCACCTGGAATTCCCCGTAGATGGAAAATGCAAACTGCACATCTGCATCCTCCAGACGAAACTGGGTGTTCTCATCATCATCGAGTATGACTGTGGTGGGAGTCAGAACATCGCTGGAATTGTAGAAGATTCCGCTGATTTCCCCCAAAACGGCTGTCATATTAGACCCGATCTCTTCCCCGGACCGTCCGGAGCTGTATGCCCAGATGGTCTTCGTGTTGGTATTGTAATAAATCACCACGAAACCGTTGTTTTTTTCCTGTTTTACCCGTTCGATGGTAGAGATCTGTCCGTCCAGGTAAAACGTTGCCTGATTGAGGTCAAAGGGCACATAGTCGCTTAAGCTGTAGCTTTTTTTCACCACCTTAGGGCCCTTAAGCTCATAATCTGCAATGGTCAGAGGGTTCACATCGCCGTTTCCTGAAAGCTCGTATCCCAAAAGAGTACAGTAAGCCTTCCCGGATGCCGTCTCGGCGGAGAGCAGATTATAAAATAGGTTTACGCAGTCCATTCTCGTGAGAACCTCCAAAGGTTCCTTGGCTATATTCTCATTCAATTCCAGATAGTTGAATTTTGCCCACCTTCCTCCTATCTGGTTCCCCGAAAAATCTTCATCCGTATACTCAAGAAGGGCCAGTATTCCCCTGACCGCCTCCTGGAGGGTAATCTGCTCATCCGGTCTGAATACCCCGCCAAGATATCCCTTCATCCACCCCTTCTCCGCCGCGATGCGCACTGCAGAAGCGTATGTACTGTCAGAAGGCACGTCGGAAAACACAGCCGTTGAACTGGTCTGAAGGGCCACGGACTTGTAAGTGCTGGCATTCAATAACATCTGGGCATACTCTCCCCTGGTGACCATGGCCGTCTCGTCCGAGAGACTCATGATCCCGCTTAACCGGATCACCTTCCTCCTCATCTCATAATTGCTGGCAGCCTCCGCCCTAAAGGGTACTCCCACAGACAACACGGCAGCCGCTGTCAAACAGGCTGTCAGTCCATATCGGTTCATATCCATTCCTCCCGGTAATGTGCTTTTTTACTTACTCTACCAGGGAAATGTGTTCATTTTGTGTAAATTCTGTGTTTTCTTCCAGTTCTTTACATGAGGGGGGCAATGAGGCGCAGGGCCTTGCCCGCCAGCTTTTGGTAGAAGGGGTAAGCCCGGCAGACATCCTTGGTAATCTCCTCACACTGCTTCAAGGTCTCCTTAAAGTCCTTTTCCACATCCGCCACCACAGGATTTCTGTAAAAATAAGAAGCGCATTCAAAATGGTGGTACAGGCTTCTGAAATCCAGATTGATCGTGCCTACCACCGCCTTCTCATCGTCGCTGACAAACATTTTCGCATGAATAAATCCGGGGGTAAACTCATAGATCTTCACCCCTGCATCCAAAAGTTCCTCGTAATAGGTATGGGCCAGGAAGAAGGCATATTTTTTATCCGGAATGTGGGGCATAATAAGGATGACTTCCACCCCTCTTTTCGCTGCAAAAATCAGAGCGTTAAATGTCTCATCGTCCAGAATCAGATAAGGCGTGGTAATGTGGACGTAGCTGCGGGCCTCATAAAGAATATCCATATATACATATTTGCCCACAGGCTCATGGTCCAAAGGAGTGTCCCCGTAAGGCATGACAAATCCCTCGCTCTGAATTTTCCCTCCTTCCTCTTTTTCTTCCGGAACCAGATATTTCTCATAAGGGCAGGGAGTCTTTCGCCATATATTCCAGTTTTGAAGAAACATAACCGTAAAACTCTTCACCCCGTCGCCTTTCAGCATAACCGCTGTGTCTTTCCAGTATCCGAACCTCTCCCTCTCATTGATGTATTCGTCGGCCAGATTGATGCCGCCTGTAAATGCCGTATGGCCGTCGATGACCACGATCTTTCTGTGGTCCCGGTTGTTCTGATAGGAAGACAAAAGGGGCTTAATCGGTGCAAATGTCTGACAGTGTATCCCTTTCTTCTCTATGGTCCTGGGGTATCGGTAGGGAAGCAGCATAAGGGAACACATGCCGTCATACATAAACCGGACTTCCACTCCCTCTTTTACTTTCTCCTCCAGAATCTCCAGAATGGAATCCCACATGATCCCCCGCTCCACGATAAAATACTCTAAAAAAATAAAACGGCGGGCCTTTTTTAGCTCCTCTTTCAGCCGTTCAAACTTCTCCTGTCCGTTGGAAAAATAGGTGACGCCGGTATTTTCATACACCGGAAATCCTCCCCGTTTCCACACATATCCGGAAAGATTGGCCACCTGCCTGTCCTTATGGGAAAGCCTTTTAAAAACCTCCTCGTCCTGCTCTAAATATTTTCTCGTGTCATGAATCAGCTGATTAGCCCTGTTAGCGTACATACGGCTTCCAAGATCCGCCTCCATCAAGATATAAAACAAGGTTCCGAACACGGGAAACACCAGAATGGGAATAATCCATGCCAGCTTAAAGCTGGGATTCTCCCTCTTGTTGATAATATAGATGCAAGTGACTCCTCCTAAAAGAATCAGAGCCCCATAGATGTACAGAGAGTAATTCCTCAGCCACCGCATCACGCCGAACAAGAAGCCGATCTGAATCAGCAAAAACAGCACCACATAAGCGGTACGGCCGAATATGATGCGCAGCAGCCCCTTTAGTTTCCTTTGATATTCTTTCATATGTAAAAAAGCCTCCTGTTCTGTTATTGCCCCCTATTTTAACTCAAATCGGGGGCAATGACAAGCAGAAGGCTTTTTCATGGCTTATCTGTGTATGATAATGCTGATTCTTTTATATATCAGGGCCGTAATCAATGACACCAGGGCCCCTTTGATCAGGTTGAAGGGAGCTACCGCCAAAAGCACAAAGGTCCACACGCTTCCGATAGCCGGATTGATAGCGGCGCCGGCTGCCAGGATGGATTCCAAAGGCATAAAATTGGAATAAAAGGGGAGCATTACCACTGCATTTAAGACGGCGCCTACGGTTGCCATACAGACAGTTCCCACTGCCATACCCATGATAGCCCCCTGTTTGGTTTTTCTGAACTTATAGATCAGTCCTGCCGGCAATATAAGGGCACAGCCGATACAGATGTTGGCAAACTCTCCCACAAAGCCTGTGGTAGTAGGTTTTAACACCAGTTTTACCAAAATTTTCACACCTTCAATAATAACTCCCGCCAAAGGGCCCATGGCAAAGGTTCCCACCAGAACCGGGATCTCGCTTAAATCCAGGCCGTAGAAAGACGGAGCTATGAAGGGCAGGGGAAACTCAAACAGCATAAGCACAGCCCCGATGGCCCCGAACATTCCCATAAGTACTACATTTTTTGAAGTCAGCAGTTTTTTCGTGTTCATTTTATCCTCCTTGTTCTCTCTTGGGGATCAACAAGAGAAAAGCCCCGAATATCCAAAGATATCCAGGGCAGCATGTCATTCTAATCTGTTTCACACGGTGAAACACATGATCTCTTCTCTCATCCAGACTATACTGTCGGTTTTGGAATCACACCAAATCAGCCATATCATGGCTCGCGGACTATACCGCCGGTGGAGAATTTCACTCCGCCCCGAAGAATGATTATGTTCTTTCAAGTGGTATTATACGGCTGTTCGGAGAGAAATGCAAGACTTTTATGTATCCTGGCCTATATGCCCGTAACAGTTCAGACGGGTATCTTCTTGTCCGTTTTCAACGGACAAGAAGCGTCGGGCGTTCACCCGATGTGGAAAAACGGATAAAATCAGTCTTACAAGCAAGCTTGACGCCTGTTTTTATCCGTTTTTCCCCGCCCCGTGAACTGTAGCATATGCTCTATGGCCTGAGAGCCTCCTCAATATCCGCAATAATATCCTCTGCACTCTCGATTCCCACACTGAACCGAATCATAGCCGGGTCCACTCCCGCCTCCGCCAGCTGCTCGTCGCTTAACTGACGGTGGGTATGGCTGGCCGGATGGAGCACAGATGTTCTGGCATCCGCCACATGGGTCACGATAGCTCCCAGTTTCAGCTTGTCCATAAATACCGCTGCAGCCCCTCTCCCTCCCTTCAGGCCGAAGGAGATGACGCCGCAGGTCCCATGAGGCATATATTTCTTTGCCAATTCATAATATTTGTCCCCTTCCAGTCCCGGATACTTTACCCAGGCCACATCCTCCCTGGACTTTAAGTACTCAGCCACTTTAAGAGCATTCTCACAGTGGCGGGGCATCCTCAGATGGAGGGTCTCCAGACCGACGTTTAAGAGAAACGCATTCTGGGGCGACTGAATCGACCCCATATCTCTCATAAGCTGGGCCGTAGCCTTTGTAATATAGGCGCCTTTTCCAAAACGCTCTGTGTAGACAATGCCGTGATAGGACTCATCCGGCGTGGTAAGGCCCGGATATTTGTCAGCATAGGCCTGCCAGTCAAAGTTTCCGCTGTCTACGATACAGCCGCCTACGGTCATGGCATGGCCGTCCATGTACTTGGTGGTGGAATGGGTCACAATATCGGCGCCCCATTCAATGGGACGGCAGTTAATGGGGGTGGCAAAGGTATTATCCACGATAAAAGGCACGCCGTGGCTGTGGGCCAGGCGGGCAAACTTCTCCAGATCCAGCACCACCAGAGCCGGATTGGCAATGGTCTCGCCAAACACGGCCTTCGTATTGGACCGGAAAGCCTTTGAAAGTTCTTCCTCCGGTGCATCTGGATCCACCAGCGTGCACTCGATCCCGAACCTCTTTAAAGTCACCGTAAACAGATTGGAAGTTCCTCCATAGATGGTTGCTGCGCTCACAACATGATCTCCGGCGGAGCAGATATTCAGCACGGCATACATGTTGGCCGCCTGCCCTGAAGAAGTCAGCATAGCCGCCGTACCGCCTTCCAGCCTGCAGATCTTATCCGCCACCGCATCATTAGTGGGGTTGGCCAGCCTGGTATAGAAATATCCGTTTTCCTCCAGGTCAAAAAGCCTCCCCATCTGTTCACTCGTCTCATATTTAAAAGTAGTGCTCTGGTAAATAGGCAGAACTCTGGGTTCTCCGTTCCCTGGCTGCCATCCTCCCTGTATACAGATTGTGTCCAGCGACTGTGTCCGGCTCATATGGTATCCTCCTTGTTGTTCAGTCTGATTCCTTCATTGTACACAAACACAGAGGGAAAATCAATCCCTATTCCGGGAACAAGGGATGGGGAGAGAAAGCCCGGAAAACCCCCGATTCCGGGCTTTCGGCACAAAAAGACAAAAGCCTTTCAACAATGAGGACTTTAAAAGGCCTGAAAACACCGCTCTTTGTGCACGGATTTATTTTATCACACTCTCCTTTCCTTCCTGATTCATTGTCACAGTTTCCCTGTTATTTGACAAAATCCGACATGGGAGAACTCCCAATCTGCTGCGTCGCCGCCTGGCGGTAAGGCTGACTCACGTTAAAATATCCCTTATGTCCCCGAAGATAGACTCTTCCGTTTCCAAAACAGCTGATATAGTCCCGGTTAATGATATAAGACTGATGAATTTGAACAAACTGCTTGGGAAGTCCCTCTTCCATAAGACTTGAGAGTTTCCCGTAAAACTCGCTTACACCGTCTGACGTGTGTATCTCCACCTTTCTTCCCAGACTCTGAAAATACAAAATTTCTCTGTAGGACACCTGATATGTCATCCTGTGCTTTTTGTACAAAAACCATGTCCTGTTCTGCTTTCCTATCTTTCTGGCATCATCCATGGCTCTGTATACCTCCTCTTTTTGTATGGGCTTTCTCACAAATCCAATGGGCTGATTGGGAATCATAAGATCCGCATGACCTGTAATACAAGTCATATAGACCAGCTGCACCCCATCAAATGTTCGGCGGATCTGCCTTCCCACCTCAATTCCATTCATCCCGAACATAATCACATCCAGGAAAATCAGATCGTAATGACTTCCTCTTGTCATTTCCTCATACAAACGGAATCCATCAGGAAATATCTCTGTCTCCAGGGCGATTTCCATTTCCTCACAGTAAGCCTCCAATAGCTCTTCCATCTTGTAGCATACCCTTCTGTTGTCGTCACAAATAGCTATTGACCACATTCTTTTCACCTGTCCTTTCTGTGTGGTTCCATGTTTGCGGCTCCCAAAGTCATGCGCCCCCATACAGGCATGTCATACATAACCTTTTGACCCTGGTATCATTTTAAACGCTGTTTCGACAAAATCCGGGTGACACAGTGACGGTTTGCTCCGCCAGTTATGTCATCAAACTTGCCCAAGTTTAACATGTTTGTAATCCTGATTTCGGTTGACAAATACAGAAGGAGGACTTTATAATAAAGAGCGTGTCCATACGCAGAAAAGAGGTTTGATTATGACATTTATCTTAGATATTATAAAAGGCATGCTCATAGGCATCGCCAACATTATTCCCGGAGTCAGCGGCGGAACCATGGCAGTCTCCTTAGGGATCTATGACAAGCTGATCTCTTCCATATCAGCTCTTTTAAAGGACTGGAAAAAAAGCGCCCGCACCCTGTTTCCCATTATTCTCGGATGCGGAATGGGTATCGTATGTTTTACCTATATAATCGAATATCTGTTAAGCCGCCACACCTTCGTGACCTGCATGGCCTTTGTGGGACTGATTCTCGGCGGGGTTCCGGTTCTCATTTCTTCCCTGAAAAAAGAGCTTGAGAAGAATTCCTCAAAGATCGGCGTCAGTGCGGTACTGGCATTTCTCATCCTTTTTGCCGTGGCCATCCTGCTCCCCATGATGAATGCGGATGATGAGGTTCTTAAGACCTTTTCCATCACTCCCGGAACCATTGCCTCCCTGTTCCTTGTAGGCGTTATCGCCTCCGCTACCATGGTGGTTCCCGGAGTCAGCGGTTCCCTGGTTATGATGATTCTCGGATACTATTACGGCATCATCAACACCATTAAGTCCTTTTTAGATTCTCTGAAAGCATTTGACATAGGCGGACTGATTCACGGTTTCGCGCTCCTTATGCCTTTCGGTATCGGTGTTCTTCTCGGCATCTTCCTCATTGCCAAGCTGATCACCTTTCTCTTTCAAAAGTTCGGAATCCAGACTTACTGTGCCATCCTTGGACTGATTGCGGCATCACCCTTTGCCATCTTTTATAATACAGGAGCCTTGGGACAGCTCTCTATTCTGGGAGCAGGGACCATTCTGTTAAGCGTGATTCTGGCACTTGTCTTCGGAGTTGTCACTTATAAACTTGGGGAGTAAAAAAGCGTGAGTCCCCTATGACACAAAAACCGGAACTTCCTTCTATGGATAAGTTCCGGTTTCCGGTTTTAGGCCCGCAACGATTCCGTTACGAATTCTCTGTCTCGTCTTCTGCAAAGATTCCGTCCTCCGCGGCGGGAATCTCTTCCATGTCTTCTTCTGTCGGGTTCATGTCTTCTGTAATGTCCTGGTCTTTTTGCAGCTCTTCTTCTGTCTTAAGAGATGTGCCGCACTTGCTGCAGAAAGCGGAGCCTTTCTTCATCACTTTCTTGCAATTAGGGCAGACTAAGCTTCCTTCCATCTCCTGGACTTTCTCTTCCATAACCGCCACATTGGTGAGAACATTGCCGATCTCCTTGAACAGATCTGCAAATTCGTTGTCTTCGTCATCCCGATGCTTTTTGTAATAGAGAACACCCACTGCTCCGTACAGTTCTTTCAGCTTGCTCTTCTCTGAGGCAATCTGAGTCTTCATCTGCAGTACTCCCGCTGCCTCCTTAGCCTTGTGTGCGGCTTCTTTTCCCTTATCGCTAAGGGTCTTGCTTAAATCATCAAAAAATGCCATGGACAATCCCTCCTTTAGGATAATCTTATCCTGTCTGTCCGGGAATGTCAATCATAACTTTTTTCTCCGTAAAATTCGAATCTCTCAATGTCCTCATCAGAAAGCCTGTTTAAGTCGATCTGGAAATTAAAACTGCTGCGGCTTCCATAGGAATTCACTCTGGGCACTGCAAAGCTCACCATAACATCCACATTGCCTGCAGGAGCTATTTCATAATACTCATTGAAATTCAGGTAATCCCGGTAGACCAGAGCAGGAAGCAGGGCTTCTATCTCTTCGGCACTGCGATAGCTGATCAACTCTCCCTCTTTATCCTCCCGCGACTTTTCTACATCATCGCCGACCCAGTAATACTGGACATCAATACTTACAATATCATCACTGTTCAAGGGTTTTATGGACACTCCGGCCTTCTCTATGATCTCCAGAGTTCTTGTAAAGGACGGGTATACAGGATAATAACACCGGCCTTCTATATCCGCCGTGGAATTACTATTGTTCTGATTTTGGGTGATCGCATGGTCATGCTCCGCAGTCCTGAACTGAATGCTTCCCACAGGCAGTTCTTCCTCTCTCCGGGCCATGGTCAGTTCTTCCAGTTCCTTCTGATAAACAGCCAAAAGATGTGTTTTCTCATCCTGGTCCAAGTCAAGGGCATACTGCTGGTTGTACTGCTGGAAATATACGGAAGCGGTATCCGCAGGCATCTGCTCCAGCAGCGGATAAACGCCTTTTTTATACTCCCTGGAGTCATGAATCATGGCCCTTGCTTCCAACGTTCCTTCATCTAAAGGAAGATAGTACTGACGATATATGGTTTTCCCATTATTAAGCCTAAACCCAATAATATACCGCTCTCTTCCATATCCCCATCTGAAATCTTTCTCCGCCCGCCTTGCCTGATCTTCCTCCACGCCTTTTTTTGCCAGCTCCATGACGGGATACAGATCCGTAAGTTCCATATGCTTAAACTGGTAATCCCAAACACCTTCATACCCCCATTTGTAGTTCTCCATGCCCTGGGAATCTATATAAGTTTCAGGCTTTCCATAGGTGATCCAACTATCTGTATATCCTATAACGACTGCTGCCGACTTTACATCTGTGGCTTTCGGAATATAAGAGTCATATCCGTACCAGTCATACATCCCTGCCAAAAGAAGGAGGACAGATGCCAGACAGCAGCCGGCCATGTGTATCCAGTTGGCGAATAGTTTTCGGAAATCAAAATGATAAATAATCTCCATGAGACAGCAGGTCAGCACGGAACCGCAGACAGCACCGAAGATTCCCCATGCAAGGGTGCTGCGAAGTTCGTAAAAAAAGATACTGAACACCACTGCCACCGGAAGGGCAATGAGCAGTTTAATTGGAGTCCGGGTCCTTTTAAAAGCCATGGCCCTTCCCGCTGCCTCAGAGGGGCGGAGCTGGTAAAGTCCGTAAGCCAGAACTCCTAAAGCTGTGGTCGCTGCCACCGCTCCCAGAATCTGCCTAGCTCCCAGAGTATTGGAACTAAAATCTCCCAGAGCCAGCATATAATTGGCAAAGGGCGAAGAATAGTTGATGGCTCTCAGAAATGCCCTTCCCTGTTCCTCTGTCCTGTAAATCGTGTGAAACCACTCTTCCTGATACCCTATGATCAGCATAATCACCGCCGGCCCGTAACCGCAGAATACCGAAGTTCCGAGAAGCGCCACCACAAGATTGCCTGTCATCATCATAGCAATCACCGTAGTAGTGTACATCAATCCATAGTATACCATATTCACAAGAAACATGCGCCACGGAGTACTGCCCAGGATCTCCGCTCCGATACCGGTTCTCAAAATCAGAGCCACGGAAGCTCCCTGGGCTATGAGATAGAAAACCGCGGGAACCAGGAGTCCGTTAAAATACTGTGCCAGGAAAAGCTGGTGACGCTTAACAGGAATGCTGTGGTAGAAGTCCACCTGCCTGCTGTTGTGGAGGTAGCGAAACCCTGACAGGGCCCATACCACGGACAGCACCAAAAGCATGGTGACCACCACTCCGTTCATACCCACAACTTCTGTCATTCGCTCCATAAGTCTTATCTTCTGATACGCCTCCAGGTTCCCATGGGCCATTTCGTCCAGATAGGAACCGCTCTTTAAGGCCGCGGGAACCAAAAGAGTAAACAGAAAGCTTAATATGGTCAGAGCTATGGTCCATACCCGGCGTTTTAAATCTTCCCTCATTAATTTAAAGCACAAGCTTCTTGATGTCATAACCCGCCACCTCCGTTTCACTAATGAATATTTCTTCCAGGGTCAGAGGGATGATCTCCGCAAATACAGGTTCATAGGCAGCGATTCCCGCCTCGATCTCTTCCCTGGTCCCCCGCACTGTCAGGGTACACAAACTTCCCCGGCGTTCAATCTTCATAATATCCAGATCTTTTATATCTTCCGGCTCTGTCCCCGGCAGAAGAACGCACTGTATCTTATGAATATTCAGCTTCATATCTTCAAGGTCTCTGGACAAAAGGATTCCTCCCTTGTGCAGAAGGCCTACATGATCACAGATATCCTCCAGTTCCCTCAAGTTATGGGATGCAATAATCGGCGTTAAGTTCCGTTCCTCCATATCTCCCACAAAAATACTCTTAACGGTCTGACGCATAACGGGGTCCAGTCCGTCAAAAGTCTCGTCACAGAAGAGATAATCCGTCCCGGCACAGACGCCGCAGATGACAGACACCTGCTTCTTCATGCCTTTGGAAAATGTATTGATCTTCCGCCTTTCATCCAATTCAAAGCTTTTCATCAGATGGTGAAACCGATTATTGTCAAATTCCGGATACACGGTGCGGTAAAAGTCCATCATCTCTTTCGGCGTGGCATTGTTAAAAAAATACTGGTCGTCGGAAATATAAAAAAATCTGGACTTTATCAAGGTATTCTCGAATACTTCTTTTCCGTCAATGGTTACGGTCCCCTCGTCAGGTCTTAAGACTCCACTGAGCATCCTGAGAAACGTACTCTTACCTGCTCCGTTGGTTCCGATGAGTCCAAAGACGCTTCCGTCCTTTATGACCGCATCAATGTGATCCACAGCCACAATATCCCCGAACCGCTTCGTCAGGTTCTTCGTCTCAATCATCACTCTTCCCTCCCCTGTCATAAATCTTATCAATGATGTCCTTCAGCTTTTCCTTTTCCACATTCAGGAGCAGAGCCTCAAGGGCCGTCTCCTCCTGCCGCTTTAGAACCACCTGCTTTTTACTGTCCTTTAAGACGCTGTTATCCGTCACAAAGCTTCCCTTTCCTTTTACTGAGTAGATATAGCCCTGTCTTTCCAGCTCCGCATAGGCTCTCTGAATCGTGTTGGGATTAATAGACAACTCCATGGCCAGGCTCCGCACAGATGGAAGCTTCTCATCCTGCTTCAAGCCTCCGGACATCATCAATTCCTGAAACCGCTCCATAATCTGCTCATAGATAGGTCTTCTGTCCCTGTAATCCAGTATAATCAAACCTGAGACCTCCTTTCCATACAACAGTGTTTCTACTGTATTAATTTAATTAATACAGTTATAGCACAGAAAAAACGCCGTGTCAATCCCTTTTCAGGAATGACACGGCGTTATGCCGGTTAATTGTTACTATTCATTACCGTACAGAGCAACCAGCTTGGACAAATACTCATATCTCTCCTTAGCCTCAGCCTCATTCTTAGCGAAGAGTTTTGCTGCTCTCTCAGGATTCTTCATAGCCAGGGATGCGTAACGAACCTCGCCCTTTAAGAATTCCTGATATCCTTCCATCTTCGGAGCCTTGCTGTCCAGAGTGAACTTGTTCTCTGCAGCCGGGTTGTAGCGGAAGTTATTCCAGTAACCAGTCTCAACAGCCAGCTTCTCCTCGGTCTGAGCCTTGCTCATACCCTTCTTGATGCCGTGGTTGATACATGGAGCGTAAGCCAGGATTAAGGACGGACCCGGATAAGCCTCTGCCTCGGCGATAGCCTTAACCGTCTGAGCCATATCTGCACCCATGGAGATCTGAGCCACATATACATAACCATAGGACATGGCGATGCTTGCCAGATCTTTCTTCTTGGTCTCCTTGCCGCCTGCTGCGAACTGAGCAACAGCGCCGGTCTTGGTAGCCTTGGAGGACTGTCCGCCGGTGTTGGAGTAAACCTCGGTATCAAATACCATGATATTGATATCCTTGCCGCTTGCCAGTACATGGTCAACGCCGCCGAAACCGATATCATAAGCCCATCCGTCGCCGCCGAAGATCCACTGGGACTTCTTAGCCAGATAGTTCTTGTTGTCTACAATATACTTGCAGGTCGGGCAGTCAATGCCTTCCAGAGCTGCAACCAGCTTGTTAGTAGCCGTGCCGTTGACAGCGCCGATGCCGAAGGTATCCAGCCACTCTTTGCAGGCAGCCTTCACTTCTTCACTTGCTCTTTCATCGGCAGCTACCTTCTCCACCTTCTCCTTCAGTTCGTCACGGATGGCGTTCTGAGCCAGAAGCATACCGAAACCGAACTCCGCGTTGTCCTCGAACAAGGAGTTATCCCATGCAGGACCCTGGCCCTTGGCATTGACGGTGTAAGGAGTGGACGGTGAGGAGTTGCCCCAGATAGAGGAACATCCTGTAGCGTTGGCGATATACATTCTGTCGCCGAACAGCTGGGTGATGAGTTTTGCATAAGGAGTCTCGCCGCAGCCTGCGCATGCACCGGAGAACTCAAGGAGGGGCTGCTTGAACTGGCTGCCCTTAACCGTAGTCTCTTTGAACTTCTCAACCACATCCGTCTTCACCGGTACGGTGCATCCGAAGTCGAAGACAGGCTGCTCATCCAGATGGTTAGCCAGCTTGTCCATAGTAAGAGCCTTCTCGCCCTTCTTGCCCGGACATACGTTAGCGCAGGAACCGCATCCTGTACAGTCAAGTGCAGAGATGGATACGGTGAACTTGTACTGAGGCATACCTGTCATAGCCAGAGTCCTTGTTCCTTCAGGAGCCTTGGCTGCCTCTTCCTCTGTCATGGCAACAGGACGGATAACCGCATGAGGACATACATAGGAACAGAAGTTACACTGGATACAGTTGTCAGGATTCCATACGGGAACATTAACCGCGATGCCTCTCTTCTCGTAAGCAGCGGAACCGGATGGCGTGGAACCGTCCACATAATCCTTGAATGCGGATACAGGCAGGGTGTTGCCTTCCTGGGCGCTTACCTTGGTCTGTACATTGTTAACGAAATCAACCACGTCTTTTCTTCCATCGGTGACTACCTTGTAGTCAAGCCCTTCGTCTGCGCAGTCTTTCCAGCTTGCAGGAACATCTACCTTCACAACGCCCTGTGCGCCTGCGTCGATAGCTGCCCAGTTCTTCTTAACTACGTCCTCGCCCTTGCGGCCATAGGTCTTCTGAGCGGCATCCTTCATGAGCTCAATGGCTTTCTCCTCAGGGATAATGCCGGTCAGCTTAAAGAATGCGGACTGAAGGATGGTGTTGATACGGGTTGGTCCCATGCCGGTCTCGATACCGATCTTCACGCCGTCGATGGTATAGAGGTTGATGTTGTGATCAGCGATGAACTTCTTCATCTGGCCTGGCAGATGGGTCTCCAGCTCTTCCGGGCTCCAGGAGCAGTTCAGCAGGAAAGTACCGCCGTCAACCAGTTCCTGAACCATGTTGTACTTTCTCACATAAGCCGGATTATGACATGCTACAAAGTCAGCCTTATGGATCAGGTAGGTGGATTTGATCTTCTTGTGTCCGAAACGCAGATGGGACATAGTCACACCGCCGGACTTCTTGGAATCATAATCAAAATATGCCTGTGCATACATATCGGTGTTGTCGCCGATGATCTTGATGGAGTTCTTGTTGGCGCCTACAGTACCGTCAGCGCCCAGACCCCAGAACTTACAGTTGGTGGTTCCCTCAGGAGTGGTTACAAGGGGAGCGCCCAGAGTCAGTGACAGATTGGTCACGTCATCCTCAATACCGATGGTGAATCTCTTCTTCTCGCTGTTGCCGTATACGGCTACGATCTGAGCCGGTGTGGTATCCTTGGAACCAAGGCCGTAACGTCCGGAATAAATCTCAACATCGTTGAACTTGCTGCCCTTTAAGGCTGCAACTACATCCAGGTACAGAGGCTCGCCTAAGGAACCGGGCTCTTTCGTTCTGTCAAGAACGGAAATCTTCTTTACTGTGTCAGGAATAGCCGCGATAAGGGCTTCTGCACAGAAGGGACGGTACAGGCGTACTTTTACAACACCTACTTTGGCGCCGTCTTTTGCCATATAGTCAATGGTCTCTTCAATGGTGTCGTTCACAGAACCCATGGCAACGATGACATGCTCTGCGTCCGCTGCACCGTAATAGTTAAACAGCTTGTAATCCGTACCGGCCTTGGCGTTAACCTTGTCCATGTACTCCTGCACAATTGCCGGAAGAGCATCATAGTATGGGTTGCAGGCCTCTCTTGCCTGGAAGAAGATATCCGGGTTCTGAGCGGAACCTCTCTGGCAGGGATTGTTGGGATTCAAAGCATGCTTGCGGAACTCGGCGATGGCATCCCAGTCAGCCATCTCAGCCAGATCATCATAATCCCATGCCTCAATCTTCTGGATCTCATGGGAAGTGCGGAAACCGTCGAAGAAGTTAATAAACGGAACTTTGCCCTTGATTGCAGCCAGATGAGCCACTGCAGTCAGGTCCATAACCTCCTGTACGCTGGACTCGCACAGCATAGCGCATCCGGTCTGGCGGCATGCATATACATCAGAGTGATCACCAAAAATAGACAGTGCGTGGCTGGCCAGAGCACGAGCGGATACGTTGATAACGCCCGGAAGCTGCTCGCCGGCAATCTTGTACAGATTCGGAATCATCAGAAGCAGACCCTGGGAAGCCGTGTAGGTAGCCGTAAGAGCGCCTGCAGCCAGTGAGCCGTGAACAGCACCTGCAGCACCTGCCTCGGACTGCATCTCCGTAATCTGAACCGTACGTCCGAAGATGTTCTTTCTTCCTTCTGTTGCCCACTCATCTACATGCTCAGGCATAACAGAAGATGGGGTGATGGGATACATAGCAGCTACTTCGGTAAACGCATATGACGCATGTGCGGCTGCCTGATTACCATCCATGGTTTTCATTTTTCTTGCCATTTGATTTTCCTCCTACGATTTTGATGTTGCACAGTGAAGTATGTATCATATATACATACTGACCTGGATATTATTATAGCAATTATTTATCAATTTGAAAAGTAAAAATGTAACAATTCCGCGTACTATTTTCTGAACAATGCGGCTTTTTGACGGGGAGCCGGGGGGACGTCCGGTGAGCCGCCGGCTGTGAAAAAGCGTTCCATGAAAAAAACCGCCTTTCCTCTGATATATCTCCTTGAGGAAAGGCGGGATTCTTGTTTGCCTTTATTCGGGTTTGGGTTCTACGTAGATGCCTTGGCCGGAGGGGTCGGTGACGGGGCCGGGTTCCTGGATCGGGGGAATGTCCTGGGACGGCGGATCGCCGGGGCCTCCGGGAGGAATTCCGTTCCCCGGACTGTTGGTAGTGTCCGGTACGGGCTGAGTCACGGGCTGGGTGGCTGGCTGGGTAGAAGTCAGTTCACCGGGGCCGGCGGGGATTCCCTCTGACGGCTGGGCTGATGGATCCAGCGTGCCGGATTCTCCCGGCAAAGTCTCTCCCGTTCCCTCTGTGGGGATTACCACACCGGAAGTGTTGCGCCGTACTACCGGAGCATGGCCCTTGTATGTGGTGGTGTGGTCTATCTCTCTGCTGACCACCTCGTCGCCTTTCTTAATCACCAGTCTGGTCTCCCAGCGGCTGCCTCTGCTTCCCGCTGACTTTTGAACTTCCTCATCAGGCTGAAGGGTCTGGTCCTCTTCATATGTGGGGGCCGGCGGATCCAGATCCGCCACTTTCTTGGATTCAAGGGAATAGCTGATCCCCTCTTCCAGAATCGGGATTCCGTATACGGAAACCGTACAAGTCTGATCCGCATATCTGGCCTTGATAGCGATTGCCGTGTTGGAATTATTGATGAACTTAAAGTCCGGTCCTCCCCAGCTCACCGTAGCGTCCTGTCCAGGTGTTACATAGGACGGCTCAAAGGTGTGGGAACGCCTTACGGAAATCTTTAAGCCGGCTCTGAGAACCGCATTATATAATGTAGTGGACACCTGGCACACGCCGCCTCCGATCTCCTCTACTACCTCGCCGTTATTGTAGGCAGCCGCTCCCTGATAACCTTTGGCGGCAGTCCTCTCTCCCACGGTTTCATTAAAAGAGATCTCCTGGCCCGGCTGTACGATAGTGCCGTTCAAGGCTTCGCAAGCCAGGCGCACATTGGTATTCCTCTTGCTGTTGGCAGTTGTCTTGGTTGTGAAAGTGCCGATGGTCTTATACTTTTCTTTTGCCGCCGCCACAGAGATCTCCGGCTGCACTTCACTGCCGGAGGCCTGAATCTGTGCATCAAACTTCTTGGACTTTAAGGCCGCCTGAATATCTGCCGCCAGTTTCTCCTGGTCAATGGCAATGCCGATTTCTTCTCCTTCAAATACAAAGCTGTCGGAAGACGGGTCGTACTTGGAGATGGATCCGTTCTTCGGCTCCTTGTTCCACTTGGCCGCTGCCATGGCCGCCTGAGTCGTGGCTGCATCCTCTAAACCGGAAGTGTCCAGGGTGTAATTCTCTTTGGGTTTTCCTGTGTATATCTCGTCCAAAAGAGCATTGACCTTCTCTTCCATGAGATTGGCCACTTCATAGGTGTCGCCGTTGTAAGCCACCTTCATGGCCCACGGATACTTCTTTAAGATCTCTGCTCTGGCGTCTGACCTGGACATGCCGGTGATCTCAATTCCGTCTACAGTCACCTGTTTCTCCAGCTCCGTCTCCGGCTCTGTGGTCGTCTCCTCCGTGCTCTGAGGCTCTGTGCCTGCCCACTGGCTGTGCTTCATGCCGTAGACCACTGCGGTTATGGCAAGGATCAGCACCACACCGGCTATGGCGATGATGCGGTAATCAACAGATGATCTTCTCCGGCGTCTTCCCCCGTGCCTGCCGCCATGGCTTCCTGATGCGTGGGAATGAAGCTGGCTTTGTCTGGAACCGGGAGGTCTCTGTGATGTTCCCGTTCTGGAAGAGGATGTTCTTGAAGCACCTGAAGCTCGTGAGGACATTCCCCTGGAAGAGGCTGCCCTGGATGGGACGCTTCTTCCGGAACCTGTCCCCGATGAAGTTCTGGATGAGGTGCTTCTGCTTCCCGTCTGAGAAGCCCTGGAAGATACTCCCGTCCGCCCTGACGGAGTCTTTCCCGCCCTCGGAGCTCCTCTATCTATATTCGTCCGATTATTATAGTCATGATTTCCTGTATTCATTGTTTCACCTGTCTCACATTATATAAAAAATCCATGATACCCCTCCCTTTCACACAGTCTGTCTGCACCGTCCCGGTATCATGATCGTGTATCGTTACCAACAGTAGTATACCATAATTTGTGGAAAATGGAATCCTTTTTTTCCATTTTACTTATTTTCCAGAACATGTTAAAATAGTGTTACCAAATCATTTCAAAAGGAAGAATTTTTATGAATTTTGTTGACTTACACACCCATTCCAACGCCTCTGACGGAACCCTGCCGCCGGAAGAGGTAGTGGCTCTCGCACAGAACAAAGGCCTTGCCGCCATAGCCCTGACGGATCATGATACCATAGACGGCGTCGCCAGGGCCAGAGCTGCAGCCAAAGGTTCCTCTCTGGAGCTCATTGCCGGCATGGAACTTTCCTGTGTTTATGAAGGCACGGAGATTCACATTCTGGGATTTTTCGCCGACGAGACTTCCGGGGCTTTGGCTGACGGACTGACGGCTTTCAGAGAAATCCGGAACAGCCGCAACGAAGTTATGATCAGACGGTTTCAGAAGGACGGATTTGACATTACGTGGGAAGATTTAAGGCACGGTAATCCCGGCACGGTGATCACCAGGGCCCATTTTGCCAGGGTTCTCACGGAAAAAGGATACGCTTCTTCTCCTGCCCAGGCATTTGACAAGTACCTGCAGTACAAAGGCCCTTACTGTACCCGCAAGGAAATCGTATCGCCCCAGCAGGTTCTTAAGCTCATGACTTCCTGCAATATATGGCCCTGTCTGGCCCACCCCATACAGTATGGCTTGGATTACAGACAGATCGAACAACTGGCTTCCTTTCTGAAAGACCTGGGACTTAAGGGTCTGGAGGTATACCATCCTTCCCAGAATCAGGGACAGTCAGGCCGGCTCCAGGTAATTGCCAAAACTTTAGGACTCCTGCCCTCCGGCGGTTCCGATTTCCACGGAGCCAATAAACCTGACATTGAGATAGGGACAGGCAGGGGAAGCTTAAGAGTTTCCCGTTCTTTATTAAACGATATCAAGGAGGATCATTATGGAAGAACTTTACCGCGCCATTGAGGACAGGATCCGCCGGTCCGGCGTAAATATGACCGTTGACGGGGAGGCTGTCTACAACGAACTCTGTGACCAGATAGAGGACAAAGATCCCGGCTCCTATGTGTTTTGCTCCAAACAGGACGAGGATATTCTGTTTGAATACAAAGTGGATGTCCTGGAAGAACAATTTAATTTATCCTCCATAGACATCCACACCGATGGGAACATTTATCATGTAGACTTTGATGATTAGACGCTGCCATAGTTCACAGCAGCGATTACACCGCCGTGCCCACAATCTGCCCATGGACACCAGTCTTTTTACAGCCTGTTAAGATACACGTCTGTCAGGCTGTATTTTGTGGTTCCGTCATATCCGGTGACTGTAAAAGCCGCCGCCAGAGAATTGAGCACCGCTTCCTCCACCGCCTCCGCCACGGCCTCAAAGGCCTGATCCAAAAGCTCTTCCCTGAGGACTTCCATAGAATATACGGCTGTATCCGTTTTCGTCTCCACCCTGTTGGCGGTGGTAAAGCCGATGACAATATCCCCGCTTCCGTGGCCCAGAAAAGAACCGCACCTTGCAAGGCCCACCGGAGCCCGCCTGCACAGCCGTTTCAGCTGCCGGTCTGACACAGGCAGATCCGTGGCAATGATCATCATAATGGAACCCCTGTCCTCTGCCGCCGATTCTATGTCCACAAGCTCCCGCCCTACAGGCTTATGGTTGATGACCAGATTTTTCGCAACGCCGAAATTAGACTGCACCAGCGCTCCTATGGTATAGCTTTTATCTCCCGGCACAATCACTCTTGAAGCCGATCCGATTCCGCCTTTCAGACCGAAACATACCGTTCCTTTCCCGGCTCCCACATCGCCTTCCTCAAAATCTTCCCCCGCACATTTTATGGCTTCCATGACATCTGTCTTTTTCACCGCTCTCAGGGAAATATCATTCAGCACACTGTCATTGCACTCTCCCACCACCGGATTGACAGAAGTAATAGATATTCCGTCCTGTTCTCCCACTTTCAGCATATAATCCACCATTGCATCATGTACAATCCCCACATTCAGCGTATTGGTCAGTGCAATGGGAGTCTCCAGGGTTCCCAGTTCCTCTATCTGTACCAGGCCCTGACTTTTGCCGAATCCGTTCTGGATACACACCGCGGCTGTAAGTTTCCTTGAAAACGGATTATCTGCACATGGTATAATCACGGTGACACCTGTTTTGCTTCTTTGGGTATCCACGGTACAATGCCCCACAGTGACGCCTTTCACATCAGTGATCTTGTTGCGGGGGCCTGGCGTCCCTGTTCCGATGACGATCCCGTAATCCCTCAGTCTCTTTCTCATAACTGCCTCCATCCCCATTCTTTCTTCTATAATTATGGCCTTCCTTTTCCATCCGGTCCCTTGTGATTTTTATTGGCAATTTTTCTGCTTTTCATCCGTTTTTGATTTAATCTGTTATGGACCGCTCCTTTTAACAGCGTATACAGCACAGAACACAGCGGAATAAACACCAGCATGCCCAGGACGCCCATGGCGCTGCCGCCCAAGGTCACTGCCACCAAAACCCAGATAGAAGGCAGGCCTACGGAGCCTCCCACCACATGGGGATAGATGAGATTGCCTTCAATCTGCTGCAATACCTGGAATACCACCAAAAATACCAGGGCCTTCACAGGGCTCACCATAAGGATTAAAAAGGCTCCCACAATACAGCCCACAAAAGCGCCGAAGATGGGAATCAGAGCCGTAAATGCAATGAGCACTCCGATAAGAAGCGCATAGGGCAGTCTCATAACCGTAAGGGTAAGAAAGAACATGGTTCCCAAAATCACTGCCTCCACACACTGCCCCGCCAAAAAGTTGGAAAAAGTCTTCTCCGTAAGAGAGGCCACTTTCACAATGTTTTCACATAAGCTCTCCGGAAGATATGCCATAAGAAGCCTGCCGGCCTGTTTTGCCAATGTCTCCTTTGTAAGCAGCACATATACGGCGAACACAAATCCGATGCAGAAATTAGCCACTCCGCTGACAATGGATATGGCTGCGCTGAGAGTGGAGGCAACCATAGTGCTTGCTCCGCTTGTGAGGAACCCCATAACCTCCTTGCCTATCTGCTCCCAGTTCACATCTACCTGTTCAATATAAGTGACAATCTCAGGATAACTGGCGAAAAACGATTCCGCCTGAGCCTGAATATTTTCGAAGAATAGGGGAATGCTTTTCTGAAGTCCCATAATCGTTGACACCAGTTCCGGGCCTACCACAAAGATCACCACCGTAAGCACTCCCAACACCAGGCAAATGGCTAGAACCAGACACAAAGGACGCCTGCCTCTGTTTATCTTTTTTAAAGGTGTATAAGTCTCTATGGCCCGCATAGGCACATTGAGGACAAAGGCGATGGCGCTGCCCAGGATAAAAGGAGAAATCATAGCCATACAGTCTCCCACCAAAGCAAAGACCTTCTGATAATTGACTCCAAGCACAACTGCCGCCACTGCAAATGCAATAAGTCCTCTGATCTTTTTTATCGTTTCCTTATTTAATTCCACTTATCCCATTACCTCCACAATTCCTCGTGCCACACTTTCTCAATCTCTTCCCGGTCCGCTGCGATCATTCCCTGGGCCATAAGGCCTTTGCCGCTCCCCTTTCCGTGAAGAAGCCCATTGAGCTTTTTGGTGTAAAGCTCCACGCTCTCCCCCATGCTCCCCAGAACATAATAATACTCCGTATCACGGCCGGAACAGGCAAGGACAGGGCTGCCTTTTTTCTCCTGACAAAGAAGTATGCAAAACTGCCTTAACTGAGCCGGCGGCAGCTCTTCCTCAAACACCAAAAGAGGTCCCTCTCTCTCCGGCAGTTTGCTGCACCGAAGGGTGAAGATCTGCTGATACAGCTGGCCGATCTGCTGCTTTAAGGCAGCGCTCTCCGACTTTAGCTTCTCCACTGCTTTTGCGGTCTCCCCCTGCTTTGCTGACAGAAGATTCGATATCCTCATAACCTGGTCCTGCTTTTTCTGATAATCTCTCAGGGCCCTGTCCCCGCAGAGCATGTCCAGCCGAACACCGCTTTTATATTTTTTCAGTCCCGTTATCTTAATGATGCCCACTTCTCCCGTATATTTTACATGGGTTCCGCAGCAGGCGCAAATATCTCCTCCTGAAATCCTGACGATCCGCACCGGGCCTGTAAGCTCCTTTTTGCTGCGGTAGTCCAGATTATGTAACTCCTCCGATGAAGGATACCAGGCTTCCACCGGGATATTGGCCCTGACAAGGCTGTTGGCTTCCTCCTCCAGTTCCATAGCCTGTTCCATAGTAAGGATTCCGTTAAAATCAATGGTAACCATGTCCTGTCCCATGTGGAATCCCACATTATCATAACCGAAGTGCCGGTGAACCAGACCTGAATAAATATGCTCTCCCGTGTGGTGCTCCATGTGACGCCGCCGGCGCTCCCAGTCAATCACTCCATGAACCCATGTTCCCGGCGCCAGCTCCCCATCGGTGTAATGAAGGATCTGCCCGTCCTTTTCATGGACTTCCACTACCCGAACATCCGCCAGGGTAGATTCAGGCCTCTGGCCTTCCAGCAGGGTAGATTCAGACCCCTGGCCCGCCTCCCCCTTGTCTCTGTTCTGCCGTAAGATCCCCGTGTCGAAAGGCTGCCCGCCTCCTTCTGGATAGAACCCGGTCCGGTCTAAGGCTATCAGGTATAAATCGTTCTTTCCCGGCTGGCAGGTCAGGACTTTTGCATCAAATTCCTTTATATAGGGTTGTTCTTCATACAGTTTTTCCATAAAACCTCCTGCAGTCTCATAACTATGATATTTTTATGGTTTTGCTTTCCATCGTTTATCTGCTATGTTATCATAAAATCCGGGGAAGGACAAGGAGAGATGGAAATTTAAAATGAAGCAGGAATCTGACTCCCTGCTTCACTTTATTGTCCTTTTCTTTATAATAGGCATCGTTTCTTAAAAAAATATCCATAAAGGTTTTATCTGTCGTTAGCAATACGCTTAATCGGACAAACCTGCACACACATATGACAACAGATACATATATCTTCTTTTATGTGTGGATACTCGAACCCCTCTTCGTCTTGTTCCATATATATTGCTGATTTAGGGCAAATTGCATAACAGGCTGTACAGCCGCAACACTCCTCTTTTATCCTATACAAAACCGGAATTTCCATAATTGCTCCTTATTCAGAAATTATATTTGTATATAGCTGGTATATTAGCTTTTTTACAGCCTTGAACCATAAAGATGTCTCCATAGAATATCCACCATATTTTTTTAATGCATCTGTAAATAGCATATTATCAAGATCCTGCAGGAAATTATGCGCCTTAGCAGATATCTGTACAGAAGTCGTCAGCATTGGATTTTCATTAAAAATCTCATTAAAATTACGTTCATAATAATTAAAGTTTGTTTTCGCTTCTTCAAACAGCTTTTCTCCCTTTTTAGAATTAATGAGTATCAAAGATATGCCTTTATCGTCATCCAGTTCTTTCTCAATCCCCCAAAAATCAGCTAAAGTAATATCCCCCTGCCGGGGGACATCTTTAAATGCACAGCTTCCACAACATGGTCTTATATAAAGATTTGAAGTCAAATACCCATTCATATAGAGATTTTTTTTACCCTCATAAACCTTATAAGATCCGTCTTTAAAATCCAATCTGGTTCTTCTTGGAGAGCTCTTCCAACCTCCATCTTTATATTTGAACCATACTTTATTAACCTCCTTATTCTCTTTTCTCTCTATTTCGTCAAGCCAGGATCTAAAAGCCTTTGGAGAGTTCATTCCTCTGCAGATAAAATCCATTGTTATGAGATTTTCATAGTCTTTTCCAAGAAAAGAGTATAATCCTGCAATTTGACAAGGAGACCCACAAAATCCCACAAGTTTTCCCACTCCTAACTCATTTTTCACTTCTTTGTATACATTTTTCATTATACTGGACATATATTTAGACTGCCTGATTTCATTAATTCTATCTTTTGTATAGATAATTGTATGTTCCGCCAGATTACTTTGATTATATTTTGCTCCTACCACACATCCGCCTTGCAATAATATAACCTCAGCAAATTCAGAAAATGCTCCACCAGAGGTACTATTATATCGTATATCTTCATCTTTCGACCAGACTGCATATGTAACAGGATTTAAAAAATGATCCATCATTATTTTTTCCATTCTATATTATTTTTTATTACTTTTGCCGGAACTCCAGCTGCCAATACATTAGCCGGTATATCTTTTGTCACTACAGATCCTGCTGCGATTACAGCACCGTCACCAACCGTTACACCATTTAAAATTGTAACTCTTGTTCCAATCCACACATGATTTCCAATTTTAACCGCATTTATGCTTCTACTCCCGTCCAATTCATGGGCATCCGAATCCATAACTGTAAAATCATGCGATATTGCACAATCTTCGCCTATAGAAATTTTTTTATGGCATCGTATTTTACAATCGCTATTTATAAAACTTCCCCTGCCCAAAATCAAATTTGCGTCCTTAAATAACTGAATATCTGCACCATACATAAAACTAAATCCGTCACAATTCAATTTTGCATTTTCATCTAATCTAAGAATGCTGGACCGGCCATTTTTACCTATCCGTCCGCAGTTCAAAACCAGATTCCCACTTAACTCAACAATAGATCCAGAAGAAAGTTTAAGATAATCGTCTTGGTCTTTTATGATTACTCCTTTTCCAATAATATATTTTCGATAAATGCATTTTACCAAAAATGATTTCACATATTTTATTAGTCTTCTCATAATATTCTTCCAAATTTTTATACTATTTTAATTTCTTCCGAATGATACGCAAACTTCTTTTAACTTTATAAACATAAACCATCATATAACTTTTGATGAAAGAAAGAGTCTCGCTCTTGTCAAAGTATAAATCAAGAATGTTTTCCTCTTCTTTAGACAAAATCTTATGGATATAAGAATAATATATAGTCGCATTGCAATAATGATTCCATCTCTTATCAATCTGCAAACCAGAGGTATCAAATTCATTTTTCATACTTCTTATCATCCTGGCAATTCCCTCCTCCAGCCTTATCTTAGATGTAAAATTTACAGCCTTATTAAGTTTTGTATTATCAAACAGCTGAACCGTATTCTTATGATATTTAATCTCATCGTACAAAGACGGATAAATTTTCCCAAAAACTTCCGCCGGTACATGAATAACCTTTGGCTTGATATTTAATATTTTTCCGACAGCTTCAATTACATCGTCCCAATATATTTCATTTAAATCCGAAGTAATATGGAAATCCTCATTAAATGCCTTTTGGTTCCCAAATAATGACACCACTGCTCGCGAAAAATCCTCTATATGTATTATAGAAAATTTAACATTATCACTCGCGAGCATAGGCTTTCCATCCAACATTCTCTGAAAAAATGTCCATCCAGGCGTTCTGGTTGCCACAGGGAAAGGAATGCGATAATCTCCATAAGTAACCGTAGGTCTTATTATTGTATATATTATATTTTGACTTAAGCAATAATTTATCAAATAGTTCTCACATTCAATTTTATTTTTAGAGTACGTCCATTCAATGAAATTTTTTTCATCTGATTCTTTTATCTTTTTATCTCCCTGCCGATTATATACTCCTGCCGTGGATATAAAAACATATTGATTGCAGATCCCAGAAAAATTACACAGCGATATTTTTAATTGTTCAACCGTATAAGTCAGACAATCGACAACGACATCAAATTTCATGTTGCCTACTTTGGTCTTTACACTATCGGTATCCCAAATGTCACAATATATATTTATCGCTCCATTGACATTGCGGAATTTATTGTTACCTCTTGTCAATGTGAATACTTCGTACCCTCTACTAACACATTCATAAACAAGTCCTGAACTGATGACCCCTGTACCACCAGTTATCAATATTCTCATATATTAAATCCTTTCACCTTCATCTATTGTCCCCAATAACATCAATTTACAAATTTATATATTTTTTTTCCAAATGATCAATGAATCTGCTTTGATCACCTTCATTTTTTATAAACCATCTATTTTTATACATTGAGTTTTCCTTGCCAAATTTTAATGACGTAACCTCTGAAAAATATATATCATTTTCGTCTTCAATTTTATATAGAACTTCCACATCACAATCAGATATCGCTATCAGATCTGTCAGACCACATCTTATAGATATTGCTGAGCCGGCATATTCGATAAATGTAATTACATATCGTAAAGGCAATACTGCCGGAATCGTTCCATTTATTGCCGGTTCTGTTTCATCTTTAACATTTGTATATACCTTATATCCCCAATTATTTAACTTTTTACCGATTAATTCCCATAAAGAAACATCAAACACTTTTGCGCTCTGTGCATATGGGATCAATAAAACAGATTTATTTTTTTGCACCTTCAGATCATTTATAATGCGGATAAAATCTCTCTCTGACTCAGAACGCGGATTTGTAATCTTACTATGTTTTGTATTATAAGGAATTCTTAGATCCTTAATTTTATAAATCAGACCCTCCACATAAACATCTGTGGGAATCCCTGAATAATACTTATAATCTTCCCACTCCCATTTATTACCAATATAATTTTTATGAAATGAAAATTTAGATTTAGAATAAAAGAGAAGCATTCCCAACCTTCTTTTTGACAAAACAGTAATATTCTCATAACAGTTTTTATATAAATCTGCTATCTCTGAATACGCTTCATTAGTTATAATATTAATCCGTTTTTCTTTTATTTGTTTTAATTCCGGCAACAATGATAGTCCGTAAACCGCTTCTCCTATATGTCCCCATATAATATAATATACTTCCTCTCTTTTTTTATTGATTTTCAATGACAACAGCCATCCCATTACCCATTTTCCTATGTCTTTGATCATCTATGGAGCACCTTTCTTATAATTGTCTTTATCAAAACTATACAATATGCAAATTCAGTGGTTGTCCTGTACATTAAAATCACCAAAGTGCTCGGAACCAAAATACAAATTACGCATCCGATTAAAATACCTGAAATTCCAGCAGGTAAAAGTTTCATAATCATTGCTGTTATCAACCATGACAAAGCAAATATTACTGTATCCTTAAAAAAAATTTTATAGTAATCTCTTACTGGCATATTAAATCCATATTTAAACAAAACCAGAGGTTCAATCCAAAACCCTGTTGTTAGTGTACTTAAGAGTGTACCAAGTAAGATTCCTGAAAATCCCATAAACTTAAGTAATATAACAGACGTGCACATGTTTATGGCAGATTCAAAATATGGTTTATAACGATCGTTCCAAAACAACCCCTGTGCTCCCTTAAATTTACTGGTTATCGCTCTCATCCCATTTAGATCTGCTATATAAAAATTAAGTGACATCAGAAATATAATTTGATTCGACAGCAAATAATTTTTTCCAAACAGAAGTTCAATTACTCGTCCTGACAAACAATAAAAACTTATTGATACTAAAGAGGAAATCCAAAAACTGATAAAGAACATATTTTTGTAAACAAAAAATATTTTTTCATCTGATTCTTTATTCACTAAATTTCCAATGCTGGATACTAATGACTCATATATTTGATTTAAAAATCCTTTTACGGAATTAAGAATCATCATATAATTTGAATATAGCCCTACTGCTGTAACCCCTACAAAAGCTGACAGCAGAAGATTATCGGTCCCAAAAACAATTACACCCCCAACCTTATGGCTCATTAGTGCGTATACATCTTTATAGATATCCCTTTTTTCTTCTTTCATTAAATACTCGTCATTGTTCTTTAAATATGGATAATACCGTTCAGAAAGTATTGAACCTACAATATTAAAAACAATCGTACATACAATTGATATTAACAAATATGGGAGAAACTTTCTCGTTAATAATAAAAGTAATATCTGAAAGACACTCATTGTAATATTTTTTATAATAGTTACTTTCGTCACTACATAATTTTTTTGATCTGCAATAAGGATCGATTGCTTGTATACAAAAAAATATGATGCTGCGTTATTAACAACATACAGGATATATACAAGCTTAAGTTCTGGAATGTCTGGGGTATCTTTTATTAGGAAGCCTAAAAATGGGGTCAAAAATATTCCTGCTGCTAAAACAAAAATTCCAATTTTAGTATAAGTCTCTTTATAAAAATTCATTAACCCTTTTATCCTAGACTGATCATTTTGAGCTAGCGGTTTATACATATTGTATAGAATAGCAGTGCCCACGCCCAACTCAGCCAATGAAAGCATTGTTAATATGTTTGAAAATAATCCATTGACTCCCAAATACTCTATGCTAAGGGTCCTGACAAATATCACCTGCGTGACAAATTTAAAAAAATTTGTGATAATTTGAGCAAATAAGGCTAATGAGCTATTCTTTATTACATTATCTATTCTCATTTAATCAAAATCCCCTCTATTAAATCAATATGGTACAGAATATCATTGATTTTTATTCTAAGTTTTTCATTAAATACTCCAAACTTTTTTTTCTTTCAATGTCTAACAGCTCATCAATATTTGAATAATCAATATTAGTGTCACAAATTTTCATTGGATTCATTCTATCTTTTATATCTACCATTAATAACAGGCTTGTAATCCGTGAGGACATTTCATTCCTTATATCTTCACCTTTTCTGTCAAACACCCAAAAATTCTTTTTAAAGAGTATTGAATAAACCACGCCATGAAAAGAGTCTGTCAATAAAAGAGCACAGTTCTTTATAAGCCAAATAAATTCCATAGGGTCTGCAGAAAACAGACTTTTAGATTTTATCTCGCAAACACGTTTATTTTCGTTTTCCAGATATATAATCTTTGCGCCTCTTTTTTTATAGTGTTGGATTTCCATATGAACGAGCGTTGGAATTTCTCCCAGAAAATATAGCAAAATATAATTCTTTTCATTAAAACCATAGGGTTTCCTGGCCATTGAATTCCATCTGTCATCAGACAGCATTAAAGTTGGATCCAACACTCTTACTGCATCATTAATTCCCAACTTTTCACATAATTCAACCCCCTGTTCCTCTCTAACAGAAATAGCCTTAAAATCACTTAGCCATTTTTTGTATTGCAGCTTCTTTTCTTCAGGAATCTCTGTAACTCCATAACTTGCCGCATAAGATAACTTTTTATTATCACATTCTACAAAATCCAAAAAGTAAAATCCAAAGTATGAAAAGTAAGGATTCCAAATCTGATCACTGCCCGAAATAAAATAATCATATTCCCCGTTGATTCGATTATCAGAAATAATATAATTGGAGGCTTTTATATTGCTCCAGATTATATATTTTCTATTAAACTCTTTAAAAGCCTTTTTCCGCAATTTAGCATATTTTCCGCAATACAAGCATTCTTTAAGAATAATCAAACCTTTACTTTTGATACTTCCCACATCATTATATATAGTTTCCACATGATACCCCATATCTTTTAGAAGTTCCTGAAGAGCATAATTCTGCAATCGGTTCCCATAGTTGTAAACATGAGTTAATGTGATTATCGCAATTTTTTTCATCTGATTTTACCTATTTCACCAGTTCATCTAACAAGGATTTTATCTCCTGACTCAACACCATATAGTTAGAATAATAAATTTGCATATTTCTATATAATGACAGCCTTCTACCATAATTCTCTTTGATTTGATTAATGGAAATATAAAAATCCTCAGCTGAGTCCGCCACTATAACCTCTTCTTTTAAATTATAATCTTTAACCGCGAATGATGTCGCAATCGTCGGAATCCCTCTCGCTATAGATTCCAGTACCTTTATCTTTGCTCCTGTTCCTGAAAACAATGGAATAATGCTAATGTCACATTTTTCAAAATACTCGTCCATTGATTCTACCCGTCCAGTAACAACAATATTTTTAGGGTATCTTCTCTGCAGATTAAATATCTTTTTATCTGGTCTATTTCCAACAAGATAAAGTATATAACCTGTATTTGCTAATTGCTCGAATACATGATTCACAAACCATTCTGCACCTTCAATATTAGGAAACCAACCCATACTTCCAGCCAGCAAAATTTTTTTGTTAAATTTCTTTAGCGATTCTTCATTTTTAACATGTGGAAACTCAATAAGCGGCTTACAATAGCATGGTTTCACTATACTTTTGTAAATATGTCTCTGTATTTCATAATCACTCATCGATATAGTAAAGCTATGACAAAACTCTGATAACAGAAACTTTTCATCTCTTTTTACATTTTTTTCTTTAACTAAGGTTAAAAGCTTATACAACAACCTAAACTTTTTATTTTTTATTAACTGTGCCCGTTCTTCCCTGAAATTTACTATTTCTACATTATGAGAAACGTATATAAATTCTATATTTGTATATTTCTTTTTTAGGACTCTCGCAAATTGGATCATTGTAATGTGGCTTATTATGACAACTTTATATTCTTTCGTATCCAGTAAGCTAAAAATATCATTAATCATTTCTTGATTTATCGGAAGTCCATGGCCTAATCGCGACATCATATTCGCCCTAATACCACAATTTTCATAGCTGGGATATAACTTTATATTTTTATTATCTAAATTATCTCTCTCTGCAATATACTTGGGATCGATAAATGCAAAAGATGTTATATCAAAATATTTTTCTATTCCTTTTACTAAACCATAATTGTATAAAGCATCTCCGCTATCCAACGGGTAAATTTTGTCTCCTATAAACATAATTTTCTTCATAAAATTCTTCACCAATATAATTTCTTAATAAAAAACTAACATTTAAAATTACAATTTTGGATTTTCTATTATGTGGGGAAGAAATAATGTATCTCTGTCCCCAGTTACATTGAAACCCATTTTTAATCCACTTGGCTTGTTATCGTTTATAACTATTCTCTCACCATATGGAACCCCATAGATAATGTAATCATATCTCACATTATTTTCACTTAAAAATATCTCTGTCATTTTTTTATTGCTTTTTGATCTTGATGTTAAAAATATAATCATATCTTTTTTAGGAATGCTTTCTAAAAATTCTTTTGCACCATCTAAAAAGCTGTCGACCCCATATTTTTTATATCCATTATGCTTTACAATAGTCCCATCCAGATCAAGAATCCATGTATGTCCTAACGTTGATAATACCAACTCATTCATCCTTTTAAAGACTCCCCTATAGCTCCACCTGGATGATTAGGCTTAAAATCCTTAATCAAATCCAGATCCATCCGTTTTGACAGTTCAATAGCGACCTTCTGCAGTACAATAAGATTTAATGTGGTAGAATGATTTGGAACAACATCCCACAAGTCCCCCTCATGTTCTAATTTAATAATGAGCTTATTATCCACTAAATCCGCGAGAATACTATGTTCTTTAAAACTAATGAGCCATAACTGTACCCCTTCCCTTTTTTTTAACAGTTCTACTAAATATACGGATTCAGCAGTTGCCCCGCTCTTAGTCAGAATGATGACAAAATCCCCCGATTTGATCATACCCATATCACCGTGTACAGCCGTATTGGTATGTAGAAAATTCGCGTTAAGTCCTAATGACAACATAGTCCCTACAAATTTATCGCAAATCGGCACATTCTTACCTAACCCAGATGCGATAATCTTGTGTCCTGATCTCAATGTTGCTTCACATGCATCTATAAGTTTGTCCATCTCTTTCAAATTGATAGATTTAAGTGCATCTTCAATAATCTTGGAATCATATTTAAAGTACTTCTCATAGGTTGTCATATTCACAATGCCTCCTCAAGGTAATAAAGTCCGTTATAAAATGCTCCACAAATGGAATCATAATCTTCCCATGCATATGTAGTCAGACTTAGCCATATAATCGACAGCAACAGCTTCATCTGCCTTTTTGTTACTTCACCCTCAAGCAGTTTAAAAAACTCCTCTTCCATACATTCCCAATTATTGGATGCAATCTCCAATTTTACATCATGTTCATTGATATAGAGATTAAAATTTTTTAAATTAAATTGATCGTAATTACTAAACATGGAGTAATACAATTTAATCCAATCATACGCCGTATCGCCAAATATTTCTGTCGTTCCAAAATAGCCGCGAGGATCAATTAATATCGGTATACTGTCCTGTTTCAACATTATATTACTGAATGTACAATCTCCGTGGATAAGCTTAAATTTTGATGGGAAATATCCCATTACTGCTTTCTCCAACTCTTCCTGATGATAAAAGATATTTCTGCACACTCTTTCATTAATCATAACTGTTTTATCATTAGCAAATGGAACTAACGCTCTTACCTTTTTTAGTCTTTCATATGTCTTATCAAGATATGATACTTTATAGCTATTTCTGTCTGCAGGAATGCACTCCAAATCATGTAAACGTTTGAGACAATTAATTATCTGTTCTAAAATGTCTTTTTTCTTATCATTAGAGATATCCTTATACTCATATATATTTTTACCATCAACTTTCTCCATACATAATGGCTCATATTCATAAATCTGAGGGATATTTTCAAACTGAACATTTTTCAGCTTTTTATACCAAGCAATTTCCCTCATGGCAAGCCGTTTTCCCTGATCATCGATAGGTTCTTTATATATTTTATTGTTTTCAATCCTTATCCTGTTAAATGGCCGACATCTTGATTTCGGAAGTTTATCCCATTCACTATACAAGCCATATTCATGAGCTCTATAAAGTCCTTGCACTTCAAATAGATATCTTTTACTCTGAATCCATTTCACAAACTCGCCTTCTTCCGGCATATCTGATAGGTAAGATTTATCTGTAAAAATAAAATAACCAGCCACTCCAAATTCAGTACTTCTTTCCTCAGTAAATTTACCATTCTCATATTTCCACCGACACGGAAAATCTTTAGAAATTCCAATAATATTATGTTCAGACTCTGGTATTTCATGGTCTTTTGCCAAGACTAGATCACACCATATAATCATAAATCTTTCTTTATCAGGTACCAGAGTCACAGCTTCTCTCATTCCAGCACATGTTCCTTTTTTACCGCTTCCACATACCATTTTATAATCTGCCTGAGCAAACTCACGTAGATACTTCTTCAAAACATCATATTTATAATCACCAATAACAATAAATTTCTTATCTGGATACTTGCGAAATAAATGCATAATTATAGGGAGATTATCAACTGGAACAAGGGCCTTTGGTTTATTTCTTGTTAATGCTTCCATCCGTGTCCCTTTCCCGCCTGCTTGTACAATGATATAATTACAATCCATATTAAAACCTCCCTGCCTGATCAAGTACAACTGCTTTTAGTAAATGATCAATGTTTTTCTCACAATTCGTCTCCCAACAGTTTATCTCCACAATATTATCTACCTTCCATTGTTTCATTGTATAAAGAGAAATCCACTCTTTTGGCAATGAGCGTGGATAGATCACAATTTTTTGTGACCTTGTTTTTACAAGCCAATCCACTATTCCTGATCTTACTGAAATGAATATAGGAATATTGTCCGCTATCATGTATAACTCATTTAAACCACATTCAAGACGTTTGCAATTTCCCATTGTTTCTTGTTTTCCAATGGCATTGCAATAGACTTCGTAATCATGAATATGCAGCCATTCTATCACCTCTGTCATCATCGACAGACATTCACACTTTTCTTCACTTGCGTAGTATGGATTGACAACTGCCATTCTATTTTTTCTTTTTGTGAATTCTTCTATTACCGTTATTTTAGCTTTCCGTACTGAAGGGTATTTCAAACTATAGTTTTTATCAAGCTTTAATACTTCGGACAATTGCGAAAGTGTAGATTTTTCAATATCAAACCCATTTTGAACCCATGGAATCGTATTAAATATCTTATCTTCTGCCCCTTTGACAGCAAATATTTTAGATGCATTAAATTCATAAAATATTCTTTTAAAAAAGGGATCATTCACATTAATATAATCTACTATAATTCCTTTATGTTCATAGGACACAATAATATCTTTTTTTCTCTCATCACAGAGAACAACAATCTTTTCGTGATATTTTTGATAATAATTATCAATTACTGCAAGAAAAAAACATATATCTCCTATGCTTGCCGATGTAATAAATACTGTTTTTCCACTATATTTAGCTTTCAAAAAGTCATATATCTCTTTATTTCGTCTATAATTCAATATATCTCGAATACTTCTCTTAATAATTGCTTTATTCATCTTCTATAATGATCTCCGCAAGTTTCATCGCTAAATCTACAGTAACATCAGAATTATAGTGCTGATGTTCCCCCCATCTCCCAAGGCCAACAACCTTTCGTTTTTTACACCAAGTAAGTAGCTTCTTCATGATTTCCGGCTTCTTTATCGTATTAAGCGGATAAGCATACTGATTCATATATTTAAAATTATCACTTGATGCTTCCATATTAATCCGTTGGCTGTTTGTCTCTGTCCAATACCCCTTGCTGTTTGGGCAAAAGTTATGACGAACTAAAATTCTGTGATAAGAAAGCGCAGGATCCGGGTAATAGATCCATTGACAAGGAGTATTAAGATTATTTGGAAAATACTCTGTCTGAATAGAACTGAATTTTAATTCTTTGATTCCGGCTTTTATTTCATCTGGCATACCAATGATCTCACTAAATTCCATCCATGGAATTGTAGTGATGATCACCTCCGCCTGATATTTACTGCCATCAGTTACTGTCACAGTCTTTGTTTTAAAATCAATACACTTTACAGACTTATTATATTCAATATGGGGTTTAATTGCTTCAGCCATTCTCAGCCAAAGTTCACCATAACCATACTTTTTGGGGTAATAGAACTGAGTATGACCAGGTTGTGTCCCATAGGCCTTTTTCTCAAGACATGAAAGTAGGGTCTCTTCAAAACTAACATTTGGAAGTTTTTCAAGCCAATAAGTCCCTAACTGATTCAATTCTTTATTGAAAAGTTTTTGATTATATGGAATCATATAGTCTTCTGCTATTTCAGAACCCAGTTTCCAATAAACCCAAGCCACAAAGTCTTGTGGCTTTTCTGTACCAAGATTGCACCCAGCAACGGCAATCGATTTTAAATATTTTATCTGATCTTCCATTTTCATCTGCCATATATTAGCTTCTATGGGATGGTTTATCATCTT
Organism: Clostridiaceae bacterium; assembly: GCA_910574345.1. Classification (GTDB taxonomy): domain Bacteria; phylum Bacillota; class Clostridia; order Lachnospirales; family Lachnospiraceae; genus UBA3402. Next base: position 21,609 of record CAJSZV010000019.1, on the reverse strand, counting down.
GCCATTAACAACAATTCTGCTGTCACGATCATACTTATCCCATTCTTCTTCCGGCATAAATTGAAAGAGAAATTTATTTACCTCAGATCGACTAACGTCAAGGAAATGTCCGCCACCTATATCAAAAGGCGCCCCATCTACATCCATGGAGCGGCAAAGACCACCTGCTACCGCTTCTCTCTCAAGAACGAGAAAATCTGTCTTTCCTGCACGCTTTAACTTATTGGCAACCGTCAGTCCAGCGGGACCGGCACCTAAAATCAGATATTTCATCATCCAACACTCCATATTTATCTAAATAGTAAGTTTATTATATAGGCTAGTAATATTATATCTGCTCCCAGATAATCAAATGGCACAATCAAACATGAGCATACTGCTAATATCAATATCCCAATATTAGCGTAAATCGTATTCCTTTTTCTGTTTCCAACTAGAATTTTGTACCAATATACCGTTCCGATAATTCCCATATCTGTAAGCATATTCGGCATCGCTGCGTATGAGTTTCCTGTTCCTATCCCTAGTCCTACTAATGGATTTTGCATAAATTCCATTTTCAAAATACCAATTGAAGAACCTAGCCTGGATATTGATGATCCATCATTGGCTATATGAACCACATGGAAATATAGGTCTCTCAGATCACTGTCTTTAATCGCTGTCTTTAAAATATAAAATGCAGAAATAATTCTCTCTCCATAGTAGGCCTGAGAATTGACAAGAAAAAACACCACTCCGCTCCCCATTGCCGCAAATACTAAAAAGTACAATATTATAGTCACCCTGTATTTTGGTTTAATATAATAAATGTATATTATAGTAAGTGCCAACAGTACCGAACAATATAAAAGTGAAGAGAATGACATTGACAGCAACATAAGAGTGATACTTAACCCTATCCATATCCATGAACTTCTCTTCCTCTTTATTCCTTTGGATTCATATAACCTCGCCTGGGTGATAAATAGCAAAATAGTCAAAAATAATCCTGTTGCATAGGAAGACGGTTCAGTAAAAAGTCCCTGCAGTTGAAATCCGCCACCTCTTGTCATAGAAGAAGTATATGTAGATTCCTTTAATCCAAAAACAGGCTGCAAAATTATTGTATATAGCTTTGTAATCTGAAAAACATATACAGCAATAAATTCAAATATTCCGTAACACAAAACTACCTTAGTCCATTTTAGAACCTTATTTACGATATACAGCCAATTATCATCATCAATTTTTTGATGTACAGTTTCAACCACAAAGATAAATGACACGGCCTTAATAAGCTTCTTAATCTGATTTCCATTTATCAAGCTAGTGGTAAGATTATTTCCTCCAAAAAGATAACGATCCCACCCGTCACTATCTACAATTCGATACTCTCTAAAAGGGATAAGCATTAATGACAGCAATATGCATATTATAAAAACCCCAGTTACTACAAAATTTTTTTTATTTACTTTTCTAATACATAAAATTCCAGCTACCGCTGCAAAAACCATTGCCAAAAAATAACCTGCAATAGTCTGCTGTTCTATCTTTACTACATATCCTATTGTAATATTTAAATATAAGAAAATTGATAACAGAAATAAATCTATAAAAGCTTCTTTAGTACTATTGCTTTTCAAAAATATATAAAATATGTAAGCCAGTAAAAGTATTCCAAATACTGTTATACTCAAGTGACAGTCCTCCTTTTACATGACTTTTTCTAAATCTCTTTTTACTATTTTATATACACCTTTTCTTTTCATCCACGAACTTATCTTGTATCTGAAATATTTATATATATACGAACAATATGCTTTATATTTCGCGGAATTTGGAATGTCTAAAGCAAGTTTTAATCCCTCCTCTAATGTCTTCTTTATTCCCTTGTCACTTATCCCTCCCGCTTTGAATATAGTAAGTTTTTGATCAATATATTTAAACGAGGCCCCATGTTCATAAAATCTGGTCAATAACTCTTCGTCCATACAGTATTTATAATTTGTGTTATAAAGACCATAATGATCATAAGCTGCTCTATTTATAAAGGTTGAAGGGTGTATCAACACCATTTCATATCTGATTCTGCTTAGTCTCTCAGGTCTTGCTTTCCTTTCGTATTCTATACCATTTTCCAAATCTATCCATTTACAATTCCCATACCAAACATCTGTGGCACTATCATAATAGCTATTCAAAATATCATTAGTATTGCTTATCAGTTCATCATTTGCATTTATTAATCCAATGACATCACCTGTTGACAATCTGATCCCTTTATTGAAGGCATCACTTATTCCAGCATCTTTCTCAGAAACATGAATATATCGTATTCCTTTTTTCTCAAAATAATTGCGATAATTTTCAATAATCTGATTTGTTTGATCATCGGATTTGCCGTCTATCAAAATATATTCGTATACAGGAATTGTTTGATTCAATACAGATGTCACGGTTTTTTCAATATAGGCTTCCGCATTCAAACATACTGTTATCATTGATAGTCTCATAATCTTTTTACTTTCAATATCCTCATATAATAATTTAGCATATCTTTACAATTCTCCTCAATATCAAACCCTGCCTCTTTGATCCTCTCTCTCGTTCGTTCTACATTATTCTGACGTTCATCCGCGCTATTCCTTTGCTCTATAACTAAATCTGCCCAACGACTTAATGGTTGTTGCAAACTAATAAATCTTGAATTTTTCATAACATTAACTGTTTTTGGAACTTCCTCAGATATCACACATTTCAATCCAGCTGCCTGTGCCTCTATTGCTACAATGCCTAATCCCTCAAATCTAGATGGAAACACAAAACAATCCATGGCCTGAAGCACTTCGTTTATATGATCTGTTGTTCCATAAAAAACAACATGCTTAACAAGATTCCATTCATATGCCAGCCCTTTTATTTTTTCGATGGTTTCTCCATTTCCAACTAACAACAGCATAGCATCCTGACCTCTATTCAATAATTCCCGTAATAATGGTAATAAAAACTCCTGATTTTTTTGGTAAGAAAATCTTCCAATATGTCCAATGACAAATTTTCCGTCCAAACCATATTTCTTTCTTATTCTCTCTCTGATGTTATTAGAAAACTCATATTTAGAAGGGGATATACCGTTATTAACCACATAACATTCTTTGCTTTTAAATAAAAATTGTCCCGCCTCAATACTGCAAGCACAACAATCTGTGTATAATTTAGAAAACACTGGCATTAATACGTTATTAATTTTTTGATGATCACATTGTGTATTATGACTATGGGCAACTCTTACTTTACAACCTCCCAGCTTTGCCCCCAATAAATCAATTGCCATGGTTGCACTGTTTCCATGAATATATACTATGTCATATTTGTTTCTGCTAACAATATCTTTTATCTTTACTATATAACCAATGGGGTTTCTGTTCCTTTCTGTTACCACAAAATGTCTGTTTCCATCATCCTCTATTTCTCTTTTTAGATAATCAGGAATATCATTTATAGTTAGCAGATCCATCTGCACCTTAGATTTGTTCTGATAATGATAATAATTGACAGCCACATTAGATATCCCGTCATATCCAAAAATAGCATTTACAATCACTAAGATTCTTATCCTTTTATCGAGACCCATCACAGTCTCCCCGCTTCCTTTTCTTTCTTTTTAAATTCACGGTAATATCTCAATATCTTACGGTCATCCACTAAATATCGTTTCACAAGACGATTCGGATCCTGCATCATTCTATGGAACCATTCCAGCCCCACATCACTCATCCATTTGGGGGCTCGTTTTGCACTGCCGCCCATAAAATCAATTGCAGCTCCCATAGAATAAGAAACAGGGATCTGATATCTATTCATATTCTCGTAAATAAAAACATCTTGTTTTGGGGATCCCATGCCAACAAACAGCTGATCCGCACCAGAATTTTTAAGTATTGCAACTATTTTTTCTATTTCATCAGGGTCTTTTTCAAATCCAAAAGATGGTGAATATGTACCCACGCATTGCAGACCGGGATATAAGATTTTCAATTTTTCAGCTGCGTTGGCTGCAACACCTTTTGCAGCCCCCAATAAAAAAATCTTATAGTTTCTTTTTGCAGCTCTTTCGCAGAGCAGAAGCATTAAATCTGGCCCTGATATTTTTTCAATAATCGGCCTTTTAAGCCATTTTGACATCCAGACAATTGGCTTGCCATCGGTAAAAACAATTTCGGCATTGTCAAAAATCTCATGTGAATATTTATCTTCAATTACTCTGATAGCCTGATCCACATTTACTCCAACAATTTGACATGGGATTCTACGTTCAATACAATGGTCAACGTGATCCAATATTTCTGTTGCTGCCATATTATTTAATCGGATACCCAAAAAATCAATAACCGTTATATTATCAATGCTTTTCAAATCTTCCATCTTACTCATCAATTTGTCTCCTTAATAAATATAAAATGGCTATCAAAAATTTCTTTTAAAGGAAACTTCTCGTCCATCACCTGCACCTCTCCATCATCAGTTCCCTGGCATACTGCTTCATCCCGCTCTCCTTCAAATCCTTCGGTGTCAGCTTCTTTTCAATCCCCGCCAGCCTTTTATACTTATGAAAGATCTGAATCATCATTTCCATAGACAATGGTTTTCCAAGTTTGGACAAAAAAATCCACTGAGAATTCTCCCCGTCTCGCCGGAACGCTTTCCTTTCATCCAGCCAAAGTCCCATCTTTTTTTGAAGCTCCTGAGAAAACAAGTGAAGCTTATAATCCTTCCCTCGTTTTCTTCGTATCACAAGTGTTCCTGTTTCCCTGTCATAGTCCGACACTTTTATCCTTAAAAGTTCACTGATCTCGATCTTGTGATAAAAAAGGAGTTCCATCATAACCATATCCCTGAGACAGACACGTCTGCGAAATTCACTGTCCAGACCTTCATATTCTCTGTTCATGGCCTTAAAGAACGCATCCGCCTCTTTTCTGGACAGCAAACCCTGAGATGTATCTGTCCCTCCATTCTTTTTATCCGCTGTCTCTATTGGCTTTAATGAACGGCATCTGGTGATAACTCCCTGTTTTGCCAGATAAGACAGGTAATAACCCAATACTTTATTTTTCCGATACAGTGTTGAAAAGCTCAGTTTCCTTTCCTTATTCAGGTATTCCAGATAGGCCTCCATCCGGTCTTCCCAGTCCTTAGTCTCCCGCTCTTCTTTTTCCCCGGAAACTATGTTTTCTCTCTGCCTTTGTTCTGCCCACGCAAAAAAATGCTCTAAATCCAGACGGTAAGCCTTTTCTGTTCGCCTGTCCAGGCCATGTCCCTTTACACGGCTGTTTATAAAATCTTCAATAAAGCCTTTCGAATCAGCAGCGTTTCTTTCCACCTTCCTTACCTCTCAATATCTATAATTATTTGAATTTATTTTAATAATGAAAAAACCAGCTGACTTAAATACCAGCTAATTCTGTCAATCCACATAGAAATTCATAAAATATATGTGTTCTGCGTCACTGCTTCAAAGATATATTAATTTCCATTTTTATTTATTATTTGAAGTTATTTGGCCTTTTTAAATGCTCCATAGCAGCTTTCCTGTGAAAAACAGCCTATGGAGATTTAAAATATTTTTCAAAAAAGTGTACTTTTTAAGAATCCAAAGGATTTCTTTAATTAGGTGTCATTCTACTACAAGAATCTATAATTGTCAATAAATATCAGTCAGTTTCCAATATTTTCACCGTTTCCCGGATATTTTCCACAAGTAAAATACCCTCTCAAAAAGTACACTTTTTGAGAACCCAAAGGATTTCTTGCTTCTTTCTCCATCACACATCTCTCACTTTGTTCCTTCCATATCATCCCCTCCCACAGCATTTCTCATATTCCACATACATTTATATCTCTTCCCGCAATTTCTCGTACTCCCCATATGCAGTCGTCCTCCCGAACAGCCCCAGCTCGCTTTTTGCAAAGGTTCTCAGAAACTCTGTTCGTTTGGGATCGCCATGTTCCAGATAAAACAAAATTGCTCGTTTATGATCAGAGAATATCTCTTGCTCTGTCTTTTTAAACCATTGATCTACCAATGTGCTGCTGCGGATACTCCTGTCATATTCATATAAAGCACTGTTCAGATAGCATATCTTATCTGCATAGGATAAGATATAAGGCGTCCATGCTTCATCATCAAAGGGAATCAGAGGGAATGGATGGGTTTTCACAAGGGAAGCCCGATACAGCTTGTTCCAGATGGAAAATAATGCATATCCATTGGATGCATATTGACGCAAAAATTCTTCTGATGTGACAGCCCTGTCTTCTTCCACCAGGCACTGCATGCCGATTTCATATTTCCCTTTTACGATTTGATAGATGGATGTAACTGCAATATCGCAATCATTCTTTTGAATGGAACCATATAATTTTTCAAACATATCCGGGCGAAGCATATCATCATTGTCCATGAATGCGATGTATTCTCCGCCTGCGGCCTCGATCCCTGTGTTTCTTGCTGCCGGTACCCCTTTATTTCTTTGATGGATTGCAATTACATTGGGGAATGTTTCTTTGTACCAGTCAACAATATCCGGTGTATGATCCGTACTGCCGTCATCCACCAGTATCAGTTCCAGACCGGTAAAGGTTTGTGCCAGCACCGTATCAATGCTTCTGGCAACATAATCTTCCGCATTATATACGGGCATAATCAGACTGATCCGGCATATCTCATATGGGACCGCTTCCAGAAAAACGGGAGGGGTTTTTGCCACAACCATTTTTCCTTTCTGTGTATTGACATATGCGTTTACTATAAATCCATCCTCTTCTTTATATCCTTTTATGAGGGAATAATGCTGATAGCTGTTTTCGGTTGCTTCAATCAGCTGTCCGGACAGATCACAGATCAGAAAGCCGTCCGGTTTTCCTGTCATATTCCATGACAAAGCCAAATTTCCTCCATAGGACCGCCTCAGTGATGCCCCGGTAAATTTACACTCATCTAAATCATAAATATCTTCTGTCCGGATCACCGTTTTTTGGATATCCTCCCGAAACAGCGCCAGAACGGCCTCAATCAGACACTTTTTTGTATAATAACCGTTTCTAATGCCCGGTGCAAACTGCTTAACATGCCGGATATATTCCTGATATTCTGCTTCGCTCATGACATCAATCCGTTTTACGGCTTCCTCCAGAGAATCTGCCGTCAACCCCAGATGATTTTCCTCAATCAGCTTCCTGCAGGAGATTCCGGACGGAACAATCACAGGAATTCCGGCTGCAAGATACCGGCTTAAGAAAAAGGAATTGCCGTATCTCATATATTCACCGGCCTGTTCATCCCCATACCAGTCCAGCCCAAATCCTCCTTCCGACAGTTTCATCAGCAGGTTTTCCCTATTCATCCAGCCCATCCTGTATATGGTTCGCCCTTTTGCGGCTGTAGATGAGTAAACCTTCAATGGTATTTCGTAATTCCATTCTGTAATATATGAGGCATCCCCGGCTCCTGCACAATGAATTTCTTTCCGAAACTCAGGATGCTTTAGGAGACTGATTTCTGCAATATAATCCCACATCTCCTGAACTATGAATTTCATGCCGGACCGGATGCCGGAATTCAGCAAAAATTTCTTCATCTCATAAGAAGGGACAATGACAGCCTCTGCCTGATTGTATAGTTCTACCGTCTCACCCAGCATAAAGCGGCTTCCCCGAATCATCAAAGCTTCCAGGCTCTGTATAAAGATTACAACACGGCCGCCATACGCTTTTATGTGCTCCACGAGAGCCCGTTCAAACCTTAATCCATTCCAGGTATGAAACTGACAGATTACAATATCCCCTGCCTGCATACCTGCGATAATTCCGTCGAATCTGGCGCTGCGGTATTCCGGCTTCTCTCCTTTGGTATTGTAGTAATATATGCCCATTTCCCTGAATCCCAGCTGGTGAGCGATCTCTGCTGTCATCCACTGCATATCCTGTATCATATTGCCCATTGCATTCAGCTTTGTAATATATAAATTCATGTTTTCTCCTGCTTTCCCATTCGCTGTATTTGGTTATGCCTGTTCTATCTCCTTCTGCAGTTCTTTATATTCCGGATAAGAAAATGAATATACAAATCCTGCCGCATATCCCAGAGCCAGCTCTTTCAGCACATCTTTTCTCTCCGGGTTGCCGTTTTTAAGAAAAAACATGACATAGTCTCTCCGGTCTTCATACTGCTTGTCCATGGTCTTTGCATAGGAAGTATGAACGTATGTAACATCCCGGATTATTCTGTCGTATTCGTATAAATGCTCATTTATATAACATACCCTGTCTGCATAGGATAAGATGCAGGGTGTCCAGGCGCTGTCCTCATAGGTCATCTTGGGCATGGGATGTTCCTTCACAAGGAGTCTGTCATACAGTTTATTCCAGACCACAGGATAAGCATACCTGCTGTAATGGTCAAAAAACTCATCAACGGAAATTGCCCTGTCCTCTGGTATGGGATAACCTGCAACCTCCTCATATCCTTCGTTGGTCATCTGATAAGCAGAGGTCATGGCAATATCACAATGATTCTTTATAATCGAATGATACAGTTTTTCTATCATATCCGGTCTTATCATGTCGTCGCTGTCTGCAAATCCGATATAATCCCCGCCTGCCTCCCGAACTCCTAAGTTTCTGGCCAATGCCTGTCCTGCGTTTGACTGATAAAGGTTCTTTACCTGAGGATATCGCTTCTGATACCAGTCAATAATCTCCCCTGTCTCATCGGTACTTCCGTCGTTTACCACAAGAATCTCCAACTCCTTAAAGGACTGGGCCAGTACCGTATCGATGCATCTGGCAAGAAATCCTGCTGCATTATAGGCGGGGATCACCATACTTACCAGGCTTTTTACCGGCTGCTTTTTTTCTGTACGGACCCTATCCGACTCTGCTATAATCAGTTTTCCCTTTATACTTCTTACATAGGCTTTTACAATCAGCCGTATGTCTTTGGGCTGGTTTTTCAAAAGGAAGTAATGCTCCAGGCCATAAAACGCTTCTCCAACGACTCTCCCGGAGTCCGCATCGGCGATCAGATACCCTTCTGCTTCTCCCCGGAAAATCCATGACAATGCCAGATGGCCTCCATAAGATTCGCCTAGACAGACATATTCAAATCTTCCCTTTGGCATGGCACAGGCCATATCCGATTCCGAATAGACATACATATCCCTGCGCATGGATATCTGAATGGTATCCACAAGACACTTCTTTGTAAAAAATCCCTGCCGCAAAAGGGGAGAAAACCGGGACACCGCAGATACATACTCCCCATATTCTTTCTCTGTCATGTTTTTTACTGTCTTTGCCGCTTCATCCAATGTATCAACCCCTATACCCAGATGGTTTTCCTCAATCATGCACTGACTTGAAATTCCCCTTGGTATAATCACAGGTATTCCCGCGGCAAGATAGGCGCCAAGTTTCAGACTGTTGTTCATGGACAGATAGCGGCGCTGGTATTCGCTTCCATACCACACCAGCCCGAATCCTCCCTTCGACAATTCAAGCAGAAGCCGGTCAGACGGCATCCATCCCATTTTCCGTACATGGTTTCCCTGACATTCCTGATTGGAATATACTTTCAAAGGAACTTCTTAATTCCATGTATTGGAAAAGGGAAACCTGTCAGGGTTTCCGGCAAAATGGAGCTCCTGTTTCAGCTTTGGAGAGCCGGGAGAGTTTAATGAAGTTGTATAATCCCACATTTCCTGAACGATACATTTCATGCCCGTTTTGATGCCCTGATCTGTCAGAAACCGCTTCATTCTGTGAGACGGGACAATCAGGACTTCCGCCTCATTGTACAGCTTTATCGTGTCCGGCAGCACAGAACGGCGATTTTCGTACATCATAGCCTCCAAATCATGGATAAAAATCACAACACGGCCATGATATGCTTTGATATGTCTCACCAGATCCCGTTCAAATTCCAGTCCGTTCCATGTAGGGAACTGACATATTACCATATCCCCCGGACAAATCCCTGCAATGATGCCGTCAAGTCTCCTTGCCCGGTTCTCTGTGCTCTCACCGTCTGCATGATACCGGTAAATCCCCATTTCTTTGATTCCGAGAGTATGAGCAATGGCGGCAGTCATATGCTGTGCATACTGTTCTGTGCTCATAAAAGACATTCCGTTCAATTTTGTAATATACACATTCATCAACACTTACCTCCAGACATAAGGGGCTGTCTCAGCGAAACAGCCCCTTTATGCATTAAGCAAACATATTAAGCAGCGCCAGAACCGCCCACATAATCCCAAATACTGTATGTACAATCTTCAAAGCCTTCTTATCCGTGTTAACCACAAGGGCCGCGCTGTACACTGCAAGTATCAGTTCCAAAAACATCACCACATTTACTCCTGTTCCCAACATGATTTTCCTCCTGCTATTTAAAAGTATTTTATTTCAAAAGAGCCGCATACGCAGCTGCCTCTTCTGACATTGCCTCCTTTTTCTGCCAATCAATCTCTTCTCTCATCCTCTCTTCATGGTCCATAACCTGATTTAAGAAAGCAACCAGATCTTCTTGATTGTCAAACACATGCTCCTTGGGAATAAATGTTCTGTTATGCAATGTCTGCTTAAACCCAAGAATCAGTTGATCATGCAAAAATGCCTGTTTCACCGCCGATACGATCTCGGCTTCATAATTAATATCCAGATAGTAGTCGCAGGTATCAAACAGCTCATCAAAGATTTCCGCCCGTGCTGCCGGGTACAGGCTTACATTGTCATATCGGGACAGTTCCATGAGTCTGGAGGACATTTCCGTCACGGCGGCAATATAAAAATCCATGTTTGGAAGAGCCTTTATCAGCTCCTCGCATGACTGAATCCTGTCGGAATTGGTACAGATCAGGGCCTTATTCCGGCAGGTATTCTTTCTGCTGTATTCATAGACAAACCCAAGAGGGCTCACCTTTTCCTTTGATGCCCCCAGCTGAATCAGTTTTTCATAACTGGCTTTTCTTTGTACACAGATAGCTTTTGTCCGTCTCGACTGTCCTGAGAGAATCAGCTGCATATTGCCGGGGATGTCATTTCTCACTCCTTCCTGCCAGAACAGCACATCCTCCTTTCTTCCCTCCGGCATCCTCTCGGATACAAACAGAGGAGTGGACAGGGAATTAAAAAAGATTCTGCATTCCATGGCTCCCAGTTCTTCCAAAAGCTTCAAAATCAGATCCGTCTTGCTTTTGAATACATAAACCCTGCCTCCCCGATTCAGAATAATATCGTGGGTCACAAAATTCTCTACCAGGGTTTCCCGTCCTTCTCCGTCAAAATACGCCTTACAGAAACGTTTTCCGTCCTTGCTAAAAAAGGTTCTGGCGTACAAGGCGCCGTACCGGTTATAATGGTCGCTGGACCGGACCGTTCCCCTTTCGTCCATCCAGTCCACTACCCGCACCAGCCTTTTGTGTTTTGGGTCTGCGTAAAAGATGCGTCCCCGCTCCCGATGCAGATCATACACTTTTCCCTCGGCATTACTTGCGTTAATCTCCCAATAGTCCGGTATATTGATCTGATTAAAGTATCTGGGCTTTCCTGAAACCCTGCTGCTTTTTCTAAAATCGCCGCTGAAATACTGATAGACAGAGATCACATCCTCCGGGAAAAAACCGTCATCCTCAATGACGATCACCGGACCTTTAAAACCGGAATTTCGAAAAGACCGGCAAAGCATCTGGCTGGTTTCTCCATAGTTATCCATCAAAAGAACCGTATCGGTTAACCCACGATCTCTTTCCATCTCAGCTCCACCTCCTTTGTAAGAAATCCCCTGGCCTTCTCATAAGAATGTTCATGAAAGCTGTCCAGATCTGCTTCGGTAAACAGACGTATGAGCCTGTCTGTCAGTTCCTCAATTTTCTGCCTTGCTGTCATATGTTCATTCACAGAAATGAGATATCCGTTTTCACCATCATCAATAAAGGCAGGATTACCGTACCGCACATCAAAGCCGATAATAGGAAGTCCGCCTCCTATAGCCTCCATAAGGGTCAGACCAAATCCTTCGCTGGTAGAGCCCGACAGATATAATTCGTAATCCTGGTAAACCTCCTTTAAGTTCTGCTGTCCCCGGAGAATGATATAATTTTCTGCTCCATGCTTTTTGATCAGCTCCCGAAGCTTCTTCTCCTCGCCGCCTTTCCCGTAGATATCCATGGACAGCTGAGGCACTTTTTTCCACGCCTCTGCAACCGCCTCAATAATCCAGTCAATATGTTTCTCTGCAGCCAGCCTGGAGGCTGTCAGGATGGAATAGGGTCTGCGGTTCACTGTAGGGTATTTCAGTTCATCCAGACTGCCTACAGGTATGGTATAGATCTTTGGCGCAGTCCCTCTGTATTTGAGGAACTGCTCCTTTAAAAGCTCATTCTGCTCTTTGGTAGCCGTAACATAAAAATCAACATGCTTATCCATGGCAAAGGAATATTCATAATAATTATTCCACAGGATATAGTTCTCATCGGTTCCTCCTTCACTGAAGTGATCCGCATGAATGACAATCCCTACTCTGGCCTCCCCTGCATGGCGCAAAATCGCCTGTCCGATTCCTGTAGTCCGATCAATCAGCAGAAGATCGTCTTTTGTCAGGTTCAGTCTGGACACCATATAGCCTACCAGCTCTTCCTTGGAGCAGATGAGCTGATCCGGAAACTGGTACATCACCTTGCCGTCATCATTGATCTCCTCATAGGCCACGGTTCCATCCTCGTTAAAAAAGCGCCGAAGATACATATGAGCCTTCTTATCCAGAGGCGCATAATATTCCGTGAATACTCTGCTGTAAGTAAAATAATCCTTCCGGATCAGAAAGCCTCCGGAGACCATCTCCACTCTGTGAACCCGGTCCGACTTCTCGTCTGTAAAGTAAACCGTATAAAAATTATTGGTCCCCTGAAACATGATTCTTCCTGTCTTTTGGTTTCTTGTATAAGTATAGCTTCCTGAAGGAAGAGTTTCCTTCAAGTCATTTAATGTATACGAAACGGGAGCAATCTTTTGATCCGTAAAAAACGTATACAGCCATATGATCTCCGAATCCAGAAATCCGATATTTCGTGTCATGTGCTCAATATTCTCAGAGACAAACATGTCCGTAAATATAAACTTTGCATCGGCTCCTATATTTCTCAGCATTGCCGCCCGATAGCTCTGTGCATACTCCACTCCGCTGGATGCCCAGCCTATCCCAAGATTAAAATTATAGATCATTCTTGTTCCCATACCCTTTGCTTTGTTTTTCAATGCCGTCAGGGGAATAGCACCTGCATCTCTCCTGTTTTGCCATATTCCTTTTTTCCCAAAAAGATATTTCTTACAATATCCCTTTTAATGGTTTTTTCCATAAGGAGGAAAGATTCGTAAGCCTCTTCATGATACTCAAACACGGGGTTTCTCTGTGCCGTAGACCGGCCGCTGACCACATACTGCAGCTGCTGCAGATAATCCACCTGCTCCACCCAGGCATCATCAATAGCCCGCAGACAGCAGAGACGGATATATTCTTTTAACTCATCCTCCGATGAAAATGATTTTACTTTATTCTTCCACACAGTGGCTACATAAGATAATAAAGCCCGTTTTAAAACCTTTTTCTCATCCCTCTTTTTTACCTGTCCCATACTCAGAAACCGATTGCTTAAATGATAAGTTACATTGTTCAGCACATATCTGGTCACATCTCCTGTAGTAGGCTTTTTATGTTCTTTTAAAAACATATGGACACTCTCCCTGGCCAGCTGCTCTACCGTCTCCAGTTCCAGACTTCCCCCGTCCAGAAGTCGGTTCCTCACCTCATACATCATCATTCTCTGACGTTTCATTACCTTGTCATAATCCACAGATCGTCTCCTCTGAGAAACCGCCTGCTCCTCCAGAAGCTTCTGTGTTCCGTTAATCAGCCTCTTCAGTTTTCTCTTTGAAATCCGCCGATCCTTATCCACATACCTCTCCAGTATCTTCTCACCCACTGCCGAGACCGTATCATCCTCAAGGGAAACAAAAAACTGGCTGCTTCCGGGATCCCCCTGACGTCCTGCACGTCCTCTTGCCTGACGCTCCAGACGGACGTTGGCCATACGTCCGATTCCGATGACGGCAAGTCCGCCCAGCTCCCTTGCTCCAGGTCCCAGGCGGATATCCGTCCCCCGGCCTGCCATACCTGTAGATACAGTAACTGTTCCTATCCGTCCGGCTTCCTTAATGATCTGAGCTTCCCAATATGCGTTATTGGCATTGAGTACGCTGTGGGCCACCTGTTTCTCCAGAAGTATCTGGGAAATCAGCTCCGTATCTGCGATGGTTGAGGTGACAATCAGCACAGGCTGTCCTGTGTCATGGCGCCGCAGCACTTCCTTAACCGCTTCTTCATACTGAATCCCTGCGTTTTTAAAAAACAGATCTTTCTTATCCTCTCTTTGAAGGGGCCTGTTTGGCGGAATGACAGCCACTTTCTTTTTGTAGACCCGGTACAGTTCTTTTCTGGCATCTGAGATCGTACCGCTCATCCCCGACATATGGGGAAACATCAGAAACAGATTCTGATAGGTTACTGACGCGATAGATCTGTTTTCCTGTGTGATCTTCAGTTTCTCCTTGGCTTCTATAGCCTGATGCATACCGCCTCTCAGCTTCATGCCGGTCAGAATTCTCCCTGTTCCGTTATCCAACAGCGACACTTCTCCCTGTTCCGTCACTACATAGTCCTTATCCCGTTCCATGATAATATGGGCTTTCAAAGCAAGGGTCACATGTCTGTTAAGTTCAAAATTCTCCGCCGCGTAGAATTTTTCGATTCGAAAGTACTGTTCTGCATAGGCCACTCCCGCATCCGTAAGCCATACGCTTTTCTCTTCCTCTATATAATCCCGTTCAGGCTGCAGTGTTGTCACAAAGAAATCAGCCAGCTCGTACAGACCGGACTGAACCCGAGGTACGCCGGATATTACTAAAGGCATGGTTGCCGCATCCATCAGTACCATATCCGCCTCATCAATGATGACATAATAGAACTCTCTCATGAAGCGCTCCTGGGCGCTGGATACCAGATTATTCAGCAGATAATCAAATCCCAGAATTGCATGGGTGGTATAAACGATATCCGCTTCATAAATCCGGCGCTTTCCCTGGTTTTTTGTTCCTTCTCTCTGCCCTGTATCCACACCTGAACATACGGTCATTCCCAGAAATTCATATACCGGTCTCATCTCCTTGGCATCCCGATCCGCCAGGTAATCATTGGCTGTAACCAGTATGGTACTTTTCCCCGTCAATGCGTTAAGATAAAGGGGCATGGTAGCTGTCAGCGTCTTTCCCTCTCCCGTATTCATCTCCGCAAGATAGCCATAATGCAGTGCGATTCCTCCCAGAATCTGGCAGTCATAAGGCTCCTTCCCCAGAATTCTCCGATCTGCCTCACACACCACTGCAAAAGCCTTGGGAAGAATACTGTTTGTCGACATTCCCTTTAAAATACATGTACGAAACTCATCTGTTTTCCTTCTCAGAGCCTCGTCGCTTAACTTTCGGATAGCCGGCTGTTCTTTTTTTACTTTTTTTAATATGTGATAAAGCTTTCTATTCCCCATGGGTTACTTCCGTTATCGTAATTGAGTGAAAATGAAACTGTGTGACGCCGCCGTTAATCAGCTGGACTTCATAGCTGAAGGTTTTTAACGGGCACTGAAAATCCCCTTTTCCGTCCCGTATGATCTGACTTCCCGCTTCTCCGTCATAACGGTCATAAAAAATAAGCCTCATAAGCAATCCGCCTTCTGGTTCTGCAGATGCATCCAGGCTGATGTGATACCGTCCTTCACCGTCTATCATGGGAAGCGCCGGTTCCATACGCATCACCTGATAATTCACTTTGGAAAACCAGCGCTTTATCACTGCCCCCGGCTGAATCAGTTCATTTTTGAATTCTATGTCATCCTTTGCATGGAAATAGATTTCCGTCCCATACAAATAGGAACTCTTTACATATTCATTCCAGTAAATCTTCCATGATTGGCCTGTCATCGCTTCCGTTTACCTGTTTTCTTTCCTGTTCTGTCAAAATCATTTTCGATAATCTCCCGGTATTGGCTCACAAACCACTTTACAATACCTGGCGTATTATCATTGTGCCGGCCATGAAGGCCTTTTCCATATATTTTTGCCCCTGCGTCCTTTAAGTGGAATTGAAGATTTTCATAGGCATTTCCATCCAGCTCATCCTCAATCATATATGCTGCCGCAAACCGGGTTCCGCTCCAGTCCGTGCGGTCAAACATATCCCAAAATCTGTTGTTCATCTGCCGGACTGCCTCTTTATCCAGCCTGCCGTATTCTTTATGAAGAACATCCAGCCATGAATGACTGCCGTCAGGAGATTTCAGCCGTTCGTTGTCAGCCATATCACCAATGCTGGCCAAAGGCTTCCCCACCAATATGGTGTTGGGCCGAATTCTGCAGCCGTAGTACAATGCTCCGAATGTTCCCATGGAGATTCCCGACAGAATCACATCCGAATTCTGAAATCCGAGCTTTTCCATATGCTCCCGCAATATTCCCTCCAGGGTGTTTTCGTACTCTTCTGACCCCATATAAAGGCTTCCGCCCTCCAGTCTGGCTTCCGCAATCAAAAGGAAGGGATGTCCCATTTTCCTCATCATATAATACCCTTCAAATCCTTCCTGGGTCTTATAACCGGAGAAATATACATTTAATGGTGGTTTTAAATTACCTGGATCAAAATAATAAAAAATCTCTTCCCTTTTTGACGTAACGCTCCTTTTTCCGCCAGGTAAAAAGATTCCTTTTCCCCTTCTGGAGTAACGGTCATGAAGGGCGATAACCGACAGATACCCTTCTCCCTTTGCCTTGAGAGAAGCAAAGAGATATCCCGTTTTTCCGCTTCTGTTTGTTATGTAAACGATGTCATTCAGTTCTTTCTCAGAGAAATTCCAAACATTTGTAAACTGAGGATCCGTACCGATTGCAAACTGAAGCATGGACAATTCCAGTGAGATCTCTACCGTATCATCCTTTTCATATTCCAGCCAGAAGTCAATGCTCTGATCTTTGGCAATGGGAATATTATTTCTCCAGAAAACAATCTGGTTTAACCCACTTCCATAATCGCCCTCCAGATCAGCGCTCTCCAATCCCTTCCACGAAACCCTTCCTTTAAACCCCTGTGCCACTGAGATATTCTCCGGGCTATATTTCTCTCCGTAGGAATTCGGGAAGTAATCCGGCAGTTCTTCCTTCAGAAGAATTCTCAATTCTTCTGATGAAATTCGTTTTCCCATTTTCCTTACAAAAAGCTGCTGTGTTCTGCCGCCCTTTTTTAAGAGAACCTTTTCCGTGATAAACAGGCAATATGCCTTCATAAATCGTATCAGATAGTCAAATTCATCGCTGTTAATCTCACGATCCAGAATTACAACCTCAAAGTCCCTCTCCGGCAGACTGGAAAAATCCGGTTCATAATACCAATCTGCACATTTTGATATTTCCAGAAGCCTGCTAAAATCTTCTGTTCCCAGCTGCAATACTCGTACTGTTTCCAATGCTTAAAATAACCTCTTTCCATTGTTTAATCAAATACTGTGTCGTATGGGTTTTTCCAAGCTCGTAAGACCGGATCACCGCTTCATTCCAATTGCTCAGGTTTTCCAGATAATACTTTAAGTCTTCTCCCAATTTGGACAGCTCCCTGTTGATCCGTCCGTTTTCCCCTGGACGCATGTACTGTGTGGCGGTTCTTAAAATCTGAGGAACCCCCATGCTTACACAGGATATCTGCAAAAACAGATCCGGCGTATCTGCCAGATCCACCAAAAGGCGTTGTTCTCTTACACATTTATTTACCGACAGTTCATCCACGCATTGTTCTACTGTAAACAAAACCGGAATCTGATCCTCTTCATCCAACAGGTTTTCAAATTTCTTCTGATTGTCTTTTCTTGCCCATCCAGGGGGATAACCGCTGCGCTCCAGCAGTTCACGGATTTTCTTTAACAGCATGTCTTCTCTGTTAAATTCAGCATTTCTGGTAAACAGATGGACTCTGGCATCTCTGTTCTCTTCCAGATATGCAGCCATACCTGTTACCGCTCCTTCCAGCGTCTCCTCTGTCAGATGATCCACCGGAAACAGAATCTTCTGAACATTGATCTGCTGACTGATTCCGTGATCAATTCGTGTATCATAAGGGGGGATATTCTTTTTGGCTATGGACTCAAGGCCTGTCTGTCTTGAAATAACTGCCAGATTCTCTTCCGAATCCGTCACAATATAATTTCCCCTGGAAAGGATCTCCACAGCCTCCCGGTTGCCGTCCAATGACAGTCTCTTTCCAAAGACAGAAAAGCAAAGGTTTCTTCCTGCGAGAAGCCTGTCAAGCAAAGCCATGTGCTGCTGATGCACTGCCGCACAAAATATATCTGTATTCTGTGTAGTCCCAAGGGCAGCCTCAAAAACTTCTTCTATTACTTCCTCCATAGAGTTATACGTATTTTTCGAAAACACTATCCGCTTTTCGGTTCTTTTGGCGGAAATCAGATATTGATTACTCCGGGGATTTACCATCACATGTCCATCTGCGAAATGGCACAGCTTCCAGATACCTTTTTCTGTCAGATACTGATCATAGTCCTTACTGCCGTTTTTGTATACAGAGGTGCAGGATATAAAGCCCCTGTCATCGTATATATTTTTCCGGCTGATCTGTCCGTTCTGATACAAATCTACCTGTATCAGATTTCCGTATTCTCCAAACTCTATCTGTGCATACCTTTCATGGTTCAGCATAGCGATAATCGAAAAGGGCGCATAAACAAACTCAATATCTCTGGGCCAGTTCAGACTATGAAAGGAAAGAACTGCCTGCTTTTTTCTTTGCACCTCCTGTATGGCGTCAAACACCGACCAGTACGGAACTCTGAATGCGCTTTGCCTGTGCAGAAAATGTCTGAAATTGGGTGCATAGGACAACAGCAGAATTTTGTATTCGCAGATGGAATTTCTCTGAAACAGCTGAATCTGCTTAACCGTATCGTCGGTTTCCGTCTTCATCCGGCGTCTGTACCAGAACTGCTCATCTTCTTTCCATTCATTCTCCAAATACCAGGCTGGTATAAAGTACAACATCAGGCGCCATTCCATCCTTTCCAAAACAATCATATAAAAAATGAATAGGAATCAAATTTTCCATATGCCTTCACTTCCCGGTACAGAGGACATAATATTCCTGTCAGAATAGCAGCCGTTGCGGGAAACAGCGCCAGGTCTGACGATATCTCCCCTCTCAGCGACAGCCCCAGTGAGGTTCCCATGAGCAGACATAAAACACAGCCGCTGAAAAATGTTAACAACAGCAGCTTTCTTCTTAAATACCTTTTTGTTTTTTTTCCTGCATAGACGCCTACAATGCTGTCTCCGCTTTTCTGCAGCTGCTCTGCCATGTCTCCTGGCGTCAGCATAATAAATGAAAAGATCATGTTCAACGCAAAGATGATCCCAAGATAAATGACTACCCCTATAGAGGTTGTCAGATTCAGATTCTCATTGAGGAACTGCAAGGCAGGGTTATGGTCATAAATCAAAAGCAAAAACCGTATAACCAACTGAGGAACCATAAAAAAGGAAACTGCAAACATAACCGGCATTACCCCGATAGGATCGGGTTTCAATGCTATATAACTTTTATCTGCATAAAGATTATGGATAGACACCCGCTGTATTGGAATACGGATAAGCGAATGTTCCATAACCAAAATCACCGCCGCCATAATCAGACAGAGAAGTACCGGCTTATAAAGCTCCGTCCATGTAAACCGCTGTATCGTAGAGACCAGATTATCCAGGACATTTACCAGAATCAGAGGGGTCTGTCCGCCTATTCCCTTCTCTTTATTCGTGCCGGCCATTTTGTGTATCACAACAGCGCCTGCCGTCATCTCCAGCACAGCGATTGCTTTCAGGGTCTGGATGTCCATGTCTGATTCCAGAAACACCAGTCCGTCTGCCCGTGATATGGCCCATATCACAGCGATCCCTGTCATCAGCATCAGTGTAATCCGTTCCAGCTTCTGCGGGGATAAACGGGCTCTGAATTGTGCTCCCCTTATGGCCATGAAGATCCACATGGTCATCGTTGACGTAATATAGGGCATAATACCAAGGGCAAATACGGTATACTGATATCTGTCTCCGCTGATCATGGAAATCATAATATTCTGAGAATTCAGCTTTTCTAATTGATATGCTGCCGGATCTACATGATAAAGCAGAAGACTCCTTCCAATCATATAGATTGCAAGGATCAATACTGTTAAAAGGAGCCTCTGCCTTAATTCATGAGTTTTGTTCTTTTTCAAATAAACATCCCTTCATATATATCTCTCCGGAAGAGCCGCCGGAGAGATATACATTTGTTAACTAAATGATCGGATATACTTCTTCTTACTGTTTTGTATCACTCTGCTCTTTTTTGCTTCTCTTATTTCTGCGGTAACCGTCTACAGCACTTGCAGCCGCTCCGATTACTGGAATCCATGACCACCAGATTCCCGTTGGCGCTCCTGTCATCGCTGTTTCCACATCCTCGATCTCCGTCAGTTCTTCACTGGCTTCCTCCTCTTCATTCATTACCGCAAGAGGTACTTCCTCATCATTAATTCGGATCAGATCTTCCTCATTTTCAGTTATGGTAAACGGAAGAGGCGCTTCTTCATCAGCCGGCAAAAGTCGGTCTTCCATACCACCCGCTGCGGCAAGAGGTATGATCTGGTCATTAATCCGTGTTACTGCTGCAGGCCTCTCATCAGCTGCCACTGTCCCCAGAGGTACAGCAGGATCCTCTACTGTAACGGTTGTAATCGGATCAGCGGTGTCAGCTGCTGAACCAGGGCCTCCTGTAGTTCCGCCTGTGGTGCCGCCGCCTGTGGTGCCTCCTGTGATGCCGCTGTCATCCGTTCCCTCATCAGTTCCTGTTCCGATAGCTTCGCTGGCGCTGTTGGATGTGCTGGTGCTGGCTGAGGTGCTGGTGCTTTCGCTAGAGGAAAGGCTGGTACTGAGGCTCTCGCTTGTGCTGTTACTCAAGCTTTCACTCGTACTGTTACTTAAGCTCTCACTTGCACTGTTGCTTAAGCTCTCGCTGGTGCTATTGCTTAAGCTCTCGCTCGTACTATTGCTATTGCTTTCACTTGTACTTAAGCTCTCGCTCGTACTATTGCTATTGCTTTCACTTGTACTCAAGCTCTCGCTCGTACTATTGCTATTGCTTTCACTTGTACTCAAGCTCTCGCTCGTACTATTGCTATTGCTTTCACTTGTACTTAAGCTCTCGCTCGTACTGATGCTATTGCTTTCACTTGTACTCAAGCTCTCACTCGTACTATTGCTATTGCTTTCACTTGTACTTAAGCTCTCGCTCGTACTGATGCTATTGCTTTCACTTGTACTTAAGCTCTCACTTGTACTGATGCTATTGCTTTCACTCGTACTCAAGCTCTCGCTCGTACTGATGCTATTGCTTTCACTTGTACTCAAGCTCTCGCTCGTACT
>CAJSZV010000018.1 GCA_910574345.1 Clostridiaceae bacterium | reverse complement strand
TCAAAATCAGCAACATCTTATCCTTGCCCTGCCCCCAAATGAATTTAAATCATAGATGATCCAGACACTTCCATCCAATCCATTCACAAATACTTCCCGTCACGTCAATCCACCTGAAAGCCATCCACACCCTTCACCACCCCATAAAACAAACACCGGACAAGTTTCCCTGCCCGGCTCTCCCTATTTACGGTGTAAATGAACTCTGCGGAATAATCTTCTCCATGTAAGTCACAATAGCCCCCAGCGTCATCAGCGCCGCCCAGCAGATAATAATCCGCTTCAGCCAAGCCCTGGACTCATCCACGGTCTTCCCCGACTTAGAGAAATTCATCAGGAACAGACATACAGCCGCACACACCACAGCCCCCACGGTCGCCAGACCTGCCACATCCGTGTACACCTGCTGCATAGCGCTTTTCGCCACACCAAAAATATCCGTTGCATATGCCGTCTGACACATCAGTGCCGCCATCATCCCCACAGCATAAGCACCTCCCGCCATCCGGGGAATCTGACTCTCCACCTTTCTGCCCGCAGCCTCCAGACGTTTCTTCACCTTCCGAACCAATACCGCCAGCCTCCTTTCCGCCCATTCGGGCACAAAAAAAGCAACCACCAAATCTGATGATTGCTTCCCATGATTGCAATATTCGGTTTCAATTCCTATGGCTCTCCATGTCTTAACCATGCATAAAAATTGATGATACCATTATAAAAGATTCAAAATCGCAAGTCAATAGCTGCATAGTCCCAATGTAGTCTCTTTTCCGTCCCATTTCTGCCTTGTGCCACCGTGGCACAAGGTTTAGACTCCTTTCCAGCCTGCGGCTTTTCATCAAAATAATTCTTCCTTGCCAGTGGAAAAAGCAGCCATTCTAATGGCTGCTCCTTCCACACACTCCTTCCCTATTACGCAGCGGCCCGCAACCGCCCCTGCTCCCTGTCATTCCACACAATCGTATAATAATAATGCGTGGTCTCAATGCGGATATAATCTGCCGCAATCTCAAGAATTCTTTTCACTTTGTCCGTCCACCATACGCTGTCCCCATAAAGATAACAAGCCTCTTCCCCAATCTTTACCGGAAACTGGACTTTCCCCGTCACATGAACACTTCTCTTTGCCTGCAGTTTTACATCCTTCACCATAAAAATTCCCCTTTCCTCAGCCTGCCAGACGATCCAGTGACAACACACTCACCCTGTCTGTCATGTCAACCTTTTTCCCATTGCCGAAAGAAAACTCCAGCCTCTTTACCGCAAACGGAACCACCCTGCTTTTGCGGAAATCAAACACCTCCGCCTGAATATCCGTAATCACCATCTCCGGCATCCTGGATTTAAAATAATTATAATCCAGGATTTCCGCCTGCCGTCCCGTCTTCAAATGAGCCAAACGCTTATCATCCGTCCGGATTCCCCTGGCCTCCATCTCCACCGACAGAATGCCATTTTTCAACTCCCTCTTTTTCTGCTCCACAGACTCCATAGAAAAATTTGACGTCTCCGATGTCTCCATGGTCAGCCCCTTCAAAAGCAGCGCACAATCCTCCGCCTTCGCAGGCTTCAACGTCTCCAGCCAAAGCCGCATTTTCTTAAATTTGTCCCGTTTCATTCGCCCCTCCTTCATTTTGATAAATCTAAGTCTCTGCCCTCCTTCCATATCGCCGTCCCTTTTTCTGCACAAAAAAAGACGCCGCATTTCCATTACAAAATGAGCGTCATTCTCTGATTCATAGATAAACAAAAGCAATCCGGTAAGATATTCACCGTTTGGCTTCCTGCTTGTGCATACAGGAACAAATTTTTATTATATCCTTCACCTAAAAGATATATAAATCAATACTCCTATATAATAACACTATATACAGTATCTGTCAATAAGGATATGCTATATATAGTGTTGTATGAATTATTTTATTGTGCAGCTGGAGATTTCTCCAATATTTCTTCAATATAACGATTCATAGACATCTGATGTGCAGCTGCATAAATGTAAATACGTTTATGCAGTTCCGGAGAAAGGCGGATATTGAAACTCCCCTTAAAAGCAACTTCTGGTTCCTTCCCCTCAGCCTTACAACTCTCCAGATAATCATCCACAGCACCGTGAAAATCTGCCAAAAGCTCCCTGGCACTTTCACCTTCATAAGAAATCAAGGAACGAATCCCCATAACTTTACCATAAAAAATACTGTCTTCTTCCGAAAATTCAACACTTCCAATATAGCCTTTATACTGAATCGTATTATTCATATGAGACCCTCCTGTTCTAAAATTTCTATCAGTTGTTTCATCTGATAGCTTTTTAATTCCTTTTGCGGGTGTGGCTTATGAAGCAATATGCTTCCATGTTGTTCATTTATAAACATAACACGGGAACCGCTGGTTTTTCCTTTATTAGATCGAAAATAATCTAAATATCTGAGGAGAGTTTCCGCATCATCAAATGTAAAATCTTTAGGCTTTGACTTTAAACGCTGGATCAGTTTGTCTTTTTGTCCCATAGCATAACCTCCGATTACTGCCATTATACACATCATTCAAACAAGCTGCAACTATTTTTAGTCGCAAAAAACAAAACATACATCTAATTACTATTTATAAAATCTATAGTTCCCTCTATGTTCAAATACTGAATGAATACTTTTACTAAATTATGATTACAAATCTTCTCTCCACGTATCCCGGTAATGTTCCAACAGTCTCCGGCTTTCCTCCTCATACCCCCACAAAATCCCTTCTACTGCCTTCAGAGCGCTATCCCTCCACCGGAAATAAGTGCTCCGGTTAATTCCTACTCCCTGAGACAAATGCGGCTCCAGCTTCTCCATAATCTCCGAAATATTACCCAGCTGGTGCGGTGTCATATAGGTATAATACAAAACCCAGTAATACCTCTCCCCCTGGGGATGATACAATCTCATCAATTCCACCGATTCATCAATCAGTTTCAAAAACTTATTGGAGCTGCTGATCGCTTCCACCCGCGGCTTAATATTCGCCTCATCATCATTCAAGTCCATTCCTGCCTGATAAATAGATTCCAGAAAGCTGTCCACATCTGTCCCATATTCCTTCCGGAAACGGTGCTTCACCTGCCCGATCTGTACCTGCATACGCCAGGAAACCGAACGATAAATCTTAAACAGTACAATCACATTATGATACGCCTTGTTTTCTTTGCTTTTCTCCGTAATAACTCCGCTCTTACCCATAATAATCCTCCAAATCAAATTTAAAAATTAAACAAATTGCTCTGTTAAGTTTCAAAATTTGCTTTGGAGAATGAACTACCCTACCTAGAATCACCAGAAAACACTATAAAATACTTTTGCTGTTTTATCCCTTTTTCCCCTGTTATCCTCTTGCGCCGACACAAAAAATTCTTCCATAGGTTCCTATTATGACGACACAAAAGTCATAAATATACTTTGTGTCACCATGACATAAAAGCTCCAATTTATGCTTTATGCCACTGTGACACAAGGAACTCTACTCATACTTTCTGCCATCGTGGCATAAAGACTCCTACTCTTTACTTTCTGCCATCATAGCACAAGGCTTCCACTCTCTCTTTATGCCACCGTGGCACAAGGTTCCCATTCATACCTTCTGCCACCATGGCACAAGGTTCCCATCCATACTTTATGCCACCGTGGCACAAAGCTCCTAAATATACTTTGTGCCACCATGGCACAAGGACTCCCATCCCTGCTTTCTGCCACCGTGGCACAAAGGCATCACTATTCTTTCTACCCACTCCCCTTCGCCCTCCAGGAATCCAAAAGGCTGTAAACGATCTTCTCAATCTCCTCCTTCGTATACCCCTCCGGAAAATAATCCCGAATCCGCTTTGCCGAAATGGTGATTCCTCCTACGGCTTTCACATTCCTGCACAAAATCTCCCGAACCTTCTCATCACTCAACTCCCCCTTACCACTTTCCACCCGCAGCAATTCCGCTTCCCCCTTTGACGGAAACACCTGCCTTTGCACCACATAATCCCTCACCAGCTCCTGCTCCCCTTCTCTCAAAAAAGAAAGGCTCTCACCCACAACAACAGGAATCCGCTTCTGATCCACCAGTTCCAGCAGTTCCGGCACCAGATAGGTAAGCCGGATATACCTGTGAACCGTCCTGGCACTCTCCCCAGAAGCCTCACCCAATACCGCCGCTGTATGCTGTCCTCCCTTCACACCCTGATGTTCCATGGCCTCCATTTTCATCCGGTAAGCCCTTGCCTTCTCCGAAGGAAGAATATTCAGCCTCTGAATATTGGAATCCACCATGGCAATAACCGACTCATCATCCGTCAAATCCCGAACAATCGCCGGAATATCCGAACACCCGGCCAGTTCACTGGCCCGCTTCCTCCTGTGACCCGCAATAATCTCATATCCCTCACCCTTATCCGGCCGGACAATCACAGGCACCAGAACGCCAAACTGCCTCACACTCTCCACCATTTCCATCATTTCTTCATCTTCCATAACGCGAAATGGATGTCCCTTAAACGGATGAAGCTCTGCCAGCACTATTCTGACCACCTGATCTTCCACGGTTCCCTTTGTTTCCTTTTCTACCCCTTTCGGCTCCTGCTCCCCAAACAGATCATCAAAAGAACGGAACTTGATCTTATCCGCACTACGACTCCCCATGGGAAAGCACCTCCTTTGTCAGTGCCGCATACCCCTCCGCCACGATTCCCTTAGGGGCATGGATAAAAATGCTCTTTCCCTCCGCACTGGTTTCCGCCGCCTTAATGGATAACGGGATACAATTCTCAAAAATATGTATCCTGTCCCCATAAGCTTCCCGAAGCCGATCAGAGATATCCTTTGCGTAATTCGTCCTGCGGTCCACCTTGGTAAGCAAAATGCCTTCAATCTCCAGGTTCCTATTCAGCTGCCTCCGCACCCGTCCAATGGTCTTGATCAACTGCTGCAGCCCCTTCACCGACAAATAAGCCGATTCCACCGGAATCAGAACACTATCCGCCGCCACCAGGGCATTAATGGTTATCATCCCCAGAGAAGGCATGGTATCCAGCAAAATAAAATCATATCGTTCCCGAACCTTGTCAATATACTGCCTCAGAATCGTCTCCCGGCTCATCATATTCACCAGGGTGGTCTCCATGCCTGCCAGTTCGATATTTGCCGGAAGAAAATCCACGCCCTCCTCATGGTGAAGAATCCCCTCACCTGGTTCCCAGGGGTCATCATTGACCACCTTTTCCATTAAATTCACCAAAGTAACATCCAGCTCATCTGGTTCCGCAATCCCCAGGCACGCTGTCATACTGCCCTGGGCATCCGAGTCAATCAAAAGGACTCTCTTTCCCTCCCTGGCCAGCCCAATGCCCAGATTTACACAAGTTGTACTTTTTCCCACTCCGCCTTTCTGCGAAGCTATGGTTATGACCTTTGCCATCTTTTTTCCTCCGTTACTCTCTTCTCTTTCTAAGCTGCTCCACAATACTCCGGATAACGAATCTTCACCGCCTGCCAGAAATAAGGCGCATACCCACAACAGAACAATTCTTCCACCGTATATCGCCCGCATTCCGTCAACTGCTCCTCTGAGTCCTCATAATCGAACACGCTTGGAGTTCCATTGTTATATAGGTTGTAAGCCATACGGACAATCTTCTTACTCCCGGAAGTCTGCCACCCGTCATGCAGACACTCAGTCTTCACGAACCCTGTCTTAAAATCATAGATCTCATTTACATGATCTCTTGTATCCCTGTCGATTCCCAGACAGTACACCAATGCCGCATGGTAAGCGTCCTGATACCGGCATTGCGGCAAATACTGTTCATAGAACAACTTATGGCTTTGGCTCCGAAACAATATTGCCCTTCCTTCTTTCACCATAGAATCCCTCCTTTTCCTCTCTATAAAAAAGTCTCTATAACCCCCATCTCCCGTCCGTTTTCCAGCTCACTCCTTTTCCTTGACAAGCCTCTATATTTCTTATAAACTATACACATATTCAATCATTCATTCCTTTTTATTGAGAGCAGTTTTGATAAATTTTTTATCACCTTCCTTCTCTCTACAAAACCGCTCATCTCACGTGTCTTATTAGGTACAAAACCGTACTGCATAAAAAATAGGAATAAAATCAAAAAACCTCGTAAACTTCGGCGTTTATCAAAGTTTTCCAACTTTATCCCTATTATAACTCCTTCCCCCTTTATCTTCTTCCCCTCCGCCATCACCAACTCCATGGCCGTCCTTCTCCTCCCCACCGTTGCGGAGGCACAGGCAGACGGCAACAACACCCGCATTGCCCAAACGATTTCTATGTCTTTACGCTACAGTCTGTACATGGGGATTCTGTGCATCGGCATCTTTACCTTGTTCGGTGCAGAGCTGGGTGTCAGCGTCTTTAAGGACCCTTCAGCCGGTTCCTTCATGCAGATCCTGGCATGGCTGTGTCCTTTCCTCTACCTGGCCACTACTATGGGAAGTATTCTAAACGGGCTGGGAAAGACCACCACCACATTTCTTCAGAATATTACGGCTCTTCTTCTGCGCCTGGCTTTTGTTCTCATAGGTATTCCCAGATTCGGCATCACTGCTTACCTGTGGGGAATGCTTGCCAGTGAGCTTCTGCTGGCCTTCCTTCACCTGGTATCTCTCCAACGACTGGTGTCCTTTTCCTGGGACGCAATCGAGATGATCGTCAAGCCGGCTGCTCTTCTGGTCATCTCTATCGGGGTTTATTATGGTTTTTTTTCTTTGTGGGATGGTTTTGACAGAATGGGACTTTTTGTGTCTACTGCTTTGCATATCGGGGTACTGTGTCTGTGTTATGGGGGGCTTTTAGGGGTATTTCATCTGGCCAAAGTTCGTCGGTAAAACTACACCCAAGCAGGCTTTCACCGCAGAACATGTTGGCTTATGATTTGAAAATGGTCTATGAAGTCTTCATGAAACAGCCCTAATTCATTGACAACTCTGTTGTAATCTGCTGTTCCGTATGGTACAATGTGCTGTTTTCTCAATTATTTTTAAACAAGTTTTCCACGGCTGTGTTAAGGCACATGAGTATTATTCTCTTTGACGCCCTGCAACACAGCAGAAAGGTATGTCATGACCATGAAACGTCAAAATTCTCCTGCCCGGCTGGCTTCCCTCCTGCTGGCCCTCGCTCTGTTTCTGACCGCCTGCCAAAGCGGGACATCTGCCGCTACCATGTTTTTGCAGAAAACCGGGGGCATGGTGGAGGTATCCGACGATGAGGGACAGAGTGTTTCCCTGATGGAAAACCTTGGCCTTTATAGCGGATACGGCATTGACACCGAGGCGGCAAGCTACGCATGAATCAATCTTGATCAGGTAAAGCGGACGAAGATGGACGAAAACAGCGAGATTTCAATCACAAAATAAAACATTACTATATTTCGCGCATACAGCATAAAGTGCCACAACCCTAGTATTTATCAGGGGTCGTGGCACTTACTTGACTCTCAAAGTATCAAAAATGAGATTATACTTTAAAAATTCCGTTTTTAACAGACAGTTTTTATATTTTCAGGATTATTTTTCAGATGCTTCCAAACCAACCGCCTGCAACCTGTTCCTTTTGGTCATTTCCATTCTGACTCTGGACATTTTCCGCTCGGTACGCTTTGCCCACAGCCATGTGATCTCCAGACTGTCCGGTACTTCACTTAACACATTTTATTATACTCTGAAAACGGATGCCTATGATCACTCTGTCCGGAATGATGTTATGGTATCAAAAGCAATTCCGGTAATTGTTTCCGTCACCGCATTGGGAAACATTGCAGCCAGCTTTTTAAAATTATCATCCGCCAGATTCGGGGTATGCATTTTAAGTCTCTTCACTTGTAAACCCCTCCAATTTACTTTTATAATCTTCCTCCCACTCAACAGCAGAGAAATGGTTCATGCTTTCATTTTGCAATGTTCATAGCCGGCTCCGCTGTCATCTTTAATCTCAAATGTGATTTCCGGTTCAAAGGCTTGAAAATCCTTACAATATTATACTTGATTTTTTTGTCTTGCACCTATATTATGATGTTGGGGTCAAAAGGTCTTTTGCCCCCCTGATGCCTACGGATTGCTCCGCATTTCATGCTCCCGCATCTTCGCTCCGCTACGGTCGGTGCTGAACAAACGTCCACTGGACGTTTAGCACCCTAAAAACATTCAAAATCCGCCCTATCGGGCTGATAAAGGAGAAATACTATGACAGGATTGGGAACCCTCATTAATACCGCCGGCATTCTGGCCGGAGGGCTGACGGGATTACTCTTTGGAAAATTTATGACCGCCCGGTATCAGGACACTCTGACCTCGGCCTGCGGCCTCTGTGTTATCTTCATCGGCATCGCCGGCACCATGGAAAAGATGATGAGTGTCACAGGCGGAACCTTAGTCAGCGGCGGCACCATGATGGTGATCGGAAGCTTTACAATCGGCTCCCTGTTTGGAGAATTTCTTAACATTGAACATCATCTGGAATCTTTCGGAAACTGGCTGAAAGCCAGGACCGGGAACAGCGGAGACACAAAGTTTGTAGAAGGCTTTGTCACAGCCTCCCTCACAGTCTGTATCGGTGCCATGGCTGTGGTGGGTTCTATCCAGGATGGTATATCCGGAGATTACTCCATCCTTGCCGCCAAGGCAGTGCTGGATTTCATCATAATCCTGGTGATGACCGCCTCCATGGGAAAAGGCTGCCTTTTTTCCGCAATCCCTGTGGCCCTGTTTCAAGGGCTGATCACCTTACTCGCCCGGATCATCGCTCCTCTCATGACCCCCGCTGCCCTGGACAATTTATCTCTCACCGGCTCCATGCTGATCTTCTGCGTGGGCGTCAATCTCATCTGGGGAAAGAAGATCAAAGTTGCCAACATGCTGCCGACTCTGGCGGCGGCTGTGGTATGGGCGGCATTTTAAGCCCTTCATCGGGAATTGTCTTTACTTCTCCAAAATCGCAAACAGTTCTTCCTTTGTAGCCAGGGTATCCCGAAGGCTCCCCTCTGAGATGATCTCATCCGACAGCTGGGCTTTCTGTTCCTGCAGTTTCTGGATCTTCTCTTCCAGAGTACCTTTGGTCAGCAGCTTGTAGACCGTTACCACCTGTTTCTGCCCGATCCGGTGGGCACGGTCCGTGGCCTGGTTCTGAGCTGCCATATTCCACCAGGGGTCGAAATGAATCACTATGGAGGCGGCAGTCAGATTCAGGCCTGTCCCCCCTGCTTTCAGGGAGATTAAAAACACAGGCGTTTTATCCCGGTTAAAAGCTTCCACAAGCTCTGTTCTCTTTTCTTTCGATGTGGCTCCGGTCAGCATGTAGCAGTCAATCCCCTCTTTTTCAAGACGCTGCCTAAGACGGTCAAGAGCCGTAGTGAACTGGGAAAACAGAAGCATCTGGCTTCCTGCCGACACACCGCTGCGGATTAAGTCCATACATGTCTCCATCTTGGCGGAATTTCCGTCGTAATTATCGTAGACCAGAGCCGGATCGCAGCAAAGCTGGCGCAGTTTCGTCAGTTCTGCCAGAATCTGCAGTTTCCCTGTGCGGAATTCCTCCTCACTCTGTTTCTTCAGAGATGCCAGAAGTCTTTGAAGATTGGCATCATAAAGCAGTCTCTGCTTATCCTCCATCTGAGAATACACCACTTTCTCGATCTTGTCCGGAAGCTCTCTCAGCACCTGGGATTTCATACGTCTGAGTATATAAGGCCGGATCATCTTCTTTAAGCGGGCGGAAAACCGCTCGTCCTGGCCGGATGCAATGGGCTGCTCATAATTGGTCCGAAAATATTTGTTGGAGTTTAAAATTCCTGGCATCAAGAAATCAAAAATACTCCACAGTTCACTTAAGGAATTCTCAATGGGTGTTCCCGTCAGAGCAAAGCGCTGAATACAGGCCACAGTCTTCACAGCCTTGGCGGCCTGAGTTGTATAGTTCTTAATATTCTGAGCCTCGTCAATGACCATATTATGAAACAAAATATCCTGATAATCATCTACATCCCGTTTTAACAAATCATAAGACGTAAGGAGAATGTCTCCTGTTCCATCAGCGATCTTCTGACGGCGAAGGGCGGCGGTTCCGGCAACGGTCACCACTGACAGCGACGGCGCAAATCTATGAATCTCACTCTCCCAATTGTAAACCAGAGAAGCCGGGCAGATAATCAGTCCCAGGTATTCTTTTTTACCTGTTCCCAGGGCCTGCAAAGTCTCTCCGATCCCCTGCTTCTGTGCCAGCAGATAGGTGATGGTCTGTATAGTCTTCCCAAGTCCCATGTCATCCGCCAGGATTCCTCCGAATCCCAGTTTCCGAAGCGTCATCATCCACCGGTAGCCGAATTTCTGATAGGGCCTCAGCTCCGCCAAAAGTCCCTCCGGCTCTTCAAAGTCACTGTCTTCCACACTTCTCATGTCCCGCAGAAGCGCCTTAAACGCCCTGCTCCGATTGACCTGTATATCCCCTTCATTTTCACGCAGAATCTGATCCAGATAAAAGGAACGGTAGCCCGGAACCTGAATACGGCCCTCTGCCAGCTGGCTGCCCCCAAGGTCCAGCCCCTGTGCCAATTCCGCCACAGCAGACAGGGCATTATCCTCCAGCCTGAGGAATGTACCGTCGGGCAGACGGAAGAATTTCCTCTTTCTCCGATATCCTTCCAGAATTCCCTCCAGTTCTTTTAAAGGCAGCTGCTCCGACTGAATATCCACATCCAAAAGTCCTGCTCTCATGGCAATCCCCACTTTCATGCGGGGGGCCTTAACAATCTGTATCTGTCTCAGACTTTCCGTAACAAAAACCTGGCCAAGCTGCTGAAAACCGCCGATTCCCTGGCTGATCAGGTTATAAACCCTCTCCTCATCTTCCTCCGGTATGACAAACACCTTATCCTTCATGTCTCTGTATGGAAAATACTGAGCAAGCATATCAGACAGCACATGTTCCTTTTCAAAGTCCCTGTACATCTCACTTACGGTAATCTCTTCTATCACATTGTAGCTGACTTCCCCATAAGAACATACAGCTTTTGCCGTAACCTGTTGATTCACACGATCAAAATACACCTGAATCTGACACGGCCTGGGCTCGTACTGCGCAAGCTCTTCATCAGCCTGGCAGCTGGTATATTTCTTTAGAATAGGAAGAACGGACGCACAAAATGCCGATGCATCCTCCGGGTGAATGGCATAAGCCTTCTCCTTTCCCCTAAACAGTCCTCCAATGAGACGAAAATGTTCGGAGAACTCCTGCCCGCAGACAAATATCTCCCCATCTATCCTGACGCAAACCCTGCTTTTCCCCCGAAAAACCTCTGCCTCCGGAACCAAAAGCCTGTACCCTCCGTCGGACTGAGCCCTCACCGAAGTCATTAACAGAGGATTATCTTGTCTGAAAGTCAGCATATATCTCTCATCCTCAATTACGGCCTCATATTCCGCCCTCTTCCCTCTGCCGCCTGTCTCTGCCAGAATCTGTGCAAAACGAACCATCCATTCGTCCGTCAGTATCATCTTCCGCTTGGTCAGGCTTTCCGGATTGCTGTAATAATAACTGCGGTAAAAAAATCCGCTGCGCTGGTTATAAACCTGCATTACCTCTTTCTCATGAAGAATATACTGCTCCAATAACTTCAATATCTCCTGGCTCTCCAAAGTCAGCACGCTTCTTTCATGGTAAAAGGACAGCTTCTTCCCATATTCCACCCACTCATTATTGTCCATGGCTTCCACCATCTGACTGATGTTTTTCAGCACATATTTATGATCAGCGCCGATCTTGAACTCCAGAGTCCACTGTCCTCCTTCCTTCTTAAAAACAGGAAGCAGTTCCACATGGCCTGTGAGCTCCGGCTGAAGAAACCTGGCTTTCTCTTTCATGGAACTGGCATAGATAATATCCGTCAGTTCCCGGTCCGTCTTTTGGGCTTTTACCTTTGGAGGTTCCGGCTCAGGCTTGACTGCCCCTCCCTCATCCTGGTCTGTATAAAATG
Source organism: Clostridiaceae bacterium (assembly GCA_910574345.1). Lineage (GTDB taxonomy): Bacteria > Bacillota > Clostridia > Lachnospirales > Lachnospiraceae > UBA3402. The sequence continues at coordinate 68,826 of CAJSZV010000018.1, read as the reverse complement.
CGTTTAGAGCCGCTGCCACACAATGCTTGCACATTCCCGGATAGGTCTGCCAGGCTTCGCATTCACAGGAATACTCCTCAAAGGAATCCTTCTTTTCGTTATACTTAAGATATACCTTATACTGATTGCTGCAGGAACCTTGTACATCTGCCGTCACTTCAATCGTATCCCTGTTCTTTGTCATATAAAAATACAGTATCTTCCCCTGCTTATAGATCTGATTGCCCCGGGTATAGGGCGCTGAATCGGCAGCGGTTCGTATAGACTTTAAACTTATCATCAATGTCCCTCGTCTCCATGGCTGACGCCATATCAATTGTTTGCTTTTCAGTTTAGCACAGCTGCAAAAACATTGGCAAGAGATATCTGGAAAAATCGGCCTTTCCTCTGCCGTCAGGTTCTCCCTGTCTGCTTGACACAGAATGGTGCCGGGTGTTAAAATGCTATTAATTTGGATAAAAACGGTAAGGGTGAGGTGTAATTTATGAACAAAAAGTGGAAAGGATTTTCTCCGTACAAAATTTTAGGAATCATATTGGGAAATGTAATATTTGCCTTTGGCCTGGCAGCATTTTCAATTCCCAACAATTTTTTAGTTGGAGGCGGAACCGGTGTATCCAGGGTTTTGGAACATTATTTTCATATCAATCTTTCTTTCGGCGTCACACTGGTCAATGCATCCATGTTCCTGGTGGGGCTTTTTGTCCTTGGCATTGAGTTTTCCCTGACGACTCTGATCAGTACGCTTATATTCCCGGTTTTATTAAACAGAATGCTTGCGGTGGAAGTCTTCCAGCATATGACAAGCGACCGTCTGCTGGCATCCCTTGCCGGGGGCTGTCTCATCGGCATCGGTATCGGATTTGTCATGAGGATGGGCGGTTCTACGGGAGGAATGGATATCCCTCCTTTGGCTCTTAACAAGAAGCTTAGAATCCCGGTGGCGGTTTCCATGGCTGTTATTGACACCATGATCTTATTGCTCCAGGCCACATTTTCCAGCACGGAAGAGATCCTGTACGGAATTGTATCCGCCCTGGTGACTACGACCATGCTGAATCAGGTTCTGCTCTACGGGGCAGGCAATGTCCAGGTTCTGATCATCAGCCGGAACTATGAGGAGATTAACCGTATGCTCCAGGAACAGATGGATCTGGGGTCAACTCTGCTGCCCATTGAAACGGGGCATGACAGGAATCAGCAGAAGGCCGTTCTCTGTATTCTTGGCAACCGGGATCTTGGCCGGGTAAATCAGAAAGTCCAGCAGATGGATTCCCATGCCTTTATTATCATCAACAGTGCCCGCGAGGTCCGGGGGCGAGGGTTTACCTTTGACCGCAACCTGCCATAAAACTATAAAAAGGGCCGGCATTTTTTCCAAAATGACGGTCCTTTTTATAGTCGTCCGATTATTGAGGCATGGTTTCATGTCCGGCTGCCAGACAGTTTGCGCGGATATCCGCCGCCATTTCCTGTTTTTTCTTTAACTTTTTCTCAAACAGCTCCTTTTCCATGGAGTCTGCATCATCAGGAAACATCTTGCTGAACATAATCTCTTCATTCATAATTTCCGCATCCAGAATATCCAGCATCTGGGGGAAGAGATCTTCCGGAATCACTTCTTTGCACAGTACACTGGGATTAATCGTTCTGCACACCGGCTGCTCAAACAAACTGACCAGAATCTTGGCAAGTTCCCGGCCGTCCCATCTGTCAGTCAGCCTGACAACAGAAGTCACCCAATCCGTTCCCACACTCTGGATATCCACGGACATCTTGCCTTCCCGAATGGCATCCTCTATGGTAAAGGCGCCTTCATAGTCAAAGTCCTCCGACTCTTCCGCTTCCTCCACCCTGAATTCCAGCCTGCAAACCCGGTCTAAAATATCGGCAACAGTTTTATTCTCATTTAAAATAAGAAGATCATGACATCCTTTAAATATCTTATTCAAAAAAGGCATCACGCCTGCGGGATCATTGTACCATACCTGCCACTCGTCCATGTATCTTCCGTCATCATCAAACTCGTAGTACCGTGCCACATATTCCAGATAAATGAACCCTTTCTCCACCCTCTCGCAGAATGCTTCGATATCCTGTCTGCTTGGCATATACATGATTTTCTTTTCGCCGGAAAGGGACATAAGGAAATCCTGCTGGCTCTTCTCTTCCGTCAGCCTTGCCTGGGATATGATCCAGTCTTCCTTCTCCTTCTCCGACATTCCGTTTAATTGTTCTATTACCTGATTGATAAACCGCATATCTCGTCCTCCTAGTAATTATGTCAGCTGATCTGCCACCTTACACTGCTGCCCTTTTCATCTTTGCGTACAATCAGCTGATCCTCTATCTCCTGTTTCAGTTCCGTCACATGGGAAATGATGCCTATAAGTTTCGATCCCCCTGCCATATTCTGAAGTACTTTCACTGCCTGACCTCTGGAATGTTCATCAAGGGAACCGAACCCTTCATCAATAAACATTATGTCAAGATGAATGGCTGCCGACGACTCCTGAATCTGATCCGCCATGCCAAGTGCCAGGGACAGGGCCGCCATAAAAGATTCGCCGCCTGACAAGGTGCGGATCTCCCTTTCCTTTCCTGTTACCGCTGAATATACCATAAGATCAAGCCCTTTGTTTCTTCCTTCTCCTGCCTTTGAAAGATCATACATGCGAAGTTCGAACTGTCCCGCCGACATATCCCGAAAACGCTTGTTGGCCCCATGGAGTATTTTCTCCAGATAGTATCTCTGTACATAGGTCTCCAGATCCATCCGGGCGCCGCTTACATTGCCGGACATGATTCTGTACAGATGATCCAGTTTCCCATGCTCCCTCACAATCCTTCCCCGTTCTTCCATCCTGGGAGTAAGATTGTCATAAGCCTTCTTGTTGGCCTCCCCTTCTTTCTCGTACCGCTTTAGAACCCTTTCTGCCCTTTGGAGTTCTTCCTCAGCCTTATCCCTTTCCTGCCCCATGATATCCAGATCAGGACGTGTCCGCCCGGCGATTTCCTCCTCCGCCGAAGCTTCCAGTCGACTGGCGGAGACTTTCTTTTGTGTATATTCGTCAATGACTGCCTGCAGTCTTTCAGACTCTTCTTTTTCATAAGTCTCTGTCAAAGCTCTCCACTGGGACTGCTGTTGATTCTTCTGCTCCATCATGGTTTCATATGCCGATCTTCTCTGTTCCTCCTGTTTCTCCTGTTCCGGAAGTTCCTGCAGATACTTTTCTATGAGGGTCCGGGCGCTTTCCCTTTTATCCTTTGCCTCACGGGCTGTCCTGACTGCCTTTTTATAGATCCGGTCCTTTTCGCTCTTATGCTTCTTTGCCTCCTGCTGCGCTAAGAGAGCATCCTGTGCCGTAGCGTAATCCCTGTCTTCCTTAAGGCTTGTTAAAGCAGCTTTGCTTCCTGTCAAAGCAGCTAAGGCATCCATCACCTCTTTCTGTGCTGTCTCATTCTTTTCCATCAACTGGGCTTTCTTACGGTCAACGCCGAAAAGAGACTCTTCAATCTGTTCCAGCATATGAAGCTCCTCCTTAAGCCCTGCCCCTTCCCTCTCTATGGATTCCTGCCAGTCCTGAATCATGAGCTGTACCTGTTTCAATGTTTCCTGCCCTGCAATCCCGTCAGGCACACCCATACTCTTATGCATGCGCTGGCAGAGTTTTCTCATGTCCTCTTTCAGCGAGGTTTCTTTTGCTTCCTGCAGGACCTTACATGATTCTGCCTCTGCAGCCAGTCTTTCCTGCTCTGCCCCCAGGGATCTCACCTCTTTTTCCAGGGCCTCTAAGGATTCTCTTGAAAACTCTTCATGGGCCTGTGTCCATGGACAAGGTGCGGGGTGGTCCTTGGAACCGCAGACAGGGCAGGGGGTTCCCGGTTTCAGTTCTTTTGCCAAAACTCCGGCCTGAGCATCGAGAAAATTCTTCCGCACAGACTCATACTCCCTGTTCTTTCTGCTGTATTCCTCACTGACAGACGCATAAGACACCTTTGCCTTCTCTGCCTTTTTGCGCTGTCTGTCCACTTCTTTCTGCTGCCATCCTACGCCTGCCGCGTCTTCTTTTAAGGCTTCCGCCTCCCTGCTCTTAACCTTCCACAGCTCCAAACGGCTCTTTACATCTCCCAGTGTTTCCGTCTGTTTTCTCCAGCTCTTTTCCTGCGCTTCCAGTTCCTCCAATGACTGTTTTGCTTTGCCGGCATTCTTTTGGGCTTCTTTTAGCAGCTGGTCTTTCTGAGAAATCTCCTCTTTCATTCCTTCCAGCCTTTCAAAAAATTCCAATGCCCGCTTTACTTTTTCGCAGATCCGGCTGTAGGTTTTCAGTTCATCCTCAAAAGACCTTCTCGCTTTATCCTCTTGGTCCGCCGTCTCCTTTGCCATCCTTTCAAGCTTTGGCAGTGCATCCTGCTCTTTCTGCAGATTTGATCGGGTAAGGTCCTTTCGGTCTTTTGCTTCCTTATATCGCTCCGCTTCCCCCTTGATCAGATATGCATCTCTCAGCTGCAGGGTTAACCTTGCAGCTTCCTCTATCTCATGTTCTCTTTCTCTTAACTGAGCCAGTTCCGTTCTGGCCGTCTCCAGCTGACGAAAGAATTTTAACAGATTTTCTCCCCGTATACAAGCCTCTATCTTGGAATCCCTCAGCCTTCCTGCCTCCTCATACCTTTGTCTGGCCTTGTCCTCTTCTCCTTTCAGCCAGCCGCACACGAACTTAAGTTCTTCCAGAAGGCCCTCCATATCCACAACGGACAGCCGGTCTCCCCTGACAATTCTCTCCCTCAGCTCTTTTAATTCCCAGGCACGCTCATAATCTTCGGGAATCAGGATATGGGACGCTTCCGTCTGACATACGGTCCGAAGGGCCGCAATCTCTTTCTCCCTGTCCTTCTTCCGTCTGCCCAGCTCGTCGGCAATCCCCTGGAAAAGTTCTGTCTTAAACAGCTTCCGGAAAATCTTTTTCTTGTCATCGGATTTTGCCCTCAAAAGTTCCATAAACTCTCCCTGGGCAATCATAGCCACCTGCATAAACTGATTCTTATTAAGACCTATGATCTCCTCCAGTTTCTTGTCCGTCTCTTTTGGCGGATACTCGGACCCGTCAGGCATGATCAGGGAAACGGATTCGCTCTCCTCTTTTATCCCCACTCCCTTTTTCAAAGGACGCTGATGTCTCGGTACTCTCCGCACTCTGTATGTACACAGATCCGAACCATTTCCCTCGGCAAATGTTAACTCCACAAAAGGTTTTGCCTCAAGGCCCACATACTGGCTCTGCAGCTCTGCTCCGTCTTTTTTGTTGACGGAGGAACTTGCCTCCCCGAACAGAGCAAAGACCATGGCGTCAAAGATAGTGGTCTTTCCCGCCCCCGTATCGCCGGTAATCAGGAAAAGATTCTGGTCAGGTTTTTGAAAATCAATGACGGTGCGCTGCCCGTAAGAACCGAATGCCTCCATGGTCAATACTAAAGGTCTCATGTTATTTCACCCCCAAAACCGCGTGAATCACATCTCTTAAAATCTCTTTCTCCTCATCATCGGAATCTTTCAAAAACCGGCAGCACAGTTCAAATGGATCCAAATCCTCTTCCGCCTTCATCTCTTTGGCATAATCCGCCTTTCTCACATATTCCCTCCGTATCTCCAGGAGAAAGGGAAATGCCAGCCTTAACCGATCCTGCATATCCAGAACATCCAGGTCTTCCTTATCCGTCAATATCACCGTCACATAATCATCGCAGGCCTGATAAAGCACTTCCTCCAGCCCTCCCTTTATGACACGCACTTGGCGCAGGGGCTTTAAAGGCAGCACCGTAATACAGACTTTTTCCCCCTTCTCCTTAAGTTCCGCCATAAGGATTCCTTTTTCCTGCCCCGCTTCGCTGACGGAGCAGGCCAGGGGAGTCCCGCAGTAACGAAACTGTTCCTTTCCCACTCTCATGGGTTTATGGATATGACCCAATGCCGCGTAATCAAAGGGCTCCAGAACATCGGCGGACACCTGGTCAATATTGCCTACTGTGCGGATTTCCGAATCCATCCGCTCCACCTCTTCGGCTAAGCCGCCCCAGGGAATGTAAAACTGATGGCTGACGAGAACATTTCTCTGATTGTTATGAATCTGTTCCCGTTCTATGAGTTTGTGTATGGTTTTGTCATAGGAAAGGTTACTGCCGTTTTCATCTGTGCCTGCGATCTCCCTGACCATGGAAGGGCGCACAGAAGGAAGAAGATAAAAATTCACTTTCCCATATTCATCTTCCAGTACTACTTTCTCTATGAATTCTTCTTTTGTCTTAGGCGGCATGCCGATCATATGAAGGTTCTGTCTGGAAAGTATATTCCTGAAACAATCCACTCTGGGGCCGCTGTCATGATTGCCGCTGATCATCATAATGGCCGCTTCCGGCAGCGCCGATGTCAGGTCCGTGATAAAGCTGTCAAATACTTCCACTGCCTCGGCAGAAGGGACCGCCTTGTCGTAGATATCCCCTGCTATGACCACTGCATCCGGCATCTCCTTTGCCGCCATATCTACGATCTGACTTAGGATATATTCCTGGTCCTTCCGAAGATCCCGGTTCATAAGTTTTAAACCGATATGCAGATCTGACAGATGAAAAAACTTCATGGATTTTTGACCCTCCTTTGTATTTTGGCCCTCCTTTATATTTTCCTCTACCCAATCTGATTCATGGCCCTGGGCTTTACTTCCTCAGGAATGGGGATATACTTCTGACCCTCAAATTCCTGGTCAAATTCCGCCCTGGCCTCCTTCAAGAGTTCTGGCTGTTCCATAAGCATCATGGCAGCCAGGGCAATGCTCTTTCCCGCATACAGCATTCCCTTGTGGGCTGTGGAAGATTTGCCCTGAGCTACGGCCTGCCAGGAATGGCCCGGCGTTCCCGGCGCCCAGGTGGCAGCGTTAATCTGAGCCGTTGGACACATCCAACTTACATCTCCCACATCCGTAGAGCCTCCGCCTGATGATATCTGATGAATCTCCTCGTAGGGAATGATAAAATCATAAAAACGGCTCTTTCTCTTCTCTCTAAGAAATTTCACATGTTCGGGAATCATATGGTCGGCTATGATTTTTTCATAAGTCTGGCTTCCGGCCTGGGGAACCGTAGCCGTATAGGAAGCCGCCAGATCATATTCCTCCTCCGTATAGACAGGAACTCCTACCTCTTTCATCGCCTCGTAGAGCACCTTCTCCAGCACCCGGTTGGACACCACATTGGCGCAGGACTTAATGAATTCATGTTCCTCCTGGGTCTCCGTCATCAGCGCTGCTCCTTTAGCGATCTTGTGAACCCGCTCCATGAGATCATAGGCCTGCCCCACCTTGGGAGCCCGAATCAGGTAGATGGCCTTTGCCTGATCCTGAACCACGTTGGGAGAATATCCGCCTGTATCCGTGATGGCATAGTGCACCCGGGCCGCATCCATCATGTGCTCCCTCAGGAAATTACAGCCGATATTCATCAGTTCCAGGGCGTCAAGAGCACTCCTTCCCATCTCCGGGCACCCGGCGGCATGGGCGCTGGTTCCATGAAACTGATACAAAATCTGGAAATTGGCAAGAGAACTGTCCTTGTTCACTTCATTGACTGTGGCCGGATGCCAGGTCAAAGCCCCGTCCAGATCCTGAAATGCCCCTTCTTTTGCCATAAATGCCTTCCCCGAACCGCCTTCTTCACCCGGACACCCGTAATAAATCACGGTTCCCATATGACCGTCTTCCAGATACTTTTTGACAGCCAAAGCTGCCGCTGCTGCCCCTGCCCCCAGAAGATTGTGGCCGCATCCATGACCGCAGGCCCCTGGCTGCGCCGCCTGTTTTTCCACGACTCCCGCCATCTGGCTGAGACCGGAAAGGGCATCGAACTCACCCAGGATGCCGATTCTGGGCGAACCGCTGCCGTATTCCGCCGTAAAGGCCGTCTCCACACCATAGACCTTTTCCTTTACCTCAAAACCCTCGCTCTTAAAGAATTCAAGGAGAGCCGCCTCTGACTTAAACTCCCCAAAAGCCGTCTCCGGACAATCCCAGATCCTGTCGCTGAGACCACATAACTTTTCCTGTTTCCTGTCAATTTCTTTCAAATATTCCTTTAACATCATTTCCTCCATAAATTCATTTGCATTTATTATTCATGCCTGTCAGGGATGCAGTCATAACCCCCACCCAAAAACCCTTTCATAGATTCAGCTCATGGCTCAAGCTGTTAGGTATCCCTCTGGGCCCCCGCACGGCATAGATCCCGTAATCCTTTTTCAGTCTTTGGAATGTAAACCTTTCAGGGTCATACCTTCCCAAAAGCCTGATCTTCATCACCGTGGTGATGGTCAGATTCTTATCCTGGTAATTGTAAGGGATGTCCACTTCCACGGCTTTACACTTGTAGAGAATGGCGGACACTGGGGCGGCGGCGTACATAAAAAGCGTATCTCCCACTTTGACACTGCTGCTCTGCTTCCAGTTAATGATCTCTTCATGATCAAAAGCATGTACAATATCGTAGAATTTGGGATTGGCCGGAATCAGCCATTCCTTAGGCGGACGAATCTTCTCTTTCTTTTTCTTCGACGCCGTAGCCTCAAAGCTTATCTGAATAAGATCATGGAGCTTGTCCTCATCTACGGTGCCGTCCAGAAGCACGGTAATCCAATGTTCCTTATTCATGTGATAGGCAGGAAAAATCCCCTTCCCGCCAACCAAGGTGTCCTTTAACACCATATCATCAATCTTTAAATTAATCCCGTCCACATCCCCCTCGCCGGCAAGTCCCAATTTCTCCCTGCCTACGCTCATAACCAGGGCGAACCATTTCTTATTGTCCCTGTGGCGGAAGACGGCATTACCGTCATATTTCTGCCAGGGGTATTCCGGAGAAACCTTATATTTCTTTTTTATATATGCAAAAATCTTTTCCCTCATCCCATATTCCCCTTTATCTTCTCCGGGACAGCAGCCATGCCATAATATGAACTGCCTGCTGAAAATTCCCCTTCTCTATCATCTCTTCTATCTCATGGGCAGAATATTTCTTCACGTTCAAAAATTCCGTCTCATCCAAATGCTGTTTCCCTGACCTGCGGCAGCTGCCTGCCATGAAAATGTGGGCATAATTGTCCGCCATGGTTGCATTGGAAGGCACCGTAAGCAGATAACTCCATTCATCCGACTCATAACCGGTCTCCTCAAGGAGTTCCCTTTTTGCCGCAGACAGCGCCTCCTCCGCTATGGACGGGCCGCGCTTTGCCCCGTATTCTTTCCCGTCCGCCCGTTCGATGCCTCCCGCCGGAAATTCCGTAGTCACCTCCCTGATGCCCTGGCGGAACTGTCTGACACACAGGTATTTCCCCTCTTCATCTGAGGCGACGATAACAACATAATCCTTGCGGCTGTAAGTGTAAAAAGGCTCAAACACCTTTCCGTCAGGAAACTCATAGACAGACCGCCGAAAGTCGATCCATTCATCCTGAATGATATGCTCTGTGGAAAGTTCCTTCCATGCCAGGTTTTCTTTCATGCCGGATTTCGGTACATGCCCCGCGTCTTTAGTACGCTCCGGCTTCCCTGTATCCTGTCCGGTGATCGGAGTTTCGCTGTATTCAAATCCATGGTCTTCACACCACTCCACGGCGATGTCACGGTACTTGGATTCCAGAAAATCATACCACTGCTGCTCCATATCAAATCTTCTGACCGTATCCTTAAATCTTCGGAAAGCCCCCTTCCCTCTGATGGCCTTTTCCAAGGAATCCTGTATCCTGCCTTCCGGAAGTTCCCATATAAACTCTTCCATAATACTGTATTCGTGGATGTCATAGGTGGTGGGCAGCCCGAAAAATCTCACGTTCCACTCTTCCTCAATCAAGTCGGCCAGTTCCTGGTCCTCCCCCTCGTATTCCCCGCCGAAAGGATATTCGGGAAGACTGACCACCTCCATGTTCTGGATATCAAGGTACTGCCTCCATTCATTATCCGCCTCTTCTATGGCGCCGCAGATAAGGCTTAAGGGGACAACTGCTTTAGAATGTTTATCATTCGTGTTGGAATTCATGATTCTGCTCCTTTTCTATTTCATCAACGGACGGTTGATGCTTTGTATATGTTATGTGATTACTCTTTGTACTTCAATGCTAAAATCCGGGCTCACCCAAACGATATCTTCTCCCTCTGTTACCGCCAACTGCCTCAATCTTACCTTCTGCTATCAGTCTTCTCATGATGGCTTTTGTCCTGGTTTCTCTTAAGCCCAGCCAGGCGCATATCTCCAGCAGTTGGTATTCTTCTTCCGGTTTCATGAAAGATAGAATTGTTTCCATCTGAGATGCTGTTTTCTGTGTATTTCTTATGGCCACCTTTTTATCGGCGCTTTTTTATCGACGCTTTTTTATAATTCAAATTTTTAAGTGTTAAAACAAAGCTGTCATGGTCTGAATAAAACTCCGGTGCTTTTTCTTTTGTATAAAGTATTTGATTCTCATACTCTGCACAAATCTTCTTAAAGCCGCTTCCTCTCCGCTCCATATACCTCAAGCGGTTAAAAATGTCCGCTATTATGGGATTTCTTCGCTTGGAGGGCACATTTGTAATGTCTCTCTCCTGTATAAAAGAACCATCATACATGCCGCCTGGAGAATAGTGTTCTCCATAGTCGGGCAAGTCGATTCTTCCATCACCGGTTTTCATCCATTTTTTCCTGGAATTGTTTAGTACAAATTCCATTGCATTTTGCAGAAGAGAAACCAAACTCCCGGAAAATTCCCGATCATCCAAAGCGTCCACGATACCAGATGCTTTATCCAGCCCATTCTATCTGATGCAGAAAACTCTGGAACAACGTATGGGGGATTCATCTGCCAGCAATGCCCCTGCATTTGTCAGTTTCGCATCATCTAAAAGTACCCACGATTCATAATCGGTTTCTTCAAAGGTATTATTGGTCCTCTGTTTATATACAGATTTTAATTATGTAAATGAAAAATCCGAAAAATTATAAGGCGATTTCAGGCTGTCAAAGGAGTAGTTGCTCCTCTTCAGTACTAATTCCCGCGGCTTCATGCCATCTGCCGGTATACTCTCATTGCCAACTCTGCAAAATGCAATCCGATTGCCATCACCCACGTAATAATAAGGAGGTTGATTTCCCTCTTCCACTTCCACTAAAAGTATGGTCTTTTCAAGAATATCCGTTCCATCTATAATCTTCTCAAAATGCATATTAATCATCGGAATAGGATCTATCTTTACTTTAATTTGCTCGCTAATTTTTTCTGCAGTACTCTGGGGATTATCAAGACCTACAATTTTTTATTATCAGCCATTTTCCTTCTCCTTCATTCACAGTATAATTCTTTCCCTTCACCCACGAATCATCCCCTCCACAAACTCCACCGGCTTTGCCGTAGCCTCCACCCATGCAGGCTTAAACCCGCTTTTTATGGCATTCCTCACAGACCTCACATTGGACCAGGCGGCGCAGTAAAAGGGAACCCTTCCTCTCTCAAGGGTCTCCTTAGCGATCCGGTTCGTAAGGGCGCAGGCGATCCCCTGCCGCCGGTATCCAGGCAGAACATCCACGCCAATCTGCCACATGGAGTCACAGTCCGCCGAACACCCGGCAAGTCCCACGAGGCTGCCGGAATCATAAGCCCCCACGCCGATTACATCTAAGTGCCTCCGGTCCCTGCACAGAGCGTTGCTCCACTCCGGGGTATACAGATCCTTAAAGTCCTCCGGCCGCAGAACCCGCATCTCATAGTCACAGGCTGATTCAAATCCAAAAAGCTGATCCATATCCGGCAGAAAATACTCCGCCATAAAGCAAACCTGCGCCCCCGCCTTTTCAAGCTTCCGGTTCAAAGGGTAGATCCCCGGCGTCTCAAAACAATTCTCAATATGAGGAACCCCCTTAAGGTATTCTTCTATATCAGGCAGAAGATCCTTTCTTCCGCATGCCACAATATTATTTCCGTAAGATGCCAGATTGCAGATATGAGGAAGTGCCAAATAGCGTCTTGCCCCCTCAGAGGGCAAGGATTCCACAATCACATTTTCGTCTTTTAAAAAATCTTCCGCCCTGCAGCTTAAGTCACAGGCAGACTGCCCCAGGGCAATTCTTAAAATATCCTGATGATTCATCCTTCCCCTCCCGCCTTCCAACATCTTTCTATCTAAAAATGCCGCACAACCATCCATCCTGATGATTATACGGCACTTCTTGTCAAACAACCTCACCCCATGATCAGCCAGGCAACACGGCAATATCGTATACCTTGATATACAACTACCGGTCCGCCCGTAATTTTCCCATAATTACATTTGCAATGATTGCAAACTGTTTTCTCTTGATCCCATTGTCCGTGGTCTCCGCCTCCAAAAAACCATGCTCGTCGTAATTGAAAAGCATATCGGTTATAATCATGCGCCATATCCGTTCATTGGTCACATGAGTCTCTTTGGCAAGAGCATAAAAATCTTCACAAAACGAATCAAAGCACTCGCTCTTCACTTTCGGATTATAAAACTCAAATATCTGGCTGAACATCTTTTTGATACTGTCCAGGTCAAACTCACTGAATACAACATTATTCCGGCTCAGTTCCGTGCTGTATGAATAACTGCCCATATAGCTGTGCCCCCTTTTCCTTTATCCTTTCCTCATATCTTACCATTATTTGTGAGAGATTTCAATGATAAATAGACCTTTTACATCCCAATCATATCAAACTGCTCAAAGGAAACTGCCACTTCATAGTCCTTCTTCGGGTTCTTATATTTGATCTGTACGGATTTCAGACTCTGACTGTAATACCAGCCCTCCTCCGCCTCCTCGAACTTAGGCCTGTAAAGAAAATGGGGCAGCCTTTTGCCGTCCTTGGACACCCGGTAAGGGGCCTTTTCCCGGTGAATCATGTCAATATACATCTCTTCCACCGCCGTCTTATAATGCCCCTCTCTCCTGAAATCCAGTCTGGTACATTCCCCCGCCGTCATTGTGATATGAGTCTTTCCATAATTCCCCTTCTCATACTCCATGGTTCTTCCGTCGTCCTCATAGAGCGTAAAACTGCCGTCCCTGTCCGCGGCGCACAAAAGGATTATGGATCGGGCCTGTTCTGTGGCCAGATTATCCAGCATGTTTCCAGCCAAAGGAATCAGGGCTCCGCTTCTTAAAAACCGGGGAATGCTTGAGAGGCTCACGGGAATCTCTATGGTCTGGCCGCCGTCATACCTCTCCCTGGTATCATAATCATAGAAGGCCGCTCCCCTGGGAAGATATACTCTTCGGACCGCTGCCCCCCTCTCCACCACATTGGCCACCAGAAGAGAATCTCCCACCATGAAATCCACCCCCTCATCATAACATTCCGGATCATTCTGAAAAGCGCTGCACATAGGCTCCATAACAGGAAGCCCTCTCTCATGAGCCCTTACTGTCAGGGAATACAGGTAGGGGCTCATCTTGTACCTGAGTTCCACAGCGTGGCGGATATCATCTTTCAGGCTGCCATACATCCATGGTTCTGTCACCGTATTGTCCGTGTTGGTGGAGTGAATGGAGAATCGGGGCTGGAATATGCCGTTCTGAATCCATCGAAGAAATAATTCTCCCTCCGGCGCCGGACCGTAGAAGCCGCCGATATCGCAGCCCTGATTTGCCACTCCCGACAAGCCCATGCCCAGAATCGTGGCAATGTTGTACTTTAAAGTATCCCAGCCTGTCAAATTATCTCCAGCCCATGTCTGGGCATACCGCTGAATCCCACAGTAACCGGACCGGCACACGATGAACGGTCTTACATTTTCAAAAGCCTCATGAACCGCCTCGGCAGTAATGTGACACATCAAGTTGGGCATTACGGACTTTAACTGGCCTATAGTGCCCCCTTTCCCCTCAAAATCACATCGGCTGTCCTTATCCGTCATGCTGTCATACTCGCAGTTGTCATTCCAGACTGAATCGGTGCCGTATGAGAGCACATGTTCCTTTAACAGTTCCTTCCAGTACTCCCTTGCCCTGGGGCTGGTAAAGTCCACAAACAGGCCTTTCCCGCCCCACCAGGTTCCCACACTCGGTTCCTCCCGGTCCCCTGCCTTTACAAACATGCCTTTGTTCTTCATGTCCTCCAGCATGGGATGAATCAGCAGGAATCCGGGCTTTACATTGGGCGTCACCGTGATTCCCCTCTCTCTCATTTTCCTGAAAAAATCCCCCGGATTCTTAAAACGCTTGCGGTTCCAGGTAAAGGTACAGCGCTTAATCCCCTCCCCCGTCTCCAGGGCGCAATATCCTGATGAAAGCTGAAAACCGTCTATGGGAATTCCCTCTCCCCTTGCCGTATCAATAAATTCCAAAACAGCATCATCACAGTCGGCATCCAATTCCGGATAATACATGGAAGAACCAAGATATCCCAGAGCATAGCGGGGAAGCAAAGCGGATTTGCCGGTGAGATCCGTATACCGTTCCACCACCTGGCGCACAGAAGGCCCCTGGATGAGAAACAGATCAATATCCCCTCCGTCTGTCCGATAACGGCTGTGCAGCTTCCAGTAATTGCTCTTCTCCCGGCCCATATCAAAATCGCACTCATAGGTATTGTGGTAAAAATATCCCACCGCCTTTTTATTCCCCCGGTTCAGCTTTATATAGAAAGGAATATGCTTGTACAGCGGATCTGTGTCCACAGGGTCGTAACCCATGGCGTCTTTGGGACTCATGGTCATGAATTTTCGGGCTTTGTTAAAGACCCCGCCCTTTTCTCCAAATCCGTAGAAGCAGTCGTCCGGTTCAATCTGGCTGGTATGGATGCGGCGGTGATTGCTGTCCTCCATATAGGCAAGATCTGCAATATCCCCGTGAAGCAGCGTCCCATCCCTGTCATAGACACAGATGCAAAAGGGATTCTTCTCCACCACCACCTGCAGGTCACATCCCTGGATCACTGCCTTTGCGCCGCTGTCCGTAAGCACCGCCTCTGCCGTCCGCACCCGCTTTCTGTATGCCTTCAAAAGTTCGTCCATCCGGTCTTCCCAGGCGGTCATAACCAGACTGTAGGATTCCTCTGCAAAGTCCCCGTCAAAGCCTGCCCGGATTCGTATGATATGATCTGTCAAAAACCAGATGCGGATCTCCGTGCAATTAGTTATAACAGAGAAATAGTTGTCCTTTTGACTTATGGTATAAGCTTCCGTGCAAATCTTCATATAAGCCTCCCTTCTTTACAGCACCATCCCCACTACAGCCACAATACAGCAGATACTGATGAGGATGGAGATGGAATTCATAGCGCTGGACAGCCCGATATCTCCCTTTAGATCGGCGGTAAAAGCCGGCGCCGCAGATGCGATGGGGGCAAATACCAGAATAGCCAGTGTCTGACGGTATTCCAGCGCCATGGGAAGAAGAAAATAAAATCCCGCCGACAAAAGAACCGCTACACCATATCTCACCGCCAAAAGCCGGATTATAGTCCCTGTCTGAGCCTTGTCCCCCGAAAGATTAAATCCCACTCCGATCATCAGCATGGCCATAAAGGCATTGCCGTCAGCGATGATCCCTGCAAAAGACAGGGCCTGTTCCGGAAGCCGGATTCCGAAAAGACAGAGAACCGTCATAATCATGTAGGTGTCAAAGGGCACGGATTTTATCAGAGTCCTGGCAATCTGCACCACCGGCAGGCCCTTCCCCTCCCCTTTTGCCATGGCCGCCGCGCTGTAAGCGCCTCCGAGACATACCACTGCGTTTCCCGTGTCAAAGAGACTGGTGATCACCACACCTGACGGGCCAAGAAAACTCTGCACAAAAGGCAGAGTAAAATTCCCGATATTATATCCTGACAGATTCAGAATCTCGAAAGCCTTCTTCTCTCCCGGCGCTTTCCGATTCATAAGAAAACCGGCCCCTATGTAGATCAGGCCGCCGGCAAGCCCCAGAAGACACAGCACCAGCATAGAGGGGTCAATCTCCTTCCCCGCAAAACTGACTATAATAGCTGCCGGAAGCGTAATCTTTAATACAACTTTCGAAAGCACATGAAAATCTTCCGGTTTAAAAAAACCCAACCTCCTCAGACCATAACCCATAAAAATAATTCCGATAAAACATGCCGCCCTGGACAATACTGCCGCCATTCCCATTGTTCTTTTCCTCCCTTATGTATACGGTGCAAAGCCCGCAGACTGCAGGAGTTTCTCTATCCGCGGCGATCACACCTTTGGATGTTATATCACGGTTTGGGAAGGATTGCAAGACAGTGTCAGCGCTGTTTTGGGACATATCTTTACACATTGGCCGCATCTTACGCATCTACCATGGTCAAGCCTTAGCTTTCTTTCCTTTGGACTGACCGTAATTGCCTCCATTTTACACTGCCTGGCACATTTCCCACAGAATACGCAGGCTGCGCCGTCATACTCTATCATCCCTCGCCTCTCCGCTATTTTTCTTATGAATCTGTTCTTTCCCACGATCTCTTTTATCATCTCTTCATCTCCTGTCCTCTTTTTAGTACATTCGTACTAGTTTGACATTTTAGCACGTATGTGCTAAAATGTCAACATCGCCAATATAAAAAATACAGGAGTGAGAAATATATGGGTTCCGATATGAAACAAACCATTCTGGACACGGCCCGTCATTTATTCACGGAAAAAGGATTCCATGGCACTTCCATGCGGGACATTGCCGCGGCGCTAAACATCAGCGTGGGCAATCTGACCTATCATTATAAGAAAAAGGAAGAACTGATCGAAGCAATCATTCTCAAAGAACATGAACGTTATGAGAAATTAAAAGCTCCCCGATCGCTCAAAGAATTAAATCAGTTCTTTCTGGATGTTATCAACCAGAAAAACCGCCGTCCGTATTATTTTAAACATTATGTGGAGTTGTCTCAGATATGTCCGACTATTTATAAAATGCAGCTTCATGTGCTGATGGATCTCCATGAAGCCTTAAGAGATGCCTTTGACGAGTTTGTGGAGAAACAGTTGTTGAAAAAAGAATTTTCCCTGCAGTACCATGGAATCATAAGTATCATTATGACATTCATGATCCATGGCCTGCCGGATTTTTACCAGACACAGGAAGCAGAAGGTGAGACACTGTCGCTGTATTGCTTCTGGAGCATTATTCTTCCCTGCCTGTCGGAGAAGGGGCGGGAAGAATATAAAACTCTGAACCTTCCCTGCCCGGATTTCTCACTTGTAAAACCCTGAATGGTTCAGATTACCCGGAACTCTTTCCATCTTCCCGTCCTAAACCGCCTCCAGAAGATAATTCCGCGGACAGTCCAGTCCAGGCACATGGCCAGGGCGATTCCCACCACTCCCATGTGCAGTCCGATTCCCAAAAGCAGGGAGAACACAAGGCGTACTCCCAAGGTGGTAAACAGAGAGACACCCGTAGAAAATGAGATATCTCCCGCTGCCCTCAGCCCTTTTCCCAGTGGGTCGGAAAATGGATGAGCCACTGCATTGAACACATTGTGAATCAGTACAAGGAGAATCACCAGCCTTTTTACCTCCTCATCCAGAGCATAAAATCTCATGAGTATGGGAGTCACAGCCAGGATCAGGCCGTTCCACAGTGCGGCGCAGACCACGGAAATCTTAGTCAGTTTCCGAAAATACAATTCCGCCGCTTCCCGATCTCCCGCCCCCATGCACTGACCGATCACCGTGATGAACACAGGGCCCATGGTAACACCCACCAAAGCCGCCATGCTCCAGATACTCTGGGCCACACCGTTGGCCGCGATCTGGTAAGTGCCAAAGAGAGCCGCCACACTGCTTAAGGCTACCTTCACCAGCTGGAACACGCCGCTTTCCATGCCGTTGGGAACCGCGATCTTAAGAATCTTCCCAAGCAGCCCTCTGTCCCACCGGAAAATGTCTCTGACCCTATATCTAACCGGGTTCTTCGCCGAAAAGCACAGAACCGTAATGACCGCAGCAGATACCGCCCTGGCTATAAGGGAGGGATAGGCCACACCGGCCACGCCGGCCTTTAAGACAAAGACACCTATGAGATTCCCTACTACATTGATCACATTGGAAACAATGGACAGATACATAGTTGTGGAAGTCTTTCCCAGACTCCGGTACATTGCCGCCCCCGCATTATAGACGGCTATGGCCGGGTAGGAATAGGCGGAAATCCTAAGATATGTCACACAGGCTTCCATAACCTGAGCCTCCACCCGTCCAAACATGAGTCTCATCAGGGATTCGTTTCCAAAGAGAACCGCCGCACCCATGACAAGAGAAAATACTCCTGACACCATAAGCAGCTGGCTGGATGCCCCGCCTGCCATGTCATGTTCTTTCCTGCCGATATATTGGCTGATCACTACGGCCCCTCCTGAAGCAAGAGCCGTGAAAAGATAGATGAAAATGGTGTTAAAGGCATTGACTAAGGATACTCCTGACACAGCGGCCTCCCCCGCGTAGCTCACCACAAAGGTATCCGCAACTCCCACCAGCATGACCAGAAGCTGCTCCATAAACAGCGGAAGAATCAACTCTTTTAAATCTTTATTTGAGAACATAGCTCCATCCCCTCCTGATGTAATCTTATCTATGCTCCCATTATACCTGAACCTGTGCTCCATATCAAATACTTGCTTATTATGGATGAGTTATGCTTTTAAGGCATATACTACTAATCAACCGCTCTCCTACCCGTTTCCTTTTGGTTAAGATTTCCCTTCACATGGTCAATAAACCTGGTCACTGCTGGACCAAACATCTGTTGTTTTCTCCAGGCCAGGACACTGCTGGCGGAGAGTTCCGGATACAGCGGCCGGTATATCACGTTCTTTTTATCCCAGAAAGGCAGGGCTCCCTCCACCGTTATGGCATTGGCCAGACCGCTCTGGACCATAATGGCGGCATTGGTAGGTAAATTGCTTGTGAAAAGGACGTGGAGTCTGGAAAAAGAATCACCGAACCAGCTGGCCACCTCGTTCTGGACATTGAGCCGCCGGGGAAGGCTTAGGGACCGGCCCTCCAGATCCTTTGCCGACACGCCCTCCTTTTCCGCCAGGGGATCGTCAGGCCTCATGAGAACCACCCACCGCTCCTTCTGATGGAGACGGATAAAGTCAAATTTCTCCACATCAATGGGCTCCAGCAGAATACCGATATCCGTCAGCCCCTTTTCCATCTGCTCCTTCACCAAATCGGCACTGGCCGTAAACAGGTCATAGGTGACGAGAGGATATTTTTCGCTGAAGGTTTTGAACAGGCGGGGAAGAATCTGAACCGCTGCCAGTTCCCCGCATCCTATAGTGATCTTCCCGTCTATTAATTCCTCCTGTTCCATCAGTTCTTTTTCCGTCTTATGAACCAGAGACAGGATCTCCTCGGCCCGCCGTTTTAAGAGCATCCCCTCCCTGGTGAGGGTAATCTTCCTTGCCCCTCTGTCAAAAAGCTTCACCCCCATCTCCTCCTCCAGCCCGGAAAGCTGACGGCTTAAAGTGGGCTGGGTAATATGAAGGACTTCCGCCGCCCGGTTGATTCCCTCTTCCCGGACCACGGTAAGAAAATATCGAAGAACCCTGATTTCCATGGTTTATGCCTCCTCACATGATCTTCCTTCTTTTATGGTAACAGATTTGAGCCAAATGGCAACCATTTTCAGGCAATTCCTCCATCCAAAAGGTTTATTGACGCCCGTAGATGGTCCCATCCTCTGCGTTGATCATAAGAAGAAGTTCTTTCCTCCCCCCGTTTATGGGAGTCCGCGGAATTCCAAGCTCCGTTTTGTTCCGATCCTCATATCCCATGTGGGCGGTTCCATAAAAGATCCACACAGGAACTAATTTCCCGATTCCGCTGCCAACCCCATAAGCCTCCAAATCCCATTCCTCATACCCCAGGCAGTAAGCCAGTTTCACTGACTTTACGGTAAGATAGAGGTGGGGGACTGCTCCCGGATGTTCTTCAGTCAGGACAGGCAGTTCCTGCTGCGGCAGATAAGACATGCACTGCTCAAAGACCTGACAGACAGAAGAAAAAGGCAGGAGAAAACCTGTGTAGGCCGATGTAACTTTAATGTGCTCCCTTCCGATATTTTTTACGGCCAAAAGCCTTCCATCCTCCCCATACAGAAATTCCACGTACTGAGCCGGGGCAAGGGGTTTCGATACAGCATATCTTTCCTCACCGTTTACAAGCTCCATGCCCCCAATCTTCCTCCGGTAATACAGCCGCATCCCGTACTGCCCTGACAGGGACCAGGAGTAATTCTCTCTGGCCGAAAGCTGCCTCCAGCGCACATCCGCCAAATAAAAATCCTCCATTCCCATTTCTTCCATTACCCTTTCCGCCCTGTCTTCCATCTCATGCTGAAACTTTTCCCTCTCATCTTCCGTCATGGAAAAACCGGAAAGATCATCTTCTTCCCCGCCTCCGCTGCTGCCGTCGATCATATCGACACAAGTCAGCCATACCGCAGGCATGGTTCTTTCGTCTCCCGCAGCCAGACTGAGATTGTATGCTTTATCCGGCGACATGTAAGTCCCAGGATTATCCCGGCTCTGCAAAGACCATTCCCCAATTCCCGTCTCCCCCTTTAAAACTTCTTTTATCTTCTCCAGTTCTTCTTCTGTATATGGTGCATATCGTACCTCCGCCGCAAAAATTCCGGTCTCCTCCGGCACCTCTACTTCCGCATTTCCGCCAACGGTTATCTCCTTCCCCCGGATGTCCGGCATATAAGTTTCCGGCACCTTTGCCTGCTCCCTGACTGTCATTCTCTGTTCCGGGCTTCCTTTCGTCTCTCCGCCCGTATCAGGGCTTTCCTCGTACCCGTCTCCGTCCGGCCGAAAGTTTTCAGTAGTTTCTGAGACAATGAGAGTATCCGTCTGGCCCACACAGCCTGCCATAATCCACAGAATCATCCCTGTAAGAAATACCGCCGGCCCCCTCATCCTGTTCTCCCGCTTTCCTTCCTGTGTCCTCTTCAAATCTATCCCTCCATTCATTGATTTATCTCCCCTATGATACCCCTTCCTTCATCTCGAATCTTTACCGTCCTGTAACCAATTTGTAAATTCACTCCTTCTCTCAGGCTGTAAAATCCCCGCTCCTCTCAGGCAGACGCAAAAAAAAGACTGTCACAGCAGTTCCCGCTCCCACACGGCTTTCAATCTTCATATGGGCTCCATGGGCCAGGACAATCCTCTGTGCCAATGCAAGACCCAGCCCAGCTCCCTGCTGCCTGCGGCTCCTGGACTTATCCACCATATAAAACGCCTTTGTCACGTGGGGGATGTCTTCTTCCGGGATTCCGCACCCATTGTCCCTGACGCAGACGGCGCTTTGTTCCGGCATCAATATAACCTGAATCTTTCCGGAATCCTCCAGGGCCTTGATGCTGTTGGAGACCAGGTTGTTAAAAAGGCTTGCCAGAAGCATCTTATCCCCCTGCACCTCCATCTTCCCTCCAGGCCCTTCCGTGGATACCTGAAAATCAATTCCCTTCTCCCTGCATATCTCTCTGTTTTCCTCATAAACCCACTGCACTACACGTGCCAGGTCAAGGGTTTGTCTCTCAATCTCTTCATTTTCATAAAGCCCTGCCAGCTGCATAAGCTTCCCGGACATCTGATCAAGCCTGCCTGCACAGCGGCGGATTACCTCCAGGGACTGTTCCCTCTGCTTCTCGCTAAGTCGCACATGAAGAAGGGAGTCGGCATATCCCATAATACTGGTCAGAGGCGTCTTCATCTCGTGAGCCATGGCTCCCAGAAGGAACTGCAGATCTTCTATCTGCTCCTGAAGCTGATCAGACATAAGGTTCAGGCTGTCCGAAAGTTCTTTTAACTCATCCTTTGATGTCAGAACCACCTTCTTGTCAAAATCCCCGTCCTTAATCCGCTCCGCCTGCGCCCGCAGTTCTTCCAGGGCCTTCAGCATATGACGGAGCACGGCAGCAGCCGCAGCCACGGAACATGCGAACACCAAAAGGAAGACCTCCCCATACTTTCCGGCCTGCTCCTTTCCTTCCTCCCATGTGGATGTAATATCCTGCACGGACATGACCCAGTAATCCTCCAGAAAAGGAAGTTCTTTTTTCATGATTAAAAGATAGCTCTCTCCCAGTTTTTGAACCGCATACTCGTCTCCAAGGGCATGGGGAGCCCTTATGTCATAATCCGTCATATTCTTTATGCATTTCTCTCCTTTTAAAAGAGCATATCCCTTGTCATAACAGCGCTCAAACTGATACCGCAGATAAGCGTCCCTGGCCTCTTCCCCCATTTTATCAAAATCCTCCCTGGTTCCCACCTGGGAAAATGCCCTCTCCGCCAGCTCAAGCTTCCCCTGTTCAATATCCGCCAGTTTCCTGACGCTGGCATTCATATATTGATTCACCGCAAACACTCCGCAAAATGCACAGGCGCCAAAGAGCACGCCTGCCATGAGGCCCATAAGTTTTGTTCGAATTCTCATCGCCTTCCCTTGCCCCTTCCCGTGGTCTCATCATCCTCGAAGAGATATCCGCCTCTGGGCACTGTGACAATGGCTTCACAGGCTTTTAATTTTTTCCGAAGCTTTGCCACATGGACATCTACCGTTCTGGATTCCCCTAAAAATTCCTCTCCCCACACCAGATCAAGAAGTCTGTTCCTGGGCAGCATCACATTGCGGTTCTGGAGAAATACCACAAGAAGCCTGAATTCCATAGGCTTTAAGACGATCTCCTTTCCGCCCTCATAGACTCTGCGGCTCTTCATATCCACCTGAAGTTCCCGAAAACACAGCACCTTTCCCCCTTTTCCCGTTCTGGCAAGGACTTTCTCCATGCGGACCAAAAGCTCCAGGATTTCAAAAGGCTTCACCATATAATCCTCAGCTCCCATTTTCAGCCCCTGTACTTTACTGACCACATCCCCTTTTGCCGTCAGACAGATCACCGGAATCCCATGGCCGGCAAGGGGCTCTATGAGAGAAAATCCATCTCTTCCGGGCAGCATCAGATCGAGAAGAGCCAGATCATAATCTTCCCCCTTTTCAATTTGTTCCACTGCCTGGTTCCCGTCATACACAGGTTTTGTCTCATATCCTGCCGCCTCCAGATTCATGCAGATCAAATTGGAAATATCCATGTCATCCTCAATCACCAGTATCTTATCTCTCATCTGTAAACCCCTTTTCTTTCCAAAATCCTTTGTGCCTGACCGGCGTTTCCGGGATACTCTGCGAAGCCGCCGCGCTGTCTGCCTGTCCTGCAGATATTATACCCTGACCGATGCCCCCAAGTCTTTACCAATTTGTAAAATTGCCTTTTCCTATTACAAATCCCCTGTGTGAAATCTGAAAACTGCGATTTCACACAGGGGATTTTGCTCACCACCGTCTAACTTATACTTTCCGATATAATCTTTGCCGTATCCATAACCCGGCCGGGATATTCTGAAACATGTTCCATCATACGTACCGTAGGACCGGAGATACTAATAGCCGCAACAGGCTTTTGACTGGCGTCAATGACGGGCGCTCCGATACAGGTAAGACCAAGTTCATCTTCCTCTACACTCAGACAATAACCTTGACAGCGAATCTCATCCAGAGATTCCAACAGCCTTGATGATTCCGTGATTGTATGGGGAGTTATGGAGACCAAGGGCACATGATTTAAAAAATCACGGATAAATTCTTCCCCCATAAACGCCAGCATAGATTTCCCTGTGGCCGTGGAATAGCAGGCCTTTGGAAGTCCTACGAATGACTTCATATGAAAGGCAATAGCCCCGTCAATCTTGTCAATAAAACGAATATTCCAGTCATCATCCCATACGGCCAGATGTACGGTCTCACGTACATTTCTCTGAAGTTCCTCCAGATATGGCCGGGAAGCCTGCAGAATCTCCATTCTTGCCAATACTACAGAGCCAAAGTAGGAGAACTTCATTCCCAGGCGGCATCGGCCATACTTGTCCTTTTTCACAAACCCTCTGGCCTCCAAGGTAGCCACCAAACGGAACACCGAACTTTTCCCCAGACTCAGCTTCTCCGCTATCTCTGTCAATGTCAAAAAATTATACTCTCCCAAAATCTCTATAATCCGCAGTGCATTTGTCACGGACTGAAGCATATATTTTTCATTCTGTTCATTTGTTGTATTTTCCACAATTTTTATCCTCTCCAGATTTTCTATTATAGTTATAACAAAATGAGGTCAGAGTTGCAACCTTCTTGGAATATTTATCCATAAGTATTAAGAAAATAATATAATAATTCCGGTATTGACAAACCATTAATAAAAAGGTAAGATAAAATCACATAAGTTCATATAAAGAACTTAAAATTCGTATAGAGAACTTTCGGGAGGTGATTACAAAGAAAATACAAAAAATCAGCAGGGTTACAAGAGGGAGAGGTTTATTGTCTGACAGAAGTTCAAAGGAGAAAGGAAGGTTCCTATGAAATTGAAAAATTTAGGATGGCTGACGTTTGTGATCGGGCTTGCAACTGTAATTCCATTGATCTTAACGGAAAAACTGCCCGGCGACCTTTTAGGATGTTTTTCACTCATGTTTGTTCTTGGCATTGTGTTCGGAGAAACAGGCGACAGGATAGCTTTTATCCGGGACTGGATGGGAGGAGGTCCTATTCTATGTGTGTTTGGCCCCGCTTTGCTTATGTATTTTGGAATTCTTCCGCCTGGGCTTAAGGATATTATGAAGAATTTTATGGATAATATTAATTTTTTCGCATTCTTCATATCCATCATGATAGCAGGCGCGATTTTATCACTGTCCAGAAAAATTATTATCAAATCAACATTAAAGTTTTTACCATCCATATTAGGCGGCCTTTTCATGTCATGTTTCCTGGCATTTCTGATTGGAACCGTCACCGGTTACGGCGGAAAGAACGCTCTGTTTAACCTGGCTATCCCCATTATGGGAGGAGGCGTAGGTGCAGGCGCACTGCCTCTTTCTCAAATCTATTCCGGCCATTTTGGCGGAGAGTCAGAGACACTCCTTTCTGTACTCATGCCGGCAGTCGTTCTCGGAAATGTAGCTTCCATCATCTTAGGAGGCATCTTAAACCGCATAGGGAAAAAGAAACCTGTACTCACAGGCAATGGGCAGATTCTTAAGATTGCAGATCCGGGACTTGCCAGGGAACTGGAGGAGGAGGATAACGAGATTAACGGATCACCCATTACCTATGAAGGCCTGGGCGCAGGATTTTACATTGCTATGATCGCTTACATGGCAGCCCTTATCATTAACAAATTCGTCTACAAAGGACTGCATACCTATGTTTACTTAATCATCATTCTGACCCTGGTCAAAGCATTTGGCCTGCTTCCTAAACACCTTGAGATCGGCGCCATCCAGTGGTCCAGAACATGGACGAAAAACCTTCTCTATGCGGCTTTAATTCCTATAGGTATCTCTAACATTGATATTGGCAAAACCATTGAAGCCCTGACGAATCCCGTCTATCTGGTATTGGTACTGGCAATTGTAATCGGGGCAGCTCTGGGCGCAGGGATTGTGGGACACTTTATGGGGCTTTATGAAGTTGAAGCAGCCATTGCTGCAGGGCTTTGCATGTCCAACATGGCCCAGACAGGGGACCTGGCTACCCTGGCGGCGGCAGACCGCATGGAACTGCTTCCCTACTCCTCTTATTCATCCAGAATCGGAGGATCGGTTGTGCTGGTAATTGCAGGAATTCTGCTTAACTTTATTCATTAAATACAGGAGGAATTGATTCATGTATATCAATCAGAAAAAATGTGTGGGATGCGGCAAATGTCTGCCCTATTGTCCCAGAGACGCCATAGGAATCCAGATGAAAAAAGCGGCTGTTGATCTGGATTTGTGTGTAGAATGCGGCGTCTGCCTTAAAAATTCCGGCTGTCCCCGGAATGCTATTTATAACGTCCATTTGGAAGTGCCCAGAGCATATCGGAAAGCATTTTCAGATCCATTCGGGAAACATGAGAATACCGCCCTCAAACATGCAGGAAGAGGAACGGAAGAAGTGAAAACCAATGACGTCACTGGCATAGTACACAGCCTGGACATGATTACATTTGCTGCCGAACTGGGGCGCCCCGGTGTGGGGTCTACATTCCGTGATCTCCAGACAATCCTTCAGGCTGTGGCTCCTTATGCAGAAAGTTTTGAAGTAAATAATCCGGTCACCCCGCTGATTATAGACAAAAAGCAGGGAATTCTGGAACCGTCTGTACTGGATGAAGTCGTTATGAGTGCCATAGTGGAATTCTCCTGCAGACTTGAGAGAGCAGAAGCCGTGCTTCGGGCCTTTAAGAAAGCCTCGCAGCATATTGATACCGTATTCAGTCTCTGCGTGATCTGCCGTGTAGATGAAACAGACGATTCCATTCCGGTCATGGATATCATTAAGAAATTGGATCTGGATCTGTGCGCTGCATCTGCCAAGACCAACCTTGGCCTTGGCAGACCGCGCTATGAAGACCGGATGAGAGAAGGAGGGAACTCATTATGACCCATACACTTCACAGATTAAAGACCCGCTCAGGGCAAAAAAATGATTATGTAGTATTAATTATGCCGGCACGGGGAATCAACAATCAGAACAGCGTAGAAGTATTTAAAAAGTATCTGGACCTGATGCATAAATTCAATCCGGTGAATATGGGCGCTATTGGATGCGGTAATTTTGCAACCCACACCTTTGATGAAATCAAGGCCAACTTAACGCCGGATGTTCCCATGGTTCACGGCGTGTTTGACACCAGGGATAAACTTATTGAGGTAATGAAAGCGTTAAAAGAAGCCGATTACGGATACTCCGCAGTGATTTCGGGTCTGGTAGACGATGTGGACTGCTGTGCAAAAGCAGCCGGCATTCAGCGCCATTCCGTGGACATTTCTCTGGGAATCTGGGGGAATACGAACAAGCTTCCCTCCCCTCAGGTATTAGAGATTACCACCATGTGCGGACATGCTATGATATCCGCCGGTTTGGTCTTAAAGATGGTGGATGACATCCGTTCCGGCAAAAAAACGGCAAAAAATGCGGCAGAGGAATTGTCAAAGCCATGCGCCTGCGGGATCTTCAATCCTCTTAAAGCAGAACATCTGCTTTTAGAACTGACAGAAAAACTATAGAAGGGAGGGGATCATGTGATTAAACTTAAGTTTTTTGGCCTGGGGGGCCAAGGAATCGTAACAGCGGCCAAGACCCTGTCTGAAGCGGTTTCCATCTATGAAGAAGAATATGCCATAACGGTTCCTTCCTATGGACATGAACGGCGCGGCGCACCTGTTAACACAAGTATTATTATCGACAGCAAGCCTGTTCTGTTAAACTGTTTTGTCTATGAACCAGACCTTGTTCTGGTGTCTGATGCGAGCTTTTTAACCAGGGAGATTGATATCGGAGCCGGCATCAGCCCCAATGCCGTCCTGGTTCTCAACACCGAAGAGGAAACTGTAGCAAGGCAGTTTAAGAAGACATTCGGATTCCGGGAAGTTTATTATGCAGATGCCACAGGCATTGCAGTAAAAAATATAAAAAGGGGTATTCCAAACAGTGCCATGCTGGGCATTCTGGCAAAAACCGGAATCGTAAAAATAGAATCCGTAACAAGTGCAATCAAGTCCGCTTTCGGAGCAAAAACAGGCGGTACAAATGCAGATGCGGCAAAGGAGGCTTACGATGCAGCTAAAAAAATTTAGGGCCCAGGGGCCCATTGCCACAATCTTCGGCGCAGTACATACCGGTTCCTGGCGTCAGGAATATCCGGCAGTGGATTATCAATCATGTGTCAAATGCGGCACCTGCCAGAGATACTGCCCGGCAGATGTCGTAACAATCATAACGAATCAGGAAGAATGTGTGACATTTGCCTGGGATTTTTGCAAAGGATGCGGAATCTGCGCCAATGAATGTCCGAAAAAGTGTATTGAGATGATACCCGCAGGAGGTGAAAAATAGATGGCTCAATATAAAATGTTAGATGGCAACGGCGCTGCTGTTCAGGCGGTAAGCATGGCCGATGTCAAAGTAGTCGCCGCATACCCCATCACACCCCAAAGCCCTATTGCGGAAAAACTGTCGGATATGATTGCCCGCAAAACAATGGATGCCCAATTTATCCGCGTGGAATCGGAACACTCCGCTTTAAGCTGTGCTCTCGGCGCGCAGCTTACAGGAATACGGGCGGCCACGGCTACGGCATCTGTAGGCCTCGCTCTCATGCATGAGATATGCAACGCGGTATCCGGTATGCGTATTCCCATGGTTATGCCTGTAGTAAACAGAGCCCTGGCTTCTCCATGGAGCCTGTGGTGCGATCACCAGGACAGTATGGCGGAGCGCGACAGCGGCTGGCTGCAATTCTACTGTGAAAACGTACAGGAGATTTTCGATCTGATGCTCATGGCTTATAAGGTTGCAGAGCATGAAAAAGTCCTGCTCCCGGCCATGGTATGTTTTGATGGATTTTTCCTGTCCCATTCTATGCAGAAGGTGCTGGTGCCTGAACAGGAAGAAGTAAGAGAATTTGTAGGGCCCTATCAAAAAAAGAATTTCTGGCTGGACCCTGCCGACCCGGTCTTTATCAATGATCTTATCTCCCTGGAAGAATTTACGGAAATGAAGTACCAGATGATGAAAGGATTTGAAGCTGCAGAGAAAGTATTCGCAGACGCGGCATCAGAGTTTGAATCCCGATTCGGACGGAAGCTTCAAATGCTTGAGGGATACCGAACAGAGGATGCCGAAACAATCCTGGTGGGAATGGGTTCAATGACCGGAACCATGAAACACTTTGTCAACGAGCAGAGAAAACAAGGCAGCAAAGTCGGAGCTGTAAAGGTAACCTGTTTCCGCCCCTTCCCGGCAAAGCAGATGAAAGCATTGACACAAAATGCCGGGAGGATTGCCGTGTTTGACAGAAGCGCCGGCCTGGGCACCATGGGAGGTCCCCTCTTCCATGAGACTCTAAGCGCAGTGGGCAGCCATATGATTATAAAAAATTATATAGGAGGTCTGGGCGGCAGAGATGTAAGCCCGGCAACCATCCGGCGTATGTATGAAGATATTCTGTCTGCAAAAACCACGTCCAATGTTCCTGTCTGGATTGATGCAAAGGAACATCCAATGGAAATCAGGGAGGTGCTTAGGTATGTATAAAATCGAAACAGAAGCAAAGGGCCTGGTCTCCCATGGAGTAAACGCCTGTGCCGGATGTGGTCTGGAACTTGTCTTCCGAACGGTAATCCGGGCTTTGGGAGAGGACACCATAGTAATCATCCCGCCGGGCTGTGCGGCCCTTTTCAGCGGTATTGATAATGTAACCAACATAAAGATCGCCGGTTATCAGTGTAATCTGGAGAATACAGCCGCATCGGCGGCAGGGGTAAGAGCCGGACTTGATGCACAGGGCAATACCCACACAACGGTTCTGGCTTTTGCCGGAGACGGAGCTACTGCGGATATCGGTCTCCAGTCTCTGTCGGGAATGATGGAACGGGGTGACCGAATCCTATATGTCTGCTATGATAATGAGGCCTATATGAACACAGGAATCCAGGGGTCCGGCGCCTCTCCCTACGGCGCCGGCACCACTACAACTCCAGCCGGAAAACCTACCTATAAAAAAGATCTGCTTAAGATTGCCATTGCCCATCACATTCCCTACGCGGCGGCATGCTCTGCGGCCAATCTGCCGGATCTGGAGAAAAAAGTAAAGAAGGCAAAAGATGCAAAGGGCCCGGCTTTTCTCCATGTACATACTCCATGTCCAACGGGCTGGGCCTATCCGCCGGGTAAATCTGTTGAAGTCTGCCGAATGGCAATAGAAACCGGAGCCTGGGTTCTGTATGAATATGAAAACGGCCGTATTACAGTAAACAGAAAAATAAAAGAACTGCGCCCCATTAACGATTACCTATGCCTCCAGGGACGTTTTAAACACATGACCAAAGCAGATATGGAAATCCTTCAGAACGAAACTTCCTGCCGATACAGTGAGCTTCTTGCATCAGAAGGGTGACGGGAGGATGATATGGAAAAAGAATACTGCATTCTAATTACCAACGGAGGATCCACCTCTACCAAAATAGCAGTACGAAAGAATCATGAAATACTTTTATCTCTCTCCATTAAGCACACGACAAAGGAACTGGAACCGTATCAAACCATCTGGGAGCAATACGATTACAGAAAACAAGCCATATTAAACGTACTGAAGGAAGCTGACATAAGGCTGGATTCCTTAGACGCCCTGGTTACACGGGGAGGCAATATGCGGGCTGTAGAGGGGGGAATCTATAAAATCGGGCAGCAGATGCTTGCGGATATGAAAAGCGGTCTCTATGGCTCCCATCCCTGCTCTGTCTGCAATCAGATTGCTTATGACATGGGAAAAGAACTGGAAATACCGGCCTTTGTGGTAGACCCGCCTATGACCGACGAGCTGTGCAGTGAAGCCAGATTCTCCGGCTGCTCCCCTATCCGGCGGATCTCCAGCTTCCACGCTCTGAATCAGAAAGCCACAGCACGAAAAATCTGTACGAACATAGGAAAATCTTATGAGAATACCCATATGATTGTCGTTCATCTGGGAGGCGGAATCTCTGTAGGCGCACATAAGAAAGGCCGTGTCATTGATGTCAATAATGCCCTGGACGGAGACGGCCCATTCTCTCCAGAGCGATCCGGCGATCTGCCAGTGGGAGATTTAATCCGGCTCTGCTATTCCGGGCAGTATACCTGCCAGGAAATGCTGCGCCAAGTCAATGGACGGGGCGGACTTATCAGCTATCTGGGGACTGCAGACTGCCTGGAAATAGAACAGAGAATCAAGGATGGCGACGAAATGGCTCAAATGGTCTATGAGGCCATGGCGTATCAGGTGGCAAAATCCATCGGAGCCGCTGCTGCTGTTCTGTGCGGCCGCACGGAGGCCATTGCTTTTACAGGCAGCCTGGCATACTCTGACTATTTTATAGGACTTGTAAAGAAGAGAATCGGCTTCATAGCCCCGATTTATCTATATCCAGGTGAAAACGAGATGGAAGCCCTGGGAGATGGCTGTCTCAGATATCTAAGGGGTCAGGAGGCTCTTAAAGTGTATCCATATGGGAAGCAGGAGGCAGACAATGATAAAACGCATCAGAGACATTGAACAATATCTGGACAGGAAACATCCGAAAGTAATCGGTGTCGCGGCGGCTGAAGACCAGGATATTATGGAACTGGTAAAAGAAATGGAAAAACGCTCCATGGCCCGGTTTATACTGGTTGGAAACAGTGAAAGGATCTCTGAACTTATAGAAAAAAACAATATTTCCAAAAATACGGTAAAAATACTTCACGCCCCTGATCACGGCGAAGCTGCTAAAACCGTGGTAAGGCTGGCAAAATCCGGCCAATGCCACCTTATTATGAAAGGGAACCTTCATACAGCCCTATTTCTCAAAGCCGTACTGGATAGGGAGCAGGGTCTGAACGCAGGAAAACTGCTGTCACAGATTACCGTATATGATAAGCCGGGAGAAGACGGAATACAGCTTATGACAGACTGTGCCATGGCCATAGCCCCCAGTCTGGAAGACAAAAAAGCGATTATCGAAAATGCTGTGGAACTCATGAGGTGTCTGGGATATGAGTGTCCCAAAGTGGCTCTGCTGTCAGCCCTGGAAGTGATCAATCCCAGAATACCTGACACTTTGGATGCCGCAGTGTTAAGCAAGATGTGTGAGCGGGGACAGATAACAAACTGTATTGTAGACGGGCCTCTGGCCCTGGACAACGCTGTATCCGAGGATGCAGCCCGCCACAAAAACATTAAAAGTCCTGTGGCGGGACGTGCGGATATCCTGGTATTCCCTAATCTGCAGACAGCAAACTGTGTGTTTAAAAGCCTTGTCTTTTTTGCAAAAATGGATACGGCAGCAGTTATAATGGGAACAAAAGTACCTGTTGTCATGACCTCCAGAACAGATACGGTAGCGAATAAAATGCTGTCCATTATGTTTTCCATATATCTGTCGGAAAAATCGGCTGACAGCCATTCATAAAAACAAAGACTTTTCTCAGGGAGCTCATAGAACCAGCTGATCCAGCCAAATCCCAAGATCAGCTGGCTCCCTGCCGCCCTGCATTCTGCATGCGTATCTGCTCATCATAGATAAGAGGATACCGGCACAGCGTTTCTTTCTCTATGTCTTCCTGGTACAGCTCCACTCCGGTAATCTGCCGGTTCTCGTATGTGGTGTAATAATAGATTCCCTTAGCCGTATTGCAGCAGGATGTGTAGATAGTCTTCTCATATCCTCCCTGTTCCAGTTCGCAGCAGCCATTTTGCTGTTCCACAGAGCCAAGAATATGAAAAAACTGTCCCACACTATCTTTTTCTGAATCCCCGGATAGAGAATTCATTTTTACAAAGGCTGCCCTCACAAACCTTGACTGGGAGGACAAATCTCCGGGGAGTCCCATGGCTCCCATCCCACGGCTCCAGGCCCTAAGGGGCAAATCAGGAGAAAAATTGTTCCTGGGAGGCTTCGGAGACAGCTGCATATAATTATTAAGCCAGAACATCTGCTCCGGAAAAGGAGGATTATTAGTCAATACCCCCACTGGATTATCGTAGATATGGAGGCCGTCAGCCACTGACTCCACAGTAATGGTCTCATCCTTATCCCCAATCATCCAGTGAAGCTGTGCCGTAGGCAAAGTTTCATGAAAAGGGATGTCCACAAGATTCACTCTCCCAAGCTTTTCCCTGCACTCCCTCACTGTGGCACAGCTGCCAAGGAGCCAGGGAATCAGCTCAAAGACCGCCAGATTATCCTTTCCCTCCACAGGCTGATTATAACAGGCATTCCCCACAAAATTCAGTCCTGCCATGGCAAGCCCTTTTTCGTTCATGCCGTCATAATAAAGAGGATATCCCTGGGCCACATGAGCCATACCGATAATGGCATAATGTCTGTCCATATTCCCCATCCGCCTGTAAGGAAAGGAATACCTGCGGGGAGTTATGGTGACCTCCTCCCCGTAAGAACAATCGTAATCCAGTGTCCTTCCAAAATAAAAATCTCGTGTTTGATAAGCAGCTGCCGTACACATGACAATTCCCCCATTTCTATTGATTGTAGTTTTAGTATGCCCAAAACATGGAAAAAATATGGGCTTTTCCGCCTTACCCATGAAACCGGCAGAATCCCCCATGATAATATTGACAAAAAATTACGGAGGATAGTATAATCCCGTCTTTGACAGTTTACAAGACAGAGAAACGCTGTATAGCCCTTATTTTATAGGCTGTACAGCGTATTTTCCTCTCGTTTTACTCTTTGGTAATTTATTGCCTTCCCTTACTCTTTTTCTGGATTTCTTTCATTTTCTGTTTCGTGATAAACTGATAGTCCGTCCGAAAGCCGCATACCTCATGCAGCGCATCTGTGATCCCTTCCCTCTTATATAATGGCATATATCCCTGCTCCCCTACATCCGCGAAATTCATCCCCTTTAACGTAGTCAGGATTTCTTCACAGGTATACATCCCTCCCAGCTTCTCTTCCAAAAGCCGGTACACCAACAACGCCAGAAAGCAGATCAGAAAGTGAGCCGTAATTCGGTTCTCCAGCCGTACAAAAGCCGGCCTTGCCTCGAATTCCGTCTTCATGATCCGAAAGCATTCCTCTATTTTCCACCTTCCCTCACTTACTTTTAAAATATCTTTTACATCGTCATCCAGCAGGTCTGTGCACACAGCATAAAGCCCGTCATATTTTGCCTCCTGTGCGATCTTTTCCTCGTCCAGATAATAATGGATTTTTGCCTTTTCCCCTTCCTGGGTTACTGCCAGCTTCCCTACAAACCTTGCCGGGTCATTGGGGTTTCTGTGTTCCGCCTTTCGCTTGCCGGCCGCCACCATTTTCTCCGCCCGCTCGACCTGTCTTCTTCTTATCTCTTTCTGATAGGCGGCGTATTTGGGGGAGTACGTGACAATCAGGCGTTGGTCCAGCTTCTTGGTTGTATAGGGCGCGTCTTTGTAGAGAACATGGCCGGTATCCTCATCATCGGGATGATTTCTGTCTACAGGATTATCATCTGCCAGACGTTTGAAGCCTTTGGGGTCCAAGGCCCATTCCCTGTCTTCTTTGGGAAGCTTCTTAATGGACTGGGTGACAATGAAGGCTCTTTTTCCCATATGGTTGAGTTCCCGGTTCGCTTCCGACCCCAGGCCCGCGTCACAACAGTAAATAAATTTGTCATGACCGAAATCGGTTAATACTTTCTGCTCCAGTGGTTTTAAAGACTTCTGCTCGTTCTGATTTCCGGGAAAAAGGGAAAAAGCCAGAGGGATCCCTTTACCATCGGTGAACAGCCCCATCTGGATGATCGGGTTGGGACGGTTTTCCTTACTTTTTCCGTATTGTTTGTCCCCATCAGCCTGCTCAATCTCAAAATAATAGTTCGTGCAGTCATAATAAAGGACGCTATCCAACCGTTTGGTCACAAAATTGCTGTTTTTATAAACCTCAGCCTGAATCAGGTCACATTCCTCAGCCAGGACATCCAGGGCCCGGTAGACATCATGTTCTTTGTAGGAAGGCGGCTCCAAAAAATCCATAGCCGCCCGGTAGGAAGCGCGTTTGCTGCAGGGTTCCAGGATTCTTGTATAAATAAGATCCGAGAGGATGGCGTTGATATCATAATGGAAATGGTGTTTGTCCTTGATTTTTCTGCAGATCCGTTCAAAGCCAAGCTGGTAATAAACCGCCTGAGGGAAGAGGTAGCCTCCTTTGAAAAGTTTCTGCTGGTGATAATCAAGGAGCCTGTCCGCGTGGAAGGGGATCAGGACAGTTTTGGCCTGGTGTTGTTTTTTGTATTTTTGCGTTTCGATTCTGGCCTGTTCTTTTGCCCAGGCGAGAACGCCATCCCTGTCTGTGGCGAGCTGCCGGGAGAGATCTTTAAGGGTGCCGAGTTTACGGATCGTTTTGGAAGTGCTTTTTCCCTCGTTGTTGACGTAGGACATAGTGATATAAAAAGATTCAGAATTCTTGGATTTCGTAGTAGTCACTTTCATGGAAAACCCTCCTCGAACCTATCATATCATAGATTACCAAATATTGCTATAGAATAAAACAAATTTTTTGACAAAAAAATACAGGCTTTATAGGGCCTGCAAGCATCTTTTCTATTATCAAACTGTCAAACACCCGAATATGGGCTTTTCCGCCTTACCCATGAAACCGGCAGAATCCCCCATGATAATATTGACAAAAAATTACGGAGGATAGTATAATATATAACAAAAGCATTTTTAAGTACGCTCTAAATCAGGCTTAATATAGACATAACTATGATTACTGTTTTCCTGTACTTTGCAGCGTTGCTTTCGAGGCTGTCGTTATCATATGTTTATAGGGGGAAGGAGCCAAAGAAGTGAGGTTCAGGATGAAAAAGAATAAGAAAAGAACCAGAGACAATAAAGGAGCTTCCTTGTTTCTTTCTATTGTACTGGTTTTTTGTATTTTAGGAACAGTGGTTTTTTTTGTGGCCCAGAGAATATCGTCGGAGATGTCCTCCTCGGCAATTCATAATCTAAGCGAAAGCCTGGGGCTGATCAAGGGTACGGTGGAAGCAATTCTGACCAAGGAAGCGGAGTTTCAGAAGCTGATTGCCCGGGAGATCTCTACCATAGAAGATCAGGAATCATTTATCCGCTCTTACGAAAAGAACCGTACTATGGTAAAGATATCCCTGATACCATCAGGAGAAAACCAGGGTATATCCAATTCGGAAGAGGTATTTACAGAAAACGGCCTGGATTTCTCGTCGGGAAGAACCGTGGAAGATCTTCCGATATCCCAGTCCTATCTCAATGGTATGGGAACCTGGGCATATACCATGAAGTGCCCTGTAGTAAAAGACGAAAAAGAGACCGCGACTCTTTATGTAGAATATATTTTTGATTCCTTTGATCAGGCATTGCCGGGAGGCTTCTATAACGGCAGCGCTATGCTCTACATTATGGATGCCAAAAGCGAACGGCTTGTTCTCAAGCCCAAGGGTATGGGCCAGCTGGATGCGGGACATCTGAATCTGGAAGATTTTTACCGTGCCAATAATATCCTTGATAAAAAACTTCAGGATGAGGTCACTGAACGCATACGGAACGGGAAGAATATTATGTTTTATCACGATATACGAGGCCAGAATTCTCTGATTTATATGTGGGCGGTGAACGAAGGTTCCCTTTACCTTATCGGTTATGTTCCTATTGAAGCCATCCAGCAGGAGGGGAAGATCGTTAATCAAAATCTGATCCTGGTAGTCGTGATCATGCTGGCCGCATTTCTTATCTGCTGTATCTTATATTATTTTAATCAGAAGGAGCAGGTGAAACTAAGAAAGGAACAGGAAGAAGAAAGGGAGATTCATAACAGACAGCTGGCGGAAGCTCTGCAGGCAGCGCAGATTGCAAGCAAATCCAAGACCACCTTCCTTTCCAACATGTCCCACGATATCCGTACTCCCATGAATGCCATTCTGGGATTCACTACTCTTCTTGCCAAAGATGCAGATAATCCCATCAGAGTGAGAGAATACACAAGAAAGATCACCGCATCCGGCCAGCATCTCTTAAGTCTCATTAATGATGTCCTGGATGTGTCCAAGATAGAAAGCGGCAAAGTGGTTCTCACCATAGGGGAATTCACATTAAGCAGTCTGGTGGCCTCTGTAGATGCCATTATCCGCCCCATGGCAAAGGCAAGGGATCAGAGCTTTGATGTAGTTG
Source organism: Clostridiaceae bacterium (assembly GCA_910574345.1). Classification (GTDB taxonomy): domain Bacteria; phylum Bacillota; class Clostridia; order Lachnospirales; family Lachnospiraceae; genus UBA3402. The sequence continues at coordinate 32,019 of CAJSZV010000018.1, read as the reverse complement.
TGACGGATATTAAGCATGAATATCTGGTGGGAGATGAAACAAGGATCAACCAGATTTTAATTAATCTTCTCTCCAACGCCGTAAAATATACACCTAACGGCGGCAATATCTGGTTCCGCATCATCGGATTAGAGCAGCACTCAGCCCAGTATGAGCATATTCGGATTGAAGTGGAAGATAATGGATACGGCATGACTCCTGAATATCTGAAAACTATTTTCGATGCTTTTACCAGAGCGGAGAACAGTACGACAAATAAGGTTCAGGGGACGGGCCTTGGCATGGCCATAACCAAAAACATTGTAGAACTTATGGGCGGAACCATAGAGGTTGCCAGCGAAGTGGAAAAGGGAAGCCTGTTTACCGTGGAACTGGAATTGCGCATTCCCGATAACCAGAAGGACGAGGAATTCTGGAAGAAATGCGGTATTTCCCGGATCCTTGCAGTAGATGATGACCCGGATATCCGCAACACCATTCAGCTGCTTATGAAGGAAACAAAAGTCCGGGTAGATACGGCAGCCGGAGGAGAAGAGGCTCTGCGCCTCATTGATGAAGCAGGCAAAAAAGGAGAGGATTATCATATCATCCTTCTGGATTGGAAGATGCCGGGGATGGACGGCTTTGAGACCGCCAACCGAATCCGGGAAATCATAACACAGACAGTGCCTATCCTGTTTCTGACGGCCTACGACGGTGCGGAATTAGAAGAGGAAGTCATTCATGTAGGTCATTCGGGAATCCTGGCCAAACCATTTTTCGTATCTGCATTTAAGGAGAAGATCCAGAAGATGCAGATGGGACAGCAGGATGAGAAGCCAAAAAACCAGAGCGGGGAAGAACACAGTCTGTCAGGCCTTCATTTTCTCGTGGCGGAAGATAATGAAATCAATGCAGAGATTTTATGGGAGCTTCTGGATATGGAGGAGGCGACCTGCGAGATCGTGGAAAACGGAAAACTGGCGGTGGAACGTTTTGATCAGTCGCGCCCAGGTGAATTTGACGCAATCCTTATGGATGTTCAGATGCCGGTGATGAACGGCTATGACGCCTCAAGGGCAATCCGGTCATTGAACCGGGAAGATGCCAAAGAGATTCTGATTGTGGCCATGACAGCCAATGCTTTTACAGAAGATGTAAAGGACGCCCTGGATGCAGGCATGAATGTTCATGTGGCGAAACCGATTGATTTGGAGCTTTTAAAGAAAACAGTAAGTCAGTGGATAGGAAGAAAGGAAGAGTCATGAAAAGGAATCTGACAACGGGCAAAAAGCTGATGGCAGTTTGTCTTATGGGAATTGTACTTGCCGCCGCAACATCCTGCGGGACTGCCGAAAAGCCTGACAATAATCTGATTCTGGATGAGAGAGACCGCGAAAGAGTGGTAAACCTCTTCGGGCCTATGGAGAAATCCAAACCCGGTGTAGCCAATGTTGCAAGAAACGCATTTGACCAGACAGTGATCAAGGCGGAAGATCAGCTGGATTTGACCGTAGAATACAGGACTTACACTGCAGAGAACTATAAAGAAAAAACATATGATGATGTGGTTCTTGACCGGGTGCGCAGCGATATGGATGATCTGTATCTTCTGAACCCCGATACAATCCAGACCCTGGGAGATGAAGGAAGGCTTCTGGACCTGTCAGACCTTGACTGTGTGAAAAATTTAAGAGATGTGGTAAAAATGGCAAACACCGTTGACGGGAAACTGGTGGCCATTCCCCAGGAAGTGGTGGCCTACGGCCTTTTTATCAACAAAGACATGTTTGACCAGTATAATCTGGAACTGCCCAGTACACCGGAGGAATTTTTAGAATGCTGCCGGGTGTTCAAGGAACAGGGTATCGAAACCCCCGTCGGCGCCAACCGCTGGTGGCTGGAGTGTTTTGTCTTTGCCCAGGCCTTCGCAGACTTGTACAACGGCGGGAATGCCCAGGCGGAGATTGAAGCCCTCAACAGCGGGGCTGCAAAATACAGCGACTATATGCGCCCCGGTTTTGAGTTTCTTAAAGAACTCATTGATAAAGGCTATGTGGATGCAGCAGCCGCATATACCTATGAAGCCATTGAAGGGGAGGGGCCCGATTTCCTGGCCCAGAAAACCCCCATTGTCATGGCATACTGGGGAGCCGCCAATGCAGACACCGCTTACGGAAGTCCGGATTTTAATCTTCAGGTTATTGGATTCCCCAGCAGCCGGGGACAGATGCCTGTCGTTCCCATTACCGGATATGGCGTTGCAGCCAATGCAGCCCATCTGGAAGACACGGTTAAGGTGCTGGAGATCATCCTCTCTGACGAGTGTCTCCAGTTGTATGCAGAGGCTAACCGGGTAATCTCGCCGTCAAAAAATGTCCAGGTAGAATGTATTCCAGCCCTAAAGCCTCTCAACGAAAAAATTCAGAATAATATCTATGTTCTTGCTTCCAATGCCGGCATGAAAGTAGAACAGTGGGGCAACACCTGCCTGATCGTAAGAGATCTGCTGAACGGCGCTACAGTGGACGAATGTATGGCAAAATTCGATCAGCTGCAGGAGGAATCACTGAAACAATAGGGATAGGGCTTCCTCCTGATACTGTTTTGTATACAGGTGATAATACTCGCCCTTCCCGGCAATCAATTCTTTATGAGTACCTCTCTCCACGATTTTTCCGTCCCGGATCACCAGAATCAGGTCAGCCTGACGGATGGTGGAAAGCCGGTGGGCGATGACAAAAGAGGTACGCCCTTTCATCAGGTGTGCAATCGCATCCTGGATCTTTTTCTCTGTCACTGTGTCAATGGAGGAAGTGGCTTCATCCAGCACAAAGATTCTTGGGTTTGCCAGAATCGCCCGCGCAAAGGAAAGAAGCTGCTTCTCTCCCGTAGAGATCAAATCTCCTCCCTCTCCCACATCACTGTCATATCCTCTGTCCATCCGGGCAATCACTTCATCCGCTGACACGCTTTTGACTGCCGCTTCCACCTGCTCCACAGTAGCATCAGGATTGCCATATCTCAGATTCTCCATAACACTTCCGGAGAAGAGATGAGGTGTCTGAAGGACATATCCGATATTGCTGTGAAGCCACAGCTGAGAACGTTCCCTTGCATCTACCCCATCAATAAGAATCCGGCCGGAAGTCGGCTCAAAAAAACGGCAGACCAGATTCACCAATGTGGATTTGCCGGCTCCCGTCTCCCCTACGATAGCAATGTTGGTTCCCTGGGGCACATGGAGATTGAAATGTTCCAGCACATATTCCTCCCCGTCAGGATACTTAAAAGAAACATCCTCAAAGGTAATATCTCCGTGAAGAGGTTCCCAGTTCTCCCTCTTGGGCGCAAAGGAGTCGCCGTACTTCTCCACCACATCCGGCCTGTCCCTCACATCAGACTCCGTCTCCACCAATCCGGAAAAACGTTCCACATTGACCTGGACCGTAATCAGATCGGACACGGACCGGACAATCCACTGAACCGGCTCCATCATCCCAAGGGCATAGGTCATAAACACGGACAAGGTGCCGATCTTAAGAGCCCCTTCCATGGTAATCATACCTCCCTGCCACAGCACTAAAGCCAAAGCCGCAGACGCGGCAAAAGAGATCATGGAAGAAAACATGGCCCGATAATGGGTTCCCCTTACGGATGTCTCCTCCATCTCCTTTGATGTCTTGGCAAAATGTTCCTCCATCTTTTTCTCGATAACCAGGGTTTTGGTAGTCTTTGCTCCTGTAATCCCTTCATTAAAATCAGAAGTAATGCGGGAGTTAATCTCCCGGACCTTCCGGTTGATCATCACAAGCCTTTTCTGGAAAAATGCTGCTGCAGCCGTAAGGAGGGGAACAAGCATAAGCACAAAACATGACAGTCTCACATTCACTGACAGCATGACAATGACGGCTCCTATAATATAGGAGATATACCAGATGCCGTTCATCAGACTCCATGATACCAGGGCGGCGATACGGTTGGTGTCACTCATCACCCTGGCATGGATGTAGCCCACGCTGTTCCTGTTAAAATAGGAAAAGGCCAGGGTCTGAAGGTGATTAAAGCTTTCCCTCTTCATATCACGCCCTACATACATCTCAATCTCACAGGCCTGATAAGCGGAAATCCCATTGGCTATAACCTGAAAGATCAGGACACAGCCGTATGCCCCTATGAATCCCCCCATAGAAGACAGATTCTCTTTTACAATAAAATGATCTATGGCGTATTCCTGAAACAAAGGCAGGATAATATCCACCAGCCCTCCCGCAAATCCCAGGACAATCATCGTAATCATGGTAAACCGGTAAGGCCTCAGATAAGGCGCCAGCTTATGGATTCCAAAAAAGGGCAGCGAAACAGCCCCGTTTTCCTCTTTATGCTCCATTCTGCTCCACCTCCTCAGCCAATGCCATCTGTATATCGTAAATTTTCCGGTAGATCCCCTTCCTCTCCATAAGCTCTTCGTGAGTCCCCATCTCCGCCGCTTTCCCTCTGTCAAGAACCATAATGCAGTCAGCCTCCATGAGAGTTGTAACTCTGTGGGCAATAAGAATCACGGTTGTATCCGCCAGTTCGGCTTTCAACGCCCCCCGAATCATGGCATCTGTCTTGGCATCCACGGCTGAGAGAGAATCATCAAAAACCATAATAGGTGTCTTCTGCATAAGCATACGGGCGATTGCTATTCTCTGCTTCTGTCCGCCGGACAGCGTAACTCCTCTCTCCCCTACCAGAGTATCATATCCTCTTGTAAAATCAGTAATGGACTCGTCCACACAGGCTATGGCAGCGGCCTGACGGATCTCTGTGAGAGTCACCGGATCTTTGGCTATTCCCACATTCTCGGCAATGGTCCTGGAAAACAAAAAAGGTTCCTGAAGCACCATACCAATATGCTGTCTCACCCACTCCCCTTTCATGTCTCTGATATCCACGCCTCCAATGGTAATTCTGCCGCCGTCTTCCGGCAGGTCATACAGGCGGTTCATGAGATGCATAAGAGTGGATTTGCCGCAGCCCGTGCTTCCCAGAATTCCAAAGGTGGTTCCTGCCTTCACTGTAAAGCTTACGTCAGAAAGAATCTTCTCGCTGCCATACCCAAAGGAAACATGGTCAAAGTCAATGTCTCCTCTCATATCCGGTGTCAGAGCATCAGGCTTATCCTGTTCCGGAAGGGAATTCATAATATAACAGATACGCTCCACAGAAACCCCTGCCTTGCTCATCTCGGAAATAGTCCGCCCCAGAGAACGAACGGGCCACACCAGCATGGTATTATAGGACACGAATGCAATAAACTCCCCTGCTGTCATCTCCCCTTTCACACAGAGATAAGACCCAAGCACTACTACCAGCATAATCTGCAGACCGGAAACCAGATCTCCCGTCCCCCAGAACAGAGACAGCACCACACACAGTTTCATCCATTCGTTGGTATAGATCTGGTTCTGTTTTTCGAAACGCTCTCTCTCAAAGTTTTCCTTGCCAAAGGCACGCACCACGCGAATACCTGTCAGGTTTTCCTGGGCGATTGCTGAGAGAACCCCCTCGTTCTCATCACACTTTGTAAAGCGCTCCTGTATCTTCGCATGAAATGCCCAGGAATATCCGAGAATCACAGGGATAAACACAAGGGCCACTGCAGTCAGTTTTATATTCATGGAAAACATGAAACATAGAGACAAGGCAATCATGATGAAGATTCGAAATACCGCTGTCAGCTGCTCCGATATAAAATTTTTAATCATATCCACATCCGAAGTACACCGCTGAATAATATCACCGGTCTGATTCTTCATATGCCAGGAAAAGGGCAGTTTTTGAATATGGGCAAATAAGCGGTCACGCATGGTTTTTGCAAAATGCTCCGCTCCCCTGCTGTTATAATACATATTCACATAGCGAAACACCGCGCTGCCCGTAGCCAGCATAACAATGGTGAAAGCTATGAGCCACAGATGGCTTTTCAGAGTCTTGATACCGCCCGCCCGCTCTACCAGACTGACGGCAAAAAGCGGCAGTTCCAGCTCCTTATCGCCGATAACGCTGTCAATGGTGGCCCGTATGATCTGGGGAGAGATCATCTCCAGCCCGTTGACAAAAAGGGCAGCCAGGATGCTGATAAGAAAAAACATCCTGCTCCCCTTAAGGAAATCCCAGATAAGGGACAGTTTTGTATAAGAATCTTTATTTTGTGATTTCTGCATTATTTCTTTTCCTTTTTTGTAATTCTTCTGTCCATCAGCCGTTTTCTAATGCTATCCAATTGATTGATCTGTTCCAATGGCAAATCCTTTCCTATCGTTCTGGAATTAACAAATCTGATAATTTCCATACTTGCCGCATTTTCCTGAAACATTCTGTCCAGACAAAGAATATCCTCCTCGCAAATATCCTTATATGGTATTGCCAGTTCTTTAAACTCACTTGGGATTAATTCCGATACGCCGCCTGCGTAATACCGCCCATAGTATTCGCATTGTGCTAAAGTTAATGAATTATAAAAACAAAAGGCTGCACTTCTTTTATCATAATAGCCTTTCAGTCTCATATTATAAGCAATATCTGTTGTGTATAGATCCGCCTCATTAATGCAAAGCTTTGGAAGCTTATCATATCGCTTAAAAAAAAACAAATCACCGTTGGCAACAATAGGAACCCCATACCATGGTTTTCTATTTCTGCATTTATATCGCTCCTTCAGCTTAATCCCCGACGAATTCTCTTTTTCCCCGATCGTATTCAGATACCGGATCAACTCTTCTGAATATAAACCTGGATCAGTTTTCGATAAATTCAAAAGATATATTCGTTCATTTTCCTCTCCTAACCGCTTTACAACTTCCCGGTTTAAAATAAATTTTCCTCTTAACATACCGCCTTTAGGAATAACAGGCAGTATATATTCCCCGCATTGCAGTGATTCTACTTCATCTGAGTTTAAAATGAATTCATTGTTTGCACCTGTTACAATTCCTGGAGATGCCTCGCAAATGTCTGAAATTCTTATATATCTTTTCCTCATCCGTTCTAAAACATCAATATCCTGATCAGATAAAATAGCATTTGTCCACTTCTTTAATGGTTTATTTCTCTGGATAACAGAATGATGAAAGGGCGTTTGTGAATCCAACTGCCTATAAATCTTAAAATTAATATTAGGCTCTCTGTTATTCTCATTGGTCAAATAAACAAGACATGCTTCCTGTTCAATTTGCGGGAACATAGCCTCCCTGAATGTTAGAATGTGTATTGTATTAAACCTCTCCTCCAAAAATATACGAATTTTTTCCGCATATTGTACCTGCAGAAATTCCATGGGCAATACCAGAAATATAACTCCGGACTCTCTCAGACATGAAACTGCCGCAAGAAGAAAAGCAACCCATACATTCTTCATCATAGAATATGGCAAATGAAATCTGTCACATAATTTTTTTGCCTTTTCCAGAGTACTGCTTTCCATATTCTTTATATTAATATAAGGTGGATTTCCAATTATTAAATGAAATTTACCTTGCACTTTAAAAGCATAATCCAAAAAATCATCGTTGATAATGACCACCTTATCCGAATATTTTTTTTCTCTTAAAAGTGTTGTTTTCTTTTCATCCAATTCAACCGCTGTAAGTTGTTCAATTTCATCACTTTTACAAAATGCATCTATAAAACGTCCATCTCCCGCAGAAGGCTCCAATATTTTGGTATAATACTGATGTTCAATATGCAAATAGTTTTTCATAAATTGAACCGTTCTGTCAGGTGTGTAATAAGAACCGGATAATTTATTCTCTAAACTCTTCATATCCGTTTCCCATCTGTTATATGCATTCTATTTCTTGCTTCAAGTAATTCTAAAAAAGCCGCCCCTAGTTTATTTTTCTTCATCTCATTTCTCTCTGCTTTCATTCTTCCATACATCTGTAAAAGCAAATAATCCATACGCCGCCTCTGATACCCCAGATGCAGGCTATCATAAAACATTTTTACAAATTCATCATTTTTATACTGAGCATTTATCCGTATGTAAAAATCTTTATCCCTTTCAAATACCTGACATATATTCCCTTGATCAACATTTAAAATATGATCATAAGGCGGAGTAATGGTAAGCCCGCTTTTACCCCGATTACAATCTATACAGGACCATATCAGATTCTCCATCCTCCCTGCTTTTATGCGGTCTTCCTCCGTATCAGAAAAAGAAGCCTCATTTATAAAATGATCCACCTCGAAAGATTCTAATGGAATCAATCCTAACAAAATTCCGCAATACGCACATTTCTCATTGTAAATTTCCGCAAATTTCCGATTATATATTCCACCACGTTTTTTTACCTTATTATAGATAATCCTTGTTCTCGGAAAATCCTCTTGTATTTGTGCTTCCAACCTTTCTTTTTTATTTGAAACATCAATTAATTCTTTACAATATTGGGTATTTCTGTAATCTTTATCTTTTGGCATTTACTTTACCTCTATTTTATTTGCTGAAAGGCAGCGATCAAATGATCTATATCTTCCTTTTTCAAATTTTCATAATCTCTGATACCATTTAATGAATCCATTGTTTTTTCCACAAGAACTTCTTCAAGCCCCTTGTTCCTTCCCAATTTTTTAGAAATATTTCGGAAAATAATCACCTTCCTAATGCTTTCATCTATCTTTCCTTTTAATACTCTGTCATAATAATCTTCTGACTTTTCAGATGTTCCGCTTCTATACTTAGGAATAATTTCATAAGCCTCATTTTCACCATTCTGTGAAATAACCAAAACCTCGATAAATGGAAATAACTTCCTCAAAATCATCTTAAACTCTTCCCCTGAAAATTTACCCTTATGTCTTATATTATCATTTTCAAAGAGCTTGGAATCTATAAGAATCACATTGGCTAAATTGATCTCTTTTGACTCTAACAGACTCTCATATCCTTCCTCACACTTGAAAATAAACTCCTTGTAATCTACATCTGCATTGTCATTTCGATAATTATCTTCCAGATAACGCGAAATTGCCATATCCGGTTCATCATCAATATATACCAGATTTATTTTTTCTTTCATTGCTACACTCTATCTCCTATGCTAAACTTTATTTTAAAGCCATTGACACCTTCAATACTTATGATCTCTCCACCACTTTCAACAACTGTATTATTAACAATCCACATTCCTATTCCATGTCCGTTTTTTCTCGACGTCGCATGCACTTCCAGTATGCGCATGGGATCAGGAAGAAACTTAGGAGGAAGTCCCTTTCCATCATCTGAATAAACGATCTCAATATTTCTTCCTCTCTTTTCAACCTGTATCGAAATCTGGAGTATATTTTCATCATCATTTTGCTGAATACTGTTCAAGATCAGATTATCAAATATTACCTTGAAGATATCTTTTGCGCTTCTATGTTCCATCCCTTCTTCCGCCGAAAATCGAATATCCACCCAGGAATAGTCTTTTTCCCATCCAATCTTTATCTCTTCAAAAATCTCATGAATCTTAAGACTTTCCGGCTGAAACTGCTGTTTTTCTGATTCCGAAAGCATTGCATCCATAAATGAGATTATCTTTTTATTAATTTTTTGATTTTTATTCAGAAGAGCCGGAATATTCCTATGCATATACCTCAAATTATCCGGTTCGTTTACAATATCCCAAAGTTCATATCTTTTTAGCGCCTCGATAATATAATTTACATTTTCATCAATGTTGTTTCTATTATTAAACATTTCGTGAGCTATGGAAGCAGCTTTCAGTCCTGATGTGGCAAATGTATTCAACAACCGGATATCATATTTATATTTTTTTTCGGTTTCTTCCATCTGTCGTCGGTTTTCACTATCCTTTGCTTTCATACCCTTTAATTCCTGAACAAAGGTATTCCGTTCCTCATCAGAAAGGGCAGACAGCTTCTCAGGCCGTTTCACTATCATCTCAAATATTTTAGATTCAGCCGGCTTTTCCGCCTCATTTTTCTTATTGATATTTCGAATAATGCCCTGACGATATCTCTCAAAGCATTGAATCCCTGACAGAAGAATCTGAATAAAAACTCTGTATATAACATTTTCTACCAATCCCTGTCGGTTTGCCAAATCTACAAGCAGCTCATTTTCTTTTTTATCAATAATCACTTTCCCCGATATCTGATTTTCCCTTACCCTCCAGGAACCTGTTCCATGAGACGCTGCTGCCGGTGATAATCTTGATCTTTTACCAAAACCAAGCCAATCCCTTTTTCCCTCATAAGATGATATGCTAAAGGAATTTCTATACAGCACAATTCCATAGCCATAGCGTTTTTCTAAAATTCGATGTTTATAGCAAAATTTATCCGCATCTACAACCGAAGGATTTTTTAAAGAAAAATAAAACTCTGCCGAAAAACTTCCTACAGAAGTCAATAGCTCTCCCCATGCCTCTTCGGACATCTCATCCTGTGTTAACGCCTCCTGCATCCCATCCAATTCATCAACGATATTCAATACAACTTCTGTTCTCTGCAAATTTGTCTCAGGGCACCATTTTAAAGCTTCTTCTTTAAATTCATCTGATTCGATCCGGCATGTCAAATCCCTGGTTTTTGCATCATAGTTTAAATTTATCAAACTTACTCCATGAATCCCTAACTTAAAATCATCAAAATATCTCTGTATTTGTTTTTTATCGCCTTGGTATTCTACATAGATCTTCATAGAGTCATCATTATATGTTCTTGACAAAAAATCGACTAAATTCGAGACTCTGGTCTTTGTCCAACTATCTCTTAACTGCCCTATCTCAATTCTCGTTCCCTGGGCTTTCAAGTCATTTATCGTGTCCAAAGTATTCGTATTCCAATCTGTATTCCATACAATTCCCATCTCCCGCTCTGCCTTTGAATATACTGCCGCTGTTCCCCCCAGACGGGCCAATGCAAACCGTCCAACTCCTTTCGAGCCTGCCAAAACTCTTGCATTCTCTTTTTCACCAATCTGATAATCTTTATCGCTTTTTCCAACATGCATCCAAAAATCCAGGATTTTATTGCGAGTCATACCAATTCCATCATCTTCGATGATCATCTGCTCTTTTGAAATAATAATATGGACATTTTTTGCCTGTGCATCAAAGGAATTTTTAACCAGTTCCAATACCGCAGATTCCTCATTCGTGAAATTCTGTATCCCTAATACCTCTGCTATGGTACGATCCTCAATAATGTACTCCAGCTTTTCCATCCTTGTTCCTCCAGGTCTTATAAATCCCATATATTTTCATTACATTCTATTCAAAATTCTTTTTCTGCTATTATCTATTATAGTTTAAAAGCTTCTGAAATACAACAAAGGTTTCATCAAAAAGCAGCAGTCCCGCTGATTTATAAATTCCCTCATAAAATTTTTTACAATTTCCCGTCTATGGTTTATAATACAAGTATTCATTTTTAAATAAGGAGGGTTTTACCATGAAAGTTCCAGATACATTCCTATGGGGCGGCGCCACAGCTTCCTTTCAGGTAGAAGGAGGATACCAGGAAGGGGGACGGGGCCTTTCCACCCACGACTTTGAGACCGACGGTTCTGTAGATCATCCCCGCCGCACCACATACATTCTGCCCGACGGGACCACCGGCGGCGTCAGAAGCAGCTTTTTCATGCCGGAAGATCTGCCCGACGGCGCCAGGCCTTATCTCTGTGAGGACTGCTATTATCCCAGCCATCAGGCAGTGGATTTTTACCATCACTGGAAAGAGGACATTCAGCTCATGGCCGGTATGGGATTTAATACTTACCGCTTTTCCATCTGCTGGAGCCGGATTTTCCCTACGGGTGATGAGGAGACTCCCAATGAAGCTGGTTTGAAATTCTATGATGATATTGTAAGGGAACTGGAGAAATACCACATGGAACCGCTGATTACCATCCATCATGACGAGCTTCCCGTTTACCTGGCGGAAACTTACGACGGCTGGTCCAGCCGGCATACCATTGACTGCTACATAAAATACTGCAAAGTATTGTTTGATCATTACAGGGGACGCTGCAGATACTGGCTCACATTCAATGAGATCAATGCGGTCAGAGGCTTTGCCGCATGTGGCACTCACAAATGTGATAATCAGACTCATTACCAGGCTGTCCATAACATGTTCCTTGCCAGCGCCCTGGCTGTAAAGATGGGCCATGAGATTATGCCCGGCTCCATGTTCGGAGCCATGTATGCTTCCAGTGCCCTTTACCCCGCCACATGCAGGCCGGAAGACATGTTCCGTCATATGCAGCAGCGCCGGGAAACTACCTTTTTCATCGACGTCATGGCCAGGGGATACTATCCCTCCTACAGCAAAAACCTCCTAAAGCGCCGGGGTGTAACCCTCAGCACGGAACCTGAGGATGCCCGGATTCTAAAGGAGGGCACCCTTGACTTTATCAGCTTCAGCTACTACCGCTCCAACACTGTCTCCACAGAGACCAGGATCAATGTTATCGGCGGCGATCCGAATCCCTATCTTCCGTCCACCCCCTGGGGCTGGCCTGTGGATCCTCTGGGGCTGCGCTATGTGCTTAACGAATATTACGACCGGTATCAGAAGCCTCTTTTTGTGGTGGAAAATGGCCTGGGCGCCATAGACAAAATCGAAGAAGACGGTTCCATTCAGGATGATTACCGTATCCAATACCTTCGTGACCATCTCCGGGAGATGATGAACGCCATGAACGAGGACGGCGTGGAATGTCTCGGTTATACCATGTGGGGACCTATGGACTTAGTATCCCTCACCACGGGAGAGATGAAAAAACGCTATGGGTTTATCTATGTGGATATGGATGATAAGGGCAGAGGAACCCTTGCCCGCCGCAAAAAGAAATCCTATGACTGGATGAAAGAAGTGATTGCCACCGGCGGAGAAAGTCTCTGGAAGTAAGCTTAGAAGGAACTGCTGCACCGTCATATGCCCCCTGCCCGCTTAGGAGGGGGCAATTTCCTTATTCTTTTATAAATGCCATATCCTTTTCGGGAACTCCCGACTCATCAGATACATATCGTTCCACCTTCATATGTAAATCATATTTCTCCCGAAGTTCCATGATTTGCGCCATCATAGGAGATGCATGATGGACATCTATGGAATGCTGGTCTTTCCAGCTGTCGATTAAAAGTACGGTTTCCGAATCACCCATGGGAAAGAAATATTCGTATCTGAGATTTCCCTCTTCTGCACGAATCTTGTCAACAACCCCGGTTGAAACCATCTCATCTGCAAACTTTCTCGCATTTCCGTTATTGCCGCTGTAATAGATATTTACCGTAACAGCCATCTTATCCCTCCTTTTCTCATAAGGGAAGTATATCACAGTTTTCAGGTTATCTCTACCTAAAGCGCCAGCCGCTTCACTCCCTGGCCGGCCCTTTAAAATATCCCGGATACCGTCTCCTGACTTCCTCCTCATCCACTTTGTACCGATTTAAATGTTTTTCCATAAGCTTTTTGGCTTTAGACGATTCCCTGTCCCGTACTGCCTCAAAGATCTTCTGATGATCCTCCGCAAGACTTCTGTCCTTTACCGTCCCCAGAGCCATATTCCTGACCCGGTCAAAATGCACCATCATTCCCTTGGTCATCTCATAAGTCTGTAACTTCCCTGCCGCCTTAAACAGCAGACGGTGAAACTCATCGTCCAGCTCCATCAGCTTATCCGGCACTCTCTCCTGTATATAAAACCGCTGAAGCTTTACATTGCTTTCCAGTTCTTCCAAAAGAGCCTCCGTAATCTTTTCACAGGCCAGCTCCACCACTGCCGTCTCCAGCACGTTGCGGACAAAGCATGCTTCCTCCACCAGCTCGTAATCAATGAGAGATACCACACTGCCCTTTTGAGGATAGATATCCACCACCTTATATTTCGCCAGTTCCAGAAGAGCCTCCCGCACCGGCGTCCGGGACAGGGAAAGGCAGACCGCCAGTTCCCTGTCGCTGATACTGCTTCCCGGTTCCAGTTCCAGGCGGATAATATTTTCCTTTATCATGCGCAGAGCGTAGTCACGGCCGCTCTCTCTGGGCAACTGCTCCGTAATATACATCGCTGCTCCTTTCCGCCCTTTCTTTTATGAATGCTCTTATCTGTCATGGACTACTAAGAGATATATTTTTGAAGCGCAGCCCTTACGGCCCCCGGCCCTGCTAACATCTCACAGAACATCCCTTCGATCTTATCTGCCAGCCCGGCATCATACAGATCCACGCCGAAGATCACCTGATTGGAAAGGATTGACCTCAGCTGACCCTTATAAGAATCCGGTTCGCCTGCTTTCACATCCCCCAGCTGTCCTTTCAGTTCCGAAAGCATGGGGTCCGGGCTCACTGCCATGGTTTCCCCCTTATCGTCCACACCTAAAAGATACCGCAGCCATCCTGCCAGGGCAAGGGGAATATAGGTCAGGCTGTTTACATCCAGCTCCTTCTCTGCCATGTAGGATTTGATGGTTTCGCCGAAACGAATGCCCACTTTCTGGCTGGTATCCGTGGCAATCCTCTGAGGCGTATCGGGAATAAAAGGATTGGGCAGCCTTTGGTCGATCACCTCGTGAATAAAGTCCATAGGGCTTAAGATGCCGGGATCCGTCACAACCGGCATACCCTCATCGTATCCGATATGTTCCACCAGTTTTTTAAGCTCCTCATCGCCCATCTCCGCGGCAATGCTGTCATATCCCAAAAGACATCCGAAAACTGCCAGGGCAGTGTGAAGGGGATTTAAACAGGTAGTCACTTTCATGCGCTCCGTCATATTCACCGTATCCCGGTTTGTGAGATACACACCTGCCTTTTCAAGAGCGGGACGACCGTTGGGGAAACGATCCTCCACCACCAGATACTGGGGAATCTCCGCGTTGACAAAAGGAGCGATATAGGTGTTTTTGCCGGTAACCACCGGGGCCATATCCCCCACCCCTGCCTCTTCTAGCTGCCGCTCAATAACCTCCGCCGGCCTTGGCGTGATCTTGTCGATCATGCTCCACGGGAAAGACACTCTCGTCTCATCACTCATATACGCTTCAAATTCCCCCGGCACCAGGCCATTCTCCCGCCAGGCCCTCACAACAGCCAGGACACTGCCCTTAAGCTTCTCCCCGTTATGGCTGCAGTTATCCATGCTCACCAAAGCTATGGGAGCCGCTCCCGCCCTAAACCTGGCATACATAAGAGCTGCCGCCGCACTCATGGCATGACGGGCCTTGTCCGGTCCCCGGTCCATATCCTCCTTTACCACCTTCAGCACATTGCCTTCCATGTCGGTTATGGCATATCCCTTTTCCGTTATGGTAAAGCTTGCCATCTGAAGGGAGGGATTCTCAAAGACCTTCTTCAAAGCCGTCCACTGTTCCTTATGGGAACTGTCTGCTTTGATTCCCTTTGCAATCGAAGCGATGACTTCCCGATCCGTGTCTCCGTCAGGCTTTAGGCTGACCATCAAAGTCATGCTGTCATGAGGCCAGTATATCTTATCTATGATATCATAGTCAAATGTTTCCGCCGCCACAATCCCGCTTTCGGCCAGCCCGTCATTCAGAAGCTTCTGCTGAAGCCCGGCGATAAAACCTCTGAAAATATTTCCTGCTCCAAAATGCACCCACACAGGCGCCTTTTCGGTAGCTTCACACATGGCTTTCCAGTCATAGCAGGGAAGTTTCACTGATGCTTCTTTCCACAACTCCCTCTCCTTGAGGCCCTCATAATTTAATCTCATATTGATCCGTTTCTCCCTTCCGGTAACCTGCGGCCTTTTTGCCGTGATCCTCTTTTACTATCTCCTGGACATTTTATCAATGGACTCCCAGAGACCATTGAGATAAGTGGCTCCCAAAGCCCGGTCATAAAGGCCGTATCCCGGACGTCCCACCTCATCCCAGATCATTCTTCCATGATCAGGGCGGACATAGACATCTTTCGGGCAGGTATCATAGACTGCCTTTATGATCTCAAACATATCCAGGTCACCTGTGGACGACAGATGGGCTGCCTCCCGGAAACACCGGTATCCCAGATACTTAACATTGCGGATATGAAGGCAGGCAATTCTGTCTTTCTCACCGAAATGGCGGATAATGGCCGGAATGTCATTATCCGGGTTGGAGCCTAAAGAGCCGGTACACAAGCACAGAGCATTGGCCGGAGAGTCATGAAGGGCCACAATCTTATCAAAGTCCTCCTGGCTGTGAGAAATCCGGGGAAGTCCGAAGATGGGCCATGCCGGATCGTCGGGATGCACTGCCATCCTGATCCCCACTTCCTCGCACACCGGAATCACGGCATCAAGAAAATACTTATAATTCTCCCGAAGCATATCCGGAGTAATGCTCTCATACTGCTTTAAGGTCTTCTCAAGCTCCGCCAGCCGTTCCGGTTCCCAGCCGGGAAGCGTGAAACCGTTGCTGTCCTCCGCCGTCTTTCTTACGATCTCAAGAGGGGTCATGGAGCCAAGCTCCTTCTCGTCATAATACAGGCTGTTGGAACCGTCCTCCTCAATCACTCTGGCCAGATCCGTGCGCAGCCAGTCCAGGACAGGCATAAAATTATAGACGATGACTTTAATGCCATATTTGGCCAGATTGTGTATGGTAGTGATATAATTGGCAATGTACTTATCACGGGTGGGAAGCCCCATCTTAATGTCCTCATGTACGTTGACGCTCTCGATGACCTCACACTCCAGTCCTGCTGCGTGCACCTCGTCCACATAGGCCTTAATCTCATCCTCATTCCATACTTCTCCGGCTGCCTTGTAGTCAAGAACCCCCATGAGACCGCTCATGCCCGGAATCTGTTTGATCTGCTTTAACGTAATGGAATCACTTTCGGAACCATACCAGCGAAATGTCATCTTCATAACTTTGTTCTCCTTTTTCTCCTGCGCCTTATGCCAGGTATTTGATATTTTCATTATACTCCTTTTTCTTGGTCTGGTCAACTAATATATTAGTTGACCAGTATGTCTTTTACTTTTCCCATTTTCCAAGAAAGGGGTTGCCGATTCCGGGAGTTTGGGATAGGATATCATAAGGACATTCTTTTTCAGAACATAGAGTGTTCTGACAGAATGCATTTTCCACACACCAAGGAGGAACCTTATGTACCACTATCACACCCATCACAAATCACAGGCAATGGATATGACATCCGGTTCCATTCCCCGCCTTTTGCTTGCCTTCGCCCTCCCTCTTCTTCTTGGCAATCTGTTTCAGCAGCTTTACAATACCGTTGACAGCCTGGTTGTCGGCAACTTTGTGGGGACACAAGCTCTGGCTGCCGTAGGCTCCACCACCAGCATTATCAATACTCTGGTCAGCTTTTTCAACGGGGTATCCATCGGTGCCGGCGTCATCATCAGCCAGTATTACGGCGCCCATGATGACAACCGTCTTCATCTGGCCATTGAGACCACCATGGCTATTACTCTGTTTTGCAGCGTTATCCTCACGGTTCTTGGCTGCACCACCGTCCCCCTTATGCTGCGGCTCATGTCCACACCGGAAGATGTGCTCAAAGCCGCTTCCGTCTACCTGCGCATCTATTTTTCCGGAATTTCCGGTCTTCTCATATATAACATGGGAAGCGGAATCCTCCGTGCCGTGGGAGATACCAGACGTCCTCTCATGTTTTTATGCTTTTCCAGCCTTCTCAATATCGGCCTGGATCTGCTTTTTGTCCTGGTGTTCCGCCTGGGAATTGCCGGCGTGGGCTATGCCACTATTATCTCCCAGTTTCTTTCTGCTATACTGATTCTCTTTCTTCTGACCAAAAGCAAGGATGCATACCGTCTCTCCTGGCGCGATCTGAAGATTGAAAACTATATTTTAAAGCGGATCCTTATTGTAGGGCTTCCCACAGGACTCCAGCAGGCCCTCACTTCTTTTTCCAATGTTTTTGTCCAGTCTTATATTAACGGTTTCGGTTCCAGCTGCATGGCCGGCTGGAGCTGTTACACCAAGATTGACCAGTTTATTATGCTTCCCCTAAGAAGCATGGCCCAGGCCGCCACTACCTTTGTCAGTCAGAATGTGGGAGCCCGCAACATTCCCAGGGCAAAAAAAGGAACCATGACCGCCCTTCTTATGGCCGTGGCCATTACATTTTCAGGAGCTTCCCTCTTATGGCTCTTCGCGCCCTGGATGGTTCATCTCTTCAATCAGGAACAGATGGTGGTGCACTACGGAGTCCTGTTTCTGCGGCTGTGTGTGTTCTTTATGTTATTCAGCTGTGTCAACCAGGTCCTGGCCGGGTCTCTCAGAGGAATCGGCAATGCCAAGGTGCCCATGATCATTATGCTGTCCTCTTTTGTCCTATTCCGCCAGATCTACCTCTTTATCATCACCAGAATCTTCAATACAGCGGCTGTGGTGGGATTTGGCTATCCGGCGGGATGGATCATCAGCGCTGTACTGATGACCCTCTATTATCTGTTCAGTAAATGGGAAAAGAAATTGGATTTACAGAATTAATCACGCTTTTCGCTCAATTCCGGAGTAAAAAAGTACTCCGCCGATGATCACAGTCCCGCCGACAATCTGTATCAGGCCCGGAATCTCCCCAAAAAGTACGGCGGCAAAAACTCCGGCCACCACCGGCTCGCACAGCTTTGAGGCCGAGACAAAGGCAGGAGAGAAAAACTTCAGGCACCAGCTGAAAATGCTGTGGCCTAAAATCGTGGAAAATACGGACAGCAGAAGGCCCACGATCACACCGCTCATACCGTATCCCCTTAAAGAATATCCCTGAACCGCAGTAAGAATGACCAGAGTAAGGGCACAACATACATAGACAATATAGGTATAGGCCGTAGTGGACATTGTGGTTCTGGCTACCCGTCCCATAAGTGTATAGCAGGCTACTGCCACTGCCGCCAAAAGGGCAAGAATGTCTCCGTACAGGTGGCCTGTCCCCTGACCGGAGTCTGAGCAGGCGATAAGAAGACTGCCTGCCAGGGTAATGCCAATGGCCGCAGCCGCCTTTTTTGTCAGCCTTCCTTTCAGAAACACGCAGTATCCAAGAGCAACCCAGATAACCTCCGTGCACACAATGGCAGTGGAACTGGCCACGGTTGTATGCTTTAAAGATTCAAACCATGTACAAAAATGAACAGCCAGAAAGATTCCGCTGGCAGCGCACAATGCCGCCGTCTTTCTGTCCGTATGAAAAAGCTCTTCCCGCTTCTGTTCAGAGCCCCACACAACCGGCGACATAAGAATAACCGTCCACAGCAGACGGTAGGCCGCCGTCACTGCCGACGGAGCCTGAGAATATTTTACAAAAATAGCCGATAAGGATATTCCCATGATCCCGATAACAATCATGATCATAGGATGCCGTTCCATATATTCCATGTCCCCTCCTAACGATTCCCATACAGATCGTAAGGAGTCTCCTGATACACATAATAGTTAAGCCAGTTGCTGTACAAAGTGTTGGACATATTCCTCCAGCACAGAACCGGCATGGAAAACGGATCATTGTCTTCATAGTAATTGCAGGGCAGCTTGGGGTTTAGCCCCTTGGCCACATCCCGATGGTACTCATTGTTCAGAGTCATGCGGTCATACTCCGGATGTCCCTGGATAAAGATCTGGCTTCCGTCCTTTTTCATGACGAGGAAAATGCCCGCCTCCTTTGACTCCGCGAGAATTACAAGTTCCCCATATCTTTCTATATCTTTTTTCCGTACTTCTGTATATCTGGAATGAGGCGCCATAATATAGTCGTCGAGTCCCCGCACCAGAGGAACCTTCCGGTCCAGCACTCTGTGGCTGTAGATTCCCGAAAGTTTCTGTTCCCTTTTGTACTTGGGAATTCCGTAATGGTAATAAAGGCCTGCCTGAGCTCCCCAGCAGATATGGAGGGTGGAAGTCACATGAGCTTTGCTCCACTCCATAATCATGGCAAGTTCTTCCCAGTAGTTCACCTGGTCATATTCCAACATCTCAACCGGCGCCCCGGTAATGATCATACCGTCATACTTCTTTTTGTGTATCTCAGAAAAAGGCACATAAAACTTATTCAGATGGCTGGCTGATGTGTTCTTGGACTCATGGGTAGAGAGCATTAAAAAGGTACAGTCAATCTGGAGGGGAGTATTGGACAGCGCCCTCAGAAGCTGAGTCTCCGTATCCTCCTTGACAGGCATCAGGTTTAGTATGAGAATCTCCAAAGGCCGGATATCCTGACTCATAGCCCGGTCCTCATCCATTACAAAAATATTCTCTGATTCCAGAACCGTCCTTGCCGGCAGATCCTTTTGTATTTTAATCGGCATGATATTCTCCTTCCAGAAGCTTTATAAAATCCTCCTCAGATAAAATGGGAATTCCCAGCTCCCTGGCCTTTTTATTCTTTGATGACGCGGAATTTACATTGTTGTTGATGAGATAGGTCGTCTTGGAGGTGACAGAGCCTGTGGCCTTTCCTCCCCTCATTTCAATCAGGTTCTGCAGTTCCTTGCGATTTTTAAAACGCTCCACAGAACCGGTGATGACAAAGGTCATGCCGGCAAACTCTCCCGATTCCTCTTCCTCCTCCACTGGCTCTATAGTAAGTTCTGTCATGAGACGATCCACCATGGCCTGATTTTTTTCGTCTCCAAAATAAGCGCACCACGCATCTGCCAGCACCTGTCCTATGCCGTCCACTTCGGTCAGGGACCCACTGTCGGCGTGGCTCATGGCCTGAAAATCATAGTGGAAATGACGGCACAGCATTTTCGCGTTGGCCAGCCCGATTCCTGCCACTCCCAGCCCGTAGACAACCCGAACCAGGGTAGTATGGGCCGCATTCTCTATGGCCTGTATCAGATTGTCATAAGATTTCTGTCCGAATCCTTCCATATTGACAATGGCTTCCCTGTGCTGCTCCAGATGGAAGATGTCCGCAAACTCTTTGATGAACCCGGCTCCGATAAATTTTTCCAGCGTAGCCTCTGACAGACCGTCAATATTCAGGGCGTCCCGGCTGACAAAGAGGGTGAAGCTCTTGATCTTCTTGGCCTGGCAGTCAGCATTGGTGCAGTAGAGGGATTTCACATCATTGACCTGGCGAATCTCCGTAGGGCCGCCGCATACAGGACACACATTTGGAATATCTTTTACTCCGCTTTTGGTCAGATTCTCGGCAATCTGAGGGATAATCATATTGGCCTTGTATACCGTAATCCTGTCTCCCTCCCCCAGTTCAAGAGATTCCATAATACTGATATTGTGGACGCTGGCCCGGCTCACTGTAGTCCCTTCCAGTTCCACCGGTTCAAACACCGCCACAGGATTGATGAGTCCTGTCCTGGAAGGGCTCCATTCAATATAGGAAAGAGTTGTCTCCCGAATCTCGTCCGCCCACTTAAAGGCAATGGAATTGCGGGGGAATTTGGCTGTTCTTCCCAGTGACTCTCCGTAAGCGATATCCTCAAAAGTCAAAACCAGCCCATCGGAAGGAATATCATAATGTTCTATCTTTTCGGCAAAATAAGCCACTGACTCTGCCGCGGTCTCCCTTGTAACCTTTTTGTGTTCCACCACGTCAAACCCCAGGGACTGAAGCCACTGAAACTGCCTGCTTCTTGAATTACGGAAATCCACTCCCTCCGCCTGTACCAGCCAAAATGCCATGAAATTCACGTGGCGCCGGGCTGTAATCTCGTTATTCAGCTGCCGGACGGAGCCGGCGCACAAATTCCTGGGATTCTTATACTTGGCGTCGATCTCATCAATCTCCTCGTTCATTTTTTCAAAGTCGGAATATTTGATCACCGCTTCCCCCCTCAGCACCAGAACACCCTCAAAGGCAATCCTTAAAGGAACATTCTCAAATACTTTCGCATTGTTGGTAATCACTTCCCCGATCTCACCGTTTCCTCTGGTGACTGCTTTCGTGAGCACGCCGTTTTCATAGGTCAGGACAATGGTCAGGCCGTCCAGCTTCCATGAAAGAAGGCCCTCCTGCCCGCCAAGCCACTCTTTAAGGGCTTCCGTTTCCTTCGTCTTATCCAGAGAGAGCATGGGCGACGGGTGAGGCTCCTTAGGCAGCTCGCTTAATATTTCATATCCCACTTTCTGAGTAGGGCTTCCCGACAGAATCATGCCTGTCTCCTGCTCCAGTGCACACAGCTCATCATAGAGTCTGTCATATTCATAATTGCTCATGATTTCCCGGCTTTCCTGGTAGTAGGCCTTTCCTGCCTCGGACAGCCGGGCGATCAGTTCTTTCATTCTTTTTGTTTTCTGTTCCATATGAATTCTCCCTGACCTGTGCTTCTTAAAGCATCTCTGTCAATTGTTTGTACTCCTCCGGAGTCACCCTCCGGAAGGTTCCTGCCTTTAAGTTGCCCAGTTTTATATTCATAATGCGGATCCGCTTAAGACTCTGTACATGGTATCCCAAGGTCTTGCACATGCGGCGGATCTGACGGTTCAATCCCTGGGTTAAGATGATGTGAAATTCCCTTGGCCCTGTGGCCCATATTTTACAGGGTTTGGTGGCGATTCCCAATTCCCTGAGATAAACTCCCGCCGCCATTCCCTTTATAAACGGCTGGGTCAAAGGCCGGTCTACCGAAACCACATACTCCTTCTCATGGCCATTGGCTCCCCGCAGCATCTTATTCACCAGTTCTCCCTGGTTTGTCAAAAGGATCAGCCCTTCCGAGTCTTTATCCAGACGTCCCACAGGATACACCCGGATGGGATAATCCACCATCTCCACAATATTCACAGCCCGGTCCTTATGGGATGTGGTGCATACGACTCCCTTCGGCTTATTGACTGCCAGGAGTACTCTCTCCGGCCTGCCTTTGGCATTCTTTTTCTCTGCCTCCAATGCAGAAACCTTTTTCCCGTTACAGATTACAGACTGACCCTCAAAAATCTTCATTCCCATTGCGGCTCTGTGCCCGTCCACCAGAACTTTCCCTGCCTCAATCAGCCGGTCCGCTTCCCTTCGGGAACAGACTCCCATCTCACTTAAATATTTATTCAGACGGATTTCATCCATTATTTCCTCCATTCTGTGTATACCTCACAGTAGATTGTACTCTTTTTATCGGATAAACATGGCATCCCGGATATTAACGAAAAGTGACCAAAATTGCACTTTTGTTAAATGCGCCGTTCCTTACTCTGAAATCCTCTCCATGATTTTCTGTATGGCCTCTTCCCCGGATGTGCAGGGAATATACCCTGTTTCCGTCTCGTTCCCGTTGGAATATTTGACCGTGATCCCGCCTTTCCCGGAAATACTGTCAACGACATAATATCCGCCGTAGTCCTCTGCGTTGGCGTCTCGGAAATCGTACCAGGTTCCATGGTCATACAGCAAAGCGGAATATGATACGTCCTTTTCATTGACGTACTGTGCATACATAAATTCGTCCTTGCCGTCACCTCCAAAATCTACCGTCAGGTGATCCCCTGCCTCTGCGTACTTTTGAGCCGCCGCCCCCTCGGTATAGGCTATATTGTAGCTGACAGTTTTCCCAGACGAGGAATTGTATTCCTCTGCCGTGTAAAACAATTCAGATTCAGAAATGAGCTTTTCCAGTTCATCCGGCGTGGTTTTCTCATTCAGCGCAAGGAATACCGCCTGCAAATTGTCATATTCTACCGCCGCAGGTTCCTCCTGGCTCTCCTGATCGGCGGCTGTCTCCGGCTCCTGTTCTGCAGGTTCCTCCGGCTCCGTGGATTCTGTCTCCGGTTCCTGGGATTCTTCCTCTGTTTCCCTGTCTGCCAGGGAAGTATCATTCATGGCGTCTTTCATCCCCTGTTCAAAGCTGTCACCGCACGCCACAAGGGAGAGCATGGCGAACGTTACAAGTAACATAACAACTATTTTTTTCATCTGTTTTTCCTCCTGTAAGTCCATATTATACCATGCCGGTACTATTTTTGCATTATCAAAATTACGGATTATGTGGCCGGTCTTAATGTCGGCTGATCTGCCCACTGTCCGGCGCTCTGCCCGGCATCCTGTCTCAACTCCGGACTGTCAAAGATATTCCCTACCAGGTATGCGTAGTCCTCTGTACTTCCCAAAGGCATAGGGGCGTCAATTCCGTAAATTTCTTTTGTGTCTTTGGAAATGGCAAAGAACCCCACATTTTCCATATAGCACTTATCGGCCGGACAATATGCCTGGTACTTCCCGTAGCAGACTTCAAACAGCAGATTGTCCGGATTCCGGTATACATCACCCTCAAAAAGAACGTTTCCCGGAATATCATGCTTGTCTGTGCATCTTGTGACTGTCTCCGGTACAACTTCAATCCATTCCGGGAAATTCTCTTCGTACCGGTCCAGCGCCTCCGTCCAGCCGTAAGCCGCCGCCTCGTACCGGTCGGTGATAC
Source organism: Clostridiaceae bacterium (assembly GCA_910574345.1). GTDB lineage: Bacteria > Bacillota > Clostridia > Lachnospirales > Lachnospiraceae > UBA3402. The sequence goes on along the minus strand of CAJSZV010000018.1, from coordinate 7,670 downwards.
AGGAATCCTCAAGACCGGCTCCTATGGCCATGCCGTGATACGCCGGCCGCTCCGGGAAAAGACTTTCGGAGCCCAGGATATGCGCTTTGTCACCAATGCACACGGCGGCGCCTATTATCCAGTCTCCGGTTTTCACTGATTTTCCTCTATATAGTTCCATGCTAAAATCCTCCTTTGCAACTCTCTATTTTCTGTGGATAGCAGGTTTTATTATGTTTTTATATGCCTGCACGGAAAAGACTTTTATGATCTGGTCTGCCCCGCCCCTCCGCTTTATCACCAGGCCGTCCTCAAAGTTGTGCAATATCCACTTCGCTATCATACACCCTATGGCGTTTACTATTTTTTTCTTCATGTCTGCCTCCTTAAAATAAACTTTGCTGTTGATACTCTTGCATGGTGATCTGTCTCTCATAGTTCATCCAGACTACCTCTGTCCGGGAGCCTCCGTGTTCAGCATTTGACCTGAAATATTCCTTATGCCAGCCCCGCAGCATGTCATTGTATAGCTCCGATTCATAGCCGCTTATCATCACCTTTGCATCCAGGGTGGCCAGGAGCTCCAGAAGTTCCCCGTGATCCGCATCCGTCATTTCATGCCGGTACTGCTTTGCCGTTCTCACTCCCAGTAGATACGGCGGGTCAATATACATAAAAACATCCGGGAAATCAAACCGCTTTATAATTTCAACAGCCGGCCGGTTATCTATCTGGACGCACCGGAGACGTTCGGCGGTTTCCAGTATGCAGTCCGGAAGATTGTACCAATCCCGGAGAGCATACATGCTTTCCCGCCCGTGTACGTCACTTTTCCAGCCTACCCGGTATCCATTCACACGGAACCCGTGGCTCTGCCAACATCTTGTTAGGAAGTCTGCCGCCCTCTGGTACTGGTCCTTTTCATCCCTGGCGTAAAATGCCCGCTCATATTCATATCTGCTATAGGGAGTGGCCGCAACCATGGCGGCCAACTTTTCCGGGGAATCCCGTATGCACTTAAACAGATTCGGTACGTCATTATCCAGGTCATTTATAAGCTCGATATCACTCGGCGGTTTCCGGAAGAAAACGGCTCCGCTGCCGAAGAACGGCTCGCAGTATGTACGGTGTTCAGGAATCATCCGGACTATCTGGTCTGCTATCCTCCATTTACTCCCCGGATATTTCAACACCGGTTTCATCATGCCCCGCCTTTCTCTCTAAAAATTCTCTGACCTTTTCGCAGATAAGCCGTGCCTTTGCGCTCCCTATCCCACGGATTGAGAGCAATTCATCTTCCAGGCCGACCAGCTCCGGCACTTCCCGCTTTTCAGACGCCGCCTTGACTCCGGCCTCGTATCCGAGTGCGTACACTCCCCCGAAGTAGTCCTGCATCTGCCCGTGATCCATTTTACGGATTTTATCATACTGCTTTCTGTTCAACGTACCTTGTTTCATTATTTCTCCCCCTCTTTCTTCTCTTCCGGCACATAAAATTCATGCGTACCGTTCAATATCTGGCTTTCCTCTTCCGTGAATGACCAGCCGTATTTTTCCAGTACGGCATATGCGGCCTTGATTCCCTCGCACCGCTCTGCGTTATGGTGCAAATAGTAATCGTATACATCACCCTCATTGTCGAGGCCGCTGCTCATGACAAGCAACATCTGATGTTCCATGCTCAACCCGGCCACTTTATTTGCGGCCTCTTCCTTTTCCTCCTGGCTACACTGGTATTCATCCTTTCCGGTGAAAAACCTCCTCATGCCGGACATTGACATGTAGGAACCCATTTTCACCATGGCAAACCAGATTTCCTCCCGCACTTCTGCAGTGTCTTTTATCGGCGCAATCTTGCCGGAGAGGATGTTACTGATAAACTCATATTTGCGGTTATTCATTTCTTTCATGACCGCTTTGATCTGTTTTTTTCTGGCGTCAATTTCCTTGCGGGCCCGTTCCTCCGCTGTCTCTTTCTTCTTTGCGGACGCTTTGATTACATGGATACTGCTGTAGTGCCTCCCATAATACAGCTTGCCTTTTTCCTTTTTCGGAATCCCCAGGCTCTTAGGGGCGTCCTTGTCAAGAGAATATTCCTTGACAATATCCCATTTCCCGGAATATCTCTCCTGTTCATACTTTGCCACCTTTTCGATACCGGCCTCTTCCAGAAGTTTCACGATTGCCGCCTCCCGCTTTTTCCTTGCGGCCTCGGATACGGCATTCTGGGCTCTCCAGACAATATCCCTGGAAGAGCTTGCGTCTGCCAAAATCTTGTTTCTGGTGGCGATATCCTCCACTTTTTCCAACTCATACAGGTCTTTGAGCGACAACTGGAAACTATCGCTTGCCTCTTTTTCCCGGAGGATGTTCTGATCGAGTTTGGCGATATTCAGGCGGCGGCGAACCGTGGTTCTGCTGAACCCGGACTTCTCCGCTATCTGCTCTTCGGTCTCCCCCAGGTCAAGCATCATCTGAAAACCGCTTGCCTGTTCCCAGATAGTCAGATCGGTGCGCTGCATGTTCTCTTCCAGCATGGTAGATACCTGGTCTTTTTTATCCATGTCCTCCACCACCCGGCAGGGGAGCTCCTGGATGCCCGCCAGCTTTGCTGCCGCAAATCTCCGGTGTCCGATAATGAGGGTATATCCCTCCGGCGTCCACCTTTTATTGAGAAGTTCCCTTAATTCCTCGCTCGCATTTGGGGTCTCCTGGTACTCTTTTGCGGCCGCTGACCACTCTTCATCCGTGAGCCAGTGACCGGGAATAACAGTTAGATTCTGCATGATCCCCTTTTTGGCGATAGAATCCGACAGCTCGGACAGGTCTCCCAGGTCTTTCCTGGGATTGTCCGGATGTTGGTAGATATCCTGTGCGCTGATGCTTACAATAACGTTACTTTTTCCGTTTTCCATACTCATTTTCTCCTTTACATGATTTTGATTTTTCTCTGGCCGAACCACTTCTTTTCCACATACGTTTCCGTTCCGTCCGTCAGGTTATGCAAATGTATATCCATTCCATTGACGGTTTTCTCGGTTCCCTCATACCGGTACTGGTACTTATTCCCCAGCTTATCCTCTGCGCTGAACCTTGCGCCCTCGCACAAGGCTCCGCTTTTTCCTGTCATATCTTCGATCTGAATCATGTGTGCCTCCTTAGATAATCAATGAGGGGCTGGATATTGTGGCCGGTCAGCACAACATTCCCGCCGCCTTTCCCGATAGGTTCATACCGCATGGTATTTTCAAAGTACAGGGGAGAATATCTCTTTCCATTCAGGACGACTTCGCCTTTCTTCACATACTCAACCTTGATACCGGCCTCCTGCATCTGGATAATGTGCTGGATAAACGTTCCCCAGAGCCGGTCTATTTTGCCTCGCTTTTCACAGATATAGTTCATGCTCTCCCCCTCCCCCAGCTCCTCATATGGAGCTGGCACGCTTCTTTAAATTCCTGTAAGGTGTGTATGAGATTTTCTATTTCGTAAATGTCCTGAAATTCCAGAGAGAGGCATTTTTCTCTTTCTATAGGAACCCCGATTCCTCCTGGATGATATGGGCTACCAACTTTGCAAAAATTCATGTCCGCTCCCTGGTGCCTCATTTTGATTGTGTTTATGTTGTTTCCGTCTCCTACTGCGTTCATTCCCTGCCTCCTTAAATGTACTGTGCGTACCTGGTGCTGATTGTGGCGATCCACTCTTTATCCACACGATCAAGATAGGTGCTGTAGGCGCTCTGGTAACTATTCCACCACCACCCACGGCTTTTCAGGGCAACATGGAGCTGTCTTTTCGGCCTCATTACAAATTTGATGTATGCCCGGTCTCCCTCCGTGTAGGCGGTGAAATTATCATCCTCGAAGAAAATCTCTTTCCGGATTTCCTTAAGCTCACCCGTTATGGATTTCTGGTACAGCTTCGCTATGGTGCTGTTTTTCCTCCACTTGTATTCCGGGTACATTTCCTCATACAGACGGATGAACGTCTGGTTATCATACAGGGCCAGCTCTGCCAGGTCATTCGTAGGATTGCACGGATTGTCTGACTTCCGGCAGAACTCAATCCTTTCCACAAGCCTTTTCACCTTATCGCTGTTATCTTTCACCTGGCCATTTGCAATCTGCTCTTCCAGCCCCTCAAACCAGACAGGTCATGATACAGAGACAGGATGCGGTCGGACTTATCCAGCCTCCGGGCGTTGTATCTCGCCGGACCGGCAACCATGACGCTTACATGCTGTGCCTCATATTTTAGGATTTCGCTGTATTTCTGGTACAGCTTATCCAGGAGATTCTGTTTCTTCGCCTCCGATATTGGCCAGGACAGAATCTTGTCTGCCAGTTTCTTATACCCGGCGTTGGAACCGTTGCCCCTGGTTCCTCCCATGCTGTTACTGTTCGCCCTATTTATCAAACTCTGATCCAGTTCCTTTACTACTGCCATGCTTTTTTCCTCTCTTTCTTTCTGATACAACGATTTTCAGGGATGCCACATTTGCGGCTACTTCCGCAGTCTGTTTGTCATATCCATGGATTCCCCAGCGGTTCATGACCGCAAGCTGTGACCGGCTCACCATTACCAGATTATCTATGTCCGTATTCTGGGGATTGCCGTCTGCGAAGATAATCGCTTTCCCTTTCGGTACAGGCCCGTTGTGCTTTTCCCATTCCATGATATGTTTCATGCGCCAGATGTTAGGCTCCGCCACTTTTACATAGACAAACATCTGGTTTCTTTTATAGTTCCGCCTGACGCTCTCGGTGCCTACCGGTTTATGGTTTACTGGTGTCTGCCCTTTGCGGAACATTGTCGGAGCGCATTTCTCGTATGCTTCGGGAGACATTTTCTTTCCCTTATTGGCCGGAGTGCTGCCCGGTTCAAACTGCCCTGTCAGTCCGGTATTGATTCCATGGTTTTTCTTATAGGCTTTCATCTGCCGGATTCCGATTGTTCCGGCTCCATATTTCCGGTTCACCGCCTCTACCAGTTCTGCAGTGCTTTTTCCCTGGGCGATACTGGCAACATACTCCGCCATTCCCTCCGGGTATTTAGAGGAATACCCTTTGGGATTTCCCATAGGCGTACCGCTTTTGAAACCGTACCGGCTCTTTGCGCCTTTGACTATATCCTCCGTGAAAACCATTCCGTATTTTTCATCAAAGCCCTGCTGGTTGATTAGCTCCGTCACTTCCTTTGTGGTCCGGCCTGGTACATTCGTACCCAACCAGTCAACTACCTCCTGTGGCCACTTCCACACTTAGTTCACCCCCCCCCACGGACTTCCAGCATTTCCGGGACGGCTTTCTTTCTGTCGTAACCATATTCATCCATGTGCATCATTGCCTTTAATTGCAATTCTCCGGTCTTTATGATCTGCTCTCCGACTTTGGCCATGGCCTCTGCCCTGCGGATTTCCGCATCCATTTCCTCACCGTTCAAATCATCATCCCCCAGCTTTTCCAGTTGGGCAAACAAGAGATTATTCAGGTCTCCCAGGGTATTCTTCATCATGATTCCTGTCACCTCCATTCCCTTATATCCGTAAGCGGCATATCTTCCAATTCTTTTCCGGTGACATAGACCGATTCCTTAACAGTGCTATCCTGGCAATCCTGGGCTCCCAGGGCGATATACCCCTTTTCATAGGCGGCGGATACAATTCTTTCTGCCTCTTCCAAGTTGTCTGCCTCCAGAACAATATTCCTACAAAGCACTTCTTTTACTTCGATACAGAATTTTTCCCGGCCGGCTGGTTCTGGTTTTATTTTTACCCCGCTCCATTCGGATAGCAATGCTTTCAAGAAATACTTCAAAAGCTCCGGATTTTCCGGTGGCAAATCGTCCAGCCCCCTCCTGACTGCAAAAATTACATCACCGGCAATCGGGCACCCATGTATATCTACCCCATAAAGAATTGACGCTACTAGGTTATCCGGCTTGTTCTTTCTATGTCCGCTTTCGTCCACGATCATCACGATAGAATCCTGGAATAAGTCAACCATGCGCTGCGTCTTTACAGCCTCGGTACAATCTGCCTCGATTGCCGCCTCCATGGTAGAGAGATTCCACTCTGGAAGTTCCAATATGGATATCTCGTTATCAGTTGTAATCTTCACTGTTTTTACCATAGCTCCTATGCCTCCTTTGCATAATCGAGATATGCTCTCGTTGCTTTTGTCTGTTCTCCCGCCAGCTTTTCCGGCTCTGTCTTTTCCTCCAGGGCAAATACCTCCGAATACTCATACTGGATATTGACCGGATATTCATTGTTTACCCTTATCATTTTCCAGTTGTTCGCATGTGTGTTAAAAGTGAGGTATCCCGTTGTCACATCTGCCGTCATGCTCGCCATGGTGGTGACTCCGTGCTTTTTCAGGACATCTTCAATCTGGTTTACCAGTGGAAGAATGTCTTTTGCCAGCTCCTTAAATTCCTCTCCCTGTGCGATAACTTCCTGTTTTAACATCTTTATCCTCCTTATTCTGTGCCGATTCTCCCGGCCTCTTTTATGATTGCGTCCCGGAACCCTTTCAGGTGCCGGACTTCCTTTTTCACAGAGGAAAGCTCCGACCGGAGCTCTCCCACTGTTTCAATCAGCCTGCCTCTCTCCACGACCAGGGAATAGAGAATGTTAATCCCCTCCATTCCCAGCTTCTTATAAATCCCTGCTATCTGGTCCGTTCCGGTGATTGCGTCCGTATTCATGTAGACCAGCTCTATTTTCCGGTACTCTTCATCTGTTACCTGCCGACCGGCAGCATGTTCAAATTCAAGCCGGTACATAGGTTTTCCCCCTGGAAATAATACTGCTTATGATAGATACCGGCAGCGTGCTCTCCACTCTGCCCTCAGGGAAGTCAAATTCGACAACTGCCGCCCTGCCATTCTCCCCAACCCTGACCACGGTTCCCAGAGTACCGATATCCGCAATCTTTACTATGTATCCCTGTTTTACTTTCATCTTGCGCCTCCTTTACCTCTCCGTGTACCGGAGATAATTCATATCATCAAACCTGGCACCGTCAACCGCCTCCGGATTGTCAAAGTCTGAATACTCAACCTCTGCATATGTATCCGGGAGACCGCCCTGGTATCCGTCCTCGTCCTCTTCTTCATCATCACAGAAAATGTCAGCGTTCATAATCATAGCGTCATAGACTTCTCCGCTCACCTGGCCGCTACCGTACAGATCGGCCGCTCTCTTAAAATATTCGTTTCTCTTCATGACCTGCCTCCTATTCCTGAAATGCACCGGGAACATTTCATTTCCCCGGCATGTTCTTCCGCAACTTTCAGATTCTCTTCTAAGCTGTGACACTCATTGCAAGGCGTCTGGAAGATTTCAAAGTGTCCGCATTTCTGCCTGGTAACATAAACCATGTTGAAAGCAAATCCGGCATAACTTTCGCATCCAGGCTTATCCAGCCACTTTTCAGATCGTTCCTGAACCTTGCGGATGTAGGAAATTTCATCCTCGCATGTGGCTCCCGCAATCAGTTTCTCAAAATCCGGAATATACTTCCCGTGTCTGTTTTTCTGGCTCTCACTCATGATCTGGTAATTGATTTTCATTACTACGCCTCCTAGTATAATAATGATATAGCCACAAGAGCTATAAAGTTAATAAGTTACAAGGTCATATCTGATGAATAACTGAAGGAGGGTTCCCCTTCCATCAGAAGTTA
>CAJSZV010000017.1 GCA_910574345.1 Clostridiaceae bacterium | reverse complement strand
TTGAACAATACAATCTTACGGCACATCCATTTAAGTGGACATATGCCGGTATACCATTGGCAATTTAATCACTGATATTTAAGCAATGCTGTACTAGTGTGCTGACACATTTAACTGAAAGTAAATGTGTCAGTACACTAGGTGAAAAGATGAGGTAAGTGAAAATGAATTTGCTTCTTGCAATTATTTATGTAGCCTTTATCAGCCTGGGGCTTCCCGATGCCCTTTTGGGAGCCGCATGGCCCAGTATGCGGGGGGAGTTGGGAGTCCCGGTGTCCTATGCAGGGATGATATCCATGATCATATCACTGGGAACCATTATTTCCAGTCTGAAAAGTGATGATTTGACAAGAAAGCTGGGTACAGGGAAAGTGACTGCTGTCAGTGTAGCAGTGACTGCGGCGGCCCTGTGGGGTTTCTCCGTATCCCGGTCATTTGGGATGCTGTGCGTCATAGCGCTGCCTTACGGCTTGGGCGCCGGAGCCGTGGATGCGGCCCTGAATAATTATGTGGCTCTTCATTATAAAGCCAGGCATATGAGCTGGCTTCACTGTTTCTGGGGAGTGGGAGCTTCCATAGGCCCTTATATTATGGGGGCTTGCCTTACGGGAGGGTTTTCCTGGAACAGCGGATACCGGCTCATCTCCCTTTTGCAGATTGCTCTCACGGCAGTGCTTTTTGCAACATTATTTTTATGGAAAAGTTCGGTCTCGGAAGGGGGCGATTCCCAGCAGGGAAAGAGGGGCATGAAGGTAATCGATTTACTAAAGCTGCCTGGCGCGAAAGCGGCTCTGTTTTCTTTCTTCTGTTACTGTGCCCTGGAGCAGACAGCCGGACTGTGGGCTGCCAGTTATATGGTGCTGAGCCGGGGAGTGACGGCTGAGGCCGCTGCCAAATGGGCTTCCCTGTTTTATCTGGGGATTACGGCAGGGAGGTTTGTCTGCGGGTTTATTACCTTAAAGTTAGATGATAAAGGCATGGTGCGTCTGGGACAAGCCGTAGCAATGGGGGGAATTGTGCTTCTTGCACTGCCTCTGGGCCAAAGCCTTACGGGAATCGGCCTTGTCATGGTGGGAATGGGATGCGCGCCCATCTATCCGGCCCTTCTCCATGAGACCCCTATTAACTTCGGGGCAGATAAGTCTCAGGCTGTCATGGGAATGCAGATGGCCTGTGCCTATGTGGGAACTATGGTTATGCCGCCTCTGTTCGGAATGATTTCCGATCTGGCAGGCATCGGGCTGTATCCCTGGTATCTTTTCGGGATTGCGGCAGCAATGACTGTTATGGTGGAACGGCTGAACCGTCTGCCAAAGGAAGGGAGTAAGATATGATAAAAATAATCGCTATGGATATGGACGGAACCTTATTAAACAGCAGGAAAGTGATCAGCCCCAGAACGAAGGAGTCTCTTCTTGAGGCTGAGAAGGCGGGCATGATGCTGATTCTTGCTTCAGGGCGGCCCACAACAGGCCTTATGGATTTTGCCAGAGAACTTAAGATGGAGGAATATCATGGACTCCTGGTGGCCTACAATGGTTCTAAAGTGGTGGATTGTTCTGATGGGAAGGAATTGTTTAATCAGGCCATGACAGTGGAAGAGGGAAAGGCAGTCCTGGAACACATGAAGAAATTCGATCAGGTAAGGCCTATCATCGATCATGGAGAGTATATGTATGTCAACAATGTGTATCACCAGATGATCCAGCTGGATGGAAAAGAGTTTAATGTCATGGAATATGAATCGAGAAGCAATAAATTTAAGTTGTGTGAGAAGGAGGATCTGGCGGCTTTCGCGGATTTTCCGCTGAATAAGATCCTCACAACGGCTGACCCGGAATACCTTCAGGCCCATTATAAAGAGATGATGGAGCCTTTTAAGGATACCTTAAGCTGTATGTTCACAGGGAGATTTTACTTTGAATTTACAGCCAAAGGCATTGATAAGGCTAAGGCCTTGGATTCAGTCCTGACTCCCATGGGGTATAAGAGGGAGGAAATGATTGCTTTCGGGGATGGCCATAACGATGCGTCCATGCTTTCCTATGCCGGATATAGTGTTGCCATGGCCAATGGGGTAGAAGAGTTAAAGGCACAGGCAGATGAGGTGACGGCTTCTCTGGACGAGGACGGAATCGCCCTTGTGGTGGAGCGGCTTTTAGGGGAAAGGAAAAACCTGTTGACTTATTGACGGAACCTTAAGGGAACCCGGCAGCAATGGAGCGCCCCCGTCGGTCATGGAGACGGTGCGGGGGACGCAGAAAAAAAGGATTTGTTAGGGGATCAATAGCCAGAGGATAGAGAAAGGGAAGGGACAGTGCCGTTGTCCCTTCCCTTTTGTGGTATCAGACCTCTCCATGACCCCGAAAGGAATTCGATTCTTAGTGAATCGGTCCGGTTTTCATATATTGGACAAAGTACTTGTATTGTTCGATGATTACTTGAGCCAGAGCCAGAGCCGGACCTTTGAATAACGAGTTCTTCGGGAATGCCAGTACCTGGTAAAAACGTCTTGGGGTATTTGCGGAATAAATTTGTACATGGGAGCGATTGATTTTTACAAGCATTTCCTTAGGGATAAAGGCACAGCACTGTCCCTGGTATACAAAATCCAAAGTATGAGAAAAAGAATCTGATTCCAATACTGTTGTAGGCGAAACGCCGACAGAGTCCAGCCATTTATCTTCTAAACGACGAAATTCGCTGCCGGGAGGATGAAGGTAAAATACCTGATCTTTTAAACAGCCCCAATCCGGCTCTGTTCTGCCAGAGACATAATGAATATGAAAATTTTTAGGGGTTATCAACACCAACTCATCGGTAAACAGAGGAGTCAGCTCAAATTGTGAGCTATGAAGATTAGAAGTAGTAAACAAAGCCATAGTTGCTTTTCCATTGATGAGCCCATCTTTTGTCTGAGTTGTTGTCATGGGAGATATGTGAACCTGGATTTTAGGGTAGCGTTTTCGGAACTGGGGAAGGATCCGGTTGATAAGAAAATTGATATAGTAAAATTCCGACAGAACGATCAGGGACTCCGTTTGAATTTGACGCATTTGTTCTAAGCGTTTTTCCAGCTGCCGTTCTACATGGAGGATAGCCCGTGCATTATTAATAAAAATGATCCCGGCTTCCGTGAGTATCATTTGATGAGAACTGCGTTTAAAGATGGGAGTCCCTAATTCGCTCTCTACATTTTTTAAATGTCTTGACAATACGGGCTGTGACATATATAATCGCTCGGCAGCTTGAGTAATTGATTTTTCTTCTGCAATGATCACCATATATTCAAGTGTTTTTGTATTCATTCTGATTTCTCCTTGTAATCTTTAAAATAGTGCATATGAGAAAATTCCTGTGCGATATCTGTGATCCAGGGATTGCTCCATTCTACAGCAAGGGGATTCAAACGAGCATCCTGCTGCAGCTGCAGAAAAAACAGAAACCGTTCTGCTTTAGAAAAATGATGATTTTTTTGACAGAGAATCCCCGAATGAAGATAGGCTGTCTGACGAAGGCGGAAATAAAGAATATCCGATGTGTTTTTCACATAGCTTGCAGGCAGAATACCAACTCCTGCACCAGCCCGTATCATGGATTCACACAGAACTACATTAGGAGATGAAAATACAGACAAGGGTCGGAAATCTGCCTGTTCAAACAGGGGATTTACTGCATCATGAAGGGCAGAGGGAGGCTCCGTCATGATAAATGAGGACTCTTTGAAATCTGACAAGTCTGCAAGGGGAAGTTCTTCGAAAATTCCGGAGGTGGATTGATCCGGTCGGAGGAAGACCGGAACACCAAGAACCACTTCCTCTTGAATTATGGGGATAAATGTGAGCTGTTCGTCAAATTCCGATACATAAGAAGTAAACGCACAGGATATTTCATTCTGAAGAATTAACTTTCCAAGCATGAGAGCATATCCTTCATGGGGGATAATGCGGATTTGGGGGTAATACTGATTGAACGTAGGAAATATCCGTGCCAGGCTAAAGGAAATGATCACAAAGAAATTGATTCATTGATTCTGATTCCGGTCTTTATTCATGATTTCCTTTGTATCCATCCATTCAATGATGGAAATGTAACACAGAGACACTTGCAGAAAGCGGCGTAACAGCGGCAAACTGCTTTGTATTTAAAATTGAATAGTGAATATGCCAAAGGACATTTCATCTTTTGTTTAGATGGATGTCCTTTTTTGCACTTACTTTTAAGAGTATGGCATACCACCTTGTACGTCGTACGGATGCATGACTTCCAATATGCCAGAAACCTTGCAACCACAGGCTTTTTCGAGCGTTCTACTCGTTACAGAGTGCTTGTTCGTATAACGTATTTCTTGCTAATTCTGTATCGTCCTATTAGCCAATCCAATTATACATGCAAGATGCAAATACAGTCTTTTGTGACTTATTGTATGTTGACTTATTGTATTCAATCGGTTATACTAGAAAAGGGTGAATTTATCGTGAATGTAATTAAGGTATTTTCAAAAAATGTAAAAGCATATCGTATGCAATTAGGTCTTTCTCAAGAACATTTCGCAGAAAAAGCAGGATTGCATAGGACATATATTAGTGCAATAGAATGTGGAAAACGAAGTATCTCTTTAGACAATATACAAAAAATTGCTGATGCATTACAGATAGACACATATTTACTTTTTATTGATCAAGAAAATTTTAATCAAAAGGGAGGTGAGGTTTAGTGCCTTCTACCGCAATAGATTTATTCTGTGGAATTGGTGGCTTAACAAAAGGATTATCTCTGTCGGGTATAACTGTGCAAGCTGGTATAGATATTGATGATTCTTGTCGATTTGCTTATGAAAAGAATAATAATGCGCAATTTATAAATTGTGATATTACTTCCTTACAGGGAGAACAATTAGAGGCATTATATCCTGATAACGCTACCCGAATACTTGTCGGATGTGCACCATGCCAACCATTTTCTAAATATACTAATCGATATCGAAAAGATGGACCAACTGATGATAAATGGAAATTATTATATTCTTTTGCAAGGTTAGTTCAAGAGGTAAACCCTGAAATAATTTCTATGGAGAATGTACCAGAATTAGAGAGCGAAAAAGTCTTTGCCGATTTTGTATCTACTCTGAAAGAATTGAATTATTATGTTGACTGGAAAATTGTATATTGTCCGGAATACGGCGTTCCTCAAAATCGAAAAAGACTGGTTTTATTGGCTTCTCACTTGGGAGAAATAAAATTAATTCCTCCGCTATATGATTCCGAACATTATCCAACAGTACGTCAAGCCATAGGAAATTTGTCTGCATTAAAAGATGGAGAACAGGATGCCAATGATTTGCTTCATCGTGCTTGTCGGCTTTCATCCATTAACTTGAAAAGAATAAGACAATCTACTCCCGGAGGTACATGGCGCGATTGGGATGAAGAGCTACAATTAGAATGTCATAAAAAAGAAAGTGGAAAAACATATCCTTCTGTATATGGGAGGATGTCCTGGGATGAACCTTCTCCAACTATAACAACACAGTTTTATGGATACGGAAATGGACGATTTGGGCATCCTGAGCAAGATAGAGCTTTGTCATTAAGAGAGGGTGCTATTTTGCAATCGTTTCCTCCGGATTATGTTTTTATTGACAGTGATCATCCATCGAACCGACGCGAAATAGGAATACATATAGGAAATGCCGTTCCTGTTGAATTAGGGCGAGCTATAGGGATCAGCATCCAACAACATTTACAGGAGGTAGAGGAAAATGCCGCGAATTAAAAAAGAACATATTATTTCTACGGATGAAAAACAAGCTGCTGATCTGCAAATCAAAGAAATGCAGAAACAAATTGATTATGACACAAAAGATTTTACCATAGAACTTCTGATTGCAAAATTTAAAAAGAAAGATTTTTTTATCCCGCCATATCAAAGAAACTTTGTATGGCAACCTAAAAATAAAACTCTTTTTTTGGAATCAATTTTTCTGGGATTACCAATTCCGTTTATGTTTTTTGCAGATTGTGATAATGGTAAACAAGAGGTAATTGATGGTGCTCAACGTATGCAGACTCTTGTTGAATTTCACAATAATAAACTGCAGCTTAGCGGCTTAAAAAAATTAACCAAGCTTAATGGATTTTATTTTAAAGACCTTTCTGATGCTCAGCAACGTAAATTTCTGAATAAAACCTTAAGGATTATTGTTTTGGAGGAAGATACACCTACTGTAGCCAGACAGGATCTCTTCTATCGAATTAATACAACTGGAATGAAAGCTAATGATTCAGAAGTACGGCGTGGCTCTTATCCTGGTCCATTTACTGACTTTATTGAAAAATGTTCTAAAGATGAAACATTTGTTGCGCTCTGCCCTATGAGTGAAGATAGAGTTAAGAGACACGAACGATTTGAATTTGTTCTCCGTTTTTTTGCCTATTTAAATAACTATGAGAACTTTGGACACACCGTTAATGAATTTTTAGACGAATATCTCATTAATAATCTGGTAGATTTTGATGAATATACTTTTTACGCTGATTTTCAACGCATGGTTTCTTTTGTAAAAGAAAACTTTCCTTTTGGCTTTGCTAAGACTGAAAAAGCGAAAGCAACTCCTCGTGTTCGTTTTGAAGCAATTTCTGTTGGCGTCGCATTAGCATTAAGAGAAAAGCCAGATTTAAGAATAAGCAGTGTTGACTGGCTTGATTCTGATGAATTTAAAGAATACACGACCTCAGATGCCAGTAATAATGAAGGAAAATTGAAATTGCGTGTTGAATATGTGAGAGATCAACTATTAAAAGGATAAAACTATGCAAAACACACTAAGCATTTTTGCTGAAAGAAAGCAAGAGATTGAATTTTATTTTTCTGTTATGGTTGAAATTGATAATGGGAATCCTAATATACAGGCCGTTGACAATACACGCTTTTATAAGATTATGAAATCTAATTTTTTGCTAATGTTATATAATTTGGTCGAGGCATGCATCGTTAGTGGAATGATGGAAATTTACGAAGATTTGAAAAACAACAATTGTTCTTATAATCAAGTAATCCGTGAGATTCAAGATATTTGGTCGAAATATAAAATAAACGAAATATATGGACCTGTCACAGAACGAGTTGCCTACGAAAATCGCGTTCAAGAAATTATTCGGGATATTACGACTAATGCACCGATTATTCTTTCAAAAGACGCTTTGGGAATTAGCGGTAATCTAAATGCAAAAAGAATTAAAAATATTTGTGATAATCATAGAATACGCTATCGTCTAGCAACTCCCGGAGAATCTTTAGAACGAGTTAAAAGGGAGCGGAATAGCTTGGCACATGGAGATGTTTCTTTTAGCGATTGTGCAAGAGATTTAACCATTAGTGATTTAGAAAACATTAAAGATGAAGTAATGCTGTTTTTGACGGGGATCTTGGACGGAATGAAAAATTATTATGACCAAAAGCTATACAAACTTCCAACAACTTAATAATATTTTTTTCAAAGTGGGTATTCAAAGGCGTTTGATATTGAATACCTATTATCATATAGAAATGAGATTCACGTGGAATTAAACAGACTGGAAAACGGCTATTGTTTCAGGTTGGGGTGACTATCAATCCAAAGCCCTAAATGTCACAAAGGATGTCGCAATAGAAAAAAGTAGGTGTTATAGAACACAAAGGTGATAAACGATATGGTTATTGGGAAGTTTACGAATAGTTTTTGTATTCCCATCGTACCATTACCAGATGGCAATGGACCTATGAGCCGGTTGCTTACGACATTGCTTTTCTATCGTTCAGGATATGTGATTGGGAAATATATTTCTTTGGAAAGCAAGATTGCAAAGAATAAGGGACTGTATTACGACACCCTTGAAAAATGTCAGCAGGGATGGCATGAAAATCAGGAAGATGTAACCCCGTTTATTAAATATCTGCTTCAAATAGTATTTGCGGCATATAGAGATTTTGAGGAGCGTGTAGATATTGTGGGTGATAAGCTTCCGGCCCTTGGAGTAGTGCGTCGCGCGGTATATGGAAAATTAGGAAAATTCACCAAGAGCGACATTATGGAAATGTGCCCGACATTCGGAAAACGTCTGTAGAAGGTTCAATTAAAAAACTGGTAGACAGTGGCGCCTTGGTAAAACACAGGTCGGGAAGAAGTACCTTTTACACAAGAAGCGATGCAAAATAAGGAGATGAGCTATTTGAAAAAAACGAGGATTTAGACGGTATTATCTGCGCCTCGTGAACAGTAACAAATTTCCTGGTATATGAAATAAGATCCCGGAGAGAATAGGCCATAACAAGGACGGAAAGGATGGCCGGATCAGAGATGGAAAAGACTGGGAAAAGGGTAGCAAAGGGGCTTTGGGTAACGGTAAAGATAATCTTGGTTTTGATCATGATCTTTATTTTGACAGCTGCCTGTGCCGGATTGATATGGGTGAAAAGCGTAGTGGAGAAAGCGCCGGATATCAAAGCCTTAAGCTTCAGACCCCAGGGATTTGCCACTACCATCTATGACCGGGAGGGAAACCCTGTGGAAAAGCTGGTCATGGAGGGAGCTAACCGGGAGGAGGCGTCCTATGAAGAATTTCCAGAACATCTCAAGAACGCTTTTATTGCCATAGAGGATGAGCGGTTTTGGGAAAATAACGGTATTGATATCAGGGCCATCCTTCGGGCGGTCAAGGGAGTCATAACCGGTGACTCTTCGGCGGGAGGCGGAAGCACCATCACCCAGCAGCTTATTAAGAATTCCGTCTTTGAGGGCGGCATGGAGAAGACCTTTAAAGAGAGGCTTGAGAGAAAGCTGCAGGAACAGTATCTTGCAGTGGAATTAACGAAAGTGTCCGATAAGGAGACGATTCTGACCAATTACTTAAACACCATTAATCTGGGCTCCAACACGCTGGGAGTGAAGGTGGCTGCCAGAAGATATTTTGATAAGGAACTGCGGGAACTGACGCTCTCCGAATGCGCGGTTTTGGCAGGCATCACCAAGAATCCCAGCCGGCTGAATCCGCTTGCAGGAGCCGAGGAAAATGCCATGCGCCGAAAAAGGGTTCTTGACAAAATGGAGGAACAGGGGATGATTACCCCTGAGGAGAAGGAAGAAGCTCTGGCGGACGATGTGTATTCCAGAATACAGAATGTGGATGTGATGACAAGGGCGGAAGCTACGCCCTACAGTTATTTTACAGATCAGGTGATCAGCCAGGTGACAGAGGCCATGACGCAAAAATTGGGATACTCCAGAGAGCTGGCCAGGAAGATGATCTATTCCGGCGGTCTGTCCATTTACACGACCCAGGATCCTGCAAAGCAGAATATAGTAGATGAGGAGATCAATAATCCCGCCAATTACAGCAGAACGCAGTGGTCGGCGGATTACAGGATGACCGTCAGAAACCAGGACGGAAGTCTGTCAGAGTATTCGGAACAGGATATGGAGACATTTCTCCAGGTCAAGCTTCAAAGAAAGGGATCGGGCCTTTATGGGGATGAGGAAGCCCTGAGAGCCGATGTGGAGCAGTTTAAGGCATATATACTGGAGGAAGGAGGAGAGGCGGAGAGTGAAAGTCTGAATATTGTCGCTCAGCCACAGGTATCCTTTGTTCTCATAGATCAATTTACAGGGGAAGTGCTGGCTTTAAGCGGGGGAAGAGGAGATAAGGTGGGGAACAGAACCTTTAATCGGGCTACGGATTCTCTGAGACAGCCAGGTTCCGTCTTTAAGGTGCTTACTGCATTTGCACCGGCTCTGGATGGGAAAAATGCCACACTGGCTACGGTGTATTATGATGCGCCTTACAGGGCGGGGAAAAAGGATTTCCGCAACTGGTACGGAAGATTCTACGGATATTCTAGTATTAGGGAAGCCATTGCGTATTCCATGAATATTGTGGCGGTCAGGTGTATGATGGAGACAGTGTCCCCTCAGTTTGGGGTATGGTATGGGAAGAATCTGGGGATTACCACCTTGTCCGAGAAGGATTACAATCCGTCTACAGCCTTAGGAGGAATCACGGAGGGTGTGTCTAATCTGGAACTTACTGCCGCTTTTGGGGCCATAGGAGCAGGCGGCGTGTATACAAAGCCGTCTTTTTTCACAAAGGTCTTAGACCATGACGGAAATGTTGTTTTGGAACATGAGCGCTTAAGCCATCAGGCTCTGAAGCCGGAGACGGCATTCCTTCTCACAGATGCCATGAAGGATGTCATGAACGGGGGAAGTAAATTTGCGGTAACTACCATAAGTCCCACAGGAAGGAGAGCTGCTCTTGCTTCCATGACGGCGGCGGGAAAAAGCGGAACAACCACAGGGAGCAAAGATTTGTGGTTTGTGGGATATACGCCATACTATACGGCGGGAATATGGAGCGGCAATGATGACAGCCAGCCAGTGGAGGGAGGAACCTCATATCATAAAGATATATGGAAGAAAATTATGGACAGAGTCCATGAGGGTCTGGAACCTGCCGGGTTTCAGGTTCCTGCCGGAGTCAGCAAGTCTTATGTGTGCAGAAAGTCGGGCAAACTGGCTGTGTGGGGAGTCTGTGACAGGGACCCAAGAGGCAATGCCATATACAGCGAGTATTTTGCAGAGGGAACGGCGCCCAAGACTTCCTGCGATGTTCATGTGAAAGGCACAGTCTGCATAGAATCCGGAGGCATGGCTTCAGAGTTTTGTCCCGAGACGGAAGAACGGGTATTTTTGATGGTACCGGAGGATGAAGGGGACACGGAAGATAAGCAGTACAGCCTGCCGGAGCCATGTCCTGTTCACACAGAGTCTGAATCCGAAGAGGAAATTCCGGAACCTGAGGGAGACTGGGAGGATTGGGAAGGCTGGGAGGACAGTGAATGGAATCCATGGGAGGATTGGGAAAGCGGCACCTTGTGGGAGGACGAGCCTCAGATCACAGCCGCCCCGCCGGAGAATACACCGTCTTCGTGGGATGGAGGAGAAAACTGGGACGGTGAGACGAAACCGGTGCAGACGTCTCCTTCCAAAGAAGATACGACCCAGGAAAGCTCTGCTTCTCAGGGAGAAAGCAGAACCCAGGAAGAGACGAATTCCCCGGAGGAAACCGGACCTGGGCAGGAACAGACTCCGCCCTTTGGTATCTTTCCGTCTTTTCCATGGTGGGGGTGACCTGGAATCGTAAGAATTAATTCACAAAATTAACCGGAAATATTCACGTATTCTCGGCAGAGGTGTGATACTATAATATCATGATGATGCCAGGGTCAAAAAACCTTTTGACCCCAACGTCATATCGTAGAAACCGGGCAAGGAGGGTAAGGGAATGTTCTGGAAAAAAAGATGGATGGCAGTCATTTTGACCATGGCGATGATCATCGGTTCAGCACAGACCGTGTTCGCTGCCACTGCCAGACGGTCCATAAACACCGTGTCTTTGAGGATCACATCCAATATTGAAGCGGGTAATGGCCCCGGCGGGGTAGATATCACCACAGGGAGTGACAGCTATTATGTGGAAGAAGCTTATATTACCAATGAACCCAGCGGCGACTGGAAGAACGGGGCCAAGCCAAAGGTTCGTATCACCCTGAGAACAGACGGAGAGAATTATTATTTTAGAACGGGATTTTCCAAAAGTAATCTGACTCTCACAGGCGATGATGCCACTGTGTCCTCGGTCAGCCGGAGCGGCAATGACAAGCTGGTGATTAATCTGACTCTGGGAGCGATAGACAGCGGCAACGGCGGCTATGATCTGGAAGTATGCGACCTGCAGTGGGACGAGGATCAGGGCCATGGATACTGGGGAGAATGCGGGGATGCCAAGCGGTATGAAGTCAAGGTATATCGGGGCGGAACTCTCATCAATTCCTCTACGATCTCAACAACCAACAGCACCTATGATCTTTCCAGCTATATTACCAAAAGCGGAACTTATACGTTCAGAGTCCGCGGAGTTTATAATTCCACTTATAAAGGAGACTGGGAAGAATCACAGGGGTGGTATGTGGATTCCCAGACAGCAAGGGAGTTCAATAACGCGAAGAATTCGTCCAATACCCCTTCGGGTAATTCCGGAAGCTCAGGCCCTGGTACTTCAGGCAGCGGTTCCGGTCCATCGGGCAGCAGCGGCGGTCCCGGCGCCACAGGCAATTCTTCCGGTGCATGGCTTAAGGACAACGTGGGCTGGTGGTACTGTAATGCGGACAGAAGTTATACGGTGAACAACTGGCAGTATATTAATAATAAATGGTACTATTTTAATGAGCGCGGCTATATGGTTACCGGATGGGTATTGTGGAAGAATCTTTATTACTACTGCGGTCCCAACGGAGATATGCTGACGAACTCATGGACTCCCGACGGATATTTTGTAGATAATAACGGCGTGTGGGTACAAGGGTATCGCTGACAGGGAATGGGCGGTCTTGGCGGAAGAAGGAAATAATTCTGCCGGACCGCCGTTTTTTGTGCCTGTTTTGTGGTTTACGGACAGGAAAATTCGTGCTATAGTTAGGAATGGCGGCAGGTGAGGCCATTGCCGCGTCAACAGGAAAATGCGATGACGGAAAGGGAAGAATTATGGCGATTGACAACGGATTGATAATAAAAAAATTGCAAAAGCTGGATGTTTTTTTTGCGGCTTTTTCTCAGTTTACCAAGATGCCTTATGCAGAGTGTGATCCGGAGACATTTGACGATCAGGTATATCTGTTTGCGGAGGAGGAGACGGCTGAAGAGTGGGTGAAGGAATGTGAGGAAAAGCAGATTCCTCTGGCTGTGGTAAAAGTGGAGAAGAAGCAGATGATGATGTATTATACCAGCTTGTACCTGATCGGCGTCAACCGGCTGGTATTTCACAACGGAGCGGGGTTCTCTTATCTTCCCCTGGAACAGGTGGTGACCATCAACCAGAGGGAACAGGAGGAAAACGGCCTTCCCAGAAGCAATGCCACTCTGCAGTTGACCATGATCTATTTTCTACAGGAATTAAGACGTCCGGGACAGTCCTCTGAGGATGTACAGAGAAGGAAGCACCTTCAGGAAATGGAGCAGGAGATGATGGCCAACTTAGTTCGCGCCAAATATATTATGGCTATTGATATCGGCAAGGTGGAGGGGGAATTTGACCCGAAGAAGCACAGTCAGGATATTCAGATTCCCTATATGAAGAATCAGGAAGGGGAGATCCTTCAGCCCGTTTTTTCCGATCTCTGGGAGTTTCAAAAATTCAGCCAGAACTACGGCTCCAAACTGCGCGTGGCTATGGTGCCTTTTAAGGGGCTTCTTCCTTCCCTCATTAAAGATGCAAAAGGCTATGTGCTGAATCCGGCGGGAGTGAGTTTGGTTCTGCTGAGACAAAGACTGGAGGCAATGGGAAAACAGTTTGATAATTAATACCATGAATAAATATGAGATTTTAAAGAAATATTTCGGATATGATACCTTCCGCCATGCCCAGGAGACATTGATTGACAGCATTATGGAGGGGAAGGATACACTGGGAATCATGCCCACAGGCGCAGGCAAATCCCTGTGTTATCAGATCCCGGCGCTTTTGATGGAGGGGATCACCCTGGTGATTTCCCCCTTAATCTCTCTCATGAAGGATCAGGTGGGGAGTTTAAATCAGGCAGGAATTCATGCGGCGTTTTTAAACAGTTCTCTGACCGCAGCTCAGTATTTTAAAGCCCTTGGCTTTGCGAGACAGGGAAGATATCCGATCATTTATGTGGCGCCGGAGCGGTTAGTGACAGAAGAATTTCTGGACTTTGCGCTCCACAGCAATATTGTGATGGTGGCCGTAGATGAGGCTCACTGCGTGTCTCAGTGGGGACAGGATTTCAGGCCAAGCTATCTTAAGATTATGGAATTTGTTGAGAAGCTGCCCAGACGTCCTGTTATCAGTGCATTTACAGCCACGGCTACCAAGGAGGTCAGGGACGACATCATTGACATTCTGCAGTTGCGAAGTCCTACGGTGATCACTACCGGATTCGACAGAAGCAATCTGTATTTCGGTGTAATGACAGTGAAGGACCGATATGGGGCAATGAAAAATTATCTGGACACCCACAGGGAGGACAGCGGGATTATCTATTGCCTGACCAGAAAGCATGTGGAAGATGTCTGCGGGCGCCTGGCAGAGGAGGGGTTTGCGGTAACCCGCTATCATGCCGGTCTCAGCGATGAGGAACGAAAGAAAAATCAGGATGATTTTATCTATGACAGAAAGCAGATCATGGTTGCCACCAATGCATTTGGCATGGGGATAGACAAGAGCAATGTCAGGTTCGTGCTTCATTACGGCATGCCCAAAAACCTGGAGTCTTATTATCAGGAAGCAGGGCGGGCAGGGCGTGACGGGGAACCGGCCCAGTGTATCCTGTACTACAGCGGACAGGATGTCATAACCAATCAGATGTTTATTGACAATAATCAGGACAATCAGGAATTGGATGAAATGACGCGGGCAATAGTCAGGGAGCGGGATGGGGAACGCTTAAGAAAAATGACATTCTATTGCTTTACCAATGATTGTCTCAGGGATTACATATTAAAATATTTTGGTGAATACGGCAGCAATTACTGCGGCAACTGTTCCAACTGCCTTACCCAGTTTGAAGAGGCGGATGTAACAGACATTGCAAAAGGGCTCTTAGGCTGTGTAAAGGCCAGCAGGCAGAGATACGGGACCACCGTGATTGTGGACACGGTTCATGGGGCGGACACGGCGAAGATTAGAAATTACAGGATGAAGGAGAACCCTTATTACGGGGTTCTGGCCAAGGTGCCTGTGTACCGGCTCCGCCAGGTTTTGAATTACCTGCAGCTGAGGGAATATCTGTACATTACTGCAGATGAGTATGCAGTGGTAAAGCTGACTGAGAAGTCAGAGGAGGTGCTTAAGGAGGGGAAGCAGATTGTGATGAAGCTTGCCAGGGAAGCGCCGAAGGCAGAAAAGGATTCTCCGCTTAAAGCGAAAAAGGCGAAGAAGAATTCTTTTGGCAGAGAGTCCTTTACGGATATGGAGGAAAGCCTGTTCGAGAAGCTGCGCGTTTTGCGGGCGGAGATTGCGCGGGAGGAAAAAGTACCGCCTTATATTGTATTTTCAGACAAGACTCTGACCCATATGTGCATGGTAAAGCCTCAGACGAAGGAAAAGATGTTAACCGTGTCAGGGGTGGGAGAGTATAAGTTTGAGAAGTACGGGAAGCGGTTTATAGAATGCATCAAGAGAGCAGGAGTCTATGGATAAGGCAAATCAAAAAATCAACACCCAATTTTGTCTTTTGTCTGCCCTTGGCATATTAATGGTGGCGGACGGGCATTTGGGCAGCAGTTACCTTGATGTGGGGGGACTGATTCAGTACTATTTTTTTCATATGCAGATGTTCGTGTTTATCTCAGGATATTTTTATAAGGGATGCAAAAACGGCATCCGCAGCTATGCCGTCCATAAATTCCTGCATCTCATGGTTCCCTATTTTATCTGGAATTTTATCTATGGTGTGCTGGCCCAGTGGCTGAGAAATTACGGCTTTCAATTCGGTGAGCCTGTGACTTTTCGGACTTTGTTCGTGGAGCCTTTCTGCATGGGCTATCAGTTTGTCCTTAACCATGTGGCATGGTTCGTGCCCACTTTGTTTCTGGTGGAGATGGCCAATGCTTTGCTGGCGGAGGGAATCTGCCAGGCGGCAAGGCGGGTTTCTTCTTTGGGAAAAGATGTCCTAAAGTATGAGGTATGGATCAGGACAGGGCTCTATATGCTTATCTCCATGGGCGGAGTCTGGGTTTCTGAGCATGTGGGAACAGAAGGGTTCTGGCTTATGACTGTCAGAGTCATGTTCCTTCTGGCATTTTTCGGAGCGGGGAGCCTGTACCGGGAGAGACTGGAGCCTGTGGACACCTTAAGAAACAGATATTATTTTCCCCTGTTTTTGTGTGCGGCCATGGCGCTGGCTTTGCAGGGGAAACCTTTGATCTACGGGCTGTGGAACTGCCGGGATATTCCGGGATATGCGCTGCCTTACGCGGCGGCTTTTGTGGGAATCGGATTCTGGTTAAGAGTCGCGCGTATTTTGGCCCCGGCATTGGAGGAAAGCAGGCTGGTGAGATTCCTGGGGCGAAACACCTATGCCGTTATGATGCATCACATGATGGTGTTTTTCCTGATAAAAACTGCCTATGCCTTCCTGGCGAAATACCGGGGCATGTTTGTGGGGTTTGATTTTGTCAGTTATAAGACGGATTTTTATTACTGTTATCTGCCGAGAGGAATGGTACAGTTTAAGGTGTTTTATCTTTTGGCAGGAATCGGGCTCCCCCTTGGGTTTCAGTGGTGTGTACTGAGGGCAAAGGAGAGGATAAGGTCACGGATTGACGGGAAAGGCCGGTAGAAGCTTTCGCGGCAGGGAAGCCCCGGATACTGTGGTGACGGCGCCTGCCACCTGGTTGGCATAGGAAAGGGCCTGGCCCATAGGAATGCCATTGGTCAGGCAGGCAAGAAGAGTCCCCACATGGGCGTCGCCGGCGCCGATGGTGTCTTCTACACGGGTTACGGGAACGGCCGGCACATGATAGGCGCTGCCGTTCTTTTCCAGGCAGTAGGCTCCTTTGGCTCCCAGAGTGATGATGACCGTATTCTTTGTGCGCTCTGAGAGGCAGGCGGCAGCGGAGAGATAGTTCGGTGCGCCGGTTAAGTCCAATGATTCCTGTTCATTAATATGAAGCATGGGGTGAAGGGCCATAAGGCGGTCGGTTTTTTCCTGAGGGATACGGGCGCCTCTGGGACCGGGGGCATAACAGACGGTCAAGTCCTGGTGCTTTTCCAGCCAGCCGATCAGATTGTCTCCCGTAGGTTCCTCCACTTCCAGACCGCATATGTAGGTCAGACCGAAGGACTGGTTTTCATAGGGTTCCATCCAGGATTCATCAAAGGTGTATTCCACTCCGTGGTAGGATAAAAAGGTGCGCTCTCCCGATGATTCTACCAGGCAGTAACAGCATCCGTTATCCCGGTCGTGGATGCGGACCGGAATGGGAACTTTGGCGGCAGCCAGGCAGTCCGCCACATAGTTGCCGTACATGCCCGTGCCTACGGGACTGATAAAGGTATGGGGAGCGTCAAGCATCCTCATCATGTAGGCAACATTGTAGGCGCAGCCGCCTATGGCCATGGACTGGGAGGTGGGGTGAAGGTTCTCCATGGTGGTGGGAAGATGGTCGAGATGAATGATAATGTCCACACAGGTGGAGCCGATAATCAGAGCTGGTTTCATATGCAAAGTCTCCTTTTGACGGTTTTGTTCAAAATTGAAACCACATCCCGGCGCATTCCGGGGTGTGGTTTTATTGTGGGAAATACTTGAATAGGAATATGGTGTTACTGACTGGTTAAGGGCGGTTTTTGATATAATTTACGTTCAATTAATTTTCGCTCAAAGGCAAGCTGCTTTTTGATTTTTTCGTACCCGCCTTCTTTGTCAGCTTCTTCTAATCTGTCAATCAGATCCAGTCGTTCTAATAAATTAACATTAATCTCTTTCTCGCCGGGCATGGAATCACCTCTTTCACAATCAGCTAAAATAGTTTCCGTTTTTATTATAGTGGAAGAAAGAAAGGATGTAAAGCTTTTGTTGGCGAGCCGTAATGGATTGTTGACATCCCTGTTTCCAAACCATATAATGATGATAGTAAACCTGCATGCGCCCGGCGGGCGGGTGCATCACCACCCATGAAAGTTTGGCGGGCGCATTGGGCATACCTGAATTAATGCCGCCTATCCGGCGGCGGACTTTCAAAGTAAACCCCCATGCTGCTTTCTCGGCACCACCATGAATGAAAGGGGTTTACTATGAACCCTCCGGGGGATGCACACGGAATGCAAAACAGCATTCCGGCGCTGTACGGTCAGCGCAGCAAGTGCGCAGACCTATTGTGAGGGTTCGAGACTTTCAAAGTAATAGGAAAAGCAGAGGCAGAATAGATGGAACAGTTATCATTATTCGACCAGCAGGAGGCCTACCGTCCTCTGGCCAGCCGTATGAGGCCGGAGCGGCTGGAGGATTTTGTGGGCCAGGAGCACCTTATCGGAAAAGGGAAGATTTTGAGAAATTTAATCGAGCAGGATCAGATCCCATCCATGATCTTCTGGGGTCCGCCGGGAGTGGGGAAGACCACTCTGGCAGGAATCATCGCCGGGAGGACCCACGCCCGGTTTATTAATTTCAGTGCGGTGACAAGCGGGATTAAGGAGATTCGGGAGGTTATGGCCCAGGCGGAGGAGAGCCGGTGCATGGGCATCAAGACCGTGGTGTTTGTGGACGAGATTCATCGGTTCAATAAGGCCCAGCAGGACGCCTTTCTTCCCTACGTGGAGAAGGGGAGTATTATTCTCATCGGGGCGACCACGGAGAATCCTTCCTTTGAGATCAACGGTGCTCTGTTGTCCAGATGCCGGGTCTTTGTGCTTCAGGCCCTGTCTACAGAGGATGTGGCCGGGCTGTTGAAGAGGACCTTAAAAAGCCAGCAGGGGTTCGGCTATCTGAATATTGATATTACGGACGACATGGTGGAGACGATCGCCAGGTTTGCAGGCGGGGATGCCAGGACGGCTCTCAATGTTCTCGAGATGGCGGTGACCAACGGGGAGATCGGCCCGGAGAAAACCACCATTACCCCGGAGGTGCTGCGCCAGTGCATTGGCAGGAAAAGCCTTCTCTATGATAAGAAGGGGGAGGAGCATTATAATCTGATCTCCGCCCTTCACAAGTCCATGCGCAATTCCGACCCGGATGCGGCAGTATACTGGCTTGCCCGGATGCTGGAGGCGGGAGAGGACCCTCTCTATGTGGCCAGAAGGCTTATTCGCTTTGCCAGTGAGGATGTGGGGATGGCGGACAGCCAGGCTCTTCCTCTGGCGGTGGCGGCCTATCAGGCATGCCATTTTCTGGGTATGCCGGAGTGTAACGTACATTTAAGCCATACGGTTATCTATCTGTCCATGGCGGATAAGTCCAACTCTGCGTACAAGGCTTACGAGAAGGCTAAGACCGATGCCCAGAGCATGCTGGCGGAACCGGTGCCTCTCATTATCCGCAACGGGGTTACGGATCTGATGGAAAAGCTGCATTATGGGGAGGGGTATGTCTATGCCCATGACACAGAGGAAAAGGTGGCGGTAATGGAGTGTCTGCCGGAGAGCCTTGCAGGAACGGAGTATTATCGGCCAGGGGTGCAGGGGGCGGAGAAAGAGACGGCAGAGCGGCTGAGGAAAGTGAAGGAATGGAAGAGAGAGCATGGGTGGGGGAGGAAGGGGTAGAGAGGATTTCCTTATCCCCCATGTTTTTCAGGATTTTGTATCTCCCATAAAGCCGTGACTAGTTCATCGACAGGGTAATGTTTGAAATTACCGGTAATTAATTTGCTTCTGGTGCAGCGGGCCGTATCATAAAAGATTCGATCTTTTTCATCAGGGATAGAAAAATTCGACTTATTAGGCTCAACCCATATAGCATTTTCTTCAAACCACGCAAGAAGAAAGGCGATGATTGTTTCATCAAAGCCAAATTTTTTTCTGTGAAGAACATCTGAATACTCCTTATAGATTTTTTCGCTGATATAAACAGTATATTTCCCATCAAGAACATCGGAAAGGAAGGAAAATGCTGTGCTGTCTGGCGATAATAATGCCGAGATGATAATGTTGGTATCAATAACCACTGTCATAGAAGGGTTTCTCTCCTGTATTGTTGAATTTCAGTATCTATTTCTTCCATAGTCATAGGATTATTCCGAACATATTTATTTCTTGCGGTTTTTAGTATATTGGAGGGTTTATCAGAAAGTCTGTTAACTAAAGTCACAACCATATTAAAGTCTTCTGATGATAACGATTCGATTTTTGCGGTCAGTTCTGCGCTGCTCATATTGTCCTGGCTCCTTTCTGGTTAATATATCTGTTTATAGTATAACTGATTTTAGGAGCTTCGTAAACTAAAAAGGTTATGAATTGCTGTTATGTCAATTCTGCCCAGAAAGCCCTGGAGAGCACAGGGGATTTTTGTATAAATAAGAGCTTGACCACAAGGCTGATTTTTGCTAAAATGTTAGCATACTGACAAAGCTGAGGAATATGGTTCCATGAAGAGCAAGCATGTAGGATTCGAGGTACGGACTTTATCCAACCTGATACACCGAAAGATCAACCAGATGGTTGCAGAGGAGGAGGAGACCCTCACTGCCAGCCAGGCATGGGTGCTGGGATTTTTGGTGCGGCAGGGAGAACGTGAGGTTGTGCAGAGGGATATAGAGAAGGAATTTTCCATACGCCGCTCCACAGCCAGCCATATGCTGACACTCATGGAGAATAACGGCTATATACAAAGGATTTCTGTTCCCCAGGATGCCAGAATGAAACGAATCGTTCTGACCGGGAAGGGAATCCAGGCCCAGAAGCGGATGACAGACCGGATGGACCGGTTTGAGGCCATGCTGAAGGAGAATATAACGGACGAAGAGCTGGAACATTTTTTATGTATGCTTATGCGTTTTGAAGAGAATATCCGGTAGATGCCAACAAAGTCAATTCGTTGGCATTCTTTTTTTGGAATCTTATTTGTCAGTGTGCGAACAATGGAAGGAGGAGGAACATCATATGAATGACAACAGACAACTATTTGAGGAAGCTCCCGTATCCAAAGCCGTGGCGGTGATGGCGGTTCCCACCATGATCTCCATGCTGGTGGTGGTTATCTACAATATGGCGGATACATTTTTCATCGGGCAGACAGGAGACCCTATGAAGGTGGCGGCAGTTTCTTTGGCTACTCCGGTGTTCATGGTATTTATGGCTCTGGGGAACTTATTCGGAATCGGCGGCAGCTCGGCCATCTCCAGGGCTCTGGGGGAGAGGAAGACAGAGCGGGCAAAGAATATCTCTTCTTTCTGCTGCTATGGGTCTCTGGGGCTGGGGATCATTATGGCCCTTAGCTTTCTGGTGGGCATGAATGGGATCTTAAGACTCATCGGGGCCAGTGAAAACACCATCGGCTATGCCAGGGATTACCTGACCTACATTGCCTTCGGCGGACCCTTCATTATGTTTGGAACGGCTTTCGGCAACATCCTAAGAGGAGAAGGGGCGGCCAAGGAGTCCATGATCGGCAACATGATCGGAACCATAACCAATATTGTGCTGGACCCGGTGATGATTCTGATGCTGGACTGGGGCGTAGTGGGCGCCGCTGTGGCAACGGTTATCGGCAATATGGCGGCCAGCGCCTTTTACCTTTTGTATTTTCTCAGAAAGAAATCCAGCCTGTCTATTCGGTTAAGGGATTTTAGGGTCGGTGAGAGGATTGCTGCCAATGTGATGTCCATCGGAATTCCGGCATCCTTAAACAATATTCTCATGAGCTGTGCCAACATTGTGCTGAATCAGGTGCTTATCAGTTATGGAGATACTCCTGTGGCCGCCATGGGCGTGGCTATGAAGTCCAACATGCTGGTGGTGCTTCTGCAGATCGGACTTTGTGCAGGGATTCAGCCTCTGATCGGATATAACTATGGAGCCAAAAATAAAAAGCGCCTCATGCAGGTGTTTCGGTTTACGGGTCTGTGCGCCGTGATTCTGGGGACCGTGCTGACGATTGTTATGGTTCTGGCAAGACAGGTAGTGATCCAGGCATTTATTGACGATGCACAGGTTATCGAATACGGAATTCAGATGGTCATTGCCCTGCAGCTTTCCGGGCCGGTGCTGGGAATCCTGTTTTTGTGCATCAATACCATCCAGGGAATGGGAAAAGCCATTCCGTCTCTGGTGCTGACCATCTGCCGCCAGGGCCTCATCTTTATTCCTGCTATCTATCTTCTCAACAGCATGTTCGGCTTGGAAGGGGCTATTCATGCCCAGCCTGTGGCAGATTTTATCTCCATTGCCCTGTCCCTCGCCATCTGCCTGGGAATATTTAAGCAGATGGATAAAGCGGCAGGAGAGGCGGCAAGGGACTAAAAGTTACTGTCCACACCATGACTAATCACTCTGCTGATTAGTCATGGATCAATCCAGTTATGGGGCCAAAGCATATGCCCCATTGCCGCAGGCAATTCAAAATGGGCATATGCCGTTGCGTTCACAGGGCGCCTGTGAACGTAATGACTAAAAGAGGCAGGGCAGGCTGTAGATTTTCACAAAGAAAGTGACATTTTCCTCAAATAATGGTAAAATAAAAGAAATATATCTATGGAAGCACATAAGGAGGAAAAGGCTATGTTAGACACAAAAGTAGCAGAGCTGCTGAATACACAGGTGAACAAGGAATTTTATTCCGCATATTTGTATCTGGATTTTTCCAATTATTATATGGATCAGGGACTGGAGGGCTTTGGCAACTGGTATAAGATTCAGGCCCAGGAGGAGAGAGACCATGCCATGCTGTTTATGCAGTACCTGCAGAACAATGGATGCAGGGTGACCCTGGAGGCCATTGACAAGCCGGATAAAGAATTCAAGTCCTTCTCTGATCCCCTTCATGCAGGTTACGAGCATGAGCAGTATGTAACCAGCCTGATTCATACTATCTACGAGGCGGCTCATGAGGCCAAGGATTTCCGCACCATGCAGTTTTTGGACTGGTTTGTGAAGGAGCAGGGCGAGGAGGAGACCAACGCGGAAGGGCTGATTAAGAAGTTTGATCTCTTCGGTTCCGACCCACGTGCCCTTTACATGCTGGATAATGAACTGGCGGCAAGAGTGTACTCGGCTCCGTCTCTTGTTCTGTAGGAGGATTAGGAAACGGGCCGGGGCCGAATTAGGGCCGGTAAGTTGTCGCAAACCGCCTTCCGCAGCAGAGGAAAGTGCGTTTCCCTGCCCGCGAAAGGGAGTACATAAGCTGACTTTACAGAGGCTGCCGAAAGATAAACGGGGGAAGCGAATATGAATGTGTATACAATGTGTTTCAGTCCCACAGGAGGAACAAAAAAGATTCTGAATATCCTGGCTCGTGAGCTGGGAACGCCTGTGGACCTGGATTTTTCTCTGCCGGATAAGAATTATGGGATGTACCGCTTTGTGAGAGGCGATGTGTGTTTTATCGGAGTTCCCTCTTTCGGAGGCCGTGTGCCGGAGACGGCCATTAGGAATCTGACCAAGGTAAGGGCGGACCATGGGGCGGCAGTTCTGGTGATTTCCTACGGGAACCGGGCCTATGACGACACTCTGCTGGAACTGAGAAAGGCCATGGAGGACTGCGGGTTCTGCGTGGTGGCCGTGGTAGCCGCCGTGGCGGAACACTCCATTATGCACCAGTACGGGGCAGGGCGCCCTGATGCAAAGGACGAAGAAGAACTGAAGGCCATGATAAAGCCCATCAGGGAAAAGCTGCTGGCTCCCAAAACCTGGAAGGATTTCTTTGTGCCGGGGCGGTATCCATATAAAGAGTATCATGGGATTCCCATGGTTCCCAAGGCTGATAATAATTGTAAGAAATGCGGGCTTTGCGCAGTGCAGTGCCCGGCGGGAGCCATCCCTAAGGACAGGCCGGGGGAGACAGACAAGGACAAATGCATTTCCTGTATGCGCTGTATCAGTATCTGCCCGGAACATGGGAGAGGGCTGAATAAGATGATGCTGTTCGGTGCTTCCATGAAATTGAGAAAGGCCTGCTCCGGGCGGAAGCCTAATGAATTGTTTTTATGAAAATCTTCACGAAAAAATGGACATGTTGGCATTGATCTGCCAGCATGTTTTTCTTTTGTACCGGTCATATTAAGAAGGTAGTATATAGTTTGGGCAGCAATGGAAAAACGCAGTATGTGTGAGAACAGGAGGGATATGATGAGTCCGAAAGAATTAACGTATATTGAAGATGCATTAAGTCATGAAAAGTTTTTAAAGACCCAATGCCAGGATGCGGCAAAGAATCTTCAGGATCCGGAGCTGAAGGCTTATGTGGAGCAGTTCACACAGAAGCATCAGCAGATTTTTGACAACTTTTATAATCTGATCTAAAGGAGGAATCGACATGGATGACAAATGTATTATGGAAAACCTGCTTCTGACCACCAAGGGAGTATGTGATCTCTATCTCCACGGCACCATAGAGTCCTCCACAAAGAATGTGCACCAGGCCTTTGATCAGGCCCTGGATGACAGCCTCTGCATGCAGGACGATATCTATAAGAAAATGTCTGATAAGGGCTGGTACTCTACGGAGACTGCAGAGCAGCAGAAGCTGATGAAGGTTAAGAATCAGTTTGCGGGAATGTAAAAGATAGATCCGCCCATAAAAGGGGCCATGCAAAGGAACTGTAAAAGGTCTTTTGCATGGCCTCTTTTTCATCTTTAATCAGCCCCTTCCATATATCCGATCTTCTGGGAAATGAGCAGGGACATTTTTTTTAAGTAGCTGATATTTTTCGGTATAATCAAATTTTGTATGTGGAACGTGGGGCCGCTGATACTTAAACCGCCGATGATCTTACCTGAATAGTCGCGGAGAGGAAAAGCGATACAGCTCACACCCAGATCGCATTCTTCATTATCCAGGGCATAATCATTGGAGCGGACAGTTTCCAGTTCCTTTAACAGGTCTTCTTTGGTCAGAAGCGTGTGTTCGGTGAACTGCTGCATGCCGTCTCTCTCGATCATCTTATCAATATAAGCCTCATCATGCTCAAGAAGCAGCAATTTTCCAATACCTGTACAGTACATGGGAGCGCGGCTTCCGATGCGGTTGGTAATCTTGAGGGCCTGATTAGGCCCTTGAATGACTTCAATATAGACAACAGACATATCCTGTTCAATGGCATAACATACGGATTCTTTCAGCGTATCGGAGATGGTTTTTAAAAATGGGCGTATCTGGTCTCTGATCTCGAAATTAGAACTTACCTGATTGGCAACAGAACAAATCCTTAAAGTAAGATAATACTTTGAGGTATCCGGTTCCTGATCAACATAGCCGAGATTCTTGAGGGTAGATAAAAAACGAGTTAAGGTGCTGGCGTTTAATTGTAAAGCTTTCGATATGTCCTGGAGACGCTGAGGTGTTCTCATCTGCGCCAGATGTTCAATTAACATCAAGGTTTTGACAACAGATTGATTTTTGGCGGCAATATTTTCTTGATTTTGCATAGTTGGATATTCTCTCCTGGTCTTTTGTGGCATAGCTTTCGAATTTTGCGTTTTATATGTATTGATCCTGCATTTTATACAATAACAGTATACCATGGGCTGGAATTTCTTTCCAGACAAAATATTCGGATAACAAAAAAAGTAATTTTGATATACAAAATTATATTTCAATAATAATACTATCATATAATCCAAAAAAAGTAAATATATCTATAAAAAATAAATTTTAACTTTAGTATTGCAAAAAACTGCACAATATGATAATATTAAAAATGAAATATGATTTCAATAAATGAAATCAAATATCACTATAGGAAATATCGCATCATGCCAGAAGTAAGGAGAACAGCGATGAGAGAATCAATTCACAAGTATTTCCGTGTAGGGACGATTCAGTGGATGAGTTATCCCCAAAGGGACCCTATAGAGTCCCTGAAAGAGATTTGCAAGGACGATTTTTTTGACGCCATTGAGGTGAAAGGATATGGTGGCAGAAATGAAGAGGCAAAAAAGCTTTTGGAACAAAGTCACCTAAAGGTATGTTACGGCGCACAGCCCCGCCTGCTGGGACCGAAGCTAAATCCCAATGATCTTGATGAAAAGCAGCGGAAAAAAGCGGAGGATACATTGATACAGGCTGTGGATGAGGCTGAGTATCTGGGAGCTCTGGGAATTGCATTTTTGGCGGGGAAGTGGCAGGAAGAGACAAAGGAACAGGCATACATACAGTTGCTGAAAACAACAAGGGCAGTCTGTGACTATGCAGCCGGGAAGAATATGACGGTGGAACTGGAGGTCTTTGATTTTGACATGGACAAAGCCGCGCTCATAGGACCGGCGCCGTACGCAGCAAGATTTGCGGCGGATATGAGAAGCAGCCACAGCAATTTCGGACTTTTAGTGGATTTGAGCCATTTTCCCACTACCTATGAGACAAGCCGTTTTGTGATCAGGACACTGAGGCCTTACATTACTCATTTTCACTTTGGAAATGCAGTGGTGAAAAAGGGATGTGACGGATACGGCGATCTGCATCCGCGTTTCGGATATCCAAACAGTGCCAACGATACAAAGGAACTCCTTGATTATCTGAGAGTGCTGAAGGAAGAGGGCTTTTTTGACCCAGAGCATCCCTTTGTGCTGTCTATGGAAGTTACTCTGCGTCCGGGAGAAGAGGAAGAGATTGTCTTGGCCAACACAAAACGTGTCCTTAACCGGGCATGGGCGCTGTTGGAAGATTAAGCATTCAGAGAAAGGGCATGATTATGAAAATTGTAGTTTTAGACGGTTATACAGAAAATCCGGGAGATTTAAGCTGGGCAGAGTTGGAAAGCCTAGGGGAAGTGACCGTGTATGACAGAACCAGCCTGACAGATGAGAAGGAAGCCATAGAGAGGATTGGGAAGGCGGAGATCGTCATTACCAACAAGACCCCCATAACGAAAAAGGTAATAGACGCCTGCAGGGACATGAAATATATTGCGGTGCTGGCTACGGGATACAATGTAGTGGATTATCTCTATGCAAAAGAGAAGGGAATCGCCGTATCCAATGTTCCCGCTTATGGAACTGCCTCAGTGGCGCAGTTTGCCATTGCCATGCTCTTAGAGATCTGCCATCATCCGGCCCACCACAGCAGAACTGTCTATGAAGGGCGGTGGGAGAACTGCAAGGACTGGTGTTATTGGGATTATCCCCTTATTGAATTGTGGGGAAAGACCATGGGGATTATCGGATTCGGCCGCATCGGGCAGCAGGTTGGCAGGATTGCAAAGGCCATGGGCATGAATATCCTGGCATATGATCAGACGGTCAGTGAAGAAGGGAAAGCCATTGGGCAGTATGTGACTTTGGATACCCTCTTTGCCCAAGCGGATGTGATCTCCCTTCACTGTCCTCTCTTTCCTGAGACGGAAGGGATGATAAACAAGGACACCATAGGAAAGATGAAAGACGGAGTCATCCTTCTCAACAATTCCCGCGGGGCCCTGGTGGCGGAGCAGGACCTGGCTGACGCCCTGAATTCGGGAAAGGTGTATGCAGCCGGTTTGGATGTGGTGTCTACGGAACCCATTAAGGGGGATAACCCGCTCCTGAAAGCCCAAAACTGTATCATTACCCCCCATATTTCCTGGGCGCCAAAGGAGAGCAGGCAGCGGATCATGGACTGCACCGTAGAGAATGTAAAGGGTTACCTGGCAGGAAACCCGGTGCATGTTGTGAACAGGTAACATAGAAGTAAAAACGTACGTGTAAAGGAGAAAAAGAATGAAAATGACAGTCGCGCAGGCTATTGTGGAGATCATGTGTAAGGAAGGGATTCGCAAGGCTTTTGGTATTCCGGGGGCGGCCATTAATCCGGTATATAAATATCTGGAACATGCGCCTATAGAACATTTTACCATGAGGCATGAGGAGGCTTGTGTCCATGCCGCCGACGGCTGCCAGAGGGCCGGCAGGGAGATTGCACTGGCTATCTGCTCGGCAGGTCCGGGAGCAACCAATTTTGTCACAGGCCTGTATACGGCTTTTATTGATTCCATGCCCGTTCTCTGCGTAGTGGGACAGGCAAACAGTGACCAGTTAAAGCAGGAGCCCTTCCAGTGTGTGGATATGCCGGATATTGTGAAGACCGTGACAAAGAAAGCATGGAGCGTCATGAAGGCGGAAGACCTTCCGGGAATTATGAAAGAAGCTTTTTACCTCATGAGGGAAGGGCGTCCGGGACCGGTTCTGATTGAACTGCCTCTGGATGTTCAGAAATCAGAATTTGAATTTGATATTGATAGCTATGAGCCCGCCAAAATTGAAGAAGCCGTGCCGGACCAGAACAAGATCAAAGAGGCAGTGCAGATGATCAAGGACAGCAAGGATCCTGTGATTATCATGGGTGGCGGATGTGTGATCAGTGAGTGCTGTGAGGATGTTGTCCGCCTGGCAGAGTTGCTGCAGATACCAGTGGTAACCACATATCAGGCTAAAGGCGGTATCCCGGAAGAGCATCCTTTAAACGCAGGCCATGTGGGCATTCAGGTAGGGCAGCCCATAGGGAATAAGGTTTTTCTGGATTCTGATCTGGTAATCGGTATCGGCAATCGTTTTTCAGACCGCCATACCGGCGATTTAAAGACATACTGTGAGGGGCGCAAATTTATACATATCAATATTGATGAGAGCCAGATCGGCCTTGTATTCCAGCCGGATTTGGGGATTGTGTCAGATGCCGGACTGGCGGTCCGGGCATTAATCGGCCAGGTGAAGGCCCAGGGAATAAAGCCGGTGAATGCAGAAAGGGCCCAGGCCATTCCCTCACTGCAGAAGACCATGGCGAGAAAGACCGATTATGATTCCAGCCCTATGATGCCCCACCGTGTATTCCAGGAGGTCAATGAAGCCTTTGACGATGAGACATATTTTACGGTTGGGTGCGGAATTACCCAGATCTGGAGCGGGCAGCTTCAGAAAATCAGAAAAGCCGGAAAATATCTGCCTTCCGGCGGTGCGGGAACCCTGGGTTATGAAGTTCCGGCAGCATTCGGCGCAAAGGTAGCCCATCCTGAGTGCAGCAGCGTGACTATTGTAGGAGATTTCGGCCTGACTTTCATGGGAGAGGAGATTGCCGTAGCCACAGCTTTTAAGAAGCCGATTATTATCATTGTTGTGAATAATGCCTACCTTGGCCTGATTCGCCAGAATCAGAGCGGTTATGGTTTCGAGTATGCGGTGGATATGCCTTATAACCAGGACGGAACCATTGATTATGTGAAGCTGGGAGAAGCCTATGGGTGCGTGGCGGAGCGAGTATTCAGCCCAAAAGAGTTAAAGGCTGCCCTGGTGAGGGCAAAGGCCTGTTCTGAAGCATCGGGAAGATGTTATCTGATTGATGCCATTTGCGTAAAGAGACAGCCCTGTGATATGGGCGGGTCAATAAACGCCATAAAATCATGGGCCCCGCAGGAGGGATGAAAAAGACGTGAAGACAACAAAAGTACTGGTGTGCAATGTGGGAAGCACCTCCCTTAAGTTTAAACTGTATCTTATGCCGGAAAAGAATCTTCTGGCAGAGGGAAAGATTGAACGGGTAGGGACAGAGGAAGCCATTTACTATTATGGAAATCCCGACAGAAACCTGACAATCTATGAAGAACAGCAGTTGGTACCTGACTATCTAAACGGAATTCAGCGCTTTCTTAATGATCTGACAGGAGAGGAAACAGGGGCAATCCGCCATGTGGAAGAGATTGAAGTCGTTGGTTTTAAGACGGTTTTGGCAAAAAATTATTATGGGGTCCATGAGCTGACAGATGAGGTAATGGAAGGAATGAAGTTTTATATGGGGATCGCAGGTTCCCATAACGGGCCATATATGCAGGCCATCGAACAGTTTCAAAAGCTCCTTCCCTCAGCCCGTTTCATCGGTTCCTTTGAGACAGGATTCCATCAGACAATTCCCATGGAGCGAAGGATTTACGGCCTACCTTATGAATGGTATGAGACATACGGAATCCAGAGGATGGGATATCATGGTGCCTCCCATGGATACATAGCCGGCAGGATAGATGAGATGGAACCGGAAGGATACCGCATGGTGTCCTGCCATCTGGGAGGGAGCAGTTCCCTGTGTGCCGTGGAGAACGGAAAAAGTGTGGATACCAGCTTTGGCATGTCCCTGCAGACGGGAATCCTTCATGCCAACCGGGCAGGCGACACGGATACCAGTTTGGTTCCTTTCCTGTTAAGCGCGGGAATGTCCCTTGAGGAGATTAACGAGGGGCTGGTGAAAAGAGGCGGCCTGTATGGGATTTCCGGAGTCAGCAATGACCTGCGCGATTTGGAACAGGCTGCAAAGGAAGGCAATGAAAGGGCGGAACTGGCCATCTCCGTATTTGTGACAAACATTGTGCGGACCATCGGGAGTTTTTGGGCGGAGATGGGAGGATTGGAGTATTTGGTGTTTACAGGCGGGATCGGAGAGAATTCGGTTATGATCCGGGAGAGAGTCTGTGAGAGACTAAAGCATCTGGGAGTATGCCTGGACAGACAAAAGAATCTGTCAGGGGAGAAAGAGAGAGAAATCTCCGCCCAGGATTCAGCAGTAAAAATACTGGTGATTCCTACCAATGAAGAGATCGAAGTGGCCAGAAGAGTCTGCCGGTATCTGGAAAGGAGGAAGTGATTATGATAAAAACCATTATACGCCCCAATACCTATATGGATTCCATATTCCTTATGAGGGCTACGAAGGAAGTAAAGAGCCTGAAAGGAGTGAACCAGGCAGTGGTTGTGATGGGGACGGAACTGAATAAGACCGTTCTGGAAGACGTGGGACGCCTGACGAAAGAGGCCCAGGAGGCGGGGCCGGGTGATCTGATTATTTCCCTGGAAGTCACATCGGAAGAGGCGGCCGAAGAGGTAAGCCGCGCCATTGACGAGATGAGCAGCAAAAAAGGCGGGGGAGCGGAAGCGGTCCAGGAAGTCAGATATACCACAATTCCCATGGCTGTAGCAGACCATGAAGAGACCAATCTGGCAATTATTTCCGTTTCGGGAGAGTTTGCAGCAGAAGAAGCAGGGAAAGCCCTGGACTGCGGACTAAACGCTTTTATTTTCAGCGATAATGTGGAATTGGAGGCGGAAGTGAAGCTAAAGGAGCTGGCAGCCAAAAAAGGGCTCTTTGTCATGGGGCCGGGATGCGGCAACAGCGTAATCGGAGGCGTGTCTCTTGGACTTATGAGCGTTGTGTCAAAGGGACGTATCGGTATTGTGGGAGCCTCAGGAAGCGGCATTCATGAGATTGCCGCGCTGATCACCCAAAAAGATTTTGGAATCTCCCAGGCCATAGGCACAGGAGGAAGGGATCTGTCCAAAGAAGTAGGAGGCTTAACCATGCTTCAGGGAATCGATTATCTGGACAATGATCCTGACACAGACGTAATCGTACTGGTGTCAAAGCCTCCCTATCCTGACACGGCTGCAAAGATCTACAGACGTGTGGCGACATGCAAGAAACCTGTGGTCATCGATCTCCTTGGCGGAAAGGCGGAAGAGGTACGCGGGGCAGGGGCATATGCGCCGGAAAGTTTGGAACAGGCGGCTGACATGGCTGTGGCCCTGGCAAAAGGTGAAAAGCCGGATGAACGGCCATATCTTCGGGACGTGAAAGAGCAGCTCATTCCTTTGGCAAGGGAAGAGAGACAAAAGCTTGGAGAGTCCCAGAAGTATGTACGCGGGCTGTTCTGCGGAGGAACCCATAATGAAGAAACCATTCTGATTTTGAAAAAATTCGTGAAAGACTTGCATGCCAATGTAAGCTTCGGCGGCGCCGTGCTCCTTGACAGTCCCCACATCAGCACAGGGAACAGTCTTGTGGATATGGGAGACGAGGAGTTCACCAAAGGAAAGCCCCATCCCGTAATGGATCCGTCCATACTCAATGACCGGCTTATGAAGGAGGGCAGAGACCCTGAGACGGCAGTGATTTTGTTCGATATGCTGTTAGGTTACGGGGCTCATGAAGATCCTGTGGGATGCATCGAAGATACCATCAGAAACATCCGCAGACAGGCAGAAGAAGAAAACCGTTATGTGAGTATGGTAGCGGCCATTACAGGAACCCAGCTTGACCCGCAAAAGCTGTCTTCCCAGAAACAGCGTCTGGAAGCTCTGGGAGTGAACGTGATGGAAAGCACAGCAAAGGCAGCGGTCCTTGCAGGACTGATTGCCGGAGAGGAGAAAGAAAGTGAGTAATCATACCTTGTTTGATTCGAAAATTGCCGCCGTCAATGTAGGGCTTCCCGCTTTTGGGGACGCTGTCACAAGCCAGGGAGGCCAGTGTGTTTCCGTCAATTGGAAACCGCCGGTGGATAAGGAGCTTGCACCGCTTCTTGAGAATCCGGAGATAAATGAAAAAATTGACAGGGCGAACAGGAAAGCCATAGACATCTTTTTGACAAGTGAGTCCCATTGGATCGGAATGGAAAGGGCCATCAAGGTGGTTCCGGGAATGAAGCCCAATTATATCCTCCATTCCGGCCCGCCCATTACATGGCAGGATATGGGAAGCCTGCAGAGAATCGGCACCATAGGAGGGGCTCTCCATGAAGGTCTGGCCAAGACAAAGGAAGAGGCCATAAAGAAATTGGAGTCAGGCCAGATCGAAGTGAAATCCGCATATGATTTCGACTGCATCGGTGCCGGCGCAGGTATTATAACGGCATCCATGATTGTGAATATCTGTGAGGATAAGAAAACAGGACGCCGCGGTTACTGTGCTCCTTTTGAGGGACGCGACGGGCTTTCCCTGTGGGGGCTGTACAATGAGAAGGTTGAGAAGAACCTTCAGGTCATTGAGAATGTGTTTGCGCCGGCAGTGAACAAGGTGTTAAAGACTCAGGGGTCCATCAATGTCACCAGCATTATAGCCCGTGCGCTCCAGATGAATGATGAGATTCATACCCGCCAGACGGCGGCAAGCCTGATATTGGTCAGTGAATTGATGCCTAAGTTTATGGCATCCGATCTGGACAGAGAGACCATGAAGACCTGTGTGGATATGCTGGTTGCCACGGAGCGCTGGTTCCATCCCCTGGGTATGGCTTCCGCCATGAGCGTATTAAAATCCATTCAGGGCCTGGAATACTGTACATTGGTCACCATGTGCTGTTCCAACGGCGTGAGAAACGGAATTAAGTTTGGGGATACGGGAGATAAATGGTTTACCACCGAAGCCCCCAGATATTACGGACAGTATTTTTCGTCAGAGTGGGGTGATGAGGACGCTTCCCTGCATATGGGCGACAGCACGGTCTGCGAAGTCGTGGGCCTGGGCGCTTTTGCAGCGGCAGCAGGGCCTGCCGTTCTCCGCTTAAGAGACGGGGATTATCAGGCTGCCATCAACCAGACTTTGGAGATGAACCAGATTTCCTTTGGCACCAATACCAATTATCCCATTCCTCTGTTAAACTTCCAGGGACCGCCACTCGGAATTGATGCCCGGAAAGTGCTGACTACCCAGATTACCCCCATCTGCCACGGCGGGATTATATCAAAGAACGGGGGCCAGATCGGTGCAGGCGCAGGCCGGTTCCCCATAAAACCCTATGTTGATATGATGAGGGAGTTCTATAGAAAACACGGATATCTGTAAAGGAGCGTGACCATGGAGAAAAAACCTTGGTATCAATGGGCTCATCGCTGGAATCAGGTCAATACGGCAGAAACAGACCCAAGGGACTGCGATCTGAACGTGTGGAAAGAATATTGGAGGAAGAACCATATTCAGGGGACCATTGTCAATGCAGCCGGAACCGTAGGCTATTATCCAAGCGCTAACCCTTACCAGTATCGTGCAAAGTTTTTGGGAGACCGGGACTATGTGGCGGATTTTTGTCAGGCGGCAAAGGAAGAGGGGCTGGCGGTAATCGCCCGTATTGACAGCAACCAGGCGCTGGCAGAGCTGTATCAGGTACATCC
Organism: Clostridiaceae bacterium; assembly: GCA_910574345.1. GTDB lineage: Bacteria > Bacillota > Clostridia > Lachnospirales > Lachnospiraceae > UBA3402. The sequence continues at coordinate 52,548 of CAJSZV010000017.1, read as the reverse complement.
GGATTGGTTCTGTAAGGATAAAGAAGGAAAACCCGTAAGCCAGACGCCAGGGCGGTATTACACCTGCATCAACGGCGGATATTATGAAGGGCAGATGAGAGGTGTTGTAAAAGAGATCATTGAAAGATATGAGCCCGATGCAGTGGCGGACAATACGGCTACGGGTCCCAGAGGTTTTATCTGTTACTGTGATTGCTGCCGCAGGCAGTTTCGGGAATACTCCGGTTTGGAACTGCCGGAGTTCGAAGATTATGAAAGCAGGACGTTCCGGATATGGATGGAGTGGAACCAGAGATGCAGGGTAGAGCGGTATGAGTGGTTTCATAAACTGACGACAGGACTTGGCGGGGAAGACTGTATCTATTTAGGCATGTTTAAAATTTCTTATGAAAAAGGCCTGCTGGAACGGGTCATGGACGAGGTGGAATACAGCCGGTTTAACAAGGCGGTGATGATTGACGGACAGATCCGTATGAATGCCTGGGGATTTGACAGCAATTCCACCCAGGGCCTGGCAATGCATGAGATATTCGGAGATGATACCTTAATATTGGAAAGTGTGGCCACCTATGCCCTGGCTCCCCGGATGCTGAGGAAAAGCGCGAATACCCAGGCGGAGACGGAGTCATGGATGAGGTCAGCCCTGGCGGGAGGAATCAGCCCTTCCACCCATTTTATCGGGGGAGTCCAGGAAGACAGGAGAGCTTTTGAAAACGGTGAGAAGATATTCAGATGGCACAGAGACAATGAGGAGTATCTGTATAACCGGAAGGCAGTGGCCAATGTAGGCCTGGTGCGCAGTTTTCGGAATACCTGCTTTTTCGGGCAGGAGGACAATGAACAGAAAACAGAGGTGCACTACAGAGGAATGATGGCTGCCTTAAAGAGAGGGCGGATTCCCTTTTTCCCCATTGATGCCCGCCAGATCAAAGAGAAATCTTCTAAAGGAAAGCTTTTGATTCTTCCCAATATTGCAGTGCTGACAGATGAGGAACTAAATAGTATAGACGCCTTTGTCCTAAAGGGCGGAAGCTTAGTTGTGACCGGAGCTACGGGAATGCTTGACGAGTGGGGATTTAAGCGGACATCCTTCCCCCTTGATAAACGGATGGGAATCGAAAGGGAAGAAAAAGAACCCTTGGCCTTTCTTTATCAGCCTGACGGTTTGAAAGATTTAAGCAACTTCAGGCATCATAATTACATCCGCATTACAGAACCGGGACATCCTGTATGGAAAGGATTTGAGAGAACCTCCATTCTTGGCCTCCACGGTGATTGTTACCAGGTGACGTCAGAAAGGCTCAAAGGGATTGCCCATATGATTCCGCCGTTTCCTATATACCCGCCGGAGATCTCCTATATGGATGATGGCAAAAGAACTTCCGGGTATCCGGCCATTCTGGCAGGAGAGACGGGACTAGGAGGACGGGTGGTATACTTTGCGGCAGATTATGACAGGGCTTACGGCGAAACGCTTTTCCCGGACTATGGGGATTTGCTGTGCAACGCAGTTAAGTGGGCTTTAGGCGAGGAGAATCTCCCCTTTTCTATAGAAGGAAAAGGAGAACTTGACGGCAAGCTGTTTATCCAGGAGAAAGACAGGCGGTATGTGATGCAGATTCTCAATCATTCAGGTCTTTCAAAGTGGCCGGGAAGCGTGGAGGAATTCTACCCTGTGGGCCCGGAGAAGATCAGAATTGCCGTAGGAGACAGAAAGATCAAAAGAGTCTGTGCCCGCAATGCCGGACAGGAGCTGGAATTCAGGGAAGAGAACGGATGGGCAGAGTTTGTATTAAATGAAATTACAGACCAGGAACTACTGGTTATTGAATGGTACAACAAGGAGGAAGGCAAATGAATAAGATACCTTGGCATCAGAGGGCTTATCGCTGGATGCAGGTGAATTCCGTTGAGAATGACCCAAGGGACTGCGATTTGGACGTATGGCGCAAATACTGGAGAGACAATGGAATTCAGGGAACTATTATAAACGCGGCGGGAACTGTAGCCTATTATCCAAGCAGCAATCCTTACCAGTATCGGGCAAAATATTTGGGAGACAGAGATTATTTTAAGGATTTCTGTGAAGCTGCCAGGGAAGAGGGCCTGGTGGTGGTGGCCAGGATGGACAGCAACCAGGCTACGGAAGAACTGTACCAGGTTCATCCGGACTGGTTCTGTAAGGACAGGGAAGGCAATCCCATTGTACATACAGAGGGACGATACTATACCTGTTACAACGGCGGCTATTTCGGTGAGCAGCTGGCAGGCGTAATCAAGGAGATCATCGAGACATACCACCCGGATGCCCTGGCGGATAATTCCTGGGCAGGCGGGAGAGGCTTTATCTGTTACTGTGATAACTGCCGCAGGAAGTTTAAAGAATATTCTGGTTTGGAACTTCCGGAAAAGATTGACTATGAAGACCGCACCTTCCGTATCTGGATGGAGTGGAGCCAGAAGAGCAGAACCGATCTGTATGCATGGTTTAATAAGGTTTCTACTACATACGGCGGAGAGGACTGTGTGTATATGGGAATGCTCCATCCCGATGCCTATGCAAAGAGCGCTATGGAACTCATTATGGATTATGTGGAGTACGGCAAGTTCAACAAGGCGGCCATGATCGACGGGCAGGCCCGTATGGGTGCCGACGGGTTTGACGCCAATTCCCTGCAGTGTCTGTCGACTCATGAGATTTTCGGCGATGATGCACTGGTAATTGAAAGTGTTGCCACCTATCAGTTTGCTACGTTTATGCGGAAAGCAGCCAATGCAAAAGAGGAAACCCAGTCCTGGATGCGGGCGGCCATTATCGGCGGGGTCTCTCCATCCACCCATTTTATCGGCGGAGTCCAGGAAGATCAGAGAGCCTTTGATAATGGAACGGAGATTTTTAAATGGCATAAAAAGAATGAGGAGTATCTGTACCACAGAAAGCCCCTCTCCAACGTGGCTTTGGTGCGCAGCCTGCGAAATACCTGCTATTACGGCAAAGGGGACTGTGAGGTAAAAACCATATATCCCATGAACGGCATGGTAGCGGCCCTAAAGAGGGGAAGAATCTCTTACTTCCCCATAGACTCCCGTCAGATGGAGGAGAAACTTTATAAGACGAAATTGATGATTCTGCCGGATATTGCGGTTTTGACCGATGATGAACTGAAAACCTTAGAAGCCTTCATAAAAGACGGCGGGAGCCTGGTTCTGTCAGGGGCCACAGGCATGCTTGACGAATTCGGCTATCCAAGAACCACATTCCCCCTGGATGATCTTTTGGGGATAAGGAGAGAGGAAAAGGAGCCCATTAACGTAGATGTAAATCAGGGCAGAATTCATAATAATGCCTGTCACAATTATATCCGCCTTACAAAACCAGGTCATGAAATCTTTAAGGGCTTTGAGAATACTGCCATTATCGGGCTGCAGGGAGTATTTTATAAGGTGACATCAGACAAACTGGAGGCCATTGCCCATATGGTGCCTACCTTCCCCACATACCCGCCGGAGATCTCCTATATGGATGATGATAAACGGGTTTCCGATTATCCCGGAATTTTGGCAGGAGAGACAGGGTACGGAGGACGGGTTGTATATTTCGCGGCGGATTACGACCGGCGGTACGGAGAAACCTACTTTGCGGATTTCGGGGATCTGCTCTGCAACGCGATTAAATGGGCCCTTGGAGAAGAAAACCGCATCTTCAGTGTGGAAGGTCCGGGCGAACTGGATTGCAAACTGTTTTCCCAGAATGAGGAGAGCCGTCTGATTCTTCATATACTCAATCATTCCGGTATGGGGAAATGGCCGGGATGCGTGGAGGAAATCTATCCCGTAGGTTCGCAGAAGGTGTGGATTGTCCTGGGGGACAGGAAGGTGAAACGTGTCCGTGTACAAAGCCGGGACGAGGATATTCCTTTTACCGTAGAAAAGGGGAAGCTGTTCTTTACCATCGATCAGGTTCCGGATCATGACATCATTGTCATTGAGTAAGAAAGACAGAGGGGACTTAAAGGAACTGCTTTGGATTTCACCTTATGCAGAGCAGATGCTGAGACAAGGCGGAAAGGTGTGCGGCGTTTTCTCATCCGCCCTGGCAGTTGCCTGTAGCGGGCTGGCAGTAATGCTTGAAAAAGATCATATTGCCGTTCCCCTAGGCGGTGTCCTTTCAGAATACAGGCCCGATGAGTGGCGGCAGGTTCTCGGCGAGGAAGTGACCTGGCAGGGTGACAGGCTCTTGTTTGGAAACCGTATAGGCTGTGATACAAACAAGGTCAGGCAGTGGCAGGATTTAACTATAAAAAAGCTGCCTGCCCTTGGCACAGAGGCCTATGCCCAAGGCCTGAGACAGTTAAAACATGAGCTGAATCGGTGCAGAAGAGAAACAGGATCCTCCCTGGTTCTTGGAACGCTGGGATGGAGCATGGGAGAAGAACCAGGGGATTTTGGATATTTTTACCGGTTCGCACAGAGCGTGAAACTTCTCAGGCAGGGAGTGCTCAGGGCAGACCTTTCGCTTATGGAGGAGGCACAGGAAGGCCTGGTCGGCTTTGGTACAGGCCTGACGCCCTCAGGCGATGATTTTCTCACCGGGTTCTGGGGAACCATGAAGATGAGGTATAAAGGCAGGCACAGCCAGGTGTACGAAGAGGCCGCAGGAGGGCTTACAAGGCTGGCGCAGAGGACGACAATCTATGGCTACAGTGAATTGTGGGCCATGGAGCAGGGGTTTTTAAGCCAGCCTCTGATAAAAGCCATAAAGCTGGAAGACTTAGAAGGCCTGGCTCAAATCGGGGGAACTACAGGGGCGGATACTTTGCTTGGAATTGCAGAAGCCTTTCGACTTTTGGAGGTGTTGGATGGAGAGACAGCTTGGACTTGAAAAGGAATTGGGGCAGGGAGAGAGAATTGTAGAACATTCCGGCCGGAAGTATCAGGCATTGACTGGCGCCGCACTGCTGATTCTGGGGATTCCATGCGTGGCGGAACCGGTGATAAGAGGATTTGCCTCCGCCGGATTCTGGGTGGAATTTATAGCGGGATGCATGTTTTCTTATGGAGCATTGTGGGCCCTGGTCTTGTGCCAAAAGGAATTTGTATGCGTTACCAATGAGCGCATTTTGTACCGCAGATGTAATTTTCTCGGAAAGAAGAAAAAAGTCATTTCCTATCCCATCAAAGACGTATCCAGGGCGAGATTGTGCAGGACATCGGTGATGTGGAAGAACCGGTATGACGGGCAGGTTCTGTTAAAAATTCATAACCGGACACGGATTCTTCCCATGCTTTACAACGGGCAGTATGTTCTGGATGCCATCCGTGAAAGCAGGGATGAATTGGCGGCCAAGACGTGAAAAAGATAGTGATAAATACAAAATATAAAAATGATAAGGAGGAACAAACATGAAGAAAAGCAGATGGAACAAAGTAAGCGCCCTTGCACTGGCAGCTCTGTTGGCAGTGTCAGCTCTTGCCGCATGCAGCCAGAACGGCGGCGGCAGCACAGGCGGGGGAACAGCCGGGAGTACCCAGGCAGCAGCAACCACGGCAGCAGATAAGAAGACAGAGGATGCAGCCACTTCAAAGGAAGAGGCATCCCCATCGGGAAAAGACGAGGTGATTATCATAACCTCCAGCGAGCCTACGGTATTTATCTGCCAGGACTCAACCTACAGTTCTGCCATGGCTAAGGATTCACCGGTTATCTATAATATCTACAGTTATCTGCTCTGGATGGATGAGGAAGGAAACTGTGTGCCATGGCTGGCTACGGATTATGAAAAGTCAGACGACGGACTGGAATACACGTTCCACTTAAGAGACGATGTTTATTTCCATAACGGGGAGCACATGACGGCTGAGGATGTGGCTTTTACCTATAATCTCTGTGCAGAGAAGAACCCCAACCTTACTACCAATCTGTTGATTAATTTTAAAGAGGCTGTTGTTGTCGACGACTATACGGTGAAATTTGTTCTGACCAGCCCCTTTGACGGTTTCCCCTCGGAGACGACTTCAAGAGTCGGTTCGATTATCTGTAAAAAGTATTATGAAGAAGTGGGATCAGAAGGATACATGGAGAAACCTATCGGAACCGGCCCTTATATGTTCGAGTCCCGCGTCAGCGGACAGGAGATTGTATTAAAGGCATTCCCTGATTACTTTGAGGGAGAACCTGCAATCAAGACCGTCCGCATCCGTCCCGTAGCCAATGTTACCACATCCTTTATTTCCCTGAAATCCGGTGATATTGACTTTATCAATCTGGCGGATATTGCTTCCTGCCAACAGCTGACGGAAAATGACAACGCTACATATATTACATCCCAGTCCACATCCAGATCCCTTCTTCTGTACAACTGCCGGGATACCAATCCGGAACTGGCCACAGACTATAATCTGCGCAAGGCCATACAGTATGGAATCAATAAAGAAGAGATCGTAATCGGGGCTCTCAGCGGCGAAGGCATTACCATTGATATGGATGCTCCTTATTTCTTTAACGGCGCGCCTGACGAGGGATCCTTTGTGACTATCCCGCCTGCCGGCGACGTGGAGAAGGCCAAAGAATACCTAGCAAACTCCAATTACAACGGCGCTCCTTTGCAGCTGATCTGTGTTTCCGGCACAGTGGAGGAGAGAGCCTGCCAGATTATCCAGGGACAGCTTTTGAATGTAGGCATTAATATTGAGATCATAGCCACGGATACAGGCACCAATGTTGCCAACCAGAAAAGCGGCAACTACGATCTCATGCTCAACAGCACCACGGGAAGTCTCTGTGATGTCTCCACATTGAACAGTTTCTGGTGCGTACAGGGCTCGGAAGGCCCCATCTGGCCTGCCCCTGATTGGGAGAATTTACAGAATATCTGTTTTGACGCCAATGTTGCCGCAGGACAGGACCGTAAGGACTGTATGGCTAAACTGGCGGACATTATCAACGAACAGGCATATGACGTGCCCGTTTACTGCAAGAACAGCTGCGTGGCATTTAACAAGAACTTAGAAGGGGTAAAGATCAATACGAACGGTACCTGGAGAGTAAAAGACTGGAGCTGGAAATAAGAGCCCGCTTCCTGATTCCCAAAGGAGGAAAATATGCTCAAATATACGTTAAAACGCCTCTTGCTTCTTATTCCGGTAATTATAGGTATTACGTTTCTGGTGTTTCTTGTGTTGTCAGTCTCCCCCGGCGATCCGGCAGTTATGATGCTGGGGGTTGAGGCGACAGAAGCGGATATTGCCGCGAAACGCGCGGAACTTGGACTGGACCAGCCGGTTCTTATTCAGTATGTGCAGTACATGTTAAAAGCCGTGAGAGGGGATTTCGGCAAATCCTGGTATCAGGGATTTGACGTGCTTAACGAGTTTTCCCATCGTCTGCCCTATACCTTGACATTAGCCGTGCTTTCAACCATTGTGGCGGTAGTTATAGGAATTCCTGCCGGTGTTTATGCGGCGGTTCGCCATAACCATATGCCGGATTACATCATTACCTTTTTTGCCCTGCTTTTGTCGGCAGCGCCTACATTCTGGCTGGGAATGATGTATCAGCTGTTCTTTTCCCTTAAACTAGGATGGCTCCCTGCTTCAGGAGCCGGTTCCTGGAAGGCATTTATCCTGCCCATTATGTCCCTGACCGGCGGCATGCTTGCAGGGAACAGCCGTATGACAAGGACATGGCTTTTGGACGTCATTCGTTCCGACTATGTGCGGACTGCCAGGGCCAAGGGGAATAAAGAAAGCGTAGTTATTGTAAAGCATGCACTGCGAAACTCTCTTCTCCAGGTAATTACACAGATCGGCGTGGGATTCTCCAACATTGTAGGCGGTTCCCTCGTGGCTGAAACGGTCTATGCGTTTCCTGGCATCGGGTCTTTTTTAAGCGCGGCGGTGAAGTCAAAAGACATCCCCATTGTAGTCGGATGCATTATTGTTGTCTCTGTTATTGTGGGCATTACCAATCTGGTGGTTGACCTTTTATACGCAGTAGTTGACCCTCGTGTCCAGCTTGAGTAGGATGGGAAAGGATGTGAAAAAATGAAAAAAGGTCAAATGGAATTAGTATGGATCCGGTTTCGCAAAAATAAGCTGGCCATGCTGGGGCTGATCGTTATGGTTTTGCTTATGACAGTATGCTTATCCGCTCCCCTCTGGCTGGATTACAGTAAGGTTACGACCCAAAGCATTATCAATGCCTATCAGGCGCCGGGAGGAGGCCATATATTTGGCACGGACCAGTTTGGCCGCGATCTTTTCGCCAGAATTATCTATGGCGGCCGGATATCCCTGTTTTCCGGCCTCATCACCATAGGCATTGCCTTTGTGGTAGGCGTGGCTATGGGCGGAACCGCCGGATATTTCGGCGGGGTAGTTGACACGGTGATTATGCGGTTTTGTGATATTCTTATGTCGGTTCCGGGAGTCCTTTTGTCAATGACCATTGTGGCAGCCTTGGGACAGGGACTGGTGAAGATGCTCATTGCCCTCAGCGTGGCCCAGATTCCGCGCCAGGCCAGGACTGTCCGGGCGGCGGTTATGACTCTCAGGGGTCAGGAGTTCATTGAGGCGGCAAAATGCTGCGGAACGGGAAATACAAGAATTTTGCTGAAACATATTATTCCCAATGTACTGGGCCCTTTGGTAATCAGCGTGATGAGCGGCTTGGGCGGAACAATTCTTTCCATTGCAAGCCTTGGTTTTCTGGGAATCGGAATTGCTCCTCCGACTCCTGAATGGGGGACCATTATTTCCGAGAACCAGGCCAGCCTGATGTACTATCCATTCTTGGGCATTATTCCGGGTCTGTGTATTATGATTGCTGTGCTGAGCCTTAACTTTATAGGCGACGGCCTGCGCGACGCCCTGGACCCGAAACAGAAGAACTGAGGTGATTGAATGGAAAAACTGCTGGAAATTAAGAATTTATATGTGAATTATAAAACGGATGAGGCAGTAGTACATGCCCTGAACGGATTTACCCTGGATGTATACAAAGGGGAGACTCTGGGTCTGGTTGGAGAAACAGGCGCCGGAAAGACAACCATGTGTCTCAGCACTCTTAGGCTGCTTCCGGAAGATATCGGCGAAGTAGTCAGCGGTTCCATTAAATATAATGATATTGACATTATGAAGGCCTCAAAGAACCAGATGCGCCAGCTTAGAGGGGCTGAGATTTCCATGATTTTTCAGGATCCCATGACCAGCTTAAATCCGATTATGACAGTGGGAGAACAGATACGGGAGGTACTGGATCTGCACTATCCTGATATGCCGCCGAAAAAAAGAGACACGCGGGTGGACGATATTATGAAATTGGTCGGGATTCTGCCGGAACGAAAAGATCAGTATCCTCACCAGTTTTCAGGCGGGATGAAACAGCGTATTGTCATAGCCATGGCCCTGGTGTCGGAGCCTAAGCTTCTTTTGGCGGATGAGCCCACTACCGCTCTTGACGTAACCATACAGGCTCAGATTCTGGAATTGATGAAAGCGCTGAAAGAGTCCTTTAATTCTTCTATGGTCTTGGTGACCCATGATTTGGGCATTGTCGCCGAATTCTGCGATAACGTGGCTGTGGTATATGCGGGAAGTGTAATCGAGAGGGGTTCCATAGAACAGGTCTTTAGCCGGGTTAAGAACCATCCTTACACAGACGGTTTGTTTAACTGCATTCCCGATCTCACATCGGAGGCGAAGCGGCTTACCCCCATTCCGGGTTACATGGCGGATGCCAGCAATCTGCCCAAGGGGTGTAAGTTTGCAGACCGGTGTGTCAGATGCCGGGAAAAATGCAAAGAGACAGAACCTGAACTTCAGGAAGTGGACAAGGGCCACTTTATCAAGTGCTGGTATGCGGATGAAAGGAGTGGGGAGACATGAGCGGCGTTTTAGTAGAAACCAAAAATTTAAAAAAGTATTTTCCCCACAAACTGGGTTTTGTCCATGCAGTCGACGATGTTAGCCTGAAGATTAAAAAGGGGGAGACCCTGGGAGTTGTGGGAGAGTCCGGCTGCGGCAAGTCCACATTGGGCAGGGCCATTCTGAGGCTTCACGAACCTACGGACGGAGACGTGCTGTTTGGCGGAAAAAGCATACTGCATATGAAAAAAGGGGACTTTAGAAAGATTCAGACCAATATGCAGATGGTATTTCAGGATCCCTATTCCTCTTTAAATCCCAGAATGTCCGTAAACGAGCTGATTGCAGAACCGCTTAAGGTATGCAAAACCGTGACCGGAAGGACGGCAATGGCACAGAAGGTTCGTGAGACAATGGAACTGTGCGGCCTGCCGGAGCGCTACAATAATATATATCCTCACGAGATGGACGGGGGCCGCCGTCAAAGAGTGGGCCTGGCCCGCGCACTGGTACTGGATCCTCAGTTTGTTGTGTGCGATGAACCTGTTTCTGCTCTAGATGTGTCCATACAGGCTCAGATTTTAAACCTTTTGATGGATATGCAGGAGAGAAATAACCTGTCCTATATGTTTATCACCCATGACCTGTGTGTGGTCCGCCATATCAGCAACGATATTATGGTGATGTATATGGGACAGGTGGTGGAATATGCGCCGAAAAAGGAAATATTTGAACATCAGGCCCATCCCTATACGAAAGCTCTCCTGTCAGCCATTCCCACCACGGATCTGAGCCGGAGAAACCGGCAGCGCCATGTGCTTAAAGGCGAGGTTTCCAACCCTATTAACCCGGAACCGGGATGCCGTTTCGCTCCCCGCTGCCCCTACGCATCGGATAAATGTAAAGAGCCTCAGGTTTTAACAGAGATTGCACCAGATCATTTTGTTGCGTGCCACGAGTGCTGTAAGTAAGGCGGCCTGCTTATGAGAATAGGCTTTTAATGGGACTTGCTGCCAGTAAGTTTCTCCCACTCATCTTTCGTGCACCCCTCTTTCCCATACCGGGCCTTTTCATACAGCCGGTGAAGGAGACGGTGATTTAGCCCTACAGCCCTTTCCAGCTCTGTAGGAGAAAAACCGGGTGACAGAGATATTTTGTTCTTTTTTGACTGTGTCATAACCTCTTTTCTGTACCGTCTGCGCACACGCTGGCTGTAGGAGAGGGGACCCGGGAAGAAAGGGCCAGGGCTCTGGGAGCGTCTTTTGTCTGAGAGAACCCAGGCCGGCCTTAAGTATATTTTCTCATCATCATCAAACTGTCTGGGCCTGGTAATCCAGGCCCAGACTCTGTGTATAAGTTCCCGAACCGCCAGGATAAAAAAGATAATAATAAGAACCGTCCCCAGTACTTTAAAGACCTGGTCCAATGTTTCCATCCAGGCAGGCGCAGGCCTCGGCTCTCCAAACAGGTCTGTCAGGTCAGGGGTGTTCATGGGTTCCGGCTCAAACTCCGGATCCGGATAAACCACATTCTCCGGGTGAATCCGCCTAGCAAGCCATTGCCGCAAGGCCAGCCAGACAGGTTCCAGGGCGTAAGCTGAGGCGGGGAGCACCACAAGGGAGAAACTTAAAAACAGGGTCATGCAAAAGGAATTGACATGGGCGATCTGAGCCTTGGGCAGACGGTCCGTATCCTTAAAATGCTCCAGAAACCAGTGACAGGAGTGAAGATTCAGATGGATGAAGAACACCAGCAAAAGTACCAGGAAACCTAAGAATCCTCCCCTTCTTAACATGACGGGAACCCTGCCCCGGACGTAAGACTCCAAAAGAGCCCCGGCCAGGTAAGCTGTGGCAAAGACAAAGGCGAAAAACAGATAGAAGCCGGTACGTTTTTCTTTGAGCCAATAGTTCAATAATTTACGAATGGTCATAAGGCACCTCCCAGGGAAAAACAGAAAAGCTGCTGTTTTGTTCCAGCTGAATATCTTCTTTCGGTCTGACGGGCAGAATCCACTGGGAACCAGGGCTTTGCCGGCACAGTGAAGCGAAAGCCCGGCTCATGGAAGGGCGCCTTACAGGGGAAAGGAGAATATAGATCATACTGCCGCTGCCTGCCAAAAGAGCGTCGGCCTGCTCTTTTAGAATCTGTTCCATAGCCGGATGAGAGGCGTCTCCCACCTGAATCCGGGCAAGGAGTTCCATAATGGACCGTCCGTGTTCCGTTCCCGCGCCGTATTCCAGATACCCGCATTTACCCGTAATGCAGTCGGGGCCGTTGGTATGTATGGACACAGGGATCCCCTCCTTTATGAGCGTCTGACTGTAAGAGCCGCAGAGCCGGATAGCCTCCTCTGTCAAGTCTTCATCTTTCCAGATACGGTCAGAATCCACATCCAGTAAAAAACACACCTTCCAGGAAGAGGTGGGCGTATAGACATTCACTTTCAGACTGCCTGTGCGGGCCGTGGCCTTCCAGTTGACGCTGCGGTATGGGTCATAGGATTCATAGGGCCGTATGGACTGGGTCTCGAAAGGGTCTAAAATGAGAGCCTGCCTGGCAAGAATCTGCCCTGAAAGATTGCGAAAGGGAATGGCAAGACGTTCAAAGGCCACAGCCTTAGGATACACATAGAGACTGGCCTCCCCAGGCAGAGAAGACACGAAATGGCCGGAAAAGAAAAGGTCATAGCTGACCAGCTGTATCTGAGAAATGGTGTAATACCCCCGTTTTTTGCAGCACAATTCCAGCCTGCGGCGTATCTCCTGCCAGGGCATGCAGGAAAAAATATCGCTGCGGTAATTTTGATCCGTAACGGCAGAGTTTCCGGAATCCACAAAGACCAGATGGCGTCCCATCTGAAATTTTACATGGAGAATGGGAAGAGGAAGGGCCTTGGCATTGGTAATGGTCTCCTTTAAGACAGCATGTTCCCCTTCCACGGCAAAAGCCCGGTCAAAGGAAACAGAAGCCTTAAGGCCCCGGGCCCAGAAACAGTGGTAAAGGCAGCCCTGAAGAATCCAGAGAATCACAGCCCCGGCAGCAATTACAAAGAGTTTCATAGGCGTACACCCCAGTCCTCCGTGGGAAGGGGAACAAAAGACAGAAGGCGATTAAGTATTTCCCTGTTGGAAGTGTGTCCTCCGAAACTGTGGGCAGTAGTCAGCCGGTGAGCCAGCACAGGGACAGCCAAAGCTTTTATATCTTCCGGCACCACATAATCCCGTCCCCCGATCAGGGCATAGGCCCGGACCGCCCGAAACAGCGCAAGACTCCCTCTGGGGCTGACGCCGTTTACGATTTCATGATCTTTCCTGGTAGCCTGGACAAGCTCTACCAGATAACTTTTCAGCACCGGATGAACAAACACCGAAAGAGCCTCCTCCTTCAAGCGCATCAAATCCTCAATCCTGCACACAGGCTGAATCTCATCCAGAGGATTATTTTTCTCAAACCGTTCCAATATATTAAGTTCTTCCTCCTTGTCAGGATATCCCATGGAAATCTGCATCAAAAATCGGTCAAGCTGTGCATCGGGCAAGGGATAGGTCCCTGCCGTCTCCACAGGATTCTGGGTGGCAATGACAAAAAAAGGCTGTTCCAGCCCGTAAGTCTCCCCATCAATAGTCACCTGCCTCTCTTCCATGGCCTCAAGGAGACTGGACTGGGTTCTGGGAGTGGCCCGGTTGATCTCATCCGCCAAAAGAATCTGAGTAAACACAGGCCCCCGCTGAAAGACAAACTCCCCTTCCTTCTGGTTAAAATAATTAAGCCCCGTTACATCCGAAGGCAGAAGATCGGGAGTAAACTGAATCCTGGAAAACCTTAAGTCCAGGCTCCTGGCCACTGCCTTGGCAGCCATGGTCTTTCCCGTCCCCGGCACATCCTCCAAAAGCACATGGCCGTCAGCTATAAGGGCAGTCAAAATCAAATCCACAGTATCCTGCCTCCCGACAATAACTTTGCCGATATTACTTTTAATGCGGTCAATTAATTCACAGCGATTCATATATTTCCCAATCCTTTCATTCCAATATTCCGTTCTTTCCGTACAATCTCCCCTTTATTTTACTACATTTCCCCGCCATAACCAACGAAAATGTTGGAAAAATAAGTTTCTTTTGAGAAATTATTGTCATCGTAAGAAAAAAATGTTATCATAGTACAAAATCAAAAGGGTTGGAGGAGGAATCAGATGTACAGGATAGTAAAGGCAGAAAAACTGGCAGACAAGATCTATCTGATGGATGTGGAAGCTCCCAGAGTGGCAAGGGCCTGTGAACCAGGAGAATTTGTGATTGTAAAGACCGATGAGACGGGGGAGAGGATTCCCTTAACCATCTGTGACTATAACCAGGAAACGGGAATAGTGACCATTGTATTTCAGATTGTGGGGGCCAGCACCCAGAAGATGGCGGCTTTAAAAGCGGGAGATGCATTTCAGGATTTCGTAGGGCCTTTAGGCTGCGCCTCCGAGTTTGTCCACGAAGATCTGGATGTGCTTAAGAATAAGAAGATGCTTTTTGTGGCAGGCGGCGTGGGAACGGCTCCCGTGTATCCCCAGGTAAAGTGGCTGAGAGATCATGGAATTGATGCGGACGTGATTGTGGGCGCCAAGACAAAAGACATGCTGATCCTGGAAGATGAGATGAGGGCTGTGGCTGGGAATCTGTATATTACTACGGACGACGGTTCCTATGTGCGCAAAGGCATGGTAACCGATGTGGTCAAAGACCTGGTTGAGAATCAGGGCCGTCATTATGATGTGTGTGTGGCCATCGGTCCTATGATCATGATGAAGTTTGTGTGTCTTTTGACAAAAGAACTGAACATTCCCACAGTCGTCAGCATGAACCCCATTATGGTGGACGGAACCGGCATGTGCGGCGCCTGCCGCCTGACTGTGGGGGATCAGGTGAAGTTTGCCTGTGTGGACGGGCCGGAGTTTGACGGCCATCTGGTGAACTTTGATGAGGCTATGAAACGGCAGCAGATGTACCGAACCGAGGAAGGCCGGGCCATGCTGAGACTGAAAGAAGGAGACACCCACCATGGCGGGTGCGGACATTGCGGAGGTGACGAATAATGGATGTACTGAAGAAAGTTCCGGTCCGAGAACAGGACCCGAAGGTGAGAGCGGCCAATTTCGAAGAGGTCTGCTTAGGATATAACAAGGAAGAAGCTATGGAAGAAGCTTCCAGATGTATCAAGTGTAAGAATGCCAAATGTATGACAGGCTGTCCTGTATCTATCAACATTCCTGGATTTATAAAGGAAGTGGAAGACGGGAACTTTGAGGAGGCGGCAAAGGTGATTGCACAGTCCTCTGCTCTTCCGGCAGTATGCGGGCGTGTGTGTCCCCAGGAGAGCCAGTGTGAGGGCAAATGTATCCGCGGCATCAAGGGAGAACCTATCTCTATCGGCAAATTGGAGCGCTTCGTGGCAGACTGGTCAAGGGAGAACGGGTTTGTTCCTGCAGCTCCAAAGGCAACCAACGGCAAGAAAGCAGCGGTTATTGGTTCTGGGCCGTCTGGACTGACCTGTGCCGGGGATTTGGCAAAACTTGGATATGAAGTGACTATCTTCGAGGCCCTTCACGAGCCCGGAGGAGTGCTGATGTATGGAATTCCGGAATTCCGTCTTCCTAAAGAGGGTGTGGTGAAGCCGGAGATTGAGAATGTGAAGAAATTAGGTGTGAAGATAGAGACGAATGTGATTATCGGCAAATCCATAACCATTGATGAACTCCTTGATGAAGAAGGATTTGACGCGGTGTTTATCGGTTCCGGCGCGGGCCTTCCTATGTTCATGGGAATTCCGGGCGAGAATGCCAACGGAGTCTTTTCCGCCAATGAGTACTTAACCAGAAGCAATCTGATGAAGGCCTTCCGCGACGACTATGATACTCCAATCGCCGCCGGCAGGAAGGTGGCAGTAGTGGGCGGCGGCAATGTGGCCATGGATGCAGCCAGGACAGCCCTGCGGCTGGGGGCAGAGGTACATATCGTATATCGAAGAAGCGAGGCGGAACTTCCGGCGAGAGTGGAGGAAGTACATCACGCCAAGGAAGAGGGAATTATCTTCAATCTTCTGACGAACCCCACGGAAATCCTTGTAGACGAGAACGGATGGGTGAAGGGGATGACCTGTATCCGTATGGAACTGGGAGAGCCGGATGCATCAGGAAGAAGAAGGCCGGTGCCGGTGGAAGGGTCTGAATTCACCATTGATGTGGATACGGTGATCATGTCCCTTGGAACATCACCCAATCCTCTCATCTCCAGCACTACAAAAGGATTAGAGACCAATCGGAGAAAATGTATTGTGGCAGAGGAATCTACAGGTAAGACCAGTAAGGAAGCCGTATACGCCGGAGGAGATGCGGTGACGGGAGCAGCCACGGTAATTCTTGCTATGGAAGCAGGAAGAGCCGGAGCCAGAGGAATCCATGAATATTTGACGGGCAATAACTAAAAGATAAAATTGATCGACAAATCCGGGAAAAGGACTTATAATAGAGGGCACAAGGAGTGTGTGACTATGAAAAAATATAAACGAATCTTTACCATTGTCATTGATTCTCTGGGAATAGGCGCCATGCCCAACGCGGCGGAGTATGATGATGAGGGAACGGATACTTTGGGGCACATAGACGACCATATGGATCATTTTCATATTCCCAACCTTGCCAGAATGGGAATTGCCAACCTTCATCCCTTAAAGCATGTGGAGGGGACAAAGAATCCTCTGGGTTACTACGGCAGGCTTTTGGAAGCCAGCGTGGGAAAGGATACCATGACCGGCCACTGGGAGATGATGGGCCTTCACATTACCAAGCCCTTTCAGACTTTTACGGATACGGGGTTTCCCAAGGAACTCCTGGAGGAGCTGTCAAAAAGGACCGGACACAAGATTGTGGGCAACAAGTCCGCCAGCGGGACACAGATCCTGGACGAACTGGGAGAGCACGAGATCGCTACAGGGGATATGATCGTATACACATCGGCGGATTCCGTTCTCCAAATCTGCGGCAACGAAGAGACCTTTGGCCTTGACGAATTATACCGCTGCTGTGAGATTGCCAGAGAACTGACCATGCGCGATGAGTGGAAAGTGGGGCGGGTCATTGCCAGGCCCTATGTAGGCAAGAAAAAAGGAGAGTTTAAGCGAACCAGCAACCGCCATGATTATGCCTTGAAGCCTTACGGGAAGACGGCCATGGATGCCTTAAAGGCTGCCGGTTATGATGTCATCAGCGTAGGCAAGATCAGGGATATCTTTGACGGCGAGGGAATCACGGAGAGTTACAAGTCTAAGACCAGTGTCCACGGCATGGAACAGACCATTGAGATTGCGGACAAAGATTTCACGGGATTGTGCTATGTGAATCTGGTGGACTTTGACGCTTTGTGGGGCCATCGGAGGAACCCTGTAGGCTACGGCCGGGAGCTGGAACGGTTTGATGAGAAACTGGGAGTTCTTCTTGGGAAGCTTAAGGAGGAGGATCTGCTGATTATCACGGCGGATCACGGCAACGATCCCACTTATAAGGGAACGGATCATACCAAGGAGAAAGTGCCGTTTCTGGCATATTCTCCGTCCATGAAAGGCCGGGGAGAACTGCCGGAGAGAGACACCTTTGCAGTGATCGGAGCAACTATTGCAGATAATTTCGAAGTGGATATGCCGGAGGGGACCATCGGAACTTCCATATTGGAGGAACTTACGTGACGGGCCGCCGGATCAGGGCGAAAAAGCCGCCTGCGAGAGAATCGCAGGCGGTTTTTTTGTGCACTTTAATTCAATAGTGTGATAGATGGTTAGATAATTACCAGAAAAAAAGGAGAAAAATATGAACAGCTGGAACAATGTGAAAAGTATTTTGTGGATACTGGCAGGCAACACAGCTTATGCCCTGGCAGTTACCATGTTTATTCTGCCAAACGGCCTCATTACAGGAGGAACCACAGGCCTGGCCCTATTTTTCTACCATCAGGCAGGAATTCCCATCCAGGTTTTTGTCACGGTGTTTAATGTGGCCATGTTTCTTTTAGGAGCAGTGGTTCTCGGAAAAAAATTTGCCCTTACCACCATGATCAGCACCTTTTATTACCCCTTTATCTTATCTGTGTTTCAGAAGGTTCCCGCCCTTGGGAAAGTGACGGAGGACAATTTTCTGGCCCTGGTCTTTGCCGGACTTCTCATAGGCGGGGGAATCGGGGTGGTGATCCGGGCGGGAGCTTCCACGGGAGGCATGGATATACCGCCTTTGGTTCTGAACAAAAAGACGGGGCTTCCTGTCTCTGCCACCATGAACGCCATGGATACGGCAATCCTTCTTCTGCAGATTGTGTTTACGAATAAGGAAATGGTCCTGTATGGTATTTTGCTGGTGCTGACTTATACCACGGTGCTGAATAAGGTTCTTCTTCTGGGTCAGGCTAAGATGCAGGTGAAAATCGTGACGGAATATTATGAGGAGGTAAACCAGGCCATCGCTAGGGAACTGGACCGGGGAGTGACCTTATTTAAATCAAGGACAGGACATCTGAAAAAGGACGGGTATGTGGTCATGTCCGTGGTCAATAACCGGGAACTGGTACAGCTGAATCAATTGATTCAGAAGATTGATCCTCAGGCCTTTATTGTGATTCATCAGGTAAACGAGGTGAGAGGAAGAGGATTTACATTAGTGAAGAAATATGATTGAGTTCTGTGTATTTTTTCAAAAAACAGTCATACTAACAAGAGAAATCCACGCCTCCAAACAGGGGGAAGAAAGGAACGCAGAGGGTTCATGAGACGATGGGAGAACTTTTGTACAGTAAGGCTGTTTTTTGATGGAATCATATTGGCGATGGCGGCATGGGCACTGGCAGGGTGCATCAAACCGGCGGACGGAAAGAGAATCGTGAGGATTGCCCTTGGTCAGTCGGAGAGCCATCCGGAATACCTGGGTCTTGCGGCATTTAAGGATCATGTGGAAAAGAATCTGGGGGAAAAATACGAAGTTCAGATCTTTCCCAATGAGATTTTGGGTGCCACCCAGAAGGCCATCGAGCTGACCCAGACGGGAGCTATTGATTTTGTGGTGGCAGGCACAGCCAACTTAGAGACCTTTGCCGACGTCTATGAGTTTTTCAGCATGCCCTATCTTTTTGATTCGCCGGAAGTCTACAAGACGGTCATGGGCAATGAGGCTGTGATGAACAGTATCTATGAGTCCACAGATCAGGCGGGCTTCCGGGTGCTGACCTGGTACAATGCGGGAACCAGGAATTTCTATGCCAAAAAGCCCATCTATACGCCTGATGATTTGAGGGGAATGAAGATTCGGGTACAGCAGAGTCCGGCCAGCGTAAAGATGATGCAGGCTTTTGGAGCCGCGGCTTCCCCCATGAGTTTCGGAGAAGTGTATACCGCCATCCAGCAGGGAGTTATCGACGGGGCGGAGAACAATGAACTGGCTCTCACTAACAACAAACACGGAGAGGTGGCAAAATATTTTACCTATAATATGCACCAGATGGTTCCCGATATGCTTGTGGGCAACTTAAAGTTTTTAAACAGTCTGACAGCAGAGGAAATGGAAATATTCCGGGAAGCTGCCCGGCTCTCCAATGAGGTGGAACTGCAGGAGTGGGATAAACAGGTGGAGGAAGCCAAAGAAAGGGCCTCCAGAGATATGGGGGTGGAATTTTTGCAGGCGGAGGTGGAGTCCTTTAAGGAGAAAGTGCTGCCCCTTCATGAAGAAATGCTGCGGGATAATCCTCATATCGCACAGATATATGAGGAGATTCAGAAGATTAATGAGGAGATGAGGGAACATGAGGGAGAGTATGGGCCTGAGATGGGGTTAAAGCCAAATCCCGGCTTACAGGCAAGGCCGGCATGGAGCAATTTGGAAAAGGGGGAGGAAGAGTGATGGAGACAGGAAAGAAGATTCGAAACGCCATGGATTCGGGCCTTAGAATATGTCAGATTGTCCTGTTCGGAGCCATGGTGATGGTGGGAACTTACCAGATTCTGGTGCGATACCTGTTCAACCGGCCAAGCACCGTATCCGAGGAGTTGTTGACCTATGCCTTTGCCTGGCTCTCCCTTCTGGGGGCCGCCTATATGTTTGGCAGACGGGGACATATGCGCATGGGATTTTTGGCGGATAAAGCCGAAGAAAGCCTGAGACAAGGGCTGGAGATGGTCTCCGAATGTCTGATTTTTTGCTTTGCGGCCATTGTTATGATCTACGGAGGAGTTCAGATCACATCCCTGACCATGGGGCAGAAGACGGCTTCTTTGGGAATCCCCATGGGCTGTGTGTACAGTATCGTACCTATAAGCGGCATCCTCATTCTGATCTACAGTATTCTGAATATAGCAGACATAGCAGGAAACAGAAAGGAGGAAGAAAGACGATGAATATTGCGTGGACCGCAGGTTTGATTATTCTGGTGGTTTTGGCAGCTATGCTTCTTGCGGGAATTCCCATAGCCATAGCCCTGGCAGTTTCCTCAATCTGTGCCATTCTGCCCATTCTTGAGATGGAACCGGCCCTTCTCACGGGAGCCCAGAGGATATTCTCAGGCATCTCCGTGTTTAATCTCATAGCCATTCCCTTCTTTATTCTGGCGGGAAATATTATGAACCGCGGGGGGATCGCTATCCGGCTCATTCAGTTCGCCAAACTCTTTACAGGCAGGATTCCCGGAGCCCTTGCCCACACCAATATTGTGGCCAACATGCTGTTCGGCGCCATATCAGGTTCGGGGACGGCGGCCGCCTCCGCCATGGGAGCCATCATCGGCCCTGTGGAGGAGAAGGAGGGGTATGACAGAAATTTTTCCGCGGCGGTGAACATTGCCACAGCGCCCACAGGCCTTTTGATCCCCCCAAGCAACGTGATGATCACCTATGCCCTGGTCAGCGGCGGAACATCCATAGCGGCCCTGTTCATGGCCGGATACATTCCCGGAATACTGTGGGGGCTGGCATGCATGGCGGTTGTGTACTTTTATGCCAAGAAGCAGGGATACCGCAGTGAGCAGTCCTTTACGGGAAAAGAGAGGATACGCACTTCCTATGAGGCCATTCCCAGCCTTTTGATGATTGTTATCGTCATAGGGGGAATCATCAGGGGAATTTTCACGGCTACGGAAGGGGCCGTGGTGGCAGTCGTCTACAGCCTGGTGCTGTCACTGTATTTCTACCGCTCCATCACATGGAAGGATCTGCCGGAAATCTTTATGGACAGCGCCCAGATGGCGGGCATCATTATTTTCCTCATCGGAGTTTCCAGCATTATGTCCTGGGTCATGGCCTTTACGGGACTGCCGGCAGCCATCTCCGGGGCTATGTTAGGCATCAGCAATAACCCCTATGTGATTCTGCTGATTATCAATATTCTTTTGCTGGTTGTGGGGACTTTTATGGATATGACGCCGGCCTGCCTGATCTTTACCCCCATCTTCCTTCCCATCTGCCAGGAACTGGGGATGAATTCCGTTCATTTCGGAATCATGATGATCTTTAACCTTTGCATCGGCACCATCACCCCTCCCGTGGGAACCACCCTGTTCGTAGGGGTAAAGGTAGCGGACACCAGGATTGAGGATGTGATCAAACCTCTTTTATATTATTTTGCGGCAATTTTCGCCGTGCTTCTCCTGGTAACCTATGTGCCCTTTTTGTCTTTGTGGCTTCCAGGGCTGTTGGGATATGTTTAAAGGTTACTGGTTATTTCCTTTTTTTCCGGTCGCCGTACAGATTGAGTTTTTCCCGAAACAGTTCCGCATCCCATATGCTCTCATAAAATATAAGTTCATAGACGAGTATGCGAAGTTCTGGTTTCATCCTTTCGTATATGCGTCTTTTCCATGGATGCCCAATGAGCCGCCTGTTTATCTGGTAGATGCGAAGGATCCCCACAATGGTGGGAATGTGGAGCCGCCCTCTTTCCCTGTTGAGCCAGCCGAAGAGCAGCTGGAAATAAGCGGGTTTTTCTCCCAGCATCCGGAACATCGGACTGTCCGCCAGCAGATCCCACCGTTCCATTATCTGATGCCAGGCGGACTCGTCCTGAGGCGGATTATCCCTGACATAGATTTCCAAAAGCTTCATCTGCTCCAACAGCTTTCCGAAGTCCGTAAGGACCTGGGATGAGACCTGGGTCGGATCAACAGACTGCCAGGAAAGGGGATCCGGTGGCGGCGGCAGGGCGGCGTCTTCTTCCATCCCCATAAGGAGCAGTTCCTCCCAGCGATGCATGGAGCGGGGGAGTGCCGGGGATGCCGCCGGCTTTTCTTCTGTTTCGCCTGTCTCGCCCTGCAAAAGTTCTTCCCAGTGTTCGGAGGGCGGGGCGCTTTCTCCTGACTCTATGGATTCTCTGTCCTTTTTGTCTGTTCCCTTTTTCTCATTCTGCCAAAGGTTTTCTCCGCCTGCTTCTGCCGGCTCTTCTTTTTGGGCCTTGGCCCAGGTCAGGGCCTGTTCATAGGCCTGATGCAGCTGCCGGAATTCTTCCGGCTGGTCTTCCGGATGGCAGGTGCGGCAGGCCTGGGCGTAAGCCCGCCGGATGGCCCTTTTATCCTCAGTAGGCCGGATTCCAAGAATCTCCCATATGTTTTCTCGCTGTCCGTTCATATCAGTTTCTCCAGACCCAGTTTTTCTTCCAGATAGTCAAAAACCGGCTCCACCTGCCTGCGCGCCGCCCGCAGCTTAGCCGGATTTTTTTTGTCCATGAGAGAGCGGAGCAGCTGGCTGTTGTTTTGAACCACGTCCCGGTCTCTTCCCAGACATTCCCGATACAGCCGGTCTCCCCGCGCCAGAAGATACTCTGTCTGTTCCTCCTCCCGCGAAATATAGTTCAGGTTTTTAAGGTGGATGATCCGTTCTTCCAGTTCTTCATCGCTCATGCGGATATGGCTGTTGACGATGCGTTTGCGGGCCTTCATCCCTGCGTGGTTGACCGCCTCCGCTTCCAGGATTCCGTTAATGTCATAAGTGAAGCGCACCTTTACAAACCGGGAGCCGGAACTTGCCGGGGGCATATCCAGATGCAGGGTTCCTAAGAACAGGTTTTCACTGCAGTGCATGGATTCTCCCTGGAAAATATGAATCATCACATGGTCCTGGGTGTCGGTACAGGGAGTGTAGGACTGCTCCCGGCTGAAAGGAAGGACGCAGTTGCGCTCAATCACTGGTGAAAGGAGCAGATCCTGACTGGAGGGATCCCGTACGCCGATCCCCATGGTAAAGGGACAGATATCCGTCAGAAGCAGGTCCTTAATCTCCTCCCTGCGCTCCTTGATCCCTGCGTAGACTGCAGCGCCTTTGGCCACGATCTCGTCAGGGTGATCCTCTGTCATGGGAGCAATGTTCATGAAATGTCGGATGTACTGACGGATCACGGGCATGCGGCAGGTGCCGCCTACCAGCACGATCCTGTCAATGGCGTCGGAAGAGGCGTCCCTCAGGGCCTTCTGCACCACTGCCTCCAGCCGTTTAAACAAAGGGGCGCAAATCCGAATCAAATCATCCCGGCTCAGGATCAGCCCCATCTTTCCCTCAGGACCTTCCCATTCCATCATGGCCCCTTCCTTTTCCGTCAGCAGCCGTTTGCACTGCTCTGCGCTTTGGAGCAGGGTCAGCCACTGCCTGGGGTTTAAGGTATCCTGTCCGATCCCGTGTTCCCGGCAGAAATGTTCCGCAATGCGCTGGTCAAAATCATCTCCTCCCAGATGATTGTCCCCGGCTACTGCCAGAATCTCCACGATCTGGTCAAAGCAGGCCACTACAGACACGTCCAGAGTGCCTCCGCCGAAATCAATTACGAGAAAGGTCTCGTCCTCCTGGCTGTGAAGATTGTGACAGGCCAGGGCTGCCGCCGAAGGTTCATTGACAAGCCGTTCCACCTTAAGCCCTGCCAGAAGTCCTGCCTGTCTGGTGGCATAGCGCTGTTCATCATTAAAATATGCAGGGACGCTGATGACGGCCTCGTCTACGGCCTCCCCCAGAAATTCCTCCGCGTCCTGCTTTAGCTGCCTCAGTACCACAGCCGACAACTCCTGGGGCGTATATCCCTTGTCTCCAAGATAAAGTTTTTGCTCCGTGCCCATAAGCCGTTTAAAAGAAGCGGCGCTCTGCCGGGGGTATGCCAGCCTCTTTTCCCTGGCTACCGTGCCCACCCATACCGCTCCCTCTGCCTCCGTCACCACGCTGGGCGTCAGGCAGGCGCCGAGCCTGTTGGGAATCAGGACGCTTTTTCCGTCTTTCCAGACAGCCGCCAGGCTGTTTGTGGTCCCCAGATCAATTCCGATTACTGCCATATGATAGATACCTCCCCTGTGCCGCCGAGTCAAGTCGGCTTCAATAAAAATCATATTAGCATAAACCTGGTTTTCCGTCAATGAGGCGGGATTTTTCACAGTCTTTTGTGTTTATTTCAAAAAATATAAAATTAATATGCAGAAACGAGAATTTGAAAGAAGCACGTGTTTATTACATGAAATGTGAAAAAGATGAAAAAGCACAATAAATAATGAAAAATAAAGGATATAATAGTAAAAAATACACAACTAATTTTTATTATTAATTGACAAAATGCAACAAATAATATAATGAATATGTAGATGTCGTAAAAATACAAAACAAAGGAGAAGATTTATGAAAACAAAAAAAGTGAAACAAATTGTCAGTGCTCTGCTTTGCGCCGCTGTTCTCACAAATGTCTTAGTTGGCTGCTCCGGCGGACAAAAAGATGCGGCACCTGCTTCCTCTGGCCAGCCGGCGGCACAGGGTGAAAAATCAGCTGGTGCTGCCAAGGCCCCGGAAGGCGCAAGAGTTATTACCTTCTGGCATTGTATGGGAGGCAACATCGGAGAGGCTGTTGAGGATATTGTCAATGATTTCAATAATTCACAGAGTGAGATTTATGTGCAGTCGGATTTCCAGGGGGCTTATGATGATGCCCTTACTAAGTTAAAGGCAGCTATGCCCGCAGGCAACGCTCCTGACGTTGTTCAGATGTTTGAGCTGGGTACAAGGTATCTGGTGGACAGCGGTTTCGCTATTCCGGCGGAGGATATGCTGGCGGACGATCCCGCTATTAATCTGGATGATATAGAGCCTATTTTGAGGAATTATTATACGGTAAATGATAAGTTCCAGTGCATCCCCTTCAATCCGTCAACTCCTATTATGTATTATAACAAGACTGCTTTTGCAGAGGCAGGCCTGGATCCGGAGAACCCGCCCACAACATTTGCGGAGATTGAGGAGATCGGTCCCAAGCTGTTGAAAAAAGACGGCAATCGGGTGATACAGTATCCCATGTCTCTGTTTATCTACGGATGGTTCTTTGAGAACTTTGTAGCAGGTATGGGCGAACTTTACGCCAATAACAACAACGGGCGTACAGAGCGTGCCACGGCTGTTGCCTACGATCAGAACGGCTCGGCAAAGACCATTATGGAGACCTGGAAGCATCTGGTAGACGAGGGAATTATCGTAAACTACGGTCGTAAGAGCGATGAGAATAAGAATGCGTTTATGTCCGGCCAGGCGGCCATGACTTTTGAGTCAACTGCTCAGCTTACTGCGATTTTAAATGGTGTGGGCGATCGTTTTGAAGTCGGAACCGCATACCTTCCCATGATGGGCGGCAAGGCGGATGAAGGCGGCGTTATCATCGGCGGCGGCAACTTATGGCTACTGGACAACAAAGACGAGCAGAGGAAGAAAGACGCATGGGAATTCATAAAATATGCCACATCACCGGAAGTTGCTGCTGAATTCAGCCGGAAGACAGGATATTTCTGCGCCAATACAAAGGCTTATGAGACAGAGGAGATGAAGAAGTATCTGGAAGAGAACCCCAATTTCCAGACGGCTATCAATCAGCTTCACGATGCTCCCCTCAACTATGCTACCCAGGGCGCTTCTTTGGGTGTATTCTCTGAGATCCGCGCTACCTTCGAGCAGAATATGGAACTTGTCCTGCAGAACGGACAGTCTGTCGATGATGCCATCGCGGCCATTGCAAGCAGCGCCAATGATGCCATTGCCAATTATAATGCCACAGTTAAATAATTGACATCCAAAAGAGCAGGTATCAATTATTACCTGCTCTTTTCATAAAAGAGGAGGATACTTATATGACTAAGATAATTGCCCACAGAGGTTTCAGCAGCCAATATCCGGAGAATACCATGCTTGCATTCCGCAAGGCGGTGGAGGCAGGGTGCGACGGCATCGAATTGGATGTTCATCTGAGCAAGGACGGAGAGGTTGTAGTCATACATGATGAGTTTATTGACAGGGTTACGGGAGGACGGAAGGGCCTTGTAAAAGATATGACCGCCGGGGAACTGGGCCGGATCGATGTCAGCAGCGGTCATCCCGGCAGTTTCGGATTCAATCCCATCCCCACTTTAAGGGAGTATTTTGAATTTGCCAGGACCCAGGATATTTTTACCAATATTGAACTGAAGAATACCATAGTGGAGTATGAAGGGCTGGAAGAAAAGGTTATCGCTCTCATAAGAGAATATGGACTTTTGGACCGTGTTCTGTTTTCGTCTTTTAACCACCGCTCTATGGTAAAGGCCAAAAAACTTTCTCCGGAAACCCGTTGCGCTTTTCTGGTAGCGAGTCATCTGTGCGCCGGCGGCAGGTACACAAAATCCCACGGCGCAGATTATATTAACCCCATCTATACCTATCTGGATCAGGACACCATCCGTGAGATCCACGATGAGGGAATCCAGATCCAGGCATGGACTGTCGATGAAGAAAAAGATATGCGGTATCTTGCAGAGCAGGAGATATTTGCAATTATAACAAATTGTCCGGATAGATTAGTCAAGGTGCTTCGGGATTTGGGAAAGTAGACTGCGGGTCAGAAAGGAGCACTGCATGAAAAATCAAAATTTATTGAAAACCATCACTCCCTATTTATATCTGGTACCGGCGTTTTTGCTATTTGCGATTTTTGTGTTTTTCCCATTCGGCAAGACTTTGTATCTGAGTCTCCATACTACGGATCCTAACGGCGATGTAAGTTTTTTTAACGGGTTTAACAATTACATCAATATTTTGACATCCGCTAATTTTATGAACAGTTTGAAGGTCACGTTTAAATATGCCATTCTTATTGTTGCCGGTTCAATCTTTATGGGACTGGTCACAGCCCTCTTTGCCAATGAAAAAGTTGCCGGAATGAGCATATTCCGTTCCATCTACGCTCTTCCCATGGCTATCTCATCAGCATCTGTGGCCATTGTATTTACCTTTATTTTCCACCCTTCATTGGGTATGCTGAATTACCTTTTAAAGACCAATATTGCGTGGCTCATTGATATCAAATATGCATTGATGTCCGTTTCCATCGTGACCATATGGATGAATATCGGACTGAATTTTATCTTTATTCTGGCTGCGCTTCAGTCCGTTGATTCCAGCTTATATGAGGCCGCTGCCATCGACGGAGCCAAATTCCTGCGAAAGCATTGGAGCATTACCCTGCCCAGCATCTCCCCCACATTGTTCTTCCTTTTAATTATCAATGTGATTAATTCTTTCCAGGCATATGCCCAGATCAACTTGATGACCAAAGGTGGCCCCGGAAAGGCAACCAGCGTAATTGTGTATGAGATATACCAGGAAGCTTTTATGAATAACCGTTTCGGCATCGCCTGTACGGAGTCTGTTATCCTGTTTGTTATTATTCTGATTCTGACGCTTCTGCAATTCAAATTAGAAAAGAAGGTGAACTATTGAAACCTAAAATCAAACCACAGAAGATCGTATTCTTTTGCATTAACCTGGCAATGTGTATGGTAATTATTATGCCTATTGTATACGCGGCCTGTCTCAGTCTGATGCCGCCGGCCCAGCTTTATGATTATCCGCCTCCGGTTATTCCGGAGACTCTGTACTTTGAGAACTATACCACCGCTTTAAGCCTGGCGCCGATTTTCCGTTTTATTCTCAACTCCTTTACCGTAGCGGTAGCCTGTACCGCCGGCCAGCTTTTGACCGGAGCTTTAGCAGGATATGCCTTTTCCATGCTGGAATTTAAGGGCAAGCAGGTCTTATTCTTTATTATGCTGTCAACTATGATGATTCCCGGACAGGCAATTATCATCGCCAACTACCTGACGGTCAGCAGAATGGGTCTGATCAATACATACGGCGCTCTTATTCTTCCCTATCTGACCAGCGCGTTTTGCGTCTTTAATATGCGTCAGGCATTTTTGCAGCTTCCGGTGGAATTGAATGAAGCCGCGATTATGGACGGCTGCACGCCCAGCCAGTTCTTTATGAAAGTGGGCCTTCCCTTAGTTAAGCCTAATTTAGGAGCCCTTGGAGTATACACGTTCCTGAATGTGTGGAATCAGTACCTGTGGCCCCTTCTTGTCACCGATTCCAAGAATATGCGGACCGTTCAGATCGGACTTGGCATGCTGCAGAACGCGGACAGCAATGCAGTAGGGCCCATTATGGCAGGGGTGGTTATGATATTGCTGCCGTCCATCGCAGTCTTTGTCTTCGGGCAGAAGCAGCTGATTGAAGGATTGACAGCAGGGGCGGTAAAGGGATGAAAGATTCGAAAAGGAGCAGAGTATATAGGAGTATGTACCCTGCTCCTTTTGTGAACGGAGAAGATGATCAATAGACAAGGCTCATGAGAATTCCCTGGGGGTAGTCGCCGTACTTTTCCCCGAAAATGTTGATACCGCCCACGTGGGCCGCATCTTTTTTGATCTCGATTTTAAAGGAGATGTAGGGACGTTCATTGAGATTTAAATCCTTAAGGATCGTGTCAGGATTGACCAGTCGGCCGTCCAAATATCCGCCGTTGTCCCGAACGGAAAAGGTCTTTAAAAGGCCGTACTGTGTTCTGCCGTCCGGCCAGGAAGAGGGAGTAAGACGGCCCTGCCTGGCTCCGAAGTCGCCGGGAGAACAGTAGGTGGTTACTTCACGGTCATTGATGGAGATGGTAATATCGGACGGCCAGTTTTCCAGAAATCCCGGAGCTTCAGAACAGATCTCCAGCTGAAACGAGATCTCGTGGAGGGGAAGCAGAGGGTTTAAGAGATTGGGGAACCGATATTCAATATAACCTTGCTGGAACCACAGAAGCTGGGCCCTGGTACGCAGGGGGGAATAGAAGGAACGGATATTGTCATATACATCCAGAATTCCGTTTTCGTCTGCAAGGCCGCAGGTGGGAACGATGTCAAAACTATGATAGTTGCCTACGGGCATGTCCAGAGTAATGGTGTTGTTGGCAATATCGGCATCAGCGTCGAAGGTCTGCAGGTGAAAGGACTGAAGGCTGCAGATGGACACGCGCATAGAACCGTGGAGCCCGGGCTGGGTCTCGGTGACGATGAGGCGCGCTTCCTCCAGAGTCTTAATGTGCAGAGCGGTGGAAGATACGGGGATATGGAGAATATCTGCTATCTCCTGAAGGGAAAGAGCAGTGTTTCTCAGAAGGTTCAGAATGTTGAGGCGCACCGGTGAGGATAATGCCTTTCCTATCTTTACAATCTGATCATGATGATTGGGGTTGCACAAATACAGCTCAATGTCTCGTTCGCCAATGATTTTTACGGGAGTTTTTGGTTTGCTGGCCATAAGTCTTCCTTTCTTAGATTTATTTTATAAAACATGGTGAAGATGACACTTTTAAATACAAGAAAATTGCAATAAAAATAATTCAAGAAATAAAGAAAACACACAAAAAAGATTTATTTGGCAGAGAATGATTGACGTAAGAGCTCTTATTTATTATAATAAAAATAAAATAAAAATTCAATACTAAAAACAAATACATCTATAGAAAATGGAGGACCCCCTATGAACAAAAGAAGCGAATACCCCCGTCCTGATTTTGTCAGAAGCCAATGGATGAGTTTGAACGGTACTTGGGATTTTTACATAAAGGAAGAAAAGAGGACGATTGAGGTGCCCTTTGTGTGCCAAAGTCTTCTAAGCGGAATCGGAGAAAAGATCAAAGAGGATGAAGTGGTATATGAAAGGACTTTTCAGATTCCGGCGGAATGGAAAGGGAAAGACATTCTTCTGAATTTTGGAGCAGTTGACTACAGCTGCCGTGTTTTCATAAACGGCAGGATGGTGGGAGAGCATGTAGGGGGGCAGAGCTCATTTTCATACAATATTACAGAGGCATTGAACTGGGGAAAGGAAGCCGTCAGGGTTGAGGTCACGGATCCCTTGTCGGATGAGAAGATTGCCAGGGGAAAGCAGTTTTGGGAGGAGACCTCAAAGTTTATCTGGTATACTCCCAGTACGGGAATCTGGCAGAGTGTATGGCTGGAGCCGGTGGAGAAAACAAGATTTCGGTGGATCCATTTTACACCGGATGTTGATGAAGGCATGGTACGGATTGATTACTGTCTTGATGAGAAGGCATCTTTTCCCTGTAAGGTAGAGACCGAGATTACCAGAGACGGAAAAGACGTATTCAAAAATACCATGGATTGTTATGAGCAGCAGGGAACCATCACTGCAGATGTGTTTCATAAGAAAGCCCTTAACGGTTCGTTCCATTTTACAGGGGCCTACTGGTCGCCGGAAGAACCGAATCTCTATGATGTGGTTATGACTGCAGAGGGGCGGGATGGGACTAAGGATCAGATTGGGTCTTACTTTGGAATGAGAAAGATTGAGATAAAGGACGGAAAGATTTATCTGAATCATCGGCCCTATTATCAGAAATTGATTCTGGACCAGGGATATTGGAAGGAAAGCCTGGTAACAGCCCCCTCGGACCAGGCTTTTAAAGAGGATATCCGAAAAGCAAAAGCCATGGGATTTAACGGATGCCGTAAACATGAAAAGGTGGAGGATCCCCGGTTTCTATACTGGGCCGATAAGATGGGCTTCCTTGTGTGGGAGGCTATGGCCAGCTTTTGGGTATACACGCCCCAGGCGGCTTCCGCCTTTATGAAAGAATGGGCGGATGTGATCCAGAGGGACTACAATCATCCTTGTATTGTAGTATGGGGAATGCTCAATGAGAGCTGGGGAGTTCCGCGGATCAGTCACGACGAACAGCAGCAGGCTTATTCCAAGAGTCTGTACTATCTTGCCCGCAGTTTAGATACCACAAGGCCTGTGATTTCCAATGACGGATGGGAGATGACAGATACGGATATCTGTGCTTTTCATTCCTATAAGCATGGGGAAGAGGGAGATAGAAAGCAGCAGGAGCTGTTTAACAGATATCTGAAATCTATAGAAGGTATCGAGAAGATTATGGAGAAAACCCTGTTTGCCCAAGGACACAGTTACAAAGGACAGCCTGTGATTTTAAGCGAGTTTGGGGGAATCTCGGTGTCGGAAGATGAGAAGGGCTGGGGTTATACTTCCGTAGGCAAGAACCAGTTTCTGCAGGTTTACGACCGGATTTTGACAGATGTGTATGAGTCCGAGGTAATCTGCGGATTCTGCTATACCCAGCTGGCGGATATTGAGCAGGAGATCAACGGACTGCTGACGGAAAACCATGAATATAAGTTTGATCCCGAAGCTATCCGTGAGATTATGGAACGTAAAAAGTAGGAGCTCCCAGGGGGCATTGAATATGAAGCTTCCCACCAAGGTGAAGATAAGA
The DNA here is from genome assembly GCA_910574345.1 of Clostridiaceae bacterium. GTDB lineage: Bacteria > Bacillota > Clostridia > Lachnospirales > Lachnospiraceae > UBA3402. Next base: position 21,047 of record CAJSZV010000017.1, on the reverse strand, counting down.
ACTGCAGACATCATGACGAGACCATTGCGAATATTCAGATTCTTGCTTTTCCATAGGTGTAAGCGACGACTGTGCCGGCGGCGGATAACCTGCCGGTGCAGTCCTTATAGATTCACAGGTTAGAATGATGACAGGGGCTAAAGGTCTTTTGTTCCTGCATCGAATGTATATATCTGAAACGGTTCTGCATGATCTGTTTATCTTCCTTCGTAATTCGTCATAAAAATTTAAATAGAAAAACAGACACAGGTAGTGTATAATCTTAAATAACTCATGGTGCAGAAGTTGTTGTATAAGTCCATGGCTGGACGCATGAAGGTTAAGATGAAACTGGAGGAACGATTATGAGAAAACAATGGATGGTTTTTGTGGCCGCCATGACTGCTCTTGGCATCACGGCCTGCGGCAGCGGAGATGGGATAGTGATCAATGGAACCAGCGCGGCAGAAGCGGACAGCGGTGACATAGAAAGCGGCGGGGCCCAGGAAGCGGAGACCACGTCAGGAACAAAGATCGAGATTGTGACAGGTGAGACTACCGCGGCTCCTGAGACGGCTGCTCAGTCCACAGAAGAATATACCCAGGCTTCGGAGAGCCAGACCCAGGCGGAGACTGCAGTTCAGACAGCGGCTCAGACCACTGCTGCCGCTCAGGCAGCAGCTCAGGAGACCACGGCGGCAAAAGTATACAAGGTGACGGATATGAAGAAGACCATGTATGCCACAGGTTCCGTTCGTGTCAGATCCAGCTATACCACCAGTTCCGATGTGCTGGCAGGGCTGGCTAAAGATGAGAAGATTGAGGTTACGGGGCAGGCTGAAAACGGCTGGTTCCGGGTAAATTATAAGGGCCATACAGGATATGTATCCAAGGATTATCTTACAGAGAAAGAACCTCAGACTTCCGGGACTCAGGCTAATTCCTCTAATACATCGAATTCAGGCACCAGCCGTCCGTCCGGCACTGCAAGCGGCACCACCACCACGAAACCTGCAGGTCCTACGGCGGGCAACAGCGGGACCGCAAGCGGCCAGACCAACGGCCCGGGAAGCGGCGGTACAGGCAGTTCAAACTCATCCAATAACGGGGTAGGGCCGGGAGGCGCCGCCAGTCCGGGGGGGACGACTTCCCCCTCCGGAACCGGCAGCCCCGGAGGCAGCGCTTCTCCTTCCGGCAGCAGCGGATCGGGAGGCAGTTCTGTCACAGGGAGTGTGACGGCTCTTGATCCGTCGGGTGTTACCATTCAGACCAGCACAGGATCATCTTATCAGTTTGTATGGGGCGACAGTGTTCCTGCCTTGTCTCCGGGAGATAAGATTCAGATTTTTTATGAGACTACAAGTTCAGGGGAAAGAAAAGTAACCAGTTATTCCAAGTAAACCTGCATGTGCCCGGCGGCGGGACTTTTAAAGTAAAATTCATAAGGCGAGGTGTTGAGAATGAAAATTATTTATGCAATCGTAAGTTCGGATGACGGCAACCGCGTCACAGAGGTGCTGAACGAGAACCAGTATATGGTCACAAAGCTGGCCACTACCGGCGGATTTCTGAAAAAAGGGAACTGCACGCTGATGATTGGTACGGAGGCGGAGAAGGTTGATCATGCCATTGAATTGATCCAGGAGACCTGCGGCAAGAGACAGAAGATTACCTGCAATGTTCCGGCTCCCAACATTTCTTCCATATCGGCAGGGTATATGATGATGCCTATGACTGTGGAACTGGGAGGAGCAACGATTTTTGTCACGGATGTAGAGCGGTTTGAGAAGATCTGATTATGGGGAGAAATTGGTTGTGAGGAAAATTCCGGCCATATGTTCCGTTCAAAGCCGGTTACACCGGGGATTTTACTGAGCCCAAAAGAACAGGAAACAGTCGGGTATCAGCCCTCCTGTTTCCTATGGTCTCAGTTCCATGGTGTAAATGGCTTTTCACAGAGGAAAATTGTTTATATAGACAGAAAAAAATAGAATAGTCAGATAATTCGAGGGCTTGAAACAGAAAAACGGAAGAAAGTGTGTAAATATTCCAGATAATTATAAACAATTAATATAATTTTGATGAATAATAAAAATATATAGAAAAATATTAAAAAGGGGTTGACAAATAGGGAGAGATGGTCTATAATTAAGACATCAAAAAGAAGTAAACAAGTCAGAGACAATATCAAAAAGATATTCAGAGACTGGCAAATATGAAAGAAGGAGGTACGGACCACCAAAGACTTAAGTTTTGTTTCATTTATCACATAAGAGATGTCAATCTTAAAAAGGATAGATGAAACCGGGAAAGCCTGAACTATAGGAAGCAGACCTGAAAGATGGAGGCTATGGATTCCGATTCTAAGAAAGTTAACGAAAGAAAATATACGTTTGGTGATATGACGAGAAAGTATCGCTGGTGCGAAGGAAGATTTTCGGAAGATAACATTAGAAAGATAAAAAGAAGGGAATGTACATAGAAGAGGGAGCGGAATATAGGGAAGGAAAAAATTAAATATAGAAGACTTAAAGACAAGGCCGTAAAGGCGAAAAGAGCTTTAAGAATAGGTAAAAAGAGAGGTAAAGTCCAATGGATGAAATAGTATAAGGGCGGGTATCGAAGGAGAAGAGATCGATACCCGCTTTTGCTGTGTGTGATGGTTGTGTCCTATACTCCTTCCAGGTTAAAGGGAGGGGTGTATTCTTCTTTGGCACTGCTTTTTTCCTGCATGTAGCCATCTGACAAGCCCAGTTTCAGGGCAAACTCCACAACTTTTTCGTATTCATAGGAAGTGATCCGGCGTTTCAGCTGGGGATAGAGGGATGTATCCTTAACTAAATAGAAGGGTGTATACTGGCTTAGAAGGCTTATGCAGTATTGGCGGTCAGGCAGGGAGTCTTTGATCCATTGAAGGAGACGGATGGAATCTTCTCTTGCCCCCGGCAGGATCATATGGCGGATGATGACTCCTGACTTCATAAGGCCTTTGTCATCAAAAACAGGAGATTTCGTCTGCCGGATCATCTGCTCAATGGCAGCTTTGGCCCAGGTAAAGTAGTCTTTGGCGCCGGAATAGGAGGAGGACAGACGAGAATCATAATATTTTAAATCGGGAAGCCATATGTCCACATAGGGTTCCAGGGCCTGAATAATCTCAGGTCTTTCATATCCGCCGCAGTTGTATACTATGGGAATGGACAGGCGGGGCCTGGCTGATTCCAGGGCTTTGACTACGGAGGGGAGATAATGGGTGGCAGTGACCAGATTGATATTGTGGGCGCCTTGTTCCTGGAGACGGAGGAAAATGTCTCTCAATTTCTCTTCTGTCACTTCTTTTCCCGCTCCATGGCGGCTGATCTCATAATTCTGACAGAAAACACAGCCAAGAGTGCATCCGCTGAAAAATACGGTGCCGCTTCCCTTTGTACCGCTGATGGAAGGTTCTTCCCACATATGAAGGGCGGCTCTGGCAACTTTAGGTTTGGAACCGCTTTGGCAGAATCCCGTATTCCGGGTGCGGTCCACACGGCACATACGGGGACACAGACGGCAGTCTGTATAGGAGCAGGGAAAGTGGCTGGGTATGGTCATAGGATTTCGGTTCCTTTCATTGACAAAATCATATGGAAATATTACAATTAATAACTGATTTCCACTCTATGGTATATGGAAACGGAGAAAAATGCAAGGAAAAGTGGAGGAATGAAGCGGATGAAAAATAAGAAGAGGGCTGCCCTTCGCTATGCATTTCCCAAGACAGTACCTGTTATGGTAGGCTATCTGTTTCTGGGGACAGCCTATGGGATTCTCATGAAGGTGAACGGCTTCGGTTTCTTCTGGGTGTTGGCCATGAGCCTGTTTGTGTATGCGGGGAGTCTGCAGTATGTGGGGGTGACATTGCTTGCAGGAATGGTTCATCCCATGTATGGGTTTCTTATGGGGCTGATGATTAACGCACGCCATCTGTTTTACGGAATTTCCATGCTGGGAAAATACCGGGATCTAAAAAGGTTTAAACCCTATCTCATATTCGCACTCACGGACGAGACCTTTTCTGTCCTGTGCAGTGAAAAGGTTCCTCCCCATCTGGACAGAGAATGGGTATATCTGTGGATTTCCCTTCTGAATCAGATCTATTGGCTTGCAGGAAGTGTGACAGGATGTGTGCTGGGAGGCATGATTACATTTGACACCAAGGGACTGGATTTTGCCCTGACGGCTTTGTTTGTCATGATTTTTACGGATCAGTGGAAGGGGAATAAGGATCATGGGCCGGCTATTGGGGGAGTAGTCAGTTCTGTGGTCTGCCTGCTGGTTTTTGGTTCTGATTCCTTTATTGTCCCGGCCATGGTTCTGATTTTGGTAATATTAGGTTTCAGGTATAAGAGGAGTCTGAGAGAGGAGGCGCAGAAGGTTGGACAGTGACATGATTGTGAGAGGGATCGGTATGGCTGCGGCGCTGGTGGCGGCGACCATGCTCACTCGGTTTTTACCCTTTGTTTTGTTTCCGCCGGGAAAGAAGACTCCGCCCTTTATGGAGTATCTTGGAAGAACTCTGCCCTATGCTACCATGGGGCTTTTGGTGGTGTACTGCTTAAAGGATGTGAGTCTGGCGGGAAGTTCCCATGGCCTTCCGGAGATGATTGCAGTGGCTGTTATTGTGGTTCTCCACTGGTGGAAAGGAAATTCGCTTTTAAGTATCGGAGCGGGAACTGTGATTTATATGATCATGGTTCAGCGAGTGTTTGTGTGAACGTGACAGAGCAAAGACCGGCGGGAACCATCTCCCGCCGGTCTTTTGCATGAGAGTGCTATGAGATGTGGGGATCTTTGGAAGAAGGGGGAGTGATATAAGGGAACATATCCTCATAAGCTTCCAGTTCCTCTTCTGTTTCGGGAAGAGCGGGGATCAGCCCTGTACATTCCATGGAGGATGCAATAGGGGTATCCAGAAAATCCTCATCATCTTTTTGAAAAATGTTCATATTCTTCACCTCGTGGTTAGTATGGACCAGGAGAGAAAAATTATGCGGATTTATTTTTTTAAAGCAGCTTCAATGAATCCGCGGAACAAAGGATGGGGTTTGTTGGGACGGGACTTGAATTCAGGGTGAGCCTGGGTGGCAACAAACCAGGGATGGCCAGGAAGTTCTATCGTCTCCACAATCCGCCTGTCCGGAGACATACCGGACAGGAGCATGCCGTTTTGGGACAATACTTCCCGGTAATCGTTATTGACTTCGTAGCGGTGCCGGTGGCGTTCGTGGACGATCTCCTGGCCGTACAGCTCAAAAGCCCTGGAATCAGGATTCAGCACACAGGGATAGGAGCCAAGGCGCAGAGTTCCGCCGATGTCTTCGATGCCGTTTTGTTCCGGCATGAGATGAATCACGGGATGGCGGGTGGACGGATCCAGTTCCACGCTGTGGGCATCGGCATAGCCGGCCACGTTTCTTGCAAATTCCACAATGGCCAGCTGCATTCCCAGGCACAGGCCAAGGAAGGGAAGCCGGTGCTCTCTGGCGTAACGGATGGCCAGCAGCTTGCCGTCGATTCCCCGGCTGCCAAACCCTCCTGGGACCAGGATTCCTTTCACGTCATGAAACAGCTCATCTGCCGTATCAGAGGTCACGGTCTCGGAGTCGATCCACTTGATGGAGACGGAAGCTCCATTGGCCACGCCGCCGTGTTTCAGGGCTTCCGCCACAGAGATATATGCATCATGGAGCTGGATATATTTGCCTACCAGAGCGATGGTTACCTGGGACTTAGGGTGTTTCCAGGCATTGATCATGGCTTTCCACTCATCAAGGTCAGGATCCGGACATGGAAGATTCAGATTTTGGCATGCCACCTGAGCCAGATGTTCTTCTTCCATGGCAAGAGGCGCTTCATACAGGAGTTCTACATCAAGGTTCTGAAGCACATGGCTTTGGGGAACATTGCAGAACAGAGCGATCTTGCCTCTGATATGGTCGTCTAAGGGATGTTCCGTGCGGCATACGATGATATCGGGCTGAATTCCCATACCCTGGAGATTTTTCACACTGGCCTGGGTTGGTTTTGTTTTCAGTTCGCCGGAGGCTTTCAGATAGGGAATAAGGGTCACATGAATAAGGATAGAATTGCCGGGACCTGCATCGTGCTGGAATTGGCGGATTGCTTCGAGAAATGGCTGGCTTTCAATGTCGCCCACGGTTCCTCCCACTTCGATAATAGCGATCTCCGTGTCAGCGGAAGAATAATTTCTGTGAAAACGGCTTTTGATCTCATCGGTAATATGGGGGATGACCTGGACCGTACCGCCGCCGTAGTCGCCGCGGCGTTCTTTTGAGAGAACGGACCAGTAGACCTTGCCGGTGGTGACATTGGAGTTTTTTGTCAGGTTTTCATCAATAAAGCGCTCATAGTGGCCGAGGTCCAGATCCGTCTCGGCGCCGTCGTCTGTGACAAAGACCTCTCCGTGCTGGACAGGATTCATGGTTCCGGGGTCCATATTGATATAAGGGTCAAATTTCTGCATGGTAACTTTGTAACCGCGGGCTTTTAACAAGCGGCCAAGGGATGCGGCGGTAATGCCTTTTCCAAGACCGGACACAACCCCGCCGGTGACAAATACATATTTCACTGACATAGTGGGAACCTCCTTTTGGGCTTTCTGGGGAAATAAAAAAATAACTTACCTATTATACAACCAGATTTACGAGAAATCCAGCAGTTTTCTCATAAATTTTATATTTTTTTAGACGACTTTTCTTGATTTATGGAGAGACTCCCGTTTTCGACACTTAAAAAATTTAAAAGAGAAGAATCCCCGCATAAATACAGGGTTTTCTTCTCTTTTTGTATCTAAAACATGTTGTATGGAATCCCTAGCCGGAAATTTTTTTGATTTTTTTATTTAACTCCTTTGGCCGATAGTATTTCTTATCTAATCCAAGCTCAAAGATCCCGTTTAAAGAGGTACATACCTTGCTGCTTTGATAGGATGCCGTATAAAATAAATCCTGTGTATTTGTCACATTCATATTTTTTAGGGTTTCTAATATCTCATCTGTGGTAAAGTGGGTTCCATATTCATCCAGCTTGTTCTCCAACAATCGGTAAATCAGCAGGGCTGTGTAACATATCATAAAGTGCGCGATAATCCTTCTCCGGTTCCGGTGGTGGATCGGCCTTGCATCGAAATTCGTTTTCAGTACCCGGAAACAGTCTTCTATTTTATACCGCCTCGAATTGATCGCCAAAATGTCCTCCGCCCGGTCCTCCAGATTGGTGGCCACCGCGTAGTAGCCGTCATACTGCTCTTCCTTTTCAATAACTGCCCGGTCAATGGCATAATGGTCCGAGGCTTTTTCCCCATCCTTTCCTACGGACGTCCGTTTGATGAACCGGGTTACATCATGGGGGCCTTTTTTCACGTCCTCTACGTTGTAATTGTCCAGGATCTTCTGGGCCCGTTCTATCTGTCCGTTTCTGATGTGACGCTGGTATTCCATCATTTTTCTGGAAAAGGTAACGATGATTCTCTGTTTTAAAAGTCCTTTTGCCTTAACCATCTTTGTCTTCCCATTTTTATAGGTTTTTTCTTCATACAAACCCGTATCGACTGCCTTGTCTGCGATTAAGATTTTATAAACAACATCCTGATACAGAGGAAGGTTGTCTTCTTTAAACCGGTCAAAGGCTTTCATTTCCTGAATGGTGACAGGGTCATGGTTGGAGAGCCTGCGGTAATCACAGTCACTGAACACGGCCTGCTGTAGTTTTTCGGAAAGCTTTTTAACGGACTGGGTGACAATAAAAGCTCGCCCTTTCATGGAGTTGAAGGTACGGATATCATAAGAGCCCAGGCCGGCATCCGCACAGTAGATAAAAGGCCTGCCGTGGAACATCTTTGCGATCTTTTTTTCCAGGGGGACGGCACAGGTCTGTTCATTATCGGACCCCGGGGTGATACACATGGAGATGGGGATGCCGTTTCCATCCATAAACAGGCCCATTTGTACCAGGGGGGAGGGCTGATGCTGCTTTGAGGGGCCATAGCGGCGCAGTCCTTTTAAAATTTCACCGGTAACCTCATCGACATACTCCTCGTCTTCCCGTTCTGACTCAAAGTAATAGTTGGTACAGTCAAAGTAGCAGACAGAGGTGTTCCTCTTTACCACACGGCAGCTGTTAAGGAACAAATGTTCCAGATAATCATCGAAGTGGGCTTGCAGTAAATCCATAAAGCGGAGGATATGCTGATAGCCAAAAGAAGGCCGCTCGTAATAGGTGTCTAGCTTGTCAAAGGTACCAAGCTTGGAGTCAGGCTCCAGAATTCTGGCAAAGGTAAGGAAGCGGTTAATGGTGTCACAGTCAAAGGTGGCCTTGGAGCCGGCCTGGATATCGGAAAGGAAATCCCGGATCCGGAGGTCATGGTAAATATGCTGAAGAATAAAATATCCAATGTTAAGGAGAGTCGATTTGGAAGCGGTATCATCAGAAAAGGAAAGTTTTTCAGAGAAGTCGATTTTAAAGCTGAGATCGGTCTTCCCCTCTTTGTATTGTTGGTTGAAGAGCGCGACCTGCTCTTTGGCATAAGCAAGGGGGTCTGTGGTAATGGCGAGGAGTTCGGAATGTTTGCCGATACGTTTTACATTTTTAGTAGTCGTTTTTTTACCGTTACGGATACCCATTTGAATAAAATAAGTAGGGTCTTTGGACTTTTTATCATAATTAAGTTTCATGAGAAGAACCTCCATATCTTTATATTATAGCACGCTTCTCATAAAAATACAACCCCGTACAACATATAAAATTCAAAAAATTGACAAAAAAATAAGCCACAAATGGCTTAAATACGGGATTCTTTGAATTTACGAAAAAAAGCAAGTGTCGAAAACCCGACCCTTTACCAAAACATGACTCAAAGCCTGGAAGATTCCAAGCGCAATGTGACCCGCCTGGCCGTGGGCATCACCCACTCTTCCGAGAGCAGCGTCATAGCCGAAGTACTGGCTGTCTACACAAACCTGAATCCGGGCAGTCATATAACAATTCTTTCTGATACTATAAATAATCTTTATTATAAACTCAAAACTTATGCCCTGGACATTGCCATTATTGAGGGCAGAATCAATGACTCCAACTTTAACTGTGTCATGCTGGACACAGATTCCCTGATCCTGGCCGTATCAAAAGACAATCCCCTGGCTCAAAAACAGATTGTCACTCTGGAAGAACTGAAAAAGCAGAAGCTGATTCTGCGGCTGCCGAACTCCGCCACCCGGAACTTATTTATCTCCCATTTAGAGAGCAACAACGTGTCCTTCGATGAATTCAATGTCATCCTGGAGGTGGACAACGTAGCCACCATCAAAGATCTGGTGCGCAGAAACTTCGGTGTCTCCATTCTGCCCAGAAGCACCTTCGCCTCCGAGATGCGGAAAGGAAAAATGGCAGGACTGTCCATTGAAAATCTAAGCATGACACGGGAGATCAACATGATTTATCACAGAGATTTTGAACACATTGATGTGCTCCAGGACATTACCCGCATCTATCGGGAATACTCCAAGAGAAAAAAAATATGAATGTGCAATGTTCACAAAAATTTCACATTTTAATAAAAATTTAGTCACATTTACCCAATATAATAACTTTTGTAAACAGGTGATACACCTTTTTCAAAACTTTTTCATACTCTAGCCGGCAGATGTCCCCCCGTCTGCCGGCCCTCCCTATTTCAGGGAGTTTTATTTTTTTCTCATTTTATTTCACTATTTCTGTACTATATAGTTATCTTTTTCCGTGAATTAAGCTTTTTCATATAGAGGAAACCAGCCCCGTCTGCAAGTACCCAGCCAACAGGAATCGCCCACCAGATGGCATTTACTCCCGCAAGAGGCGCCAAAGTATAGGCAAGAACCACACGGGTTCCCAGAGAAATCACTGTCAGCACCACAGACATCTCAGGCTTTTCCACTCCCCTGTAATAGCCATACAGAAGAAACAAAAGCCCGATTCCGCAGTAAAATGCCCCCTCAATCCGCAGATAACCGGCTCCTATGGCGATAATCTCCTGCTCACCGGCTTCCACAAATATCATCATCAGCCATGGAGCCAGTACAAACACTGCCGCCGACACTGCCAGACAGAACAGTATTGACACTTTTACCGCACTTAATGTGCCCTGGTCCACTCTGTCCTTTCTTCCAGCCCCATGATTCTGCGAGATAAAGATGGAAAATGCATTGCCGAATTCCTGGGCCGGCATGTAGGCAAAGGAATCAATCTTGACTGCCGCAGCAAAAGCCGCCATAACTGCCGTTCCGAAACTGTTGACCAATCCCTGAATCATGAGAATTCCGAAGTTCATGACCGACTGCTGGATACAGGCAGCCGTGGAAAAGCGAAGAATCTCTGTGACAGATCTCTTTCTGAATCTTAAGTTCTCCCTTCCGGGCCGCAGATCCGGCTCCTTTATCCACGTATACCATGCAATTCCCACTCCTGAAAACGCCTGGGCTATGACCGTAGCCCAGGCAGCTCCTCCGATTCCCCAGGAGAACTTCACCACAAACACCAGGTCAAGGATAATATTCATAACAGCCGCTATTCCCAAAAACCACAGAGGAATTACGGAATTGCCCAGGGCCCTTAAAAGAAAGGAAAAATAGTTATACAAAAAGACAAAAATCATGCCCATAAAAATAATCCACACATACTCATGCATCATGGCCATAAGGGTATTCGGCACCTGCAGAAGAACCAGAATGTTATCGCACAGCAAAAACACCAGGGCATTCATGATAAGGGTCACTATGCCGATAAAAATAAAAGCCACAGCCATGCTGCTTTTCACTTGCTCCCCGTCTTTTCTTCCAAAATAAAATGAGTACACAGAACCGCTTCCCATACAGAGTCCGATAAGGATAGAGGTCAAAAAAGTCATAAGAGTATATGCGGAACCTACGGCAGCCAGGGCATTTGCTCCCAAAAACCGCCCTACAATCAAGGTATCTGCAATGTTGTAGCACTGCTGCAAAAGATTGCCCAGAATCATGGGTCCCGCAAAGCAGACCATGGTCCGGGCTACATTTCCCTGGGTTAAATCTTTTTTCATCTCTTACTTCTGACTCCCCTCCCGGCAGGCTTTCACAAAGTGGGAAAACAGCGGTTTCATATCCGGTCCTTCTTTTGTGACGCGCATCTTCCCTGTCATCCGCTCAGGATGCCACTGCACCCCCCATACAGGCAGAGACTCGTGCTCAAACCCTTCTGCTATCTTACCGGCCCTGGCTGTAATCCGAAGGCCATCACCCAAGGTTCTCACAGACTGATGGTGATAGCTGTTGATCAAAATCTCCCGGCCAAACAATCTGCCAAAGAGACCGTCCTCCTCAAATTGTACACAGTGAACCGTCCCGTCTCTGTGGCCCGGCACCTGGCACTCCGTCTCCTGATCCTGCCACAAAGTACCTCCGAGAGCCGTATTGATCAGCTGCAGCCCCCGGCATACTCCAAGCACCGGTTTCCTTTTGCCGGCAAACAAAGAAAAGAGCCTCAGTTCCTCCTCGTCCCTGTCCAGGTCCGCCTCCCCGCACCATTCCTTTCGTTCCATGCCATAGCGGCACGGCTCAATATCCACACCTCCTGTAAGAAACAGGCCGTCTGCCCGCTCCGCCAGCTCATCATCCATTCCAAGAGCCAGCACAGGCTGCCCTCCTGCTTCATAAACCGCGTCTGCATAGTCCTGAAATAACTGACGCTGCTTCATACCCCTGACAATCCCAAATCCTGTTGTCAGCAAAATCAATGGTCTCACGTTTTAATTCTCCTCCTTCATGTTCCATATTAAACGGCATCAAAAAGCCCGCCCGGTCTGCCAAAGGGCGAACCTGTTGTCTGAAAACATCAGTCGTCTGATTCTGTCAGTCTGTACTCCAGCTGACAGTCATAAGGCTCCCGCTCCACATGCCTGTGATCGTATTCTTCTGCTTCCACGCACCCCATCCTCCTATAAAATGCCTGGGTTTCCACCGCCGAATGAGCCGATATATACAGCTTTCTTCCTCCCTGTTCCCTGGCCCATTCCTTTGCCGCCCGGAAAAGTCCGGCTCCGATTCCTTGGCCTCTCATATCCTCCGACACGTGGATGCTGGACAGATCAAGATATCTGTGTCTGCCGCCGAATATTTCCTGTTCCACAGATACAAAACCTTTCAGTTTTTCCCCTTGAAAGGCCCCGTACACAAATCCACCGGTCTTAAGAGTATTTTTCAGACAAAAAATCAGAGTCTCATAATCTTCCTCTGTCCAGTCGTCGGTAAAAGGGTCATCTCTGATAAGCCATTGCCCATCTTCCTTTCTCCAGCACTTCTCCACCTTCTGGTGACGGATAAAATCTTTCAATAGCTCTCTGTTTAATTCATCGGCATGCAGATTCCGGTATTGGATCATCTCCTCTGTTCCCTCCTCTTTTGATTCTTCCAACAAACCTTTCTTGATTTTACTCTGGAATATACTTTTTATCAACTGTTATTTGACCTGAATTTCAAAGCTTTTATGTACATAATATAGGACCCGCTTTCCTATAAAAAAAGGCCATGCCCTTGGCACAGCCTTTCATATTTTCGGAGGATACCATAAAACAACTGTTTCTACCCTTCCACCACCAGTCTCCCCAGACCGATCCTCTTCGTGGTCTCTTTATCAAAGAGCACAATGTTATCCCCCACAAAATCAATACGGATCTCCTGATCCACAGGATAATCCACGCTTCCGAACACCACGGCGGAGATCAGCTCTCCACTCATCATGATCCGCACCGTAGTCTCCATTCCCGTAGGCAGGGTGGTGTAAACCGATGCCTGTATCCGGCCTTTGTCCGTGATGGCGATGTACTCCGGCCTGACACCCAGGATCACATCAGCTCCCTGAGCACAGGACACCTCCTCTCCCGTAAACCTCACGGTCTTCCCATGGAGATCCAGCATCAGCCCCTCCTTTATCTTACCCATAACCCTGGCAGACAAAAAGTTCATGGTAGGATTGCCCATAAAATCCGCCACAAACAGATTTTCCGGCTTCTGATAGATCTCCAGGGGCGGCGCAAACTGCTGAAGCACGCCGGTCTCCATAAGACATACCCTGGTAGAAAGAGTCATGGCCTCCAGCTGGTCGTGGGTCACATAGATGAAGGTAGAATTGGTGTCCACATGGAGGCGCTTTAACTCCGTGCGCATCTCCCCTCTCAGCTTGGCGTCTAAGTTGGACAATGGTTCATCCATGAAGAGCACCTTAGGCTTAGGAGCCAGGGTTCTCGCGATGGCCACTCTCTGCTGCTGGCCTCCTGATAGCTCACTGGGATACCGGTCCACAAACTGCCGGATCTTTAACATGTCCAGAAGCTCATTGACCCGGTCGTCAATCTCCTTTTTGGACCATTTCAAATTCTCCAGACCAAAGGAAATGTTCTTATACACCGTCATATGAGGCCACAGGGCATAATTCTGGAACAAAAATCCCACGTCCCTCTTGTCCGGCGGCAGGTTGATCCCCTTCTCCCCATCGTACACAGGCACTCCGTCAATGAAGATCTGGCCTTCTGTAGGCGTCTCCAGTCCGGCGATCATCCTCAGAGTAGTGGTCTTCCCGCAGCCGGAGGGGCCAAGGAGTGTGATAAATGACCGATCCTCAATGACCATATTCAGATTGTCAACGGCTACGAATTGATTGCCAAATACTTTTTTTACATTTTTCAATATAATCTCCGGCATATTAGTTTCCTCCTACTCCTTTATCTATGGATGCTCCTGTCAGCTTATTTACTCCGAAATTGATGGCTAATACCAGGACGATAATCAACAGGTTAATGGCATTGCCGTACTGGGATGCCCCCTTTTCATTGTATGTCATAAGCATGGTGGTCAGGGTCTGGGTCCTGGAGCTTACCAGCATGACAAACAGGGACAGCTCCCTCATACAGGACGTAAATGGCAGAAGAAATCCGGAGATAATACTGGCCTTCTGTATCGGGATGATAATCTTGGTCATCCTCTTCCACCAGGAGATCCCGAAGATCGTGGCCGCCTCCTCAATTTCCGCCGACAGCTGCAGCATGGCATTGGTTCCCGACTTGGTGGCAAAGGGCAGATATTTCACCGTTCCCACCAGTACCAGGATTAAAAATGAATTGGCAAGAAACGAAAAATTGGAGGCAATGGCAAGGTAGATGGCTCCGAAAGCCATGGCCGGGATCAGGTATGGGAAGAAGGACAGCCCGCTGACCCACTGGGACAATTTACTTCCCCTCCGTCTCACCACCGCATATCCGATGACCACGCCGCAGGACCCTGCAATCAGGGCGCAGCACAGAGACAGCTTTAAGGAGGTTCCGATGGCCGACCAGATGGCCGGATCTCTCATAATTCCCGTATCGCCCACAGTAGTGGACACGGAACCTGCGGAACCGAACCAGTAGTTCAAGGTCATATTGGACAGGGAGTAATCTCCCGCCTTGATGATTATCGACTCCAGTGCAAAGGAGAACAGAGGCATGATACATACAAAGAACAGTACCATACACAGAAGCCCGGTGATCACATAATTGCCTGCCTTTAAGTCCACCAGAGAGATCTGGGAAGACTTGCCTGTAACCGTGGTGTAGGACTTTCTGGTTCCCGTGAGAAGGCTGTTGGCCATCATGATCAGTGCCCCCAGAATCACCATGAACAGTGCGATGATATAGGCCTGGCCGATGGCCGTGGTCTGCAGGGTCTTCATCTTCGTAGTCAGCACATAGAAATTCACGGGAGACCCCAGGTAGACAGGCACCGCATAAGACCCCATAACACTGGCAAATGCCAGCAAAAAGGTGGAGAGAATAGCGGGCTTCACAATAGGAAGGGTGATCTTAAGAAGAATCCTCCATCTGGGAGTCTTAAGGATGGTAGCCGCCTCCTCTAAGTTGGCGTCCATGTTCCGAAGGATTCCCCCAATAAAGATGTAGGCAAAGGGCGCATAGTGGAGTCCTGACACGATGACCATAGGCAAAAGCCCGTAGACAAACCATTCCGGCGCGCACAGTCCCGTGATGGAATAGACAAACCCCGGCGAACCCGTGCCTACCCCCGGATTCTTAAACATGTTCAGCCAGAACAAAGCCAGAGTCCAGGAGGGCATAATATAGGGGAAAATAAACACGGTGGAGATAAATTTCTTGGCCTTTAAGTTGGAGCGGGTTACCAGCCACGCCACGGCCCCTCCGAATACCAGGGCAAAGAGGGCGGACAAGGTGGCCAGAACTACGGAATTGACCATTGGTTTATAAAAATTGATCCAGCTGTACTTGTGGGTGCTGGTGGTGAGAAGCTTCTTCCAGCTTGCCGTAGTCAGCTCGCCCTTCTTAAGTCCCGGCAGAACCGTGGCATCCGTGGCGTGAACAATAAAGGTGTGATGAACCAGTTCACATAAGGGATACAGGGTCAGCAGGACTAAAAGCAGGGCGAACACTACAAGTATTACATTGGCAGGCTTGGAGAAGAAGGCTTTGACCCGGTTGGAAGTTTTATTCATAGGGGCGCCCTCCTATAAGAGCCTACTGTGTACAGTATGTAATAAAGTCCAGGACTCCGCCGGCATAGGCTTCGGGGAGGTATATGGGGTCTTCGATTACCAGGCAGTCTTTCCAGAAGGTCAGCTCCTTGTCGCCCTCAAGGGGAGCGATGGTAGTGTTGGTGGAGTAGGTTCCGATGTCTGCTGCCTTAGTCTGGAAGGCTGACTTAAATCCATCCTCCGTCATCAGGAAATAGATAAACAGCTGGGAGGTATACGGCCTGTCTGTGGTGCTTACCATCTGTAAGTACATGGGATACATGAAGCCGGAGAAGCCCTCTGCCTGAGGCTCGCCGTAAGCCACGACATTCAGCTTGCTCTGATCCACGCTGTCGTCACGAAGCTTGGAATATACGAAGAGACCCATGTTGCCGCCGAGACCATTGGACAGCTCCGTGGCAATGTCCCCATCGCCGGAACCGAAAGTTACATTCTTAAGGAAATTCTTGATAAACTGATAGCCTGCATTGGGACAGTCCTCGTCAAGCTCAATGTCTTTCCCGTAGTAGCTCTTGTAAGCCGCCTCGATCTTGCCGGACCACTCGTCTCCCGTAAGCATAGCCAGGAAGTTCTTGTTCACCGACTCCTTGCTGATATCCTTCATGAAGATCTTCCCCTTGGCGGCATCCTCCGTCAGCTGCCAGATATTGGTGATGCCGGAAGAACCATCTGTGTTGTTGTAGATAAACAGCTTGTTGTAATAGTAGCATATAAGAGGATTCTGATCCTCCTTGATGATATCGTTCTCCAGGTAGGAGGGCACATAGTTGGTCACATAGTCATAATTCACCAGCTGGGTCTGGAACAGATAGGAATCCTGCATCAGCACCACATCCGCCGTGTCCTTGGTTCCTGCCTCCAGCTCTGTGGTCAGCTTGGTGTACAGATCCTGGCCGCTCTCGTTATAATACTCGCTCTCAATTCCGTAGGTCTCTTTAAAAGCATCTAAGGCCTTGGCAATACGGCTTGTGGGCGCGTATACCATAAAGGTCCCCGCTCCCGGCGCCGCCGCCTCGTCCTGGGCTGCCTTAATCAGGTCGTCAAGGCTCATATCCCCTGCCGGGACCTCTGTCTCAGGAGCTTTTACCTCTCCGCCCTCCGGCGCTTTGGTCTCGGCTGCCTTGGTCTCTGTCCCTGCTGCCGTAGTCCCCGCAGGTGCCGCCGTAGTGGGCGCCCCCTCCTTGGAACCGCAGGCGCTTAAAAGCACTGTCATGGCTGCCGCCGTAACCATAGCTAATCCTCGTCTTGTCTTTCTCATAATATCCTCCTTGCATAATCATGTTGTGCCTCCTCGCACCTGGTGCTTGGAGGCATATCAGTTACTGACTTTATTTTATCGGAAAATTTTTCTGATGCGAATGGAGAATATTGACATTTCCCTTGAATATTTTGACCTGTTTCGTATTTGAACTGTCTTTACTTTTTGTATAAATCTGCATGCGTCCCTGTATCTACCAAAGTCAGAGTTAATATATTTTCTTCTATAAGATATATCAATAACCAATCCGGCTGCACATGACACTCTCTGAATCCATCCCAATTCCCCTTTAACGGATGATCTCTGTACTTTGGGTCAAGAGGGGTTATTTATCCACAACAACATTCAGCAAAGGGATATCCAGTCCGCGCTTTTTAGCAGCTTTTAAACTTTTCTTAAATCTTCTGAGAGGACCAATTCATATCTCATAGATCCAGGTCCTCCAGCGCTTCAGAAAAACTACTGTATCTCTTTGTACTGGGGTCTTTACTGATTTGCTTTGCTTCTTCCATAGCTTCAATAACTTCCTGTTTTAACTCAGGATATTTTACTTCAAATGGAATTCCATTTTGCAAAATTACTTGTCTGAGGAAAATGTTAACTGCATCCGACAGATTAAGCCCTAATCCCTCCAGCAATTCTACCGCTTGTTTCTTTATACCTTCTTCAATTCTAATTTGTGTAGGTGTAGTAACAGCCATAAAAATACCTTCTTTCATTTTCTTATATTTTACTACAATTAGTATACAATGTCAATTTAGTCTGCAAACCATCTTCGCCTCCTGATACTCCCTCGGAGAAAGTCCCATAATCTTCTTAAAGGTCATACTGAAATAATTGCTGTCGGCAAATCCCACCTGAGCCGCCGCATCCCCCACCTTCATGGGGAAGTTAGCCAGAAGGCCTGCCGCCACATGAATCCGATAATTGATTAAATACTGCCCAAATGTATACCCGGTCTCCTTCTTAAAGAGGCGGCAGAAATAGGCCTCGGAAAATCCCAGGTATTCCGCCGCGTCCCCCACCTTTATCTCCTCCTGGTAGTGATCCCTCACATAGGTTATGGCCTTTTTGATGTATTCGTTCTCCGCCTGAGGCTCCTGCTCCGTCAAAAGAAGGGCCCCGCCCTCCTCCTTCACAGGCTTCTTCAGTTTCAGGCTCACCTTTTGGATGCACTCCTTCAGCTCGTCATACCGGAAGGGCTTTAAGAGATAATCCGCTGCCTCCAGCTTTAAGGCACTGTGAACATAGGTAAACTTCTGGTGAGCCGTAAGAAAGATAAACTGGGCCTGACACTGTTTGCTCTTTAAGATCCGCACCATTTCAATCCCGTCCACCACAGGCATCTCAATATCCGCAATGACCACGTCAGGCTTTAACTCCTCAATAACCTGGATTCCGTCCCGTCCGTTGGCTGCCTCCCCCACGATCTCACACTCTAAGCTTTTCCAGTCAAAGGTCTGGATAATGCCCTTGCGCACATAATATTCATCTTCCACCACCACGACCCGCAGCATAGCCGCACCTCCTCTTCTGTTCCCGGAATTTCTCCGTCCCTTCCGGCTTCCTGCAAGCAAGCCCTTTACTGCCTTAAGGCAGCAAATTCCCTCCATGGCACAAATTCCGCCCGGTACATACGTCCCTTTCTACTCCCTCTCACAGGGCAGAGAAACCCTGACGATTACCCCATCCCCGCTTTCCACCTGGATTCCGTATTCCTCCCCGTAGACAAGTCTGAGACGCCTGTGTACGTTATAGAGGCCCAAATGGGGACTCTCATTTTCCGGAAGGGTCAGGTTGTGGCAGATCCGCTCCAAAAGCTCTGGGCTTATGCCTACCCCGTTGTCCTGACACACAAACCTAAGGACCCCATCCTCAAAAAATCCGTGAACCCGCAGAGACAGGCTCTCCCTGTCCCCAAACCCGTATTTAATGGAATTCTCGATAACCGGCTGCAGAAGAAGCTTTGGCATGAGACACTCCAGAATCTCCTCCTCCGCCCGGATCTCATAGTCAAACCGCTCCCCGAACCGTACCTTTATAATGTCCAGATAGGTACCGATATGCTTTAAGTCCTCCTCCACGGTCACCTTCTCATTGGCATTGCTGGTATTGTACCGCAGAAGCTCTGACAAAGACAAGGTCATAAATTCCGCCATGTCCCCATCGATCTTGCACATAAACCGGATATTGTCCAGAGTATTAAAGAGAAAATGGGAATTAAACTGGGATTCCAGCTGCTTCACCTGGGCATAGGCCACAGTCTCCGCCAGCTCTCTGTTGGCGGCAATCTGGTGCTTTAGGCTGTCTAACATCTCATTGTAGCAGGCCCCGATGTTCTCAAACTCCGTACTGCTCCTGATATCCAGATAAGCGTCCAGGTTCCCTCCTACCACCTGCTTTAAAGCCTCGTTCATGGTGATAATATCCGCCGTGCTTCGGGAAGCCATGCGCTCCGCGCTCATGACCGCCAGAACAAACACTACGGCAAGCACCAAAAGCGCCGTGAGAAACACGGAGGTGAGAATCGTCACGGAATCCGAAAAATCCGTCACCGTACACACCGTAAAGACTCCCGGCCCCACTCTGCTTCTGGTAAGATAATAAAAGCCTCCTCCAAACGTAAAGAACCCTTCCCTGTCCGGCAGCTCCCTGTCAAGGCGGCCTACGGCATCTGTAAAATTATAGCTGTCCGAGGCAAAGACCCAGCCGTCTTCGTCAATCACCACATTTCTCTGGGTATGCCCTGACAAAAGCTCCAGAAATTCCCCGGAATCCAGAGTCAGAACCACATACCCCTTTTGCTCCCCCTCTCTCCCGGCTTTCCTTCCTATGTAGAGTTTCCGGTCACTGCCCACGGAATTGACAAAAAAACAGATGTCGGAAGCTTCCTTCTCCTCCAGCTTTTTAAGAATCTTCCACTTCTTCTCCTTCTCCCCCCTCAAATTCCCCGACACGGCCTCATTGGTGCTGAGGCACACATTGGCCTCCTCATCCAGAATATAAAGCTCTGCGTCATACCCGCACTCCACAGAACACCGATAAAGCATACTGACCATTCTCTGCCGCTTGGTGAGAGAAGTCATAGGATCCACCAGGTTCGGAATCTCACACAATTCTTCCAGAAACAGCTCATACCGTGCAATGGTGTCCCCCATAATTCCGGCTACAGCCCTCCCTGTCTCCTGATTTTTGTCAGCAATAAAATACCCACCCACTGCCAGGATGATGACAAACACCAGGATCATCAGCTCAAACACCGGCACCAGGGAGTGGGTGAGGAAGGTTCGTTTTAGGTTTTCTTTGAAGGTTTTTACTTGTTGGGGTGGGTGTGTCATCATGTCTCCTTCCTCTCCAAAAAACACCCCTCGTCATGAGAATAGATCACACCCACTGCCTGGAGATATGCATAGATAATGGTTGTCCCCACAAACTTCATGCCCCTCTTTTTCAGATCCTCCGACATCTTATCGGAAAGCTCAGACCGACTTTCTCCCCTCTCGTAAACCACCTTGCCCTCGGTCCAATGCCACACATACTCGGAAAAACTGCCGTACTCCTTCTGAATCTCCCGAAAAATCTTCGCGTTATTTACTGCCGCCCGGATCTTTAACTGATTGCGGATGATTCCTGGATTCTCTTTTAGTTTTATCATCTTCTCCTCATCATAGCCACAGACCTTTTCTAAATCAAAGTCGTCAAAGGCCTTCCGAAAAGCCTCCTGCTTATTGAGCACACATTCCCATGACAAGCCGGCCTGGAAGGATTCCAGTATCAGCATCTCAAAAAGCTTGTGATCATCATATACCGGAACACCCCACTCCTCGTCATGGTAGCGGATATACCGCTCATTCTTCGGATTGGCCCACCTGCACCTTGTTTTTCCATCTTCCCACTCCATACGAAACTCCCTTTTTCCTACATACTCCCGATTATCTTTCTGATATAGGCACTAATCTCACGATACACATACTCTGCATTCGCAATTTGCTCCTCTGTATCTTCCCTGCTTGCGAGAAACATATCATCATAGTCTGATGCATTCCGGATAGTAAATGCCGAACCTATCATTCTCGACATTTCCACAGGAAATATACCTCCTAGTATAATAATGATATAGCCACAAGAGCTATAAAGTTAATAAGTTACAAGGTCATATCTGATGAATAACTGAAGGAGGGTTCCCCTTCCATCAGAAGTTATT
>CAJSZV010000016.1 GCA_910574345.1 Clostridiaceae bacterium | reverse complement strand
TTTTGAAAATTTCCATAGGGGTGGGCTTATTAAAGTTACCCTTTTTTACATCAACTGCTTGAAAAAAACTTTTTAAACATTTTTCATTTTACCTATTGACATTTCTTAGCTGGACTTTAGCATTTTCTTTCCCGCCTGAACTTTTCCATATCACAGCTACTGTTCACGGAAGGGGCATCTTCTTGTCTGACTTAAGCCGAACAAGAAGCATCTTGCGTTCTTGATAAATTCTATCATAGCACTTGCCAGAAGGAAGGTAAAATAGTAAAATCTAAATAGGATTATAGGATTTTTCCTATATAAAGCGGATTATCTCAAAATTGTCTGCTTTTATTATATCCTTTGGAGGGAACTGATATGGCGACTTTGAAACAGCTTAAGACTTTTATTGCAGTTGCAGAATACAAGAAGATGAACGTGGCGGCAAAGCATCTCTACATATCCCAGCCTACGGTCAGCCAGATTATCTCAGACTTGGAAGATGAGTACCATGTTCAGCTTTTTGAACGCTCTTCCCGAAATCTTAAGATTACCCAGGCAGGGCTGCTGCTTTTGGATAATGCCAGGGAGATCGTGGCCATCTATAACCATTTGGAACAGGCTATGGAAAATATCCATGCTCACCGCCCTCTTCGAATCGGCGCTACCCTTACTATCGGCAATACCCTGATGGCAGCCCTGGTGGAAAAACTGAACCGGGAATTCCCGGATATTGATGTTACCGTATCTGTGGACAATACAAAAATTATTGAATATCAGATGATTCATAATGAACTGGATATCTCACTGGTGGAAGGCATTATTGTCCGGCAGGAACTCCTGACCGAACCCGTCTTTGAAGATTCTCTGTGCTTAATCTGTGGCAGAAAACACCCGTTTGCCCACAGAACTTCCATCACTGTGGAAGATCTGCGTCATCAGGACTTTATTATGAGGGAGAAAGGCAGCGGCACCAGAGCTATTTTTGAAAATATCATGATGACCCACCACATCCCTTTTTTGGCTAAATGGGAATGCAGCGGGCGCTCCGCCATCATAGACGCAGTCCGTCACAACCTGGGGCTTGCTGTGCTGTCCCAACGCTGTGTCACAGAATATGCAGAGTCAGGAGATATCATTGTCTGTCCCTTAGAAGGCATATCCATGAAACGCTATTTTTACTTATGCCGCAGCCAGTGCCGCCCTATGACCTCCCAGATGAAAGATTTTGCCGGACTCGTTGCTTCCATGCCGGATTATTTAACACCGGGCAGGCAGGCGGTTTTTTGACTTCTGCCGCAGTTCATCCGTAAACTATAACTCTTCAAGTTTTGAAAGGCTTCTATATTCGTTAGGCGTCACTCCCGTCTTTTTCTTGAATACGGAAATAAAGTAACTGATATCGCTGTATCCTGTCTGTACAGCTACACTATTTATCTTAACCTCCGACTTTCTCAGCAGGTCTTTCGCTTTTTGGATACGTAATTCCTGGAGAAGTTCACTGAATGTACTCCCTGTTTCTTTTTTGATCAGACGTGACAGGTAAGCAGTACTATAATTCAGGTTTTGAGCAAGTTGCTCTAAAGAAATATCTTCCTGCAAATGGCTGCAGATATATTCTTTGGCCCGTCCGGCGATTCCGCTTCCAAAAGATATGGGTTCAGGAATCGTTAAACTGCACAAGAGAACTTTACTGTTTGAGCAGAGTTTCTCTATGCTTTCACATTGAAATAACATTTCGATTTGATCATAAGTATCCTTTCCCTTTCCTCTGTTACCCTCTGCAAAGCGGAATGTGAGAACCACCAGATTAATCAGAGTCTTTTTCACATATCCAAAATCTCCCTGAGCTGCTTTCAGAAGTTCCTCTATCATAGCATCATAAACCTCTTCCAACTGACTTCTCTGATTTTGGATTACACATTTCTGAATTTTTTTTTCATAAATAGTCTGATTGAAAATTCCGTGATCAATATCTTTCTGTATATCCGAATAAAGCATAATAAATGAGTCTCCGAACTCCTGCCGATAATTCAAAGCCTGTACAGACTGTTTTTTCAGCTGGTGGAGCATATAAATATCACTGTCCGGCATACTTACTCCCATGGATATCCCAAAACCTAATTTTTCAAACACGGATTTCTGAAGCATACGGCAAAAATTCAAAGCTGCCTGCTCACAAAACCTGTCGTCATGTTTCCTGTCAAAACATAAAATGCAGCTGATAATGTCAATTCCCCGGGCAAGGTAAAATTCTCGTTCCATCCCCTGGACCAATTCCCGGATCAAGTCATACAAGATAATATCCAAAGCCCCATTTTCTTTCAAATCTCTCTGTGATGATATAACCACATACTTTGCCTCCCGGATGTTGCATGCTTCAAGTTTATCCGAATAATCACTTATTTTCCCTTCCAGAAGATCCTGATATACCTGGGAAGCCAGCATAGGCGATAGCTCTTTTAACTTCTTTTCTATCTGACGAGTCCTTTTTTGATTCTCCCGTTTCCTTTCCAGCTGACTGATACAGGATTTGAGCGTCTCTTCAACATCCTCAAACCGAAAAGGCTTTAGGAGATACTCTCGAATCCCCATAGACATAGCCTCTTTTGCATATTCAAACTCGGCATATCCTGTAAGAAGAATGATCTCCGTATCCGGCATTTGTTCCCGGACAGCTTTAGAAAAATCCAGTCCGTTCATTTTGGGCATCCGTATGTCGCTGATAATAATATCCGGTTTGTGTCTCTCTGCCTGTTTTAATGCCTCCACACCATTATCTACCCAGACAACCACCTGGCAGCCCCTGTCCTTCCATGGAAAAGTTCTGAGACTTTCTAAAACAATAGGCTCATCATCTGCTACGATCACTTTATACATCCTGCATTCCCCCTTCCATCTGTTCTCTCATTCTCTCTGTCTCTCCTCTATAGGAACTCTTAAGATAACCGTAGTCCCTCTGCCCGGTTCAGACAATATTTTCAGCCCATAAGCTTCCCCATAAAGAATCTGAATCCTCTTATGAACACTGTGCAAACCAAATCCTTTCTCCTTTTGTGAAAATACCGATTCTATCTGTTCCAATGTCATTCCTACCCCATCATCTTTTATGACAAACGTGACTGTTTCCTCTTCCTGATTTAATATGCCTCTAACGCTCAGTACCCCGCTCTCCCCCTTTTCTTCCAGGCCATGAACAAAAGCATTTTCTACAATGGGCTGAAGAATCAGTTTCGGAATCTTTACAGACTCCACTTCCTTTTCTACCTTCACTGAAGCACTGATTCGCTGACGATAACGCGCTTTTTGAATTCTGATATAATCGTGTACGTAGTCCAGTTCCTGCTTCACTGTCACAAATGGATCCTTATTGCCCATAGACGCTCTCAGAAGACGGGACAATGAATAGGTTGTCTCAAATATGTCTTCATTATTTTTAAGTTTTGCCTGCCAACAAATCGTATCCAATGTATTATATAGAAAATGAGGATTAATCTGGGCCTGCAATGCTGCATACTCTGCTTCTTTTTTCAATAGCTCTGCCTGATATACTGTTTGAATCAGGGAGTTGATCTTCTGTATCATTCTGTTAAATCCTACATTCAGATCATTAAACTCATTTTGGGAAATGCCCTCTGCCAGCTGAATAGAAAAATCTCTTTCTGAAGCTTTCTGCATGGCATCGGTTACTGTATGAATCTTTGCGGAAAACGAACGCGCCAGCCATGATGATAAAAAAACAGCTGCGAAAGACACCAGAAAAATACAAGCCATCACAGAACTGCCCAGCCGGATTACTTGTCCGTGCAAATCGGATACAGAAATCACTCCCACAGATTTCCATCCCGTTTTCTCTGACGTTGTATAAAAATAACGGTAGGTTACATTTTCCAGCCTGCGGTTAAAGCTTCCTGACTCCCCCTTCATCTGTTCTCCAATACCAGCCAGATATGCAGGATCAACATCTTTTACGTTGATAGGAACATACTTCTCATCTAATACCAGCACAAACCCTTTTTGGTCGAAATTAATATTCTTTACCATCTTATCAATATAGCCGCTGTATACAGAGATATAGAGAATTCCCAGGGTTCGAAAATCTTTTGTACTCTTAATTTTTCGCGCCAGCTGAATCACCCCTTTCTCAGGCTGATGATTCCACACCACATTATAAGACGGTATACTGTCAGCAATAGGGGAATAATAGTCTTTTGGAATTCCTTCTGCATTTCCAGGCACCCTGTATATGCGGTCTCCATGGCGGATAGCAATATCTCTCATGGAACCATAGTCATAAGTCAGAATAATATTTTTTTCCAGCTGAAATCTGTCCAGTCTGGTAATCTCTTTCCCGGTATTAGCTTTCTCCAAAATATCCTGAACATAATTGTTGTAAGCGACTGACAGTGACATGGTTTCTATCTGAAGCAAAAGCTGGTCCATGTTGTCCGAAAGAGACCTGATAGACTCTTTAGCGTAGGAATCCGACTTTTCGTTAATAATCCGTGATGCCAGTATGAAGCACCAGAAGGATACAATCGTCAAAGGCAAAGCAGTAAACAGGAGAAAATAAATAAGCAGCTGATCCTTGATCTTTCGATGTCTCATGGAAATTAAACTCCCTCTCTCATTGTATTTGTAAAAATATTACCACATATTTTTCGAAAATGATGCGCCAAATTACAACATGTCATAACAGTCGCTATAAAGTCAAAAAACTCATATTGTTACGGAATCATGGGAATGATAGGATAAAATTATCAACAACACCAAAAGAAAAGGAAGGTATATGATTATGAAAAAACGGAAATCTGCTTTATCATTTGCTCTGGCAGCTTCTATGGCTTTATCCCTCTTAGGATGTGGTTCCGGCAGCACTCCATCCTCGGAATCCGCGAAAGATAACTCTAAAAGCGTGAAAGAGCTGACCATGTGGTATCAGGAAAATCGGGCTATGATTCCAGCCATAGAACAGCGGGTGGCAGATTTTAACAAAACCTATGAAGGACAATATCACTTAAATATTGAATTTATCCCCCGCGGTTCCTCTTATGCCTACGAGGATAAAGTAAACTCGGCCGCCTCCGCCGGAATCCTTCCGGATCTCTTGGCTCTGGATGGACCGAATCTCTCCAATTATGCTGCTAATGGGATCATTATCCCCATTACTGATTATATCTCTGATGAAAGCAAAGAAGATATGCTTCCCTCATCCTTATTACAGAATACCTATCAAAATCAGATTTATGCCGTCAGTATCAATGAAGCTGTCAGCCTTTTTTACTATGATAAAACTATTTTTGAGGAACATGGTTTTCGAATCCCTGAAAATCCGGATGATGCCTACACCTTAGATGAGGTATACGAGATGGCTAAAGAAGTGGCAACTCCTGAGGTGGCTGGTATCAAGATTATTATGGATAAAGGCGAAGGGTTAATCTATGGCCTGTCTCCTTTCTTCTATTCAGCCGATGCCCCGCTCCTCAGTGAAGACGGTTCAAAAGCAGAGGGATATGTCAACAGCCCGGCCAGTGTAGAAACCGCTTCTGTTCTCCAAAGATTTTTCACTGAAAAACTGGCTAACATTGATCCAACTCCTACAGAATACCAGGACGGAAAGGCCGCCATGTGGATCGCGGGAAATACAGGAGTTATCAAACAGTTTAAGGATTTTCCCGATCTGAACTGGGGGGCTACTTATCTTCCTAAAGCCGGTGACCATATGGTTTCCAACTGCGGAAGCTGGACTTTAGGGATTTCAAAAGACTGCAAAGATCCTGATTCCGCTTATGTTGCCCTGGAATTTATGACCAACTCCGACTCCACCCGTCTCTACGGAGACCTGGGCGGATATCCTCCGGCAAGAAAATCTGCATATGAAAATAACTCTCTGTGGGATGAATATCCTTACAATATGGCAAAAGAACAATTGTTTGAAGCCGCCATTCCAAGACCTAAAACACCTGTATATACCGTTCTTTCTTCGAAATTCGCAGAAACCATGCTGGATATTTTCACAGGTTCTGACCCAAAAGAGTCTTTAGATGCTCTCGCCATCTATATAGACGAAGAATATGCAAGATTTCAAAGTTCCATGAAATAGCCATGTATCCTGGCAGGTGCTACCGACTGTAACGCCTGCCTTTTAAAAAGGAGTCCCGCCACTATGAATTATCCGTTTTTTTCTTCACTTTTTACACAGCTTCACATTACAGCCAAACGCCAGTCCTCACCTTTCGGCTCCATAACTCTTTGGAAGGGTCAGGAACTCTGGGAAGAAGCCTTTTATAAATTTGACGATTACGAAACCATATTTTTTACTTTGGAAAAAAATACATTATATACCATAGAAATCCAGGGACTGTCCATAACTCTGGCATATTGTTATAATCCTCATAGTGTACTGG
Source organism: Clostridiaceae bacterium (assembly GCA_910574345.1). GTDB lineage: Bacteria > Bacillota > Clostridia > Lachnospirales > Lachnospiraceae > UBA3402. The sequence continues at coordinate 106,721 of CAJSZV010000016.1, read as the reverse complement.
AAGAAGGCGTATCATTTATAGAATTTCAAGAGACACTTCTCCTTTACGCTCCATCTAACTTAAAAGATTCATTCACCCAGATTTATCGAAACCATTTTCACTTCTCTCCTTACAAAAACTGGATGAATGACCCCAATGGACTCTGTTGGTTCGGCGGATACTATCATGTATTTTATCAGTACAATCCCAACAGCCAAGTGTGGGGTAATATGCACTGGGGCCATGCAGTCAGCCAGGATTTAGTCCATTGGCGCCATCTGCCGATAACATCCTACCCGCAAATCGAACTCAACGGATGCCAGGGTTATCGGGGCGGAGCTTTTTCAGGATGTGCCGTTGCAGATGAAGAATCCTTACGATTGTTCTATACCAGACATTTCGGCAAAACGGACAGGACCTGGCAGCGCCAGTGGCAGGTAACGAAATCCAGTGAAGATGGTATCTCTTTCTCTCATGAAGAAGTCTGTATTTGGAATACCCCAAAAGGGATTTTATATGATTTTCGAGACCCCAAGATATCTTTTATCCAAGGTACATGGCTTATGGTATTGGGCGGTTCCTGCTTTGGAAAACCCTCGGCAGTAAAATATATATCCTCCGATCTGAAAAACTGGACTTATGATGGAATCTTATTTCAGGAGCAAAATCCCATCTACGGAGTATTGGAATGTCCCGATTTCTTTTTTCTGGACGGAGCTTATGTATTGATCGCCGGCTATATTTATGCAGACACAAGCAGAACGGATGCCAGAGATACAAAATATTACATAGGGACCTATGAAAATGGCTGCTTTACTCCTGTCCAAGAAGGCTTCCTTGATTACGGCAAGGATTTTTATGCCCCCCAAACCTTTGAATACCAGGGAAGGCGCATTTGCTTTGGCTGGAATTGCTGTGTGCCCCAAATGCATGCAGAAGAACCTGGCGGTTCCAATGGCACCTTAAGCCTTCCCCGTCTGCTTTCTATTAAAAACGGACAGCTTCTGACATCTGTATGTCCTGAAATCACCAGTCTGTTCTCTCCAAGACAAACATCAGGACCTTATTACCTGAAACTTAAAGGAACGCGTTCTGACTGCGATACCGAACTTTTTCTAGTATCCGGAAATGGCTGCCGTGTTGCTCTCAGAATCCATGGAACCTCTGTGAACCTTGAACTCTCAGGAGATAACCATCGTTCATGGTTTCTGCCGTTTCGCTGTACCTTCTCTGCTCTTTCTCCTGTAGACTGTCTGGAAGTATTTGTAGATCGCTCCCTGATAGAACTATTTATTAATGACGGGCAGCAGGTTTGTACCAAAAGATACTATATAAGTGATGCCAGACTGGAGCCGGTCTCCATCAAACATAATTTTGAACTTATCATCCAGCGCCAGGTTGCATCAATCTGGTAAAAAATCTATCCTGAAAGGTGACCAATATGAGACGAAAACAACATTATGCCTGGTTTTTTATTTTTCCCGGCCTTATTCTGCTTTTGATGTTTACGGTCCTTGCCGCCATTCTGGCTTTCTGCTTCAGCTTTATGGACTTTAATCTTCTGAGACCTCAAGATGCGTCCTTTATCGGCGCAGATAACTATATCCGCCTTTTCAAAGATACAAGTTTTTTAAAGGCAATGAAAAATACGTTTTACTTTGCAGTCATTGTAGTTCCTTATCAGGTAGGACTGGCCTTCGGCCTTGCTCTCCTTGTCAGGGAAAATGTGAAAGGAATCGGCATATTTCGTTCTGCCTATTTCTCGCCCCTTGTAACCTCCATGAGCGTTATCGCTATTTTATGGACATTTATCTATAACCCTAATCCTACCCAGGGACTTTTGAATGCTGTTTTTGCAAAAGCAGGACTGCCTTCCTGTGATTTCCTGCGAAGCGCAGATACAGCCATGAATTCCATCATATTTATGTCCGGATGGCATGGCGCAGGTTACCAGATGATGATTTTGTTAGCCGGTCTTCAGGCCATTCCTGAAGACCTGTACGAAGCCGCTTCCATTGATGGCGCGGGAGCTATTAAGAAATTTGTGTACATCACTGTTCCGGGTATTAAAAACGTGCTGGTTTTTGTAGTCATGATGACCACTATATCTGCTATGAAGCTGTTCACTCAGCCTTATATCATGACCAACGGCGGTCCTAAGGAATCTACCATGACTCTTACCTACTATCTATACCGCCAAGGCTTCCAATATCGCAATATGGGATATGCTTCCGCCGTCTCAGTCATTTTTTTTGTAGTTGTAGTAGGAATCTCCACAGGAATTAAAAAGATTATGAAAGCAAGATAACGAGGTGTCCATATGAAAAAGAAAAGAACGGTTCTACTCCTGTATATTGTCAACCTGATATTGGGACTTCTCTATCTGTCCCCTTTGATTTGGATGGTTGTTTCTGCTTTTAAACCAGAAAATCGAATATTTTCTGATATGTCCAAGGGGCTGGCCGCATTCCTTCCTGCTGAGGCTACTCTGGACAATTTCAGAACTGTCTTTCTTCGCAGCAGCATGCCTAAATACATAGGTAACAGTATTTTTTATGTATCAGTACTTGTCCTCCTAAGCCTATTAATTAACTCGGCTTTTGGTTATGCTTTAGCGAAATTTAACTTTAAAGGAAAAAACCTGATTCTCAGTGTAGTTCTTGCCCTGTTAGTTCTGCCCCTGGAAAGTATTCTGTTATCACTGTTTTATATTGTAAATCGTTTTAGATGGATTGATTCTTATCTGGCCCTCATCATTCCGTTTATTGTAAAATGCTTTGATGTCTATCTCTTTCGGCAGTTCTTCCTTGATGTTCCTGATGATCTCATTGAGGCTGCTCAGATGGATGGGGCCAATCCATTCACCACTTTTATAAAGGTCATTATCCCTATCTCAAAACCAGTGTTCGCCACTGTATTTATTCTGGATTATGTAGCCTACTGGTCTGACTTTATGTGGCCTCTTCTGGTAATCACCGATGCAGATAAACGAACGGTCCAGCTTGGAATTCAGACTTTTTTTACCGAACCCCCTGTATATTACGGACCAATTATGGCAGCCTTAGCCATTGCCTCTCTGCCTATGATTGTTCTGTTTTTATTTCTTCAAAAATACTATGTCCAGGGAATATCTACCAGCGGTATTAAGGGATAACACTTACAGGTTATGGTTTTTATATTAAAAGAGAGCAGGATATGTATTTCTGCATATGCCTGCTCTTTTTCTCTGTGCTGTTTTATGAAAGTAAATGGGACAGACAATTTCTCAATACCCGGCAGGTAACCTCAATATCCTCATCCGTGTGGGCATCTGACACAAACATAGCCTCAAACTGGGAAGGGGCCACATAGATCCCCTGATCCAATACCCTGCCGAAGTATCGGCTGTACCGGGCCGTATCAGAGGATAAAGCGCTCTCGTAATCCCTTACCTCCCGGTCTGTAAAAAAGATGCTGAGCAGAGAGCCGACCTGGTTGACCTGCGCAGTCCCGCCGGAGACGCTTCTCACCGTATCCGCAATGATTTTTGCTTTTCTTTCCAGCCTGCCGTAAATCTCCGGATCCTCCTTAAGTATCCTAAGGGTCTCAAGCCCTGCTGCCGCAGCTGCCGGATTGCCTGACAATGTTCCGGCCTGATACACAGGCCCCACAGGGGAGACCATATCCATAATCTCCCTCCTCCCACCGTAAGCGCCTATGGGCATTCCTCCGCCTACGATCTTTCCCAAGGTGGTAATGTCCGGTGTCACATGATAATATTCCTGGGCCCCGCCAAGAGCCAGGCGGAAGCCAGTGATTACCTCGTCAAAGATCAGAAGGGCCTCGTTCCTTTCGGTAATCTCCCGCAAAAATTCAAGAAAACCCGGTGCAGGCGGCACCACTCCCATATTAGCCGCCACAGGTTCCACAATCACCGCTGCAATATCCTTCCCATTGGCCTCAAACAGAGCTTCCACAGAAGAGCAGTCATTGTATAGGGCAACTAAGGTATTCTTTGTATAATCAGCCGGAACACCGGCGGAATCCGGCACGGATGAGGTCAGTGCCCCGGAACCGGCCTTTACCAAAAGCCCGTCGGAATGGCCGTGGTAACAGCCCTTGAATTTCACGATTTTATCTCTTCCTGTAAATCCCCTGGCCACCCGGACGGCACTCATGACAGCCTCTGTGCCGGAGCTTACCAGCCGGCTCACTTCCATAGAAGGCACCAGTTTGGCGATGAGCTGTGCCAAACGCACTTCCCTCTCCGTAGGCGCACCGAAAGTCAGTCCGGCCCTGCAGGCCTCCGTTACTTTCTCGATCACCCTGGGGTGTGCATGGCCCAAAATCCCAGGCCCCCAGGAGCAGACATAGTCTATCATCTCATTGCCGTCCACATCCACGATTCTGCTGCCATGGGCGGAGGCAATAAACCTTGGGGTCCTGCCCACTGCGCCGAAGGCCCGGACAGGACTGTTGACTCCTCCCGGAATATGCCTCTTCGCCTCTTCAAATAATTCCTTTGATCTGGTATCCATGTCCCTTATTCCCCTTCTTTTATCCATCCTGCCGCATCCAGGGCATGATAAGTGATGATCATCTTCGCCCCTGCCCGCTTCAAGCCGGTTAAAATCTCCATGACAATCTTCCTCTCATCAATCCAGCCATTGGCGGCGGCAGCCTTCACCATGGAATATTCCCCGCTTACGTTGTAGGCGGCAATGGGCACATTATAATCAGCCGAAATATCTCTGATCACATCCATATAGGCCATAGCCGGTTTGGCGATAATGATGTCCGCCCCCTCCAAAAGATCCGCCTCAACCTCCCGCATAGCCTCCCGCCCATTGGCCGGATCCATCTGGTAAGTCTTCCTGTCCCCAAACCCCGGCGCCGAGTGGGCCGCATCCCGGAAAGGCCCGTAAAAAGAAGAGGCGAACTTGGCGCTGTACGCCATAATGGGAATCTGTAAAAACCCTGCCTCATCCAAAGCTTCCCGAATAGCCCCTACCCGTCCGTCCATCATGTCGCTGGGCGCTATAATATCCGCCCCCGCCGCGGCATAGCTTACGGCTGTCTTTGCCAAAAGGGGCAGCGTCTCGTCATTTAAGATAATGCCGTCGCGAATCAGCCCGCAGTGTCCGTGGGACGTATACTCACAGAGACATACATCCGCAATAACAATCAGCCCCCTGTATTTTTCCGCTGACTTCATAAAACGGATGGCCTCCTGGACAATCCCGTGATCGTCATAGGCCCCGCTTCCCACCTCGTCTTTATGGGCCGGAATTCCAAACAGCAGGATGCCGGTAATGCCTGCTTCCAGGACCCGGTCCAGTTCTTCGCCCAGGCGGTCTATGGAATACTGGCAGATTCCGGGCATGGAATCTACAGGATTACAGATATGGTTCCCTTCAATGACAAAAATCGGATAAATCAGTTCATCCACCCGCACATGATTCTCCCTCACCAGGCTCCGCATGGCGGGACTTACCCGCAGCCTCCGCATTCTCTCCATCTCTTTTCCTCCTTCATTCTTATGCTCCAGTATAGCACGGATGCAAAGGGGAATCCAGTCTTAAGGTTTTATTTTTACAAATCATGGAAAAAAACAAGCCGGTATCCCACTGATACCAGCCTGTCTTTGCAGTTATGGAAAATATTACTCTTCAACCGGTTTCTGATGATTTGCAACCAGTACAAACGGTGTATACACCACTGCGGCTAAAAGAATACATAAAAGCTGTGTAATGGCAGCCCCCACAGATCCGCCTGAGGACAGGAATGCCATAAGTACCGGCGGTGTAGTCCATGGAGAGTTCACTACCATTCGTCCGCAGAAACCAATGGATGTCATAAAATAAGCAAAAGTTGCGGATACTGCCGGCGCAATCATAAAGGGAATTGCCAGAATCGGGTTCAACACAATGGGAAGACCAAAGGTAACCGGCTCGTTAATGTTAAATATAGCACAGGGAAGAGCGATACGGGCGATGGCTCTGTAATCATCTCTCTTAGAGAACAGCATAATGGCAATCAGCAGTCCGCCGGTAATACCTGCTCCGGTAATAATGGAGAAGCAGGACAAGAACGGAGAACAAATGATATTGGGAATTGCCGTACCTGCCGCGTAAGCCGCCTCATTCTCAGCATAAGCAGACAGAAGAATAGGAGAATATACGGCTCCAAGGGTCTGAGTGCCGTGAATACCGAATACCCACAGTACTGTAGTCATAAAGATCAGGAACAGATATCCCGGAAGTCCGGTCAGTATGTTCATAAGTGGTTTCTGGATAAATGTAGTAATTGCGTTAAATACGCTCATGCCTGTAATCTTCTCGAAAACAAAACCGATTACAGATATGGTAAGAATCGTTACTGCTGCCGGGAATAAGATTGTAAAGGAACGGGCCACATTGGTGGGCACACTCTCAGGAAGTCTGACTTCCAGTTTTCCGCTCTTGATCAGTTTGCAGTAGATCTCTGTAGCGCACAGAGCCGTAATGAGACCTACGAACAATCCCTTGGCATCTGTAAAGTTTGCTGCCAGCACATTGGCAACCTCATGTACAACGCCTTCTGATACATCACAATTTACTGTGGCTGTTGTAAGACACAGAGAAATATAGGAGCCCAAAGCAACCGGTGCGACCGTAAGATCATTGATCCCGTAGCTCTCTGCCAGTCCTAATGCAATCAGTATAATAATTCCGATACTGATAAAGTTCATGGTGCCGTAGTTAGCAGCCGTAAAGATCGGAGTCAGTTCCGCCAGCCAGCTCATGCCCGGAACATTGGCCAAGCTTACATAACCCGGTCTCACATTACATACAACGTTAGAAATCAAGGTACAAAATGCACCGGTAACAACTACCGGAAGCAAAGATGTAAAAGCGTTTCTGATTGCTCCCAAATGTCTCTGGCCAGATAACTTTGCTGCAAAGATCAGCATTCCATTCATCAGTTTCTCTACCATCTTGCCTCACCTTCCTTTCTTCCGTTCATATCCACAGCCTCTTTACATAATCGCTTTTTCATTGTGCATCCTCCTGACTTTCTGTTAGGTATTGAGTGTCTTAATTATAAAATTTTTATGTCTTTTTGACAATATTTCTCACCCAATGCGGTATTATTTCCCTAACTTTTCAAAAAATCAAGGGTTGTTTCAGGCACAATTTACCATTCTGGTCTCTCTCCGCAACAGCTTTGGCAGCCCTTAACCGTTACTTCCTTTCTTATCCGCCCGCTTCTGCATATTATTCACATTCTCTTCATAATCTTTCATAAATAAAATCATATAAATAATATCCAAAGCATAGGACATAGCTGTCCTGGATGCAAAATTACCGATTTTCGCGGACTCCGCTTCCCCGTTTTCCACAAGAATCACATGATGGACCCGATTGATATTCAGGCTTTTGCTGTTTGCCGTAATCAGGCATATTTCGCTTTTTGTCTCTTTTAACTCGTCGACCCATTGATTAACCCTGGAACTGTCCGCATATTGGGAAATAATCAGCGCCGCTGTTTTTTTGCAGTTTTTTCTTTTGTAGAGGTTGTTGTTAAATCCGTTCATAGATGGGTTAAAAAAGGGAAGACCAAGTTTTGCCGTCTTGCACAAAAAGTCCATGGCCAGAATCTGGGACTGCTGAAAGCCCAAAATATAAGATGACTCCGCCCAATACAGCACATCAGCCACCCGTTTCACCACTTTAATATCAATGGTGTGATAGGCATCAGACAAAGCCTGATAATGAAGATTAAAAAAGATTCTGGGAAAATCCTCAATCTTATCAGCCGGACCTACGGGAATGGTCACATCTACCGTATGAGCGCCTGCTGCTACTCTGTCAAGTTCTGTCGCCAGTTTGATCTTTAACTCTGTAAATCCTTCTGCCCCTACTTTCTTGCATATCCTTCCAATGGTGGACGGAGAAGAGTAGGTCAGTTCCGCCAGTTCCCTAATGGTAGCCTTTACAGCTGTCCTGGGATGGGCCAGAATATAATTCACTACCTCCATCTCCGAGCTGGTAAAGACCTGATCTTTTTTCAGTTGGTTTAGGATTGACATGTTATGCCTCCGCTGTCTGTATATTGGATTAAGAAAGGTTCTTCAGATACTCTTCAATGCGGCAGTACTTCCCTGCTCCGCCGCTTGCCGCCAGGACTTCCGGGTCACGGCACAGAGTAATCCTCTCTGTAATAGGCCCGAACCGCCGTTCGATCTGACGGTATTTCTCCGCATCAGGCACACGGCGGAACTTGCTTTTCGCCAGCTGACCGCTGCCCCGCACTTCACATATGGAACAATTATTTTGTTCCGTATCATAGACCACCATATCGAATTCCCCTATGGCCATCTGCATCTTAAATACCTGATAACGGCTGGAAAGGGACTTTTCCGTCTCCATAAGAACCATCTCTTCCAGCATACGTCCCCTTACTTCTATAAGAATCCGTTCCGCAAACTCCTTTTTCTCGGCCTGACTCAGCTTCCCGAACCTGTCTCCGTTTAATACATCCTGTATCAGCATCTGAACCTGGCTGTATCGAATTCCCGGCTGGGTAAAGATTACCTTCTCAATGGTCTCCCCCCCTGACCGGGCAGTCTCCGCCGGACATTCTACAATAAGATCCAAGGCCACCAAAGCTTCTTTCACCTGGGACAGCTGGGCTTTCGTTATGCCCTGTGCCTGTTCCAGACGGCTGCGCTCGTTGCGCAGATTCCACACCGCAATCCGCAGATCGTGAAAAAGAGGATTCTCCGAGGCTGCCAGAAGAAGGAAGTTTAAATTCATATCCTCCATAATCTGGTTTACGGCTTGGATCAGCTCCCCGCTTTCCAGCAGCGGCCGCAGACTGGCAAACTGGCTTTTGTCTTTGCTGGCCCCAAGGGAGCGCTGAATATTGCGGCACACGGCGCTTTCAATATATTCTTTTGTAGATTCCTTGTTACGGAACAGGGCAAATGTTTCCTTAGGCCCCATCTGTGCCCCTTCCTCATCTTTCTCCGGATTTCCTGCCCGCAGTGTACCGCCGTAGCGGATATATTCGTCAATGCTGTCCACACCCAAAAGCCGGCTGTATTCCCGGAATGGTATAAATGTAGTCCGTACCGTAATGGCCCGGTCGAACAGTTCCTGCCTTAAGGCAAGTCCAAAAGCCAGGGAATCCGTCCCTGTCAGCACAATCCGCATCCCCTGGGCTGCATAGATATCAGAAAGCAGAGCCGCCGAATCAATAAAGTCATCCATCAGAGTAACTTCATCAATGAATACATAACGATATCCTGACTGATTCAGCCTTTTCAGATCCCGGCTCATAATCTCCATATTGTCCGCTGCTGTGGTTTTGATATAGGCAGCTCTCTTTACTTCCTCCTCATCCATATCAAGGATAGCCTGGCGTATCATAGTCGTCTTTCCCGTTCTTCTAAGACCGGCCACAATACACACTCTCTCCCCGCCCTCCCCCTTGAGATAAGCGGAAAGCTGATGATAGCAGTCCCTCTTTCTGCGGCTCTGGATATTGCCTGCCATGGCAAGGAGTTCTTCCCCTATAAGCACATTGGTCTCAAAGTCCGCTCCGGATAACAAAAGCCCGGCTCCGGTCTTCTTCCGCTCACCGGAGGAAGTCTTCCTTGTCCCCTTGGTCTGCTGGTTCAGCTCCTTTAACCTCTGCTGAAGTTCCTTGCGCCTGCTGATCTGATCCTGAATCTCATCCAGCTCTTCTTCCTTAATATATTGACTCTTAATTTTCCCGTTCTCGGTCCACTGACGATAATAACGAATCTTTCCGTGAATATTTTTTTTAGAAATATAACCTACTGGAAACTGTGCAATCTCATCTTCCAGTTTCTCACGTTCCTTTACAATATCTTCCCATTCTCCCATCCCTCAGGCACCTCCCTTTCTCCTGCTAGGATTGTAACCTATTCTTGCTGTTCTTGTCAATAAGGTTACTGCAAAAGTCCTCCGCCATGTCCCAAATGACAGCGGTTCCCAGGGGCATCCTCTTGCCTGTAAACCGCAACCCAGAATCTTCCACCGCATTTTTTCTCTTTTGTGCAATAAAAACACTGTTTCCCGCATTATTCTATTGAACGGATGATAAACACTTTTGCTTTACGGCTTTTTTCGAAAACCTGCGCAACCAAACAACAAAATAACAAGACGATTAATATCGAAATTCCTATTGCATTACACATTACAACCTCAATCACAACAAGGAATTCCTAAAAGGCACGTATCTGCAAAAGAAATCAAAGGGGCAGGCCGCATAATGCAGCCTGCCCTTTTGATTCCCTAAAAATCATATAGAAGCCTAATCTTTTTTCTGCTATACTACAGACAGAACCTGCCGCTGCCTGAAAGGAGTACATTATGCGCATATCTGACCTGCATATTCAGAATTTCAAATCAATCAGCAGTTTAAAAATCCCGGATATTGAGAAGGCTTTAATCCTGGTAGGCAAGAATAATACAGGCAAAACCCAGATTCTCAACGCCCTTCGGGCTGCCCTGGGAGATTATGAGGTGAAGGATTTTGACTTTAACGAAAAAAAACAGAATATGGAGATTTCCATGATTTTGGAGATCAGCACAGAAGATCTGCGCCTGTTCCACAGCCACCGCCTTGTAAGCCAGTACAGACGCTACGACGTATGGCTTCGTGATTTCTGCGCCAAACTTCCCTCCTTTTGCGACGGACGGCTGTCTTTCTCCTGTATCATCAACTATCACCGTGAGATCCGCTACCATGACGGCTTTTCCAAGCACAATCGCTATATTCCTGAGATTCTTCCCAGACTTTACTTTATCAGTACGGAACGGGATGTCAGGCTTCTTCAGGAAGATCTTTTCATGTTCCAGGAAAACAGGCAGTTAGTGAACCTCCGCTCGGATGTATGTATGTTTGATTCGGCCAAGGTATGCAGCCAGTGTTTTTCCTGCTTAGGCCTGATCAACCAAAAACGGCCTCAGGACCTTCAGGTATGTGAGACTGCCAAGCTCTTGGAATATAAAATGTATCAGCTGAATCTCAACAGCTTTTCCCAGAGAATCAATGAAAACTATCACAAAAATGGCGGAACCGAAGAGCTTTCCTATACCCTGACCTGCAACCGCAGCGAGCTCTTTCACATTGATGCCACAGTCCGGCAGGCCAAAGGTCATCAAAGAAGCCCTGTCGACCAGCTGGGCAACGGCATGAAAAGCATCTATATGCTGTCCCTTTTAGAGACCTATGTAGAAGACGAGAACCGCATCTCCAGTATTATTATGGTGGAATATCCTGAACTGTTTCTCCATCCCTCCATGCAAAAGACAGCCGGCGAGATTCTTTACCGGCTCTCCAAGAAAAATCAGGTGATCTTTACTACCCATTCCCCCAATATGATCGCTAATTTCGGGAGCCGGCAGCTTTGCCAGGTACAAGCCGGTACAGACGGCCACTCTCTTGTGAGAAAACACGTGGATATCGACGAAATCCTGGATGACTTAGGTTACAGCGCCGTGGACCTTCTCAATGTAGGTTTTGTCTTTATTGTAGAGGGCAAGCAGGACAAAAGCCGCCTTCCCCTTCTTTTGGAGAATTACTATTCCGAACTCCACAACAAAGACGGCAATCTGACCCGGATCTCCATTCTCACTACCAACAGCTGTACCAATATCCGCACCTATGCCAATTTAAAATACATGAATCAGGTGTACCTCCGGGACCACTTTCTCATGATCCGGGACGGCGACGGCAAAGATCCGAATAAGCTGGCAGCTCAGCTGTGCCAGTACTATGACGACCGGAATCTTGAAGACGCAGATAAGCTTCCCAAGGTCCGCCGCAGAAATGTACTGATTTTAAAATACTATTCCTTTGAAAATTATTTTCTGAATCCAAAGATCATGACACAGCTGGGAATCATAGAGAAAGAAGAGGACTTCTGGGAAATCCTCTTCGAAAAATGGCAAAGTTACCTGAGACGCTTATCCTGCGGTATCCGCTTTGTGGAGATTTTGGGAAGGGAGCCCGAATCCCCGGAAGATCTCAAGGCTCACTTTGAAGAATTCAGGATCTATATGCGTGGACATAACCTCTTTGATATCTTCTATGGCCGGTACAAAAAGCAGGAGACGGAGCTCTTAAAGCGCTACATTCAGCTGGCTCCCCGGGAAGAATTTGAGGATATTCTCAATGCCATTGATGCCTTTGCATTCTTCGACAGCCGGAAAAATCAGGGCAGCGTTACAGGGGAATCTCTTCTATGCTGATGATCTCCTTCTTGGTGCTGTACTCCGCCCCGCTTATAAGCCCTCTGTCCTCATACTCCGCCTCCCCCGACTGGTTGTCATAAGGGTCCTCCCTCAGCCAGAACCTGGGAGGCATAAACTCATGCTGAAACTCCCTGCATGTGGGAACCCTGAAAGGATCCAGGTTGCCGAAATAAAAATCCCACCGCTCCTTCTTTCCTTCCCGCCACGCGGCTCCTCCGAAAGAGCAGTCCGCATACAGCCATCCATAGGGCTCTATGTAAAACTGGGCCCAGTCATGGCATCCGATCTCCAAAGGCGTTGCATACAGTCCCGACTGCCACCTGGCCGGAACGCCTGCAATCCGGCACATGGTAATAAAAAGCAGTGCATAGATCCCGCAGTCTCCTTTAAGGCCTGTAGCCATATACTCTGGCAGATTGTCGATGGCGGCATATTGTCTGACAAAGGAGTACATGACATGAGTGGTTATATAGTCGTAAATCTTTCTCGCTGCTTTCAGAGGATTCTTCTCTCCCTCCGTCACTTCCCAAGTCAGCTCTCTTAAATAGGGAGTAAACCGGATATGGGGCAGCTGCTCTTCAAGATAAGGACTTAAGCCTGCAGCCTTCTGTCCTGTTAAGACTCCGGCCTCCTCTAAATGTGTATACTTTGTGTGGTTCTCAAACACATACTCCACCCAAAATTCCCGGCCCTGTTCCAGCTTAGCCTCCATACACACGGTTCTCTGAGGACAATCGCCATCTGAGAGAACCCCCTTGTCGGAAGTTCCCAGAAGCCTGAAATTCTTTACCTGTCCCTGTTCCACAGGCACCGGAAGATGGACCCTGATCCATGCTCCGGGCCTGAAGACCTCTTTTTCCACCTGGAGAGAAGAGCGGATATGCATCCGGTAAGCCTGCCCTCCCTTATCTTTCATAGCCGCAACGGTCCGGTCCAGAAGTTCACTTCCCCTTATCCTGCCCTCCACTTTCGAAGGATCCTTTAACCTTTTCCACAGGTTATGCCTGGTCTTTAAAAGATTCTCTACAAAATCATCTTTATACCGCACCTGGCCTTTGACGAAAAGCCATTCCACGGCGCCCTCGTCCCTAAGCTGCTCGAATTCTTCTCTCGTAACCCCTTCCAATGTATCACTAAGGCCCTTAAGGGCTTCCTCCTCTGTGTACACATATTCAAGGGGCAGACGTTTAAGAATCCATTTTTCCAGTTCCAGACGTCTTCTCAAAGCTTTTGGAATGTCTTTTTGAAGCCGCATGTCAATTACTTTCTGCGCCCGCTCAAAGTCCCCGTACCATTTTAATTTCTCGATATCTTCCGGGAGCTTTACTGTCAGATACTTAAGATCTGAATATCTCGCCTGTTCCACCTTCATCCCTCCCATAGCCTTTACTTGCTCTCCACAGCATCAATGGCGTCAATCACCGCTGACCGTAGCCCTTTCCTCTCCAATGTAGTGACACCCACAATGGTGGTCCCGCCCGGCGAACACACCCCGTCCTTCATGGCGCCGGGATGGCGTCCTGTCATTAACTGCAGCTTTCCTGTGCCCACAACCATCTGGCTGGCCAGCTTGTAGGACAGCTCCCGCGAAAGTCCGTGAAGCACTGCCCCGTCGCTTAGGGCTTCTATAAACATAGCCGCAAAAGCCGGCCCGCATCCGCTTATGGTTCCCGCAATCCCCATATGTTCTGCATCCACAGTCTCCACCAGGGCAATGGATTCAAAAAGCTCTTTTACAAGGCCGAATTCCTCATCTGTGAGAGAATGCTGTTCCTCGCAGAGAATAATCCCTTCTCCCACAGCCACAGGTGTATTGGGAAGGGTGCTTAAGTGATGGGTTCCGGGAGCCAGGAACTCTTCAAACTTCTCAAAAGGAAAATTAACCGCCACGGAAATCAGAATTTTCCCCTTTAAGGCCGCCTTTACCGGCGTCAGCACCTCTTCGATCAGATAAGGCTTTACCGCTGCGATCACCACATCGGATTTCTCCACAACCTCTGCCGGACTTTGGCATCCGCAAATCCCGTACTTCCCGGCATTCTTATTCAATTTATCCCTGTTTTTGGCACATGCATAGATTCTGTCCGCCTTTACGGTGCCTTTCATAATCAGCCCTTCCGCCATGGCCTGAGCCATATTGCCAAATCCGATAAAACCTATGTTCACATTCTCTTTCCCTGTCATGATTTTTCCTCCTTGTGCTGTAGAGTCGGCGTGTCACGCTCTGCACTGCCGGCCAGGCGGCGTGTTCCCCTCTGCGCTGCCGGCCAGGCTGTCGGGACATATGCCAATATCTTTGCTTATCATAGCATACCCTTTGTCTTCTGTCAAAACCGCCCGTCAGGCCATTTTTACTCCTCTCCTGCCTTAAAATTATACACAGGCCTGATTACCTTCACAATCTCTGCCGTATCTCCGATATTTTCCACAATATCTTCCATCCCCTTATATGCCATGGGACACTCATCCAAAGTCTGGGCATTAACTGAGGTGGTAAAGATTCCGGCCATCTGCTTTTTAAACTCCGATACCGTATAAGATTCTCTTGCCTTTCTCCTGGACATAAGCCGTCCTGCTCCGTGGGGTGCGGAGAAGTTCCAGTCCTCATTGCCTTTGCCCACGCAGATCAGGGAACCGTCCCTCATATTAATGGGAATCAGCAGTTTCTCCCCCTTCTTGGCTGACACAGCCCCTTTTCTCAGAATCATGTCATCCGTGTCAATATAATTGTGAACGGTGGTAAACTCCTCCTCCACTTTCAGCTTCATCCCCTTAATCAGTTCCTGGGCCATGGCTTTTCGGTTCAGCATGGCAAATCTCTGCACAAGCTTCATATCATGAATATAGTCCTTGAGAAGTTCCCCCTGGCAGTACGCCAGAGTTCTTGGAATCTCTGTCCGTACCTGAGATTTTAACTTTTCCACTGCTTTCTGAATCTCCTTCTCCCTGCCGGCTGCCTTGTACTCCTCAATCAGCCCTTTTACATCCGCCAGGGAGTGACCGTTTAAGGACTGCCAGGCCTGCTCCTGATAAAAGTTTGCTACCTCAAGCCCCAGATGGCGGGAACCGGAGTGAATCACCAGATACAACTCTCCCTCGTCATCCTGGTCCACCTCAATAAAATGGTTGCCGCCTCCAAGGGTCCCAAGGGATTTTACGGCCCGGTCCATGTTAATCTTCGCCGCCTTTAAACATTTAAGTTCTGTCAGATCAATCTCCTCATTGAGACCATGTTCCTTCTCACGAATCTGAAATCCGGAAGGGATCTTCTCATAGATCAGTTTGTCAAGCTTCCCCAGTTCCAGATGCCGGTTCTTAAGCCGGATGGTCTCCATGCCGCAGCCGATATCCACTCCCACCAGATTGGGAACCACTGCATCCCGAATGGTCATAGTAGTTCCGATGGTACACCCGGCCCCTGCATGGACATCAGGCATAATACGGATTCTCAGACCCTTTGTGTACTCCTGGTCACACAATGTCCTGATCTGGGTCAAGGCCACATCCTCCACTACTTCTGTATATACTTTTGCCGTATTGTAACGGCCCTCTACTAACTTCACAGCCATTTCATTTCCTTCTCTCTGATTTTTTCCAGTTTTCTTTTCTTCTCGTTCATATGCCGGACTCTGGCCCTGGGCATATACTTGCCGCATCTCTGACAGTAATGTTCATGGGAAGCTTCTCTCCCTTTCTTACACTGCCCTGCTGCTATATAATACATACACACGGTTTCTCTGTAATGTGCCATATATTCTCCTTTTCTCTCAGACAGGATCATTTTCCAAAAAGTGTGCGTCCCCGCGCACAATAGTGCCGGAGAGCGGCTGCGGCGGCAGCCGCCTTTCTTATGCGTGCGATGGGTATGTCCCGGAGGATTTCTGTTCTACGAAACCCATCATACCAAACAAAAAACAGAGCCCCCTCATCCGGTATCATTACCGGAATGCATCGGCTCTGCTTAAAAGGGTTCCCTTCTTCGGAAACCTTCTCCGTCTGTGTCCTGCCGACCGCATAAGAACCTCACTTCACTATGCCGTCGGATTAGTCAAAGCATCCCCCATCATAAGCCGGCATGTCGGCTGCCTAAGGGGAACTGCCCGTCATAAATGAATCTATGAAAAGGAGTTCCTGCCTGAAACCGCCTCCATAGTTTTCCGCTGGCATATTACTCTGTTCTGCCTTATCCTGTTTTGACTCCTTCTGGTTATGTTCAGCTGTTTCATGACAATCCTCCTCTCTTATTTTTTGAAAATAGGGCGCTGTCCCCAATTCCTATGGGGTATTTTACCATGTTTCCTTTTTATGGTAAAGGAATTTTTCTTTACATATGCCTTACGGCATTCTTACCTACTAATATCTTACAGCATGTTCTTTTTTATGGGGTGTACCAGACAGCTTTACAGCTGCTTTGCTCAATCTTCATAATGTCCCTTGCAAGAAATAATCTCCATCACATCACCATGAATCCTGTACACCAACCGATTCACATCATCAATCCTACGACTCCAAAATCCACTCATATCTCCTTTCAATGGCTCCGGTTTCCCGATACCGTCAAAATTTCCTCTCTCAATATCTTTCAGCAACAAATTAATACGTTTTAACTTTTTCTTATCCTGTGTCTGCCAATAAATGTAATCCTCCCATGCCTCATCAAACCAAATCTTTTTCATTCATCTACCTCAATAATATCATGTTCTACACCTTTCCCGGCATTGAGAGCCTCTATACCTCTGCGCAAATGTGCCATATTACTTTCAGAGTAAAATGGATCAACCGATACTTCAAACGGGATTCTTTTTTCTCTCGTCATTTTTTTCGCAAATATTGTAATTGCAGTGGTCATATTCATTCCAAGTTCCTGACACGTCTGTTCCATGCTCTTTTTTAACTCTTCGTCCATACGGATATTTACTAATGTTTGTGCCATATTAACACTCCTTTCGCATTTCAACAATATAATATCACAAAATAAAGACAAAATCAATATAATGTCTTTACATTGTTTATATTTCTGTCAAAAGCTCCTTTCATTTCTCCCATACGCTTTTGAAAAATCCTCTTGCCAAAAACAAAGTTCCTATTTATAATCTCTTTAGATTCTATTCAAATGAAGGGAGTAATAATATGAGCAACCGTTTTGAAGCAATTCGCGATGCCAAAGCCCTGGGGGTGCCAAGGATGCTGCTCCTTGGTTTACAGCACATGTTTGCAATGTTTGGCGCAACTATTTTGGTTCCTATTTTAGTTAACAGCTATTTTCACGGAGAGGGCTTATCCATTCAGGTGACTTTATTTTTCGCCGGTATTGGAACCCTCTTTTTTCATGTCTGCTCCAAAATGAAGGTTCCCGCTTTCTTAGGCTCCTCCTTTGCCTTTCTTGGCGGCTTTGCTACAGTTGCGGAGTTGGATACCGGAATCTTTGCCGGTATGACTTACGGCGAAAAACTTCCCTATGCCTGCGGCGGCATCGTCGTCGCCGGTCTTTTGTACCTTGTCCTCGCCCTGGTGATCAAACTTGCCGGCGTAAAAAGAGTCATGCGGTTTTTGCCCCCTGTGGTCACCGGCCCCATTATCATCTGTATCGGCTTGAGCCTTGCGCCCTCCGCAGTAAACAACGCCTCTTCCAACTGGTTTCTCGCCATGATTGCACTGGCAGTCATTATTATCTTTAACATCTGGGGAAAAGGCATGTGGAAAATTATTCCCATATTACTGGGTGTAGTGATCTCCTACTGCGCCGCCCTGATTATGAATGCCCTGGGATTTACCAATGCAGACGGAAGCGCCATTTTAGATTTCTCCGGCGTTGCTTCCTCCTCCATAGCAGGCCTCCCTCCCTTTGAGTGGTGCAAATTCAATCTGACCGCCATCCTTGTCATGGCGCCCATTGCACTGGCAACCATGATGGAACATATCGGCGACATCTCCGCCATTTCCGCTACCGTAGGGGAGAATTACCTGGAAGACCCCGGACTTCACCGCACCTTAATCGGTGATGGCCTGGCCACTTCCCTTTCTGCGCTGTTTGGCGGTCCCGCCAATACTACTTATGGGGAGAATACAGGTGTTCTGGAGTTAAGCGGCGTCTATGACCCGAAAGTAATCCGTCTTGCTGCCCTCTATGCCATTATACTCAGTTTCATCCCCAAGATATCCGCTGTCATAGGCTCCCTGCCCTCCGCCATAATCGGCGGCGTCAGCTTTATTTTATATGGTATGATCTCTGCCATCGGCGTGAGAAACGTGGTGGAAAACAAGGTGGATTTCACAAAATCAAGGAATCTGATCATTGCCGCTGTTATCCTTGTATGCGGTCTTGGATTCTCTGACGGACTTACCTTCACTGTCGGCCATACTTCCGTGAAACTGACTGCCCTGGCAATCGCGGCCCTGGCAGGCATCCTCTTAAACGCAGTCCTGCCCGGCAACGACTATTCTTTTGGAGAAAATCCAAAAGGAGATATGAACAGAGGAGTCAGTTTTAATCCGCAGAAAAAACTGCACTGACTGCGACCGGGGCTGCCTGTTGGCAGCCCCGGTTTTTCTAATACTCCATCTTCCATTCCACAGCCAGGCTTTCTCCTGACACCATCTTCTCATTTCTCCATATCACCTGAGTTTTCAGTCTTCCTCTCGGCGTATCAAAGCTTCCGTCCTCCGCCGCATCCATGATCCGGCAGTCTCCATACCCTGAAACCGTCAGCCTTTTAATGGCCCCTTCCTGAAATTCCACCCCGTTCCCACTCTCAAGACACTTCCCTCCGGCAGAGTACACTATCTGATTCAGACGAACCTGTGCCACTCTTACATCAGAGGAGACCTTGAACTCATCCCGCCTTGTAATACACCCCGGCTCAAAGTCATAGATCGTAACCGCTTCCACACCCTCTGCCGCCTGAGGTCCGTCCCCGTCCATAAGACACATCTGATTCTGATGGCAGGTAATGGTAAATCTATCCCCCTTCTCCTCTGTCTCAATCCTCCTGATAAACGAAACAGGCCTCAGCACGTCACCGGATTCCAGAACCAGCTCCGGTATAAAATTGCCGTAGCTGCAGTCCGGCACCTGATCCAGAACCAGATTCTCCTGGGGAATCGGAAGATATGGATCTGTGGCATAGTATTTCTTTCCCCCGTTAATAAAGGGAAGGGACCATACATGTCCCTGATCGCGGACAATGGCCAGGGCCCGCTCATACTCCCCTTCTGCAAACCTCACAAAGAAATGCTTCTTAATCCCGGCCAGAAGTCTGCCGTACTCCGGGGTAACTGCCCTTTCCTCCCAGCCGGCCCTCACCCAGTGCTCATAGGAATTGATCATCTGCATAAACAGGCTCATATTCTCCCCAAGGATTCGGTTCTTATTCCGGTATCCGTCGGTTCTGCGGCCCTTCTCCCACATGTTGATGGACTCCATCTCCTGATCATACCAGAAATCAATCATAGTCCCAAGAACCCTGACACTGTAGCCATAGGCCAGTTCCTGTTCCTGTCCCTCATAGATTCCCCCGGCCTCGGCTGCCGCCGATAAAACCTCCAGGGCCGCCGTGTCCCCGTAAGCCCCGATGCTTCTCCCGTAGGCAAAGCCCAGCCCCTTCTCATCGGCCAACTGAAGGAAAATCTTCACGGAATTCTTAAGCATAATCCGAATCTTTTCCGGAACCTCCATGCCCGTAGCCATAATCAGGGAGATAATCTCGCTTGGAATCAAGATGCTGTACCTGTCGAATCTGCCGTCCCCCACTGTCTCGTCCATATAGCTTAATTCTCCGGAGTACCGGTCAATATGCTCCATAAGCCGTTCCAAAAGCACGCTGCTGTGTCCCTCAGGCTCCCACCCCAGAAGCTCCCGGTATCTGGCGATGCCAAAAGCCACCCCATAGTAATTGGTAGGTTTACGAATCAGCTTGTAATTCTCCTTTACATCCACAAAGGTTCTCCAGTCAAGAGCACGTTTAAGCGTCTCCATAGTCTCCGGATCCACTACATGCTCAAGAAGCCCCGCTGTTTTCAGCCGGTATAAACCTGTAATCCCGTTTAAGATTCCCCAGGTCTCCATGGGAAGAGACGATACCTGAGCGATCAACTGCCCCAAATCCTTAAGCCCTCTGTCATAATCCTTTGTATCCTTTAAAAACTCCAGTACCACATAGCAGCTCATATTTATGACTTTTCCGCCTACAAACTGGGCCTTCTCATTGTAGACCGGCACCCCTTCCATAACAAAATCCCGGCCATTTTCTACGGTTCTCCAAAACAGAGAAACCATTTTCGGGCGCAGTTCCCCATAAATCATATCCTTCATTCGATTCAGAATCATATTTTCCTCCATTCTCCGGTTCCCTGATACATCCTTTTCCCCATATACGTTTTCCCTTTCCTTTACATCCTACCATATCATAAATGATTTCCCCAGAAGCCGCAAAATCCCCTCCACGAAGAAGTAATCCCCGTAAATAATAGGAATATGGATCCCATTCTCCCGGCCATAAGCCTCGGTTCCATCCTGCACAATGGAATCCTTATGTACATCCCAGTCGCAGTGCTTCTCTTCCAAAGCTATGAGAATCTTCACTGCACTGTCATAATACAAAGCCTTCTCCAATTCCCCCACTGCCTCACTGATCTCCAAGAGGCCGCATGCCCCGCAGGCCGCCGCCGTGGTATCCCAGTACACCGGCTCCTTAGGCGCTCTGAAGTCACACAAAGACACATAACCGGTGGCGGCCACATTGGCAATAAAATAATGGGCCACCTTCTTGGCCGTATCCAGATACTCCTTCTTTCCTGTATGCCGATAGGCCAGAGCAAACCCGTAAAGAGCCCACGCCTGCCCCCTGGACCAGGAAGAGCCGGCCCCATACCCCTGGCCTCCCGGAAGCTCCAAAAGCTCCCCTGTAGCCGGGTCGCAGACCGCAATATGATTGCAGGAGCCGTCCTCCCGCACCAGAAGCCTTATGGCCGTATGGGCATGCTGGTCCGCCACATAGGCAAACCTGGGATCCCCCGTCTCCTCAGCGGCCCAGTACAAAAGCGGAATATTCATGAGACAATCCACAATCAGCCACCCTGGCAGATCCTTATTCCAGGCCCTGATATAGTTCCCATTCCCATTAAATCTCCCCGCCAAAAGAGCCGCCCCGTGAAGCCCTCTGATCCTTGACCGTTTGCTGCCCGTCAGCCGGTAATCCGCCACCGCCGTATGAAGAAACTGAAACCCCACATCATGATGCAGCCCCTCAAACTCCTCCAGCGCCTTATCAAAAGCCTCCTCCGAATATCGGGCCGTCCTGCAATACTCCTCATTCCCCGTGGCATGATACATCTGCCACAGCATCCCCGCCCAAAACCCATTGGTCCACCAGGCCAGGTTCTCCTCCCTCATATCCGTCTCATACAGTCCGTTCCTGGTCGTATAAGGAATCCTCTCCCCCACCCTCCAGCACTCTGCCTCAAGCTTTTTATCAATCCTCTCAAAAATCCCTCTCAACCGAATATCCAATCCCTCTTCCATAATTCTCTCCTTATTCTCAGTGCCTTCGCAAGAGGCAGACTTAGCTGAAGCTTCCCTCAGCGTCCCCCTCTCCCAACATTCTACTCCTTTACAGCACCCACCATAGTCCCCTTGGTAAAGTACTTCTGCAAAAACGGATACACACACAAAATCGGCACAGTAGCCACCATAATGGTCGCATACTTAATAGTCATGCCGATAGCCTCCGTATCCATAGCGCTGGTTCCCGCCGTCATGGAGCTGGTGTCATTCTGCATGAGTATCTCCCGGAGGATAATCTGCAGAGGATACATTTCCCTGTTGCGGATAATGGCCGAAGCCCAGAACCAGGAGTTCCAGATGCTTACCCCGTAATAAAGGACCATAACCGCCAGGATTGCCTTGGACAGAGGAAGCACCACCTGGGCCAGAATCGTCATATGCCCCGCACCATCGATCTGAGCCGCTTCAATAAGGCTTTCGGGAATACTCTCAAAGGATGTCCTTAAGATGATCATGTTGTACGTGCTGATCATAAAGGGAATAATCAGTCCCCACAGGGTCCCGGTCAGATGCAGATCCTTCAGATTCAGATAAAAAGGTATCATGCCCCCTGAAAAGAACATGGTAAAAATAATAAACATCATAATGGGCTTCTTAAACATAACCCGCTTCCTGGACAGGAAATAAGCCCCCAGAGACGTCATAATCAAATCCAGAATCACGCCCACCACCAGGATAAACATGGTATTCATATATCCCCTCATAATCATGGGATTCTGAAACACCTTCTTGTAGGCATCCAAACTGAACCCCAAAGGCTTCAACAAAACCCCCATATGCTGAGTCAGGAGATTGCTGTCGCTGAAGGATGCCACACAGACATACCACACCGGATACAGACACACAAGCATAATCACAGTCAGCATAATATAATTAAAAACTTCAAAAATCCTTTCCCCTCTGGAACGTTTCACCTTCATCTCTCATCCACCTCCCTTTACCACAGACTGGTCTCACTGTAGCGCTTGGATATCTTGTTGGTAATAAGCAAAAGCCCGAAATTAATCACCGAGTTAAACAAACCGATCGCCGTAGAATAACTCCAGTCCTGGTCAAGAAGACCGATTCTGTAAATATGAGAAGAGATAATATCCGCAGTCTCATATGTAGAAGGATTATATAACAAAATGGTCTTCTCATAACCCATATTCATAAGAGATCCCATTTTCATAATCAACATAATAATAATGGTAGGAGCAATGGCCGGCATAGTCACATGAATGAGCTGCTTCCATTTTCCTGCTCCATCGATCTGAGCCGCCTCATAAAGCTGGCTGTCCACTCCCGCCAGGGCAGAGAGATAGATAATCGAACCCCAGCCCACCTCCTGCCAGATACTGGAAGCCACATAGATAGTCCGATACAGCTTGGGATCCTGTAAAAGCGGCGACCGCTCCCCGCCGAAAAATGCGATAATATCATTAAAAAGACCTGTGGTCATACTGAAATTCGTCAGCATACCTGTCACTACAATCAGAGAAATAAAATGAGGCAGATAGGTAATGGTCTGGGTAATGCTCTTAAACCTCTTATTCCTCACCTCATTTAACAAAAGCGCCAGAATAATGGGCGCCGGAAAACCAAAAATCAGATTATACACACTGAGCAGAATGGTGTTCTTAATCAGCCGCCCAAAATACACGCTCTTAAAAAATCTGGTAAAATTGGCAAACCCCACCCAGGGACTCTCCGACACACCAAGAGCCGGCGTGTAATCCTTAAAAGCGATGATCGCCCCGTACATAGGCTTGTAATGAAACATAAAATAAAAAACCACCACCGGAATCACCAAAATATACAAAGAACGGTTTCGTATCCAGTCCTTCCTGGCCCGGTAGCCAAAGCTTCCGTTCACTTTCCTGTCTTCCATACATAAACTCCTCTCTTTACCAATCTCCTCGCCGCCAGTGCCGGCACAGCCCTCCCTTTATCCCTCCGCTTAAGGAGAGAGCCCGCGCTGTGCGGGCCCTCTTTTTATGCGTAGGGAAAATCTCTCCGGTTCTGCGCCGACCAGCCTTCACCGATCTATCTGGCATTATACCGGTCCAGGGCTGCATTCTGGATCTCCAGAGCACGCGCAAGACCCATATTCTCCATGTTCTTCACATAGGTGTCAAAGTTGTCAAGACTCTCCGTGCCGAAGATAAATTTCAGCGTCATCTCGTCACGATAGGTATTGATCTCATTCATAATCGTAGAGAACTCCTTGCTCTCCTCAGAAGTAGGCGTAACCGGAGGCATCACATGAGCCGCGCCATTGGAATCACCCCAGATTCCGTTGGTCTCCTTCTGCTCATCCAAGGTATAGTACTGCTCTAAGTAACGGATATCCTGCACAAACGGCCCGTTGTAATTGCCCCGGATGTAGGCGGACATTGCCTGGGACACAGGAAGACCGTCAGGGTTCTTCATGATCTGATCCGTGTAGGTGGGATAACCGTCCTTCATCTCATAGGACTCCCCTTCCGTACCAAAGTTAAAATACAGATGCCCTTCCTCACCGTAAGCATAATCCATAAGCCTTGCCGCTCTCTCAATATCCTTGCAGGAAGTGGTGATCGCCACACTGGCTCTTCCCGAATACTGGTTCTCGATCTGTCCGAACTCCGCATCAGCACCCTTCTCCACCGTTGGCGGCGGCGCTGCCACCAGCTTAAAGGTAGGATTGCTGCTTCTGGCCGCCGTGGTCCAGGTTCCCATACGGCTTCCAGCCTGACCCATGGAAGCGCCGGCCGTGCCGTTGGTGATCTTCGCACTTACCTGGTCACTGCCCAAAGTAGCCAGATCCGGGTCAATAAGGCCCTCTGCATACCACTGTGCCATGGTGGTCAGGAAATCCTTATAGTTCTCCTCTGCCGCACCAAAATGTACTTTTCCGTCACTTCCCAGATAGAAGGACCTGCTGGTCTCATAAGCAAAAGCAAAGGGATCATTGGTCAAATACTGTCCGTTGGTATACTCAAAGCAATACGGAGCCGCTGCACCCTTCTTCTCCTTAAAAGCCGTAAGCACGGTGTGCCACTCATCTATGGTTGTGGGCACCTCAAGATTCAGCTCCTGGAGCCAGTCGTCCCGAAGCATCAGTCCAATGGTGTTGCACAGCTTCTTCTCGCCCCTGATAAATGGGAACACATAATAATGGCCCTCATCGGTCTTGATCATCTTGTCAATGTCCGGGTTGGCAGCCAGATAAGCCGTCAGGTTAGGACAATACTGCTCAAACACATCATTTAAAGGAAGGATTACCCCGTCCTTAATAGCTTTCTCCGGCCCTCCCGGATAATCCGTCATCCAGTTATACTCCATAAGATCCGGAAGATTGCCGTCCGCCAGAATCAAGCTGAACTGCTCCTTCAGCTGGCCTGCCGGCGGGTGAAGGAACTCGATCTCCGTTCCCGTCTCAGCCTGCCACCCCTTGCCAAAAGGCGTATCCCCAAGACTTGCATAATTGGCAGATACTGTGGTTGTAAGCTCACACCAGTAAGTCAGCTTATCTCCCGGCGCCATAGGATAAGAAAACTCTCCAGGTGCCTCTCCGCCTCCGCTTCCATTAGAAGCCTGGGCTTCCCCGCTGCCCCCTGCCGCCGTTGTCTGGGCCTGCGTAGTCGCCTCCGGTGTGCCGGTGTTTCCTCCGCCGCAGCCCGCCAAAGCCGTAGCCGTCATAGCTGCCGTTAAAAATAATGATAAGGTTCTTTTCCTCATTACTGCCTCCTCCTTTTCCTGTCTTTATTCCTTTTTCATTCCTGCGCGGTTAACCCGCGCCTGCCTTTTTTACATCTCCTTTGTCTGCATCTCACATGTGTTTTGCTGATGATCCCATAATATCCCAATTTCCCTCCAAAATATATACAAAAAATGCAAACTCCATTGACAAAACCGTCAATTTTTGTTCGCATTTTTTTAAGTCAATCCCTAAATCTTTAAATTTTACCCAAATGTTTCCCTAAAACTTACTCTTAAACTGCCCCGGCGTCACCCCGGTCTTCTTCTTAAAAGCCCGGATAAAACTTCCGCTGTCCCGAAATCCCGCCATAGGCGCCACCTCCACCACGCTGTACCCCTGCTCCAAAAGCTTTTCTGCATGGCTGATTCTCATAGAATTAATATAATCCAGCAAGCTCCGCCCCGTCTGCTTCTTATATATAGAAGAAAGATACGCAGGCGTAATATCAAAATGCTGGCTGGTAATAGAGATATTCAGATCCGGGTCCCTGAAATTCTCCCCTATATAAGCCTCAACCTTTCTGCTGAAGGACTTATCCCCCGCCGTCTCCTTCTTCATCTCCTGAACCTTCTCACAGATCCTGTCCAGAAGCTCCTGGAACCGCTCCTTTAACTTATCCAAAGGCAGACGCTTCATCGAAAAACCATCCGGAAAATCCAGCTCCCTGGCAGCCGTGGTGTAGCCTCCCCGTCCTGCTCCCCGGACCAGAGTCCCCACCATATCATAGACTAAGCACTGGTAAGTGTCCGCCGACACCTTTCCCGAAAGATTGTGGTCAAAAACCTGCATCATCAGCTGCCCCGCCTGCCTGCTGTCCCCCGCCTCAATGGCATTGATAATCTTCTGCTCCGCCTCAATGGAATAATCATAATGAAGCTGCAGGTTCTTCACATCATCATAAATAATCAAATCCGTATCCAGAATCACCACATACTGTTCCAGCTCTGCCGCCTGGAGATAAGAAGTATGAATCCCCTCCAATCCCCGGCACACAGCCCCCATAAGAGCCGTACAGGAAAACTTAAAAGACTCCGCCGTCATGGCCTGAAGATTCTCAATCTTCTCCTTCAAAATCTCCAGATACTCCGAAGACCCGTCAGGAAGATTCACAATGGCCGCCACACGCTCCCCAAGCTCCGCCATCTCCACATTAAAATGGTCCTGACACATTTCCCCGAAAATATTCATGACAATAAACCGCTGAAGCACCAGCTCCTGCCCATCCTTTCTCTCTGGGTCAAACAAAATCACTACATTATAATCCAGATTCAGCCGGATCCCACACCGCTCCAGCTCCTGTCCGTTTCCACAATAATAATCCTGCAGAAGCTGAAACAGATAATAATTCTTAAGGCTCTTGGCATTGGCCTTAATCAGCCGGTTAGCATCCACATGCCTCTGAAAAAAATCATCCATCTGCGCATTCAGCCACTGATATACATTATCATCCTCCCCCATCTCCCTGTCCCCATGCTTCTTAAAGGTATCCACCAGACTCTTTAAAGGATTATAATTCTTTCCTGTCAGATAATAAGACACCCCAAACCCCACGATCCCGCATCCAAACAGGCATACCACCGTAATCAGCTGAATCTGCTTGGCACTCCTCTCGATAAGCCCCATGGGAAGCACTGCCACATACTTCCAGTCTATAACCCCAGACTCCAGCACAGAGATCATACACCGCCCTTCCGACACAGAAAAAGCCGTGTGGCTCCCCTCCCCCAGTTCGTCAAACACCAGTCCCTCAATGAGATCATTTGCCTCCCCCGAATAAATGGCCCCGTTATGACTGCTGATAATAGCCGCCTCCATGGAATCATCCCACTCCATGGAAGACAGCCGGCTCTCCAGCTGAGAAAACTTAATACCGATCCCGATGGTGGCCGCCCCGCCCCCTACATTAGAATCCAAGGTAGTCATGGTAAACAAAAGGGTGTCGTCCCCATTCTCCCTGCGAATCCTCAAGGTATCATTATAATGAGGCTGCCCCATATACTCCCTGAACTCCTCCAGAGAATGCTTGTCATTGCGGTAATACAGATCATAGAACAATTCCGCCGACATATTCCCCTGAAGACTGCACACGGTCTGGGTATTATTAAAATAGATAAACACGTCACTGATAAAATCCTCCGACATGGCAAGAGACTGCAGATCATTGTACAGATAATACAGCTCCATCTGATCCTCCGTCCCAAACCCCGTCTTCACCTTGGAAATAGCCTGAACCCCTGTATCCATAGCCAGCCTGGCCGCGATTTTCTGGACATCGCTGATCTGCTGGTCCAAGTCCCGCTGAATCATCTCCAGCAGATTGTCATTCATCCTCTCCGTCTGCCCCCGAATCACCTGGCGGCTGTAACCATAGATCACCGCCGCTGCCGCAACCGGAATCATCAGCATTCCCAAGTAGGAAAGAAACATCTGTATGTATACCTTGGGTTTCCTCTTCATAAAACTCCCTTCCCCTCTTTCTTGTCCATCCAATGGCTGTGTGATTATCATTTTACAAAATATATGGGCAATTTGCAAAGTATTTGGGAGTTTTGCCTATGGATTGCAGGTTTTGCTCATTGCATATAGAAAATGAAACTCAAAAAAGCCAGGGAATCCGCCAGGCAGTAAGGTTTCTCACCCCCTGCTGCCTTGACAAATTCTCCCGGCCCTATAAGCCTGATGTTATGCACTTTCACTCTTTCCCCTCACGAATCCCCGCCAGGCCATCCCCCTATGAATCCCCAGCCCCGGCCTCCCGTATTACCCCATTATCATCAATCACCCCATTCACCGAGATACTCTGCAAAAACCGGAAAACCTGCTGCCGTCTGCCCTCATCCGTAATAAGGGTAGTGCGGCAGCCCTGCTGGAGACAAGGCACAAACCGAAGCTCCGCCAGACCATCCTCCGTAATGTCCGCCTCCACAATCCCCGTATCCCTGGTCTTGCTGTTGAACCAGAAATTGCCCAGACTGTAGAAAATCGGAACCCCTTGATAGTATTCGATTCCCTGAAGACAATGAGGATGATCCCCAATCACCAGGTCCGCACCCGCGTCAATATACTGATGCCCCAGACTCTGCTGATCCCCCTCAAACTGATTGACCCCCTCCGTTCCCCAGTGGACATAGACCACCACAAAATCGCTGGTCTCCCCTGCCTTTCTTATCACCTCAAGAAATGCCGCCGGGTCATAAGTCCGCAGAACCCCCGCCCTAGACTCCGTAGCTTCCTTAGTAAACACATAGGAGCGCTCCACCTGAGTAGCACTGACATAAGCGATCTTTATCCCATCCGCTTTAAAATAGACGATCTCCTTAGCCTCATCCAAATTCCGTCCCGCCCCCACATAGGGAATCCCGTAGGCCTTTAAAGTGTCCAAGGTATCCAAAAGGGCAGTCTCCCCATAATCATACACATGATTATTGGCCAAAGACACAATATCCGCCGAAAGCACAGACAGGTTCCCAGCCATCTCCGGCTTTGCCCGGAAAGTAAACGTCTTCCCCGCCAGAGGAGTCCCCTGACTGCTGTAGGTAAATTCATTATTTACCATCAGAATGTCCGCCGAAGCCATGCGCCCTATAACCTCCGGGGCAATACACTTGGTAATATCATCCCCCTTGCTGTGATAATAGGCCATATTGGCATAACCTTCCGCAAAGCTGATATCACCCACAAAGGATAAGGTTACCTTTCCCGGCGTGTGTACCTCTTTTTCATAGATCTGCTGCCCCTCCTCATTCAAGGTCCCTGACTCTGTCACCGGAGTCTCAGACAGGCTCCCAAGCCTCCCTCCCCTTTCCAGGCCGCCTCCAAGCAGAAGAGCCGCAGCCAGGATCGGCAAAACGTGATTTATCATAAGTATTGTCTCCTTTTCCTTTATGTTTCATCATTTTATCTAAGAGGTCTCTTTATCCCTCCCCGGCGCTTCAACCCAAAACCATGGAGATAGATTTCCGGAGTATTAATGCGCCCGTCCCCCGTCTCATAAAAAATTCCCAAACCCTCTAAGGCATCCAATAATTCCTCCGGAGAGGAACCCGGCAGCATTTCTCTCTCCCTTTCCGGCCAGTTCTCCAATAAAAGGTATTTTAAAAACTCCGACCGCTCCATAAGCATAGACCCACCATTAAGCCTTTTCCCCAAAGTCCCAAGCTGTCCGGGTAGTCAAAGAATGCTCCAACAGATAATCCAACACTCCATTTTTGATTGCCTCTTCATCTTTGCCCCGCTTATCACACATTAACTCCTTTGTAATTAATCATAGCCTATCACAAAACCACCGATTATTCAAGACAGGAATAGGGACCGGGCTCTGCAGACCTATCCTTATCTGCAAAGCCCAGTCCCCTGACAGAGATGTGCTTTTTCCTTCCCTCATCCCCTTGTCAAATTCTGTGGATGTGGTACTATTTTTATATACTCTTTCTGACACTCCGCAGTGCATTCCTGACAAGCCTGAATGAAGGGCGCCGGGAAAGATGCCTCCCGTAAAGTATTCTCAGGCTATAGTTAAATGCTTAAGTTTTCATAATGGTTTTACAAAAGCCAGAAGCATCCTCATGGGAGGATTGCGGCTGTACAATTGCCCTTTGGGCACATCATTTCACAACAGAATACAAAAAAAGACCTGCCGGAACTGCTTTTGATTTGTTCCGGACAGGCCCTGGCCATTTGATAAAACTCTACTTAAACAATCCCTTTTTCTTATGCCCTGTCTCCTCCTTCGGCGTCCTGCCGTTCATCAGATCGTCATAACGCCTGAGAGCCTCTCTCTGCTCCTCGTTCATCCGCTCCGGAACCTGAACTACCAGAGTCACATAGTGGTCGCCCCGCAGAGCTTTGTTGCGCAGAGAAGGCACTCCTTTCCCTTTCAGCCGCACTTTCGTATCGGTCTGGGTTCCTGCCTTCACCTCGTACTCCACCTCTCCGTCCACAGTCTTAATGCGGATAGGACCGCCAAGAGCTGCCACGGCAAAAGAAATAGGCACGGTAGAGAAGATACTGGTCTCCCTCCGGACAAACACGGGATGCTTGGATACCACGGCCTCCACAAGAAGGTCACCCCTCTCGCCGCCGTTGGTTCCCGGCTCGCCGGAACCGGCCATGCGGATGCTCTGCCCATCGTCAATTCCGGCAGGAATGGTCACCTTCAGCTTCTTCCTTCTGGTAATATATCCTGTTCCCCTGCAGTCCGGGCACTTCTCCCGAATCACCTTGCCGGTTCCGCCGCAGTCCGGACAGGTCTGTACATTCTGCATGGTTCCGAACATGGACTGCTGGGTGTACATGATCTTGCCCTTTCCGTTACACTTGGAACAGGTCTCCGGAGACGTGCCTGCCTTGGCCCCTGTTCCGTGGCAGGAGGCACACTCCTCCTTATAATTAATCTCTATCTCTTTCTCACAGCCGAAGATCGCTTCCTCAAAGCTGATTCTCACACTTGTTCTTACATTGGCGCCCCGCATAGGGCCGTTATACCTGGAGCTGCTCCTGGAACGTCCTCCGCCAAAAATATCTCCGAAGATATCTCCGAAGATATCTCCCATATCAGCTCCGTCAAAACCACCGAAGCCGCCAAAACCGCCGAAGCCGCCTCCTCCGGCGCCGCCGTCAAAAGCGGCATGGCCGAACTGGTCATACTGCCGTCTCTTCTCGCTGTCACTAAGTACACTGTATGCTTCCGAGGCTTCCTTAAACTTCTTCTCAGCCTCTGCATCCCCCGGATTTGCATCAGGATGATACTTTTTTGCCAAAACCCTGTACGCTTTCTTGATCGCAGCATCGTCTGCATTCTTGGGAACGCCCAGGACTTCATAGTAATCTCTCTTGCTCTCTGCCATATCGGTCTACCTTTCCATACACCACAGAAAAGTGCTGTACTGCTACAACACTTTTCTGCAACGCCTTTTGCGTTATCGCTGCTGTTCACAAAGCGCAAACAGCAGCACGTTATCTTCCTATATTTTAGACTTCTCTGAAATCTCCGTCGATGACATCATCATCCGGCGCTCCTGCACCTGCACCCATGTCAGGACCCGCACCTGCTGCACCGGCGCCGGCGCCTGCACCTGCTGCCTGAGCCTGCTCATATACCTTGGCAAACAATGCCTGAGCGCTGGCCATAAGCTTCTCCTTGCCGGCCTTGATATCCTCAACCTGGGCATCTGTCATCTCCTCAACGGGAGCACGGTTGATCGCTTCCTTGAGGGCATTCAGATCTGCTTCTACGGCAGCCTTGTCATTGGCATTGATCTTATCTCCCACTTCTTCCAGTGCCTTCTCGGTCTGGAATACCATGGAGTCCGCGTCATTCCTGGCGTCAATAGCCTCCTTGCGCTTCTTATCCTGAGCCTCGTACTCGGCAGCTTCCTTCACAGCCTTCTCGATGTCGGAGTCGGACATGTTGGAGCCGGAAGTGATGGTAATATGCTGTTCTTTTCCTGTTCCCAGATCTTTGGCTGATACGTTCACAATACCGTTGGCATCAATATCAAAGGTAACTTCGATCTGAGGAATGCCTCTTCTTGCAGGCGGAATTCCGTCCAGACGGAACTGGCCTAAGGTCTTGTTATCCCTTGCAAACTGTCTCTCACCCTGTACTACATGGATATCAACAGCTGTCTGGTTATCCGCTGCAGTGGAGAAGATCTGACTCTTCTTGGTAGGAATGGTAGTATTTCTCTCGATCAGTCTGGTGGCAACTCCGCCCATGGTCTCGATAGACAGAGACAGAGGAGTAACATCCAGAAGAAGGATATCGCCTGCACCGGCGTCTCCTGCCAGCTTGCCGCCCTGAATGGCTGCACCGATGGCAACGCACTCATCCGGGTTCAGGCTCTTGGAAGGCTCATGGCCTGTGAGCTGCTTTACCTTATCCTGAGCCGCGATCATACGGGTAGAACCGCCGACCAACAGTACCTTGCCAAGCTCGGAAGCCGTGATTCCGGCATCTTTCAGAGCATTCTGAACCGGAATAGCTGTTCTCTCGATCAGGTCGTGAGTCAGCTCGTCAAACTTCGCTCTTGTCAGGTTCATATCCAGGTGCTTGGGACCCTCGCTGGTAGCCGTGATAAAGGGAAGGTTAATATTGGTGGTGGTGGCAGTGGAAAGCTCCTTCTTTGCCTTCTCGGCGGACTCTTTCAGTCTCTGAAGGGCCATCTTGTCGCCTGACAAATCCACGCCTTCCGCTTTCTTAAATTCGTCAATGAGCCACTGGGTAATCCGGTTATCAAAATCATCGCCGCCCAGCCTGGTATCGCCGTTGGTGGAGAGAACTTCGATGACACCATCGCCGATCTCGATAATGGACACATCAAATGTACCGCCGCCCAGGTCATACACCATGATCTTCTGCTCTTTTTCATTGTCAAGGCCGTAGGCCAATGCTGCTGCCGTAGGCTCATTGATAATTCTCTTTACGTCAAGACCTGCGATCTTGCCTGCATCCTTAGTCGCCTGACGCTGTGCATCATTAAAATACGCAGGAACCGTAATAACGGCCTCAGTCACCGGCTCTCCAAGATAGCTCTCCGCATCTGCTTTCAGCTTCTGCAGAATCATAGCGGAAATCTCCTGAGGAGTATACTTCTTTCCGTCGATGTCAACCTTATAGTCCGTACCCATATGTCTCTTGATGGATGAGATGGTCTTGTCAGCGTTGGTTACTGCCTGACGCTTTGCCGGCTCGCCTACCAGCCTCTCTCCTGTCTTTGTAAATGCCACAACGGACGGAGTGGTTCTCACACCCTCTGCATTGGCAATAACGGTTGGCTTGCCGCCTTCCATAACAGCTACACAGCTGTTGGTTGTACCTAAGTCAATACCAATAATCTTACTCATCGTTTTTTCCTCCTATATGAACCTTTCTTCCATTTTGAAAATGATCTTTCTTAATTTGCTACCTGCACCATACTGTGTCTCACGACGCTGTCACGGTACATATAACCTTTTTGAAGCTCCTGAGCCACTACGTTCTCTCCCAGATTCTCATCGTCAATATGCATCACTGCATTGTGGAAATTGGGATCAAAGGGCTGGCCTAATGCTTCAATAGGCTTTACTCCCGCCTCTTCCAAATTCTTCAGAAGCTGCTTATATATCATCTCCATGCCTTCGGCAAAGGAACTTCCCTTTACATCCTCCGGTATGGAGTTTAAGCCTCTCTCAAAGTTATCAATAACCGGAAGCATGCGCTCCACGATATCTTTCGCTCCGATCTCAAACATGGCGGACTTTTCTTTCTCTGTCCTTTTCCTGAAGTTGTCGAATTCCGCCATATTCCTGCGGAGCCTGTCTGTCAGTTCCTCTATCTGGGTATCCCTGGGGTCTTTCTTCTCCTTCTTCTTGCCAAAGAATCCTTTCTTTAAAGAATCCTTTGATTCCTGAGAGCCTGCCTCTTGTGCAGAATCCTCTGTCCCCTCTTTCGATTCCTCATTCTGATCTTCCATATTCATCTCGGAATCCTGCATATCCTCCGCCTGCCCTTCTGCGGCCTGTGCTTCTGCTGTCTCTTCTGCTATGGACTCTGCCTGATCTATTCCGTCTTCTCTTCTATTCTCTTCGCCCACTGTTCTCTCTACCTTTCTTCCTTTTTAAAGGTTGCATCCAGCTGTGTCATCAAAGTTCTAAGGGTCTTCAGAACCTTTTCATAGTCCATGCGCTTCGGTCCTATAATGCCTATAGTCCCCTTTAGTCCTTCGCCTAATTCATAGGTGGCAGTCACTACGCTGCAATCCTTCATGGCCTGAACCGGAGATTCGTCGCCGATATATACCTGAATCCCGGTTTCACTCTGCGCATCATTCACCCCGTTTACCAATTCCTGCAGGGTTTCCGTATGCTCTAATGTGCTTAAAAGTTCGCTGGCCTTCTGGCTGTCACTCAGTTCCGGGTATTTAAAAATGTTGGTAGCGCCGCTGGTGTAGATCTGAAGGTCATCTTCATCAGCCTTAATGGCCGCTGCAACCTCGCTGAGCACCAGATCCACCACCTGTCTGTGAGCTCCCGCCTGTTCCTTCAGCCTGCTGATCACTCCCAGATTGATCTCCTCGATGGTGAGACCATTCAAATTGGTGTTAAGAAGTATATTCAGGTTTAAAAGTTCTTCGCCACTGATCTCCTCCTCAACGTTCACCATGGTGTTCTTCACAATATTCCCTTCCACCACAGTCACAATAAGAAGCTTGTGTGCATCCACCTTAGACAGCTGAATAAACTTTAACTTGTTCCGGTGGTACTGGGGGCCGCTGATCAGGGCAGCATAGTTGGTGTTGCTGGCTAAGTTCTTGGCCAGATGCTTTAACACCAGCTCCAGACGCCCCATACGCTGGACCATCATTTCCTTGATCTCCATAACCTCATTGTCTTTCTCCAAAAGAATCTGATCCACATAAAAACGGTAGCCCTTATCAGAAGGAATTCTTCCTGCGGAGGTGTGAGGCTGGACAATATAGCCCATCTCCTCCAGATCGGACATCTCATTGCGTATGGTAGCGGAACTCCACTTGGAATTCACATACTTGGAAATGGTTCTGGACCCTACGGGTTCGCCGGTCTCCATATAGTTCTTTATGATTGCCTTTAAGATCGTGACCTTGCGCTCATCCAGTTCCATATCCCCTGTCCTTTCCTTTTAGCTTGTTAGCACTCATTCTGGTTGAGTGCTAATTTCTATGTTCTTAATATAGTACCTTCCAAATCTTTTGTCAATAGTTTTTTTGAAACTTTCCGAAACCTGAAATTCTTACAGCTTTCCTATTTTCGGCCAAATTATACCACTTTCGCCCATTATCCCCACTTTTCCCGCGTTTTTCCCATGCAAAATCTTACGATTTTGTCAAATTCCACCCACTTTTCCAGGATTTCCTTGACATTTAACACATTTGTAATATAATTGTAATTAGCACGCCTTATGCCATGCCGCGTTTTTGGTATGTTCTCCGTCATGAGGCAAGTATTAAAATGAACTGAGGTGAACACTATGAAGAACACATTCCTATTCAAATTATCAGCTGCTTTTGCAGGTCTGACCTTTAGTCTTGCAGCATCCTTTTCCTCAGCGGCGGCTGTTCCTGCAGGAACTTTAGAAGGCGCTGACAGTTCCTCCATATACGGCTGGGCCTGGGACAGCGATAATTACAACCACGTGATTCCTATTGAGCTTTCTGTTTATTCGGAAGGAACTTCTGATGCTTTGAAGACCGTTACCATAAAAGCGGACCATTATCAGGACAAGCTACAGGAAGACATCGGCGACGGATACCATGGCTTTTTATATTCCATGGACTGGAGCCTGTTTGACGAGACACAGCTGCGGGTTACGGCCTATGCCGTTACGGAGACAGAACGTGTCTTCTTAGGCGAACTTACATATAATAAGGAAACGGATTCCCATACGCCGGTGAACAACACATCAGATACCCCGCTTCAAAGTGACGGCCCTGTCTGGACATCGGACAGTTCCGATGTCCAGACAGTCGGCCCCTCTTCTGACGAACCAGATTCAGACACAGCTGACAGACAAGCTTTGGCCCCAGTTGATAAGCAGGTTTCCACTCCGGCCCCTGCCGGCGGGCAGACCTCCACTCCGGCTCCTGCTGACGGGCAGTCCCCTGAATCCTCCTCTTCCGTCAAGACGGTTTCCGCCCCTAACGGAGGGGATCAATCAGACCATTCCTCCAAGTACTGGGAATTTGGTCCTGGTGTCACTCCTAAGGAAAAACCGCTCCCGGAAGGCACTTCCCTTGGAATGTTTTCAGTCACCGGCTACTGTAACTGCGACCTTTGCAGTTCCGGTTCCCAGTTAACCTACAGCGGCACAATGCCCCAGGCCGGTCATACCATCTCCGCCGATATCAGCCTTTATCCCATAGGCACAAAGCTGAGGATCAAGGATATCATCTATACCGTAGAAGACATCGGCTCCAATGTGGTTCAGAACAAAGTCGATATCTATTACGATACCCATGAGGAAGCCCTTGCTCATGGTACACAGCAGATGGAAGTATTCCTTATACCGGAAGCTTAGTACCGCCTTGCATTAATTCATGATATACTGGCAGACAAACATTTCCTGCGAACCTGAAACGGTATGGAAAAGCATCAAACCGTCTTTTCCATACCGTTTTCCTGTCTACTCTCTTTATAATAAGAATTCACTGAGCACATAGTTGCTGATGTCAATTCCAAAGTCGCTGAGCCGCACAGAGGAACCGTCTGTTATAATCAGCCTGTTTCCCGCAAGCCTGCGCAGCACATCCCCATATACATCCCACACATCCGCTTTAAACCGCCTCATGAATTCCTCGCATGATACTCCATCAATCATCCTGAGCCCCAGAAACATATATTCCTCCATCATCTCCTTGCTGCTGAGCTTTACGATGTCCTGATGAAGCCATTTGTCCGCCTCATTTTCCTTCATGGGAATCCTGCAGTATGTCTCCAGATCACGCTCATTACGAAACCGGATTCCCCCCACATAAGAGGAAGCTCCCAGCCCGACTCCCAGATACTCTGTCCCTGTCCAATATCCTATATTGTGGCGGCATTCCCGCCCCGGCTTTGCATAATTGGAAATCTCATACCGCTCATATCCCTGTTCCCGCAGGAACTGCTTGGTAGCATAATACATTTCCCGCTCTTCGTCCTCTCCCGGCAGCAACTCCGGGTGATCATGATACCTCTCATAAAAGGGCGTTCCCTCCTCTATCATAAGACTGTAAGCCGAAATATGTTCCGGTTTCAGCATGGTCACTTTTTTAAGAGTTGCATTCCAGGATGCAAGGGTCTGACCGGGAAGGGCTGACATAAGGTCAATATTCACGTTGGCAAATCCTGCCTGGCGCACCCGCTGATAAGTCTTTAAAAACTCATCATAGGTATGAATACGACCAAGCTCTCTCAATTCCTTGTCATCCCCCGACTGCAGACCGATACTGATTCGGTTGATTCCTGCCTCCAAATATGACTCAAGCTTCTCCATACTCACGGTTCCGGGATTGGCCTCTATGGTGATCTCTGCCCCTTGCGCTATGTCATAGTGGCTTCTCACTGCCTCCATAACAGACCGAATCTCATCCGGCTCAAGAAGAGAAGGAGTGCCCCCGCCCAGGTATACGGATATCACCTTTAACCCTGGGTAATGGACACTCTGACAGGATATTTCATCTGCAAGCTGTTCCACATAGCGTCTTTGCACCCCTGCCGGGGCAGGAGCTGACAGGAAATCACAATAAGCACATTTCCTGGCGCAAAAAGGAATATGGATATATAATTCCAGTGTTCTTCTCAAAGTCTATTCCTCATCTAATTTTAAAACACTCATAAATGCTTTCTGCGGAATTTCCACATTACCTACCTGACGCATCCGCTTCTTGCCTTCCTTCTGCTTTTCCAGAAGTTTTTTCTTTCTGGTAATATCACCGCCGTAGCACTTGGCCAATACGTCCTTGCGCATCGCCTTCACGGTTTCCCTGGCAATGATCCGTCCCCCTACCGCTGCCTGAATAGGAATCTCAAACAGGTGTCTGGGAATCTCCTCCTTGAGTCTCTCGCACATTTTCCTTCCTCTTTCGTAGGCGGAAGAAGCATGGACGATAAATGACAGGGCATCCACTTCCTCTTTATTAATCAGAATATCCAGCTTCACCAATTCCGACTGCTCATAACCTTTGATCTCATAATCAAACGAAGCATAACCTCTGGAGCGTGATTTCAGAGCATCAAAGAAATCATAAATAATTTCATTTAAAGGCAGTTCATATTTCAGCAGAGCCCGTGTGGTCTCGATATACTCCATCCCCAGGTATACGCCCCGCCGTTCCTGGCACAGAGTCATGATGGCTCCCACAAACTCCGTAGTCACCATAATCTCCGCACTGACAATAGGCTCCTCCATATACTCAATCTCCGCCGGGTCAGGCAGATTGGAAGGATTGGTCAGTTCCATCATCTCCCCGTTCTTTTTGTAAACACGGTAAATAACGCCTGGCGCCGTAGTCACCAGATCCAGATTATATTCTCTCTCCAGGCGTTCCTCTATAATCTCTAAATGAAGAAGTCCCAGGAAGCCGCACCGAAATCCAAAACCAAGGGCAATGGAAGTCTCCGGCTCG
Organism: Clostridiaceae bacterium; assembly: GCA_910574345.1. Taxonomy (GTDB): domain Bacteria; phylum Bacillota; class Clostridia; order Lachnospirales; family Lachnospiraceae; genus UBA3402. The sequence continues at coordinate 68,087 of CAJSZV010000016.1, read as the reverse complement.
AAAAACAGAGACGCATCATTGAGCTGAAGCTTTTCCAGGGCATCCCGCAGGTCATTGTACTTGGCCCCGTCTGCCGGATACAGACCGCAGTATACCATGGATGTAACCTTTTTATAGCCCGGCAGAGGTTCTGCACAAGGGTTATTCCTGTCAGTGATAGTATCTCCTACCGCCGTGTCTTTTACGTTCTTAATGCTGGCTGTAATGTAACCTACCATACCGGCACTGAGCTCTTCGCAGGGGATAAACTGGCCTGCTCCGAAATAGCCTACTTCCACTACCTCCTGACAGGCTCCTGTGGCCATCATCTGAATCATCGTGCCCTTCTTTACAGTGCCCTCCTTGATGCGGCAGAAAATAATAACGCCCTTGTAGGAATCATAGAGAGAATCGAAAATAAGGGCCTGCAGAGGCGCCTTAGGATCCCCTGCCGGAGCCGGAATCTTGTGTACAATGGCTTCCAGTACTTCTTCTATATTAATTCCTGTCTTCGCGGAAATTCTGGGTGCGTCGTGGGCCTCAAGGCCGATGACATCCTCAATCTCGGCGGCTACCCGGTCCGGCTCTGCGCTTGGAAGGTCGATCTTATTGAGTACCGGGAATACGTCAAGGTCATGGTCTAAAGCAAGATAGACATTAGCCAAAGTCTGGGCCTCGATGCCCTGGGCCGCATCCACTACCAGGATAGCGCCGTCACAGGCCGCCAGGCTTCGGGATACTTCATAATTAAAGTCCACATGACCTGGAGTATCAATGAGGTTGAAAATGTATTCTTGTCCGTCTTTTGCCTTATACACAGTGCGTACGGTCTGAGCTTTGATGGTAATGCCTCTCTCCCGCTCCAGATCCATATTGTCTAACACCTGGGACTGCATCTCCCGGCTGGTGAGAAGGCCGGTCATCTCTATGATCCGATCCGCCAGGGTGGATTTGCCGTGGTCGATGTGGGCTATGATGCAAAAATTTCGGATTTTATTCTGGTCAATAGCTGGCATGGTATGCGGTGTCCCTCCACTTCTTATTCTATCTGTTATGCTTCCTGAACTTCCTCATTTGACATATATACTGACCTGTTGTCAATGCCATATAGCAGACAGCTAAGTTGTCAATTTACCTTATCATAAAGTTTCGGGGCAGTCAAGTTTATCTTATTTTTTATTCTCCGTCACTGCATTGAAAGAGAAAGAGGTTGAAATGACCACATGATTATTATAAAATAATGCTGGGGTATAAAGGCTGTGTATAATATGCCTGCAGAATCAACAGCTAACGGCCATACCGGGATATTTTGCCGAAAGGAATGCCATCTGATATGAAGATCATTTACTTATGGATAAAAACCTATGAACATATAAAAAACCGCGGATATCTTTTCCATGCAGGTTACACTGCAGACTATGATGAAGGAACGAATTCTCTGACAATACAGAAGACCGACAATATCGAATCCCTGCTTTATGGAGACCGGATATCCGTCACCGCCATCGTCGGGGATAACGGAGCCGGAAAGAGCACCTTGCTGGATGCTGTGAGAACCATTCTGTTCGACAGCCGAAGCTGGGACAAGTCCATTGAAGGATTTCTTGTATGGGAGGACAAAGGGCAGCTAAACTTGTTTCCTTTTATGAAGAAGACCCCTGATGCTCCGAATAACATATCTGTCCATAAAACCCTTCCGGATAACTTTAATCTGATCTATTACTCGGACTTTCTGGATATTAAATACTACCTTAACGAATTTGATGACGAGGAAGACGTATATACCTATATTGATGAATATCATGATTCTTTCCGAAACAGATACTCCATTCAGATCAATATCTCCACCGCCTATCTGCTTCGGAAAAATTCTTCCAATATGTTAGATTTTTTCCATAGTGATACGAGACGGCAAATTGACTTCTACGGCTCTCCCCAGGGAAAGTCTCTGCCATTTCCTGCCCCGGCAAATCTTTCCGTAAAAATAGAATTTTTAGGGATTGACATATTTGACAATGTTCTTGACGCACCTCTGCAGGCATATGAATATATGGGTATGGGGCATCACGGGGAGATCAATACGGAAGCATATATCATAGGGCTGTTGAAAGAGATGGAAAAGTGTTACCATGATAAGACGAATCCGAATTCAGAGCCCCTGGATGTACTGCAGATATTACAATGGGATATCTTTGTTGTATATCTTTATAACCTCCTCTCTATGCGCAGGCAGAAACACAATGAGACTAATGATTACAGCCAGGTTGACGCGATAATAAAAAGAACTTTACCATCAAGTATAGAAATATTTGATTTTTGGGGCAAACTGGAAAAAATATTTTCACAAACATGGACAGATGACGAAAACTTTGAAATATATTTATCCTTTTATCTTGGGACACTTGATGCGCTGGAAAGTCCCAAAGAAGGAAATCTTAACATAGCTTTCAGTATCCCCGATCATATGATGCAGATTTTATCTGCATACATTCACTCCCGTAAGACGCCGGGTCGGAGAGCAAACAGCCGCACTGCTTTACAAGCTCTGCTTCGTTTTCCCGACGAATATATGGCCAGATGCGGCTGGAACGGGAACTGGTCTGTGGATACTTTCATGAATTTTTACAACAATTACTTAAAAATCGCCTGCCACATTGATTTTCTAAAATGCTCATGGGGTCTTAGTTCCGGTGAAAACAACATGTTTAACCTTTTTGCAAGACTTCACGAAGCCCTGCAGGTAGAAGAAAAAGAAAACATTATTTTGATCTTTGACGAACTGGACAGTTCCTTCCATCCCCAGTGGCAGCAGAAAATCATCCGTTCATTGACGGAATTTTTACGGAAAGGATATCCGAACAAAGAATTTCAGCTTATTCTGACGACCCATTCCCCGGTTCTGCTGTCAGATATCCCTGAAAGAAACGTGCTGTTCCTGCGAAAAGATTCCGTCGAAACCAACCATGAACAGACTTTTGCTGCCAACATTGCAAGCTTATATTATGATTCCTTTTTTATGGATAAAGGAAGCATAGGCGAAACGGCAAGGGGAAGTATCAACCATTTTATGGATGCGGTCTTGGAGTTGGAAAAAGAAGGCAATGAAATTGAATCCAATCAGGGCCGTGCCCAAAGGCTGCTTAATCGTTTCCTAGATAAGCAATATCCGAATATGGGAAATCATGATAAAAAGAGCGAAGACGAGTGCAGGACTCTTCTCCAGCTCTTTGTTGACAGTATCGGGGAAGACATATGGCGCTATAAAGCAAATGAACGATATCATCAGTTCCTCGATATAGGGAAAGATAAAAAAGCAAAACTTCGGGATGACCTGACGGAATTCGCCCGGGAACAGGGAATGGACTCTGTCATAGCGCTGCTGAAAGAATGGCTGGAGAAGGAAAACCAATGATACCTATTACATACCGTTTAGATTCCGCTGCTGAAAAAGAATATGTTGATAAAGTAGTTTCCTGTATGGAGCATCCCGAAACCTATTCTAAGAAATTAGAATCCCTGCTGTATTCCATGGGAGCAATCGGTTGGGACATCCTAACCCGCGCCAAACGGTTTCAATTCGATTATCCCAAAATCTACTGTCTTTGTCAGTGGATCGTCATGCCTTACGATGAGATGGAAGAGATCCGGAAATATTTGGAAGGCATAATAATCGAAGATTTAAAATCACTCAATGACAGCATCCGTGAAATTGACAAATCCATAAAAGAACTAACCAGTTATCACGATCTGAAAGCCAGAAGAACAAAGTTATATTCCAAAAACCCAGCGGTCAAAAAGTTATTTTTAGAAGCTGTAAGCTATGATTCAATATATACAGCTTTTAAGGATTTCATTAAATTTTATAAGGAATTTCCCAAGGACAGCCACCGTGTCAATCACTGGATTATCGAAAAAACAGGCCTAAAGGTCTGCCCCTATTGCAATATTCAATATACATACAGCCGAAAAACGCAGGCGACTGCACAGCTGGACCATTTTTTTCCTTCATCGGAATACCCAATATTCGCACTCTGTTTTTATAACCTCATCCCCTCCTGTCCGGCCTGCAACAGAATCAAATCCAATGCCACAGAGAAACTGGCCTCCCCATATAAAAAGAACGCCTTTAAGGACTTGCGCATTACCTGGGATTACAAGCCTTCTGGCGCTGAAGATAAATATCATGAAACGGACAGCCTGACCGAACTGGAAGAAAGAATTGACATAAAAATTGAAACTCTCCTTAAGGATGAAAACCAAAATCTTGACACCATGAAAATAACCGATGCCTACCAGCAGCATAAGGATTACGCCAGCGAAATTATTAAGAAAATAAGGACATACACCAACCCGAAAGCCCAAAAGCTGATCTGTGATATCGGCGCATCCGTGGGGATTACGCCGGATGAAGTGGAACGGTTCTACTTAGGCAACTATCTGAATGAGTCCGATATGAAAAAAAGGCCTCTGGCGAAAATGACGAGAGATTTCTACCTAGAGATCGCAAGAGCGCGGGGCGGGGGCGGTTCCAGATAGGGGAAGTGCATTGTGACACTCTCTCATGGGCTGGCAGCTTCTTCCCTGGTTGCTCACCAATAACGGAAATTCGTCATAAAACTTCATATTATTTTCTCTTTGGATCTGTCCAATATTCTGTCTGTCCGGCGGAATCACCCGCTCACGAACCCAGCGAAGGCTCCATTCCCTTCCGATCACTCTCTGATTCTTCTCAATAAAGGCGGCAATAATCAGCGGCGCTTCATTACTTTTGGTATCTTCCGGCACCCTGATCTCATATTCTTTCTTTTCCTCATCGTAAAACAGCCAGGCTACGGTCTTATCATGGTACACTTTATTCTTGATGGCAAATTTGTACATATCGATTCCACCTCTCCCATATCATAGTCCAGATTTTTTCTATGTGCCAATGGGGCAGTATTTCCTCAAAACCTGTCAGTATGTTTTTTCTGTCTGACTCCTTCAGCTTTCCGTCAAATATTGGCTGCTTCGGAATAAAACGAAGATTGTATTCCAGGGATTTTGAGCCAATGAAATTATTCACAGGACTGTCTTTTAACACATCAAAATTCTCAATACTTTTCCGATCATCATAACAAGAAAAAAGCAGAGAAAGACCATTATCAAAAAGGGGGCCGGCCTTGCATTCCCCTGCTCATCCACAAGAATTTCGATATTAGCCCCATGTCTGTCCCGGTTGCAGATCAGATAGTCTACTGCCATCATCTGATATATGTAAACTCTCCATCCGTAACGGCATGCAAATTCCATAGGACTTTCATCCTTTTCTTTATTTAAATCATAGAATACATCAAATGCAATCTTTCGCTCACCCTGCTTTCGGAAATTTGCTGACCTGGTAATATAAGTCTCTATTTCCTTTCCATCCATCGTCACATCCTTTGCTATATCAGGTATAGTTAGGAGTATACCATATAGTTTGGTGTGTGTGCAACTTATAAACGTAAATAGAATTACTCTGTATCTGCCCGGAGAATTCCATAGTCCTTTATCTTTCTGTCCCATCAGGTTATCAACCCTAGGACACAGAAAGGAGCAAGCTTGCTTTCGGGTCGGTTGCATAATAATCATGGCTTTGCCATTTCTGACCTATACCATATGTAATCACGTTATTATTTTTACAAATTAACAGTTTCCAAAAAATCTTGAATCATCCTAAATGCAACTCCCACATCTATCTGGAGCCAGTTTCTGTCTCCAGATAACTCCACCTTCCTTCTAAACTGACGATTCGAAAATGTAAGAGTCACTCTCTTACGTACACTATTCATATCCTTTTCTCTCATTGACGGTTCATCAATAATATATGCCTTTATGCAATCTACAAGTCGTAACATATCCACATGATCTTTCAAATAACAGAAATCAAATATATCTTTGTATCTTGTAGAAAGAGGGCCAAAACGTAACAATGATCTTAGTTTCTCTGCAAAAATCTGCTCACAGGAATTAATCAGCAAACTTGCTCCCTCATTATCCATACAAACATCAAAACAATATGTATCTTGTTCTATATCCATATATGCATGTACACCCAAGTCTGTTTTACTCTCGATGACATTACCTTCATCATCTTTGATGATAATATATACACGTTTTCCGCTATACTCCTGCTGAGAAAGCTGCTCAATTTTGTTGTCTTTAATCTCAATTCTAATTCCTTCAAGACAATTCAATTTTGTAAAGAAAATCTCTAATAGATTCATCTTCCAATGAATACTTGATAAAATCCAAGTCTAAGTCTTCCGTAGCGCGTATCACATTCCCAGTAATGCTACGCATCACGACACCACCTTTTATGGCCACATTTCTTCCCAGATTACTTCGTTCAATTGCCTTAAGTACAATATCCTGACACACAAGTGCATCCGCATTTCGTTCTGAATACCCAGCATCCCTATATTTCTCTGCCATCTTCTCCAAGTTCATCTTTAGAATACCTCCAGCTGTAAAATTTCAAGCACTTTATTACTCCTTGGTGCCACCAATGCATAATCCTGAATTTTCTGTATATCCAATCTTGGAAGTAATTTACGATAATATAAGATAATCTCCTTATAATAATCAAAAGGCAACTTGCTTTTATATCGCACAAGTTCAATCAACATACGTTCTTTATTGTAAATCCGTATACCATACCCTTTATAATCAGCAGTTTCAATTCCTTCCTCGAAAAAGCCATCTGGAATAAAATACTGCTTCACTCTTTCATCTTTGATTTTCGCAGCATCACGGGTTTTTGCCAAATCACATTCATCCGGTATCACGTCCGTTAATCCGTGAAAATAAAAAGCACTTTTCATCGTTACAACCGCATTAGGATATTTGTATACGAATATTGCAATTTCAAGAACATATTTCTTCTCCGAATATATTCCTTTGCCAACTTTGAACAACTCGCCTTCTTCTATTTTTTTCTCAATAAAATAGTCTGACCCATATTCTTCAAGACATTCTGCACGTGTTTTCATCGCTTCTGCCTCCTTATTTAAAAATTCATCCGCAATTTCGATTATTTTGCGGATGCTTTCCAAAATTGAAATTTATCAAATCTTCCTGAGTCACAATCTGTGCATACTTGCAATCATCATTCCTACTCTCTGCATATATATATTAATAAGCCTATCAATAACAGATCTAAATCTGTCATTGGCAGGCCTACATTAGTATTAAAGATGACAAATCCAGACTACGGATTATAATATCAATATTTTTTCCTGCACCGTATGCCCTTTCCAGACATTCATTGATCTCCTTGTATGTTCCTCCCGAAAAAGGAATTTTTATTGAATTTACACTAAATAAATCATCAAACTCTGATGTTTTAAAATTCTCAGTCATCGAAGTTCCCGTAATAATCGCATTATAATCAAAATGCCTTACAATTCCATCATTTATATATCTTTCATCCATCTCATAATTCTTATCCATAAATGAATAATGATATCCTGTTGTCGGCGGATGATAATGGAAAAAGGGATCTATATAGACAGTTACAGTTACCATCAAAACTAAGATTATAACAATCATTGTAATTACAGAAATATTCCACCATCAATAAGTTGTCTCATATTTCTTCGATTTCATACTTTTTCTCCCTCTAACTCATTATCTCCGAAGGAAACCGCTAATACAAATGGGATTCCGCAAAATACAGCATATGCATATCGAAACTCCGCATACACCGGTGTTGCTATCAGCAATGTTAAAATCACCATCAAGAACGGAATAGAAGCAAATAAATTCATATTATTTTGTTTTACTACTGCCATGTAAGTGGAAATTAACATAAGCCAAGTATAAAAACCAATGCATAAAAACAATTGCAGCATTGGTGAATTTTCCCATATTCCTAAATACTTTATGAATAGGTTATGGATATGTTTTGACCGTATAGTATTCTCGATACCGAGTGTGTTTTTATCTATCCCTTCCGCCCACCGCCAATAGGGGTACCCGGCATTCCAATAGCCTCTGGTCTGATCAATCCAAGCCTCAACATATTTATGTGGATATTTGAGTCCAAGCTGTATATATAATCTGACAAAATCCTTTTTATGTGCCCGGATAAATTCCTGATTCCCTTTATCCCGTATAAGTCCTTTTATTGGATCAGATATGATACTATTATACATCCCTGGAATCTCTTGGACATCAAGTATCTCACTTAACAATTTTTCCTGATTACTTGTTAATTCTTTTCCGTCCGCTACCACACGGGCAATCTGTTGTATTGGAATGGAAAGGGCTTCAACCGTATCAGGCTGCCTCACATTCAATGCTTTCAGAACCGGATGTTTCAAAACAAACGATATTATAAGGACGGAGATAAAAAGCATAAATAAATTCCTTTGACTATTTTTAAAAAGAAACGCAAATATTATGATACTGAAAGCAAATGCTGTCCATCCATTACTACGAAACAAACACATCCCCAATCCAGCGCATAAAAGGATACAATAATCTATTACATTGTTACTGCCAAGCCTTTTTAATATGCGAAAACTTCCAACCGCTACAAATGTGACCATTGCGCCAAATAAGACATCCTTCCACATTGTAAAGCTATACATAATATGAAACGGCATTATAAAATACCATAAAAAGATTGCTATGATCAGCCCCCATCTGCCTGTCAGTTGATAAACGGTATAAATAATATAGGTAAAACAAAATGCCATTATACCGATAGAGAATATACTATATGTTGCCACTGCGGCGTTAAGATTTCCAAACACTTTAAATCCAATAGACACAAACAATCGGATAATCTGTGTATGATAATATGGATGGTGATTTGAATATGTATGAGTTAAGAGCTGCCGCATCTGGCTAAGGCTATCCGATGTAAGATTTCCCGGATATTGGGATTCAAATAAAATGAAACTATTTTCTATAACAAACATCCCCCACATACCGAGTATCATCCACTTTACTTTTTGCATGTCTGTACTTTTAGACTGGTATGATAAAGGCTTTACTTTCCAGTATAATAGTACAAAAATTTCTTTAAATATATTATTACCACCCCCCGCAATCCCTAACAGCGAAATTATTTTAAATATTATTAAAAATATGTTATCAGAAAAAACAAGAAGATTTTTATAATTTGCCAAAACAACCATTGCGGCTAATATGTTAGAATAGAAATTTGTTACTGCTACATCTCTCTTTGGCATCGCTTTTTCATGGATTTTCTCTATTTGATTAGTAGTAAGACAAATACTTCCAATTAAACCCATAAATAGATATGGTACATAATATGAATCTGCTTTCGTTAAAAAGGCACACCAGTAAAACATAGAAACTGCTTTTATAAAATTATATACTCCTGCCTTTCTATGTCTCGTTGTTTCTATCACCTTAGATTGCTCCTTTCCATCTTTTCCTTTCTCATAACCAGAAGAACCTCATAGCAATAGGCAATAAAAACAGAAGCAGTCAAAGTTATCAGAAATATCGACATGCCATAGGTTTTCTCCCCATATAACACTGTATATGCCGCCGTCCAAATCCAAAGATGAATAAAATAAATGGTGCTGCTCATACCTCTGATTCTCTTAAAAATATCATTCCCTTTAAAGTTTAAATCTAAGGCAATTCCCAAAACTCCCATGGTACCGATTATCCTTCCCAATTCATATAAATAGCCGACTCCATCCGAAATTGATACCAAAATAATTTCTGATATAATTAAAATAACGGATCCTTTCCAATTCCACTTTTTCATCTTATAAACTGTCATACCCAATGGTATATAAAATATTCCCGTAAAAATTCTTCCGCTTAGAAAAAACTTTATAAATATTCCAACTATGCTATTCAAGCCTTCCGAATTCAAAGAAAGCATATTCTTCGATACTAAAGTTAATGCTACAGCCCACAACCATAAGAAAGTACCTATGCCGAGTATCTGCTTATTACTAAAACAATACTTTTTACATATAGCTATAAAAATCAAAGAATATGTTGTCGAAAGAAGATACCATAAAATCCAGGAGTTATAATGTTCTCCAACAAACAGCAAACCTCTTATATAATCCATCACAGCATACAAAATTGTACTATCACTATTCTTATATCCAATCAGGGCAAGCGGAAAATATATAATATTCCACATCAAATATAATTTTATGATTTTTTTGATGTGTTTTCTTAGAATATATTGAATATCTGCTCCTTCATGCACTTGTGATTCCAACAGAAAGCCTGATGCCACAAAGAAAAAAGGAACAGCCAAATTCACAAGGGATCTGTATATGTTATAGACAATCGTATTGCTATAACTCATAAACGGGTCCGTATGAAGAGCAATAACAAAGAATGCCATGATTATTTTTAATACATCAATTCCATTATACTGCTTGCTTGCTTGCTTGCTTGCTTGCTTGCTTGCTTGCTTGCTTGCTTGCTTGCTTGCTTGCTTGCTTGCTTGCTTGCTTGCTTGCTTGCTTGCTTGCTAAAAAATTGTCCATTCATTTATTCTCCTTGTCAATCCTATAACCATGTAATTTTTAAATTCTTTTGAGATAATTTATAAAATTTTCTTTGTTCTCCTGGGCTGTTGTGGTAGGTCTTCCTAAATTACCACGTGCGCCAATGGCACACTGAACCTCCAGAAAACTTAAATTTTTTCTTTCCTTAGCTTCCTCTAATTCCCGGTCTAAATCCCTAAAATTATCAATGGTCACTGTATATGGATAGCCGCACGCCTTTGCAATCTCAGCAATCTTAATCTTAGAAGCAACTGTAGGCATACCGCCAACAGTTTCATGTGCACCATTATTAATAACTACATGAATCATGTTCTTTGGAGCATATACACCAAGAACCGCCATGGAACCCATATGCATCAAAATGGATCCATCACCGTCAATACACCATATCTTTGTACCAGGTTTATTCACAGCCACACCAAGAGCAATACTACTGCTGTGACCCATAGAACCCACTGTCAAAAAATCATATTTATGGCTCTGCCCATTAGCAGTTCTGATTTCAAAAAGTTCACGGCTTGCTTTTCCAGTAGTACTGACAATAGGGTCTTCTCCAGAAACCCTTACAATATGCTGAATAATTTCTTCACGAGTCATTAGATTGTCATTATTATAGTTGACATTTCCTTCATAAGAAATTGCATCTTTACAAATAATAAAGGCTGCGTCCCTCCCCTGTGCCAGATCTCTTTTGAATCCTTCCATCGCGGCAGCTACTTCATCATCACTACTTTTCTTTCTAATGACAAAAGTTTTAATATTCATATCATCCAAAAGTCTGACTGTTACTTCCCCTTGGTAAATGTGTTGCGGTTCATCATACGTCCCCGGTTCCCCTCTCCACCCCACAATGAATACTACAGGAATTCCATACACCTTATCATTTAATAAGGAAGCTACAGGATTAATAATATTACCCTCCCCGCTGTTTTGCAGATACACAACAGGCACTTTCCCTGTTGCCAAATGATAACCGGCAGCCAGTGCCGTACAATTTCCTTCATTTGCACCAATCATATGATGTTTTGGATCAATACCATATGTATTCATCAAATAATTGCAAAGTGCCTTAAGCTGAGAGTCAGGTACCCCCGTGTAAAAATCAGAGCCGATGATTTCAACTAATTTTTCTACCCTCAATTTCTTCACTTCCATTCTACAATACTTTTTTGAACTTCCATAAGTTCTTGAATCGTATCAATCTCAATAATCTGGTCACGATTTACTGGATAAACCGTAAGTTTAAACTCTTTAATATGTTTATTCACCGCATCATCCCAAAACAGTGTTTCATATCCCGTTTTCCCATACTCTTCCTCTATTACCTGATGAAGCAGCTTTGCATCATCTGCTGTAAAATATGCAATGCCTGTCATATTGTACTGATCATCCCCACCCCTGCCTATCCTTGTGATGATGCCATTCTCATTCTGATCAAACACCCAGTCATCAGAGTGGCCTTTCATCATCTTGCCATAATAGCATGACCTCTCCAGGCTTGCTTCAAAAATTGCCGCATCTGCTACATACAAATCCGCCTCACATACAAAACAGTTTCCTTTCAATAACACATCACGAGCGGCATATACAGACGAAATATTATTAACCGTTTCAAACACTTTGTTTTTTACCAGCGATACATTATGATATTTTTCTTCTAAATAATAAAACTGATCTTCCAAATATCCTACAACCACAGCAATACTGTCAACACCTCTATTTTCCAGACCATTGATAATTGTCTCAATCATTGGACTATTTCCCACTTTTATTAAGGGCTTAGGAGTCCTTTCAGTCAAAGGCCGCATTCTTGTCCCCATACCGGAGGCCATCAAAATTGCATTTTCCATAATAATTACCCTTTACAGTTCATCAATCAGAGTAATGATCTGTTTTATTGGCATTAATCTGTCGTCAACTTCTTTTGCCCTATGATACCGGAGAATATCTTCTGCTGTCTTCTGCATCGCAGGAAATGCGCTTCGTGTTAACTGGTTCGCGTATATAACAAGATTAACGCCATGTTCCGCCAACTCTTCTTCCGTAATCGTATTAAAACTTGACGGGACAACCACAAGTGGCGTATCTCTGTTATCTCTTCTGAATATATCACAAAACTCAAGAATTTCCCCTGGATCCTCTTTTCGGCTATGAATCATAATCCCATCCGCCCCGGCCTTTACAAAGGCATACGCCCTCTTAAAAGCATCTTCCATGCCGCGTTCAAGAATCAAGCTTTCGATTCTTGCAATAATCATAAAATCATCGGTAAGCTGTGCCATTTTACCTGCTGAAATCTTAGCACTAAAATTCTCAATACTATCCTGCGTCTGAGTAACTTCTGTTCCAAATAAAGAATTTTTTTTCAGTCCGGTTTTGTCTTCAATAATAATCGCAGATACTCCCATCCGTTCCAATGTTCTCACCGTGTAGACAAAATGTTCCGTCATTCCCCCTGTATCACCGTCAAAAATAATCGGCTTTGTGGTAACCTCGGTTACATCATCAATTGTACGGAATCGTGAGGTCATATCAACAAGTTCAATATCCGGTTTCCCTTTTACAGTAGAATCGCATAAAGAACTAATCCACATTGCATCAAACTGATCCAGTTCACCATAATGTTCAATAACCGTCTTCTCCGCAATCAACCCGGTAATTCCGCTATGTACCTCAATCGCCTTTACAATTGGTCTTATTTGAAGAAGCTGTCTCAGCCTTTTACGGCGGTATTCAGGCATTGCAAGTTTTTCCTTTAGCTGAGAGTCAATCTTTTTTACTACCGGGCTATATGTATACTTAACTTCTATCAGTTCACCACCATAAGTCTCTATACACTTTAATACATTATCCCGGATTGCTGATTCCGGCCCTTCCTTCCAATTATCACCATGAACTACGTAATCCGGATGAAGTTTCTCCATAACATCATCATACATAACACTATCTTGAATCACGACCTGCTCAACGCCATCCAGAGTTTCATAAAGTTTCTTTCGTTCTTCAAAAGAGAGCGTCGGAAATTTGTTGTAGCGAATCAATGCTGCATCCGAGAGAGCGCCTACAATCACCCTTCCATATTTACGGGCCTGTTTAATAATATTAAGATGTCCGTCATGAATAATGTCCGTGCAGAAACATGTATAAACCGTTTTCATTTGTCATACCTCTTCATTCTTTATATTTAACAGGAATACACACATTGCTTCTCTTCAAAGCCTCCTCAAAAACAACAAAAAAATCTTTGATATCCTGCTCATCAATAGCTCCTAATGCGCACAGCCTGAATGTATTAGCTGTAGATATTTTCCCCGGATAAATCGTAAATCCCCGCTCATAACAATAATCATGAATCTTTTCAAAATCCCATTCTGGATCATCAGGGTAGATAGCAGATACCACCAGTCCTGCTTGCTCTTCACGTTTTATAACTTCTTTAAACCCAAGTTTATCAAGCCCTTCATGAATTGCCTGGAAGGTCTTGGTGTGTCTTGCCCACTTTTCCTCTTCTCCTTCCTCCCAATATTCTTTAAGAGCCTGAATCGCAGCATAAATAGTCTGAACCGGAGGAGTAAAATGCATTTCACCTGTTTTTTCAAAATACTCATACTGAAGAAAAAGATTACAATAATAAGATCGTTTCGGATAATTTCTCGATTCCTCAATCATATATTTATTACCAATAATAAAAGACAGACCAGTCATAGCCATAAGCCCCTTTTGAGCAGAAGCCATGCAAAAATCAATATGGTCTTCTTCTATGTTAATTGGACGCATTGCAAAAGTAGACGTTGTATCCACAGTAAAAACAGCCCCATACTTATGAATCAGTGCACCAATTTCACGAACAGGGTTCAGAATCCCTGTTCCTGTCTCATTATGAGTTGTATGTACTAATCCGATTTCGGGATGGTTTTGCAGCGTTTCCTCTACTTTAGCTAAATCAGGTCTCTGATCGATCGGGAACCTTAAATCAATATGAGGAAGGCCATAATACTGACAGATTTCAACTGCTCTTGAGCTATATGCACCATTATTGATAATGAGTACTTTTTTCCCATCTGGCAACAGGGAATTAATGCATACGTCCATATTCAACGTCCCTGATCCGCAAAACAGAACGCTTGTATACTTTTTCGGATCGCCATGGACAATCTTTACTAGATCTTCACGAAGGTTCTTCATCAGACTGCTGAATTCTTTCTCACGCGGACAAATATCCGGTACCACCTGCGCAAATTTTACAGAATCCGTCGTAGTTGAAGGACCCGGATTTAATAATATGTTCCTTTTCAGATTCATTTTCTCATCCTCGCCTTTTTAAACTCTCTATTATTAAACATCATTGCGAAAAAAAACATAATCATATAAGATGCAGCCGTAGTTCCCGCAGCCGCCCAGATCTGATACCTGGGAATTAAAATCAAATTCGTACTCAAATTGAAAATCATAGCCACAACATTAATAAATAGAATTATTTTCGTTTTCTTTTCATAATTGATTAAATAGGTTTTAAAATAAGTTGCCCCAAAAAATATCTCTCCAATCAATATTATCCACAAATATGTCTCCGACTCCGCATATCTGGCATCAATAAGAATGGGGAATACCATCTTTACAGCAATCATAAACACTGCCACCGACACCATAGCGCCTATCATATATCTCAAAAAGTTTTCCCTGTTTCTTTTCTCAGTTCTTTCTATGCCAATATCCTGGTATGATTTATATACATGCGGAGCATAAAATATTGTTAACGTGTTTACTATAATCAATTCAAAGATGCTTCCGAATTTCGCTGCCAGAGAATATATTCCGATTTCGCTGGCCGAACAATAATAATTTAAAACCCATCTGTCTCCCAATAATAAAATGCTGTTGACTAAACCTGTTACGGCCAATGGGATACTAATCAAAAGAACACCTTTTATCTCTTGATACTGAAGTTTAATACTGCCAAATTTTATATTAAATTTATATACCATCGGAATAAAAAAAAGTAAAATGACATACACAATTGCCGTAGTAATCAAAGTACTATAAATACCCAATCCTAAGATACACACGCCAATAATATTCAGTAGTAATGATAGGATCCCAGTGACTAACTGCAAAACGGTCATGAGTGTCGTTCTTTGTTGATTCTTACATAACATAAAACAAAGATTTGAAAAATAGGTAAGATATGATACGAAAATAACCAGGGTAAACAATTGTTTATCTAATCCGACAACGAAAAGAATCCCACTCCAATTCAAAAATAGTACGATTACTGCAATAGGAGTTGCAATAAAGCAGAACATTTTTATGTTCTTCTCCACTGCCAGTGTCCTGTCCGTATCCTTATAGTGGAAATACTCTACTCCCAAATATTGACACATTCCTAAACCCAGAACAGTTCCCAGAAAAGCCACAATAGAATTCGCCAGTTCCATAGTTCCATATTCTGCAGTTGTAAAAAGCCTTGTATATAACGGAGTTAAAATCAACGATACTCCCCGCAAAGCAAATATTCCTACAAAGTAAATGATCAAATTCAATATCCTTTTTTTATTTCCGACAAAAAAAGAAACTAATCTTCCCATTGCATTACCCTACTAAATATTCCGCTTTCTATTTTTATTAAGTTTCCTGCGAAATCGTTTTATCAAATTATATTTTCCTATTGTATACCTTGCTTCCCCATTCGTGTATACGCTCTTATCAGAAGCCATTACTTTATACAGTTCCAATATGTTCAACTGCTTAAATGCCTCTTTAAACGACATTGATTTATCACATAAAAACTCATCAAATTCTTTTTTATCTAACTCAAATTCCTTTCCATCATCTCGACAGTACTCCGTATATGATCTCAAATAAATTACATTCTTTTTAATTACGGCCCAATATTCAATTCTTTGATTTACCTGTGGTAGAAAACTCCCATGGTCTTCGCTGATAATATATTCCGGTTCGCTATCAGAAAACAAAGAATATCCATAGCCCTGGTACTCCTTTCCTATCATTTCATAAATTGTCGGAAAAACATCTATTATAGAGCATAGTTTTTCGTTTACTTTAAATTCATCATCTCCCTTTTTCCGTATAAACATAACCGTATTGCTTCGGTCACGGTTCAGTAATAAAACTTTATTCTCTTTTTCGAACTCCACATCATATTTAAATCCATGATCGGAAAAAATAATAATATAATCAAATTCATCAGGAGAGATCACATGAAACAAATTAGATATATTCTCTTTCAGAATACGTAATCCTATTTCAACGCCTTCGCCGTTTGCTCCATAGTCATCTAATGCCCAATGAAAATCTGTCAGAACCAAATGGGCATAAATATTGCTTCTTGACATATCAATACCTTTTATAAATTTTATAAAATTTAAATCCTCATTATGTGTTCCTATTGTCTCATAAGTGGGGGGCAAATCTCCAAGTATCTTTTCATTTGGATTGGTAAAAAAATATAAATCAAAGTCTTCCTTAACTAACTCATCCAAAAAAGAACTCTCTTTCAAATAAAACTTAGGGTATTTTGCCCGTGTATTACATCCGTTATCCTGTGGAATCATTCCGCTCCAATAGCATCCCATGCTTCTTCCGGTATCCGGTCCCTGAGAAAAACAATTGCAATAATAAGTTCCCCCTAAAGATTTAAGCAAATTCTCATAGCTATCCTCTCTGCATCTGTGAAAATCGAGAATATTAGGCCGAAGCATATCACACATAATTGATAGAATTTTCATTAATCCACTCCTCCTAAGATAATCTTGTTTAATTCCCTGCTGACATCCGTGGCCGATAATTTCTCCGGTATATCTACACAGTTTATAGCAGATACATGTCCAAAAGCTGATTGCAAAATCTCATATCTAGGCTTTATATAATCAACAATATTAACAAACTTCTGTGCATGGTAATTCAATATTACTTTTAACCCGATGTCCCACTCATGTAAAATAACATCAATCGCAAAATTGGCCGCTTGTTCTGCGGAGTTTAACTCAGATATTATAAGTGTTTTAACTTTCTGATTTCTGCGGAGAATATAAATGTCATTTAGTTTAATCGGCTCTATCTGAATCTTATTCTTTGGAAACAATCTGGCAGGAGACACCGGAAGGAAGGAATATACGTTGCGATCATGTATTTTTAATATCTTCTTGAGTTTCCTGATCCCTCTTTTTACATACATATTATTTTCAATATGGACATATTTTACCTTGTGTTTTTTGAAATATTGCGGAAACAAAGCCTTATGATATTCATATAAACAAAACGGCCTGGGATAAGAATATAACTCTCCTGTTCTAGATACTAAAATCAGATCGTCACCAAGCATAGTCACACGATTTTTTTTCACTGCATTTGCAATAAAACAAGTTTTCCCAATTCCGCCAAAGGCCAATAAAAGCTTCCCTGTTGTCTGGTCTACTGCTATTGACGCTCCATGGACAAATGTGATTCCCTGCTTTTCAAACATAATTTCCAGTAGATAAGGGGTATACCATGTCTCACCAGATGTCCACATGATTACCGCTTTATCCCATATTTGATATGCAATATTAAGATACCTGCTTCTCATAATTCCGTCTTCATAAAAATAAGAGCATTCTGGTACTACAACGGCATCGGTTCTTTTCTCTATGCTGTCCATATCTTTCATAATCAGTTTATATTCAATATCCCGTACACCATGATATATCTCAAATCCATCAAATTGTTCTTTAATATTTCCTTTAATTTTCTTCTTCCAATCCAAACTACCATTGTCAATATAAATACCTATATTATGAATTTGATATAAAAACTCCATATCCCATCTCCCCTTATTATTTATGATGCAATCTAAAGATAATATTTTTTATCACTCTTTTTGTTTTCACAAATGGAAAATATCTTTGTTTTGCTTTTCTATAGCTATGGTTAAAAAATAATTTTAATAATTCTATTTCTATTCCGTTCTTCATAAGGAATATCCGGTCTGATAGATACGGATTCCTCCTAAAATCCGGGAAAATATTTTCAATATAATCCTCCGTTTTTCTAAAATCCTCCTTCTTTCCGCCAGCCATAATAATCCGAATATCAGTAAAATAAAAAATATGTATAATAGCCAGCAATTCGATTTCCGAATAATAATGCCCCATTGCATCATGACCCCTGAAATACTCAATAACCCGGTCAAATCCCTTTTGTATTTCAAATATCCTGTCAATATTAGGAGAAGTAATAATACTTCCTGGGCGCTGAACATAATAATACAGTTCCGAATCGATAACCCCTATTCTTTCAGCACATAATGCTGTCATCGGAGTTGTCGCTATATCTTCATAAATCAATTTTTCCGGATATCTTATATTTCCCAATATAAATACCGACTTCCTGTATATCTTATTCCATGCAGATGGACCGCCTGTAATAAGATATTCTTTCTGATCTATTATTCTGAAATTATCTGAAGAATCATCTGATTTACCTTCAATTTTTTCTTCATCTGACACTTGTTTCATTCCAAACACAAGTATATCCAGTTGTTCGCCTATAAGATATTCATAAGTTTTCTCAAGAAAATCCTTTCTAATATAATCATCACTATCAATAAATACCAGATACTCTCCCTTTGATTCTTCCAGACCTGAATTTCTTGCACCGCCAAGTCCTCTGTTTTCCTGATGTATAACTCGGATAAACTCTGGATGTAATGATCTGATCTGGTCAGCAATCTGTCCCGTATGATCAGTAGAGCCATCATCTATAATAATGATTTCATAATCTTTAAGTGTCTGGCTCAGTATTGCATCCATGCAGCGCATTAAATATTTTTCCACATTATACGCTGGTACAATAACAGAAAATATCATCCCTTCCCTCCCTTATTTCTTCCTCAAAACTCCCAGTAAATGCCTTAATTCTTTCTTTGTCTCATAAAAAAATTTTTCGTTCCTTGATTTCCAAGTAGCGCCATAATGATGGATAGACAAGGTATTTTCAGAATAATTTTTCACCTTTGAACTACATTCTTCCGGACAAAAAAAGTCTGCCGGATAAATCGTCCCGCCCTCCAGTTTTTGCAGTTTATTTTCATTAATATATCCATATTGTTTGATTGCCTCTGTATTCCTGATAGGACAAGGAGTCAAATCCATATCTGTCCCATTAACAAAATGAATCCCCTTATATTCATCCAGCATCGCTTTTATCACCTTATTTCCTTTTTCGGCTCCAAATCCCAATCCTGTGGCAATACCTACATATGTATTTTGAGTTCTTTCATTCGTGTCCTTCTCTGTCGCCAAAAAAAAAGTATTATCCAAAACAGGATCCAATTTGTTTATCAATTCCACATCCGTATCCAAATAAATCCCGCCATGATCATAGATAATCATTAACCTTGCCAGGTCGCTTACAAAAGCCCATTTTTTCGCATCATATGCCTCTTTCATGTAGGGATGGCTATGAATATCAAAATTTGTTTCATCCCATCTTTTTATTTCATATTCAGAGCAATAAATCTTCCAGGATTCTATACATTTCTTCACACTATCCGGCACCTCTTTACCGCCAAACCAACAATAATGAATTCTTTTTGGTATCATTCAGATATATCTCCTTAATTTTTATCCTTGATTTATTACTAATTTTCCTTTTTTTCGGCTCAAGTATGCCGCGATCAATATAAGAACAAATACGCATGGTATTTCAAGATAAGTATCAAATACCGTTAAAACCAAAAAGGCAATAATAAATACAATGCTATTCTTCTTATAGCATGAATCCAACAAATTCAAAAGCATATAATAACCTGCCAGTCCTAACTCAGCCACCATACCAACAAAACTGACCAATGGATAGCCTAATACCATACTTGACATTTGAATTCCGTATCTTACATACCATTCACTCATCAATCCTTTCATTGCATTTGCATATGGTTCTATTGCATAGTGATACTTTGACAGCATAGAATTCCATTCATAAATTATCCCCTTTGAAACAGTAATCGATATTTGCGAGCCAAACTGTCCGACACCGAAACCAACAAGCCCATTCCAGGACTTCATTTCTCTCATTGTGTTATGAAAAAGCATTAATTTTTTATTATAGCGATCATTAAAAAAGTAGACTCCGATTGGTTTACCAGAAAATATTTCTATACCTATATCAGCTTGGATTAAATTTAAAAAAATTACTGTTCCAATCATCATACATACGCCAAATACCGTTATTCTGTTCTTAATATTAATCTTAGTAAAAATCCAATTTACTAAATATGCAAATAAAGCAACTATAAATACATGCTTTGCATCCGCTAGAATAAAGATCACTGCCAAAAAGACAAAACGGATCCATTTATTTCTGTTACTTAATACATTAGTCTTAATCTTAAAGAGCATATATCCATATACAAGCAAATATATCCCCAAATAATGAGCCGAAATGAGTGTTCCGTGAATACCGTCTCCAGCTTTGTTATTGACTGCCAATTGCAGTAATGAAGTTACTACTTGCAGACAAAACATGTTATTAAAAAATAAGAATGAAGATTTCAAATCCAGATTATCACCAAAATCCTGAATCAGTGAAAAAATAGAATAATATACCCCGATCTGAAATAATACAGAGAGAATCAGTCCATTATAAATCAAACAGTTTAATAATCCAAATACAGCCATGTAAAAAAGCAATAACCATGCTTTAAAAGAAAGATGGGATTTTATCAATCTTCTATTAAACATCAGGTATATTGGAATTGCTGTTAACTGTAAATATTTATTGGGAATAAATAAGCTGTATAAAAGGAACTTTTGACTATTTATTCTTTTAGTCAGTTTAAATATCAGTATAGTCAAAAATATCACATATGAAAGACCCTTTATTTCCGCTAATAGAGTAACTAATATATTAACAACAGACAAAAACATGAAAATCATTTCATCTTTTTTGACTCGGATCATTTGCTTAAATCTCCATCTGATGTATTATTTTTTTCTTTTCCATAATTATCAATTCCATATTTTAATCCCTTTAAATACTTTATTGTACTCTTTGTGTCATATCGAAAAGGTAATAATATTTTTATCAATAATTTCAACCATAATTCGCAATAACAAATACATAACCGTTTATTTTTACCTAATAAAAAATGCTTTTTATATAAAGCTCCCAATCCTTCAAAATATGTAACCTTTTTGTTTATATTTATTACACCATCATAATGTTTAGATATAGGGATCGGATGCATTAATTTCAAGTCATTAATATAGATGACTTCATACCCTTTCTGTAAGCTCCTTAACAAATAATCAGTTTCTTCTCCTGATCCGTATATTGCTCCCACTCCAAACTCTTCATCAAACATCCCAATATCCTCAATAAGATTCATAGGTAAAACTAAGGCAGCAGATGGACAGGTCCGCATAATTTCCCTTACTGGTAATGATTTGCCATCCAATTTTCTTTTATATGAAACAAAATCATCTTCCTTTATAGTATTAAAAATATATCCTGAAAGAATCCGTTTTTCTCTAATATTTTGATACGCGATCTCCAAATAATGTTTTTCATAATAAGCATCATCATCTAACAAACAAAAAAAATCTCCTGATGCCATTTTTAATGCCTGGTTTCTCGCTTTTGACAATCCTTTATAAGACACATGAAGATATTTTATTTTATCACTGCAAAGACTTTTTATATAATTTTCTGTTTCATTATCATTGCTCTGATCAACGATAATAATCTCATAATCATCAATTGTTTGATTATATATTGATTCCAGACAACTTTTAATTGACTCGACTCTATTTAAAGTACCTATAATTAATGAAAACATATTTTTACTCTCCACTTATAAAATCAAGTACTTTCTGCGCCGAACTTAAATAATTATAATTTTCTTTTTGGTCGCTTGTCAATTCGCAGGGCATGCTGGCTACATTTTTTTCTAAATCTAGCAGTAATTTTTTCAGTTCTTTCTTTGAATTATTTTTAAAATATGTAGCCTGTCCCATTAGTACTTCTGGAATGGATGCCGCATCAGTTGCAATAACCGGCGTTCCTAAAGCAAGCGCCTCTACTGGAGGAAGACCAAATCCCTCATACAATGAAGGAAACACAAAGCATAAAGCATTTTTATATATTAATGATATGTGTTCATCTTTTATGAAACCTGTAATATGAATTCGTCTTTGGGTATTGTACCGATCAATAACCTTATCCATCTTCCAGCCTTTACGCCCCACAAGAACCAAGTCATAATTCACGTTATCCTCTATATCACAAAAAGCCTCCAATAATATTTTCATATTTTTACGTGGCTCCAATGTGGATAATGTCATAATATATTTTCTTGGAAGATCATATTCTTTTTGAATCTCTTCAAATGAAATTCCATAATCTTGCATTATGCCTTCATAAACAGCTGAACTAATGACACGAATTCTTTCTTTCGGATATTTCAATATTTCCGCAATTCTCTTTTTCGAAAAATTAGATACGGTTATAATCCCTTCAGAAATATCCGCCGAAAATCTGCAAGTTACTTTTAAATAAATCTTTTGAAATAGTTTTAGAGTATCTCCTGCATCCCATGAACCCATGTCATGAATTGTGTTATATATCCCTTTCTTTCGAAATAATATGGGACTAGTAAAAGCAAAAAACAAATATCGATCTGCCTTTAGTTTATACAATGCTAATGGCAATATGATTTGGAAAAAAATAAGCTTATGATTACCATTTAAGATTATAGCCTGGACCCGCTCTCCCTTCACTTTTTCTTTTAATGTTGGATAAATTTCATTTCTAAACGTTAAAAAATATTGATTCTCTTTATCTATATCCAGCATTTTTTCTGTTATACATAATGCATATCTTTCAATCCCTGTAATATGGTAAGAAAGCGGAGTCAGGTCTATTGCGATTATCATATTTTTATCCTATCTATATTTCAAAATGAGTTTTATTATTTTTACATCGTCAATAAAATATCGTTTAAACATTCTTTTAGGTTCCTGCATAAATCGATAAAACCACTCTAATCCATGGTCGCTCATCCAATGCGGAGCTCTTGCTACATTTCCTGCAAGAAAATCCACAGTAGCTCCAGCGCAAATTGATACCTTTGCATCGTATTTTTTATAGTTTTCATAAATCCATTTTTCTTGCTTTGGACATCCAAAACATACAATCAACAAATCCGGATGTGCTGCTGTAATCATTTGATTGATTTTTTTTATCTCCCTGACATCTGTTTCAAAACCGAATGGCGGAGCATATGTACCGACAATTTTTATGCCTGGCAGTTCTTTTTCCAGGCGCGCCTTTGCCTTTTGGGCAATTCCGTCTCTCCCACCAATCAAGAAAATTGTATAACCTTTTTTTAATGATCTTTCGCAGAGCAGCGGAACCAGATCAGAACCGGAGATCTTAGCTTTTATTGGCTTATTATACCAATTAGAGATCCAAACCAGAGGTTTCCCATCTATAAGAACTAAATCTGCATTATCAATAATTTCTTTTAGATAGGAATCATTTTCAATCTTCATAACTACATCTACATTAATTGGAACAATATAGTTTTTTCCTTCCCCATCAAGCATTGTCTCTATGGCATCGATCGTCTCATCCATATCCATATTATTGATATAAGTATTCAATAAGGGTTGTTTTTTCATGAGTTAACTCCACTGCAAAATCATTTTTTAATAATCTTTGCCGGAACTCCTACTGCGACAGCGCCATTGGGAATATCCTTTATAACAACTGCATTTGCACCGATTTTTGCATCATCGCCAATCGACACATTTCCAAGTATTACTGCTCCCGCCCCAATTAAAACACGGTTTTTGATTACCGGTGCTGCTCCCTCACAAATACCATTTGGCCACTGACTTCCAATTGTTACATTCTGAAAAATATCACAGTCATTTCCTATTACTGTACTATTGTGAATTACACATCCTAAACCATGATGATGAAATCTTGTATTTTCTCCAATTTGAGCTTTCTCAGATATTGCATTACTATTAAGCACCATATTCAGCAGTTCAAAAAATCGGGCAACTGGATGCCACGCTTTTGATTTTTTATACAGCCTGTTGGAAATTCTCCATAATTTATTCATTACAACCACCTCTAAACCTTGCCACAGGATCATAGTTTTCCGGACTATAATGAATAACCCTTGTGCCTCCGTTCTCAAATTCAAAGGGGATCTGCATCAGATCGCTCATTGCCCTTTTTACAGATTCCTGTTGCTCAGAACGAACATAAAACACAAGAAAACCGCCTCCCCCAGCTCCCAAAAGTTTTCCTCCAATGGCTCCTGCCCTCATGGCTTTAGCATACAATTTATCAATATTATCTGTACTAATGGATGAGCCAGTCTGTCTTTTTAACTTCCAAGTGATATCAAGTAACTTTCCGAAATCATCCAGATCTCTGTTCTTATCTGTAAGAACCTTCTCCGCTTCGTCTACAAGGTCATACATTTTTTTAAGTTTTCTTCTTTTCTCTTCACCACTGCTGATATGATTCACTTTCTGAATATCTGAAGAGAATCGAGTAAAACCAGTAAAAAACATCAACAGATTTTCATTCAGCTGTCTTTTCCTTTCCGGAGATATCACCACAGGTAAAACTTCATATCCCTCCGGTCCAAAATTGATTCTGTTAAATCCACCATAGGCGGCAGCTATCTGATCCTGCCACCCCCCAGCTTCCTTACAAAGAACGCGTTCCAAATAAATTGCTCTATCAGCAAGTTTTTTCTTGTCGGCATATTTCCCTTTCAATGCATAGAAAGCATTCAACATTCCTACGGCAAAGGAACTGGATGTCCCAAGACCGGAACGAGCCGGAAGGTCAGCCTCATAAGTAAGTCGAATCTCATACATGTTGAGCATTTTCATGGCTTCCCGAATGGCTGGATGTTGAACATCCTTAATATCTGTCACTCTCTCTATCTTTGAGTAGGATAGTTCAGTCGAATACTCAAAAAATCTAGGAAGATGTCTCACATTTACATAACAGTATTTATCAAATGTTGTTGATAAAACTGCTCCGCCATTCTCTTTAAAATACTCTTCCATGTCTGTACCGCCACCAAAGAATGACATTCTAAATGGTGTTTTTGTGATAACCATTTTCCCGTTTTCCTCCTATATCCCTAACTCCATCGCAATCTCCTGTGCATACCTCCCAAAACTCCCCTTCAAGTCCTTAGGCGTACACTCTTTCTCAATCCCCGCCAGAACCCGATATTTATCAAATATATTCGTCACCATCTTCATCGATAGCGGCTTTCCAAGCTTAGACAAAAACATCCTCTCATCATATCCTTTTCCATGTTCAAAATACCCATGTTCATCCAGCCACCTCTCCATCTGCTCCTGCAGCGTCGAAGAAAACAGAGAAACCTCTCTGTTCCTCTCCTTTTTCCTCCGTATTGTAAGGATATGGCTCTTCCTGTCATAGTCCGCCGCTTCCATCCTCAGCAGTTCACTGATCTCCACCCCATGATAAAACAGCAGTTTCATCATCACCTGATCCCTAAGGCAGACACGCCTGCGAAAATCACTGTCCAGTTCCCCATACTCCTTATCAATGGCCCGGAAAAATGCGTCTACTTCCTGTTTTGTCATCTGTGTATCTGCTGAAACTTCCTCTGTCTGTCCCGGAGTTTTCAAAGGCCGAAACCCTTCAATCACATGCTGAGCCTTCAGATAAGACAGGTAATATCCAAACACCTGCTGCCTTCTCCACAGCGTGGAAGAGCGAAGGCCTCTGTCCTTTGAGAGATAATTCAGATAATCTTCCATCCGCTCCTCCCAGCATTGACCTGGCAGAGCACTTTCTGACACGAAACCACCATCCCCATCTTTTCCATACGCCTCCAGCCACCGAAAAAAGAGCTCCAGATCCTGCCGGTACGCTTTCTCTGTGCGTTCATCTAGGTCACGGCTGTTCGTCTGCGCACGGATAAATTCCTCTATAAGGTTTGATGTGTGTCCGTGAAAAACCATCCAATAAGCTCCTTTTTGTTAAATAACATATTGTTATTTGTAGTTATTTGATTTGCAAATTTCGCAGATTTGTGTAATCTGCGAAATCTATTAGAAACCCTTATAAATACAGATATTTTTCACCCTCTCTGACCATAAAGCTGACCCCAAAAAGAAATCCTGTTCCCATTCCCATGTTATAACACACTCTGTTCTCCATCCTGCTTTGACCACAAATCTGACCATAAAAACCATATATCCTGCCATTTTTATGCTGTAATACCGTGTATTTCCAAAAAAAGTTAAAAAAACAAGTAGAAATTCCTCTTAATATGTGGTAGAATCACGTTGTTACAAGCATAATAAAAAGAGATATCTCCTTTTTTCCTGGAGATACCCCCTTATTTTCTTTCGCAGATTACACAAATCTTAGAATCCAATCCCGCCCTACCTTATCGCCCCACCTTCTACCGAATCCTCATAGATATCCCTGGTAAACTTTGACAAAGGACGCTTGGGAAAATCCGCCGCCTCATAATAATTCCCATACAGAATCCGGTATGCCTCCTCCACATCCCGGAACAGATCCGGGAATTGGCTGCAGACGGACTTCAGATAATCATCCCCGAAAAATCTCACCTTTCCCGCGATCTCCTGAACCAGATCCTTATGACCCTCATAAAGTTTCTCCAGATATAAGCCGTCTATGCTCCTGGTCATTTCGGGGCTGCGTTTCTCCAGTTCAATCTTGATTAGGGATTCATCTTTCAGAAAATCTTCCCCCATAATTACATAATGGAATCGCAGATCATCACTTCCATTGGCAGAGTCATAGGGATAATATTCAAATTTCTGTGTGGATTTGACCCGGTTGCAGGAAGGGCATACAGGGATCAAATTGTACAGGGACACAGAAAACATGGGATAAGTGTCCTTGTCCAGAAAATGATCCAGTTCAAAAAAGCTTTTATATTTTTCCTCCTGTTCTCCCTCCTCTGCTCCCTTTGCTTCCACCATCTGTATAAAGTTTCGGTTGCAGTAAGGACAGGTTTTCACTTTGGCGGTGTCAAAAATTATCTTTCTTGCCGCAGACGGCATCGTACCGTACAGAATATGTTCCATATATTGATTTTCCGTCTTTCCGATGCTTCGGAACTCTTTTCTGATTGTCTCTCTCTCCTTCTCAGACTTTCTTCCATATTCTTTTTGTATGTTCATCAACCCATCGGGCGGCAATAGAACGACTGTGTCAAAAGGCAACCCCAGATATCGTATGCATTTGTCGTCTATATCTTTCAGATAAGCTTTGTCTCTCCCTTTTTTTATTTCTTTCAGATATGCCTCTTCCCTGTCCTTATCCTGTTCATAATGCAATGGAATCATCATTCGTTCTTCCCCTTCAATGTCTTAATCTGTCTCTCAATCCGCTCTTTTTCCTCTTCCAGAATTTTCAGTCTCTGCTCATCCGACGCGGCGCCGGCCCCACGCTGCTCTAACTGCTTCTGCCATTGCCATTCCATCTGCCGTTCTAATTTTCTTCTTATAAAAGAGTCTCCGATTCGTTCAATCCGTCTTCTCAATTCCGGCATTTTCTCCCTCAAAAAGCCCTGGGGAGCATTGATCTCCCCGATCAATTCATTGATGGTTCTTTTTGCAAATTTCCCCATCGTCTGATTGTCCAGATAGAACGCATCATTTAGCAGTTCATAGAGATTACAGCCAAACGTCTGTCGATGTTCTTCCTGATCAACCGTGGTCTTCCCATGATCATTTTTCAGGTATATAATATGCTCGCGGGGTACATCGCTGAGGCATAGCGGCGAATGGGTGGTCATGATGATCTGAACAGTATAACCTGCATATGCTGTTTTTATAAGAGTCAGCAGGTTATCTATGAAATCTCTCTGCCAGCTGGGATGACAGTAGAGATCAGCCTCGTCTATACATAACAGAATTTCCCTTTTCGGAACATAGAGTTCCCTTACAGCAGCCTTTGAAAGTTCAGCGCCGAAGGACATCCATGACATGAGATTCTGAAAAGCCCTCTCCCCGGAAGAAAAAAGCAGGTTGTCAATGATCATATATCTGAGAATAAAAGAACCGAATTTCTTTTGCCCCCTTCGGATACTTTCATTATCGCTGATCTTTCCTGCAAGAAATCTGCATATCCTGGCATACTGTGATTCTTCCGGTATCTCTGCATTCCGATCAAAAGACGCTTTCAGTCCCTTCTTATCTTCTCCGCCTGCCCTCCACATCCGGCTTGCACAGAGCTCTAATCCGTAAGTTAAATCCTCAAAATCGCGGATTTCATCCCATGCCTCCAGGAAATATCTGCGGCATTCATCTTTCTGATACGACCCTGTCCCATTCCCCAGCCTGTTTTCCAACTTCTCAAAAAGCTCCTCTATAGAGTCCGACGGCAGTTCATCCATGACCGCTGTTTGGTATAACAAATACTCAGCAATGGCATTCATTTTCAGAATATACACCGGAGATTCCTTTCCCCGATCCTTATCATATATTCCCCACAGTCGGTCAAAACATTCTTTGATCCTCCGAAAATGTCTTTGATCCTCTTCTGTCTTTAAGTGGCTCTCTATATCATTCAGCTCCTGATATACAGAAGAAACCCGGAAAATCAGATCTGTCTGTACAAATCCCCCATACTCTTTTAATGCCTTTCTCTCAATCAGGCGCCAGTAGAACAGCACGTCACACAGCTGCTGAAATCCGCCGGTTCTCTTTCGATCCTTTAATAAGCTGCTGTACTGCCAGAACAGCTCATCCCCTTTTTCGCCGTCTTCATCCGGACAGACAAACTGAAAAAATTCATCGGTCACTGCCGAAAGAGCGCCGGGGCTGAAAACCAGCGAGTCCAGCCTCTCACGGGACCAGGAGCCGTTCATAAGGCCGTAATAATTATTGGTAATATGAAGTCTTGTAACCCTGGTAAAATAATCAAAAGACAGAATTGAATCTTTGGCAGTCTTCTCTCTGTCATTTCGGTCAATAATCCGATACCGAAACGGTTCCACATGGCATTCTATTTCCATCTCCTCAGACGTCAGATTAGTATAGATGATAAGCCATTCCCCGTCCCTGACTACGATGACATTTTTTCCCTGATCCGGCTTATTTCGATCAAGAATCTCTTCCGGGAAACAGTTGATATCATGAACATACTCTAAAAATGTGGTTTTTCCGCTTCCGTTTTCTCCAACCAAAACTGTCAGATTAGCAATGGGCCCTTCCTGAAACAGATTATCTCTTTTGTTGTATGTAATCATGAGTTTCCCGGCTTCTTTTTTCCCGCCTCCATCCCACTCTTTCACGGTAAATTCCGGCGACAGACAGAATCCCTGTCTGCGGATGCACTTATACTCTTTTATCCAAACGTATATCAGTTCCATCTCTTTCTTCTGTTATCCTCTTATCTTTCCTAATATATATTTTTCTTAACTCCAACACCATTATATAGGGAATCATAACATTTCACAATGTACTTCCTTATTCCTGGGCAGATGTTTTGCTCAAAACCATATCAAGCAGCTCCGCCAAAGGCTCCATGGCATTCCTTGCCTCCTCATAAGTATTGGTCTGTGCCCCCACCTCAATAAGGGCGGACCGCGGCCGCAGATGAAGATTATACCGAAATCCTTTCAGATAGATCTTTCTTGTCAGCCCCGGATAATACGCTGCTGCATCCAGCTGCATCTGAAGACTGAATGCCAGGTTCTCCTCCTTATACGCATTAGGCAGATATTCGATGGGACCTTCCGGCGTCTGGCTCATGCCGTTGAAGAACATAATGGGCGCCGTAGGTTTTCCGTTTACCTCAGAAACCATATGTAGATCCTCCCTCACCCCGTCTCTGTGAACATCCAGAACCACCTGGATAGAAGGATTCTGCTGCAGGATAGCTGTAATTCCATTGAGAGCATAATCATAGGCCCTGCTCCTGTTCAGTTCCCCGTCCACCAGATCGTAGACGGACCTGTCATGAATCACATGATATCCCTTCGCCTCCAGAAGTTCCGTGAGATAATCGCCGATTCCCACTACTGTGGCGTACTGCCGGTCAGGACCGTAGTCGGCAAATGTCTCCTGAGAGTGGGTGTGGTAAATAAGAATCTGGGGGTTCTCCCCCTCTTTCTCTATGGACAAATCCTCTGAAAGAAGCCTGGCCGCATCCATTTCATCCCGGCTTGCCGTAGTAGAAGAATGAACGCTGTAAAAATGCTTCATCAAAAAATCATAATCAGCCAGCTGTTCCATTACATAACTTGTTCCCACGGCAGTCAGACCAGGATTCTGATGATATGCCAGGGTCCCGCGGGGCAGATTCTGAATCTCTGCTGTGACTTTTCCCTCTCCGCCTCCTGCCGCTGCCAGACTATCGTCTCCATATCCGCCGGTTCCATAGGAATCCGCCATATCCTCCCGGCCTATGCCTGTCTCCTCGCCTCCTCCAAACAGCAGATACCTGGACTCCTCCACCACTCTCTGACTTTCCATATACCTGCCAAAAGAAGGGTCCGGATCTCCATAAGGGCTATCCTGAATTTGATGCTGCCGCTCATATCTCACCCTTGGTTCCCTGTTTCCAATCCAGACTATGATCTTCTCCGTCCAGGACTCATCTTCCCTTCCCTCCTCCGTCTCCCTGGCAAATGTCATCGGATAGGCGAGACGAAGCATTGCCTTCAGCCCTTCTCCCAAGACTTCCTCCTTATAGGTTTCGAAAATCTTATATTCTGTCTGCCATATTGTCTCAGAGCCCTGCTCCTTTTTGTATTTGCCTGTCAGTGCCAGAATCAGGAATCCGCCTGCCGCTGCCATGGTTATCTTCAGTATTTTATTAACCCCATAACGAAACCGTCTCATGATTCCCCCATTTCTGTCCGCACTCCACAGCCCAGGCAGGTGCAGTCTCTTCTCTTTTTATCATATGAGGGAAACCTATGTTTTTGCTTACTTTCTTCCAACTATTTTCTCTTAAGACCTTTGTGCCTGATTGCCCGGTCAGCCATTCCCCCACCGTGGATAAAAAGCCATGTGAATCCCCTCAGAGATGGTATAGCTCAGCCGTTTTACGGTTTGATCAATATCCGGCGGCGTCACATAGAGGGCTCCGAACTCCGGTTCCAGAAGTTCACAGATCAGCTGATACTGTTCATCAGGACTCAGATTTTCCAGAAAATCTCCCATTTTAGAGGTTTCTGCCTGACTGCTCAGGGTTCCGATCATGGCAGCTATGGTATCATGGACAATGGCCGCCGCCCCCACCACCGTAGGCACTCCGATAGCCAGCACCGGGATCCCCAGACTTTCCATGGTCAGACTGTGCCTGTGGTTCCCCACGCCTGAGCCGGGATGAATCCCCGTATCCGTCAGCTGTATGGTAGTTCCCAGTCTCCGGATACTCCTGGCCGCCAAAGCATCAATGGCGATGACCAGATCCGGTCTGGTCTCATGGATGATCCCTTTCAAAATCTCCGCCGTCTCCATACCAGTCTGGGCCATAACTCCGGGAACCATTCCGCTGATTACCACGCCCTCCTCATCCTTTATATTTCGGTTCACCTGAATATTTCCCAGAACTCTTGGCCCCAAAGCATCAGGCGTCACAGACGGATTTCCCAGGCCCACTGCCAGGACATGTATCCCCTCCTTATCAGGAATCTTCTTCTGCCTCCTCAGCTCCTTCACCATCCGTTTCAGCTGCACAGCCAGCTCCCCTGACACCTCCCTGTGATAATCCTCATCCCCTTTTGCCAGAGCCTTGGCCTCCATAGTAATATAAGTCCCCTTAGGCTTCCCCATGGCTCTGGCCCCGTGCTCATCTAGAATGGCCACTTCCGTCAATTTAATCTTGCTGAATGCCTTTCTCCACTCCCGCAGGGAAACCCCGGTTACTTCCCCCCCGTCCCCCGGAAAACTCTCCTTCTCCTCCACCGCCAAATCCGTACGAATCTCAAACATAAAATCCCTCCAATGATAAGCAATCACAGCTTCCAATCTATTACCAGTATCCCGATACAGCAGTTCTTTCTTCAAGAATCACTCTGGCGTACCTGTTGAAATACAGCTGTATCAGTAACATTTTTTGCAATTTTCCGGGAAATATGTATTGACATTCCATCTCTTATTCGATAAAATATTAAAGTATGTTTACATTAAAACTGTCCGTGTCCAGACTTTGATGCAAACCAAAGAACTTTAATAATATGATGCCAGGGTCCCAAGGCCATGTATGACATGCTTGCATGTCAATACATGACTTTGGGACCCGAAAAAACATGAAAAAGTAGCCCGATAGGGCGGATTTTGAATGTTTTTAGGATTGCGAGAGCATGAAATGCGGAGCAATCCGTAGGCATCAGGGGTCAAAAAACCTTTTGACCCCAACATCATAATATCAATTTTAATCGGAGGTGCCCAGATTGGCTAACATTAAATCTGCTAAGAAGAGAATCTTAGTTACAGAGACTAAGACTGCAAGAAACAAAGCTATCAGATCAAAAGTAAAGACTTCTATTAAGAAAGTAGAAGCTGCTATCGCTGCCGGTGACAAGGCTGCTGCACAGGCATGTTTGGTAAATGCAACTTCTGAGATTGACAAAGCTTGCACAAAGGGTGTATATCACAAGAACAATGCTTCCAGAAAGGTAGCTCGTTTAAGCAAAGCTGTCAGCGCTATGGCATAACTTAAATTCCAACATAAAGTTAAGAAGACCCCGAAGCCGTGGGTGTGGCGGTATCAGGGTCTTTTTGTGTTGCATTCCGGTATTTAGTATTGCTTTGTAATGAGGAGTTCCACGGCCAGCCTTTCGTTCAGTCTTCCCGTCTTCACCGATTCCTCCGCATCCACACAGAGGTTCACATAGGACAGAATCTGCTCTCTGGAAAATGTTCTGGCCTGAGGCATCACCTTTCCAACCACAAAGGGCTGCATCTTTAAGCTGGATGCAATGCTCCCTCTGTCCATGCCCTGATTCATCAGCTCCTTTACCTGAAGAATCTGATTAAATTGTCTGCCTATGAGAAACAGAATCCGCATGGGAGGTTCTTTCAAAGTGAGGAGATCCTCATACAGTTCCATGGCCTGCCTGGTCTTTCTGCCTGATATGGCGGACACCATCTCAAAAATCTTGTTGGCAACTCTGGTGGTGCAGATTTCCTCCACATCCTGATCGGTGATCACATCACGTCCCATAGTATAACTGACCAGTTTCTCCAGCTCCATGCGGATATTCTCCATATCGTCTCCTGTCTTGCTTAAGAACAGCTCCATGGTCCGTCCTGTAATCTTCTTCCCCTCCCTTGCCAGTATTCCCCCTGCCCAGGAAGAAAGCTGTCTCCCATCCTGCCTGGCCATCTCTGCCGCATATCCCAGACTCTTCACTTTCTTATAAAGCTTATTCCGCTTATCCACTTCCGACTCAACAAACAAAAGACAGGTAGTCCCCGGCATTTCGGGCAGGTATTCCAAAAGAGATTCCGCCCCCGCATTTTTAAAAAGTCCTGTATCCTCCATAAGAATCAGACGCCGTTCTCCAAAAAAAGGCATAGTATCCGCCAGACTGATGATTTCCTTCAGATCCAGCCCTTTCCCCTCAAATTGATGGAAATTCATGGTGTCATCTCCCACAATGGCCTGTTTCATCTGATTTTTATAACTCTTTTTTAAAAACGCCTCTTCCCCGAACAGGAGATACACGGGTTTAAACTGCTTATCCTTCATATCCTGGCTCAGTACTTTCATGGATATCCTCCTTTTTTGCCCGATCAAACAAACTCTTTAGGTACAAGGCATCTTCCATAGTGTTCTTCCATCCATAGACTTTCAGATCAACCTTGAATCCTTCTTCCGTCCATACCACTGCAACTCCCTCATTCTCCAAAAGCATATTCTGCATATCATAGGTATCAAAATACAGGGCTCCGCTTAAGATTCCTTTGGAATTTACCACCCGGTGGGCCGGTATCCCTTCCCCGGCCAGTCCCATTTTCAGCCCATACCCTACCTGCCTGGAGTTCTTAGGTTTTCCGCACAGCAAAGCAATCTGTCCGTAAGTGGCCACTTTGCCTCTTGGAATATTCCTGCACACAATGCCGATTCTTCTGTAAATGTCCATCTTTGCCCCCTGTTTTCTTTCATCACCACTCCACAAACACATTCCCCAGCCTTTTGACCGCCTCCTGTATCTCCCTCTCATCCATATCGCAAAAATTAAGCACCAGAACTCCCTGATACCTTTCCTTGTCTTTCCCGCAAAACTCCGAAAGACAAAAAATGCAGATTCCCTGCTGCCTTGCGCCCCATTTTATCTCCGTATCCGTCAAAGACGTATCCACCTTAACCAGCACATGGGTCCCGCTTTTTCCTCCCCTGATCTCCGTCACAGGAAGAAGGGACGACTGCTTTATCATCCCCATCAGAAGGGCCCCCTTCTTCTGATAGTACTTCCTCATTCTGCTCAGATGCCGCTCAAAATACCCGCCTTCGAGAAACCTGGCCAGAGCATATTGTTCACAGCTGGAAGCGGAATTGGAATAAAAATTAGCTCTCTGCACATATCGGGTCATCAATTTCTCCGGCAAAATCATATAACTGATACGCACCGACGGCGCCAGGGTCTTGCTGAATGTATTCATATAGATCACACGATGATTCCTGTCCATGCTCTGTAAGGGAGCAATAGGCCTGGAGTGATATCGAAACTCCGAATCATAATCGTCTTCAATGATGTACCTGTCCGGCTTCTCCCTGGCCCATGCCAAAAGTTCCTGTCTTCTTGCAGCGGACATCACCGTACCCAGAGGATAATGATGTTCCGGCGAAACATGGAGTATCGAGGCTCCGCTTTCCCTGAGGCTGTCCATACTGACCCCATTCTCGTCCATATCCACATAAGTCCATGGAAATCCGCTCTCCTCAAAAATCTGCGGAATCTTCCGATACCCCGGATTCTCCGCCCCGTACACTGCATTCTTTGGCAGTATCCTGATGAGACGGCTGTACAAATATTCAATCCCCGCCCCGATCACGATACATTCCGGCGACACAGTCATGCTCCTGGAACGGTACAGATAGTCCGCAATGGCCTGCCGAAGCTCCCTTATCCCCAGAAAATGAGCCCTCCGCACCAACTGACTGTCATACCGGCTCAAAACCTCCCGCATAACCTTCCTCCATGTGGCAAAGGGAAACTGGCTGTACACTACCTGGTTCGCCGTAAAATCTGCAAACCACTGCTCTTCTTCATAAACTACAGGATAAACCATAACCTGGCGGCATCCCTCTGACACTGCCTCCACATCCGCCACAAAATACCCGCTCTTTTCCCTGGAAACCAAATATCCCTCCACCAGAAGCTGGTCATAGGCATTCATCACCGTTCTCACACTGACCCCGTTATCCCTGGCCATTTCCCTTTTGGACGGCAGCTTTGTCCCCGCCAAAAGACGCCCCCTTTGAATATCCTCCTTCAGGCACTGGTACAGATATTCATACAAAGGCACCTGCCCTCTCTTCTCCAAATCATATCTCACCACAATCTGGTATCCTTAAATTTATTTTAATTGGTCATTTCTTTAGTATCAGATATCAGTATAATAGAAAACAGTTATTTTGTAAAGAAAAAGGAGGATTTTCCATGGGAGTATATGCAATCACAGGAGGTTCCAGCGGAATCGGAGCCAAGACCGTAGAGCTGTTAAAGGCAAAAGGGCAGGAAGTTATTAATATCGACTTAAGAAAATGCGATATCGAGGCCAATCTGGCTGCTCCGGAAGGACGTCAGAAAGCCATCGACACACTCCACAGGCTTCACCCGGAAGGCTTGGACGGTCTCATCTGCTGTGCCGGAGTATCCGGCGCCTGCGGCAATCTGGAACTCATCATATCATTGAATTTTTTCGGCACTATCTCCATCGTCAAAGGAGTCTATGACCTGTTAAAGAAAAAAGGCGGCACCTGCGTGGTCACCTCTTCCAATACGATTTCCCAGGGTGCCGCCCGCATGGATCTTGCGGATTTGTTAAACAACAACAATGACGATGAGCAGCGCATATTAAACGTTGTGTCAAAACTGGACGGAACCAACCTCAGTGTAGGCAACAGCGTCTATGTGGCCACCAAGTACGCCATAGCCAGATGGATGCGCCGCCACTCCGCCACCTACGCGGCCAACAAAGTCCGCATCAACGCCGTGGCGCCCGGCAACGTCCACACGGCTATGACAGCTACCATGTCCGCCAACGCCAAGATGGCCTTAAACGCCCTTCCCATTCCCACCAAATACGGAACGGAAACTCTGATGGACCCGGAAGAAATCGCGTCTGTCATCGTCTTTCTCTCCTCCCATGAGGCAAAAGGCGTCAACGGTAATGTCATGTTTGTGGACGGAGGCACAGATGCACTGTTAAACACGGAGAAAGTATATTAATCTTTATGAGATGAAAGGGAGAACACAATGAGACCAATCGAACAGTTTATTGAAATCATGGAAAATAAAGACTTTGCAGCCCTTGGCCAACTGTTTACAGACGACGGGCACTACTGCGATTACTGCCCCAACGGCACTGCCCAGCACGAATATCATCTCTACGGAAAAGAAGCCATCTCCATGTTTTTCCGCAACAAATTCCTTTTCCGCCAGTACTCCATCATGGAAGCCTCCGTGCTGGACGACCGCCATGCAGAATTCATCGCTTCCTTCGGCGGCTACAATATTATGGCCATTGTCACCTTACAGCAGCTCTCCGGCGACAGCCACATCAGGCGCCTGACGGTCCGGCCAAAATAATTTCAGGGCAGCGGTATCTAAAACCGCTGCCCCCTTTTCATCTATTCGGCTGCCGCCGCACTGTGTCCGGCTATTCTTCCGAATGTAAATACATCTGCCTCTGCGTTGCCTCCCAGACGGTTGCCTGCATGGATTCCGCCAGTTACTTCCCCGGCTGCCCACAGGCCGGCGATTGCATTGCCGTCCTTATCCAGAACCTTTGCATTGGTATCAATAACAATACCGCCCATAGTATGATGGAGGGAAGCCTTTCTTGGAGTGATGCAGATTCCGAGATCAGGATTTGCATCCACGGCCTCCAGGTCGATCTTGCCGGATATTACCTCTTTGCCGAAATCGTCGTCCTTCTGTGCGTCTACGTAACCGTTGTAAGTCTCGATCACTTCACGAAGCTGCTCTTCCGTGAAGGAAGGCGCGCTGCCGCCGATGGCATTCTCAGTAGCTTTTGCCGCCTCCGCCAGGGTGGCGCCGTACCAGATTTGGTTGGTATCCCACATAGTCTGCACATCTTTGCCGAAGCACGTATCTCCCATGGCAGCGCCTTTGCATACGCCGGCATCATCGCCGTGTCCTGCATAGATGATGTAGAACACACCGTTTTCCAGGCCAAGGGAAGCCTTGGTCAGGACATCTCTCTCCGCATATTCATTGACAAAACGTTTTCCTTCTCCGTCGATCCAGATCTGCTCGGAAGCGTCGCCCCAGATACCGTCTGACAAGGTGCCTTTTAACGGGGAGGAAGAGGGCATCATCTGAGCGATCTCCATACCCGTCACATCCGCGCCTACAGCCTGGGCCATGACAATACCGTCTCCTGTATTGGTTCCTACATTGGTAGTCAGGGTATGGTCGGACAGATCGTCGCCCCAATATTTATCATATTCTTTTACCATAGGTGCGTTGGCACAATAACCGCCGCTGGCAAGAATCACACCTTTTGCCGTGTTGATGGTGACCTTGGTTCCGTCAGCCTGTTCAGCCTGAGCGCCGATTACCCTGCCTGCGTCGTCTGTTATAAGAGAAACAGCCGCTGTCTCCGTGTAGATGGTAACTCCGGCGTCTTTTGCCGCTGTCTCAAGAGCATCAATGAGAGGTTTGTCCGCAGACACAGCATGCGTTCTCGGCCACATGGCGCCCAGAACCGTAAAGACCGTGTCGGAAGCATCTGCCCCTGTCTTGGCGTCGATTCCGATGCTCTCCATCCACTGAAATGCGCTCAGAGATTCCTCCGCCAGCGTGCGGGCCATATCAATATCCGATGCAACCCATGTACCGTCATTTAATTCCCGCAGGCCGCCTACATAGATATGCCACATATGTAATGCGGCGGAATCAAATCCCGGCATATCAACGCCTGGTTCTTTTCCCTCATTGGCAGCGTAAAACGCTCTGATCTCATCCTGCAGCTCAGTGAGCACGTCCTTCCACTCCGGGAACTGGTCAAGCTTCAGGGCCTCATCTGCAGGATCAAGAGCCAGATAGCCGTCCATGGTATTCTTCTGAGCCGGAGTCAGGATCATGCCTGCCTGCGCTTCCGGATCTACTGTATTATATCCGCCGCCTGCCATCATGGTATTGCCGCCTAAGAAGGAACTCTTTTCCACCAGAATGACTCTGGAGCCCTCCTGTGCCGCGGTGATGGCTGCGGAAAGTCCTGCTCCGCCGCCTCCTACTACCAGAATATCCGTATCCCACGCCTGGGCAGATCCCGGCTGGGCATGGTATGCATTGGCTTCCAGCTGGGCCATGTCAAGACCTGCCTCCTCAGCCGCCTCGCTGGCCGCCCGCATCAGGGCATTGCTGGCAAAGGTCGCCCCTGTCACTGCGTCCAGGGTAGTTGTCTGATACTCCACAATCTGAGCCGGAATACGCTGAAAGACAACAGCCGTCAGACTGGGAGTCTCATGATTCTCCGTCACTGCCACATCTGTGATAACTCCGTTTTCCACAGTCAGTTCCACGGATACCGTTCCCTGCATACCTGCAGAAGAACCTGTAAAGGTTCCGGATACTCCCTCCTGTTTGGCCTCTGTGGTCTCCGCTGCAGTTGTTTGCGCCGCTGTGGTGCTTTCCGCCGTACTGGTGCTCTCTCCCGTCTGGCCTGATGAACATGCTGTAAGGCTTAATGCCGCAGCTGCCGCCAGCCCCCAGGAAATCATCCTTTTTTTCATAATCTTTCCTCTCCTTTCTAATTACCTTTCGATGCCTCCCCTGACAAGGCAGTATCCACTCCCCTGCGGGCGGAGGGTAACTATATTTTAAACCTATAAGCCCACTGTATGTCAAGAGAAAACAGCAAAATTCCCTTTTCTTTTTATGACAAACCGGGCATGAATGGCAAGTAATTATGACTCCTTATCCTGTCTCTCAAGACCGGAAACCGCTTCTGCCATCCTGGCCCCAAGCCTGTCCGCCCACTTCTCCGTGTAAAAGGCGGAGTATGGCAGCTGATTCCTGCGGCGCAGCTCAATGAATCCGGGGTATCTGGCCCACACAATGGACGGGATTCCCACTGCCAAAAGGTAGAGCGGCCCCAGCATCAAAGACTGCCATGTATGGCCGTACTCATGAACCGCCATCTCATGACACCACGCTTCATCCCTGTCCGGAGTAAAGATAAAGAGGCCCAGGGAGATTCCGCCATCCAGATTCCATTTGGTATGAACGGCCCCATGGTAACATTCATGAGGCGATTTCGCAAACCATAAAAAAAGCCCCAGTCCTGTCAGTGTCTGAACGGCTCCCCATGTACACTGCAGTGCCATATAGCACATCTTAACCGCCGTTCCTGCGTATCTCATTGCCCTGTTCCTCCTTCGCGCCTGAAAAGACTGCTCTTACGGGACCTTATTCTCCATGTTTTCTCCCCTCACAGAGCACATAGACAAGGGTATACGCGGCCATGATGCCTGAGACAATGGGGGCAATCTTCCCCAGCATTCCCAGATCATTGGCAAAGTGTTTCCCGAACAGATACACCATGGGAATTCTTACAAGCAGAGCTCCCCCGCTGCAGCTTATCATGGTCCACAGCGTCTTTGCGCGGCCGTTGAGATACCCGTTTAAACAGAACACCATGGCCACCATAAGATAGTCATAACTGCAGGAACGGAAAAAAGGAACTCCTGCTGCGATAATCTCCTGGTCTTTTGTAAAAGCTCCGATCATGGTCTCAGGGCTCACTTGCGCCCATATCCAGAACAATGTTGACACCCCCAGGGCAAAGCCCATGCTGTACCACAGCGCCTTCCTTGCCCGCTCCGGCTTCCCGGCCCCTATGTTCTGAGCCGTAATCGCCGCCAGGGCATTGGCCATGGAAGTACTTGTGAGCATGGCAAAGACGTCGTACTTGCTCCCGATTCCCACGACAGAAGCCGCAAAGACTCCGCAGCTGTTCATGACGGTCATCAGGTATAAAAACGAAATCCTTACCATCAGCTCCTGGAGAGAGATAGGGATACCCACGAAAGCCAGTTCCCTTGCCACTCTCCTGTGAACCCTGAAAGAAGACAGCTTAAAATCAAATACAAATGCCTGCTTTTTAAGATAGACAACAGCGGTTCCCATACTGACCCCCTGGGAGATCACTGTGGCAAGGGCCGTACCTGCCACCCCCATTCCCGCAAACCGTACCAGAACAAAATCCAGAATAATATTCAGCGCACAGGCAATGGCCACGAACACCATAGGCTTTTTGGAGTCTCCGTAACCTCTTAAGATGGCGCTGATGGAATTGTACCCGCAGACAAAAAAATTACCCAGGGCACAGATGGCCACATAGGTCATGGTCAGTTCAAAGGATTCCGGGGGAGTATTTAAAACCGTCAGGAGCGGAGCCTCAAAGGCAAGCATCAGCCCTGTCAGAATCAAGGCAAACACGGAAAATACAGTGAGCGTGGTTCCCATAGCCCTTTTTACCATCTCATAGTTTTTCTGTCCCATATAGTTTCCGATGACAATGGTGCTTCCCAAGGTCAGTCCGGACGACAAACTGGTGACAATCTGAGTCACCTGGGTTCCCGTGGACACAGCCGCCACGCTTCTGGCATCGCAGTATTTCCCCACTACAAACAGATCCACCGCC
Organism: Clostridiaceae bacterium; assembly: GCA_910574345.1. GTDB lineage: Bacteria > Bacillota > Clostridia > Lachnospirales > Lachnospiraceae > UBA3402. Next base: position 26,668 of record CAJSZV010000016.1, on the reverse strand, counting down.
CCATACAGGGACTGGAGAATATTAGCCAAAAGAAAGGGTACTGCAAACATACAAAGGGTCCCCAATAAATTGCCTTCTGTCAAATCCTGCTGCTTCATAACCTATGTCTCCCTCCACTTTCTCAACCCAATCCTTCGATGCATGTCTGTATAAATCCGCTGCCGTTCACGAAGGACAGGAAATTCCCATTGCTTTTCTTCCCGTTTCGTATTATAACCATAGCATGTTACTATTTCATTGTTTCATAAAAGGAGAATTCAAATGATAAAAGCACCGCGTCTGACCCCAGGAGGAACCATCGGCCTTTGTTCCCCAAGCCACATTGCAAAACCGGAAGAATACCGGCAGATCATTGATACCTTTCGCCGGAAAGGCTATTCTGTCCGGGAAGGGAACAATCTCTACAAAGCCACATACGGATATCTCGCCTCTCCCCAGGAGCGGGCTGCTGACTTTAACCAGCTTATAGACGACCCTGAGGTGGAACTGGTTATGTTCGGCGGCGGCGAGGGAAGTGTGGAACTTCTTCCCTACCTGGACTTTGACAATATGGCACGGCACCCCAAGTTGATTCTAAGCTACAGCGACGGAACTACCATTCTCAACGCCATCTGGGCCAAAACCGGTCTGGAGACCTATTATGGCCAGTCCCCCAACATGTATACGGATCTGCGCTGCTATGATTATGAGCAGTTTCTTTGGCATATGGCAGACGGGCATGTGACACAGCACGTCCCTAACAGCCCATGGCTTACACAGACCCACGGAACAGCCAGGGGAATCCTTACGGGAGGATATACCCGCAACTTTGCCCTGCTTCTTGGAAGCCCTTATTTTTCCTGGGAGCCGGATGGCAGGTATCTTCTGTTCTTAGAAGACCATGAACAATTCGGCGCTGTGGACTATGTAAGCGCCATGCTGGCCAATATAGAACAAAGTCCTTTTATCTCCACGGTAACAGGCTTAATCTTCGGACATTACTCCGCTTTGCCATGCAGGCAGCTCCTAAACCGCCTGGAGCGATTCGGAAAAGACCACAAGATCCCTGTAGTATACTGTGACGATTTCGGCCACGGCAGCAACCATGCCATTCTGCCTATCGGACATATGGCAGAGCTGGATACAGAGCCATGCCGCCTTCGTTATGTGTAAACGATGTCAGGGCCAAAAGGTCATGTACGAAATGCGGAGCAATCCGCTTACATCAGCTGCGGTTTGGCCGGGACCGTATTTACCCTCAATACGGTTCCGGCCATATGTATTCCTTACTTCTGGTCCTGTGCTGAAGTCTCCTCTGTGAATCCGTCTATACGGCTTACGGCACCGCAGACTGCGGGATAATGGCCGTCATAGGTATCTTTCGGGGCCACCCGAAACTGGTAGACATGATCGGTCTTGATCTCATCATAGACTCCCTCTATTGTAAGAGTATCATGGATTGCATTCTGATTGATCTCATAGATGGCTTCCTCGCCGTTTCTGTCCTCCGTGCGCAGGAGATAAACCTGCTTTCCGTCCATCTCCGTAATCACCTTTTCGATGATATTGACTTCCACTAACCAGGTATCATGCCTATCTTCCCGTCTGGGTATGACGGACAATAAGGCAATCATCAGTACCACCGCTGCTGCCAGAAGAATATATTTTATCCCGTTCTTTATGAAATCGCCTTCCTGATTCATTTCTTAAACCTCCCTTGAACTGTCTATTCAGCTTTCTTCTTATTATACTCAAGGCAGCGGAAGTTTTCAAGGGATTTTGTCTGTTACCGAAAGGTACTTATATCTATTTTCTCCCCATCCGTTTTCACCTTTATGGCCCCCTTTTCCGCCGTAATGTAATACGCAACCCCTTCCTCTTTTAGCCTCTCTATGGTATCCGGAGACGGATGGCCGTACCTGTTATTCTTTCCGCAGGAGATGACAGCAAAGTCAGGGGCCACGCAGGCCAGGAATTCCTTCCCTGTAGAAGTGCCGGAACCGTGATGGGCTGCCTTTAAGATCTGTATCCTGACCTGATCTCCCTTTGCCAGCCACTCCCCTTCGCCTTTCCCGGTCATATCTCCTGTCAGAAGAATTCCGGCCAGTCCGTACCGAACTTCCAGAAGAAGGGAATGATCGTTTCTGTCTCCCGTCTCTTTTTCACCTGTGTACAGGCATCTTACCTGTAGGCTGCCGGACTCCATATAATCTTCACGCTTCATCCACGCCGTCCTTCCCCCTTGTTCCTTTTCCATCATTTCCAGTTCTTTATAGATATCATCTCCTGAGTTTTGCCCCGGCCAGGGGAGAACCAGGCAGCTGACGGAGATTTTGCCTTCCCCTTTCAACAGATCCCCAAGGCCTGATATGTGATCCTGATCCCCGTGGCTTACGACAGCATAGTCCACCCGGCTGATTCCCTGACTTTTCAGAAAAGGAATGAGAACCTGCTCCCCCAGCTTTCTCTTGTCTGAACTTCCTCCGTCCACCAGAATCACCATGTCCTTTGTCTGAATACAGATCCCATCCCCCTGACCCACATCCAGAAACGTCACTTCCAATCCCCTTACGGGGACACGGAAAAAAAGGAGCCACAGGCCGACCGCTGTCAAAGCCATGAAAGCAATCCGCCTTTTCCTTCTCTCCCTGTGCGACTCCCCTTCTTCCATAAGGTTTTGGTCTTTGTCATTCCTTCTCTTGTCTCTTTCCGTCCCCGCCGCCATAACAGCCAGCATCCCGCACCATAAAAAGGCGTACGCTGCGATCTGTCTCAGGGCTGGTCTCCCGGTTATAAAGACTGACCCCGGAATTCCCTGTATCATCTCACAAAGCCTCTGGTAAAATTCCAGAACATAGTGGCCTGTTCCCACGGCCAGAATTCCCAGTTCCCTGAGCACCAGGCCCCCTGCGATACCCAAAATTCCCGATAAAAGCACATAGGACATAAGAGGGATGACCATGAAGTTCAGGACAATGCCATAAACAGGATACTCAAAATAATGATATACAATGACAGGACAGGTTATAATCTGGATCACGGCCCCGGCTGTCAGGGCCTTTCCCGGCACTGAGCTTACCTTCATCCATTCCTCAGCCAAAGGCACGGCTATACCCAATGCCAGCACTGCGCCAAAAGATAACTGAAAACCTGCCTGGAACAAAAGCCCAGGGGACTCTAAGAGTAAAAGCATGGCGGATACCCCTGCCGCCGTCCGCATATCATAGGTCCTTCCCAGAAAATCCGCCAAAAGCTGCATTAGGACCATGGTCACTGCCCGGACTACACTGGCGGATATGCCTGTCCCCCCGGCCATGATTCCGTAACAGACGGTTATGACTCCTCCTGTAAATCCCGCGCCTCCGAATCCCATTCCCAGCTTTCTGCATGCCCTGTAAGCTCCCATGCCGATCATGGAGATGTGAAGACCGCTGATTGCCAGAAGATGAGCAATGCCGCTGCTCTGGTATAATTTCCTTATCTCCGGCGCAAGCTCTGATTTCTCCCCCAGAACCATGGCCTTGAAGATACCGCTGTCATGTTCCGAACAGACAGAATCCAAGACCCCTCCGGCACAAACTTTTATTCTGTATATTCCGTCAAAAAAGGGGGAGTAACGGTTATGTTCCATCATAAGCCTCTCTCCCAAGAACCTGCCTTCGATTCCCAGACTGTGATAGTAACTTCCGTAGTCAAACTCTCCCGGATTGCCGGGTTCCTCAAAACTCTCCAGTTCTCCTCTCGTCATTACCCTCATCCCTATGCGCAGGGTCAAGGTCTCTTTCCCGTCATCCCTCTCCACATCCTGACTGTCCACATATGCCAGAACATTGCCATAGGGGATTCTCTTTCCCTCACATTCCAGCTCCACCCTTTTCAGCTCCAGAGTCAGCCTTTTGCTGTCTTTGTTCTCTTGGATCCCCTTTATATCCCCCCACAGTTTTATGGTTTCCCCTTCCACAGACCGGGCAGTCTGCCTGTACCCTTCTGCCTTCCTTCCATCCCCTTTCATCCATATCATTCCCAGAACAGCAAAAACAGGCAGAAGCCACCACAGTAAACTTCTGCCTTTCTTTTTCCACAGATAACAGACCCCGGCCAATGTCACAGCCGAAATCCCTGTCATCCACGCCACGGGCAGCAGAGCCAGCACCTCTCCAAGTACGAATCCCCCTGCTATATATTCCAGTGGTCTTTTCATATTCTGTTTTTATTCTCCTCCAATCTCCAGATTCCGTTCAAACTGAGTGTTTAAGGAAATCACATCCCGAAACATCACATCCTGGGAACCGTTGATGGTGATCTGAACCTTGCTCACTGTGGAGATCTCCGACAGAGAGTTTACGATAGAGTAGATAGGAATATATTCCTTCACCTCCAGGGTATTGTTCAAAAATGTAGCGTCAAAATTAATATAACAGATATTCTCATTGAGTGATACATTCAAAAGCCTGGTGTCTTCCGGAAGGGTCCTGTAGCGTCCCTCTGTGTGAGGTCCTTTTATCAGTTCCTCCACTACCACTCGTTCAAGGGAGGTATTGATGCTGTGCACCACCTCTCTGTTTTCCTCCACCAGCCACTGCCCTGTCTCATCGGCAAAGAACAGTTTAAACTGGCTTTTTTCATAGGCATTGATATCGCTGATTCCCTCCACAAAATCCGTACCTGTCACCACTCCCACAGGATTGCCGTAGGAGTCTAAAAGAGGCTGGTCCGCCACATAGATGCTGATATAATCAATGCCCTCAATCTGGGTCATGGTCTTGGCCAGCGCCGCCCGGCACAAGATCTCCCGGGTAGCATTCATATTCACCCTGCTTCCATAACCTGCATCAAAATAGAGGAACAATACCTGATCTTCCTGGCGGTATCCCAGATATCCTACCTTATCTGACAATGCTACCTGACTGTCCACATTATTGGGCATATGAAGGAACTGGTTCATCAATTCCTGAATCAAAGCCTCCTGATCTCTGGTCTCCGTGTAATACTCCTGAGGCGCCAGTCTCGTCATGGAGGAATTGAGGTAATAGATCTTATAGGTTCCTTCCGGCGTCTCACTGGGAACCGGATTTTCCTCTTTTCTGCATCCGCCAAGACACCATACGGCCAGCCAGAGAAGCAGCAGCAGTCTTTGTTTTCGTCTCATGTTCTGCCTCCTCTTATCTTTTGCTTTTATGGCTTCGGGGCAATGTCTCATCACTTGATGCATTGGTCCCGGATTGGCCGGAATAAGGAATATAATTCAGAGGAATCCTCACGGTAAAGGTTGATCCCTCCCCCTCCTTGCTTGCCAGCCGCACAGCCCCATGGTGCATGAGAATAACTTTCCTGGTAATGGCAAGGCCCAGGCCGGTTCCGCCGGTCTCCCTGGAACGGGCTTTATCCACCCGGTAAAACCTCTCGAATACATGCTCCTGAAATTCCTCCGGTATTCCGATACCTGAATCCGATACCTTTACAAAGAAAAATTTGTGATCCGCATCCAGAGTTACCCGGACCCATCCGCCTTCCACATTGTACTTGATGGCATTCTCTACCAGATTATTGATGGCTAAGGACAGCTTTACCTCGTCTGCATCGGCGGTCACTTCCCGAATGCTCTCAAAGATCAATTCCACATTCCGCCTTCTCGCAATAGGCCTTAAGCGCTTTAAGATCTGCTGCACCAGTCCATTGATGTCCAGCTGCGTAACATTGAGTTCCGCCACGGACTTATCCATCTTTACAAGGGACAAAAGATCGTCAATAATCTTACTCTCCCGGTCAATCTCATCGGAAATATCGGTCATAAATTCCCGGTACAGTTCCACGGGAACATCCTCCATACTCATAAGAGAATCCGCCAGTACCCGGATAGAGGTGATCGGCGTTTTAAGCTCATGGGACACATTGGACACAAACTCATCTCTGGACTGGTCCACGGTCTTTAACTTTGTCATGGTATTCTGAACCGCGGCGGATATCTCCCTTGTCTCCTTATAGGCGTTTTCTGAGATCACTTCATCCAGATTTCCCTCAGCCACCCGGTTCAGCATCTTCTGCAGCCGGGCAAAAGGCCCCATAAGAACCACTGACAGAACAGCCGCCGCCAAAATAAGTATCCACCATGTCATCAGCAGAAAGAAAGAGGCTTTCTCTGACACCCGCTGCGCCATATCCATAAGGTTCTCCGTGGAAGCCGTGGCCACCAGAACACCGTCTATATTTTTCTCCTCCGTATTGTCATAGATAGGAACCGCCAGAGCAAAATAATGTTTATCCCGCTCCAGTCTGCTCCCGCTTTCTCCCTGGAAACATCGGATGACCTCCTCCGCCACATGGGTCCGCCCTTCTGCCAGCCGGAAAGTATCCTTGATCACCTTAAAGTTCTTATTGACCACCACAATCCGCCCGTTGAATATATCCGCAATGGTGTCCAGTTCCACATCCACGGTAGAATCCCTGCTGTCCTCGTTCATATAGCCTACCCGGCTCATCTTGTTGCTGACGATGAGACATTGATTCTGTACCTCAATCACCCGCGAATCAATCTGAGTCTGGCGAAACGACCGGTCAGTCAGTTTCCCCAGAACAAACATAGGCAGAAAACCTATGAACAAAAACAACAGAAACAGCGGCACTTTCATGCTTACGCCGTGCTTTCGCTTTTTTTCTTTTATGAAACCTAACAACCTTCCCCTCCTTCACACCCAGCCTGTCTACTGCTTTTTAGGCAGCACTTTTGCACAGGCAATGGCCAAAGCTCCCGGCCCGATGTGGCAGCTGACGCTCAGGGACAGAGGGGCAATATAAATCTCCCCGGTCTTAGGAAACATTGCCTTTAATTCTTCTCTCAGTTCCAAAGCCGCTTCATGATTCTCCGTATGGGCAATAAACAGATGAATCTTCTCACCGTCCTTATCCCCAAACCGCTGTTCCATATCATGGGCAATGGCTGTCATCATGACATTCTTCGCCTGTTTTACGGTTCTGGCTTTGGCAAAAGCATCCAGTTTCTCCCCCTGAATCTGAAGGACGGGCTTTAACTTTAAAAGAGTGCCCAGAGCTGCCGCCGCCGGCGTGATGCGCCCGCCTTTTTTCAAATATTTTAAGGTATCCACCATAATATAGATGCTGGAGTCAAACCTGGTGTCCTCCAGGTACTGACAGATCTCCCGCGCCGTCATGCCCCGGTCAGACAGTTCTTTGGCATCCAGCACGGCCTGATACTGAGTAACGGAAATCCGCTGGTTGTTCACTACTTCCACCTTACCCTCGTAGTCCTCTGAAAGCATCTTTGCTGTCTGACAGGAACCGCTTAAACCGCTGGACATGGGGATATGGACGATCTCGTCATAATCCCTTAAAATATCATCCCACAGTTTCATAACCGACTCCGGGGACGGCTGAGAAGTGGAGATGTCACTGCCGTCCTTAAGTTTTTCATAAAATTCTTTCTGAGTCAGATTTATGTCCTCATAATAATCCTGTCCGTCAATCATAAACGGCATGGGAAGGACAAAGATCCCCAATTCCTTTGCTTCCTCCTGCGTAATTCCGCTGTTGCTGTCAGTTACAATTGCTATTTTCATGGCTTTGCACTCCTTTATATCAGCTTTCACTAAATGACATGGTATACAAATCGTAATACATACCTTTTCGCCTCATCAGTTCTTCGTGGCTGCCCTCCTCCACGATCCTGCTTCCGGACAATACCAGAATTCGGTCTGCCCCCTGAATGGTGGAAAGACGGTGGGCTATGGTTAATGTGGTTCTGCCCTGAGCCAGTTTCTCCAATGACTGATTCACCAGATATTCACTTTCATTATCCAACGCAGATGTGGCTTCGTCAAGTACCAGAATTGCCGGATTTTTCAAAAACACCCTGGCAATGCTGATCCGCTGCTTCTGGCCTCCTGAAAGTTTGACTCCCCGCTCCCCCACATAAGTATCATACCCGTTTTTCAACTGAGTGATAAATTCATGGGCTCCGGCCATTTTAGCCGCCTCAATTACATCCTCTCTGGAGGCATGCGGGCGTCCGTAAGCGATGTTCTCATATACAGTCCCCGAAAACAAATACACATCCTGCTGCACTACACCGATATTGGTTCTCAGGCTTTCCAGGGTTACATGATGAATATCCTGACCGTCGATGAGAATCGAACCGGAGGTAGTGTCATAGAATCTGGGAATCAAGTTGCACATCGTCGTCTTTCCTCCGCCAGAGGGCCCCACCAAAGCCACTTTTTCACCTGGGCGTATGGAAAGGCTTACTCCCTCCAGAACCGGATTGTGGTCGTCGGGATACTCAAAGCTTACTTGGTCAAAGGTGATGCTGCCTTTCACATCCTTTAAAGGCACCGCCCCCTCTTCATCAAAAATATCAATCCTGGCATCCATGATCTCCACAAACCGTTCGATTCCCGTCATGCCCCTCTGGAACTGCTCCGCAAATTCAATGATCCGCCGAATGGTTGTCAGCAAAGTGGTCACATACATGGTATAAGCCACCAGATCACCGGGATCAATCTGTCCGTTTATCATGAACAGCCCCCCGGCCACGATGACAACGGCATACATAAGACCGTCAAACATCCGCACCGTATCCTGAAATGCCGCCATATACCGGTACATCTCCCTCTTAATCACCAGAAAGGCATCGTTGTCCCGGCGGAACTTTTCGATCTCAATATCCTGATTGGCAAAGGCCCTGACTACCCGGTTGCCTAAAAGATTATCCTCAATCTTGGCATTCAGCTCCCCGATATGCTGTCTCTGCTTCTTAAAAGCCGCGCGCATCTTCAGATTAAAGTAAGTACAGCACACCACCATCACGGGCACAATGGCGAAGATGATGACCGTCAAAGCCAGATTCACCTGAGCCAGTATGGCAAATGCAGCCAAAGCCTTAAGAAACGCAATAAAAAACTCTTCCGGGCAATGATGGGCAAACTCCGTCACATCAAAGAGGTCATTAGTAATCCTGGACATAAGCTGCCCAACTTTTGTATTGTTAAAATAGCTGTCCGACAGTTTCTGCAAATGGTTAAAAGCATCCTGCCGCATATCGGTCTCTATCCTGGCCCCCATAACATGGCCCGTATAAGCCATATAAAAACTGGCAATCCCGTCGATAATCCTGAGTCCAAAATAGATCATCCCCAGCATCCACACTGTCTTAACCGTCAAAGAGGCCAAATCCTGAATCCCCTGATTGGTGATATAGCGCAGAATCAGCGGAAGCACAATCTCACAGATCGTAGTCAGGGACGCACAAAACAGATCCATAACCAGAATCCCTGTATATTTCTTATAATACGGCACAAACCGTTTCAGCAGTTTTGATGTCCTTATCTTTCTCTCCATAATGTACCTTCCATTCCATTTTCCTTACCCACATAACTTTCTCTATTCGTTACTGTTCACGGGGCATCTTCTTGTTCGGCTCCGCCAAACAAGAAGCATCGGGCATTCGCCCGATGTGGAAAACCGGATGAAAGCAGTCTTACAAGCAAGCTCGACGCCTGTTTTCATCCGATTTCCCCCGCCCCGTGAACTGTAATCTTTATTCTACCCTATTTCCCCCGGAAATGGAAGCAAAAACTTGTTAATTAAACTGATTGTGGTATAATGTTCACGAAAGCTATAAGCAGTGCGGAAAAAAGCTGATAAAAAGATGCGTTGTGCTCGCACATACGCAGATTTTTATCTGATTTTTTCCATAGGGCGACAGCCCGTGAGCGAGAAAGTGCCAAGCACTTTCTCGCTCAGCACTGCGAACGGGCTGATATCAGCACTGCGAACAGGCTGATAAAAAGTTTTTTATCCCACACAATCAAAAAGAAAAAGGAGACCCCACCTATGGACAGAACAGTAGGAACCATATCCCGTGGCGTCCGCGCCCCCATTATCCGCCAAGGCGACAACTTAGCGCAGATCGTAGTAGACTCTGTCTTATCAGCCTCCCAGGAGGAACACTTTGACATCCGTGACAGAGACGTCATTGCAGTCACAGAAGCCGTAGTCGCCCGCTCCCAGGGCAATTACGCCACAACCGGCCAGATAGCCGCCGATGTAAAAAAGAAATTCGGAGATGACACCGTAGGCATCATCTTTCCCATCCTCAGCAGAAACCGCTTTGCCATCTGCTTAAAAGGCATTGCCATGGGCTGCAAAAAGGTAGTTCTCATGTTAAGTTATCCCTCCGACGAGGTAGGCAACCATCTTATCGACCTGGATCTCATGGATGAAAAGGGAGTAAACCCCTGGAGCGATGTCCTGACAGAAGAACAATACCGCCAGTTATTCGGCTGCCAGAAACACTATTTCACCGGTGTGGATTATGTAGAATACTACAAACAGCTTATTCTGGATGCCGGAGCCGATGCCGAAGTCATCTTTGCCAACAGTCCCCAGGCAATCCTTAAATACACGGACTCCGTCCTGACCTGTGATATCCATACCCGCCACAGGACAAAGAGAATCTTAAAATCCAAAGGCGCAAAGAAAGTCTACTCTCTCGACGAGATCTTAACAGAGAGCATAGACGGCAGCGGCTACAATGACCAGTATGGCCTGCTGGGTTCCAACAAAGCCACAGAAAATTCCGTAAAGCTGTTCCCCATCCATTGTCAGGAGATGGTGGACAAAATCCACTGTCTCATAGCTGAAAAAACCGGAAAGAATGTGGAAGTCATGATCTACGGCGACGGCGCTTTCAAAGATCCCGTAGGAAAGATCTGGGAACTGGCAGACCCTGTGGTATCCCCGGCCTACACGCCCGGCCTGGAAGGAACCCCCAACGAAGTGAAGCTGAAATACTTAGCGGACAACAATTTCTCATCCTTATCCGGCGAAGAATTAAGGGAAGCCATAAAAGACTACATCAAAGAAAAAGATGAGAAGGCAGTGAACCTCAAAGGAACTATGGTAACCCAGGGAACCACTCCCAGAAGGCTGACAGACTTAATCGGTTCCCTGGCGGACTTAACCAGCGGAAGCGGCGACAAAGGAACCCCTATTGTGTATATTCAGGGATACTTTGACAATTATACGAAATAACAACACAAGGAGCGCATCCCATGGCTTATTGTCCGAAATGTGATATGGAATTTGTAGACGGAATCACTGTCTGCACTGACTGCGGCGGACCTCTGGTAGAATCAGAAGAAGTCGCTATAGCTATGAAAAAGAAAGAGCAGGAAGAGGAGCTTTTAAAACAGCAGGAATATTTAAACCAATTAACCAGACAGCTTGAGACCCAGGCCCAGGAAGACGGCCATGATCCGGAAGCCATGTCTGCCCCTTCCATCCCGGAACCGGTCCGTGTATACGAAAGCAAGTCCCAAAAATATCAAGATCTCAAGTCCTCAGCCTCGGCTTTCCTGGTCGTAGGCGGTCTCCTGCTGGCTGCCTGCGCCCTTTGCTGGACGGGTATTATAAACCTCCCCATGGCGGGAACCTCCAGGCTGATCTTCCAAAGCGCGCTGACCGCCATGGCCATATTTTCCCTTGTGGTATTTGTCAGGACTTCCGCACAGGCAAAAAGCCTTCTGCCTGAGATCAGCCAGGAAAAGGATCAGACTCAGGAGATTATTCAGTGGTTTCTTGACAGGTGGAAAGGGACTGATATTGATGCACAGATTCCCGATCAGGAATCTTTATCCCAGGAAGAGATGAGCCTGAAACGGTTTCAGATCATACAGGATTGCCTTATTACCGGAAAGGATCTGCCGGATCCTGCCTATGTAGACGCCCTGTGCGAAGAACTGTACGGCAGGCTTTATGAAGGCTGATCAGGGCTTGTAACCTTTTTCGATTTTTCTAATACTATATTAGTATCACAGACCAAATCACAAAACTCCAGTAATATAGATAATTAAGATAAAGAGGCGCAGTGCCAGGACCAAAAATCCCGGTACTGCGCTTCTTTGCAGTCTGCTGCAGGACAAATATCCATTACTTAACCAGCAAAGACTTCCCGCTCATCTCTTTAGGCTGTTCCATACCCATAAGCTCAATGAGAGTAGGCACAATATCCGCCAGCCTTCCCCCTTCTCTCAGCTTATAGCCCGGATCCGCGTTGACCAGAATAAAGGGAACCGGATTGGTAGTATGGGCCGTAAATGGCTCTCCCGTCTCATAGTCAATGAGCTGCTCTGCATTGCCGTGGTCCGCACAAATGAACAGAATGCCGTCCGCTTCCTTAATGGCGTCCACTGCTCTTCCCACACAGGCGTCAACAGTCTCAATAGCCTTAATGGCAGCTGCCTCCACTCCCGTATGACCAACCATATCCGGATTGGCAAAATTAATGATAATCACATCATACTTTCCGGACTTAATGCATTCTACCAGCTTGTCGCACACTCCCGGTGCGCTCATCTCCGGCTTTAAGTCGTAAGTAGCCACTTCCTTGGGCGAAGGAATCAAAAACCGGTCTTCCCCTTTATTAGGCTCCTCCACACCGCCATTGAAGAAAAATGTTACATGGGCATACTTTTCCGTCTCCGCAATTCTGGCCTGAGTCATGCCGTGGGCAGCCAGATATTCGCCGAAAGTATTGGTAATGCCCTCTTTCTTAAATGCCACCAACTTGTTGCCGATAGTGTCATCATAATCTGTAAAGCATACATAAACCAGATTCAGTCTGTCTCCTCTGTCAAAGCCCTTGAAATCATCATCACAGAAAGCCCTGGTGATTTCCCTTGCCCGGTCTGGACGGAAATTATAGAAGATCACAGAATCGCCGTCCTGAACCGTAGCCACAGGGCTGCCGTTCTCCATAACGATCACCGGCTCCACAAACTCGTCAAACTTCTCTGCATCATAGGAAGCCTGGATTCCTGCCGGTGCGCTCTCGGCCGGAGTCCCCTCCCCTTTTGTCAGGGCCCTGTAAGCTCTCTCCACCCGGTCCCAGCGGTTGTCACGATCCATAGCATAATAGCGGCCCTGAACCGTAGCCACCTTACCTACGCCGATCTCTTTCATCTTGGCTTCCAGTTCCTCCACATATCCTTTTCCTGATGCCGGAGGCGTATCCCGTCCGTCCAGGAAGCAGTGCACATAGACCTTGTCAAGGCCCTGTCTCTTAGCCAGTTCCAGAAGGCCGTAGATATGGGTATTATGACTGTGAACGCCGCCGTCGGATACCAGCCCCCACATATGGAGAGCAGAGTTATTCTTCCTGCAGTTCTCCACCGCTTCAAGGAATTCCGGCACTTCAAAAAAATCTCCGTCCTGAATGGATTTGGTGATTCTGGTCAATTCCTGATATACGATTCTTCCTGCGCCCATGTTCAGGTGTCCCACCTCAGAATTACCCATCTGACCATCCGGAAGGCCTACTGCCATTCCGCTGGCCTGGCCCTTTACATAAGGACACTGGCTCATCAGCTGATCCATAACAGGAGTTTTTCCCTCACAGACCGCATTAGCCTCACACTTATCATTGAGACCATAACCATCAAGAATCATTAAAACTACTGGTTTTTTACTCATGACCGTTCTCCTTTATTTCCTATGTTTTATTTTTCACAAACGAATCCACAAGGTTTATTGTACATGATTTTCCGGTATCTTTCAATGACCAATATAGAGTTTTTGCTCATCTTTAACCTTATCACTTTTTACAGCTGTTTCAGCCACTCTCCCGCCAGGCTGATCCATGACTGACATCGAGGTTCTATGAGTTCCGGACGTCCGCCGCAGGTATCCTCCGTGGCCAGGGAAAGTCCATGGGGGCCTGAGGGAAATAAATGGAACTCCAGGCTCACATGATTTTTTATGAGGGCTTCCGCCAGCAGAAGCGAATTCTGCACCGGCACCGTCTCATCAGAAGCCGTATGCCATAAGAACGTCTTAGGCGTATGGGAACCGGCCTGCAGCTCCAAAGAAACAAACTCCCTCTTTTCCTTACTGTCCGCCTCTTCTCCCAAAAGATGCATGAAGGATCCTTTATGGCCATAGGGACCGGAAGTAACCACAGGATAGGCCAGGATCATCCCGTCAGGCCGTATGTCTTCCTGCCTCCTCCCCAGAGGCCCGTAGACAAATTCGCGGTTCCAGAACATTCCCAGACTTCCTGCCAGATGTCCGCCTGCGGAAAAACCGGACACCACAATCTTCTCAGGATCCACATTCCACTCTTCGCTGTGTTCCCGAATCTGAGATACCAGAAGAGCCAGCTCCCACAGCGCCTCCGGAAACCTGGCCGGTGCAACCCTGTATCGGAGCACAAATGCATGATATCCCATGGACAGATACTCCATGGCCACCGGCTCTCCTTCCCTTTCAGCCAGATGGTTGTAGCCTCCTCCCGGACAGATCACCACCGCCGGACGCTTCTTTTTTGTGTTTTCCTCTCCCCAGTCCAAAAGGTATGCCGTGGCATCGGCCTTTTCCTCTCCCCGGCAGCCGCACGCTGACGGCAGCATCAGCTTCCACGTCAATAATTTCATAATAAACCGCACCTTTCCACCTTATCCTCCGGATTTTCTTCTCTTTTGAAAATCCCACGCAGAAAGGCAGACAAAATCACTTTGCCTGCCCTCTACTGTCTTTCCTATCCGATAATTATAAATTAACCTCAACCGTAATCATAAGTACCTTTAAGATCGGGTCTGTCTTCAAAGTAGATTTAACAATGGACTTAATGTCATCTGCGCTCTTTCCCTCAGGATTATCAATGTCAAAGACCAGAGACATGCCCGCTTTCTTTGAAAAATGGAAAGTAACCCCCTTAAACTCCTTTCCATCAAACATCGCCTGAATCTCTTTCTGCTTCATAGTACTGTTAATCTTTACCATATTCTTTCCCTCCATCTGGCTTTTCATTTATGTGTTTTCTATTATAACCCATGTCTCTCTGATCGTAAAGTATTGATTTTATAAAATACATAAAAAAACCTACCGTTTTTCCTTAATATGTGATACAATTTCAACATCAGCAATAAAAAAATTTCAGGGGGATATATTATGGCTAAAGAAATGATTGCAATGCTTCTTGCCGGCGGACAGGGTTCTCGTCTATATGCACTGACCCAGAAGCTGGCAAAACCTGCAGTTCCTTTCGGCGGCAAATATCGTATCATCGATTTTCCGCTGTCAAACTGCGTCAATTCCGGTATTGATACTGTAGGTATTCTTACCCAGTACCAGCCTCTCGTTCTGAATGAGTACATAGGCAACGGACAGCCTTGGGACTTAGACCGTCTCTACGGCGGCGTTCATGTGCTGCCGCCTTATCAGCAGGCTTCCGGCTCTGACTGGTACAAAGGCACTGCCAACGCTATTTATCAGAACATTTCCTTTATTGAGCGCTACAATCCACAGTATGTAATCATCCTTTCCGGCGATCAGATCTGCAAGCAGGACTACAGCGACTTTTTACGGTTCCACAAGGAGAAGGGAGCCGAATTCAGCGTTGCCGTTATGGAAGTTCCGTGGGATGAAGCTTCCCGCTTCGGCCTTATGGTAGCTGATGAGAACGATAAGATCACCGAGTTCCAGGAGAAACCAAAGAATCCTAAGTCCAACCTGGCTTCCATGGGCATCTATATCTTCAACTGGGATATCTTAAAGAAATATCTGGTGGAAGATGAGGCGGATCCCAACTCCGAGAACGATTTCGGCAACAACATTATTCCAAACCTGTTAAGAGACGGACGCAACATGTACGCTTACCACTTTGACGGATACTGGAAGGATGTAGGAACCATCTCCTCCTTGTGGGAAGCCAATATGGAAGTTCTTGATCCGGAGCACAGCGGAATCAACCTCTTTGACGAGAACTGGAAGATCTACAGCCGCAACAGCGGTATGACCGGACACAAGATCGGCGCTGACGCCGTTGTGGAGAATTCCATGATTACCGACGGCTGCCGCATCCACGGACATGTAAAACACTCTATCCTCTTTGCAGGCGTTCAGGTAGAACCAGGCGCCGAGGTTGAAGATGCAGTTGTCATGGGCGGTACTGTGATCAAAGCCGGCGCTGTTGTAAAGCACTGCATCGTAGCCGAGAATGTAGTCATCGGTGAGAATGCCGTTGTAGGCGCTATGCCTACGGAAGGCGAGAAAGGTGTTGCAACCATCGGTTCCGGCATCTACATCGGCGACGGCGCCAAGATCGGCCCCAATGCCATGGTGAATAATAATGTAAAAGGCGGTGAAGAACAATGGTAAATTCCAACGCAAATGCTCTGGGTATCCTTTTCCCAAACAGTTACGATTCTTTAGTACCTGAACTGGTAGGCGAGCGTCTCATGGCTTCCATTCCTTTCGCTGGCCGTTACCGCATGGTGGACTTCATGCTGTCCAGCATGGTAAACTGCGGTATTGACAATGTTTCCCTGATTGTCCGTAAGAACTATCACTCTCTAATGGATCATTTAGGATCTGGCCGTGAGTGGGATTTAACCCGCAAGAACGGCGGTCTCAACATCGTTCCTCCCTTTGCAGAGAAGACCGTTAAAGTATATAACGGACGTGTGGAAGCCCTGTCCAGTATCCTTGATTTCTTAAAAGATCAGAAACAGCAGTATGTTGTTATGGCTGACACCAACATCGCTGCAAACTTTGATTTCAAGGCCATGATCAATGAGCACATTAAGAGCGGCGCTGATGTTTCCATCGCTTATGCCAAGGTGGAGATTCCTGTAAGCGCCCGTCAGTCCACCAACATAAGCGGAGGTCTCTACTATACTCTGGAAGTGGAAGATGGTGATGTAAAAGAGATCTACATCAATCCCAAGGATGAAGGCATTCAGAACTGCTCCATGAATATTTATGTAGTGGGCAGAGAATTCCTTATCGAGCAGATCCACGACGCGTTTGTAAAGGGATATTCTTACTTTGAAAGAGATATCGTAGCACCCCAGCTTGACAAGCTGAAGGTTCACGGCTATCTGTTCGAAGGTTACCTTGCACGCATCAGCGATATGAAGAGCTATTTTGACGAGAATATGAAACTCCTGGATGATAAGAATCTGGATGCTCTCTTCAGCCCCAACCCGATCTACACCAAGATTCGTGACGACAACCCGACCCGCTACATTCAGGGTGCTGTTGTCAAGAATGTTATGGCCGCTGACGGCTGTGTCATTGAAGGCGAAGTGGAGAACAGCGTTCTTTTCCGCGGTGTGAAAGTTGCCAAGGGCGCTATAGTGAAGAACTGCGTTCTGATGCAGGATACCGTAATCGGAGAAGGCGCAAAGGTAGAATACCTGATCACTGATAAGAACGTGACCATCTCCGCAGGCAAGGAAGTAAAGGGAACTGATACTTTCCCTGTATATGTGGCGAAGTATCAGGTTGTATAAAAGACCGTTGGCCACCATATAACAGGGAGCCGGCATCTCATATGCCGGCTCCCTGTTTATTCTTTTCATTCTTTTCCATCTTCCAGCCAGGGAATCACCTTCTCCAGAGAATCCAGAATATCCGCTGTCATAGCCTGAAACTCTTCTTCCGGTATCTTCATATCCGGAATACAGATTACATCAATTCCGCCGGAATATGCTGCCTGAATTCCTGCCTCGCTGTCTTCCAGCACCAGACATCTTCCCGGAACCTCCCCCGCCTTTTCGCAGGCCTTTAAGAAAATATCCGGATGGGGCTTGCTATACTCCACTTCCGTGCCAAATACCATCTCATCAAAATATCCCTCAATCCCGTTCTGGGTCAGCACTCCAATTGCCCGGCCTTTTGTGCTGGAAGTTGCCAATATGATCTTATACTGATTCTCCTTTAAGTATTGCAGCAACTCCTTTGTCCCTGGTTTTAAGTCCACTCCTTCTTCAAAATAAATCTTTTCCCGTGTCTTTGTAAATTCTCTCCCCTCATCTACGGTTATAGGCAGATGATAGGTACGAATCAGCATATTCATATTGCCCACGCCTGTCTTTCCGCTGTAATTGCGGGCATACTCCTCTACGGTAAATGAATGTCCGTATGTTTCCAAAAGATCCTGATACAGACGGTAAGAGATAATCTCACTGTTGATGAGCAGTCCGTCCAGGTCAAAAATAACTGTTGTTTTCATGTGGGAATACCTCCTAATGGAAAAAGCTGTGCCCAGCCATCTCTTCACCGAAAAAATGACCAGCCACAGCTCTAATCTGTCTTAACGATTACTTATTATAATTCACAATCTTCCCGAAATCCGGTTTCAGGGAAGCGCCGCCTACCAATCCGCCGTCGATATCCGGCTGTGCGAACAGTTCCGGAGCGCTGGCTCCGGATACGGAGCCGCCGTACTGGATACGAATAGCAGCAGCCGTTGCATCATCATAGATCTCACCGATGCATACACGGATTGCCGCACATACTTCCTGTGCCTGCTCTGTAGTAGCCACCTTGCCGGTTCCGATAGCCCAGATAGGCTCATAAGCGATAACCACTTTCTTTGCCTGATCTGCCGTCACATTCTGGAATGCAATCTTGATCTGCTGACGGATCCAGTCAATGGTAATGCCCTGCTCTCTCTGAGTCAAAGACTCTCCGCAGCAAAGAATCGGAATCAGATTATGTTCAAGAGCCTTGAGCACTTTCTTGTTCACAATCTCATCTGTCTCTTTAAAGTACTCTCTTCTCTCGGAATGACCGATGATAACATACTCCACGCCAGCGTCTGTCAGCATGTTGGGAGAGATCTCGCCTGTGTAAGCGCCTTTCTCCTCAAAATACAGATTCTCTGCACCTACATGGATGTTCGTACCCTTCACTGCCTCCACAACCGGGATAATATCAATAGCCGGAACACAGAATACTACATCTACTTCATCATTGCCTACCAATGGCTTTAAGGTCTCCACCAATGCAACTGCCTCTGTAGGAGTCATGTTCATCTTCCAGTTGCCTGCGATAACTTTCTTTCTGCTCATATTACGAACGTACCTCCGTATATTTTGTTCTTAGGGGAACCCCCGCTTTGCTCCGTTTGGGTAGCGCGTAAACCGCTTTGCGGTTTTTCGGGAAACCCGAACTCCACTCCGCTCCGTTTGGGTAGCGCGTAAACCGCTTTGCGGTTTTTCGGGAAACCCGAACTCCACTCCGCTCCGTTTGGGTAGCGCGTAAACCGCTTTGCGGTTTACGCTTTGTTGTCGGCTGCTGCTACGCCTGGGAGTTCCTTGCCCTCTAAGAATTCCAGAGAAGCTCCGCCGCCGGTGGAGATGTGAGTCATCTTGTCTGCAAATCCCAGTCTCTTTACCGCGTTAACAGAGTCTCCGCCGCCGATTACAGTAGTTGCATCCTCAAGCTCTGCAACTGCACGGCATACTTCCAGAGTGCCCTCTGCAAAGTTAGCAAACTCAAATACCCCCATAGGTCCGTTCCATACAACCGTCTTAGCGCCTTTCAGTGCTTCCTTGTATGCTTCGATAGTCTTCGGTCCAATATCAAATCCTGACCATCCTGCGTCGATTACGTCAACAACCTTGCGCTCTGTGTCATTGGAGAACTCTTTGCCTTCCACATGGTCAACGGGAAGCAGCAGCTTTACGCCTTTGTCAGCCGCCTTCTTTACCATATCCAGAGCATAATCCAACTTATCCTCTTCACACAGAGAGTTGCCGATCTCCTGGCCCTGAGCCTTTGCAAATGTATAAGCCATACCGCCGCCGATGATCAGAGTATCTACTTTGTCAAGAAGGTTATTGATTACATTGATCTTATCAGATACCTTTGCACCGCCAAGAATCGCAACGAAAGGACGAACCGGATTCTCTACAGCCTGGCCTAAAAACTTAATCTCTTTTTCCATCAGATATCCGACTACATTCTCTTTGGTATGCTTGGTTACGCCTACGTTGGAGCA
Source organism: Clostridiaceae bacterium (assembly GCA_910574345.1). Lineage (GTDB taxonomy): Bacteria > Bacillota > Clostridia > Lachnospirales > Lachnospiraceae > UBA3402. Next base: position 6,888 of record CAJSZV010000016.1, on the reverse strand, counting down.
GTGTGCTCTATGGGCAGTACCGAATGCATCATTGACAAATACGCCGCCTTCGCAGAGATCAGCCAGTTCTTTTGCATAAGCGTCAGCCTTCTCATCTTTGCCGTACTTGGTCTCTTCCACTCTGTAACGGGTATTCTGAAGCAGTAAAACCTCGCCGTCCTTTAACTCGGCAGCTACCTTCTGAGTCTCCGGCCCGGTTACCTGAGGATCATTGACAAACTTTACATCAACGCCCAGTCTCTCACTCAGTGCGGGAGCAACCGGTGCTAAGGACATCTCCGGAACCGGCTCGCCCTTGGGTTTTCCAAGATGAGAACAAAGGATTACTTTTGCTCCCTGATCCAACAGCTTCTTAATGGTAGGAATTGCACCGTCGATACGGTTGTAATTCTGAATCACGCCCTCTTTTAACGGTACGTTAAAGTCGCAGCGAACAAGAACTTTCTTGCCTTTAAGATCTTTCAAATCATCTACTGTCTTTTTATTAAGCATGGTAATCTACCCCTTTCATTCAATCTATAAAGTCTGCTGCCAGCCCTTCGGCTGACAATCCGTACACGTTCCGCCCAGGATCTTATGATGATAAAAAGGATCCGGCCCTGAGACCGGACCCTTCTGGATCACTGATAGAACTTGTCCTGTAAATACTGATTACAGTTCAGCGAAGTACTTAATTGTTCTAACCATCTGGCTGGTGTAGGAGTTCTCATTGTCATACCATGAAACTACCTGAACCTCATACAGATCGTCAGCAATCTTAGCTACCATAGTCTGAGTAGCATCAAACAGGGAACCGTACTTCATACCGATAACGTCGGAAGAAACGATAGGATCCTCGTTGTAGCCGTAGGAAGCGGAAGAAGCTGCCTTCATAGCTGCGTTGATGCCTTCTTTTGTAACGTCTGTACCCTTAACAACTGCTGTTAAGATGGTGGTGGAACCTGTCGGTACCGGAACACGCTGTGCAGAACCGATTAACTTGCCGTTTAATTCAGGAATAACCAAACCGATAGCCTTAGCTGCACCTGTGGAGTTAGGAACGATATTAGCTGCGCCGGCTCTTGCTCTTCTCAAATCGCCTTTTCTGTGCGGTCCGTCAAGGATCATCTGATCGCCTGTGTAAGCGTGGATGGTGCTCATGATACCGGACTGAATCGGAGCATAGTCGTTGAGTGCCTTAGCCATAGGAGCCAGACAGTTGGTTGTACAGGAAGCTGCGGAAATGATGGTATCATCTTTTGTCAGAGTTCCTTCATTAACGCTGAAAACGATAGTTGGCAGATCGTTGCCGGCTGGTGCGGAGATAACAACTTTCTTAGCACCTGCATCAATATGAGCCTGAGATTTTGCCTTGGAGCAGTAGAATCCGGTACACTCCAGAACTACATCAACACCAATCTCTCCCCATGGAAGGTCAGCAGCATTCTTTTCTGCATAAATCTTAATAGTCTTGCCGTCTACGGTAATGGAATCCTCACCAGCCTCAACTGTGTGCAGATTGTCGCCGATACGTCCGGCATATCCACCCTGAGCGGTGTCATACTTCAACAAGTGAGCTAACATCTTAGGATCTGTCAGGTCGTTGATTGCAACGATCTCATAACCCTCTGCCCCGAACATCTGACGGAATGCCAGACGTCCAATACGTCCAAAACCATTGATTGCTACTTTTACTGCCATAACTCTCATTCCTCCTAAAGAATAAATTGAATTGCGATTGTTAAAATCTAATCAACCCCATAACTAATTCTACATAATTTTCCCAGAAATAGCAAGTAGTTTTTGGAGAATTTACAATTCATTTTTAATATACCCTGCCAGATTATAGGCATGGTCGGAAATTCTCTCCAAATTGCTGATAATATCCAAAAATACGACACCGGCCGAGGGCACGCACTCGCCTTTGGAAAGCCTTTCGATATGTTTTTCCCGCAGTTCTTCTTCCATGTTGTCCACCTGATCTTCATACTGGCTTACTTTGCGGACTGCCTCCATATTACCGGTCTGTCTGGCTTCTATGGCATGGCCAAAGGACCGAAACACGCTGTTGCTGATCTCTTTTAGGTCGTCTACTCCCGTACCGGAAAAACTAAGCTTATGATCTACCAGATACTGTGCGGACTCAGCCAGATTTTCCGCATGGTCTCCTACGCGCTCGATATCGCTGACACTGTAGAACAGATCGTTAACCACCTGCTTCTGCTTCTCTGTAAGAGACAGATTGTCTATCTTGATCAAATATTCCGTCAGCATCTTTTCCATATGGTCAATGGTCTTTTCCACCTTGTAGACTTCTTCAATCTCCTCCAGATTACCTGTGATGATAGCATCAATCCCTCTCTTAACATTCCCCATGGTGATCTGCCCCATGTGAACCACTTCAAGGGCCGCTATGTCTATGGCAAATGCCGGCGATTCAAAGATACGCTCATCCAAATGCTTTAACGCCACTGCCTCTTCGCTGTTCTCGTCCTCTCTCTCCTCTTCCTTCTCCTTCACAAGCATTCCGGACAGCTTTACCAGCTGGTTTGCAAAAGGGAACAAGAGAGCTGTATTGGTCAGGTTAAACACGGTGTGGAACATAGATATCTCCACTGCCGATATGCTCTTTACAGCCAGGGCCGGGTAAATCATAAACAAAACAAATCCCACCACCCCAAAAAGCACGGAACCGATTACATTAAAGCTCAGATGCATAACCGCTGCCCGTTTGGCAGTCCTGGAACCTCCCATACTGGAAAGCAGAGCAGTCACACAGGAACCAATATTTTGTCCCAGCGTAATATAGATAGCCGCATTGGTAGTCACTACTCCGTTCAAAGCAAGAGTCTGCAGAATACCCACAGAAGCCGAAGAACTCTGGAGCAGAGCCGTAACCAGTGCACCGATCACCATACCCAGGAATGGATTGCTTCCCAATATCTCGAATGCCTTTGAAAATACAGGAGCGTCCGTATATGGCGAGATAGAATCGGACATAAATTCCAACCCCATAAACAGAAGCCCTAATCCCACCAAGATTTCTCCTATGGTATGATATCTCTGTTTTTTTGAAAACAGAATCATCAAAGAGCCAATCCCGATGAGAAGGGGTGCATAAAATACCGGTTTCATCACTTCCATAGCGCTTCCGATCTGGCTTAAAGATACAATCCATGCCGTGATAGTCGTACCGATATTGGCGCCCATGATCACTCCTACCGCCTGAGTCAGATTCAATACGCCTGCACTTACAAATCCTACCACCATAACCGTAGTAGCGCCGCTGCTCTGAATAATAGCCGTAATCAATGCTCCCAAACACACTGCCATAAAACGGTTATTGGTCAGCATTCCCAGAAAATGGCTCATTTTTCCTCCGGCCGTTTTCTGCATCCCGTCCGCCATAATATTCATGCCGTAAAGAAACATCCCCAGACCGCCAAGGAACCAAAACATATTGGATATATTTTCCGTAATTGGCATGCTTTACCTTCCTCCCTAAAGTTAACAAATTTTTACATAACAGGTTAATCATAGCATATCCCCATAGATCTTGCCAAGTTTTTTCGGGGTTTTGTTAAACTTTGTTAAATTATATACAAATAATTTTTCGCTGGCCAAGGACTCCCCGTTTCGATATAATATGTTTGTTAAGAGAAAGGAGACTTTTTATGCTGTGTGATTTCCATTTACATACATCATTTTCCGGCGACAGTGATACGCCCCCTGTCAGGCAGATTGAGCAGGCTGTCAGACTCGGCATGGCCTGTATCTGCATAACAGACCATCATGACATGGATGTCCGTTCCGCCTGCGATTTTAATCTGGCACTGCCGGACTATTTCCCCGCCATGGAAGAACTCCGTGACCGATATCGAAAAAATTTAAAGGTTGAGATCGGTATTGAATTGGGCCTTCAAAATCATATTATTCCTGAGCTGAACCAGGTTGCTCTTGAATACCCTTTTGATTTTATTATCGGTTCCTGCCATTTCATTGACGGCCTTGATCCCTACTACCCGGAATATTTTGAGGGAAGAACGGAGTCTGAGTCTTACAGGCATTTCTTTGAAGTCACTCTGAAACGTGTTCAGAACATGGATTGTTTTGATGCCCTGGGACACTTAGACTATGTGGTGCGCTATGGACCCAATAAAAATCAGGCATACCATTATAAAGATTATCAGGATGTTATTGATCTGATTTTAAAGACACTGATCCACAAAGGAAAGGCCTTGGAGTGCAATACCGGCGGATTTCATTACGGCCTCGGGCATCCCAATCCCTGTGAAGAGATTCTTTGCCGCTACCGGGAATTAGGCGGAGAGCTTATAACCGTAGGGTCCGATGCCCACAGCCCGGAATATGTGGGATATGCCTTTGACTCTGCAGCCCTTCTGCTGAAAAAATGCGGTTTTTCCTATTACACCGTATATCACAAAAGAATCCCCCGGTTCCTGCCTCTTTAAGAAAGCAAAACCAGGGGATCCGCTTTACTGCTTCTTTGCTATAAAATTAGCAAAAACAGCGCCCGAAATATTGTGCCATACACTGAATACGGCTCCGGGGATAGTGGCCAGAGGATAAGCAGCAAAATGGGTTCCCGCCAGGGATGTGGCGAGGCCGGAATTCTGCATGCCCACCTCAATGGCCACTGCTTTGCATTTGGCCATATCCATTTTAAGGAACTTTCCCACAAAATATCCCAATCCATAACCGCAAAGATTATGCAGAATCACTACTGCAACAATCAGCAGCCCGCAAGTCATAATCTTGGCTGAGTTAGCAGACACCACTGCCGCTACAATGGCTACAATGGCACTGACCGACACAAGAGGGAGAATGGAAACCACCTTCTGTGTAAAATCCGAAAAAAACTTGTTAATCACACAGCCCGCAGCTATGGGAACAATCACTACCTTTACAATGGACATAAACATATTCATCATATTGACATCCACGGTCTGTCCTGCAAACACATATGTGAGAAGCGGCGTCAAAAACGGGGCGAGGATAGTGGATACCCCGGTCATTCCCACAGATAACGCCACATCGCCTTTGGACAGATAAGTCATAACATTAGATGAGGTTCCGCCTGGACAAGTTCCAACCAGGATAACACCTATGGCCAGGTCTGCGGGAAGGCCGAAGATCTTCGTCAGGACAAACGCCAGCAGCGGCATAATGGTAAACTGAGCCAGACAGCCGATGACAATATCCTTTGGACGGCTGAACACCACTTTAAAATCCGATGCCTTAAGTGTCAAACCCATGCCAAACATAACAATCCCCAGCAGAGTATTCACATAGCTGGTCTTAATAAAACTTACGGACGATGGGACAAATAATGCCAGGGCTGCCACTGCCAGGACAATGACTGCCATGTACTTTCCTACCAGATCACTGAGTTTTTCTAAAGCTTTCATATCATTTCCTCCATATACCATTTTTTCATAGGCGGGACTGTATTGGTATACTACCTTGCGGCAGCCGCCAAATGTACATGGCGCATACCGCCTTAGCTCGTTGCCTTTACGAGAATAAAAATGCCTCTGCCCCTAACATACATTAGAGACAAAGGCATATCATCCTCTGCGGTACCACTCTGATTGCCGGAATCATACATTCCGACCTCTCTTTCACCATCCTGCAATGGCTGACACGATAACGTATGTCACACGTTCCGGCCTACACAGACATCCTTATCCTTCAGCCCGACTGCTCAAAGGGGATTTTCCCAAAAATTCGAATATTCCGTCACACCAACCCGGAACTCTCTGAAATTCTTATAATCAGTACTCTTCCTTATCAACACATTCTCTTCTATGATTGACTTATCATAACTCTGCTGCGTTAAAAAATCAATGGATTAATTTGACAAATTTCCATCTCTTTTTCCGGGATCTCCTGTATAATTATTCTTTCTATGGCAATACTTTCCATAGAAATCTATAGGTTTCGTGACAGCAAACAAGAAAGGAAGAGGGAAAGCCATGGCAAGAATTCCCAAGCATATTGGAATTATCCCCGACGGCAATCGCCGGTGGGCATCGGGACAAGGACTGAAAAAAGAAGACGGGTACAGTCATGGAATTGCCCCCGGAATGGAGCTTTACCGGATCTGCAGGAACTTGGGAGTAGAAGAACTTACTTTTTACGGATTCACCGCAGATAATACCAAGCGCCCCGCCAGGCAGAGAATTGCTTTCTCCGATGCCTGCGTGAAAGCCGTTAACTGCCTTTCCAAAGAGAGCGCACAGCTTCTGGTTCTGGGCAATACGAAATCCGCCATGTTTCCAAAGGAACTGCTGCCCTACACTACAAGGCAAATCTTTGGAAACGGAGGAATGAAGATTAATTTTCTTGTAAACTACAGTTTTGAGTGGGATCTGGGGTTTCATGGGAAAACTTTGGGCCCCGCCATGGGATCTGCCGATGTATCTCGTGTAGATCTGGTTATTCGCTGGGGCGGCCGCAGAAGACTGTCAGGCTTTCTGCCCATTCAGTCTGTCTACGCAGATATCTATGTCATTGACGACTACTGGCCTGACTTCAATGCCCGACATATTCATGATGCCATTGCCTGGTATTCCAAGCAGGACATTACCTTAGGGGGATAATGCCCTTATCTTCACGGTGTCTTCAACTGTCTACAGACCGACAGACACAAAAAAGCGGAAGTCCCACAAAATAAGACTTCCGCTTTCACACTTTAAAGCGCGAGACGGGATTCGAACCCGCGACCCTCGCCTTGGCAAGGCGATACTCCACCACTGAGCCACTCGCGCATCTTTCTCTCTTCTTCCGCCCATACCCTCAAAACCACATACTGCACTATATCTCCTTCATCCTTCTTACCCTTCAACACGCCTTCCCTCTTCCTTGGTCAAGCCCTCGACCTATTAG
>CAJSZV010000015.1 GCA_910574345.1 Clostridiaceae bacterium | reverse complement strand
TATGAATTTTGAAAATTTCCATAGGGGTGGGCTTATTAAAGTTACCCTTTTTTACATCAACTGCTTGAAAAAAACTTTTTAAACATTTTTCATTTTACCTATTGACATTTCTTAGCTGGACTTTTTAAAGGTTTCGTAGTCCGGCAGCTCCGTCTCTTCCCTTCTCAGATCATGATAGATCGACTCCAGCCACTCCCCTGCAGACCTTCCCTCTGTAAATTCCTCATAAAGCCCCAGGCGGTCTGCCACCTCGCTGAGCCATTCATACTCGAATCTTCCCTCATAGAGGGGTTCTATGACTTTATTGTTAAATCCCAGAAAATCTCCGTACTGCCATGGCATGGTGATGTTCTCGCATTCAAACATGGACACGCCGGGCAGGAGAATGTCTGCAAACTTGGCGCTGGGCGTCATAAACAGGTCGGTGCACACAATAAATTCACACTTGGATGTATCCTTTAAAATCTCCGATGTCCGGTTGATATGGCTGTGCTGGTTGATCAGACAGTTCCCCGCCAGATTGAGGATCATCTTAATATCACTGGCCAGGCAGATATCCCCGGATGAACTCTGCCCGTCCCGGCTCTGCTCTGTCCCAGGATTTTGCCGCCCTTTAAGCCCCCCGTCTCTCCCTTCCGCCGTAACTCCGTCCAGCTCCGTCAGTTCATGTCCCCGGACCACAGCCTCGGTCCACAGAAACACCGGGATCTTCATAGGATATGGATTAACCGGCATGGGAAAAGAAGGATTCTTATGCCGGCTGTTGCCCCCCGCACCGCTGGCCCAGCCTCCTTTGATCCCCACATTGCCCGTAAGGCATGCCAGAAGGATGCCGCCTCTGGTACTCTGCTCGCCGTAAGCATTGCGCTGAGGCCCGTAGCCCTGAATCAGGGCCGCCGGCTTTGCTGTGGCATAACGGATAGCCAGGCTGCGGATCTGTTCTGCCTTTACTCCGGTAATAGCCTCCGCCCATTCCGGTGTCTTGGGGATGCCATCCTTCTCCCCTGTCACATAGGAAAGATAGCACTCCGAAGGGTCAATGCCCTCCGGCATGTGATCTTTGTCAAATCCTAAGCAGCACCGGTCAAGAAAATCCTGATCCAGCAATTTTTCCCTGATGATCACATAGGCCATGGCATCCATCATGGCGCTGTCCGTGGCAGGCCTTATGGGAATCCACTCCGCCTCCAGCATAAGGGCCGTATCATTTTTTCTGGGGTCCACCACCACAATGGGGACTCCTTTTTCCCTGGCTTTCTTTAAGTAATACATGGTAGTGTCAAACTTGGTCTCCGCCGGGTTGTGCCCCCACAGGATGATCAGGTTGGTGTTCAGCCAGTCTTCTAAACTGTTGCCGGTCCGGTTGGTTCCGTACATAAGGCTGGTGGCCTGACGGATGCAGGCCGTGCTGTAGGAATTGTAGGAATCCAGATACCCCCCATCCAGGCTCAGAAGCCGTTTTGCAAGGGTATTGCCCCTCATAAGGGCGCTGATTCCCGTGGCATAGTTCACGTACCTGGACCCGGGACCATAGGTGTCCCTTATGCGTATCCACTCCGAGGCGATGGTATCCACCGCCTCCTGCCAGGTAATCCGCTTAAAACTGCCTTCCCCTCTCTCCCCTGTCCGCTTCATAGGATATCGCAGCCTGTCCTCTCCAAGAAAGGTCCTGTGATAATTCATTCCCCTGACACAGGCCGTAAGAGGCGCACCACAGCCTGCCTCCGCCGCCGTGTCCGTGGTCAGCTTTTCAATCCTCCCATCCCGCACATGGGCATGAATCACACACCGTCCTCCGCAGTTGTTCCGCCCTGTGGTGTGGATTACCTTTGCTTCTTCCTGATGACTCATTTCCATTCTTCCTCTCTTTTTATTGTACCTCCCTTGAAGATACTCCTAATAAACGCTTTTGTCAAACCGCTTATAGCATATATCCTCTTGCCTGACACCGCTGAATGTGATACAATGTGGAAAATCAACACCCCGGCTGTTAGCAGCGGGGTATGTGACCCTCGCGGCGGCTGCCCGCAGGAATCATGTTTAGCAAGGAGACAGGCTATGACCTTAAGGGAACAGATCGACTGCTGGTTTCAGGCAGGGGAGCACGAGCGCACGGTCCAGGCGATTCTTAAGCTGCCTGGTTCTGAGTGTACAGATGAGTTAATGGGAGAACTGGCCGTAGCCTACAATAATCTGGGAGAATATAAGAAAGCCATTCTGGTTCTGGAAGAATTAAAAAACCGGGTCTGTTTCACTGCTTCCTGGCAGTACCGTATGGGATATGCTCTCTACCATTCGGCTATGAAGGCTCCAACCCCGGCGAAGACCGAATCTCTGCTCCTGAAAGCCCGCCATGCATTCTCGGCGGCGCTGCAGCTGAATCCCAAGGAACACATAAGAGGGGACTGTCTGGAATTTCTTCATTGGATCTGTGAAGACCTGAAATCTCTGAAAACTACTTCATAAGCCATACCAAATCAAATAGGGGAGCCTTTCGGCTCCCCCTTTGCGCTATTCCATCTTCAGTTTCTTACACGGCTGAACCATGGACTCGCCTGTTTTTGATTTGTACTTCATTTGTACAATATCAGTATGCCCTTACATTGCCTTCTTATGTATCATGGCCTTATCCATTTTTTTGAAAAATTTCAAATCCAGGTCCCTCAGGCTCTACAGAAAATTCCATGGTTTCTTTGCTTACAGGGTGAACAAATGCCAAGCGGCAGGCGGCAAGGGCCACGGACCGCCTCTTCCCTCCCGGCCTCCTGGTCTCTCCAGATGAACAGGCCGGATTATATCGGCTATCGCCCCACAGGGGCAAACCATGTCCGGCAAACTGAACCCGGATCTGATGGTGACGGCCTGTGAATAACTCAATCTCCACCAGGGACAAGGGCTCCGGCTCCTCCCTTTTATCCACAACCCGATACCTTAATTCGGCACGCTTCCCCCCGGTTATCCCCTTTTCCACAATTTTCGACACATTCTTCTTCCCGTCTCTCAACAAATAATCCACAAAGTTTTCCACATTATCCACAGTTCTCCCGCAAACGACAGCCATATACATTTTCCTCATGGTTCCGGCGCGAATCTGGTCGCTTAAGGCTGCGGCAGCCCTTTTTGTCTTGGCATACACCATAACTCCGCCCACGGGCTTGTCCAGTCTGTGGATAACTCCCACATAAGGCTCCCCTTTCTCCGGGCATAAATTGTGGATATGTTTCTTAATCTCACTGACCATATCCGGCTCAAAAGAGGAGGCTGACTGGGCTTCCATCCCCACCGGCTTTTTCACCACGATAATCTCCTCATCCTCATACAATACATCCAGCATTCCGTCTCCCCCTAATGCTCCCCTCCGGCTGCAGGCTGCAGCACCTTATCCAGCTGCCCTCTCCCCCGTTCATATGACGAACTCACTTCCTGGTACAAGCTCTCATAAAACTCTGCTGCAGCCCTCTGCCTCTTCCTGGCTATCTGAGCTCCTCTTCTCGTGTAAAAATCAGAATACAGCCCTTCCAGCTTGTATTTATATTCCTGAAAGAAGGAAGGCTCTTTATCACCCTCCCCTGTTGAAACTTTTCCATCCGGGGTCATGGAGTACAGCGGTTCTGAGACAATCCCCTTATACATCAAGGTTCTGGCTATCCCCACAGTCCCCGATGCATCTAATTTATCCGCATCAAAGAGAATCTTCCCCTCCAGAGTATGGGGCTCACGGTCTTTTCTGTACCTGTGAGTCTGAATGCACTGCCGCACCTTCTCTGCATACTCTGCATCAAACCCGTGTCCCACCAAAAACTCAAAAGCCTTATCTCCCCCTACCATAGCATGACACAAAGCAGGATTGTCAAACTGTTCTTTCCTCCCGATATCATGGAGGAGACAAGCAGCTATCAAAACATCATAATCAACCTCCTGTTCCGATTCCCCGATCTCCAGCCCATTGTACAACACACGATAAATATGCTCCTTGTCATGGGCACTGTCCCCCATACACCTAAGCATATAATCCTCCAAGAGCGAATAAGCTTCCCTATCCACAGACATTCCCTCCTCCAGACTCATATTCTAATATAACCGCCCACCCAAAATGCTCAACCTAAAATCAGAAAACTCCTTGCATTTTTCTCCAAGGTACTGTATAGTATATATTAACAGATAACATAGTTTTAAAAACTACATGATAAAGTTTCAAAAACTCAATTTATAGCATCTTTTTATAAGTATATACGGAGGTATTTTTATGACAAAACTTAAAATCAAAGACCCCGGCAGCGCCATCACTCATTTTATTGCCATGGTTCTGGCCATATTGGCCGCCACCCCGCTCCTTGTAAAGTCCTACCGGGATTCGGGCTCCTTTACCACTACGGCTCTGGCAGTCTTTATCACCAGCATGATTCTTCTCTACGCTGCCAGCACCATTTACCACACTCTGGACATCTCCCCTAAGGTGAATAAGCTCCTGCGCAAGGTAGATCATATGATGATCTTCATCCTCATTGCCGGCACCTACACCCCCGTGTGCATGGTAGTCTTAGGGGATCGCACAGGCTGGGGACTTCTGGCTCTGGTGTGGAGCATCGCCCTTTTGGGCATCCTTATTAAAGCATGCTGGATTACCTGTCCTAAGTGGTTTTCCTCCATCCTGTATATTGCCATGGGCTGGGTCTGTGTCCTGGCTTTCGGGAAGATCATCCACGCCCTCCCCCGGGCAGCCTTCGGATGGCTTCTGGCAGGAGGCATTATCTACACGGCCGGAGGCATTATCTATGCCTTAAAGCTCCCTCTGTTCAATTCCAGACACCACAGCTTCGGCTCCCACGAGATCTTTCATCTCTTTGTCATGGGCGGCAGTCTCTGCCACTATATTATGATGTATCAGTTTGTGGCTTAAGATAAAGCCAGGCGATGCCTGGCTTTTTTATTCCGTCATCTTCTGTGCTGCATTCCCCTCCGCCTCATCATCCGCAAACAGAGGACGCAGCTCCATATCTTCCGGTTTCTCTTCTTTTGGCATATACTTTTTAAACACACTGTTCAGCATATAGGAATTAAAAAATGCAATCAATGCCACTCCAAAAATACACAGCTGAGGAATATAGCTCAAGGCTAAAAACACCAGAACCACATCCGCTGCCAGCATCCCGATGGTATGAAACACATGACGAATCGCCATAAAAAAGGCGTTGAAGATGGTTCGCTTCACTGGATTGTAAAACCTGGCCTGAAGAGGAAACACATAGGTGAACATAGCAGTCCAGATAAAGGCAAAGGCCGCAAACACAGAAAGCATTATCGTACGAAATGTGGATTGGGATACTACCTTTATAAAATAAAACAGATCAAACCCCAACACAACTCCCGTTATCAGGAAGATCATCCAGATGATGGTAGCCTGCTTAAAGTTCTCCTTAAATGACTTAAAAAAAGAACGAATGGTATATCCGTCGTCATCCCTGGCCAATTTTAAAGTCACATAGTACATGGCAGTGGTGGAAGCACCTATGGTAAAAATGGGAATGCTTAAAAAGAACCATAAAAGATTCACGATCAGCACATCCCAAAATTTCCCAATAAACCGCCATACCGGGTTGTCATAGTTAAATAAACCTGATAACATGGGCATTTCCTCTTTTCCTTTATGCGTTGTGATGTCGGGTTCAAAAGATCTTTTGACCCTGGCATCTACATTATCTTTTTATTATATCGAAATCAAAAGAAAAAATCAATTTTTTGTAAGAAATTCATAGAAAGTTTATGAAATTTTTTCGTATATATGGTATACTCTAAAAAACCCACAGATATCCTTTGTGGACAAGGGGACATTGGTTCACGGAGGATATGCGGGCAGCAAAAAATATTATGAGAATATGAGGAATCCACATGTCATTGAAAGAACACCTGAAAGAAGAAGCCCGTGTAGAGCGCCAGAAGATGAAAGAGATGTCCTTCCAGGATAAGCTCTGGTACATCTGGGAATATTATAAATTCCACATAGGCGGCCTTATTATCGCCGTTATGCTGATCTGGGTGGTAGCTACTTCCATCTACAATACCACCATTCATCCCGCCCTTTATTGTATGGTTATCAATAACCGTTCCGATCAGGAACTGGACACCACAGTTCTGGAAGAAGACTTTCACAAGTCTTTGAATCTGGGTAAAAAAGAACCTATCTATGTGGAGTCTGCCTTTATCTCCTATGGGAATAATGCCACGGAATTCAGCTACGCCTCCATGGCCAAGATCTCTGCCCTTGTGGCCTCCAGGGATTTGGATATCTTCATCACGGACAGGGAGACCCTTGATCATTATTCCTCTTTGGATGGACTCGCGGATTTAAGGCAGGTTTTGCCTCCTGATATGCTCTCTGCCGTGGAGGACCGTCTGATTTACGCTGATGACAGCACCGGACAGTCCGTTGCCGCCTCCATAGATATCTCCGGAACGGATTTTGCCGACCGCATGCATCTGTCTTTTGATGCTTCCGGCTTGTGCATAGTCAGCAACTCCACTCATACAGATCATATATTGGCCCTGATTCGCTATATCTTCGGTTTATAAGCCGGAAGCCCAGGCTTTCGGCCAGCCTTATGGACGCTTCGTTGGAAGCGTCTATTTTAGTGTAAACAGGGCCTTCCGTTTCATCCCGGCACCATCTTAAAACCGCTGCGCACGCTTCCCTCCCATACCCTTTCCTGCGGTATGGCCTGAATATATGATACCCCAACTCCAGTCCGTCTGCTGCTTCTAAGGACTGGCTTACTCCTGCCTTTCCGATTATGGCTTTGCTTTGTCTTTCTACCAGAGCCCATATGCCGTACTCAAAAAAACCATACTGGCATCTGATATATTCCTTTAACAGTTGGGGAGTATAGAACACCCTGTCCCCCTCCCTGTCTTCGGGTTCCTGTGGGATCCGTTTCTCATCTCCCATCTGGAATTCCCGGATAAAAAGCCGCTCTGTCTCTGCAATCCTCCAGGGAAGACCCAGCTTTCTTCTTACTACCCTTTCCAGATATTCCTGAGTCAAGGCACGCTCCGACTCGACTACATATCCGGTCATGGACAGATCCTGTTCCTGATTCCTGTGCCACAGCCCAACAGAGGCTTTCCCGGCTGCCTCTGCAGCCAGGAGAGCCTCTGTCTCATCAGATACCACTACGCTATGGCTCTGTCCTTCTATGATAACTCTATATTCCGCCTTCATATATTCTTTAGCAGGTCTCCGGCTCCGGATAATCCACATCAAAAGTATCTACAGTCATAGTTTGAATCTTTTGTTCCTTCATGGGGCGGTCACTGTAATCCGTTCTCACATCAGCGATCTTATCCACAATATCCATGCCTTCGATAACCCGGCCAAAAGCGGCATAAGCGCCGTCCAGATGGGTTGCTTTCTTATGCATGATAAAAAACTGGGAGCCTGCCGAATCCGGCGACATGGCCCGCGCCATGGAAAGTACGCCGGGATCATGGGACAAATTATTGACAAATCCATTTTGAGAAAATTCTCCCTTAATCTTATACCCTGGTCCGCCTGTTCCCATTCCCTCAGGACATCCTCCCTGGATCATAAAACCGCTTATAACTCTGTGAAAGATCAGCCCATCATAAAATCCTTTTTTGATCAGACTGATAAAATTATTGACTGTATTCGGCGCAGTCTCCGGATACAGTTCTGCCTTCATCACATCTCCGTTCTCCATAGTAATTGTAACAACTGGATTGCTCATACTCATAAGTTCCTTTCCTTACCCTCCGTGAATAAGGGTAACCATTCCTTTTTCATATCTCAGTGGCTCAGATAACCTGAACATCTCTTTATTCTATCAAATGCATGCCTTCCTGACAAGCCCTTATCCTATGATCTGCAGCAAAAATACCAGCAGACAGCACCCCATGGATACCATAAAGAGACTGATCCGACAATATGCCATAATCATAGCCGCTCCAAACCCTACAAGGGAAATCCACGGCTTATCCGTGGATTCCAGAATTGCGGGGAATGTCATCACCGAAAGGGTCACATAGGGAACATAAACCAGGAAAGAGCGGAATGTTCTGTTTTTAATCTCCTTGCGCAAAAAGGCCAACGGAATCACTCTTATAAGATAAGTAGTCACCGCCATTACCAGAATATACATATAGTTTCTCATACATCCTCCTCCGGCACTGGCATCAGCAAGGCCGCCCCCATGGAAATTACCAAAGTCAGGATAATAATCTTCATTCCCGATGAAATAAAATCGAACAGCGGCATTGTCTGAATCAATGTGCTTAAGGCCATAGAAATAAAAATAACCGGCAGAAGTTTTCTGTCATCCCTGGCCGCCGGCATAAAGATAGCGATAAACATGCCGTACAAAGCCATGTTCATGGCATTTAAAAATGTCTGGGGCAGCATCCCTGTGGACAGCACTCCGGTTAACGTTCCCAAAGACCATCCCGGCACCGCCACACTCATCACCCCATAGCTATACCACGGATCCAGTTTTCCCTTCTGAGAAACAGACAGTCCAAAGATCTCATCCGTAACGCCGAATGCCAGAAAAAACCGGTGATAAAAAGCTGCGGTTCCATCCAGCTTTTGAGACAGAGCGCAGGACATAAGACAATACCTGATGTTAATGACTGCCTGGGATATGACCATCTCAAGATAAGGCGCTCCCGATGCAATCAAAGCAAAGGACGCGAACTGCCCTGCCGATGTATTATTTGTAAAGGACATGATCGTAGCCTGAAGAGGAGTCAGATCAGCCTTTCTGGCGGCAATTCCAATGGTAAAGGATACTACAAAATATCCCAGCCCCACAGGAATGCCGTCCCTCATCCCTTTCCTATAAGTCTGCTGATGCATAGCTGTCCCTCTTTTCCGTTACACAACAGGATTCACTATTTTTCCAATATGGTCAATCTCGCATATGACCTGATCACCAGGTTTTAAAAATCTCGGCGGATTGAATCCCATTCCTACTCCCGCAGGCGTCCCCATGGATATGATGGTTCCCGCTTTCAGCGTCATACCCATGGATAATTCACTTATCACATGGTCGATACCAAAGATCAAAAGCCCGGTATTGCTGTCTTGTCTTAATTCTCCATTAACATAAGACCGGATTCCCAGACAGGGCGGATAGTCTATCTCCTCCGCTGTGACAATACATGGTCCCATAGGGAAAAATCCATCTAGGCTCTTTCCAAAGTACCACTGCTGATGACGGGTCTGCACGTTGCGCGCACTGACATCATTAACTACAGAATATCCGAATATGTATTTTCTTGCCTCTGCCTCCGGTACGCCATATGCGTCTCTGCCGATAATCACCGCCAATTCCGCCTCATAATCCAAACTGTCCACCATGTCTTCATGAGCCGGAATCCCTTCCAAATGTCCCGAACACCGGTTCACTCTTTTTGAAAAATAAACTGCATAGGGACGTTCTCCTCCAAAAGCTTCCTTTTTAAACCGTGCCGACTCCTCTGCATGAGCCATATAGTTGATGCCCAGACAGATAATATCCTGCTGCGGTTTCAGAATCGGAGCCAGTATTCTGGCCTCCTTTGCAGGCGCTGCTCCCATGATCCCATAAGGATCTTTATACGCCATATGATTTAACAGCTGAATCTCGGACTCGCTTATGTTCTCAATCACTTCCTGCATATGACTGTACTCCATGCCAAAGCTGTCCAGAGGATAAATCCAGTTTTCATCATGGTTCCAGATACCGATCTTCTGCCGTCCCTCCACCTCATATGTCAATATCTTCATCTTCTGCCTCCTAAACTTCCCACAAATCTTCCTTTGTTGTAGATACAGCATCCACGCCTGCCTGAAATGCCGCCATAATATCCTGCTTATCTGACAGAAGGCCTCCCGCCACCAAAAGAACCGATGAAGTCTCCCTGATCAGCCTTAATATCTTCGGCATCATGCCCGGCATGATCTCCATAAAGTCCGGCCTGAAAGACGCCAGCTGTTTTCTGGTATTCTCCAGCGCAATGGAATCGATTAAAAAGGCTCTCTGCCCTCCGATCAGTCCCAGTTCCATAGCCCGCTTTACAAGTCCGGGCTTCGTACTGATGATTCCGTCCGCCTGAGTATTTTCCTTAATAAAATCAACTGCCACCTCTTTGGAACCCAGCCCCATAATCAAATCCACATGGACAATGGCTAATTTCCCATGTTCCTTGACCGTCTCCACAATCTGAGCGATATTGCATATGGTTCCATACAAAATAAATACAATTGCGCAATCCTTCTCCATGGCATGTCTCAGGCCTGTATCGTCTTTCACTGCCGTAATAACCGGAGAGGATGCAAAAACATCTTCTAACTTCACATTCTTTCCTCCCATACTCTCCCTATCATACACCAATTCTTTCAGAAAATCAAACAACAGCAGCCAAAAAGCATTTTGCTTTTCTGACTGCTGCAGGTGTAGATACTTAAGACTATTCATTCATCCAACTGTCCTTTTGGTCTATGACCTGACAGTTGCCTTTGTCATCTGCAATTACTTTAATCATTCCATCATATAACGTGTGATGATATTCAGCTCCCTGCTTTACATAATTATTGTACACATCCATGCTTCCCATCTCGTCTCCCATGACTGCCACAATCTTCGGGCTGACGGTTTTAATCCATTTCTTCAAATTAGAAGTGTCCTTGCCATGGTGATTCGCCTTTGCCACATCCGCCTTTAATTCATCTCCGTAAAGATCAATATATTCCCTCTCCTGGGAAACATAAAGGTCGCCGCCAAACAGCGCCGTCGTCTCGCCATATGTGAACTTTAACAGCAAAGACATGTTATTGAGGAACTGCGTACTGTTATCAGGAAATCCCGCCGGATATTCAAATTCCTTATCAGGTCCCAGGACTTTCACCTGAACCTGCTCTCCAAAAGAGAATTCATCCCCGGTCTCAAGCGAAACCACATTGATTCCGCTTTCTTTCAGCGCATTCACATAGTTATGATATGTCTGAGTGGTATATTCTACGTAAGACTGATATGCCGTTTCCACGGAAAAATCAGATACCACCGCCGGAACGCCGCCGATATGATCAATATGAGGATGAGACGCCACCAGATAATCAATCTTTTCAATCCCCAGGTCCGTAAGCATCTTCACTACAATATCAGACGCATCCGGGTGTCCCGCATCCAGCAGCATCACTTTTCCGTCAGGCGAAATGAGGATCGCCGAATCTCCGGATTTATCCTTTGCATCCGGCCCCACCTCCAAATCAAGAAAATAAATCACAAGCTTTCCCTGGTCATTGCTGCGGTCTGTTATCTCTTCATAGCGGTCCGCTGCTGCATCCGGCCCGCTGCTTTCCTGCTTTTCCGGCTCCGCAGCCGCTTCTGTCGCCGGCTCTGTAACCGCTGCCCTCTCCGATTCCGCAGCTGCCGTTTCTGACGTTTGTGTTCCTGAATCCGCGGAAGGAGCCCCGCATCCGGTCAGACATACTGCCGCTGCAATTATTGCAGCCATATATCTGACATTTTTTAGAAACCTATGTCTTTTTGCCATAACTTATTATTTTTCCTTCTCTTTATGCTCGATCCAAGCCACGCATACTTCCGGATAATTTGTGATCACCCCGCAGCACCCCCACTCATACAGCTGCTCCAGCTCATGCATCCCATTAATTGTCCAAGCATTGATTTCAATGCCATATTGACTGCAGTTATGCACAACAGCCTTGGTAATTCCCTGATACCCCGGATGATAATACTCAAATCCCTGTACATGACAGTAATACCCTGCATTGCCGATTCCGGCTTCACTCAGCAGAGCCCCGCATTTTGCGTCAGGCATCAGTTCCTTAACTTTACACAGAGACATATGATTAAAAGAAGAAAAGAGCACTTTTTTCTCCAAACCATATTTACGGACAATGTCCAATGTCTTCTTCTCTATCTCTTCATAATAGTACTTGCCTGTCTTAATTTCAATATTCGTGGTCAGCCCTGTCTCTGCCGCCCATGCACAATATTCCTCAAAAGAAGGAATATACTGGAAATCAGTCACAGAAGAAAAATCCTTTGCCGCATTGAACTTTTTCAGCTCTTCATACGTGTAATCCTTCACAAAACCCGTACCATCTGTAGTCCGGTCGATCTTCTCATCATGGATGACCACTACCACATTATCTTTTGTCAGCTGAACATCCAGTTCGATTCCATCGCAGCCTGTGGCTGCTGCCTTTTGAAAGGCCAGCATCGTATTCTCCGGATATCTTCCGCTGTAACCTCTGTGCGCATATACTTTCATCTTCTTAGAATCCTCTCTCTCTTTTCATGATGCCGGCTCTTTTGGGTCGTCACCTTTTTGACAATTTATTATACCCCTGGAAACCATATAATTCAAGAGAATACATATCCAGCTGCCGCATTATTTCATCGCTGCCTTAGAATAGCCTGTCAGCATATATTTCTGGAAAATGAAGAACATAACCACAACTGGAAGAATTGCCATAACAGCGCCTGCCATAATCTCATGGTTATTCATGGTTGCCTGTCCTGCAAATGTATTCTTAAGCTGGGCCAGGCCTACTGTAAGCACCCGTCTCTGCTCATTCTTGGCAATGATCTTGGGCCAGAAATAGCTGTTCCATCCATTGGTGAAAGTCACCAGTGTGGTAGTAAACAAGGTAGACTTGCACATAGGCGTAAGAATCTTGGTAATAATGCCGATTCTCCCCAGACCATCAACCTTAGCCGCATCAATATAACTGTCATCAATAGCCATAAACGTCTGCCTCAGCATGAATATATAATAAGGCGAAATACATTCCGGAAGAATCAGTCCCAGGAAAGTATCCGACATTCCCCAATTGGCGCACATAATAAAAATGGGAATAAATGTAACCTGCAGCGGAATCATCAAAGCGCCCAGAACGAATATAAAGCATGCGTTCTGACCTTTGAACTTACCCTTCGAAAAACCGTAGGCAGCAAATACGCCTGTAATAATCTGGGAGCCCAGTATCCCTGCCGTCATAACAATCGTATTATAATAGTACTTGCCGAAATTCACACGGTTAAATACATTGGAATAGTTTTCCAGGTGAATCTCATGAGGCCACAGGGTTGGCTTTAAAAGCAGGATCTCATCCTGAGATTTCACGGATGAAGAAATCATCCAGTACAGCGGAAAGATTACAATCAGGGTGACAATAATGGCCAATGTATACTGTACGCCGGTAACTATCTTCTTCTTTCTCTGAGCAGCGAGCTGCCGTTCAAGACTGCTGTTGGTTCCTTTCATATCTTCCTCCTTTATGAATCGTAATGTACGCTGCTGTTGGAAATCTTAAAGGTAGAAGCCGTAACAACTAAAAGCAGTACAAAGAATGCAATTGCAACTACCGAAGCTCTGTCCATTCGGAAGTCTTCCATGGCATACTTATAGATCGTATACACAAACACCTCCGTAGCACGGTAAGGACCGCCGGATGTCAAAATATCTACGGATTGGAATACCTTCATGGAAGAGATAAATGTGGTAACGAACAAAAACAAAGTGGTGGGAGACAGCATTGGCAGAGTAATCTTGAAGAAACTCTGAACCGCCGTAGCACCATCCAGCGATGCCGCTTCATAGTAATCTTTGGAAATTCCAATCATGGCTGACAAATAGATCATCATTCCGTATCCGATAGCTCTCCAGCCAGTCAGCATGAGTACGGAAAGCAAAGCTGTATTCCGGTTGCCCAGCCAGTCCACCGACGGCAGACCTACACAGTTAAGCAGATAATTAAGAATTCCTGTATCCGTATTCAGAATCCACAGAAACACAACTGCCGCGGAAGACATGGCGACGTATTTTGGCATAAATACAATGGCTCTCATGATGGAGAAAGTCTTATTCAGACGGCCAAAGATCAGTGCAAAAGCCAGGCCTCCCAGCAGCGTGATCGTCAATTCACCGAT
Organism: Clostridiaceae bacterium; assembly: GCA_910574345.1. Classification (GTDB taxonomy): domain Bacteria; phylum Bacillota; class Clostridia; order Lachnospirales; family Lachnospiraceae; genus UBA3402. The sequence goes on along the minus strand of CAJSZV010000015.1, from coordinate 100,102 downwards.
TGAGTACAATACGGTTACTTTCAGGGAATTCAGAAGATGCTTTGTCCCCGAACCGTTAAACAGCCAGATCCAGTTTTTTAAACCCACATAATTCCATGTGTCGTTTAATAAATTCCAGTCAGTAAAGCTGATCTGAATCAGTTTGCAGATGGGATAATATGTAAAAATACCCAGAAACACCAATGCCGGAAGGACGCATATAAAATCTTTTATGGCCGATATGGTTCTTGGTTTCAAAAATGTATTCTGCTCCACCTCAACGCCTCCTTTTGAAATACGGCCTTCGGCAAAATACCGAAGGCCGTTCTTTAGGTTCTCATATTATTATGAATCTTCGAGAACTTCATTGATCTCTTCTACCATGTCCTCAATCTTGCTGGGAATATCGACATCCTCAATCATGATCTCCGCCATGTAATTCTTCCAGATCGTAGCAAGCTGATTCCAGCCCGGATGCTGAATTCTCGGATTAATCAAATCCAGATTATCAAAAATACACTGGAATGCCGGCTTCTCCTCCAGGAATTTTACGCCTTCTTCGGTCTGAAGCACGGAGTTTCTGGTAGGAATATATCCGGTCTCTTTCGCCCAGGTCATATTAACCTCTTTGCTGCACAGATAAGATAAGAACTGCCATGCCGCATTCTTGGTGGCCTGATCATTCTTGGAAGGAATCAGCAGTACGCAGCCGCCGATCTCCTGATCTTTTGTCTCGCCTCCCGGAAGCCATGCCATACCAACCTCAAAATCACATTTGTCTACATAATTGTTATACAAAGAGCTGGTGTGCATAACAGAAAATGTCTTCTTATCAATAAAGTTCTGTCTCATAATGGAAGAAGCATCCGTTCCGTTGGCCCAGTACATATAGCCCTTATCGCACCAGTCTTTGAACTGATAAACCAGTTCTACTGCGGCATCGCTGTCCAAATCCGTGGAAATCCGGTCGTCATTGATAATGTTCACTCCCTTATTGAGATAGAAGGTCTCAAAATACCACTGATCCCATCCGGGAACAACGGTTCCGTAACGCTCTACCGTACCATTGTTTACCACGGAAACCTTCTCCAGGAAAGATTCCATATCGTCCCACTTCTCAGGAACCGTAACGCCCAGCTCGTCTGCAATGTCTTTGTTATAATATATTACCTGTGTGGAAATCAGGAACGGAAGGGCAACCTGCTTTCCCTCATAGCTGGAAGCATCAATGAGCCCCTTTCCAAAGTCGTCGATATCAAACCCTGTAGCCTGAATGTAGGGAGTAAGATCCTCGGTGAGACCGCCTGCACCGTACTCAGCCACATACGGAGTATTGGCTACGGTCACTGCCGGAAGTCCGGTTCCCGCCGCATGGGCCGCCACCAAAGCCTCGTTAACCTGGCCGTAACTTCCCACATAGACGGCTTCTACGGTGATGAGATCCTGTGAACTGTTAAATGCACTCACCACATCTTCCACGGTCTGGGCGTTCTGATCCTCAATCGAATGCCACCACTGAATCGTAATAGGCTCCGTAACTTCATACATAGACGCATCGACTGCCGGCGCCGCACTGGTCTCTCCTGATGATGAGCCGGAATCTCCTGCCGCCTGTGCAGCCTGGGTGGTCTGCTGTACCGCTCCGCCTCCTGTAGAACCGCCGCCGCTGCAGCCGCTAAGCATTCCGCATCCCATTGCTGCTGTCAACATAATTGCCAACGCTTTTTTCATATAATACTTTCCTCCAATCATGAGTTCTCACATAGCATCCTCTTACGAAGCTTATGCTAAATATTGTTAAAATATTTTCCGCGCGCATAAAATAATATTTTAACAGTACTTTTGACACATCTTTTTTAATATGCCAAACAGTTTATATTAAAATTACCATAGTTTTGTGCTATTTGTCAACAAAATCCTTGAACTTTTTTTGAATTTATGTATTTTTATATATTTTATTGTTCTTCTCATCCAAATTTAACAGCAGAATTGTAATTACTCTCTGTTGAATTTTATTAAATTTTTTATTCAATATGTGGAATTTATTTTTCTTGAGCTCTTTTATTGCACTTTTATTGTAATAACAGCCATATTCCGTGTTATTACGCCACTATTTGTTAATTTTCCGTTGTTTTGGCAATAAACAGTTGCTTTTCATGGTAAACAATGTTAAAATTTCACCATAAACCAGACCGGCAATTTCTCAGGAGGACCTAATCATGAAAAAACCAACGATCAAAGATATTGCAGCTGCAGCCGGTGTTTCTCCTGCTTCGGTCTCCATGATCCTCAACGGTAAAAATTTGTCCCGTTTTACGGAGCAGACGATTCAGAATGTCTATCGCTCCAGCCGCCAATTGGGATATCTTTCCAAAAAGCAGCAGCGGCACAAGAACCCTAAAGAGATGATCCTCATTGTCTGTCCTTCACTTATGAATCCCTATTATGCCACTTTAACCCAGAGTATGGAACAGGAGGCCCGCCTTCGAGGATATCTGACTATGATCTTTACCACCTACTGGGATAAGGCTTCTGAGAGGGAGGTCCTGGAGATGGCGGCAGAGCCTAACGTGGCAGGCATTATTTTTTCCATGATTCCGCAGCAGCCCCACTTAGCGGAAGAGGTCAGCAAGTTCGTTCCCATGGTAGCTGTGGGAGACCGGACTTATAATTTGAAACTGGATACCGTAGATGTTAATAATTACTCTGCCGGAAGAATGGTGGCTTCCCACTTAATCGGTCTGGGCCATAAGCATATCGCTTATATCTCCACCACACTCAACGAAGAACATTCTTCCAGACTGAAGCGGTGCGACGGGTTAAGCGACGAATATGCCCAGTCCTGCCCTCTGGGAACCGTGACGATTTATACCCAGGACGTTTCCTCCCACAAAGAATTATATGTCACCGGAGTGGAGCACGAGGTAGGGTACGCCCTTGCGCAGAAGTGCCTGGCAGAATCCCCTCATATCACCGCAATGGTAGCCATCAATGACATGGTGTCTTATGGCGTCCGGGCAGCTCTCATCGACGCCGGAAAGCGTATTCCGGAAGACATGAGTCTCTGCGGGTTTGACAATATCTATCCGTCCCGGTTTCCCGGCGTTGATCTGACCACCATCGAGCATGCGATTGTAGAGAGGGGAAGAAGCAGTATTCGTCTTTTATCCGAAAAACTTCGGGGAGAGTCTGAATTCATTGACCAGAACGCCATCACAAGAGTTGAATATCAGAGCAACCTGGTGCTGGGCAGTACCACCGGCCCGGTCCGATCTGATGCCGACACAAAATAAGAGTCCGGTTCTGCCGGACTCTTATGTCAGTCATCCCTTTCCGTTATGGAACCCTCCTCATCCTCTTCGCCCCAATATCTGCTGAACACATGGCGGAAAAAATAAGAACTGAAAAAAGCTGCAAGGGCCATGAATATGGGAAACAAAATGGAGATATGGTATGCCAGCACTCCAAAAATCACATAGATTACCAATATGGTCACGGAGACATACAAGTTTCCCATTGCCATAATAAAGCTGTGTGACAAAATAGTCTTTATATTTAAGTCAAATCTGGAAAGAATGGGGAACACATACAGGGCTGTGAGGATATAGACCAAAGACAGACACAAAAGCGCTCCAAAACACACAATGCGGACAGCACCGGGTATTCTGATCTGAACGCAGGCCCATATATCCGCAGCCAAAAAAATTCCTGCCCCCAAAAGGATCAGCCACAGCCCCGTAGCCTGCCTGAAATTCCTTAAAAAAGCGCGGACAAAGCTCTTCCACACATACCCTTCCTCATCGTCGGTCTGCTTTAGAGTAAACTGATAGAGTGATGTGGTGGCAGCTCCCATAGTTATAACCGGAATTGAAAAGATAAACCATAATATGCCTAAGAAGAATACATCGGCAATCTTATTCATGAAACTCCAGAACCGGTTCTCCGGATTAAATAAATAATTCATAGCAGCCCTTTCTTTATCAGATAATTGTATTGTCTAAGATAGAGTATAACACAACATCATGTTTTAAGGAGATATTTTATGAAAATTTTACAAAGACTAAAAACAAGCCTTGCCAGAGATCGGGAAACCTTAAAAACCCTTTCCCTCCGGCAGAAGCTCCGTTTCATCCTGGATTATTACAAAGGATGGGCTTTTGTTCTTCTCTGTCTCTCTATGGCAGGCTTCTATCTGGGGGATGCGTGGATGCAGACACGCCGTGAAACGGTTCTGGAAGGTTTCTTCACCAATGACGACGGGAATCTGTTTCCTGCCGGAAATATTGCTAAAGAATTTTCTCAGTATTTAAATCTTTCTCCCCGGCAGCAGGTTATCTTTGACGACAGCCTTTATGTCCTGATCGGTTCTTCCATCGACTATCACACAGCCAGCCAGGGAAAAATCGTAGCATATGTTTCCGCAAGAGAACTTGATTTTCTGGTAACCACCAAAGAACTGGCAGAGTACTATAGCCAAAGCTTCCCTGTCTATGACCTGGAACTTTTTCTTCCTGACAATCTCATGAAGGATCTGAAAGATCAGCTTTATTACACTGCCGCCTCAGACGGAACCGTCAAAGCCTGCGCCGTCAGCCTGGAGAATTCACGCTTTGCAAAAGGGACAGCCTCAGCTCAGACTGCCCCCCATTACCTGATGGTGTTTTCTTATACCCGGCATCCGGATACCATGATCCGTTTCCTGGAATATGCTTTTGAAAAGGACTAATATCCTTAATAGTCCATCACGTTTTCCAGCAATTCTTTCATTTCGCCTAATGACTGATAGACTGCGTCCGGCTTTACCTCAGACTTGTCCAAGTCCTCTGGTTTTGTCTCTCCTGACAGCACCAGAAAGCCATGAGCCCCGTGGTTTACTCCTGTGGCCACATCCGTGTAAAGCCTGTCGCCCACAAAGGCCACCCTGTCTCTCTCCTCCCCGGTTCGGAGCAATACCATATCCACAGTCTCCTTAAAGGGTTTGCCCAGGTACTTGGGTTCTACCCCTGTGGAAAGCGTAATCGCCGCGCAGAATGCTCCGCAGTCAGGCATAAATCCTCCTTCTGTAGGACAGTTAATATCAAGATGAGTGGCCAGAAAAACAGATCCTTCCCGAATAAAAGCGCATGCCCTGTCCAGCTTCTCATATGTCAGCGTGGTGTCAAATCCCACCACCACAATATCAGGCCGGGGATCGCCTTTTTCCCACAGCCGGATCCCCTCTTCTCTGAAGTTCTCCTCCAAAGCAGGGGTTCCCACCAGGTAGATCTGCTTTCCCTCATACAGCTCCTTCAGGTATGCAATTGTCACGTCACCGGATGTCATAATCTGATCTCTTCTGATAGGACACCCCATGGCTGCCAGTCTTTCCATATATACTTTAGGTGATCGGGAAGAATTATTGGTAAAGAACAAAATCCTGCGCCCTTTCCCTTCCACATACCGGACAAACTCCAGAGCGCCTTCAATCACATGGTCTCCCAGATAAAATGTACCATCCATATCCAATACAAATAAGCCAATCTTTTTCAGCAGATCGGCTTTTTTCTGTGCCTGAATCCTCTCATCAGGTTTTTCTGATCTTTCCACCAATTTGTCCTCTCCATCTTGTGTGTTGTCTCCGGCCTTCCAAGCGGCAGCTGCATATAGGGGGTTGCGTGTTACTGCCGCCGGGCCGAAATTCAAATATAGTCAATCCGCAAAACCTGCTGACTGCGTTTGCTTAAGCAAGCAGTATCAAGGGGGAGCGCAGACAGAGGTCATCTGTGGATTATGCGCGTTCCACATCCTTTGTAGCAATGATCTCAACACCTGTACCGGCACAGTCGGCAATAAGAACCTGTCCCATAGACACAGGCGCATCCACACGGGTACTGCGGATCTCGTCCATCACTTCAAAGATCTTTGATTTGGGAATATCATTCTTAGTCTTTACAGATACCCTGGCAATGGCTCCGTTATTTACCCTGATACTGGAAGTCACGATTCTCGTAGGGCTCAGCACTTCTTTTCTGGCATAGTCCGCGCCTCTGGGACAGGTATTGCCGGTTACATTGATATCATCACCGTCCATCGTTACCGTCACCGGACAGCCAAGAGGACAGCCAATACAAATTAAATTTCTTACTTCCATTATTCTACCTCCGTACATATCTTGATCCGGCCAATCTCCGGGTAATCTGCAAAGCTGCTCTTCTTCAAAACCACCTGCTCCATCTCACCTGGAGCAAGGACTTTTTTCTTCTTTCTGGAAATCAGTTTATCGTCATAATACACGGCAATATAACGGTCCTTGTACACGTCAGCTACACGGAACCGCACAGTAACCGTATCCTGCATAGTATCTACATTGAGAACCTGGGGAACTGTATAACGCACGCCGTTCTCTGCAAGCAGAGGCACTTTATGGCATTTTTCCCCTCTTTTCCCGTTCTTTACGTATGCAGCCGCATTCTCGCCTGCAAGAGCCGCTTCCTGGGACACAAAATCCACCAGATCATGTACATGAAGCACATTGCCGCAGGCATAGATGCCTTCCACTTCCGTCTCAAGACAGTCGTCTACATTAGGACCCGATGTAATACGGTTCATGGATACCCCTGCGCCTTTTGACAATTCGTTCTCAGGAATCAGTCCTACGCTCAAAAGCAGCGTATCACAGGAATAATGCTCCTCAGTTCCCGGAATAGGATTGCGGTGTTCATCTACCTCGGCCAGGGTAATGCCTGTAAGACGCTCCCTGCCCTCAATGTTGATAATGGTGTGGCTTAACTTCAGCGGAATCCCGTAGTCGTCCAGACACTGAACAATATTTCTCTTGAGACCGCCGGAATAAGGCATAAGCTCCGCCACTACTTTCACCTTTGCCCCTTCCAGAGTCATACGTCTGGCCATAATCAGCCCGATATCGCCGGAACCAAGGATTACCACTTCTTTTCCCACGCAGTAGCCTTCAATATTCATAAGCCGCTGAGCGGTTCCCGCGGAGTAGATGCCTGCCGGACGGTATCCCGGAGTGTTTAAAGCTCCTCTTGGACGTTCACGGCACCCCATTGCCAGAATTACGGCTCCCGCTTTTATAGTCACCAGACCTTCTTCTCTGTTGATATAGGTAACTTCTCTCTCTTTGTTGATGTCCGCCACAATGGTGTTCAGCTTGTAAGGAATCTTTTCCTCCTCCACCATGGCAATGTAGCGGGAAGCATACTCCGGTCCTGTGAGCTCTTCCTTAAATGTATGAAGGCCGAAACCATTGTGGATGCACTGATTTAAAATACCGCCCAGCACTCCGTCACGCTCCAGAATCAGGATATCCTGGATCCCGGCTTTTCTTGCTGCCACTGCTGCCGACAATCCTGCCGGGCCTCCGCCAATAATTACAATATCATGATGTGTCATCTTTCTTCCTCCTATGCTTCTCCGGTAATCATCTCAGAGCCGGGCTGGTTTTTACAGATTTCTTCCATGGGAATTCCTGTCTCGCGGGAAAGAATCTCCATGGTCCTGGGGGTACAGAATCCTGCCTGGCAGCGTCCCATGCCCTGGCGTACCCTTCTCTTGATGCCGTCTAAGGATCTGGCGCCAAGGGTGCGGCGGATGCTGTCCACGATCTCCCCCTCACTGACGTTCTCACAGCGGCAGACAATGGTCCCATAATCCGGACGCTCTTTGATCAGAGCTGCTCTCTCCTCTCTGCTCATAGCCGCCACATGAGGAATTCCTTTTCTTGTGGCTATAAAGTCCGTCTTCTTCTCTGCTCCCGCTTTCTCCGCAATCAGTTTTGCCAGATAAACGCCGATAGCCGGGGCACTGGACAGACCCGGAGACTCAATACCTGCAGCATCATAGAATCCTTCAGCCGCCTCTCCGATTATAAACTCATCGCTCTTTTCGTGGGCACGAAGACCGGAAAAAGATGTGATCACCTGCCGGTAAGGAATATTCTTTACGCTGATGGCGGACTTTGCAGTGACTTCCGCCAGTTCTTTTGCCGTCGTATAAGTCCCTTCTTTATCCTCAATATCGGAGGCAGTGGGTCCAATCAGCAGATTGCCGTGGATTGTGGGGGCAACCAGAACCCCTTTGCCGTACTTGCCTGGAAGCTGGAAGACAGTCTTGTCCACATGTTTTCCCGCTTCCTGATCCAGGAGACAGTAATCACCTTTTCTGGGCACAATCTGGATCTTCTCCTCGCTTACCATATTGTGGAAAACGTCTGCATAGACACCTGCCGCGTTGACTACAAACCTGGCAGTAACCGGCTCTTTGTCCCTGACAGCCAACTCATATCCGCCGTCAATCTTTGATATATTGGTCACTTCCGTAAGGAACTTAAACTCCACTCCGTTATCACAGGCATTCTCCGCCAAAGCAATGGTCAGCCCAAAAGGACATACGATGCCTCCTGTGGGTGCATACAGAGCAGCCACTACCTCGTCTGTAATATTGGGTTCCATAGCCCTCACTTCTTCTCCTGAGATAATCTTAAGATCCGGAACCCCGTTGGCCACCCCTCTTTCATAGAGAGCCTTAAGAGCAGGTCTGTCATCCTCGGAAAAACACAAAACCAAAGAACCGTTCCTGCGGAATGCAAAATCCAAATCCCTGGAAAGTTCTCCCATCATCCGGTTCCCTTCCACGTTCATCTTTGCCTTTACGGAACCGGTGGCTGCGTCATATCCGGCATGGACAATGGCGCTGTTGGCCTTGGATGTGCCGGAACATACATCCTCCGCCCTCTCCACCAGACAGATCTTCAACTGGTATCTGGACAATTCTCTGGCTACTGCGGCCCCTGTTACGCCGCCGCCAATAATCGCTACATCATACTGCAATCCACTCATATCGTCTCTCCTTTTTATAATTTTGGCAGAGTAACTCTGTCATAATATCTCTACATACTTTACACACTGCATTCCGCGGATGGTAGACACAACATTTCTTCTCTGGCTGAGATTTTCCACCTCAATGCAGAGAATGGCATTGGGTCCTTCCCCTTTTATCTTGCTTTTGCTGATCTCCATATTGTAGACCTTAACCTGCATGGCATGAATTCTCTCCATAAACTGCGACACGGATTGATTGGATGGAAACTCCACATACAGGTCGAAAACCTTCGCATACATATGCAGCTTGCTGTCCAGCTTGGTCAGAACTTTCATGGTAAACATCACCAGAATCAGAGTAATAAGAGCTCCCTTTACAAATCCGATCCCTATGGCCAGCCCCAGACAGGCACATGCCCAAAGTCCTGCAGCAGTGGTCAGACCCCGTATCTGGTTCTTTCCGGTAACAATGATGGTGCCTACTCCCAGAAAGCCCACTCCGCTGATTACCTGGGCTCCCATACGGGCAATATCCATGTTGCCTTCAAAGTTCATCTTAATATACTGTCCGGTCATCATCACCAGAGCCGCCCCAAGGCATACCAGAGTGTGGGTCTTAATGCCCGCTCCCCGCCGCTTTATAGCCCTGTCAATGCCGATGATCGTGCCTACCAGCAAAGCACAGACCATGCGAATAATCATGGCCCCGGTAGTCCATCCTTCTGCTATAGACAGGAATTCACCTATCATCTTCTCACCTCTTCCTTTCTCCTGCAGCATGAAAACAACTGATCTTCGCTTAAATCATGGGTGTGTTTTATTATGTGAAAACTGGAAAAAAGCGAAAAAAGAGCAAGGCAAATTTATGGTTTCTCTCCACAAATCATACCTTGCTACTCCCATCTCACAGGTAAATATTTAATTATCCTTATCCTACCACATTTGACAAAACACGTCAAGTATTGTTATCTTTTTATCATTTTTTCAATTTTTCTGCGGTAATAGTTCAGGCGGGCATCTTTTTGCCCTTCCCGCCGGACAGGAAACGTTTATTGGTCTTCTCCCCAGGCCAGGGCGCACCTTACGGCCCTTTTCCAGCCCTTTAACAGCTCCTCTCTCTTTCCGCTGTCAATCTTGCTGTCAAAATAGCTGTCAATCTGCCAGTTCTTTACGATCTCCTTCTTGTCTTTCCAGTAACCTGCTGCCAGCCCGGCCAGATATGCGGCTCCCAGTGCCGTAGTCTCAATGCACTGGGGACGGGCGATCTTAGTGCCCAGCAGATCGGCCTGAAACTGCATGAGAAAATCATTGGCGCTTGCTCCGCCGTCCACCTTCAGTTCTCTCATAGGTATACCTGAATCCTGCTGCATAGCCTCCAGAAGATCACTGACCTGATATGCCAGCGATTCCACCGTAGCCCGGATAAAATGCTCCTTGCTGGCCCCTCTGGTCAGTCCCACAATGGTTCCTCTGGCATAAGGATTCCAATAAGGCGCTCCCATACCGGCAAAAGCCGGAACCACATACACGCCTGCCGTGTCGGGAACTATATTGCAGTACTCTTCTGTCTGGGCCGCCGTGCGTATCATCCGCAGCTCATCCCGCAGCCACTGAATGGCCGCCCCTGCCACAAAGACGCTTCCCTCCAGAGCATACTCCACATGATCTTCCATTCCCACCGCAATGGTGGTCAAAAGTCCATGGTCTGACTGTACCGCTTTTTCCCCCGTGTTCATCAGCATAAAACAGCCGGTTCCATATGTATTCTTCACATCGCCGGGCCCAAAGCAGCATTGTCCGAACAGCGCGGCCTGCTGGTCTCCGGCAGCTCCGGCAATGGGCACGCGGCCTGCCAGGACAGAGCTGTGCGTATAGCCGTAGATGCAGCTGGAGGGTTTTACTTCCGGCATCATGGACAGGGGAATCTTAAAATAATCCAGAAGCTCCTTGTCCCAGCACAGTTTATGGATGTCAAAGAGCATGGTTCGGGAAGCATTGGTATAATCGGTGACAAACACTTCCCCTTTTGTCAGATTCCAGATCAGCCAGGTATCCACAGTCCCGAAAAGCAGTTCTCCCCGCTCCGCTTTCTCTCTGGCCTGCGGAACTTCGTTAAGAATCCAGGCGATCTTGCTTCCGGAGAAATAAGCGTCGGGAATCAGTCCCGTCCTCTCCCTCACTATATCAGCCAGTCCGTCTTCTTTCAGCTGATCAATCATCCCCGCAGTCCGGCGGCACTGCCATACAATGGCATTGTACACAGGAATTCCTGTATTTCTGTCCCACACAATTGTCGTCTCGCGCTGGTTGGTAATGCCGATAGCCGCAATGTCCTCCCCATGAACTCCCACATTGGCCATAGCAGCCATCATGACGCTGAACTGGGAAGACCATATCTCCATAGGATCATGTTCCACCCATCCGGGTTCCGGATAAATCTGAGTAAACTCTCTCTGAGCCACACTCCTTATCTCTCCTGTCTCATCAAACAGGATGCAGCGGGAACTGGTGGTTCCCTGGTCCAATGCCATCACGTACTTTGCCATGTAAACTCCTCCTCGTAATTTAGCAACCCTTTTTCATTGTAAAAAGAGCAGGGAATCACACGGAACTTCCGCACCAATTCCCCACTCATCACTCTCTCGGCAACGTCACTTTAAGGGTAGCATATTTTTACGTCAAAAGCAACTGCCAAAAAAGAAAACTTTCCCGCCCTTCTTACCTCATGGTCTTTCTGCGGATCTCGCGCAGCACTTTCCAGCACTGGAGCACCGCCGTAGGAACAAAGGCACAGATTCCCACCGTTAAAAGTTGTTCTATGCTCATATCCGAAACGGCAAAGAGCACCTGAAGTCCGGGAACAAACAAAACCCCTGCCAGAAGAAGAACCCCTGCTTCAAAGGCCATCACCGTATAGATATTGCTGAACAATCCCAGATGAAAAACGGAACGGCTGCTTCTGCAGTTGAATCCATGAAACAGCCGGGCAAGGGTCAGAGAGGCAAAGGCCATGGTGCTGGCAAGAGCGTCATTGCCCTGAGACAGTCCGGTTCCGTAGGCATACATGGTACACACTGCCATCAGCCCTCCCTGAATCAGAATATCCCTGAGAAAACGCCGGGTCAAAATGCCCTGCCCAGGATCCCTGGGAGGCTGATTCAAAAGTTCCCCTTCCGGCTGCTCCATGCCAATGGCAATGGCCGGAAGAGAATCGGTCAAAAGGTTGATGAATAGCAGGTGAACCGGCGCAAAGGGAAGGGGAAGGGCCGCCATGGTAGTGTAAAGGACACAGAAGATGCCTGCCATATTGCCGGACAGGAGAAATTCTATGGCATTGCGTATATTTCGGTATACATTCCGACCATTGGACACAGCTTTCATAATAGTGGCAAAATGATCGTCCGCCAGAATCATAGCCGCCGCATCTTTGGATACCTCTGTCCCGGTCTTCCCCATGGCGACTCCGATATCCGCCTGTTTTAAGGCCGGAGCGTCATTGACTCCGTCTCCCGTCATGGCCACAATCTTTCCCTTTTCCTGCCATGCTTTAACGATCCTCAGTTTATGTTCCGGCGAAACTCTGGCATAGACACTGATATGTTCAATCTGGTCTGACAATTCCTGTCTGCTCATGGAGTCCAGCCGCGCCCCGTCCACCCCATGTTCTCCGCCTCTTAAGATCCCTATCCGGCCGGCAATGGCCATGGCCGTAACCTTATGGTCCCCGGTAATCATAACCGGTTTGATTCCCGCCCTCCACGCGTCCGCCACTGCTTTTCTTGTCTCCGGGCGGGGCGGATCCATCATGGCCGCAAATCCCAGAAACACCAGCTCCTGTTCCAAAGCCCTGTCACTCAGTGAAATCATATGGTCTTTTAAGGGACGGTAAGCAAAAGCCAGCACTCTTAACCCCTGGCGGGAACAGGTATCATGAAGCTGCATCCATTCTTTCCTGTCCCGGAATGTAACAGGACGAATAGTCCCCCCGTCACAGATCTGAGTGCTGCGCTCCAAAAGAATATCCATAGCCCCTTTTGTCAGAAGCATATGCCCCTGTGGAAGGCGGTGAATCGTACTCATAATCTTCCTTACCGAATCAAAAGGAAGCTCCCTGTTTCTGGGAAATTGATTTCGAAATCTTTCCGGCGATATGCCGCACTGCTGTACCAGATGGAGCAAAGCCAGCTCCGTAGCGTCGCCCATCTCCTGTACGGCTGACCGTTCCTGCCTGGCCCCATTCTTTTTTATCTTCCGGGTCCCTTTTTCTCTTTCCCTGTCCGGCACCCAGGCATCGTTGACCAAAGCGCATATCTGTAAAAAAAGCCGGTGCTGCTCATCTGCCGGATTCAGTTTTCCCGGAGGCAAAAGCCTGCCGTTCAGCGCAACCGTCTCCACGTTCATTTTGTTCTGGGTCAGGGTTCCTGTCTTATCTGTGCAGATCACCGATACACATCCAAGACTTTCCACTGCTTTTAGGTCTTTGATGATGGCGTGTTCTCTTGCCATCTTCTGCGTTCCCATGGCCTGAACGATGGTGACAATGGAACCCAGGGCTTCGGGTATGGCTGCCACTGCCAGAGCCACGGCAAACATCAGGGAATCCAGAGTATTCATTCCCCGATACATGCTTAGGAAAAACACAACGAGACAGATTACCATAATAGCGGCGGCCAGACGGCTGCTGAACTGATCCAGGCTGATCTGCAGCGGCGTCTTTTTCTCCGGGGTACTGCTCATCATGGAAGCGATTCTCCCAATCTCCGTGTCCATTCCTGTTTCGGTTACCACGGCCACGGCTCTTCCGCCGGTTACGAGGGAACTGCTGTATACCATGTTGCTGCGGTCTCCAAGGGTAAGTCTGCCGGGCAGAGGCCTTTCCTGCTTCGACACGGCGCCTGACTCTCCGGTAAGAGAACTTTCGTTGATCTGCAGAGCCGTACTCTCCAGAATCCGTCCGTCTGCAACTACCAGATCCCCGCTTTCCAGATACAGAATATCTCCAGGCACCACTTCCCTGGAAGGAATCTGAATTTTGCTTCCGTCTCTCATAACCACTGCCATGGGGGCGGACAGAGAGCGCAGGCTTTCCAGAGACTTTCTGGCCTTTTCATGCTGTACGGTCCCCAATACCGCATTAAGGGTAATCACTGCAAAGATCACCACTGCGCTTTCCGGCGAGTCTGTCAGCATGGAAATAACTGCAGCGCCGATTAAGATCATCACCAGAAGATCCTGAAATTGCTCCAGAAATACTCTCCAGGCAGGTTTTCCGCCTGACTCCCGCAAAACATTCGGTCCATACTGCCTGCTTCTGTCCTGTATCTGCCTTTTCGTCAGTCCCTTCCTTGTACTCTCAAGCCGGGACAGGGTCTCTTCCGCCGTACATTGATACCAATCCTTCATGCAGCACAGCCCCTTTCTTTCTCCTTCCATGTTTATGCCGGAATAAAAAAGAAAGAACCTGTTTGTAACTTATCGGTGAAGTAATTCCAGGACCGCATAGGTCCTTCGTCCCAGCTCGTCCGAAAGCTTTACTATGCGGGCCTGTTCCTCCACACACTTAGGAAGCTGATACAAGTCAATCACTTCCAGTCCCTTGCCCTCGTAATATTTCCGCAGATAGTCTTTCCCTGCATGAAGACTGCTGGAAAGGAAATAGTTGCGGTGCATCTCCTGCTTCACCTGCATCTCCTCGGCGATAAAGTCAATCCAGCTGACAAACGTCTTCAGATTATAATCGTTCAGGGAGTATCCAACAAACAAAAACACATGATCAATAAGCAGGGATTTTAAAAAGGTCTCCATCAGCCGATGGGTCTCGGAATAGTGAAGATAATCATCTTCTTTAAACACCAGCTTTGCCGGCTGTCTGATATCTCCATGAAGTTTTAAAAGGTAATGAGGGGAAATGCCTGTGAGAAGATCACGGTCTTCCCGGATTACCTGGTATCCCTTGGCAACCTGATCCATTAACGTGTCAAAATTCGTTGTGACAATATGTTTCGGACGCAGAGAGACTATGATCTGGTTCAGGAGATTGGGTTTGATGTCCTCCGGAATCATGGCCTTTATCAGAGAGTAATACGCCTCATGTCCGGGGCTTTCATCAAGACAATAATAGTACTGAGGAATCCGAATATATTCTTCCGTAGCCAGGCGGCCCTCCATGGTGTAACCAATCCGCTCTGCAAAAGCCTGAACCAGCTGTCCCCAGGTGGGAAGGCCTGAGTTTTTGGAAACCCCAGCCCCCACAAAGACCACCAGCTTCTGCCGGTTTAATGCAAGCGTCAAGTCATCTATCATTTCGTAAAAAGTCATGGCATCCTCCTGAATGTTTTTACCCGTAAGTTTCTTATATCTATTATACACTTGATGGTACAAAAAACAAGAAAACGAGTATTTTTATCTGTTCTTGTCTTTTCCTCCGCTTTCCGCTATACTTAATATCAGATTCCAACCATAATCACAAGGAGGCTACCACTATGGAGAAAATAACCAGCTTTACCATCGACCATCTGCGCCTGCTTCCCGGCATTTACGTATCCCGCAGGGACCATGCAGGGAACACAGCGATCACCACATTTGACATCAGAATGACCCGCCCGAATTTCGAACCTGTGATGAACACGGCGGAAGTTCACACCATAGAACATCTGGGAGCCACATTCTTAAGAAATCATCCCGAATATCAGGAAAAGGTTCTATATTTCGGCCCTATGGGATGCCGCACAGGATTCTATCTGTTATTGGCCGGAGATTATGAATCAAAGGATATCATTCCCCTCATAAGGGATATGTTTTGTTTTATTCGGGATTATGAAGGAGACGTGCCCGGCGCTGCCGCCAGGGACTGCGGAAACTATCTGGATATGAATCTCCCCATGGCCAAATACCTGGCAGGGAAGTACTTAAGGGAAGTCCTGGAGCAGATTACCGAGGAACGGTTAATCTATCCCGCGGATTAAAGGGCCAGCAGGCCGCCATATAAGGTTTTCACCTGACATGGCGGCCTGTATGCTTTTGCACTATACTTCAAAAATCAAATCTCCGTAACTTGGGAAGGGCCACAGTTCTTTGTCTACAATCATCTCCAGCTTATCAGCCGGAAGCCTCAATGCGGCCATGGCGGGAACCACGTTATCATGATACCCGTGGGCGCAGGCACAGGCGTCTTCCAGACCAGCGCACTTGACGGTTAAATCTTCCAGGGCTGCCAGAGCTGTCTTCATATCCGAAAGCAGGGCGGATGTCTCGATCAAAAGTTCCTTCTGAACACTGACATCTGCTTCCGGACATGCCGCCTTTATGGATCCCAGGGATTCCGCCAGCTGTGTGGTATACTTGATGACAGCGGGGATGATCTGCTTTCCTGCCATGTCGATCATGGTTCTGGCCTCAATGTTAATGGCCTTGGCATAAGCCTCATATTCAACTTCCGCCCTGGATTCCAGTTCCGCCCTGGTAAATACATCGAACGTCTCATATAATCTTACGGCTTTCTCCGTAGTCAGAGCCGGAATGGCGTCCACCATGGACCGTATGTTGGGAAGTCCCCTCTGTTCTGCTTCTTTCACCCACGCATCGGAATAACCGTTGCCGTTAAAGATAATTCTCCGATGATCGGACAGCAGCTTTTTGATCATGTCATGAACGGCGCTGGGGAAATCTTCCGCCTTCTCAAGCTCGTCTGCCGCTTCTTTAAATGCCTCGGCTACGATGGTGTTCAAAACCACGTTGGGCGGAGCGATGGAATCGGAAGAGCCTACCATACGGAATTCGAACTTGTTGCCTGTAAAGGCAAATGGTGATGTTCTGTTCCGGTCAGTGGCATCTTTATCAAGATCAGGAAGGGTAGCGATGCCTGTCAGCAGTTTTCCGCCCTTCTTGGAATGAGTGGCCTCCCCTGTACTGCACAGCTGATCAATCACATCTTCCAGCTGTTCGCCTAAGAAGATTGATATAATGGCCGGCGGCGCTTCATTGGCTCCAAGGCGATGGTCGTTGCCTACATCGGAAGCGGACTCACGAAGCAGGTCTGCATGGACATCTATGGCCTTCATCACGCATCCCAGGACCAAAAGGAACTGAATGTTCTCGTGAGGGGTCTCTCCGGGATTCATCAGGTTGATTCCGTCATCAGAGATCAGGGACCAGTTGTTATGTTTGCCGGAACCGTTGACCCCGGCAAAAGGCTTCTCGTGAAGGAGACAGGTCATACCGTGGCGTCCTGCCACTTTTTTCAAAGTCTCCATCACCATCTGGTTGTGATCCACTGCCAGGTTCACCTGGTCATAGATAGGGGCCAGTTCATGCTGAGCCGGGGCTACCTCATTGTGCTGTGTCTTGGCAGTTACTCCCAGCTTCCACAGTTCCTGATTCACCTCTTTCATGTATGCGCCGATTCGCTCACGGATAGCTCCGAAATAATGATCCTCCAGTTCCTGGCCCTTGGGCGGCATGGCTCCGAACAGCGTGCGCCCTGCATAGATCAGATCTTTTCGCTGCAGGTATTTGGCACGGTCAACCAGGAAATATTCCTGTTCAGGTCCCACAGAGGGAACCACCCTTTTCGCTCTTGTATTGCCGAAGAGCCTCAGAATGCGCAGAGACTGCTTATCTATAGCCTGCATGGAACGAAGAAGAGGCGTCTTCTGATCCAGAGCCTCCCCTGTATAGGAGCAGAATGCCGTAGGGATGCATAAGGTTACACCCAAGGTGTCTTCCCGCAAAAACGCCGGGGAAGTGCAGTCCCACATGGTATACCCTCTGGCCTCAAAAGTAGCCCTCAAGCCTCCTGACGGGAATGAAGATGCATCCGGTTCCCCCTTAATCAGCTCTTTGCCTGAAAATTCCATAATAACTTTGCCTTCTGAATCCGGAGCAGAGATAAATGAGTCGTGCTTCTCAGCTGTGACCCCTGTAAGAGGCTGGAACCAATGAGTATAATGGGTCGCTCCTCTCTTGATTGCCCATTCTTTCATGGCATGAGCCACTACATCGGCAATAGACGGATCCAATTCTGCTCCGTCTTCCATGGTCTTCTTCAATTTCCTGAAAACACCTTTGGGCAGATACTCTCTCATGACCGTTTCATTGAACACATTTTTGCCGAAAATCTCGGCAACATTCATGACCTCACTCATAACCTTCCATCCTCTCTTTTTCATAATCGCTCTGTCTCATCCCCATGAGGGAATACAGGCAGATTTCCCTTATGCAGCAAAGCTATGCTTAATAAAATAAAGTTCATGCACAAACCCAAGAAAAATGGCGTCCCCCCGACTGGCAGGAGAACGCCGTTGTTCTTTACTTAGATAAGATAAACCATTTCCAGTAAAAAATCAAGTGTTTTTTCATTATTTTGGCGAATTATGCTTTTCCTACAGATCCGAACAGTTCCATCTTCTCTTTTACAGTAGCTTTGATGGCTTCTGCACCTGGGGCCAAAAGCTTTCTTGGATCAAATCCCTTGCCCTGGAGGTCCTTGCCCGCCTCAATATACTTACGGGTTGCTTCTGCAAAGGACAGCTGGCACTCTGTGTTAACATTGATCTTAGCTACGCCCAGGCTGATAGCCTTCTTAATCATGTCCGCCGGAATACCTGTGCCGCCGTGAAGCACTAAAGGCATATCGCCTACTTTTTCCTTCACCGCTGCCAAAGTCTCAAAGCTCAGACCCTGCCAGTTCTCAGGATACTTGCCATGGATGTTGCCGATACCTGCCGCAAGGAAATCAATGCCGAGATCCGCAATAGCCTTGCACTCGTCGGGATCCGCGCACTCGCCCATACCTACAACGCCGTCTTCCTCACCGCCGATGGAGCCAACCTCTGCCTCGATGGACAGACCTTTCTCCTTGCAGATCTTTACCAGTTCTGTGGTCTTTGCTACGTTCTCATCAATGGGATAATGGGAACCGTCAAACATAACGGATGAAAATCCTGCTTCGATACACTTTAAGCATCCGTCATAGCTGCCGTGATCCAGATGGAGCGCTACGGGAACCGTAATCTTTAACTCTTCCAGCATGCCGTTCACCATGCCTACAACCGTCTTGTAGCCTGTCATGTACTTGCCTGCCCCTTCAGACACACCCAGGATTACGGGAGACTTCAGCTCTTCCGCCGTAAGAAGAATTGATTTGGTCCACTCCAGATTATTGATGTTGAACTGTCCTACGGCGTATTTGCCGTCTCTTGCTTTTTCAAGCATCTCTCTTGCTGATACTAACATAGTCAAAACCCTCCATCTCTTATAATGTACTTCATCTGCCGGCCATAGCCTGCATTTGTTCTAAGTATACAACATTCTGGAAGATTTGAAAAGGTAAAAAACACTTCAAATCCATGAATTGTCATCCATCAATGCAGCCCTTCAGACGGCCCATCTTCTTTGCCGTCTTCCTCTCTTTCCTTCTTTGACCGGTAAAGAGTGACTGCCCCGGCTCCGCCGAGGAATGCAAGCCACACGGCGCAGTTCATAAGATTCCTTCCCACTTCACCCATTCTCGGAAGGCCGAAAAGAGGTACTTCTTCTTCCGGAATATAGATAAACGTCTTCTCCTTTGGATCCCACACCTTTACATAAGTCCTGGGTACTCCTTCCTCCACGATGATGACCCAGTCCGGGCTGTCAGGATCATTGGGGTCGGGCAGCTCCGGCAGAACCGGTATCTCAGGATCCGATGAGGACTCTTCCGGAACTGTGGATGTGGGGGCGGTGGACGCTGCAGGAGTGGCGGATTCGGATGGAGCGGCTGTACTTGACGGCGGGGGATCGTCATCCGGTGCAGTACCGCCTTCTGAGGGGGGCGTGGGGTCGGAAAAATCTGTTGGGCTTGTGGGATCGGTCGGATTCCACGGATCAGTCGGACTTGACGGGTCAGTCGGACTTGACGGGTCAGTCGGACTTGACGGCTCTGGTGGGCTTGACGGCGGGTCCGAAGGTTCTTCCGGTTTCGTTGGTCTTGAAGGCGGTTCTTTGTGATTTTTAAAGACCACGGACTGATTGCCGCTGACAACAGCATTTCCAGCCTGGCTGTTCTCAACCGCTGTAATGTATCCCTCTGTATTCGCTTCTCTCTCTTGTATATCGTATTTTGTACCTACCGGCAAATCTTTAATCGTGATGCTCTGTCCATGACCAAGGGCGACCTCCGCCTCGCCATTTTTGATGGTGCCGGATATGGAACCTGCATAATCATACTCCCCGGGCAATAATTTGCCGTCAGGGCTTTTCAGAGTTACTTTAAAGTGGAAATTTTTGTTTGTGTCCCCATCACCGGTGACCTTTTTTGAAAGCGTAAGATTTCCATGTTCAGGCTTTGGCTCCTCATTCTTTTTCTGGTTGGTGTATGTAAGAGTTACTAAATTATTATGGGTTCCTGCCGCTATGGTTCCTGAAGCTTCACGGACAGCTCCTTTCGGCACCGGCGTTTTGTCTCCCTCAGTTACCTGAACACTTGTTTCGTAATCATTATACACCTCTTCAATTACCGTGTACTTTGTTCCCTCCGGCAGATCTTTTATCTCAATATTTTCCCCATTCGCCAGTTCTACCAGGCTGCCGCTTTTGATTGTGCCTTTTCTAAACAGCTTTCCTTCCCTAAAGCAGGAATACGGATAATGATTCTTAAGCTCTGTACCATCCGTAAAAAGATTGACTCTAAAACGGAACCTCTTCTGAAGATCTCCCTCCCCTGTAACATTTTTTGCAATGCTCAATCTTCCTGTATCCTTTTTCCGGTTAATAAACGTAACCTTAACGGTATTCTCCACAGCACTTATTATTCCCGAAAACTCCTGAATATTTTTTTTTGATATGGAACCGGAACTGCCTGACAGTACCTGGATATCTGTCTCATAATCTTCATATTTTTGTTCGACTATCCTGTATTTTGTTCCGTCCGGAAGATCCTGTATTTCAATATACTGACCACTTTCCAATCCTATTGTATCACCGCTTTTGATTACGCCTTTCTCCGGCTTGCCTTTACCGTCCTTCCTATATTGATAATGCCCCTTTAGCGGTTCATTGTCACGTATTGTAAAGTATACCTCAAACTGGAATTCCGCATTTTCCTTATTCTCTCCTTCAACCTGTTTTTCAATGTGGAGTTTTCCCACGTCCTTCTTCCGGTTGATAAATGTAAGTGTAATCAAATTATCGGTGCCGGCTGCTATTGTCCCTGAATACTCATTCCTGCCCAACATATCCGTCGGCTTTTTATTTCCATCTTCGACCTCAATATCCACATCCTTATATTCCGGGTCTTCCGTTTCCTTTACCGTATACGCCGTCCCTCCGGGCAGGTCGCGTATCGCAATATACTCCCCGT
Source organism: Clostridiaceae bacterium (assembly GCA_910574345.1). Lineage (GTDB taxonomy): Bacteria > Bacillota > Clostridia > Lachnospirales > Lachnospiraceae > UBA3402. The sequence continues at coordinate 78,964 of CAJSZV010000015.1, read as the reverse complement.
CTTTCAGGGTCACCGTATCACCGCTTCCAATCGTCCCCTCATTGGAATCGATATCAAAATATGGATACTTACCCGGCAGATCCGTTCCCGTATTATCCTTAAATGTTACAGTGAACGTAAACTTCTTGTCTGTGTTATACTCGCCGCCCACAGCATTTTTTACAATCCTCAGCCTGCCTGTCGAGTTATTTATATCGCTGCTCTCTCCTAATATAAGGATGCCGTTGCAGGCAATACCGCCTCCGTGAACTCCCGATATATTGTCAGATATTCTTACCCTTGCCTGAGCTTCTGCCTTCGATATATGGTCAGACGACGGAGCAGAAATCAGGCCCGCCACTCCCCTCTCTCCTTTGGGTGGATTAGAAACACCTGAATAGTGAAACAGAACTCTGATAGGATTAGACTTTTCATACCCCTGCACATCTCCTGTGGTGACATGCTTTTGATTGGCGCTTCCCCTCCAATTATGGAAACCTCCTCCTAGCATAAGGTTAAATATTTTGCTTTGACCCACGCAAAAATAGTCTTTTGCGATTTCTCCTTTGTCTAACATCCCGCCGTCAGGGTTCTGGAAAAATTGAGGGTAATTTTCAAAGGTTACCAGTTGGTCTCCCGCATTTCCCTGTCCGCACTGAGTTACTTCTCCCAATGCTTCATTTTCGTAAATGGCGGCCCCGTCAATGGTAAATACATCAATCGTACTCTTCCCGCAGCCTGCTATCCCACCGCCATAGCCTTTGGCCATGTTATTGGTTATTATTGCATTGCGTATCTCCAGTCTGCCGCTGTCGGGTTGATTCTTATCATGTAAATCAATATAGATACCGCCGCCGCCGAAATCATAGGTTGTATTAGTGATATTTCCAATAATAGACCCACCTGTGATGAGTCCCTTCCCCTCACATCGAATTCCTCCGCCTTCTCTTTGATTGGCTTCGTTTCCTTTTATCGTACCTCCTTCCATAATAAATTTCGGGCAATAACGTGTATTGACTGATATACTTTCATGTCCCTCTGTGTTCCATTTATACCAAACTAAGATTCCGCCGCCGCCTTCTTCCGCATAGTTCTCAAGGATCGTTCCGCCTGTCATGGTAACATCTCCGCCTGCAAAGATTCCGCCGCCGCCCACGCTTGCAAATGTGCTTTCCTTAATATCATAGCATGCATGATTTCGGCTAATAGTGCCGCCATCAATCTGAACGCTGCTGCCATTTTGAGCCGCAGGCGCAACATAAATACCTCCGCCGCTTTGGGCAAAATTACTGGTGACCTCGCCGCCTTTTATAATAACTTTACTGTTAGCAGTAGCAAAAATCCCACCGCCGTTACCCTCAGCTATATTTCCGGCAATTATAGCCCCGGAGTCAATCGTTACGCTGCTCTTGCTTGATTCGCCTTCTTTCCCTTCCACATAGACTGCGCCGCCCTTAGGGGCGCTGTTGCCCGCAATAACCGCATCTTTTCCAATAGTAATCTTACTTAAACCATTTCCATAGACAGCACCGCCGCCGCGTTTATTGGTGTATATATTATTGTGAGCCTTATTATTAATAATGGAACCGCCAGTTATTTCTAATGTACTCCAGTTCGTAATGTTAATCCCGCCGCCGTTTCCGTCCGTCTCATTGCCAACTATATATCCCCCTGTCATATAAATCTGACAGTGAATTCCAAACACCGCGCGCTGGCTCTTTCCAAGAGAAGTAAGCCGTCCGCCTTTAATAAACAACTTCCCTTCCGACTTCACATTAATAATATTGTCTACATCAGTCCCCTCTATAGCGCCTACTTTGCTCATATCCACCTGATGCCGGTCCAATCTTATGCTTTGATCCTCTCTGGAAACCCGTGAGATTACACCATAGGTCGCCGTCTTTGTATCAGGATCATAGTGAGACATATTTTCGATTGCCGCTTTTGCTTCATTCCAATCTCCATAACGTTCTGCTGCTGTCGTCTCCGGCGCGGACGATAAAGAATGATCTGTAATCGTAAATTGACCGCTTGCCTCAACCTCAAACATATTCTTTGAGGAATCACTGCTGGTACAGGAAAGCGTCTTTCCATTCAAATCAAGGGTAATATCCGCACCGCCCGGAATTGTAACCGGAAGTTCTGCATCCGCCGGTTTTTCAATATCCTTGGTAAGCGTAATCGTCTGCGTCCCGCCCTTTTTGATTTCCTCCACCAGCCATTCCCAGCTGCCTTCTTCCAGCGCCATGGCCGCTCCCCACAGCCACTCAAAGGCCAACAGCTTATCCCGGTTATACACCCTCTCCTTCTGTTCCTGCGTCAATGCCTGGTACTCATAATAGACATACATCACCTGCTCATACAAACCGGCATAGTAAGCCTCATCCCCTGCTTCATCTCCGGCCTCTTCAAAACCGGTCAATATCTCTTCTATCTCTTCCGGCTCCGGCAGTTCGTCAATGAGACGAATCACCCGGACGACCTCCTGGTCTTCGCCTTCTCCAACCTGAATGGCAAAGCCCTGAGTGGAGGTATACTCCCTGCCTTTCATCTCATAAGTAGCTGTTACGGTTCCATAGTAGATTCCCAGTTTTGCGTCCCTGGAAATTTTAAAACTGCAGCGTGTACCTGTGCTGTAATCAGCATTTGTCATCCTCTCGTCAACATGGAACTGGTCAAGCTGGAGTCCATAAGTCTCCACTTTGCATGACAGCTCCTTTAATACAGGTTTCTCTCCCCCCAATACAGAATCGCCTTCCCATTTTACCCATGCATTGGAACTGCTGGCTATGACCGCACCAGATCCATGAACCTTATTTTTTTGCGCATCAGAACCACTGGCTGTAACTGCGTTGGATCCGCCGGCCACATCCATATCAGAATCATAGTCCTTGTCAGCATCGGAACCGCTGGCAATATCTGCATCGGAACTGCTGGCAATCACGTCTTCATTCTCAAGCTTATCCTCAATGATCTCCAGAATCTTTCCCAAGTCAAAATGCAATGTCATCTGGCCCGGCTCCCCGGCCCAGAACCAGGTTCTTCCCTCCGGGTCGTCCCCGTCCTGATTGTGAATCTCCGGCAAAAGCAGGTTCATGCCGCCTGCTACATAGCAAAAAGTCCTCTTCGCCTTCGCCGTCCTTCCCTCTTTCTCCCAGCTAAAGGCAAAGTCTACCTTTTGGTTCTTGGTTTTGTCAATCTCCTCATCAATATCAAAGCAAAATGTTACATGCCTGCTTTCCCCCGGCCCAATCCTTAAGCCGGTCATCCGGTCCGGCGCTTCTCCTTCATAGTCTCCGTCCGGATCCTCAAAGTACGCTGTCTCTTCCCGGATCCCTTTGGCCCTGTACCGGAGTTCCCCGTCCGTGATCATCTCACCGCTGTTATTCTTTATGTACACATCCAGGCATACAAAATCCCCCGCCTCATATCCCGTACAGTCAGACATCACCAAAAGCTCAACTTCCTCCTCAGGGCAATTCCTCAATGTTATGCCGCTCTCCCTCACCGCATCTGACGGAGTCCCTGTCCCCCCGGACGAAGCCGCAAAAAATAAGGATATGGAAGTGTGATTAAAAACATAGATGAACATGACCATAAAGGCCATAAAGCCGCAAAACCTTTGTTTTACAGACCAATTTCTCCTTTTCTGCATTTTCATTACTCCCTCTTTTTGTCATTCTTATAAAATGTCATATCGTCCTTCTGTCAAGTGGCAATATTTTATTATTAATATATAATTATACCTTATAGATTTCATCAATTCAACCATATTTCATATCCGCTTTTCATCCATTTTATATTCTAATCTCCCACGAAAAAAGGACCGTCTCTCCCAACAGTCCTCTTTCATCTCATTGCACATTATAAACCTAAAATCTCCTTAACCGTCTTCTTCATGTCAGACGCGTCGCACTCTCTTGTATGACGAACAGGGGCTGTGCGGATCTCTTCCACAGCTCTTGGAATGTCCACTCCCGATATCCGCCTCAAACGGTCAATCACTTCAAATTCATCCTGAGACATGCAGGTTCCTTCTATGGCCTCCACAACGCTTCTGGAGAACTTATAGGGGCTTGCGGTGGAGGCAATAACCGTCTTGGCCCTGTCTCCGGTCTCTTTTCGGTACTTCTCATACACTGCCGCCGCCACGCCTGTGTGGGTGTCTACCACATAACCTGTATTCTCATATAATTTCCGGATAGCCGCCTTGTCTTCATCCTGCGTGGCAAAGCCGCCCAGGAAGTCCGTCATCCGCTGTCTCATATCTTCATCAGCCTTATATTCCCCTTTGCCTGTCAGATCCTCCATAAGCCCGGCAGTCTTTCCCGCATCGCATCCTGTGCTCAGATAAATCAACCGTTCCAGATTGCTGGAGATCAGGATATCCATGGACGGAGAGATAGTCAGAAGAAATTCCCTTTTTTTATCATAAACTCCGGTGCTGAAAAAATCATAGAGCACTTTGTTATCATTGGAAGCACAGATTAACCGGTCAATGGGCACCCCCATCTGTTTTGCCAGGTATGCCGCAAGAATATTGCCGAAATTCCCTGTGGGAACGGTTATGTTGATCTTTTCTCCGTCAGCAATCTCTTCATTGTTCAGAAGCTTGGCATAGGCATATACATAATATACCACCTGAGGCACCAGCCTGCCTATATTAATGGAATTAGCCGACGAGAACTGAAATCCTTTTTCCGCCAGTTCTTTTTCAAACCCCTTATCTGCAAAAAGCTGCTTCACCCCGGTCTGAGCATCATCAAAATTACTGTGAAGCGCCACGACTGCAGTGTTATCCCCCTTTTGGGTCACCATCTGCAGTTTCTGTATCTCGCTGACGCCGTCTTTCGGATAAAAGACAATAATCCTGGTTCCCGGTACATCTGCAAACCCTGCCATAGCCGCCTTGCCTGTATCGCCGGAAGTGGCTGTGAGAATCACAATCTCCTTGTCCACCTGATTCTTTCTGGCCGCTGTGGTCATGAGATATGGAAGAATCGAAAGAGCCATATCCTTAAAAGCTATGGTATTGCCATGAAACAGTTCCAGATAATAGGCTCCCTCCGCCTTTACAAGGGGAACGATGGTTTCTGTGTCAAATTTGCTGTCGTAAGCGCCGGCAATACAGGCCTTCAGTTCCTCTTCCGTAAAATCCGTGAGAAACAGCTTCATCACTTCATAGGCAGTCTCCTGGTATGTCTTCCCCGCCAGTTCTTTCATGGTTACATCTAACATAGGTATCTGATCAGGCATAAACAGTCCGCCGTCACAGGCGAGACCTTTTAAAATCGCCTGGGATGCAGTCACATTGTGCTCTCCGCCTCTGGTGCTCTCATAAGAAATCTTCATTATCAAGGTCCTTTCCCTTCGATTTTTGACTGCATTGTAGCACATTTTCCTTTTAAGTGCAATATGAACCCCCGCCCTCCGCCGCAAACAGATCCGGGGACATAGTGTTTCCAATCCGGCAAAAGCGTACCAGATGCGTTCGCCCGGATACTCCACAATCACAGGAAGGCCATGGCGCCTGTGGCATAAAGCTGCCAAGCGTCGTGGCCTTCCTATAATCACATGATCGCTTTATTTATTGGCTGCAGCATTAGCTCCGGCAATCTTACCAAAGCACAGTGCATCCGGCACGGCATTGCCGCCTACACGGTTCGTACCGTGGATTCCTCCTGTTACCTCGCCGGCTGCATAGAATCCGGCGATTACCTGGCCATGGGTATCAATTACTTCCCCGTTGCCATTGATCTCCAGACCGCCCATGGTATGATGAACCGCAGGTGAGAACGACGGGGCATAGAAGGGACCGACTTCAATGGTATTCTCCCAGGTTGTACGGCCAAACTCATCAGGCTTTCCTGCCTTTACAGCCTCATTGAACTCGGCAACGGTCTGTTCCAGAGCATCAGCCGGCACTCCCATATTCTCCGCCAGTTCTGCAATCGTCTCGCCGCTGTATACCAGACCATTCTGCACCATATATCCCAGAACTTCCGGTGTCATTCCCCGCAGCTCCGCCTCTTTCTGATCACATACGATGTAGAACAGCTTGTCTGTCTGAGCGAGAACGGCTGCTGCCAGCACATCACGGCGCTGATCCTCCGCCACAAAACGCTTGCCCTCTTTATTGCAGTACAGAGAACTGTTGACATAACCGGAGATACCGCCGCCGGATACGGAGTTCAGAGGCATCAGCTGGATCCAACCCATGCCGACTAAGTTCGCTCCCACAGCCTCACCCATGACAATACCGTCTCCCGTAGCGCCGGGGGTGTTGTTGGTTGTCAGAGACTCGCCGATATCTTCCCACTGCTTGTTGTATTTCACGCGCATTTCCACATTGGCACTGAAACCGCCAGTGGCCATAACCACACCTCTTGCCGCCTTAACCGTTACTTTTTTGCCGTCTGCGTTGGTGACCACAGCGCCGCATACTTTTCCGTCCTCTACTACCAGCTCCTCAGCCTTTGAATCCAGATAAATCTTTACGCCGCTTTCTGTTGCATTCTTCTCCAGCGCAGCTATAATGTCCGCACCGCTGTTGTTGGGAGTCTGATGAGAACGGTTCCACAGAGCTCCCACTACGGTGCTGACCTGATCGGTCCACTCCACGCCGTTATCTGTCAGCCAGTTCAGCGTATCAAGAGTGTTGCTGGTAAGAGTACGCACCAGTTCCACATTGCCTTCATAGTCGCCGGCGTCAATACTCTGCAGAGCATGCCACTCCGGTGTATCAAAGAGCATAGTATTGCCGGAAGCCTTATACTCACCCCACTGCTTCTGCACCTCAGCCTTCAGCTTGGCGTGCTCTTCACTGACATTTTCATGAGCCAAAACCTTCTCTACAGCAGAAGACAAAGCGTCTGTCATAGGAATATCCTTCTGCCTTTCAGGATCAGCAGTATTAAACGCTCCGCCGCAGCGGAAAGTATTGCCGCCTAATGCGGACAACTTTTCTACCAAAATAACGCTGGCCCCCTCCTGGGACGCTGACAGTGCTGCTGACAGTCCGGCTCCGCCGCCGCCGATTACCAGCACATCTACCTCTGCATCTTCAAGAACAGCGTTGGCGGTCTCCCCATCCTCTTCAACGGGTACGGCCCGCAGCGCTTCTGCATCTCCTCCGGCCTGTGTAACACAATCCGCCACAGCCTCCAAAATCGCGTTGGAAGTATATGTAGCACCTGATACCGCATCCACGCCTAAACTCTGGTTCTTAACAATAGCCCCAGGGATCTTATCGAATGCGGCGTCACTGATTCCTGTGGTCTCCGCGTGTTCTCCGATTGTGATCTCTGTGATTGCTTCCTCGCTGAAGGTTACAGACAACTCTACCGGACCGTTATTTCCCTGTGCGCTGGCTGTATAGGTTCCCGGTGTGTAAGCCCCATCCTTCTCTGCAGCTTTTGCGGTTGTCTCGGCTGCTGTCGTTTCAGCCGCTGTTGTCTCCGGCGCTGCCGTTGTGGCAGTCTCTCCATTTCCGCTGCATGCGGAAAGAAGAAGGGTCGCAGACAACAAGATTGCTGCCATTTTTTTCATTTCTTTACCTCTCCTCTCTTTATTTTATCCACTTACATTTAGTTACTGTACCATACCATATTTTTTCTGTTCAGTCAATCTTCTGGCAGCTTTATGTTAAAGATTTCGTAAACTTTTTAACAAATTATTCCGTTATACTCCCAATTTCGTTTTCCGGTATTCTCTCATCTGTGCAGGCCAGTCTGTCTGAAGAATTCCCATTCCCTTTTCCATCAGAATTCCCCAGGCTTTATCCGGCCCGCAAAGCAGAGCCGTATCATCATCCAGACCGCCGTAGAGCACGTTTCTGCCGGTGCCGCACAGGGTAATGACATTAACCCAGATATAAAGTCCCTGATCTTTTATCCATTGGATATTTTCTTCCTGGAACAGTTCATCCTCTCTGGAAGCGGCGATGACTTCCACCCCTACCATATTCACATCCTTATAAGACAATGCCTTTTTTACATCATCCATGTTATAGGCAATGGGCATATACATGTATTTTCTCGGACAGTTTTGGAAAAATTCCAGATACTCTTCTTTTACCGGCGTCTTGATCACTGCCTGATGTATGGCATATGGATACCTCTTCATGATCTCGTCCACATCCCCAAGAATATCCCAGGCCCGATCCACATTATATAGTTCTCCGTGACAGAAATGCTCCACAATCTGTTCAAACCGCTCCACATGACACATGCTGGGCAAGCCGATACTATTTCGGCAGATCAGCTGGTCGATCTGCTCGGAGGACATGGTCTTAATATTCTCGTCCCTGCCGAACAGGCGCTTTTCCCCTCCGTCATGGTTCACATAGACCACTCCGTCCGTAGACTTTGAAAGGTCGCACTCGAACATATCCGCTCCCATATTCCGGCTGATTGTATACGCAGCTATGGTATTCTCAACAATATTGCCTCCCCAGGTTCCTCTGTGAACCGCTATGAGGGTCTTTTTCTCTTCCAGCTCTTTGTTTAAAATGTTATTGATTTCTTTAAATCTCTCTTGTCCTGCCATAGTTTCTATCTGCCTTTCTGAAATTTATTCGATTATTTGTTGTCTCCCAGTTTACTGTTGTCTCCCCGCCCGTAGACCAGATAGAGAACGATTCCGGATATGATCATCATCAGCACTGCATAGACAAAGGTAAGGGCTGAATTATCCGCATTGGTCTGGGAATCGGTCAGAGACTTGATATATACGCCCAATGGCTGTCTCAGAGGATGATACATGAACACGGACATATCATAATCGCCCAGAAGGCCATTGAAATTCAGCGCAAAGATAGCCAGCACCGTAGGCAGTACCACAGGCAGCAGCACCCGGAAAAAGGTATATAAAGGCTTTGCCCCAAGATTCTTGGCCGCGTCTTCCAGGGAATCGTCAAGAGCAAAGAAGGCTGCTTTTGTCATACGCAGAGTAAATGGTATCTTGATAATCATATATCCCAAAAACATGATAAAGGATGTGCCTGTCAGTACTTTGTTGAACATCCAGAACCTTGGCGTGTTATAGGTAGTAATAAGTCCCATGGCAATCAGCGTGGTGGGCAGAAGCCAGGGAATCAGCAGGCTGTACTCCAGAGCTGTGCTGATCTTATCTCTCCTCTTCTGGATAATGCGGCATGCCACCAGCACCAGAATGGCCACTGCCAAAGATGCAAGGGTAGAATATACAATACTCACCAGGAAGGGCTTATATGCCGTAGCCTTAGAGAACACTGCCGCATAATTGTTCAGTGTAAGCGTGGATAAATCCAGCTGTCTTCTTGCAATACTTGCTGAGTCCGTAAAGGAAAACAGCACAATCAGCACAACCGGCACAACATAAATCAGAAAAAGGATATAGGCATAAGCGTGGGCCAGAATATTTAACACCGGGTTATGTATCTTCTGTTTCACGATGGTGGTCTTTACCTTTGAGACGGACATGTAGTGCCCTCTCTTCTCAATCTGCATCATGATTACCAGCAGGATAATGGTGGCAGCTCCCAAAAACAAAGCCAGCAGCGCAGCCAGATCCCTGGAACCTACGTTCTTGGAAAATGACAGAATCATAGGCGTAATGGTCTGGAAATCTTTTCCTCCCACCAAAAGGGGCGCCGAAGTAGCGGAAAGTCCTGTAATAAAGGTTAAAATCGTAACGGCCAGCAAAGAAGGAGTCAGTACGGGAAGCACTACCTTCATCAGTATTTTCACAGGGCCTGCCCCCATATTCTGAGCCGCCTCAACGGTCTGGAAGTCCACAGCCCTCATGGCGTTGCGCAGAAAAATCATGTGGTTGGATGTACAGGCAAAGGTCATAACAAAGAGCACTGCCCAATATCCCTGAAACCAGTCCGTGGGGAAGGACGGGATGAGCCTGGCAAACAAATTGGTCAAAAATCCGTTGCTTCCATAGATAAATTTATAGCCCGATACCAGGATGATTCCTCCATAGATCAAGGTTGTCATATAGCCCAGACGCAGGATCTTGGCTCCTTTGATATCAAAATATTCCGTAATAAGCACCAGGCTGATGCCCACGAATCCCACGGTAAGGGACAGGGACGGGGCAAGCATGAAGCTGTTTTTCAAACTTCGCATGGCCCGTTCCGAACCAAGCAGCTTCCTAAGAGGTTCTGTGGTAAAGGCCCCTTCCTGAAAGAACACGCTCCACACTGTATTAATATTAGGTAAAACCAGACAGGCCATAACAAACCAAAACAAAAACACAAGAATGAGAATGTTATATATGGTCTGCGGCGTCATAGATATTTTTTTCGTCTTCATATGCATCACCCCTCATACTGCATGATGTCTGCCGGATTAAAGCTTACGGTTACCGTCTCCCCTGTGCCGTACAGCGGTTTTCCGCTGTTTTTCTCGATTACTTTTACGATCTGTCCCTGAACCTCCAGGCTGTATTTGATATAGAGACCGTAATATTCATAATTCTGTACCTTGGCCTGTATAGTCATGGCATCTCCGGCCACCGCGTCATTGACATGCATGCGTTCCAGACGGATATAGCAGTGTTTGCCGGTGTCGATTCCGGACACTTTGTCTGCCCCGGATGCTTTCATAAACTCAGGACTCAGCCGGTTAATATCACCGATAAAGTTGCAGACAAATTCTGTAGCGGAATGGTTATAGATCTCATCAGGACGTCCGATCTGTTCAATCACCCCTTTGTTAAACACGGCAATGCGGTCGGATAAAGTAAGGGCCTCCTCCTGGTCATGGGTTACATACACCGTAGTGATTCCAAACCGCTTCTGAAGATCTTTCAGTTCATTTCTCAGCTGAACCCTTAACTTGGCATCCAGGTTGGAGAGAGGCTCATCCAGACAGATGATCTCCGGAGATGTAACAAGTGCTCTGGCAATAGCCACTCTCTGCTGCTGGCCGCCTGACAGCTGAGATACTTTCTTCTGAAGCTGTTCATCGCTTAAGTCCACCTTTTCTGCCATGGCATGTACCTTCTGGCTGATCTCATCCTTATTCATCTTCTGAACCTTCAGGCCAAAGGCAATATTCTCATAGACAGTCATGGTGGGGAACAGGGCATAGCTCTGGAACACCATACCGATGTTTCTCTTCTCAATAGGGGTATCCGTAATATCCACGCCCCGGACGCTGACCCGGCCGCAGCTTGGATGAATGAATCCGGTTATGGTACGCAGTGTGGTGGTCTTGCCGCATCCGCTAGGCCCTAAAAAGGTAAAGAATTCTCCTTCTTTTACATGAATATTGATATTTTTAAGAGCCTCAAAACTGCCAAATGTAACTCCGATATTATCAAGTTTAATCATATTCTTCTCCTTGCTCTTACTGACCCGGTCCTGTGCACCATAGCTTCACTGCCGGATATCCGTTAAACCAAGGCCGGCCCTTTTCACTCGGCCGGCCCTTTGGGTGTTTGTCGCTGCACGACAGTTACTGCATATAGTTCAGTTCAATGGTCTCGCACCATGCATCAATGTTCTCCGCAACCAGTCCCCAGTCAATATCCTGAGCCGGAAGTGTAGCGATCTTCTGATTGAATTCGTTGGCTTTGTCTACTGCATTCTTGTTGGCCGGAAGAGTGGAGAACTCCTGAGCCCACTCGCCCTGAATCTGAGCGCTGCCGAACCAGTCTACAAAACGCTGTGCCTCTTCTTCATTCTTTGTTCCGTTGACAATGGAGATCGCCTCTACAGCATAGGGAACTCCAACTTCAGGAACTACATAATTAGTCTTTGTTCCATACTGCTCATCACGGGTCTCAATACCGCTGGACCACATCTGACCGCAGATTACCGGCTTGGCCGGATCGGAAATCTGAGCATACACATCCATTCCCTCTTCTGCAGGAACACCATGCTGATAATACTGTGCAATCTGCTCCCACCCTTCCGCGGAAACGCCTAACTCCCCGTTGGGATCAGCATAACGGGTCAGAATGCCTGCCAAAACGTTGCGGACTGTACCGCCGCTAAGGCTTGTCAGATACTCATATTTCCCGTCAAATGCTTCATTGGTCCACAGATCAAGCCAATCCTTGGGCGCATCCTCCGGTGCAGTCTGGTTCTCATCATATACTAAAAGGATAGCCTGCTTTACAATGGCGTGATAATATCCTTCGGGATCGTTAAGGCCTTCCGGAATCTCATCTGCCCATACAGGAGTATAGGGAATCAGAATATCTTCCGCCTTCAGGGACTCCCACATAATAGAATTCAGTCCATACACAACATCGGCAATGGGAGCATTCTTCTCCGCCAAAAGACGGTTCTGAATCTCTGCGCCGCCGGCTTCGATAAACTGAATGTCAAACCCGTCTTTTGCCGCTCTTTCCACCAGCCACTCGCCGCGGCCGTCAGAACCGGAGTTGGTATAAACCGTAAGGGTAGTTCCTGTTCCCTGCACCAAACCGTCTCCGCTTTCTGCAGCCGGTGTTTCGGCTTCCTTATCTGCCGCAGCAGTCTCGGCTGCTTTTGTCTCGGCTGCAGTTGTAGCAGCCGGTGCGGCTGTGGTCTCCGGCGCGCTGCTTCCTCCTGAACATGCTGCTAAATTCAAAGCCATCATTACGGTTAAGGTTGTTGCCAATACTTTTTTCATGTGTTTCCTCCTTTTATTGAAACGAGTTGTTTCGGGATACTGTTTCTCCCTGTGTGGTTTCATTGTATCTCAATTATTGGTACGTGTCAATTACTATATCGGACAAAAATAATAGATTGTATATTTTCTACAAGTTTTTTATCCTTTTTTCGTGCTATATATCTAAATATTTTCCTCTCTTTCCCCTTTGTCTGTCATGGTTTTCTTTTTATTTATTTGAACGAACCAATTTCTAGCGGTTTGTTCTTGCAATACTCCATATTTTTTGGTATTGTTATTGTATAGATTTGAAAGTTCCAAGATTAAAGGAGGGATTTCCCATGCCTACTATCAAAGACATTGCCCGTGAGGCCGGCGTATCTCACGGAACCGTGTCAAATGTGTTCAATAAAACAGGAAAAGTAAGTGTTGAGAAGATCAGGCTTGTGGAAGAAGCCGCCAAGCGTCTGGGTTATGTTCCTAATTTTCAGGCCCAGCAGCTTCGCCAGGGTACTCCTACCTCTGTGGCCGTTATTCTCCCTTCTTTATATGAGTACAGTTATCTGGATTTCTACAGTGCCCTCCAGCTCTCCCTGCAGTCATTGGGATATGAAGTCTCGGTCTATACCACCAATGACGTGGCCGGCACGGAGGAGTCTATTGCAGAACGCCTTCCCCGCTCCAGCCTGGCCGCTGTAGTGACTATCTCCTGTCTGGGAGAGCGCTGTTTCTCCTGCTATGAGGAAATGGCCTGCCCTGTCATCTATGTGGACAGAAAGCCGGATCAGATAAAGCCCGGACACGGCTTTGCAGCTTTTGATTTTTCTGCCGCAGGCAGAACCATAGGGGAATATATTCTAAAGAAACAATGGAAAAAAGTTGCGGTGTTCTCCGATATTGACGCCATGCGGTTTACTCATGGTTTTTTTGTGGGCTTCATCAGTTCTCTGTCGGATACATCCCTGCAAATCCGCCATTATACATCGGATTTTAATCTGTCGGTCAGCAAGGCCTTTGACATTGCCCAGGCCAATGTGGATTTTGATGTGATCATAGCCACCAGTGCTTTGCGGGCGGACGCGGTCGTTTCTGCATTCCGCCTTTCCGCCAAGGCCCAGCCCCCTATTATAGCCTTAGGAACCTTTAATACCGCCCTTTCGCCCCGGCTTTTTGCCTATGAGCTGGATTACAGCCAGATGGGGGCCCGCATCAGCGATCTTCTTGCCGCGCATTTGCAGAAAAAGAAGGCCCTGCCCGCCAATACCATTCTGCCGGCTAAAGGATTTCCGTTTCAATTCCCACAGATTGTTCGTCAATCCTTAAAGCCTTTAACCATGCTGGCACTGGATACGCCTTCCACCAGCGCCCTGGAAAAACTGCTTCCCATGTTTCAGTCGGTCAGCGGTATTGAACTTAAGATGGTCACAGTGCCTTATGACGACCTCTTCAACCAGATCAAGCTTCTGAATCCGAATTTTACCTATGATCTGGTTCGGATGGATGTGGCATGGCTGGACAGTTTGGGAAAAAACACCTATCTCCCTTTAAAAGAAGCAGGCATTACCTCAAAAGATCTTCCTCAGAGACTGATCCGCCGGGCATATGACAATTACTCCCTGGTGGAGGATGACATGTATTCCCTGCCCTTTGATCCAAGCGTTCAGATTCTTCTCTACCGCAAGGACTTGTTAGGAGACGCCAAGTTAAGCAGGGCGTTTTATGAGCGATACCATGAACCCTTATGTATCCCTCAGACTGTGGAACAGTATCTTAAAGTTGCGGAATTTTTTACAAAAGAATTTAATCCTGATTCTCCCACTTTGTACGGCACTACCACCACCAACGGCGCTTCCGCCACAGCTGCCAGCGATTTCCTTCCCTTTTATCTGGCGCGCTCCGGCGGAATATGTGATTCTTATGGACATGTACGGCTGGATTCTCCTGAGATGGTTCACGCCCTGGAACAATACCGATCCATGGTCCGCTTTTCCACCCAGCAGCTGTGGTGGCGTGACAGCGTCCAGCAGTTTGCCGGCGGCAATGTAGCCACTGCCTCCATTTATTCCAACCATACGGCTTATGTCATGAATTCCAAGTACTCCAATGTAGTGGGCACCGTAGGCGCCAGCGTGATTCCCGGAGGCCATCCCCTTTTGGGAGGCGGCATTATCGGTATTTCCCGCTACTCGGACAATATTGAGGCCTGCCGCCAGTTCTTCCACTGGTACTATTCCCCGGATGTAGCCTCCCTCATCGTCCGGTTAGGGGGCACCTCTCCATTGGTGGACGCTTACAATGATTTTAAAAACTTCAGTATTTTCCCATGGCTGGGGGCCTCCAAAAAGAGCTTTGACATCGGCACTCGGGGAACTGGTTCCCTAACGGTTCCGGGATTCTCCATTCATCACTATGAATTCGCATTGGGAACTGCCGTGCGCAGCTTAGCAGCGGGACTGATGTCCCCCCAAGAGGCTGCCGCTATGGCCCAGGCCATGTATGATGCGGCGGAGTAGCTTCGGCGTTCTCAGGCAATCAAGCAGGGGTTTTCCTCCTTGCCCGCCCTATGGCCGGACACCGCCTTAAGGGCATATTCCTCTTTGCAGGTCTGCGCGTAACTTAGAGGCATATTCCTCTCTAAAGGCCTGCGCATAAAAAAGAACTGACTGTGCTTTACAGCTGACAGCCAGTTCTTTTTCTATTCTTTTTCTATTCATCCTATCCTGTCAGTTTCCGGGCATTCCCAGCCAAACACCAGAGTTAAAAGCCGCAGATATTCATGATAAAAAGGACATTCCTTAAATTCTCTGAAAATATCCACCATGCTCTCATAGTACCATGCATGAAGCCCTTTGTCCTTGGCACGAAATTTCTTCCAGATCTCATCCTTGATCACCAGATAGTCTTTCGCGGTACTGCGAAGATTGCTCAGCTTGTCCCCAAAGGCAAGAAGCTTCTCCTCCCTTCCGGCACATGCCAGATGATCAATGGTCGCCTGCTTTCTCTCCATCCAGCTTTTGGACTTGTCCTCACTTTCCTTTCTGACCAACTCTGCAATATGGGTTCCAAACTCCTGCTCCAATTCCTCATAGGCTACCCCTGCATCTTCAATCACATCATGAAGGTATGCGGCGGCTATCAGATCCTGATCATCTGTCATCATGGCTACGATCATAGCCACCTCCATGGGGTGGGAGATATAGGGAATCTGAGTTCCTTTCCTAACGGCGCCTTCGTGAACTCGGGCGGCAAATTCTGCTGCTTTCCTGATCATAGGACTCCTCTCTTTATTTCGTTTTCAGCATGGGCCACAGTATTTCCCCAGCGGTTCAAAACTATGGTTTCATCATAACACAAGTTCCGGGAATTTAGAAGATAAACTTGTAAGAAGGACTATTTTCTGGTATGCTAATAGTTGTCATTTTCAAACAAGGAGGTTTCACTTTTTATGAATCGGCATACATACCGCAGCACGCGTCCTTATAAGTATAAGAATACTTTTGACTCGGATATTGTTCAATTGTTGTTATTTTACATCCTGCCTTTTATTGTGATTAACGGGCTTATCTTTTTCCTGGTCACAACAAAGCCGAAATATGAGGTGGTAATTGAGGGCACCAACGATTATCGTACCACGGATGTTACCTTTACGATTAAGTCGATTATGCCCCTTAAGGAGGTAACCATTAAGATGGATTCGGAACCTGTGGATCTGGTTAAGGTAGGGAGAAAGACATATCGGACTACCATTGACCATAACGGTTCTTTGGAAATCTATATGGTGAATTTTAACCGCATGGCAGTTTTAGGCTACGAACACATTGATATTCTGGACAATGAGCCGCCTACCATTGAAGATTATATCTCGGAGGACGGGATTCTTTCTTTCACCATTGTCGATACCCAGTCAGGAGTAGATTTCTCTTCCATCAGCGCCACCACTCCTACAGGTGAGTATCTGCTGCCTCTGACAGCTGACAAAGCCAGCGGAAGGGTGTCTTTCCAGATGAATTCCGATAGTCTGACGGTAACTGCCAAAGACATGTCGGGCAATGAATTTCTGACTACCTTCTCTCTGAACGAAAAGGAGGCTTCCGATGTTCCCTCCGGGGCCGGCGGACAGACAGGAGATACTGCCTAATGGAAAAGCAGGCATATAGGAAACAATATGCCTGCTTTTTTCGTACCGGAACAAAAACCTGTCAGCATCTTCCGTATATCTGATTCAGTTTCCTTGAACGCTTGATGATCTTTTTGGTAAACTCTCCCTTCTGCATCCGCCAGGTCCAGTTATTTCCAAGGGTTGAGGGGGTATTGATCCTTCCCTCTTTTCCCACACAGAGATAATCCTGCATAGGTATGATGGCAAGATCAGCTACACTGGCCACTGCCAGACGGATGAAATCCCAGGAGATCTTTTCCGGCAGCGTATCCTTATTATTCAGATATTTTTTTGTGAATTTCTTCTCTTCTTCGTCCATGGTCTCATACCAGCCGCGGGTGGTGTCATTGTCGTGGGTCCCTGTGTAAACCACACAGTTATGGGGATAGAAATAGGGCAGATAAGTACTTCTCTCACCTGTGCTGAATGCGAACTGAAGGACCTTCATTCCCGGAAATCCCGTATTTTTCAAAAGTTTATGAACGCTTGGGGTCAGATATCCCAGATCCTCTGCAATAATATTCAATTCCCCAAAGGTCTCCTTCATCTTTTTGAAAAGCGAAATCCCCGGCCCCTTCTTCCAGCTGCCGTTAACCGCGGTCTCATCTTCAGCGGGAATCGCGTAATATTCATCGAATCCGCGGAAATGATCTACTCTCACCACATCGTATAAGGCAAAACAATACTTCATTCTTCTCATCCACCAGTCATACCCTGTCTTCTTATGGTAAGCCCAGTCATACAGCGGATTGCCCCAAAGCTGCCCGGTGTCGGAGAAAGCGTCGGGAGGACATCCGGCTACGGCCTTGGGCTGTCGGTTGCTGTCAAACTGGAACAATTCCGGCCTGCTCCAGCTGTCGGCGCTGTCAATGGCTACGTAAATAGGGATATCACCGATAAAACGGATCCCTTTTTTGTTGGCATAGGTTTTCAGCTTTTTCCACTGCCTCGCAAACATAAGCTGCTGAAACTCATAGAATTCGATCTCTTCCGACAAAAGATTCTTGTACCGTTCCACTGCTTCCTCCTGCCGAATCCGGATATCGTCATCCCACTCCGCCCAGCTCTTCCCTTCAAAGTGTTTCTTAAGGGCAGCGTAAAAGCAGTATTCCCTGGTTTCTTCTCCCAGCTCTCTTAGGAATATTCTTTGTATCTTTTTTCCTTTCTGCTGCATCATTTCCTTCCACCGCACAAAGGCCTTTTTCAGAAGAGGGAAACGATATGTATACAGCTTTCCGTAATCAATATATCTGTCGTCGTCTCCAAAATCCTCCTGCTCACATTCCTTCTGGGTCAGAAGTTCCTCTTCTATCAGCTGCTCCAGATCAATAAAGTATGGATTGCCTGCAAAAGCCGAAAATGCCTGGTAGGGAGAATCCCCGTAACCCGTAGGCCCTAAAGGCAATATCTGCCAATAGCTCTGCCCCGCCGCCTTCAGCTGATCTACAAATTCATAAGCCTCCTTTGAAAATGCCCCGATCCCATATTTTGACGGCAGACTGGCTATGGGCAATAATACGCCGCACTCTCTCATGCCCCAATTCCTCCTGTCTTATTTTACTCCCCCTATCATACCAAAAAAAACTATTTTTTAAAAGACTTCCGCTGCTTTTCCTTGCTTCTTTTACGTCTTATGACTATCCATATAAATATGGGCAGAAAGAGAAAGAAAAGCCCTATGGAGATCACGATTCGGCCTATGCGTGTCTGATACCACGAAAGAGGTCTGGATTCTTCTGCCTTATTCTGCACAGTCTCCTCCAAAGCCCTGGATTCTTTTGTCTCCAGCTCCGGTTTCTTTTCCTCCGGGGGTTCTGTTTCCTGAGGCACCCGTTCATAGACAGCCTGCCATGCCGTGCCTTTCACCGGCTCTATGACGGCGGTTCCTCCATAAACCGCCTTACAGTCCGCCACATATTTCTCCCCTGCCGCCACGGCCTCTCTGTATACCTTTCCGTTATCATCAATCCACGGTTCTCCCGCCCAGGTAACTTCCAAAATCCGGTAATATTCCGGATTCACCTGTGCCAGGCTTAACAGCGCATCTTCATATCCCTGAAAGGGCTTCTCCTCTCTGGCCGGAACCTGTATACCGTTCAGGTCGTAGACTTGTGCATCCGCCTCTTCCACAATAACAGGGAATTCAAACCCGCTTATCCACCGCCAATTATAAAATTCTACATCCAACACCGGGAATCTGCGGACATATTCCGTCCCGTATCTCTGGTCTGTCACAAGGATATCCGTCTCCTCAGGCAATGAATCTGTCTGCTCCACCTCCTCATAGATAATCTCGTCTCTGACTTCTTTTGTCCCTGCCTCTGTCATGGCCTCCACAATCTGGCAGGATTGCCGCCGGTATTGCGTGCTCTTGTAATAATAAGTCTCCGGCAGCTGCTTTGGTTCACTGTTTTTCTCCCCGCATACTTCCCCTGTTACAATAATCCGTCCTTCCCCGTCTGCTTCAACCGTCTCTGCTTTTGCGGCGGCAGGGAAGGAAATTCCCATAAGCATACATAAGCCTAAGCCCATAAGAAATTTTCCGGTTTTTCTCTTCTTTGCCGCAAGGATTGCTGTGAGACACGCGCTTAAGATTCCCATGATCCATACCCATAATATCCTGGGACTGTCTCCGACTTTGGGGAGTTCCAGATTCGTGAATGTCTGGAAGGTATCCCTCTCCCCATGGGCTCTTAATTCTGACCAGTACCCCGCATACACTTTTCCTATTTTCTTCTCCTTTTTATCGGGACCGGGAGGAACTTTTGAAGTTGTAGTCTTTCTGCGGTTTTCTACTTTTACGGTCAGAGTCTTCGGTTCTTTCGGAACCGTAATCTGCAGTTCCTTTTCCTCACTTCTGTATCCCGCCGGCGCTTTTGTCTCCTTTAAAAGATAAGTTTCCCCGGCCTTCAGCCTTCCTTCAATCTTGTGGGGTTCTTCGCTGCTGACCCATTCCTCCACGACTTTGCCGTCCAAAGTCTGAAGTTTGAACCCGGCGCCGGATAATGGACGCCCTGTGCCTTGATCCGCCTTTATAATCTCCACTCTGGTTATATCATCCTTCATGACAGTCTTACAGACACTGCCATCCAGAGAAACCGTAAACTCCGCATCTGCAGCGTACCCATAACCTTCCGGTGCGGCTTTTTCACGAAGTATGTAAGTCTCTCCGGCCTTTAGAACGCCTGTGATCTTATGAGGTTCTTTCTTTGAGACCCATTCTTCTATCACCTGCCCGTTTTTATCAATCACCTGAAGAACAGCCCCTTCCAGTTCTTCACTGCCTGTCATATCAGTCTTGGTGATCTCCACACAAGTAGGACCGTCCCTCATCTCTGCCCTGACTGGTTCTCTGTTCTTGGATACTGTAAATTCCAGATCCGCGGCATAAGCGTATCCCTCCGGTGTTCCTTCCTCATGGAGGATATAAGTCTCCCCGGCTTTCAGTTTTCCCCGAATCTTATGGGGCTTTGTATCGGAAATCCATTCCTCGACCACCTGACCGTCCCGGCTGATTATCTGCATGAAAGCTCCCGGCAGTTCATCCTCTCCTGTCAGTGTCTTTTTGCTTACAATCACTTCCGTCATATAGTCTTCCATTATGATTTGATTGACGCATTCCCCTTCTTCCACTTGGAATTCAATTTCTTCCCCATAGCTGTATCCCTCCGGCGGCCCTTCTTCCCGAAGAATGTATGTTTTTCCCGGCTCCAATACAGACTGAACCCGATACGGCGCTTTTCCTGAGATCCATTCCTCCACTAAAGTCCTGTCCTCTTTCATGATCTGCATATGGGCGCCTTCCAGTTCTTCCTGCCCCCTTATCTCCAGCTTACTGACCCTTATCTCCTGTCTGCGGTCCATAACCTGGACTCCCTCTATGGAAATCTGATCGTCAAGAATAAACCGTAACTTATGACTCTCCCTTGCAGTACCGTCGCTGTAACGGGTTGTCTCCGTGATCTCATAGGCATTTCCTTTTTGGAAAACCGCTGCCTGCGTATGATCTGTCACTTCCCTGGAAAAGACTGCTATGGCCCCTGTGTCCGCCGCTGCCTGACCCGATCCATTCTGAACCTTTGCCTCATCTTCCGAGAGGTATCGGACCTGGTATCGTATATTCCTGTAAATGCTGCCCGGATTAATTACGATATAATCATTGGCTGAAAGGGAGATCACATCACCGCTTCGGATGTTTCCCTTTTTGCTTCCCTCGTACTCATAACTTCCTTTCAGCTCTTCTCCCTCTTCGCTGTACAAGAACACCTGGAATTCCCGGTCCTGGCCGGTTTCTGTTCTTTTTCCTGTACCTGTCACCTGATAAAAGACGGTGAGACGATTCTTCTGATGCAAGGGGATTCTCTTTTCCTCCTGGGCGCGGATTCCTGCACACTGGCTGGCGACTGACACCGATATCTCTTTCGCCCCTGGCTCCAGCTGGCAGGCATACCGGACTGTCCTTCGTTCTCCTGGTTTCACCTGTTTTAATGTATACCGAATCCGCCCGTTCTCCGCCAGACCTTCTCCGGAGTCAATCACCACAGACTCCGCTCCCGGCTTTGCTGTCAAAGTGATATCTGCAGGATAATGAGTCGTGTTGCTGCAGGCGACAGTTACCCATACAGCCTTTTGAGGACTGACATAATCTATGGTAATCTCAGGATTTTCAGGTGCTGCAGGGTTGTCCACCTCCATGACTTGAATCATCTCCGACGGATTCCATGATTTGATGACCATTCCGTCCTCATGAGCCAGTTCCAGATTTACTTTTTCCACATTTCGGTCGGGAACCTTCCACACGCCCTTCTCTGACAGATGAACTCTTCTTGTAGTACGTCCTGTCACCTCTCTGGTTCCGTCGCTGTAAACCGTCGTCTCTGTGAGACGGCACAGCTCACCGTCCCGGATTCCGTCAGCCTCTCTCAGTTCATGACCATAACCTCCGGCTGTCCAGGAAGCGATGACTTCTCCTTTCTGGTTCTCAAGCTCCATCTCCACCTTCACTCCATATCGTCCCTGTATCTCTACGGAACGAATGATATCACTTCCTTCATAGGGATGAACCAGAATCTGTCCGGTCTGACCGGTCACGGCACAGATCTTTCTTCCGTCTGCCGACAACACAAAGGCCAGAGGGTTCATAAGTTCATAGCCATTTGGAGCCTTCTGTTCCGTCAAAAGATAGGTCCTGCCTGCTGTAAGCCCTTCTAATATATGGGGTTCCTCTTCTTTTGATATCCATGTGTCTATGGGTGTTTCTTCATAAATATATTCCCCTTTCTCGTCTCTTCCTTTTCCCTCATATACTGCCATTACGGCTCCGGCAACCCATTGATCAGGTGAGCCAAATTCTTTTTTGCCAATGGCAATCTTTGTCTTTTCATTAACAATATTGAATGTTTCTTCCGCCTTCTGGCCATATGTATAGGAAACGCCATGAACATCAGGCTGAAACTGAAAGGTATGAATCTCCATATCCGATGCATATCCTTCCGGCGGCGTGATCTCTTTCAGGCGGTACTGGTATGGAACTATGGTCCCGTCTTCCTGTATCTCCCCTACGGGAAGATCGGATACTGCAATCTTTCCTTCGTGATCACTGATCTTCATGGTAAAGACCGGGGTATTCTTCTGAGATTCCTTGTATGCCGCAAGTTCGAACAGTACCCCCTTAAGCATTTGTCCCTGTCCGTCCTTCTTTGCAACCTCAAGCTCTCCTTTCACCGCCTCGTTAAAGGCTCTGATAATCTGAATCTGCTCTTCCTGGCTGTATTGGATTCGGACAGGTTCCATCAGGCTGTAATAAGCCGGACTCTTAAGTTCCGCCAGATAATAAATTCCGGCAGGCAGCTTCTTTAATTCATGTGGTTTTAAATCCCCTGCTTCATAGCCTTTGGGGATTCTCCCGTTGACCCAGTCTTCCTCCGTATAAATACCGTCTGTACCGCTGATCCACTGTGCTGCAAGATGGCTGTCATCCTGAGACAGTTCGCCTCTGTCGTCCGCCCGGTAAAGCGCCAGCTCTGCGCCCGGAAGTTCTTTTATGTCTTCTTCCTGATCCCCTTCTCTCTTTGCACATTTGGAAATCAGAAGTCTGCTGTCCTGATTTAATACCCGATGCCTCTGTATATCGGCTGTATTCTCCACTGTGATTAACCGGTCCGGCGCCTTCCCATAACCTGCCGGCGTCTTTTCCTCCACCAGAACAAAACTTTTTCCTGCAGGAAGATAGTCAAAACGGCGAATCCCTTCCACCGTTTCAAAAGAGACGGCATAATCACTTACAGGAAGTTTTTTATAATCAAACTGATATTCGTAAGTAAAATCCCTGCCCTGGCCATTGTCATGCTGCTCACAGGCAACAATGCGGATTCTTTTCCCCTCTTCTGTGGAAAATATCATTTCTGCACTGGCCGGAAAAGCCGTATTCCCCTCCACAGGATCAATCTGCTTATGGGATACATAACCAGCAGTATAATCTTTCCCCTTTGCACTCCATGACACCTTTCGTCCCTTGGTTCCGTACTCCCCATACATTTTTTCAAAAGCCCTGATAAATTCCTGATAAACAATTCTGTCGCCAGTCTCCCATGTATCCACCTGTTTTTCCCGGTCATAGGAAAGGGTATGGTTATCCGCCTCATAAAGAGCAAAGCCCACGCCTTCCACCGGCACGGTCTGAGTACCGTCAAGGGAGTATTTCTCAATTTCTACTTTGGTGTGATCATTGACAATATCCACCACCTGAACCTGGCCGGTATCATCCGTCTCCACATGTACAGGATCACAGGCGACAAACCCTTTCGGCGTCTTGTTCTCTTTTACCATATACTTGCCCTGAGCAAGACCTTCCAGGTAATAAGGCGTCTTCGTGGTCTCCCAGGCGAGAATCTCCTTCCCCTTTTCATCACAGAGAACCAAACCCGCACCGGATATCTGACCATGGCTAAAACTTCCTTTGCCTTCTTTCACGGTGCCAATCACCTTATGGGCTCCGGTCTTATGAGTAAGTCCCATATCCAGCACTTCATATTCATAATTTTCTGAGGTGTCGCGCTTTTGGAAGAGAATCTTTGTATGGTCGTCTGTCATCTGCCCTGTCTGAACTGCAGCCGTCTCCTTTATGGTCATCCCCACAGGCAGACCTTTTATACAGCCAGGCGGCGCCTTTATCTCCTCCATGATATAGCTCCCGGCAGGCACTCGCTTTAAAAGGTCCGGCTGTCCCTCTGTCATGGAAAAATCAAAGGGATCATTGGGTGTTCCTTCCCCGGTTATCCATGTATTTTCCAAGAGATAACTTTCTCCCAGTCTGTGAGTTACGGGCTCATCTTTAGTATCGCTGCCCCCTATGACATAGGATGCCCTTTTAAAATCCTCAAGCAAATCCGTTCTTTTACTTCTGACAAAATCCCCGTCGCGGTCACAGAGGGTCGTCTTCTGTGCATAGACACCGCCGCCTGCTTTGTAATATATGGGGAGTCCGTGTTCATCCAGGACAGGACGCAGATATTTTTCAAAGTTCCCTGTATTATGGTGAAGAATGGCTTCCCCCTCCATATTGTCTCCTCTCTCATTGGAGATTATCGTATACATGGAATGACTTTCTTCCCCGCCTTCCTGTCTCCATGTTCCCGTCACATATCCTTCTTCCTGACTGTTTTCTTCTGATTGTTTCTCCGGATTTTCCCCTATGGTCGCCACCCGGCAGGTGACAATCTTATCCGCAGCAATGGTTCTTCCGTCACTGCCCTTTGTTACCTTCACAGGCCACACATAGATCTTTCCTCTTCCTTCTTCCATGACATAAGCCATACCGGTTATGGGATCCACCATGGCGTCCCGGTTGCCATCCCGATCCAGGTGATAGACAACAGCGCGGGAGGGAAGTGTAAGAATATGGTCCGACGCATCATAAGACATTCCGGTAAAATCGTCTCCTGTCAATTCCAGATAGGGAATCCCTCCTTTAAAAGCAAAGATGGAATGCTCCCTGTCCGTTCTGGCAACGTTTTTTCTGTCCTCCTCCAGATGCTCTAAATTAACCAGATGGTGATCCTTGTCATAGCCGTAGGAAATCACGTGTCCGCCTATGGTTCGTTTTGCGAAAATATCAAGATCTCCAAGGTCATAATACAGAATATCCGTGTCCTGCCTCTCCACTGTCACTGCATCCCAATAAGATTCCTGATTCCCGTCAGTCGTTTGCCTGAATTCAATTCGGGTTCCTGCATACCCCTCTTTCACATACATTCGGGTCACATTGCCCGTCAGGCTTCTTTCAACTGTCAGTCCTTCATATCCATAATCTTCCCTGTCGCCAGAGGGCTTGAGCTCTATCCCCTCATACAAGGCCATGGCAGCCCCTGCCACATAAGGATTCTCATGCTCCTTCTTTTCCAGCCTCTTTGTAATGTAGCCATAACCGGCAAAAACGCCTTGATGATAGATAATATCCACCTGATCGCCAGCTTCTTTTCTCTGCTGCAAATACTCCAAAATACCTTTTTTCCAGCCATATCCCAGATAATCGCCCTGGCTGTAAGCATATTCGCAGGATGGATCGCCTCCGATCTCGGACAGACTCCCGTCAATTCTTCCGCTTAACAGATAGGTCACAGTATCGGCAGATTTCTTTTTCTTGTGAATCCTGACTTTGATGGGCGCATTTTCCACATAAATTCTGGCGGTATGAGACTTTAAGTCCTTTAGCTTCTCATAAATCACGGATAACACCTTTGTCCTGGGATTGCCTTCTTTATAGTAGGCCACGTTGTCACTGTAGATCTCCACTGCTACTGGCTTTGTCCTTGTATACCCCGAAGGAGGCGCTGCCTCCGCCAGCACATAGACTCCTGCCTCCAGTTCTTCCGGTGTCTCCAGATATCCGGCGTTCTGATCACCGTACTCCTGGCCGCTTCCCTTTTCCAACAGTCCGTCCCTCGTCGTTGTACAGGCCTTAAACTCTCCCGTCTTGGCGCCATACTGGTCATAAAAAACCACCTGATCCTTCTCCTGACACACAGGAGTCCCGGCAGGCACAAATCCGCTGTATAAAAGCCCCGCAGTCAGAGACCCTCTGGCTACCTTCGTAATGTTTGCCGCTCCCATCCCCATAAGAAATTCCCGGCTTCCTACCATGAGAGTTTCCTCCTGACAGACTTTTACCGCTCCGTCCCCATAGGGGGATTCCTCCCTCTGCGCTCTGTAGATGCGGAACATGGCTCCGTCATGGAGAAGGTTTTCATGTGTCTCGGAGTCCAGTTTTTCGATTCTCAGTCTGCTTTTATAAGGAACGTTGGTAAATTCTTTGTATGCCAATCCTTTATAACTGCTCTCACCGTCCGGCAGGGGCTTAAGACTTGATGATTCATCTGCCGGCACTGCCATGGTCCACGGCACAAGGGCAGAAGCATACCTGCCGTCATAAGCTGTGGACACCCCGGTCATGGCCCCAGCTTTGCCGTTCTCAGATACAGAACTAAACCTGTAAACTGCCGAGACTTTCTCTCTTCCGCTCATACCTTCCGTCAGGTAATACGGCACATCTTTTGTTGTTCGGTCGTCTTCTTCGTTATAATAATTCTGATAGGGTTTATAAAGGCTCTGAGTCAAAGCAAAGTAATCCCCTTTTCCCGCCTCCTTCGACACACCGTTGGCAATATTCTTTATGTCCATTCCATATTTATAAATCTGAAAATCTCCATAGTGATTATGAGCATTTATCACATGGCTCTCTTCATGGAACCGAATCTTATATTTCCCGGCCTGCTCCTCAGGACTGTCTTCCTGATTATAATCATAAAAATGATTCATCTTTTCCGGATCTGTTAATGCCCCTTCACGGCTTTCGTATGCTGCAGGAACTTCCATCTCCTTTGGTTTATCTATATCATAATGGCGGTTTCTAAAGTCTCCCAGTTCTGCATACATAGGCTGCTGCTCCACCACAACATAAGTTCCGTAAGGCAAATACTGAGAAAGGGCAAAGCACTGGTTTCCTTCCTTTTGATCTGTACTTAATGTAGTCTTGTCTTTGTCCCTTCCTCCGTCTTTCTCGCCATCCCACTCAATGGCATAGAGCTGGTCAATATTATAAGCAAAAAACGGCTTTAAATAGTTTTCACTCTTTTTTATGGCTTCCCACAGTGCAGAATCATAGAGTTCATCACTGTATGCGGCATCATTGCCTGAATCACTTTTTTTGTCCGCTTTCTTCAGCTTTTTTACTTCCTCATCCAGATACCAGTTAACAGCAAACTGCCTCACACTGTCTGTCACTTCTGCATTTTCCTCTGCCTCCCCGGAACGGTTTGCTTCATTGCCCAAAGGTCTGTGAGAGGTGTGAGAAGGAGAGGGATTTTTCCATTTGTCTATGTTCGCTGTCAGAATGGCATCAAAAAATTTTTCGTAATTATAGTTTCTCCCTTCCCCCAGGGAAGAAGCCGTATCCGTCTCAAGAATGGCTGTATATCCTGGATTGGAACTGTCATTGATGATACCGTTACGAAAACCATATAACGCTTTATTGGCTTTGACAGACTCCAGGGAATCCTTGTACAAAGGAGCTGTGTTATGAGTTACCTTTGTATAGAGTTTAGGCACAAGGGCCGGATATTCTCTGAGAACCTCCTGGGGCACCACTGTCTTTCCCTTCCGGTCTACCCATAGAACATTGCCCTCTTCATCCCGATACAGTCGTTCAAGATTGCTTTTTAAATAAATTTTAAACCGAAAATTATCTATGGCCTTGACAGCCGAATCTTCTTTCACCGTCTTAAGGATCTTGGCTGACTGGCGGATGATCCGCTCTTCCACCTCCACAGGATTTTTCCGTGTTCCCTGTCCCGGCGCCCCGTCTCCGTCCTGATAATGGGAATCCTGTCCGGGATAAGTCAGGCTTACAGGCCGCACATACAGACTGTCTCCGGTCAATGTCTGGGTATCGTAGTCCAGATACGTCAAAACTCCCGCTCCCAGCACGGTCAGTGCATAATCGCCGGCCCCCATGGTTTCACCGGCCTGATACCCGTAGGAAGCCGGAAGTTTTCCTATGTCTTCCCTGGTCAATGTGACTGAAGATTGTGGAAGAACCAGCTTATATGCAGTATTCATGGCTTCGTCCGTGTCCTTTTGAAGAACTCCATAGGCATCCGTATAACTTCCGCTGCCATGGCTTGTCAGCTGTCCTTTTCTGTCCTTTACAGGAATTTCCGTCCAGGTATATACCTGCTGATATTGAGTAACCGGAACCATAACATCTGTCCACTCGTAGGCCTGAAGGGGATTTCCGTCAGGGTCCCTCAGTATTTCCCCTTTTTCATAGTAGACATTCTGTTTTTGGGTCTTGGAACACAGGGTCCCGTCCCCCTCTGCCACTGCGTCACTGACCAATACCGCACTGCATCGGTAACTGCCCAGAATCTGCCAGGAACGAAAATTTTCATAGGTTCCGAATGCCTGTTTATCAGGCACATTGGTATAAAGGGCATAGATCCATCTGGGACTTTCATCCCCGTCGTCAGGAAGCCACGGCAGCCTGTGATATATCATACTTTCTTCCTCACTGTCTGTGAGTACAATATAATTTGCCGGATTGCCTGCAACTCCGGCATAAAGCGAAAACTGCCAATTACTCTCCGACTCTCTGTAACTGTCGATTCCTCCAAAACTGTACCACGGATTCTCCCTGTAAAAGTCTAACAAGGTGAGGATGGCCTCCATCACTGTCACCGGACGGTTATCCCCGGTCTTTTTCGGAATCTCTACCTTTATAACCGGATAACCATAAACGGTCTTTGACGCCGGCTCACCCGGAAGGACTCCGGATAAACCCTTATGGTCTGTCTCGCCCTGCCGGACCCCTCTGTCATAGACTCCCTTTGTCTCAGTAGAATAACGGGGCGTCTGATATCCGCAGGCCCGCAGTGCCTGTTCCACTTTCATCTTCACGTAGAGAAACTGTTTCTTGTCTTGTCCGTCAAGATTTAGTTTTTTGCTGTTTTCACCGTCTGGGTCCTCATCCAAAACTTCTTTTACCGTCTCCTCGTCAATGGTCTGGACGGCGGCCTTTCCCATAGACGGCACTACTGCGCTGACAGCCACATCCCTTGTCACAAATGTGCCGTCAGGATTCCGTTTGGCGTAGGTGTGATCTGCATCCGCTCTCTGATAGACGGGCTGTCCTGACTGGTCAAAGAGATATTTTTTTACCTTTTCGCCTGCAGGCACTTGGAGCTCTGTCTCCTTTTGAGACATATCTTTCCGATACAGCCTGGTTCCTCTCGGAAATGACGGCAGAGCAATATCATAACCTTGCTCTCCTGTTCCCTGAGACCTGATGACAAAATTCACCACATTCGGCATGGTGTCTTCCTCTTTGCCTGAGGACTGAGGCTCCACATAAGGAGCCCTGACAACTGCCACGGAACCCCGGCCCCGTGGAATGGCGACTTTTGTACTGTATCCGTAATTGCTGACCTTGTCACTGCGCCCGTTTACAGAAAGTTCATAGCCCTCAGACCGGCTCAGCTCTTTTACATAATAACTGCCTAACAAAAGAGGTCTGCCTATCCAGCAGTTTCCGTTCTGTGACTGATAATCCGTGTAGGAACGCACATAGGCATGATCTCCGCTGTAATCATCAATCCGGCTGTCACTCACATACAGATTGGATGGAGCCTGGCCTGTCCATCCGTCGTCTGTCCGGATAACCTGGCCGGTTTTATAATCATAAGTACAGCCCGGCATCTCTGTAATGGCCATAAAAGACCCGTCTCCCTCTTTATCTGTAGCCGTTATGGCTACCAGATCATTTTGGCGGAACACTACTCCTGTGGCTCCGTCCGGGTGGATGAGATCCTGGGCGGCAAACAGCCCATAGACCGCTCCTTCCAGCGTACCGTCGCCCTGAGTCTCTCCGCGGGACAAATCCATATCCTTTTTATTAATATGAATTTCCCCTTCTGTCCTGTGGTCGTAGATTCTCCAGGCCTCTTCCCTTCCGTCCTGGCCGTTATTGTGGGAGTAACGGTCCGACGGCCCTTTCTCCGCCTCCTCTCCCTTGCTGGCGGAATGAAGGGCCTCCGCGTATGCTCTGGCAAACAGCTCAGTCCCTCTGCCGGAGCGTCCTTCATCCCTCGCCCCGTCCCTTTGGTTCCTGCCTAAGGTTCCTGCAAGGTTCTCTGCAAAGCGAAATAAAAAGGAGCGTTTCCTGATTCCTTCGGAGGATGTGGCTTTCCCTGCTTTTTCCCGCTCTCCGTCGGAAACAGTGGCTGTGTTTTCCCGATTCCCGCCTGATGCAGCCGCCCTTTCCTCCTTCTCTCCGTTTAAAACCGTTGCCCTGTTTTTCCTTTCCCCGTTTAAGGCTGTTGCCCTGTTTTCCCTTTCTTCATCAGAACCGGTATCTGTCTCTTCCCGGCTTTCCTCTTCATTCGATTCATAGCCTATAAGGGCTTTGGACATGATCTGTTCTGCTTTTCTCTTTATCTCTTCCGTGTAATAGCCTCCGGTCTCTGCCTGTCCCTCCGATACATTTCTTTTCTCCGGGGAATCTTCCTGCTCCCATTGAGCCCCAGTAAACAGGATACTGCCTGTAATATCCTTACTGTATCCCCCTCCAAAGGCTCCGTGGGCTCCGTTCTGGGAAGCATCTGTGGTGATGATCTCTATGGGGATGTCATCATTGTGGCTGCCATGAAGAACATAGCCCTCCCGTGCTGTTGTCTCCATAAAGGTATAGCTGTATTTCATGGAAACAAACCGCTCATAAGTCTCCCGGCAGTCCGCCTGACAGCCTGAGCTTTCATAAGCTTTCTCTGGATCCGCGCTTTCTGTAACGCCGGCATAGGTACACTCTCCAAAGCCCGCCGAATCTTCAATGGCCCCTGCATCCACTTCGTCCATGATCCAGTGGAAATGACTGCCCTCCTGTGTCTTTTCCTCACAGGAAGCCACGCACGCCAGCCATTGCTCTGCTAATTCCCCGTTAGCCGCTTTTGCACTTTCTATCTCTCCCTCATTGATCACCTCCCCTGTCTCATCATTTACGATCTCCTCCGGGACTGCGGCAAATACCGGAGCTGGATGGCCGTCACAGAAAGTCTTGTCATAGTGATACTGTTTTTCGGACTTGTATGCGGCACGACCGGCGCTGTCTGTGCGGAGGGAAGCCACCAGACGGAAGCCGTCCCATATAACCGGGCTGTGCCTGATCTCCCCTTCGTAGATCTGGCCTCTGCCGTCCTGTTCCCTGTTCACTTCTTCCTTATCGTCGAACCGTTCATACAGGTCAAATCCCGCTCCTTCCAAGGGCTTACCCGTCTCATAATCGTACTTGTAAAGCTGAACCAGATAATCTGCTTCCATCTCTTCTTCATGGCGGTATATCTGAAAATGCAGTTCCCCTTCCGCTTCGCCTGCCAGAGAGCCTTTGCCGTCTCCTGCCATGGCATAATATACTGCCGGAACCTGTTTCAGTTCCAGCCATGCATTCCTCTGATGCTCTGCTAAGGGGTGCTCTTTTCCCCCTGCAAAATGGGTTCTGCAGCATTCCACGCATTTCCACACTTCCACGGAAGAGGTATAACATTCATCTGCAGAACCATATCCTCCTGATGATAAGGCATAGTCCGTGCCTGCAGGATCAAATTTCAGGTATATGGCTCCTGCATCGGGATTGGGATTGGTAAGGCGTATCTGGGTCGAACTCTTTTCCACATTCCAGCCATTAACGCTTTCCTCCTGCCAGTTTTCTCCGTCCGCAGACAGTTTAAGAGGCACTTTCTCAATAAAATCTCCGTCTTTCCCTGACGAATCAAATTCCAAAACCAGCGTCCCGTCCTGATCCACCGCCCGGACAGCCGCGGACAGAGAAGTCGCGCTTTTGAGAATGGCCGGTATCTCCCCTCTCCCTCCTGTCTGGCTGCTGCCGCCTAAAAGACCTGCCAGCTTCAGATATTCTTCTCCGTGGTCCGCCGCGTAATCCAGCCAGTCATATCGGGCTCTCACAGATGAGGAATGAATCACTGCTTTTAAGTCCTCCTCCGTCACAGCCCTTTCGATCCTCCTAAGCCCTGCCGCAGAGGCTCCCTGGTTGATGGAAGCAACGGCTGCCGCCGCTGCCTCCTGATGAACATAAGCTGACATGAATGACAAAAGGGACCAGAATACAACAGCACGTTCTCTGGAGTTCAATTCGGCTTCCGTGCTGACCCTCTTGTATTTGTCTCCATTGGAACAAACTCCGTTGGATGCATATCCGAATCCGTCAATACAATAATAATGCCAGCCCTCTCCCCATGCCTCTACCACTCCTGTATCCGCCAAAACCTCTTTTGCTGGAAGATGGGGAAAAATCATGGCGCACAGCAAGGCTATTGACAGAATCAATCCTGTACTTCTGCGAAACAATTTTCTCATTTGGTCTGTACCTCATTCTGAACGGTCCAGGCCCCGTCTCCGCCCACTGCATAGCCGTCAGGCGTCATCTGATTTTTAAACAGAGAACCTTTATAGCCATCTGATTTTTCCTGGAAATAATAGCATCGTTTGAGACTGTCATTGCCTGAAATCCAGTTCCAGCCAATCATCATCCGCCCCCTGGTGTTATCCGAAACAGGATTCAGATAATACTGATGCCCGTCTTTATCCGTATACCACCCGGTTACCATATGGCCTTTTTCGTCAAAGCGGAACCAATCAAAGGCGCTCTGCCCTTTTTTTGTATCTGCATAGGGATTCTGGATATAGGCCCATTCATCCTTGAGTTCACGCCCGTTCATGGCAAATGTCCAATATCCTTCTGCTGTCCTGTTCCATTTTCCCTGTCCTTCACCTATATTCAACCCCGACGCAGATGCCATGGGAATGTTTACACTGCTGCCTATATAAACTCCCTCTACCCCCGGCCCGCCGGAAGAACTTCCCGAAGAACCGGACCCCCTTCCAGAACTGCCTCCTGATCCGTAACTTCTATATGGTACGGCCTGGTCTCTTGCAGTCAGATGAAGCACTACCTCCACCGTATCCTCAGCCTGCCCTCCGACAGCCTTCGCCCGTACCTTTATGGTCTTTGCGGCCTCCGCCTTTTTGTCCCCAGAACGGGATGCCGCGTTCATTGCCTCCCAGATCCAGGCGGAATCTTTCACAGGCAGAACGGTTCCGTTTTCCCGTACAATCAAGGTGCCTATGTCGTCTGTGCTCCAGACCACCCCCCTGTCATAGGGCGTGTAACCGGCTTCTGCGGGACAATCAGGATAGACATCCGCTTTCAAAGCCATCTCTTCAAATCCTTCATAGCGCAAGGCCGGCGTCCGGTCGTCACCTGTTCTGGTTACAGAAAGTTCATACTCGGTCCTGGTATGCTCCGCCCTCACCTGCTCCGGAACAATAACGGTCTGATCGTCTGTCTCAAAATGTATGGTCACATTGCATGCTGCCGACACGACTCCATGAGTCTGGTCTTCCGCCACAGCCGTAATGGTCTCCTGATAAACTGCACTGCCCTCCAGCTTTTTGTAAGGATCTGTCTTCTTGATCTGGTTATCGGCCTGTATCACATTTTGAATCCAGGCCGGATTAGCCTTTCCTTCCGGGTCAAACCGCAGACCAACTGTTAAGTTTTCCTGATGAGCGCCGCTGGGGGAAAGCACCAGAATCTGCCCGCTTTCCTCATCTTTCCAGGATACGTTTTTATAAAAGGGCTGTTTGGGAAACAAGTCTGCTGCTAAAATGGAAGGAACCTCAGCTGTAATGGTCTCTGTAGGATTCTTCCGGTCTCCCTGCAATGTCCTTGTAATCCTGCAGTCCAGGCTGGCATAATTCAAGCTCAGACCTTCTACTCTCCTGGTGGTCTGATCAAGGATCTGCATTGTGACCGTCACCTTGCAGTTGCCGTACACCGGTATGTTGTCCGCCGATGTGGCCGGATTGGACGCGGCTGTCAATACTGCTGTCTGTTCATATATGACAGGGCTTATGGCTTCCATATACTGACTGTCCGCCTGTTTCTTCACTTCCCGGTTTATGATTCCCTGAATAAAGGTCCCCTCAAGATTCGGCATAATTCTGGCATCCTCCAGGGTATAGCCCTGGGCGGAGGTATGCAGCAGAAGGTCGCTGTCGTCCACTGACCACATGATGGTTCTGTCCGCCGTGCTTCCTGCCTGATTATGCTCCGCATGAATCCGTATGGGCTGTACTTCTACAGCCGTGTCCTGATTGCCGTTGATGTATCTGGCAACCAGAATCCCGGACTGATTTCGGACTTCTGTGACAATCTGAGGATTTTTTCTGTCTCCGCTCCTTGTCTGGGTCACAGCAATGACGGTCTCCTCATGATCCAGCTCCAGCTTGGTGGTCACTTTCACATACTCTGCGTTGATCTCCGTATCGCAGGAAGGCATCTGGAAACTGTAGCTTCCTCCATTGACATAGGTCATGGGCACAGCCTCACCATCCTCATTGAGATAGGAAGGAGGCACGACGCCTCCCGGCTCCATATCATCCATAACCATCTGATACCGATTTCTTCCGTTATTCCTGGCAGAGGTGGCTACGGATACTGTGGCGCCGGGAGCCACGGCGCCGCTGTGGTCCTTGTCCATGGTTCGGTAATAGGTATTGACGCCTGTGGGAATGGCGGACAGAGAGGCCACGTCCGTGTCATAAGTTCCGTTGGCATTCAGGGCATCAATTCTTGGTATGGAGAGCAGATAACCTCTTACCGGTTCTCCCTGGTATCCCGGAGCATAATGGTCCAAATCTCCCTCAAATCCGTCTTCCAGTTTCTGAGTCATGAGATAGCGCACTCCCTCTTCCAGTTCTTCATAGAAGTATCTGTCCCCGCATCCGGTCTCTGTCACGCCTGCCACTGTGACATACTTTGTCCCATGGTCTGTCCAATATCCGATGTGGGCATATTTGGTAAAAACATTGTCGCCATCCATGGAAGAGCCAAAGACAGTCTTCGCCTTTCCCGCCGTATTGGTGAACAGATAGGACAGATTATTATCTTTCTCTGTGCCATAGGTGAAAGTTCCCTTGCGCATACCCACAAAAGTTCCCTCTCTTGCCATGGAACCGTTGTTCGTTCTGCCGATATCACCTGCAAATCTGGCCAGAATCAAATCGCCGCCCTCATACAGTCCTGCGATTCCTCCCACAGCTTTTGCCCCATTGCCCCCTATGGTGCCGTCCACATAAGAATTATAGATTCCTGCCTGCTTCATGCGTCCTGCTATACCGCCTGTATAACCCTTGCCCCGGATTCTGTCTCCGCTCCCGTCCTGGGTTATGACCACATTATCTATAAGGTCAGCCTCTGCTGCCTGTCCGGCTATTCCGCCTGTATAACTGCTACCTCCCTCCGACAGGACAGAGATCCCTTCTGCCCGGCAATTTTCTATAAGAACACGGTCTCCTTTTCCCTCTGCGGTTCCGGCTATTCCTCCTGCATCTCCTGATGCTCTCACATATCCTGATACAAAGACATCATAGATATAGGATTTGCCTGTCACCGCTCCTGCCAAAACCGCCGCTTTATCTCCTCCGTAGATCTGTGCGTTTTCGATCTTTAAGTTACGGACGCAGCCCCCGTCAATAAGCCCGAACAGCCCGGCGTAATCCGCATCTGTCCCTGCCCGGTGGATCTTAAGTCCCCATATGGTATTGCCGCATCCGTCAAAAGTACCGGAAAATCCGTGAGAAACCGGTTCTCCCAGCTCCTCCTCATTTTGATACCAGCCAATGGGATTCCAGCTTCCGTTGTTAATATCCAGACCCTCCAGGTCAATATCCTGAGCCAGTTCAAAATATTTTCCCTCAAAATCAATTCCTGCCGCCACTGCCTCGGACAATCCCATCAAATGGGCCAGTCCAAGAATCTGATAAGGTTCCTTTTGTGTCCCTGATCCCGGAAAATCCATATTGCCCTTCCATTCATTCCACAGATCACCTGTGGCTGAGGTTCTTAGACCTAAGGTTTTTGCTGCCTTAGACTTCAAAGCGGATACTATGGGTAATCCCTCCCATGCATTACCTGGTGTGGCCGGTTCTCCTTTCACGGCGTCTGACAAGGTAGCTGATACCCAGGTTTTCTGTCCCTGTCCGCTGGTTTCCACTGCACCGCAGACCGCTGCAGCAGGGGTTATCCCCTGAAGCGCCATGGCTGATGCCATAGACCAAACCAGGAGTTTTTTTCTCTTTTTTATTCTCTTCATCAATCTGCTCCTCTCTCATCTTTCTTCCTTCGTACAACTGTTTTTAATACTGCTGTACTGCAAAGGCCGGCCTTAGGCCTGTGCTCGCCGTACTTCCCAGTTCCACATCCCCGGAATTCTCTTCCTCCATTACTGTGCGGGGATGAATATTTTTTAAAACCAAATCCACCACATACACATGATTTCTCTCTTCCCTGTTCCACTCCGGCGTTCTCAGCCAATAGCTTTTGCAGAATGTGCTGTACTGACTTTCGGGGTTTTCTTCTTCGGAACCCTGGAATTTCCAAAGCCACTGCCTGTACTTTAATGCCTCGTCCACAGACAGGATAAACAGACCGTCTGACATGTTTTGGCTTCCTATATAGTGGGATTTCAGGCTGCCGCTCTGCAGTTTTTCTCCCATCTCTGGTTCCGTACTGCCTTCATACCCGTAAGTCACCCCTGTGGGGATTTTTAAACTTTCTCCGAACTCTTCTTCGGATGCATTCAGCCATCTTCGAACAGCAGAATATTTGTAGGAATCCGTGTCTCCAAAGGAAACCACAGGGCCTGGGTAAAACCGGTATCCGTAAGTACCGTCTTCCATCTTTTCATACACATATTCAGAACCTGTATCCGCTCCGATTACGGTATCACATAGAAACAGTGCTTTCTGCCTGCTTCTGTCCGTCTCATCGCCGTAATTTTGGTCAATGCACCGGAAGCGGTATGCCACGCCGTCCAATGTCCGCTCCTGCACATCTCCTATGTTCCAGCGGCGTTTCTCACTGCCTGTCCACACGTGTTCCTCTGCCGTCTCCTGGGAATTTCTGGATATCCGGAACCTGACCACTGTGTAAGTGTCATCTTCCAGAACAACGATTCCCTCTGTGCTGTGGGAATACTCCATCTCATCACCGTAATATTCTTTTATCCCTGTCCCTTCCGGCACATAATTCCTGCCGATGACATAACATGTCCTGCTTTCTCCCGTCTCCAACCTGCTTGCCGCAGACTGGAGACGGCGGTCGCATCCTGTTTTATGGGAAACTATAAATCTGGAATCCGGCACCTCCTCCGGTTTCACTCCAAGGAAATGGGCTTCCTCCTCTCTGGCAAGCTCCATATAGGAGTTTAGTATCTCCTGTTCTTCCTGTTCCGGTTCTGTGTCCGTCTCGCCTGTCCGGATGTATTCCACATAGAATATCCTGCTTTCAGGACCTGTGACGGCGGCAATATAAGGGGATTGTTGTAAAGATTTCCAGATGTGCCCTTGGGCATCTGTGATTTGTGTTTGAAAATAGATTGTCAGAGAGCTGCCATCCTCGGCATTTCCCGATCTTGATGGCGCCAGATGTAATTGATGGGCGGATGCATCCGTGAAATGTACCTGCCAGCTGACTTTTTCTGAAGATTTGTCTGTTGTCTGAACCGGAGGAGAAGTCTCCGTGTTGGACGGCGTACCTGCTGATTCACCTGTATGATTTGTGTTTTCCGTGTCCCCGCAGGATTCATCGGATTGAATTTTGTTGTCATTCTTTCTGTTTTCTTCATTCCCGGCAGTGGTGGTGCCGCTGCCGTTCATATCGGTCGGACTTCCTTTGCCGCTGCTGCGTCTGACACTTCCCGAACCGCTGTTGCCGGAGGTCTTCCCGGTACTTTCGGAAATCTTTCTGTTTCCTTGTGCCTTTGTAATAATTCCTTTTCCCGAAATGAAAACAGGTATTCCGTTTTCGTCTGTCCAGGCCCCGCTTTCGTCTACCTGGTAACCGTCAGGCGTTCTCTCACCGGCATACATGGCTCCCAGGGGATGAGACCGGCTGCTCTTTGGATTCAGATAATAGCAGTAGCCGTCAATCCACTGCCAGCCTGTCATCATCCTCCCCTTTGTTCCGTCTGATATGGGATTTAGAAAATACCATCTGCCGTCGGTGTCCAGATACCATCCCTCTGCCATGAAACCTGAACTGTCAAAACGATACCATTCGTGATCTGTCTGATGCCAGACAGATCTCAGCATTTCACTGCTTCCTTCCGGCTTATACTGCCATTTAGAACCCCTTAGCTGCCAGGCCCCGTGGGACATAAAAGGCTGACAAAGGGTTATTCCGGCCATGCAGAAACAAGCCGCCGCTGTTTTACATACTTTTCTTCTCATAGTCCTCCTTTTTCTTTTATCATGCTTAGGAAAATACTGGCCGAACCGGCCCTATATGGTATGGTTCCTGGTCATACCACAGAAACAATCAGGAAAGAACTTCCTGGAATGTGCTCCTATCATAGCATAGAATCTGGTGAATTACAAGGCCGATACCTTCAAAAGTTTGAAAAATGTGAATTTGAGCCATGGTTTTTTGATTTATACCAATAGTCTGGTGCTGTAAAACTCCACACACAACAATACTGCGGTGCAAAGATTTTCTCTTCCCTGCACCACAGTATGATTCTTCGGATTCTCTTAATTTTTCTGGTGAATGTCAATCTGCTTATAAGGAATCTCAATCCCTGCCTCATCATATGCCAGTTTCAGCTTCTCCGTCAATTCCCACTTTACATTCCAGTAATCCTCTGTAGCCGTCCATCCCCTGGCTCCCAGGAGCACAGAACTGTCTCCCAGACTGTCAACGAAAACCAGAACTCCTTCCCCCTGAATAATCAAAGGATGGCTCTCAAACAGCTGTCCCAGAATCTCCTTTGCTTTCTTTAAGTCGGAATCATAGCTAATCCCCACCTTAATCTCCAGGCGCCGCCGCTTTTGGGCTGTCACATTGGTCAGGTTATTGTTGGAGAGGGAACCGTTAGGGAGGATCACCTGACGGTTATCCATGGTGTTCAGCGTGGTATACACCAGACCGATAGCTGATACGGTTCCCTCCTCGCTGCCGCAGATAATATAGTCCCCTATCTTAAAAGGCTTTAATATCAAAAGTGTGACGCCGCCTGCAAAATTCCCCAATATATTCTGGAGAGACAAACTGAGAGCCAGACCTGCGGAGCCCAAGATCGCTATGATAGATGCGGAATTGAATCCGAATTTGTCTGCCGCTGCAAAAACTGTCAGACCGCAGATGCAGACATATACTGCTGAGAGAAGAAACTTCTTCAAAGAAACTTCCATCTCCATGCGGGTAAATGTCTTCCCCAGCATCTTTCTCACTACTTTGGCAATGCGAAAGCCTATGATCAGGATAAGGGCTGCCATCAAAAGACGGTATCCCAAAGTCATAAGTCCCGGTATCCAGCTTTTCATGGTATCCAGTATCACATTTGGCTTTAACTGCTCCAGATCCTGCTGTACTTCCTGCACTAATTCCATTGTCTCTTCTGTCAGACCTGCCGCTTCATTCCATATCATGTGATCCGTCTCTCCTATACCATGTCATGATGTTGGGGTCAAAAGGTCTTTTGACCTCCTGATGCCTTTCCCTTTCTGCCCGGCTTTTTACCTGCATCCGGTTCCTCCGCTGCCTTCGGTTTCGGGGTTTTTTTCGATTCGGCCCCTTTCTTCGCTTCCGCCGCTTTTGGGGGTTCGGGAGCCTTCTTCGCTTCCTTCACCGGAGTACAGCTGAAGATGTGCACGCCAAGGGGGGCCAGCTGAATCTTAATAGACTCATCCCGTCCGTTCCACTCTTCTGCCTTCGAAGTCTTCGCCCTGGGATTCCCTGTGCCGCAGCCGCCGAAAACCGTACTTTCACTGTTAAATATCTCTTTATACCTGCCGTGGAAAGGCACGCCGACCTGATAGTTGTCATGCTGTACCGGTGCAAAGTTGCATACCACCAGAAGAGTCTCTTCCGGCTTACGTGTCTTTCTTATGAAGGTGACTATATTGTCCTGGCCGCTGGTGCAGTCAATCCACTGGAATCCTTCCGGATCATAATCCATCTCATAAAGAGCCGGACTGCTCTTATACAGATGATTTAACGCTTTCACATATTCCCTTGTCTGTTTGTGAATATCATATTCCAGCAGATTCCAGGGCAGACTTTCATTCTCGTTCCACTCGGAGAGCTGCCCCATCTCCTGTCCCATGAACAAAAGCTTCTTGCCCGGATGGGTCATCATAAATCCATAGGCGGCTCTCAGATTGGAAAATTTCGCTTCAAATGTCTCGCCCGGCATCTTGCCTGCTATAGAAGCCTTGCCATGCACCACTTCATCATGGGATAACACCAGAATAAAGTTCTCACTGTAGGCATAGAGCATACTGAAGGTCAGCTCTCCGTAGTGGCCGCACCGGAAATAAGGATCACACTGCATATATCCCAGGAAATCGTTCATCCATCCCATATTCCACTTGTAATCAAATCCCACGGAACCTTCGTTTACATCTCCTGTGATCTGCGGCCATGCCGTAGATTCCTCGGCTATGAGCATAGCGCCGCCGGACTGCTTCTTGAAAATAGAATTCAGATGCTTTAGGAATTCCACTGCCTCCAGATTTTCATGACCGCCATAGATATTGGCCACCCACTCGCCGGGATTCTTGCCGTAATCAAGATACAGCATGGAAGCTACCGCATCCATACGGATTCCGTCGGCATGGTACTTCTTAGCCCAGTAGAGAGCATTGGAGATCAGGAAATTGGACACCTGAGGCCTGCCGTAATTGTAGATCAAGGTTCCCCAGTGCGGATGAGATCCCTGCCTTGGATCCTTGTGCTCATAGACACAGGTTCCGTCAAAACAGGCCAGTCCCACCAGATCTCTTGGAAAATGAGCCGGCACCCAGTCAAGAATCACGCCGATTCCCTGTCCGTGAAGATAATCCACGAAATACTGAAAATCATCCGGTGTTCCATAGCGGCTGGTAGGCGCATAGTAACCGGTCACCTGATACCCCCAGGATGCATCTAAAGGATGTTCCATCACCGGCATCAGCTCCACATGAGTGTACCCCATCTCTTTCACGTAATCCGCCAGCTTCACGGCAATCTCACGGTAATTATAAAATTCGCTCCCGGCAATCTCTTTCCCGTCTTCATCCACCTCTATGGGCTTGCGGATCCAAGAACCGAGATGCATCTCATAGATGGACATGGGCTTATCTTTTTTATCTTCTTTTGCCCGGTTCTTCATCCACACATCATCACTCCACTGATAACGGCTGATATCCCAGACAATAGAGGCATTGGCCGGACGCAGCTCAGCGTAATTGCCATAGGGGTCCGCCTTCAGCATGGCATCACCATTCTTTGCTTTTACCTCATATTTATAAACGGTGCCCACATCCAGCCCTGGAATAAACAGTTCAAATACTCCCGAATCTCCCAGTTTTCTCATCTGGTGGCGCCGTCCATCCCACATGTTAAAATCACCCACAACGCTGACACGCATAGCACAGGGAGCCCATACTGCAAAATATACTCCCTTCACGCCCTTTATCTCCATTGTATGCGCGCCCATCTTCTCATAGACATCATAATAAATGCCCGCTTCAAACTTTTTCAGTTCCTCTTCCTTAAACTGCGGCCCATATGCATAGGGGTCCTGAATCTCCTCTGTGGCGCCGTTGTCATAGGCGACGACTAGTGTATATTCCGTCACGGTTTTCCGCGGAATCAACACTGCAAAGAAACCCGGATCATCCATAAGGCTCATAGGGTATTCTTTTTTGCCGTTTAATTTTACTGACACCTTTTCCGCAGTAGGCATAAATGCCTGTATCAGCAGCCCCTGCTCCGTCACATGAGGCCCCAGCATTCCATGAGGATTCGATGCCTCCGAATATACCAGTTCCTCAATACCCGCCCAGTCCATCATGTCATATAGTATTTTATCCATAGATGTTCCCCCTAGTAAATTTTCTTACCTTTCATTTTACCATTATTTCAAGACTATTACAAGAATAACACACATTATTCGCACTATTTTTCACTATCCCGATGATATGCCAGCATTAAGTCCACCATCCTTCCATAAGTTCTCACTCCTTCTTCCTGATCGTTCATCTTCAAGTATGTATCATTCATCTGGTTTGACACTTCAGCAATCTTTCCTTCATATTGATTCCAAAAAGCATTATTGTCGCTCAGATCCTGAATCACCTGAGGCGGAAGCTGCTCATAAAGCTCCCTGTAGCTTTCCATGTCCTGACCGGCTAACGCATTGGTAGCATAAACCCAGCCTGTAAGATAGCCGCTGTACATAAACGGTCTCTCCTCAGACTTAATACAGGCCAGATATCCGATAAAATTCGCCTCGTCCTCTCTCATATATCCCCGCAGATGAGACAGTTCATGGCAAATTGTGTGGGGAATATTATAGTCCGTCATCTCCTGATTATAATTGGCTTCCACTGTAAAAGGAGAATAGATCCCGCAAAGCTGCTGCACTGACAGAATCCATGATACGGCGACTCCTTTTGGCTTCGGATAATATCCTGCAAGCCCCGGATACTCCCTGCCAAGTTTTATCATCGCCCGGCGTCCCATAAGAGCCCAGTCCCTGTCATATTCTGAACTGTCGGCATTCTCTTTGACTTTCTCCGTCAGAAACTGACAAAGCTCCCTTAACTCTTCTGTGGAAGACTTTCTGACCTCCAGACTCAGTTCGGCGGAAAAAGGCCTGCGGTAATAGTTGATTCCGCACTGATATGTATACAGAAATGCCAGTCCTCCCAATATAAAAAATGCCCGGGAGGCTACGGACCGCCAGTCGCTTCTGTGCCGGATGACATACCACAGACACACTATACCAAGGCCATAGATCCCAAACTCCGCCACAGATACGGGAAACAGGCCCCAGAGCCTTCCCACAACTGCCACGATACCGGAATATACATGGGTGGAATACCAGCTGCCGAAATTCTCAAACGTTCTGGCCGCAAACTGTCCGGCTGCCGCCGCTGCCAGCAAAAAAAAGCCTGTCAATGTCAGAGTTTGGTTCAGATTCTTCATAAGTGCTCCTTCGTCTGTCTTCTTCCCATTGGTCATATACTGCTTTACATAAATCATATCATAATCTCATGCCATAATACACAAAATTTTTCTTACCTTTTTGTAAAAGTCCTTGCACAAATCCGTGAAGTCATTTACACTAAAGGGATAATGCAGAAAGAAGGTCCATTATGAAAGACAATTCAACACCCAACACAGATAACAAAAACGACACAACAAAAGAAAAATTCAATTTAAAGGAGGAGATTATCAGTTGGATCCAGATTCTGGTCATCGCTGCTTTGATTGCTTTTGTCTTAAATAGATTTATTATCGCCAACAGCAGAGTTCCAACTGCCTCCATGGAGAATACCATTATGACCAAAGACCGGGTCATCGGTTCCCGGCTTTCCTACTATTTCAGCGATCCTCAAAGAGGCGATGTGGTTATCTTCTATTTTCCTGATGATGTGACAGAAAAGACTTATTTTGTAAAGCGCATTATCGGAATGCCTGGGGATACAGTTGACATTCATGACGGCCATGTGTACCTGAACGGTTCGGATAGCCCCTTGGATGAACCATATATCAGAGAACCCATGGATCCCACAGAAGAACTTCACTATGAAGTGCCGGAAGGCTCCTATTTTATGATGGGCGACAACCGCAACTATTCCGCCGATTCCCGCTCCTGGCAGAACACATTTGTAAAAAAAGAAAAAATTATTGCCAAAGTACTGTTCCGCTATTTCCCAAGTATCGGAAAGATTGAGTAGAAAAAACTCCCTCCGGCCAATATCCGAAGGGAGTTTTTCCTGTTATTCGATTTTATAACTGGTATATCATCACCATCAAAGGCATGGTCACAATGCACAGCAAGGTTGTAGCCACATTGATGGCGCTGGCATAATCCGCATCTTTACCGTAAACCTGGGCCATCTGAGTAATGGTAGAGGCCGACGGAGTAATGGTTGCCAGCAGCGTGATCATCAAAATCGTGTCTCCGGCAGGAACCATTGCCGCCAGTCCGCTGTATTTCAATAATACAATATTCAGAACAGGGTAGGCGATCAGACGGATCACCACCATCAGCCACAGCCTCTTATATGAAGCCAGCTTTTTTAAATCCATATTGCCAATAAGCATTCCCGTCACAATCATAGCCGCGGGACCTACCATGCTTCCCACAGTATCTATGGAATCCTGGAGCACTGCCGGCAGCTGAATACGGCAGATAAAGAACAGAATACCTATGAAAATAGAAATCATGTTCACGTTGGTGGCAATCTTCTTAAACTCAATCTTTTTCTCCCCGCAGAGAGTCATCTTCCCATGGCT
This sequence comes from Clostridiaceae bacterium, assembly GCA_910574345.1. GTDB lineage: Bacteria > Bacillota > Clostridia > Lachnospirales > Lachnospiraceae > UBA3402. The sequence goes on along the minus strand of CAJSZV010000015.1, from coordinate 34,821 downwards.
CCAGAGGAGAATCAGCTGTACTGACAGAAAGGCGCTGGTATAAATAATCCATTCCTTCCCCAAAAGTGCTGTCACAATAGGAATAATCAGATTCCCGGCGTTGGAATAGATGGAGGATGCCCGCTCAACTGGATCCCAGCGGAACATTCTTCCCAAAATCTCAGTCAGCACAATCAAAATAATGTGAACCAGCACAGCCGCAATCAAAGCCAGTATAAGACCATCCCGTATCTCCTGAGTGTAAGTCACCTGAAAGGAGGAAATAATCACACAGGGCATAACCAGATACAAGGTAATGATGGAAATACTCTTACTGTCCCTGGCCTTTAACACTTTACTCTTTACCAGAGCCGCCCCCATAATCATAATCAAAAAGAGGGACAGGATTTTTTTTGCTAAGATAATAGCAATCATATGTCCGTCGTCCTTTTACAGATTCTCAAGCAAATCACAAAGTACTTTATAGCAGTTGTCAAAGGACTGAAGGTCAAGTCTTTCATCCGGCGAATGAACCGCTTCTGCTGTGGGACCCATGGTAATAATATCCATATCCGGCCACTTATTCTTAGCCACGCCGCATTCCAGTCCTCCGTGAACTGCCTTTTCCACCAGTTCCGTCCCTGTACAGCGTTTTACCGCAGCTCTCATGGCCTCCCTGAGACTTGATTTCTCTTCATAACCCCACGCCGGATATCTGCCTGCTTCCTCCTGATCAAATCCATAAAGATTCCCCAGGATCCGCAGTTCCTGCGCCATCTCCTCAATGAAGGATTCAAAGGCTGAGCGCATGGACACGGATATCTTAACCTGGCATCCGGATGTCTTGACAACGGCCAGATTCTCTGATGCAATGGTATGATCCTTAATGTTCATATTTCTGTGACGCAGTCCTGTGGGGCAGATAAAGAGGAAATCCACCAATCTGTCGCTTTCCTCCCGGCTCCAGGTCTCCGGCACCTGCACTTTCTCAAGAACTACTGTGAGGCCGCTGTCACTGTAACGAAGCTCGTCTCTCAAAAGACCGGCAAATATACGGATCTTCTCTCTCAATACATCCTCATCCATATCTGTCACAAATTCCGCCCAGCAGTCCCGGGGGATTGCATTATCCTTGGAGCCGCCGTCCACAGCCGACAAGACAAGAGACCCTTCCTTCTGAAGCTCTTTCAGGATCCTCCCGCACAGTTTAATGGCGTTGCCCTTCTCCAGATGGATGCATCCGCCGGAATGGCCGCCTTCCAGCCCTCCTACAATCAGCCGGTATCCCGCTGCCTTTGCGGCTTCCCGATGAAGATTCATGCTTCCGTTCCACCGAAGCCCTCCGGCGGCAGTGGTTACTGTCTCCACTCCGCCTCCGCCTCCGTCCAGATTGATATAACGGCGTCCCTTTATGTCTTCCGGTTCCAGAGCCAGGGCTCCGTCCAGACCGATCTCCTCCATAGCCGTGAATACACACTCAAGAGCCGGGTGAGCCAGAGTATTATCCTCCAGAATTGCCAGCATATAGGAAACACCCGTTCCGTCATCCGCCCCCAGAGTCGTACCTTCAGCGCAAAGCCAGCCGTCCTCAATGTAAAGCTTTAGAGGATCTTTTTCAAAATCATGGGATGATTCCGGCGTCTTTTCACAGACCATGTCCATGTGGGCCTGAATCACCACTGCGGGATGATCTTCATATCCCTTTGACGCTTCTTTGTAAATAATTACATTGCCGATATCATACTGTTTATACCGCAGTCCGTGGCTCCTTGCAAACTCCGCCAGATAATCGCTGTACTGCTTCTCATGGTAAGAACCGTGGGGAATGCGGGTCATTTCCTCAAAATATCTCTGATGCGCCTTTGACCAATCTAAGACCTGCTTCATATTCGTATTCTCCTATTTCAGATATCCTTTCAGTAATTCCGCCTTGTCAAGCTTCTCCCAGGGCAAATCCAGATCATTTCTTCCAAAATGTCCGTATGCGGCAGTCTGCTTGTAAATCGGTCTTCTCAAATCCAGCATCTTAATAATTCCTGCAGGTCTTAAGTCAAAGTTTTCACGAATAATCTCCACTAACTTCTCATTGCTCAGATGTCCCGTTCCGTAAGTATCCACCATAACAGATGTAGGCTGAGCCACGCCGATTGCATAGGACAGCTGGATCTCGCACTTGTCCGCCAGTCCTGCAGCCACAATATTCTTCGCCACATACCGTGCAGCGTAGGCAGCGGAACGGTCTACCTTGGTGCAGTCCTTGCCGGAAAATGCGCCGCCGCCGTGACGGGCATATCCGCCGTAGGTGTCTACGATAATCTTACGCCCCGTTACGCCGCTGTCTCCGTGAGGCCCTCCGATAACGAAACGCCCCGTGGGATTGATGAAGAATTTCGTATTCTCATCCACCATGTTCTCAGGTAAAACAGCATCAAACACATATTTTTTGATATCCTTATGAATCTGCTCCTGAGTCACCTCATCATCATGCTGAGTAGACAAGACAACCGCATCCAGGCGGACAGGCTTGCCGGCTTCATCATATTCCACAGTCACCTGGGTCTTGCCGTCGGGACGAAGATACTTCAGAGTACCGTCCTTGCGGATCTTAGTCAGCTGAAGAGCCAGTTTGTGAGCCAGGGCGATAGGATAAGGCATATATTCCTCCGTCTCGTTGCTGGCATAACCGAACATCATGCCCTGATCACCGGCGCCGATGGCCTCGATCTCCTCATCGCTCATCTTGTTCTCTTTTGCTTCCAGAGCCTTGTCCACACCCATGGCGATATCCGTAGACTGCTCGTCAATAGCAGTGATAACACCGCAGGTATTGCCGTCAAAACCATACTTTGCCCTGTCGTATCCGATATCGCAGACGGTTTTGCGCACAATCTTCTGAATATCCACATAGGCTTTGGTGGTAATCTCTCCCATAACCATGACCAGACCTGTAGTCACCGCTGTCTCGCATGCCACACGGCTCATGGGATCCTGCCTCAGCAGTGCGTCCAGAATCGCGTCTGAGATCTGGTCGCACATCTTATCCGGATGTCCTTCGGTTACGGATTCAGATGTAAATAATAATTTCTCCATGTCTTATTCTCCTCCTTAGTTTTTCCAATTAAAAAAGTCCGTAGCACGAACTGCGGACTTGACAATCTGACATCAAATCCTCTTATTGTTCGATTACTCGCTCAGGTTGGCACCTTCCGTCTTCTGATTCCACAAATTATAGCCTCATGTCTCCAAGCCGGGGTTGCCGTGACTTCACAGATCCTTTGTATCTCCATCACTCTGAATAAGGGATATACGCACTTTTCAATTGTTATATTTACAAAATAAATTATAGCCTTCTCTTATATGGCTGTCAAGAGGAACCTTAACTGATCTTCAGACGAAACTTCTGCAGCTCTTTGTCGGAATCCACTCGTTCAATCATGGCTCCCAGTCCTCTTAACTTCTCCTCAAAATACTCGTAGCCGCGCTGGATGTACCCGATCTCATCTACCACCGTGTAACCGTCAGCAGCCAATCCGGCGATGACCAGCGCCGCTCCGGCTCTCAGATCAGGCGCGTTGACGGAAGCGCCGCTGAAGCCCTTAACGCCGTCAATAATGGCTACATTGCCTTCCACCTTAATGCTGCTGCCCATACGGGCCAGCTCGTCCACATATTTAAATCGATTCTCAAAAATACTTTCCGTCACAATGCTGGTTCCGTCGGCCAAAGCCAAAGTCACTGCCATCTGCGGCTGCATGTCCGTGGGAAATCCCGGATAGGGAAGGGTATTGATGTTGGTGTGCCTCTGACGGGGCTTGCCTACTACCCGGACGGCATCATCAAATTCCACCACCTCGCAGCCTATCTCCAGCAGTTTGGCGGAGATCGCCTCCAGATGCTTGGGAATCACATTCTTGACCGTCACATCGCCTCTGGTTACAGCGGCAGCGCACATAAACGTACCTGCCTCAATCTGATCCGGAATAATGGAATATTCCGTACCGTGAAGCCTCCTCACGCCTCTGATTCTGATAATATCCGTACCGGCCCCCTTGATATTGGCCCCCATACTGTTCAGGAAATTGGCAACATCCACCACATGGGGTTCCTTTGCCACGTTCTCTATAATCGTCTGCCCTTCCGCCAAGGACGCCGCCATCATGATATTGATCGTAGCACCCACGGACACCTTGTCCAGGTATATATGGCTTCCCACCAGATCAATGGCATGGGCCATAACGGCTCCCCGCTCAATATCCACCTTTGCTCCTAACGCCCTGAATCCCTTCAGATGAAGGTCTATGGGTCTGCTTCCGATATTGCAGCCGCCGGGAAGGGGAACCTGGGCGCTCTTATACTTTCCCAGAAGGGCACCTATAAAATAGTAGGATGCCCGGATTCTCCGTATATACTCGTCGTCTACTGCCACTTCATGTATGTCTCTTGCATTTATCTTTACAGTGTGTCTGTCAATCCGCTCTACCCTGGCGCCAATCTCCTGAATGGCTTCCAGAAGAACATTAATATCTCTGACATCCGGAAGATTGTCTATAAGGACATCTTCATCTGTCATAATCGCAGCCGCTAAAATGCCGAGTGCAGCATTCTTCGCTCCGCCGATGGTTACTTCACCAACCAGCGGATTGCCGCCTTTCATAATATACTGTTCCATTCCACACCTCTATATTATCGTTTTGTTACAAACTGATTACTTTTTTCTTTCGTTATGGTAAATTATATTATACTCTATTGGAATGGACACGTCAATCCCCTACATTCACTGCACAGATAAAGTCATTTTTTCGGCTTTTAAAGTACTCTCCCCCGTCATTAAGGCCCATCTTAACCGTTTCTCCTGTCTCCGGGTAGAAGACCGACACATTATACTGGTCAAAACCGTTAAGCAGTACATATTGGTTCTCTTCCGTATAAGCCAGAACGGGATATCCCTGTCCTATAAAATATAAAACCTGGCTCAAACTGCAGCCCCGTGCATCCAAAAGAATCACTCCGTCTTCCGTCTCTGTCTCTTCTATAAAAGACTCCAGATTGCGGAGGATTTCATATGCCGCCCTCTGGGGGTCGCGAATTGTGACGGCACCGCCCCGGTCCACCCTGTTCCAGAGGATTCTCTGATTCTCATCTGTTACCAGACCCATACTCTCATAGGCGCCGTTGACTGCTTTATCAAATTCTCCATATACTCCCAAAAGCTTTCCCTGACCGTAGGCGTAGAATTTCATACCCGGAGTTTTGACAGCCGATTTCAGACCCAGTATTTCCGAATTATCGTAAGTAATCTGCCTGGCCGCAGTGACCTTTACTCTCTGGCTGCTTTTTACCTCGAAATCCAACTGCACAAAATACAATTTTCTGCGGATCTCAGAAGCGAACCAACCGATTCCTTCCATATAATTATCATCTGCAGGCGTATTGCAGACTATGGTGTCATCATCAATATAGGTGTAGCTATGCTGGCCTTCCTTTCTGTATCGCTCGACATGAATTCTGGCATCCTCCACGTTTACATTTGTAATATAATACCCGTCTTTCTCGTACCGGGTCTGCAGTTTTAAATCACTGCTTACGATCTCCAGAGCGTACATGGGAAGCCCTTCTGTCCTTCCATTCAACACCCAGACTCCGCCTTCATCTGCCAGGCCATACACAAAATCATCCTGAACAAATCCCAGACACTGGACAACTGTCCCCTCAGGAGCACGAATCTCCTGCGTCACGCCTGTAGCCAGATCAAACACATGAATAATGGTTGACTCGTGAATATCGGTTCCCTCCTGCCATGCAACTTTCCCTCCGTTCTGGCTGATAGCATAATAACCCTCCACCAGACCGTCCGCCACGATCATATACTCATTACTGGACAAGTCAATTCCAAATATGGCATGGTCACGGAACAGATACAGCATTCCTGCCTCACTGTGATAGGAAAGTCTCTTTATATCCAGACGGATTTCATCAAAAGATTCCATGGCAGGAATAAAAAAGCGCTCCTCAATAGCACCAGAATGGTCATAGCGGCAGAGGCTGATCCCCTGGAATCCTTCATGGCGCCCCCGGTTCATGTAACCGTATACCAAAAACTCCACATCTCCCTCATTATTAACCGATACGATCTGAGCATTATGGCGGTCGTAATCACTGCGCCCGCTGGTATCCTCACTGCTTCTGAAAGAAAATATCTTGACAATCTCTGCTTCTTCCTGATCATAACACCAGACATCCCTGTTAAACACGAATCCCAGATATCTCCCGTCGGGACTCTTCTCCACCTGAATAGCCTCATCGTTGCCAATTCCCAGCATCAGACGCCTGCCGGAATATAAATCCTGATCTCCCGAAAAGATCTGATTGGTCACACGGTCAAAGGCCATCATATAAATCCTCTTGGAATTCCATCTCATGGTATAGTGATCCGTCACTTCATAGCGTTCTGTCTCTCCGCTTTCGGACTGCCGGCTTACCTGATACCTGACCTGGACTTGTCCCATAATACCGTCCAAGTCCCGGAGGCTCACCTCCATGCCGCCTTCCAGGTTCATCTCCAAACCAGCCCAGGTCAACTGGGAAAAGCTGGACTTAATAGTAACATGACCCAGAGATGAATTGTCAGCCGTGCTGGATGTCTCCAGATATGTTACCAAATCTCCTGCCTGAGATGCAGACAGACTCTTAGTGGAGAATTCCCTGGCCAATGTCATCATCTGGGAACCATAGTCCTGTTCCGTCCACAAAATCCGGGTGTAATAATGAAGCACTCCCTGATTCTCCACCTCAATCATCAGATGAAGAAGATACTCGGTATCCCTGGCCAAAAGATTCTGGATAGGAAGAACCATGCGATTCTCTCCTTCCCTGGTCTCCCATGTCTCCACAGAAGTCCGCTCCACCAGTCCCTCCAAATCCATGCTGCGTATTTCATACTGAGCTGCCGTAATCGCTGATGAGCATTCAGCAACGCGGAGCTCCAGCTGCCTGTCCTCCGCCAAAACCGTTAAGGTCTCTCTGGAGACCGCCTGGCTCATCTCCTGTCTGTAAGCGGCCAGGCGGTTTTCTTCCCCTGCAAACATCCGGGCATATACCACAGGAAGAGAGGGGTCTTCCATAACTGTATATACCATATCTGATTTATCCATCGTTCTCTGCGCCATTATCAAATAAATACCCAAAGCCATTAAAAACACACCAGCCAGGATAATCGTTCTTTTTATAATCTTACCCATTATGGAAACTTCCTTTATAACTGTTTTTCTCCTATTGTAAATGCTAACCAGAAAAAGCACAACCTAATCTTTTATAAAGTTATGGATTTTACAGCTGTAGGGAAACAGCAAGACATGCTGTCAGCATCTTCCTGTACGGCATCTCCTTCTCTGTAATTCGTTCAACAGCAATACCTTTACAATATCAGGGATCAGACTGCCTCCAACAGGCGGATTGCCGGGAGGTGGGCCCCATGGCGGCGGACCTCCCGGCGGATGGGGACCGGGCGGCGGACCCCATGGCGGCGGACCTCCCGGCGGACGGGGACCGGGCGGCGGACCCCATGGCGGCGGGCCTCCCGGCGGATGGGGACCGGGCGGCGGACCCCATGGCGGCGGACCTCCCGGCGGACGAGAACCGGGCGGCGGACCCCATGGCGGCGGGCCTCCCGGCGGACGGGGACCAGGCGGCGGACTCCATTGCATTGCTTCCATTTGAGGGGAATCTGTCTCGTACGTCTCTGTCTGCTCTTCCTCCAGCCAGTCAGGGCCAGGGGAAACTGCTGTGGCGCCGGCCTGCAGATCAGGCGGAAGGCTTTGACAGATCGCAGTACATGTGCGGTCCAGCATCAGCGGATCCGGATATTCATCATAAATCGGGCTTCCTGCATAATCCATGAGATCACAATGCCTTATAACATATGCCTGGAGCTCTTTTATCCGCTGTGGATACATTCCCTGGAAGTATTCTATATCCCTGGTGTTATTTGGCATTGGGGACAGACTTTCCTTCCACTGGGGAGAATATCTTGTCATTCATTTCTCCTGTTTTCTCTTTCTTCTAAATATATGCTCTTATTCTTCCATATAACTATGAAATTTTTCCAGCCTGAAAAAAAGTGGCTGCCCTCAAAAACTGAGAGCAGCCACCGCTTCTTTCATTATAAGTTCTATAAAACTGTATTATTCATATAATTTCTCCGGATAAGCTCCGCCTGCGATCAATGCCCGAAGGGAATCTACTACCGCCTGCTTGTCCTCTTTATAAGTCACCCCAAACCATTTGTCCGGAGTCTCCAGCACTCTTACCTTAGCTTTTCCTTCTTCGACCAGCCTGTCCACAATCCTTGGAAGCAGATATTCGGATTTTATATCCCCTTCCTTGATTCCTGCCAGGAATTCCGGGAATCCTTTCTCCAGCTCTTTTAAGAAAGAAGCCGGAAGCCCCCACATATTCATAGACACATGGCAGTTTATATCCAGGTCAACGGGATTTCCCTGTTCATCCACAGCCTTCAGCCCGTCACCTGACCTCTGAATCTCAAAAGTCTCTGTTACTCTTCTGAGATACCCGTCATCCCCAACCTCACAGACGCCTCTGGTCACTCCTCCGTTCTCGCTTAAGGTATTGACCAGCATAAATCCGCCCATGCACAGATCATAGACTTCACTGTCCTCTTTCATGTGGTTGACCATATAATCATGAATCTTCTTAAATCCCTCTTTCCCATAATAATCATCTGCGTTGATCACTAAGAATGGTCCGTCCACCATGCCTCTGATACTTAGCACTGCCTGACCTGTTCCCCAGGGTTTCTTCCTGTCCTCCGGCTTTGTAAAACCTTCCGGCAGATCATCAAGTTCCTGGAAGGCGTATTCCACATGGGCTATTTTCTCGATTCGATTGCCAATGACCTCCCTGAAGTCCTTTTCAAGATCTTTGCGGATAATAAAAACAATCTTGTTAAAACCTGCCTGAAGGGCATCATAGATGGAATAATCCATGATGATCTCCCCTCCCGGGCCTACGGGCTCAAGCTGCTTGATTCCGCCGCCGAAACGGCTTCCGATTCCTGCTGCCATAATCACTAACGTTGTTTCTTTCATATGTTCTCCCCGTCCTCTGACATTATAGTGCATGTTCCATGCTTTTATGAAAGTATATCATAGTTTGCCATGGGGTGCAAGGCAGTTAGGCCATACCTGTCATTTACCGCAGGATATTCCGGGTACTTCCCATATCTCCCCCGGAATTCCTCCATCATCGGCTGGAAGCAGTTCATATCGGAGTCATAATGGTTGTTCCATAATCATTTTCCTGTCTTCACCTATCAGTTTTTCTCTGCCGCTGCATGTTCCACTGCATTTTTGCCTGATAGCCTTCCTGATGTCAGCGCCCATCCCAGAGCCGCCCCTCCGTATGTCACATAAGGCTTTTTATTGGTATACAGCACACCGCCGCTGTCGTTACCTGCCGCGTACAATCCGCCAATTTTCGTCTTTCCGTCAGTCAGAAGCACATTGCAGTCCTCGTCAATATCCACGCCTCCAACAGTGCTGAATGTGGAAGAATACCCTTTCATAGCATAGAAGGGGCCATCGCCCAGGCTAATGAGCCTTTCCGCATTCTTTCCATACTGCTCATCCTTACCGTTCCTGCAGTAGTTGTCATAACTGTCCATGGCAGCTTTGAAGGTATCTTCCTGAACCTCCATAAGCTTTGCCAGTTCCTCCAGGCTGTCTGCCTTCACCATGACTCCCATATCCAGCAATTTATTGACAATCTCTTTTATCTCGGGAATCGGCATATTTCCCGGAGTAATGCCCTGGCTGGTAGATGCATAGGTAAATATATCCGCCGGAAATCCTTTTTCAGCCACCTGATTCACCAAATTCTCAGACCACACAGCCCAATAGGACGGTCCGGAGAGCCACCAGGAGAACAGGGCGCCTTCTGCCACAAAGCGCTCCCCATGAGTATTTACCCAGGGAATCATATTAGTCAGAACCATGGCATCAGGCACATTGTTCAAAGACCAGCCTTTCTCCCAGCCGTACCACTGATCAATGGCTGCCCCATCCTCTACCTGGTAGGGATAGTCATGAAGAACTACGTCGGAGGTAGCAAAATGTACCATAGGAACCATGTCAATATTGTAGGTACCGGCTCCGATGTCAATGGCAGACTCAATCATCTTTCCGTCATTCTGAGCCATACCGATGAGATTCCACTCTCCGCCCAGATCCTCGTAATAGGGATTTTCAGAGAAGAACGCTCTCTCCATCTCTCCATTGCCGGCAAACCCGCCTGTAGCCATAATCACTGCCCCTGCGTGGATGGTGTACTCCGTGCCGTCATGGCCTACAGCCTTAACGCCTGTTACTTTATTGGCCTCCTTATCGTAGAGAAGTTCCGTGGCCTCGGTTTCAAGCATGTATTTTCCACCCAGTTCAGTGTAGTCCTCCATCAGACGAGAAAAATATTTGTCTGTCTGGGTATTCTGGCCTCCGTCAATCTCCTCGCCGTAATCACGGCCTTCTTCCACATTGAACTTGCTGACATACTGGTACTTGCAGCGGTACACATCCTCAGGTCCAAATCCCGTGAGAGGATTGTTAAACAAAAAACCGTGATCATAGTAGAGCCAGTCAATGGTGTCACCGGAATTGTCCAGAAATTTTTTGATAATGTCTGTCTTAGCATCGCCTTCCGTGTACTCTGTCCATGCGGCAAGCAGTGCATCACCGTCCATGTAATCTTCACCGTTGTTAAATTCCTCTTTATACCTAGGGGCATTGACCGCCATAGGCTCTCCGCAGAAGGCAGATGTGCCGCCGAAGCGTCCGGCCTTGTCAATAGCCAGTACGCTGACTGCCGAGGGATCCTTGGCTGCCTGGGCCTCTGCAGCGCTCATAGCCGCTGTACATCCGGCACCTCCCAAACCTACTACCAGCACTTCCACGTCAATCTCTTCCTTCTTGGCTTCCTTGGTTTCCAGAGTCTGGAATGCGGAAATAGCTGATTTCCCGGAACCTCCCGCCTCCAGGGCTTGAGCCAGAGCATCCTCCGCAGCAAGTTTCACCGCAGAGCTTGTGGCTGTAGCCCCAGAAATGGAATCCACAGCAATGGACTGCAATTCAAGCATTCGAGGGATCATATAAGTTTTCACAGACCTGACCATAGCCACACTGTCTCTGTTTCCGTCCACCTCAATATCGAGAATCTTATGCTCATCCACAGTGACGGACACGCTTAAAGGCTCAATCTGGATGAAACCGTAAGCACTGGCTGTATAAGTACCTGGAGCCATCTTGACAGCTGCCTTTCCCGTTCCCCTAGCTTCAGCCAAGGCGTCATCTGCTGCCTGCAGGAATGCCCGGCTGGTCACCGTGCTTCCGCTGACAGCGTCTATATCCGTTGTTCCTGTCTCCACAATTTTTGCCGGAAATTGAGCGATGACTACAGAGCCCCGCCCCTCAGTCTCACCGGGGCCTTCAGCCTTACAATCTGTGATCTTCTCCTCATCTACAGTAATAGTTACTGTCACATCGCCGCCGAAACCTTTTGCTGAGGCGCTGTAAGTACCCGGAGTGTAGAGACTGTCTTTCTCTGTCTCTTTCTCTGTCCCGTCGGTCTCCGGCAAAGCCGTCTCAGCAGTCTTTGTCTCCTGAACCCCATCTGATGTGGGCGATGTCGCCGTGCTGCTACACCCTGCTGCGCCTGCGACCATACTGACGGTTACAAGCGCACAAAGCAATTTCTTCATTTGATTACCTCCCTCTTTCTTTTGGTATCCAGACCTTTGCATTTATCTGTCTTTCATACCTATACTTTAACAGAATCGAAATCAGGAGAATAACGATTTTTTATTGTAATCCCTTACAATCTGAACTTGTCACAAATTAGTCCAGTTTTCCAGTAAGAACCGGTAAAGAGCCTCTGCCGCAGGCGTCAGAACCCTTCCCCCCGGGCAGCACAGATACATTCTTGACCGGAAAAATCCCTCCTCTAAGGGCACCATAACAAAAAGTTCCGGATTAAAAAATTCAAGCTGAGCCGTACATGTCAGCATCATAGCCTGATTTCCCAGAATTTCCTGTCCTAGAAGGTCAAAAATAAAATCCTTAACATCAATGAAACAGGGCATGCTCTTTCCCACCAGAACCATCTTTATCTGATTCTGACAGTCCGCCTCCTCCCCTGCCAAAATCAGCCTTTTCCCCGCCAGATCTTCTGCATACAGGCATCTTTTGTCCGCCAATGGGTGAGTTTTTGCCATAAGAAAATACCATTTAAAATCTCTGAGGGGCACAAATTCCAGCCCGTCCGTCTGCCCTGGCAGAACTGTCACCGCCAGATCCATACCTCCCTCCAGAACTCTTTGGCAACACTCCGCTGGCGACAAATTCTCATATACCAGCCGAACCTGAGGATAGAGTTCTCTAAACCGTTCCAGAGCCTCATAGCGCAGATTGTCTCCCCATGTCATCTGCCAGCACTGCACTGCCAGCTTCACCACCCCGGAGATTCCGCTTCTGCGCTTCTGCATGGCATACATCACTCTATCCAGTTCCGGCAAGACCATAGCCGCCTTCTCTGCAAGCATATGACCATATTCTGTAGCCTCCACTCCGTTTTTGCTACGAAGGAACAGTTTGACGCCCAGCTCATCCTCCAGGTTCTGAATCTGTTTTGATATAGCCTGCTGGGTTACATTAAGATCCCCGGAAGCACTACGAATACTCCCTGCCTGATAGACCTGATAAAAATAACGCAATTGGGTCAATTCCATTTTTATCCCCCATCTCTGAATTCTTTCCTTTCCCTGTTCCTCAGGTATCTCCTGGAGGTAGTCCTTGTGTGTATTTTAATCCATGTCTCTTCCTTTATTGACCTTCCAATATCCTTTCCGATCAGAACCAATACGAATAATTTTTCCTGATTCCCGAAGGGACTTTATAATGCGGCTGACCTTTCTGGTACTAAAGCCGACTTTTTCGCTTATTTTTTTCGCTGTTATATCAGGTTCCTTTTCCACCAACAAAAGGATTGTCATATCATCGCCATTATCATCGCCATTATCATCGCCATTATCATCGCCATCCCACTTAGTAATAACAACGCTTTCCCTTTCGTCTGACCAGGAAAACGGAAAAATAACTTTAATAAAATGTTCGGATATTTCAAACACAGTTCTGTCATAAGAATTTAAGATGCGGCTCATCCCGGAACCAAGTTGTTCAACCAACCCTACATCTTTGAACACCCGCATCAATTCCCTGTTTCTGGGCATACTGCTACAGCTAAAAAAATCTTCCATACTTTGCCCCTGAATCAATCCGCCATAAGAAGTAAACTCCATGCGATCACTGAAAATCTCAAATACCGGCGGAATTTCTTTTGAAAAATCATTATGCACGATGGCATTGATCAATGCCTCTCTCATAGGAACCGGCTCAACCAGATTTTTCTCTATTCTCCTTGTGCTTGTTACTCTCGCCTTTGTAACATTTTCAATCTTCATTTTTTCTAAAACATAATTCGTTGCCTTGATCAGAGAACAATATCCATATTCCTCATTCTCTTTCAGATCTATCTTATCTTTCCCTGCGTATTTTGCAACCTTTATAGATACACCATTCTCATCTGCCAAAAGATATGCTATATAATTATATTTCCCATCTGGTGTAAGAAGTTCCAGGCTGTTTGCGAACTGTTTGTTCAGTTCCAATCCCCGCTCCTGATAATATATTTTAAGCTGTGCAAATGTAAGATCCTGCCTTGGAGAAGTAATATTACGAAGCGTTGTATGAATCCGTTTCCCATACAATTCATCTATAAAAGCTGTTGTCATAGGCTGCGTGGATGCTCCCATCCTCATATAACAGCCATTAGGCGACATGCCCTTACTCTTTATATAATACGGCTTTTCAAGTCCACTGGATACAATGATCTTGATTACTGCTATTCCTTCAATGATTTCCGTCACAATATCAAACAACCCAAGTGTTGATGGCAAAATATTATTTTTAATTCTATCTGCAATCTTTAACTGGGAAGAATCTATATCCAAATTCTCAACGGGCCTTCCATCATCGTCAATCCCAATATATAAGATTCCGCCTTCCCGATTATTTAGAAAGGCCACAATCTCCTTTTCCATTTTATCATTTAATGTAGATTTCCATTCAATTCGATTACTTTCCTGAAGCATAGGTATTCCCCTCCGCTTTTCATTCATACACTTACAAAATACCCTCATCATCAATGTACTATGCAAATACTTATGTTCCTGTCCAATATGATTCCTTTATATCTTATAAAAAACCGGCCCCCATTATACAGCAAAAGTGTATAATAGGAACCGGTTTTCATTCCCAGCCCCGCTCTACTGCTTCGCAGACAGACGGGCCATAGCCCTTTTAAGAGCCAGTTTCGCTCTCAGAACATCAATTTCCGCCTGATTATCCTTCAGCCGGCGTTCCGCACGGATCCGCGCCTCCTCAGCACGTTTTACATCAATCTCATCCGGCCATTCTACTACTTCGGCCATAATGGTGATCTCCTGAGGAAGCACCTCGATAAACCCCGAATGAAGAGCCGCCTTTCTGACATCGGAGCCCTCATGGATCTTTAAAACTCCCGGCGCCACAATGGCAGTCATGGGAATATGGTTGGCATAAACGCCTATGTCCCCTTCTGTGGTGGACAGTTCCACCATCCCTGCCTCGCCTTCGTAAAAAACACGTTCCGGCGTGACAACCTTTAACTTAAACACATCAGCCATGTTCAGCCCTCCTATTTCACACGGGCAAGAACATCATCAATATTACCAGCATTCATGAAAAGGCTTTCCGGCACGTCATCGTGCTTGCCGTCCAGAATCTCCTTGAAGCCCTGAATCGTCTCGCTGAGAGGCACATAACGTCCATTGTAGCCTGTAAACTGCTCTGCCACGAAGAAAGGCTGTGACAGGAATCTCTGTACCTTTCTTGCACGGGATACGGTCAGCTTGTCGTCCTCAGAAAGTTCGTCCATACCAAGCATGGCAATAATATCCTGGAGCTCTTTGTACTTCTGCAGCACCTGGATTACTCTCTGGGCAACATTATAGTGCTCCTCGCCTACTACACGGGGATCCAGGATTCTGGAAGTCGACTCCAGCGGATCCACCGCGGGATAAATACCAAGCTCCACGATAGAACGGCTAAGAACCGTAGTCGCATCCAAATGGGCAAATGTATTAGCCGGAGCCGGGTCAGTTAAGTCGTCCGCAGGCACATAAACTGCCTGTACGGAAGTGATGGAACCATTCTTTGTGGAAGTGATTCTCTCCTGAAGGGCGCCCATCTCAGTCTGCAAAGTAGGCTGATAACCTACGGCGGAAGGCATACGGCCAAGAAGTGCGGACACCTCGGAACCTGCCTGGGTGAAACGGAAAATGTTGTCGATAAACAACAGCACGTCCTTTCCGCCCTCATCACGGAAATACTCAGCCATCGTAAGGCCGGTCAGTCCTACTCTCATACGGGCTCCCGGCGGCTCATTCATCTGTCCGAATACCATGGTGGTCTTGTTAATAACTCCGGACTCCGTCATCTCATGATACAGGTCATTACCCTCACGGGTACGCTCGCCTACGCCTGTGAATACAGAATATCCGCCATGCTCCGTAGCAATATTACGGATCAGCTCCTGAATCAATACGGTCTTGCCTACACCGGCGCCGCCAAACAGTCCGATCTTACCGCCCTTCTGATAAGGACAAAGTAAGTCTACTACCTTAATACCTGTCTCCAAAATCTCTGTCTCTGTAGACTGCTCCTCAAAAGTAGGCGCTTTTCTGTGGATGGGAAGATGCTTCTCCACCACAGGCTGTTCTTTATTATCAATCGCCTCACCCAGAACATTGAAGATACGTCCCAGAGTATTCTCGCCTACAGGCACTGTAATAGGCGCACCCGTAGCCACGGCATCCATGCCGCGAACCAGACCGTCAGTGCTGCCCATGGCGATACATCTCACCGTATCATCACCCAGATGCTGGGATACCTCAGCCGTCAGGGTAACGCCGTCATTCATGGCAATCTTGATTGCCTCATTGATCTCCGGCAGTTTTCCCTGGCTGAACTTGATATCCAGAACCGCACTGATGATCTGTGTGATCTTACCAACGTTTTGCTCTGCCATCTTGTTTCTCCTTTTTCATTCTTCCATATCCTTTGCCGCCGGCTTCCGCCGGCAGCCCGCACGCTGATACGTGCTTTTTTGCCGCTTTTCCAAAGTCCGGGCGCCTGCCTACGATATGGCATTGGCGCCTGCCACGATCTCGGTAAGTTCCTGAGTAATAGCGCCCTGCCTTGCACGGTTGTACTGCAGGCTCAGAGCCTCGATCATCTCTTCCGCGTTGCTGGTAGCATTGTCCATAGCTGTCATACGGGCACCGTTCTCACTGGCTACCGCTTCCAGCAAAGCCCCATAGATAAGACTGCTCATATACTTAGGCACAATGGAATCCAGAACCTCTTCCTCATCCGGCTCATAAGTCATAAGGGCGTGAGCTTTGCTCTCCTGCTCTTCACCGGCTTCCATCTCCACCGGAAGGAGTTTGATCAGCTTGGGGATTTGAGTTACGGTGTTCTTGAATGCAGTATAAGCCAGATAGATCTCTCCGATCTCCCCTCTGGTAAAACCGTCAAGAAGCTCCAGAGTAATATCCGCCGCATCCCTGTAAAGAGGCTCATTTATGACCTCGGAGTAATCAGCTTTGATCTCAAAGCCTTTTCTCAAAAGCCCGTCCCGCCCCTTTCTGCCAATGGCATACACCAGGGTATCGCCTGAGGGAAGTTCTCCGTTTATCAGCTTTACGATATTGTTGTTATATCCGCCTGCCAATCCTCTGTTGGAAGTAATGGCAATCACTGCCTTCTTCTCTGATACCCCCGGCTTCAGATACTTGTGATTCAAATTCTCCGATTTCCTTAAGATAGAACTGATGGTATCATACATCAGATTAAAGTAGGGCTTGGATGCTTCCGCCTTGCCTTTGGATTTCTGCAGTTTTACTGTGGATACCAGCTTCATGGCCTTCGTAATCTGCTCAGTGCTTTGGATGCTGTCGCGTCTGCGTTTTATATCTCTCATGGATGCCATGATCTCTCACCTGCTTTCCTTAGCGCTGGGCTTTACACTCTGTAATCGCTTTATTCAACAACTCCTCAATCTCGGCAGTAAGCTCTCTCTTCTCCCGGATCATAGACGGAAGTTCCGGATACTTGGTATCGACAAATTTGAACAGATCCTCTTCAAACTTAAGGACATCTGAGGTAGGAATATCCATAAGATGCTTTCTGGTAGCCGCGTAGATAATCATAACCTGATACTCTACGGCCATGGGCTTATACTGGGGCTGTTTTAAAACTTCCTTGATCCTCTCGCCCTGTGCCAGCTGCTCCTTGGTAGTGGCATCCAGGTCAGAACCGAACTGTGCGAAAGAAGCCAGTTCCCGGTACTGGGCCAGCTCCGTACGGATAGGGGCAGCAATCTTCTTCATAGCCTTGATCTGAGCCGCGCCTCCCACTCGTGATACGGACAGACCGGCATTGATAGCCGGACGGAAGCCGGAGTTGAACATCTCCGTCTCCAGGTAGATCTGACCGTCAGTAATGGAAATTACATTGGTCGGAATATATGCGGATACGTCTCCTGCCTGAGTCTCTATAATAGGAAGAGCCGTCAGGGAACCGCCGCCCAAATCCTCGGACAGACGGGAAGCCCTCTCCAAAAGTCTGGAGTGAAGATAGAATACATCTCCGGGATAAGCCTCACGTCCGGGAGCTCTCTTAAGGAGCAGGGACAAGGTACGGTATGCCGCCGCATGCTTACTTAAATCATCATAGATTACAAGAACATCCCCGCCGTTCTCCATCCACTCTTCGCCGATGGCGCAGCCGGCATAAGGGGCAATGTACTGCAAAGGAGCAAGGTCAGATGCCGTGGAAACTACGATAGTGGTATAATCCATAGCTCCGAACTCTTCCAATGTCTTAACAATATTGGCTACTGTGGACGCCTTCTGTCCGATAGCCACATAGATACAGTGAACGCCCTGGCCCTTCTGGTTGATAATGGTGTCGATGGCAATAGCCGTCTTACCTGTCTGACGGTCGCCGATGATCAGCTCACGCTGTCCGCGCCCGATGGGAATCATGGCGTCAATAGCCTTGATACCTGTCTGCAGAGGGGTATCTACGGATTTTCTCTCGATTACGCCGTGAGCCACACGCTCCACACGGCGGAATTTGTCTGTCTCAATGGGACCCTTGCCGTCAAGGGGCTGTCCCAAAGCATTCACTACTCGTCCTGTCATGGCATCGCCTACAGGAACCTCTACCACACGTCCGGTTGTCTTTACCGTATCGCCTTCACTGATCTTGCTGGTATCACCCAGGAGAACAGCACCTACGTTGTCCTCTTCCAGATTCAGAACCATGCCGTAGATCTCTCCCGGAAACTCCAGAAGTTCTCCCTGCATGGCGCTTTCAAGACCGTGGATACGGGCGATACCGTCGGCTACCTGAATAACCGTGCCCACATTGGACACCTCAAGTTTGGTAGAATACTTTTCTATCTGTTCTTTAATCACAGAACTAATTTCTTCTGGCCTCAAATTCATGAAGGTTCGCACCTCTTTCCTAAATTATAGTCTCTAAGCCAGCTGCACTTCAAGAAGCTGCTTCTTAAGTTCATACAGCTGGGTTTTAATACTGCTGTCAACGACTCTGTCGCCGATGCGGATAACCATGCCGCCGATCAGGGATGGGTCTACGATATAGTTCATCTCAAATTCCACATACCGGGTTGTCGTAAGCAACTTATCTGTTACCTGTTTCTTCTGCTCCTCAGTCAGTTCCACGGCAGAAGTCACCTGTGCTCTTCCGATTCTCTTCTCCTCCTTCACCTGTTCGATGAAATAATCCAGAATCGAAAGAATCTCATTTTGCCTCCCTTTGTCAACGATCGCTGCCAGAAAGCCCATCATCTCATCAGAAACTCTTCCCTGAAAAACATTGGAGATGATCTGAATCTTCTCTTCCTTCACCACCTGGGGATGATCCAGCAGATGGATTAAGTCCTGATGATCTTGAAACACCAGGCAGATGTCCTTTGCTTCCTCAAAGACAGCGTCCAGCTTATCCTTCTCACGGGCTGCCTGCATCAGCGCATCACCGTATACTTTTGATACTAGCTTTGCCATGTGCTCTCACCCATCTCCTTCAGCGTCTCATCAATCAATGCATCCTGAACCGTGGTGTCAATGGAAGCCGCCACTACTTTGCCAGCCATGAGAGAAGCGATGGTGACAATCTCCTGCTTCATGTCATCAAGAGCCTTCTTCTTCTCCAGCTCAACCTCACGGTTAGCCCTCTCAATGATCCTGGCTGCCTCTTGTCTGGCTTCGTCCACAATCTCCGTCTCTCTGACTTTGGCTTTTCTTCTCGCCTCTTCCAGAATCGCATCCGCCTCTTTGGAAACACTTTTAAGCTTTTCTTCATACTCGGCCTTCATGGCAGCGGCGCTTTTCTTGTCCTCTGCTGCATCGGCCAGTTCCCCGGCAATCTTGTTCTTTCTCTTTTCCAGCACGTCCCGCACCGGATTGAATAACAGATAAGATAACCCAAAGAACAGAATAAAGATGTTGAGCGCTGTAAAGAATGATTCGGAAAGCAGCTGCGCGTCAAATCCTATTAAACGATCTAAACCCAAGGTTTAAGCCTCCTTCCTGTTCCCATCATAATTTAATATGTTCTGCTTAGTTAAAAGGCTTTACGAACATGAGAATGATAGCAACAACAAGGCCGTACAGACCGGTGGTCTCGGCAACAGCCTGACCAAGAAGCATGGTGGAAGTAATGTCGGATTTCGCTCCCGGATTGCGTCCTACAGCTGCAGCGCCCTGACCTGCTGCGATACCCTGGCCTACACCAGGTCCGATACCTGCGATCATTGCCAAACCTGCGCCAATAGCGGAACATCCATAGATAAAGTCCTGTCCAGAAATATTCATAGTTTTTTCCTCCTAATATAAAATATCTTATTATAATAACTTATTTATGGCCCATTTGGGCATCATTCCATCTTGTCATTAATATAAACCATAGTCAGCATACAGAATACATATGTCTGAATACATCCTGAAAACAGATCACAATAAACATGCAGGGCTGCCGGAATACCAATCTTGGCAAACCAGGGCATCATGCCGTACCAAAGTCCCATAATAATCACGCCTGAAAGCAAGTTTGCAAATAAACGCAGTGAAATAGATATGGGGTTGGCAATTTCACCGATGACATTGATCGGAAACAAAACGGGAATCGGCTGGAACAAGCTGGTAAAATGTCCGAATCCCCGGTTCTTAAGCCCCTGATAATTTACAATGAAGAATGTGAACATACCCAGTAAAAAGGTAACACCATAATCTGCTGTCGGAGCTCTCAGGCCGAAGAGGCCGCTCAAGTTGCAAAACAGAATGAACAAAAAAATGGTTCCGATGTAGTTGACAAATTTCCTGGCGTTGCCGCCCAGAATCCCCTGAGCCATATTCTCAAGAGCTTCCATTCCCATCTCCAGCATGCTTTGAAATGCGCCTGGAATGTCGTTGTCCCCGGCTGCCTTCAGCTTCCTGTTGGCAATAAAACCTATAAGAAGCAATGCTGCTGTAATGATCCATGACCCTACAGTCGTGTCTGTAATCCACAGTTCCTGGCCAAAGGCTTCAAATTTTAATACACCATGAATCATAAAATCAGGTTCCTGGACTACCATCGGAATTTTCATCATTCCCATACACCTTCCTCCTTTCTTCCGTGGTACCCTTTTCCGGTCTTTGTTCCTCTTCCCGGAAAAAAGTTCTGTGAACAACCGGCTGTAAAAACGCGCCGGCTTTGAGGCCAAGAGCCCCGATGACCATAGCCACCGCATCAATCTGCGGACGGCTTCCCAGGACAAACAGTACGATGACAAACACCACTCTGCGTACAGCAGACTGTATCACCGTAGTTTTGTTGGCGTACACCTCATCCTGGCTGTCGGCAGCCTTCTCGGTGACACAGGCCATATGAACCAGCATCCCTACATCTGCCGCAAAGCCAAGAAAAAGCCCCAGCAGCACAGGGCCCAAAGCAAAGCCCATATGTTCCAGGCCATTATGAAATATCGCCGCAAAAACTCCCAGAATAAGCACATAAGCAAACATCCCTATGGACATCTCCAGAACAAGGTGTTTTAAATGGCTGCTCATATCATTCCTCCCTGTCCCTACCAATGTCTTCCTTTTCCCTGGCGGAACGGATCCTTCCTGGCGTCTTGGGTCTGGTCACAGAATGTTCCTGATCGTTCAGTAC
Source organism: Clostridiaceae bacterium (assembly GCA_910574345.1). GTDB lineage: Bacteria > Bacillota > Clostridia > Lachnospirales > Lachnospiraceae > UBA3402. The sequence continues at coordinate 13,438 of CAJSZV010000015.1, read as the reverse complement.
GCGTTCGATCTGTTCTTTCCGCTCCCTTTCCTTTTCCTTCTCCTCCTGATCGATCAGGCGCTTAGCCATCATGTATGCGCCCCTCCCTCCTCCAAGGGTTCCTAAAACCAGAAGAAATACCAGCGTCTTCGTTCCGTACCTGGAATCGATGTAGCTGCCTGCAAAAACACAAAACAGAATCGGCGTCAGCACACAAAGTCCCAGCTGAGTCACCATGGCCAGACTTTGGAACACGGATTTCTTGTATCCCATATCTTCACCCCATTTCCCATTTTTGCATATGTGTTACCATTATAACCAATCTTTTCAAATTTGTCCATGTTTAAAAAGCTGCCGTTTTTAATTTCTGTATTTTGCTGATTTTTATTCTCTGCTCTTACAAAGCTTTCAGGCATTCCAAAATTCCTTCTGTAATCATGGCAAGGGGAAGGGAAGGCTTTGCTTTTTCCTGAACTGCAGCCTGTCCGCACTCATAAGGTACATGAATAAAACCTCCCCTCATATTTGGGTAGCGCTTTTCAGACAATTCCAGTACATGATACATCAGACAATTGCACACGTAAGCCCCGGCTGAGAAAGAGACCCTTGCGGGAATCTGCGCCGCCCGGCAGGCGGATACCATATCCCGCACCGGAAGCTTTGCAAACCTGCCGTCCGGACCTCCCGCAATAACCGGCTCCCCCCTGTATGTTTTTCCGTCATTGTCCGGGGATTGGGCATCTTTTATATTGATGGCGATCTGCTCCACTTCAATACTCATTCTGCCGCCTGCCTGCCCTACACAGATGGTACAGTCCGGTCTTTCCCGTTCTATAAGTTCCTTTATAATCTGGCCGCAGCGGTCATAGGATACGGGCATCTCATGTTTTACAAGAGTCACCTGCTCTCCCTTTAAAGTCTGAAATTCATCCGGCAGACCCCCCACCGCCTCCCATGACGGATTGACGGATTCGCCGCCAAAGGGGGCAAACCCTGTGATTAGGATTTTCATTTGGTAGTCCTCCTTAGTTATTTTTGCTTCCGCGTTTTATATTAAAAATCACATCACAAACCGGCTTCCCCTGCGAAATGCTTCCCGATCTTTGCAATGAGAGACAGCACATCCTCCTTCATATCCTGAGGGAAGGCGCTGAGAACCGGAGCTGTCTCAAAGCTTAAGACCTTGTCAAACCCCATAGCCCTTAGCCCTCTCACAAATCCCTCCCAGTCCGTGGAAGGCTGATTCTCCCTGGTCTTGGTAAAGGTAAAGGGAATCTGATGAAGGTCCCCCACCCCATCATTGTCATGGATATGGAACACCTTGAGTCTGTGTCCCAGCCTTGTCATAAAGTCCTCAAAATCCAGCCTGGCAAGATTGGCGTGGCCCGTGTCAAAGCAGAACCCAAGGACCTCTGCCCCGTACCGGTCATTGATCCGGTCAATCCGCTCCACGGCCTTGCCTACATTGCAGCAAGGCCCCTCTACGATATGTTTGCCCACGCTGCTGTAAAGATTCTCAATACAGATGGTGATCCCCATCTCCTTTGCCATAGGGGCGATGGAATGGATGAAACGTTCTGTCTCACTCCACTCCGCCTCCTCGGACCCCAGATTCTTAGCCAGTTTAAACCCGTGAATCACAATGTAGGAACACTCAAAGAAGGAGCAGAGCTCCATGCTCTTTGGGGCCATGACATTCCACAGGTAATCATTGAGCTCTTTCTTGCCGTTAGGCATATAGATGGGATAGGGCATATGCATCTGGTGAATCCGGATGCCTGCCGCCTGGGCCTCCCTTTTGTGAGGGGTAAAATAATCCTCCAGTTCTCCCCTGGTCTTGTCAAAAAAATGGTTTTGCTCCATACGGTAGAGAGTCTTGTTGGTCAAATAGTAATTCAGGCTGAAATCTACACAGGAAAAACCTGCCCTTTTAAGCATCCGGAATCCTTCCGCCGGGTTTTGATCCTCCACCGCATTCTTTGTCTGTACGCCAATCTCAAGCATCCCTTATACTCCCTTCAGCCTGTCAAAATAAAATGTGGGCATATACTCGTCATTGAAAAACTCAATATGGTTGATTCCCATATCCCGCAGCTGCTTCTCGATCTCCCGGTAATAAATATTGCAGATAAAGATTCCGCAGGTTTCAGGAAGGCCCTTTAAGGCCTCCGGAGGCTTTACCTCAAGGCCGCAGAAGGTTGTCCCCCATATCCTCTCATTGTTGTCGCAGGTGAAAAGAGGCGGATAGGTCTCCCCATAGCATTTCATATAGTTGCGGCACATATTTCCCGCGCCGAAAAGCACGATGGAATCGTATTTCTTTAAGAGCTCTTCAATCTGGACCTGCCACTTAAAGTACTCTGCCACCGCCTTTGCAAGAGCCATAAGCTGAGGCCTTAAAAGAGGCGAAAATACCGCCGCCGTGTCCGACATATTCAAAATCATCTGTCCGTCAAACCCAATGCGCCTAAGGCCCCGGATGAGACTGAGCCAGTCGGTTCTCGGCTGGCCGGAGCAGACGGAGGTAAAGGGAAGCATGTACCCCTCGTGGTATCCGTCACAGTCCCCCAGGATCACGGCCTTGATGCGCTGCCCCATGGTAACGGCAAACTCATACATGCTTTGTCCGCATAGGCTTAATACCCCCACATTCATACAGAAGCCGAACCGCTCTTCTCCTGCCTCCCGGTTCAACTCATCAACCCACCGGGCCGCCGCGGTTTCATCGGAACAGGCTCCCCGCACGGCCTGTCCGTTTCGCAGGACAAACTGGTTCTCCAAAAGAATCATCACTCCATGATCTTTAGCCAGATCCGCCAGCCCTAAGTAATACTCCCGGTTCAGCTGCCACAGTTTCTCGCTTCCCCTGACATATGTCAGGGGGCGGATCACCAGGTAACTGCAGCCAAGGCTTTTGCAATATCTTATGGCCTCCTCATGGAGACTCTTAAGCACAGGGACCATGTCTTCCCGCTTGGTATCCCTGGGCAGAGAGGGAGCCGTCATAACAAAAACATGGAGGTTCTTTTCCCGGCAGGAACCGAGCATTTTTTCAAAAAACCGACTCATTCCCTGAGGATGCTCCGAGATAGGAGGAAATTTCTTAATTCCTCTGTCCAGAGCATTTTGCTGCTCTTCTTTTTCTTTCTCCTTTTGGCTTTCTTCGCCGAAATGTTCCAGCTCATGGCCGGAGCAGCACATGGCAAGCTCCAGGGAAATGCCTTCAAAGCCTGCGCCTGCTATATCCATGATTCCCTGGCCCGGTCGGAAGGGGCTGACGATACCGGAGGGAGAACAAACTATATTCATGTTATCACCTGTCTTTCACCTTACATAATTTTAATGATGCCAGGAGCAATCCCCAGGCATCAGGGGTCAAAAGGTCTTTTGACCCCTGCATCTTTTAATCTCCCTAATTATAAAGAATTTAGGACGAAATGGCAATAGGGGAAGACAGCGTCTGAAGCCTTCTTGACACACTTTTTTTCCTTTGCTAAGATAGATGTCAATGACAAAGTGAATGGAGATACCGATATGAGAATTCTTTTCATCCGACACGGAGATCCTGATTATGACCATGACTCCTTAACCGAAAAAGGCCGCCGGGAAGCCGCTCTTTTAGCTCTGACCGCCCCGTCCATGAAGATTGACGACTGCTTTATGTCACCTTTAGGCAGAGCCAAAGATACTGCCTCCTACTCCCTTAAAGCATTGGGCAAAGAGGCCAAAGTACTTGACTGGCTCATGGAGTTTCCGGCAAAGACCGATCCCAGCCTTTCTAAAGAACTGTTGGACGCTTTTCCTAATGCCGCCAAAGAGGGGGAACAGTATTCAGCCCCCAATGTGATCTGGGATATGGTTCCCTCTTACTGGACAAAACATTCAGAATATATGGATCCGGAGGATTGGCGCCGGTCTGCCGTGGCCCAAAGCGGAGACGCCGTCTCTGTCTATGACCATGTATGCCGCGAGTTTGACAGCCTCTTAGAAACCTACGGATATGTAAGGGAAAGCCGCCACTACCGGGTAGTTCAGGAGAATACCAAGACCATAGCCTGCTACTGCCATTTTGGCATTATCTGCGCCCTTCTCTCTCACCTGTGGAATGTGTCCCCCTTCATCTTATGGCACGGAATCGCACTTGCCCCCACTTCAGTGACAGAGATCGTATCGGAAGAGCGCCAGCAGGGCATCGCTTCCTTCCGCGCCCTCCGCATAGGGGATATCTCTCATCTTTATGCCGGACAGGAGCCTCCTTCCTTCGCAGCCAGGTTCTGTGAGGTGTTCAGCAATAAGGAACAGCGGCATTAAACCATAAATGATCTATTAAAAAGAAATGCAGGATTCCTTTATGGACGCCTGGTACAAAGCACATCGGGATGTCTGGTATGAGGAATACGGGCCGGGTGAATGCGGTCAGAGAGGGCGCCCCCTTCCATCCCAGCCTTTTATTATGAAGAGTTTGACATGCCCGGAAAGAAGATGAATCCTTTCCGCGGCTGGTAGATTTATCCAAGAATCATCTATGATTTTGCCATTCGGATGCGGGAGGAGCACGGCAGCAAAGAATGGTTTGTGGCGGAAAACGGTATGGGTGTTCAGAACGAAAGCCAGTACCGGGAACCCTCCGGCATGATTCAGGATGATTACCGTATCGACTTTTCCGGCAGCTCCTATACTGGGCCGTAAAAGGAGTTCAGGTGGGCTTCACCCGGCGGGAACAGATGCTGTGGACCGCTGTCTTTCTGGTCATGGCCGCCTATGCCATATCCCTGGCTGCATTTTTTTGAAGGATCTGGAGAAAATGCCTTGTCTCCTGGCTTGCCTTCGCAGAATAGATCACTCCATAAGGAATGGTATGCTCCACCCTCAATGGAACCGAAATCAGGGACGGGTGCACATCCCCCCAGCTCTCCAGGCTTAGAAGCAGGGTTCCTTCCTCTTCACATCGGTTGAATGCTTCCAGATCATAGTGACATGGGATATCCTGGATCGCAATTTCCGGATGTCCTTTTTCTATGTCGGCACGGATCCGGTCATTGATAGGGCTGTTGCCGACTTTTTGTATCATAAGCCGCTCTCCATGAAGATCCTCGTAAGTCAGAGATGTTTTCCCGGAAAGACGGTGCCCTCCCGGCATGGCAATGCAGAAATGATACCGGCCCAGTTCCTGAAAACGGTTAAATCTTGCCGTGTGAACAGAATCAAAAGGGCCTGTCATCAAATCATATGCCTTCCCCACATTGGAGAATGCCGTCTCCGTGCTGGTATCTTCAAAAGGAACAACTCTTAGTTTAAACTGCGGATACCTACCGCTGCATTCATTCCACAGATCCATAAGAACTTTACAGGGATAAAGAATCAATGTTCCCACGCGGATAAGGATCTGATCTATCTTCTCCGCCTTGTAAGCCCGCCATACTGCCTCCCGGGACTGCTTTATAATATCCTTAGCATCTTTATACACAGACCCACCCGCCTGGGTAAGAACCACCCCTTTGCTGGTACGGACAAACAGGGGAAGCCCGATATGACTTTCCAGCTGATTGATCTGTTTCATAATGGCAGTGGGGGAAATGTAAAGTTTCTCTGACGCTTTCAGAAAACTTCCGCACTCTGCCACGGTTATCATGGTATCTAACAAAGGATTGTACATATCTGCCCCTCCTTGTCTTTAAACTTTTAGTTAAAACCATTCTAACTTTCCTGCACTTCCTTGTCAAGAAATTATCCGCTACAATCAAACCATAAACTCAAGAACTAAATTTAAAAACAGTAGGAGGAAGAATTATCATGAAAAAAAGATTGCTGGGAACTTTGGAAGTGTCTGAGATCGGTATGGGCTGTATGGGATTTTCACATGGATACGGAAAAGTTCCGGAGGAGGAGTATTCCCTTCATGCCATAGAGAAGGCCTATGAGTTTGGCTGCACCTTATTTGACACTGCGGAAACTTATGGAAGGGAAATGTTCTATCCGGGCCACAATGAGGAACTTGTGGGAAAGGCCCTGGCTCCCTTTCGCAAGCACGTGGTTCTTGCCACCAAATTTCATCTTTGCCCCGAAGAGCTTGAGGAAGGCCGGACACCCTATGACGCCGTCTTAGATCATCTGACCGCTTCCATGAACCGGCTTAAAACGGACTATGTGGATCTGTATTATCTCCACAGAACCAATGATCTGGTCCCGGTGGAGACCATCGCCGAAGTTATGGGAAAACTGATCCAAAAAGGCCTGATCCGGGGCTGGGGTATGTCCCAGGTCTCTGTAGATACCTTGAGAAAAACCCATGAAATCACTCCCGTATCAGCGGTTCAGAACCTATATTCCATGGTGGAGCGGGACTGTGAGAAAGAGATTTTTCCATACTGTATCGAAAATCATATCGGCGTTGTTCCGTTTTCACCTATTGCAAGCGGGTTATTGTCAGGGAAGGTAACTGTCGATACTAAGTTTGAAGGGGATGACGTCCGCAAATTCGTGCCCCAGCTTTCTAAGGAAAATCTTGCGGCCAATCAACCTCTTTTAGATATCCTTGGGGAGTATGCCAAAACCAAGGCTGCCACGGCCGCACAGATCTCCTTGGCCTGGATGCTCCACAAATATCCCAATGTGGTTCCCATCCCCGGCTCCAAGAACCAGGAGCGCATTCTTGAGAACCTGGGTGCCTGTAACGTGACCCTCACAGATGAGGAGTTTGCCGCTTTAGAGAGTGCTTTGAACGCGTGCACCGTGTACGGACACAGAGGACATGTGGAGTCGGAACAGAAGGCATTCAGCAATAATTGGAGAAAAGACCAGCCGTAACATCCATGTACAATTCATGGGGCCGGAGAAAATGGATAAAAACAGGCGTCATGATGGGATGGCTGCATGATGGGATACATGGCAGGGTATAGATTTTGCATGATAAACATGATATACTATATCCATGCAACATTGTAACCGGCTTCTCTGGAAGATCAAAAAGCAGCGGCGGAATGTCTCCGTAAGATCATCAAGCAATCCGGTATCAAAGGGGTCAAAAAACCTTTTGACCCCAACATCATGAAATTAAGTAAATGACAACTCCAACACTCTATTTAAAAGAGGGAAATATTAAAAAAACACTTACGATTCCCGAATGGCTTAATGAGGCGGCTATCTCTATGGGATTGAATTTTTCTCAGGTTCTGCAGGAAGACTTACTCACTAAAATCAATATTGGAAAATAAATCTTTCCACAAAGTATTGATTTTAAAAAAAAGATATGGTAGAATAATCATATCTTTTTGATGCGCGAGTGGCTCAGTGGTGGAGTATCGCCTTGCCAAGGCGAGGGTCGCGGGTTCGAATCCCGTCTCGCGCTTTTTATTATACATTGGGAAGTCCGGCAGATTCAGGATTTCCTATTTTTTGTCCTCAAATATTTGAGGACACCTTTCTGCCCTCCTGAATATCTGAGCATTAATATCACACAAAACGCTTTCTCAGCCAAAGCCCTGACAGCAATCTCCCAATCTAAATCCTCTGTTTCTCCACATACTATAATGACACTTGAATCTATGGAGAAAGGAGAATATTTTTATGGACAGTCATACTCAATCAATGAATACTATCCCCCGGTTGCCTCTGGCCATAGCTACGATTCCTTTGCAGCCATGGGAAGAGCCTTACGCTGCCTGCAAAGCGCTGGAACAGGGAACCATATTTCCATGTCTTGATCTCCCTTTTTATGTGACAGGAGGTGAGAACCATGAGTGACCGCAATGTTCTTTTAAAAGAAATCAATGAAGTCAGTTTCTTTTTAGACGATCTGAGGCTGTATCTGGATACCCATCCTTTAGACATCAATGCCCTTAATCTTTACCAGGAAAAGCACGAGAAACGTCTTGAGCTTCTCAAACAGTATTCCCAGGACTTCGAACCTCTGACCTGCCATTGCATTAACCTGGATTCTAATGGAAGTTCTGCCGCGGACACCTGTTATCCCGGCCAGAAACATTGGAGTTGGAGCGATGGCCCCATTCCTTGGGACACGGCCGCCAACAACAGTTCCCTTCTGCAAGGAGGTGTGTAAATAATGTGGAGTTATGAAAAACGTCTTCAATTTCCGGTGCACATTACCAGCACCTGCCCTAAGACTGCATCCCTGATTATCAGCCAGTTCGGCGGCCCTGACGGAGAACTGTCGGCCTCCATGCGTTATCTTTCCCAAAGGTACACTATGCCATGCAAAGAAACCGGCGGACTTTTGACGGATATTGGAACAGAGGAACTGGCCCATCTGGAGATGATCTGCGCCATTATCTATCAGCTCACTAAAAACATGAATGTAGAACAGGCCAAAGCCTGCGGTTTTGATGCCTACTATATCGACCATACTGCCGGCCTGTGGCCAACGGCGGCATCCGGTGTACCTTTTAATTCCTGCGAATTTCAGTCAAAGGGAGATGCCATAGCCGATCTGACAGAAGATCTGGCTGCGGAACAAAAAGCCCGTGCCACCTATGATAACCTGATCCGCATGATCGATGACCCGGATGTAAGAAAGCCCCTGAAATTTCTGAGAGCGCGGGAAATCGTTCATTTTCAACGATTCGGAGAAGCCTTAGAAAAAATCAAGGACAGCTTGGATGAAAAGAATTTCTATTATTTCAATCCGGAATTTGATAAGCAGTTTGTAAAGCGCTAGAAAATAAGCCCTCACTGTCTGCCATACAGCGAGGGCTTCCTTATGTCTGCATGAGAAGTGACCAGACAAGTTCCTATCAGCTTTACAAAGATGTATGTTGTAAAGGGTGAATTTGAGATTTCACCTAATACAACATATCGGCTTGCTCGTTTGTGGTGAATGAGGGTGCTATAGGAGGGGGTGATAGCAACATCCGCACAACTTCGAGCGATAAATTGTCGCTCGAAGCGTATCCGAGGGGCGGTGTCATGTTTTTTGAAATGGGGCTGTCATGCCATTAGCCTGTTTTTTTCGATTTCGCCCATAATATACTTGGAAGAACGATGGTATTCGTTTGGCAAAAACGTGAGCGACAAAATGTCGGCCACGTTACGACAAAATCAAGTGTGCACTTTGCACTTCTGATTTTCGGCATGGTGGTGCTGGACATTTTGACCGCCAGCACGTTCCAAGATCAGAACGAAGAATTTTCGATGTGGTTCTGTGGTTTGCGTTGTTTTGTTGCGGATCAGAACGCGCTTTGCGCGTTCTGATTTCATCTTGCATTTTTGCAATTTTCCGGGTCAGCATAGGCCAATCTTGCATTATCGCCATATTTTTTCGGTCTGGCCTAATTTGACCGTATAATAGAATTAGGCGAACAAACTGGGGCGCAAGAAGAATTTTTCAAAATCTTTCTGAAAATGGTTCCGCTTTGCCCTCGGTTTTTCTCCTATTAGTGAGAGGATGATCTGGACACTGTGAAACCATCGTCCTTTCACGATAAAAGTAGACAGGTATACAAGCCAGCTTTCGGTTGCAAGCGACATTACGCAACCGGGGGCTGGTTTTTGTTTGCCTGGAATGTCCACCAAAATCATACTACGGGTTGCGACCTACCGCAAGAAAGGAAGGTACACAATAGCTATCATTCAACCAGCAGAGGCAAAGACCTCCATCATCTACCGTCGTATCGGTTCCACCACCTACAAAGTCCGGGTGCATTTCAGCGACACCGCCCAGGAGACAATCAATGACAAAATTCTACGTTTAATTCAGCGCGAAGCCGTGACAAACGGTGCTGACTGTGGTATAATAGGCACACCACAAACGAGCCAGCCGCTTGAAGGGAGTTCGCTATGAGCGAGAAGCGGTTGGAGCAGGAGAAAATCACGGCATTATATGAGAGATTGTCCCATGATGATGATATGACAAATAGACGTAAAGCCAAGTGATTTTTTTCGGCATCCATAAGGGATGCCGTTTTTCTATTATTGGATAGCCCCGACAAATTTGTAGTAGATGGTAATGCGCTTTTCCTTACCCTTGCGGCAGCGCCCCATACCTGGCGTTTCGTAAATCGTAATCCGGTCAATCAGTTCATGAAGCATGAAGCGGTCGAGTTTTTCAAAGCTGGTGTATTTTCGGATAAGGTCAGCGAAGCGGTCAATATCGGCCTTGGTATCCCGAACCTTTTCCAGTGCCTTTTCCATCTCTGCAATGTTCGCTTTCAGCGTTGCCCGTTCCGTATCGTAATCTGCGATAAACATGGTAAAGATGTGGTCGGGCAGCTTGCCGCTCATATTGTCCTCGTAGGTGCGTTTCAGCTTCATATCCAAGTCAGCCAGCCGCTTCTTTGCTGATGCCAGGTCGCGCTTCATTGTCGCGGTCTGTTTCTGCTGATCGGCGCATTTCAGTTCCATCAGTTTCTGTGCTGCTTTCTCGGTGTCCTCGCTGAACAGTCTGGCATTGCGCTGAATATCCTCCTGAACCACCTGATAAAGCGTGTCACGGTTAATATAGTGGCTGGAACAAGCTACTGTCCCTATCGCCTGACTGCGCCCGCACATATAGTAAAAATACTTCTGCTGGCTGACACCCAACTTCATGGATGTTCCGCAGGCTTCGCAGTAAAACAGTCCTGCAAACAGCGCCGGCTCGTCTTTGGCTTTAATGGTCTTTTTCCGCGCAATCAGTCTTTTTTGTGCTTCATCAAATAATTCGCGGGATATGATCGGTTCGTGCATATCAGGAACAACTACCCAATCTTCTTTAGGGATAGGTTCCCTTTTTTTACTTCGGTAGGATGGCGTGTACTGCCGCCCCTGCACCATGCTCCCCACATAGATTTCGTTTTGAAGCATGAAATGTACATAAGTCCGTGTCCAGAAGTGGCGGCGTTCAAACTCGCCATCCCGTTCAGGATTGTGCTTACGGAAACGTGTATATTCCTTGGGGGATAAGATACCCTCGTTGTTCAGGGTTGTTGCAATGCTCCTTGCCCCAATCCCTGCCGCGCACATTTCAAACATCCGCCGGACAACCGGCGCGGTTTCCTCGTTGATAATCAGCTTGTGCTTATCGTCAGGATGCCGCAGGTAGCCGTAGGGGTCGAGTGCGCCAAGGTATTCACCGCGTCTTGCTTTGGTATGGAGCGTGGACTTGATTTTTGTGGAAATATCCTTGGCGTACATATCGTTTAGGATGTGCTTGAACGGCGTAATATCCATGCTGCTGGTCTGGTTCAGCGTGTCAACGCCATCGTTCAGGGCAATGTAGCGTACATGGCGCTCCGGGAAATAAATCTCGGTGTACTGCCCGCACATGATGTAGTTACGGCCAAGGCGGGAGAGGTCTTTGGTAATGACCAGGTTGATGCGCCCTTTTTCAATGTCGGCAATCATCCGCTGAAAGCCGGGACGATCAAAATTCGTACCTGAGAATCCGTCGTCGATATAGGTATCGACAACCTCCCAGCCCTGTTTCTGCACATACTCGGCCAGCAATGCCCGCTGGTTCCCAATGCTCATAGATTCGTGGTCGGCCCCATCTTCGGAAGAAAGCCGGCAATAGATAGCGGCTCTGTAATTCTGTTGTTCCCTCATAAAACTGCCTCCTTATCAGTCCGAGAAACAACAGGGTTTATGCTCGTCTGTCATCTATACTATACCACATTAAAGCGTTAAAGTCAAGCTGACAGCCTGCTGCTTCTGACGATATTGCACACATATTTTAACTGCTTGTGTCGTAAAGGATTTTCTTTACGGCGGCTTCGTGGATGGCTTCGCTTGCCGTCCTTGTGCCGCTGAAAACACTGACCACCCGGATGGTGTCGCGCCCGATGGTAAGCTGGTAGCCCTGCTCGGACGGCTCCACAGTGGGGGATTTTGGCTCTTTCGTTACTGTGTCCATACAAACCTCCCTTGCAATGAAAAGGGCCGCAGACGGGATAGTCTGCGGCTCCTATGTACGTTTTCCCATCAGCCCTTGAAGCGGTAGGGCAGCTTGCGCCCGCCGCGCTGCTGGCTGTTATACTTTTCCAGAATGACGCGGGCAAAGCGGAGGGCGGCTTTATTGGTGGAGAAGTCCATCTTGCCGCGCCGGATGATTTCTTCCGGGTCAACCGCAGACAGCCGCTTGATAAAAGAACGGTCGTCCAGTTCGGTTTCATAGGTTTTCAGAAACAGCGCCATGCCGGAGAGCATAGACGCACGGAGGGAGATGGACGCGCCGTGCCATGTGCTGTCCAGTAATACCAGCAGGCGGGAAAAAGCCGCTCCGCCCAGCAGCCGGTAGGCGTTGATGATGGCGCGGGTAGAGAGGATTTCATAAGCGTCGCCGCTTTTCTTATCCAGCACCCACACAAAACCCGCCGCCTCCACAAGCCGCTTGATTTCCAGCACCTCGGCATCCGTGCCGGACTCCAGCAGGGCTTTTGTGGCGTGGGAGAGCCGCAGCCGGCCTTTGGACTGATCCAGCTTGAAATACAGTTCGGCTTCCTGCTCGTAACTCAAACCGGTGTAAATCAGGCAGGGGACGGTTACATTGCCGCCGTCTGCCATCTTCCGCATGGCGGCGATCCGGTGCTGCCCGTCCACTACGTTAAATTTGCCGTCCCGGAAGCTGACTACCAGAGGGGTCAGCAGGCGGTCGTCCCACTTGGCGATCAGGCGGTCAACGTCCTCCGGCTCCACGGGCCGCTGGTAGGGCAGGCCGGAAGTAAGCTGGTTGCTGGATAAGTCGCGCTGTACGCCGGGGTTCGCATACTGTGTTTCTGTTAAAAGGTTCTGCTGTTCCGTGCGCTCCGTACCGGGCGGACGGCGTTTTTTTCGATAACTGCTCATACATTTATTGTCCTTTCCATTTGATTTAATAAGTCCGCCATTGCGGAAGAAATGCTTTCAAAACGCTGCCGGACAAACTCAAACTGCACTTTGGAGATGTGGGGGAACACGATAGTACAAAAGGGGTCGTGATACCACGCGAAGCCTTTATGAAAGGTCTGCACAAAGCCGTCAATGTCTGCCAGGAGCGTATCCGGCGTGTAGCTGCAATCCTTGTCGGGATTTTTCAGGTCGGCTATGGATTCCTCCAAGGTGTCATAGTGCTTGTCGCCCAGCGAATAGGGGACAGTGGGCGGCGCTTCTATGACCGGCTCAGAGGGGTGTTCCGGCTCCTGCGCCGGTTTGGTCTGCCTGGGAGGTGCCAATGGCTGAATTTTATCTTCTGGTTTGATTTCCTCAGCCGCCTGCTGTATAATTCCGTGTCCCCGCTGTTCAGCCTCCTGCATCGGTTCAGGTTGTCTGTAAAGTTCTGCCGGCTGAAATTCATCAACAGACTTAATTTTTCCGGCGGCCAATTCATCTGCTGCCTGTCCTTGATATTCTGATTATTCTAAAGCTTGGGAGCCACTAATTTAAAGCTTGAGAGCCACCTGAAATCTGTTCTTATTTTAATGCTTGGGAGCCGCCTATAGATACAAGATATAGTTGTAGTCAAAGTACCGTGAATTATCCAGAGTAATTT